>NZ_JAMXFC010000011.1 GCF_025370755.1 Laspinema sp. D2d | reverse complement strand
CCTCTACTCGCTATCCAGTGGTCAAAAAGAGGTATTCAAAACCAAAATCATCCCCCAAAAAGACCGCTTAAGCTTCTCATTTTTGTCCTACACTCTTTTAACAGTGGCTCCCCTCCTGGTGGGTCAAATTTCGCTTAGTCTAAACTCCAGAAACTAACAGTTCATCAAACAAATAAACTGCCTCTATGTATGATAACATTTGTAAGTTCTTAGCGGAACATTTTAGCCTAGATTTTGCCCGGTGGTTTGTGGGACAGGCTGTTGAATTAACCGAACTCAGTCCCAAGGAACTTTCCCTAGAACCGATTCGCGCCGATTCCCTGATTTTACTGCAATCGTTCGACTTTATTCTCCACCTTGAATTCCAAATAAACCCGGACCTCAAGATTCCCTTTCGGATGTTGGACTATCGAGTTAGAGTTTACCGACGCTTTCCAGACAAAGAAATGAGACAGGTGGTGATTTACCTCAGACCCACCGAGTCTCCCTTAGTTTATCAAAATCAGTTTAACTTGGATAAACTCCACCACGAATTTGAGGTGGTTCGGTTATGGGAACAACCGACGGAACTGTTCTTAAACTCACCGGGTTTACTCCCCTTTGCCGCCTTAAGTCGTACCGATAACGCCATTGCAGTGTTAACTCAAGTGGCGCAGGCGGTGGAAGAAATCGAGGACCCAGAAGAACAGGCGAATATTGCTGCGGCTTCCTCGATTCTAGCTGGGTTAATATTGAATCAAGAGTCAATTCAACGGATTTTAAGGAGGGACCTCATGCGCGAGTCGTCCATGTATCAATCCATTTTAGATGAAGGGTTAGAAAAGGGTATCGAACAGGGTATCCAACAAGGTCTTCAACAAGGTCGTCAGGAGGCGATCGCCCAAGTTGCGGTGAATCTGTTCCGCAGTGGAATGCCAGTGGAACAAATTATCAACGTCACGGGGTTAACTCGGGAACGACTTGAAGAACTGACAAGGGAGACCTAAAATAAAGGCGGGGTTTTTAATCCCCGCCTTTGCTTTAACTTGAACTTATATAAACCGAAACAGTGGATTCCAATTTACTGGAATAAAAAGTTGGTTAAATCGGGTTTATTTACTGGCGGATACAATTAATAAAACTACCCCCTATCCGACTTTACCACAATGTGAGAAAAAGGGCGGCATCATCCACAAATTTTCCCCCTCTAAATTTGTTGCGATTTTACAGCCGATCGCCCTCACCGGGTAAACCGATTGATAGCATAAGCATAAAACTATCTTGTAGGGAGGGATAAAGATGAACCCAGACTATAATCGACCCGATCGCGAAAATGCCAACCAACCCCCATCCTGGGATTCGGGGGAAGAATATCCCGTTCGACTCCCCGAACAACCGTTAACACCCCCAAATCCGGGCATTCCCGGAGGCGATCGCGCGTATAGTCCCTCTGAGCAATCCCGGAACCCTGCCATTGATGATCTGCGACGGGAACAAGAACGTCACATTCAAAACCTCGGGGAACTGCGACAAGAAGAGGCACGGTTAAGCCGACAGCTTCAGGAATTACGACAACAAGAAGACTATATCAACCGCCGAATTGAAGGAATCCAATTGGAAGAAGAGGAACGGCGCGTTGCTGAAGTTAGACGCAGACTTGCCTTAAGCAAGACTAATCAAGTGATTTACTATCTGATGGGAGCATTGGGAGTTTTGTTGATTTTGCGGGTTGTGTTGCGACTTTTAGGCGCAAATCCAGCCAATCAGTTTGCGGGGTTTATTTATGCCTTATCCTCTCCCTTTGTCACGCCATTTGAAACCCTGTTTACGACTCCAAGCTTTGGAAATTCTGCTTTTGAGTTCAACGCTTTGATTGCGATCGCCGTCTATGGATTACTAACTTGGTTGGTGATTCGGCTACTGGAATTAATTTGGAATTAACCAAAAGTGATCCTGAATGGGGTTTGAGTAGACCCCTAAAATAGGAGAGAGGCAACCCCACCGGGATTGCCTCTACAAAATATTACCGTTGATAATTGAACCGGCTTTTATTAAGGGGTATTGGACGCGTCTAAGTCTGCCGGACTGGTTAAGGTGGCAACAGGGACGGTTTTCCCCATTGAGGCTTGTAACATAGAGGTCCGAGAAACGGAATTATTCGCCAAGGTAAACAGGGGATTAGACAGAATTCCAGCAAGGGAAGTCGCAATCACTGTCAGGATTAACCCCACTTGGAGCGATCGCATTCCGCGTAAATTCCACCGAATTTCTGGATAATTTCTGACCGCATCGGACATTTCTTGTGGTTCTTTAACTACCATCATCTTGACAACGCGGATGTAGTAGTAAATCGAAACCACACTGGTTAATAAGCCTAGCAATACTAAGCCATAAAGACCCGCTTGCCAACCGGCCCAGAACAGATAAATTTTTCCGAAAAATCCAGCCAGGGGAGGAATTCCACCCAGAGAGAGCAAACAAATACTTAACCCCAAGGTTAACAAGGGGTCTTTTTGATACAGCCCCGCATATTCACTAATTTGATCCGTTCCCGTGCGGAGGGTGAAGAGAATCAAACAGGTGAATGCACCCAAGTTCATGAACAGATAAACCAGCAGATAAAAAATCATGCTCGCATATCCGGCATCGGTATTGGCAATTAACCCAATCATTACAAACCCTGCTTGTCCGATGGAGGAATAGGCAAGCATCCGTTTGAGACTGGTTTGAGCGAGGGCCACCACATTACCTAAAACCATACTAAGGATGGCGAGGGCGGTAAACACGAAGTGCCACTGTTCTTCGACGAGGGGGAATGCCGTCGTCAGCAGACGAATTGCCAAGGCAAACCCTGCTGCTTTAGAACCCACGGAGAGGAACGCTACAACGGGGGTGGGAGAGCCTTCGTAAACGTCCGGGGTCCATTGGTGGAAGGGAACCGCAGATATTTTGAACGAAATACCGGCAATCACGAACACGAGGGCAATCACCAGTCCGATCGAGGGGCCAGTTCCAGAAGCTGTCATGCCTGCGGCGATCGCACTTAAGCGAGTTTCTCCCCCGGAAAGTCCATACAACAAAGACATCCCATAGAGAAACACTGCCGAAGATGCAGCGCCAATCAGCAGATATTTTAAAGCCGCCTCATTGGAACGGGGGTCCAGCTTCATGTAACCCGTGAGCAGATACGATGAAATACTCAGGGTTTCCAAAGAGACAAAAATCATCACCAACTCATCTGCGCCGGAGAGGAACATTCCCCCCAGGGTTGCGGTGAGCAAAATCATCAGAAACTCGCCCATTGCGGTGCCGGAGTTTTCCACATAGCGGATCGACATCAAAACAGTCACCACCGCAGACAGGGCGATAATGCCGCGAAAGATCACGCTCATGGCGTCGCCATTGAACCCACCGAGGAACGAAATTGGGTCGCTGGCATCCCATTGATAAACCAGCGCCACCAGGGACGCCAGTAGACCGGCGATCGCCATGTAAGGGGTCACTTTTAACGACTCCCGTCCGACGATCAGGTCATAAACCAGGACCACCAGCAGGGTAATAATGACAATTCCCTCTGGCAAAATTATTCCAGCATTTAACTGGGCGGCAAGATTAGCAAAGTTCATAGGAAGTTATCGGCAGATACAATACAATCACTCAGCATCAAGTTGGTGCAGTTCATGCATTAGCAATTCTTTACATCTTGCATCTTACCTTGATATCCGCCCGAACCCCTCGAATCGCCTCGACTCCTCTGGGTGAAACCCGGTGATATTCGCCCCTATTGATTCATCCCAACCTCCGGGTTGCTGTTCCGAGGAACGCCTAAAACCCATTGCAACTGGGGAGAAAACGCAAGTCTAATCCGCGACTTCTTCACCCCCTTCCCCATTTTTGCCTCCGGTTTCCTCTGCTTGTGTTAGGGTCAATTTAGGGAGCTTCTCCCCAACCATCGGGACCTCCGATGGAAAAGACTCTGATCCAAGTGGGATGTTAAGTCACCCTTGATCACCCCCATCATAGATATAAAGGAGATCGGGAACCCTGGCGATCGAGAACCGAGGCGATCGCCGCTCTTTCCAGTCCTCCGGGTAGAAGTCAGTCTCAGCCTTCAGCCTCAAGTCCCCACTACCGAACCGCCCATCCCCTGATCCCGCCACCCAATCGGGTTCGCGAAATCAGATATAACTAGAGATTGGCACGGATCGACCAGCAGCGCTCAACTGCAAAAACGGGGCCGTTAGACTCCCGTTAGACTGATGCCCCCTTTCCCGATCGCCCTTGACATCTCCCCCAAAAAGCTCTCAAGCTGACGTTCTACAAAGCTGCTATCCCCAAAAGGTGCCATGTCAACCCTCGTCATCGTCGAATCTCCAACCAAAGCCCGCACGATTCGGAACTTCCTGCCGAACGATTATCGCGTAGAGGCATCGATGGGTCACGTGCGCGATCTGCCCTCCTCTGCCGATGAAATTCCCGAACAAGTCAAAGGGGAAAAATGGGCGCAGCTTGGGGTCAATGTAGAAGCCGATTTTGAGCCTCTCTACGTCATCCCCAAAACCAAGCAAAAAGTCGTCAAAACCCTCAAAGATGCCCTCAAAGACGCCGATGAGCTGATTCTGGCAACGGACGAAGACCGGGAAGGAGAAAGCATTAGTTGGCATCTGCAAGAAGTGCTTAAGCCCAAGGTGCCGATTAAGCGCATGGTGTTTCACGAAATCACCCGGGAGGCGATCCGTGATGCCCTCAACAATTGCCGCACGATTGATTATCAATTGGTCCATGCCCAAGAAACGCGCCGGATTTTAGACCGCTTGGTCGGTTATACCCTCTCGCCGCTGTTGTGGAAAAAAATCGCCTCGGGACTCTCTGCGGGTCGGGTGCAGTCGGTGGCGGTGCGTCTGTTGGTCCAACGTGAACGGCAGCGTCGCGCTTTCCGTCAAGGGTCCTACTGGGATTTAAAAGCCCGCTTAGTTCAGGCCAAAACCCCGTTTGAGACCAAACTGGTCACTCTGGGCGATCGCAAAGTTGCCACGGGTAGCGACTTTGATGAATCTACGGGCCAAATTATCGCCGGTCGCACTGTCGTCCTCCTCAACGAAGAACAAGCCAGGGCCTTGGTTACCCAACTCACGGGCAAACCTTGGCAAGTCGCCAAAGTTGAGGAACGTCCCACCACCCGCAAACCCTCTCCCCCCTTTACCACCTCCACCCTGCAACAGGAGGCAAACCGCAAATTGAGGTTGTCGGCCCGGGATACGATGAAAATTGCCCAAAGTCTCTACGAAAATGGGTACATCACCTACATGAGAACCGACTCGGTGCATCTGTCAGAACAGGCCCTCACCGCAGCGCGGACCTGTGTGGCAGAAATGTACGGGAAAGAGTATCTCAGCCCCAAACCCAGGCAATATGCCACCAAGAGCAAAGGGGCGCAGGAAGCCCACGAAGCGATTCGTCCAGCAGGAAGCAGTTTCCGAACTCCCCAACAAACTCCCCTCTCGGGACGGGAATTACAACTCTATGATTTGATTTGGAAACGCACCGTCGCCAGCCAAATGGCCGATGCCCGTCAAACCATTGTTGTGGTAGATTTGCAGGTGGAGAATGCCGGATTTCGGTCCAGTGGCAAGCGGATCGATTTCCCAGGATTTTTGCGTGCTTATGTGGAGGGGTCGGATGATCCCGATGCGGCGTTAGAGGACCAAGAGGTGATTTTACCGGCCTTAAAAGTTGGCGATCGCCCCGATTGCCAAAAAATTGAAGCAGTGGGCCATGAAACCCAACCCCCCGCCCGCTATACCGAAGCTTCCCTGGTCAAAACCCTAGAAAGCGAAGGCATCGGACGTCCCAGTACCTACGCCAGCATCATTAGTACCATCATTGATCGCGGCTATTCCATCCTTAAAGGCAATGCCTTGGTCCCCACCTTTACCGCCTTTGCCGTCACCGATTTGTTGGAAAAATACTTCCCCGAATTGGTAGACCCCGGCTTTACGGCGAAAATGGAACGGACTCTGGATGATATTTCCACCGGAGAAGCCGCCTGGTTGCCCTATCTCCAGAAATTTTATCTCGGGGAAACGGGACTGGAAACCCAAGTCAAACAACAGGAAAGTGCGATCGACCCCAACCAAGCCCGTAGCGTGGAATTGGAAAACCTAGACGCTAAAGTTCGCATTGGGCGCTATGGACCCTATATCGAAGCCGACAATGGTAGCGGCGTCGTTACCGCTTCTATTCCCAAGGACCTCACCCCCTCGGACCTGGACCCGGAACAAGTCCAACTGATTCTCAAGCAAAAAACCGAAGGACCGGACCAACTTGGTACCGACCCCAATACCGGACTGCCGATTTATATCTTGATTGGCAAATATGGTCCTTATGTTCAACTGGGAGAAGCGACCGAAGAGAATAAAAAACCGAAACGGGCTTCTTTCCCCAAAGGCGTCACCGCAGAAAACTTGACCGTAGAACAAGCGGTGGGACTGTTAGCCTTACCCCGCACTTTGGGAGTGCATCCCGAAAACGGCGGCAAAATCCAAGCCAGTTTAGGCCGATTTGGTCCTTATGTGGTCTGCGATCGCGGGAAAGAAGAGGGCAAAGAATATCGGTCCTTGAAAGCCGGAGATGATGTCCTCAGCATCACCCTATCTCGTGCTTTAGAATTACTCGCCGAACCGAAAAAAAGCCGCAGTAGCAAAACTAGCAAAGCCAAGGAACCCCTGCGGGAACTCGGCAAACATCCCGCAGATGACGAACCCGTAAACGTTTACGACGGACCCTACGGACCCTACGTCAAACACGGCAAAACCAATGCCTCTGTACCCGAAGGCACCACCGTAGAAGAGGTCACCCTCGCCCAAGCTGTGGAACTGCTGGCGGCCAAAACATCCACCTCTAAGAGTAAGAGTAGTAGCAAATCCAAAACCAGTAGTACCAAGTCAAAAACCGGGACAACTAAGAAAAAATCCACAACTTCCACAGTGAAGAAAAAGAGTTAACCCCTGAATTAAGGGTGCGTGAAGAGGAAGATAACGCACCCTTTTTTATTAGCTGATGAGGTCAATAGAACCAAACCTTTTTCAATTTGAGGTATAATTAAACTAAACCTAACCTGCGAGTTGCTATGACTTCTACCCTCAGCCAACGCACCTATACGGTTGATGAATATTTAGCCCAAGAAATTGCCTCCCAGGACCGTCATGAATATCGTAATGGAGACCTTGTTCTCATGCCCGGTGGTACACCCAATCATAACCGGATAGCCGGTAATTTGTTCGCGTTTCTTAATTTTGGACTGAAACGCCAACCCTTAGATGTCTTTATTGCCGATCAACGGCTTTGGATTCCGGATCGACGAATCTATACTTATCCTGATGTGATGGTGGTCGGTCAGCCGGTAGAATTGCAGGAAGGGCGCAAAGATACCATTACCAATCCGATTGTCATTGCTGAAGTGTTATCCCAGTCAACGCGCAGTTACGATAAAGATGAAAAATTTGCAGCTTATCGGACCATTGCTAGTTTTAGGGAATATTTGTTAATTGACCAATATACTGCCCATCTCGAACATTACACCAAAACTGAGGACCAGGCTTGGCTATTTCGCGAGTACAATGGCTTAGAAGCAACGGTCTCGTTCCAATCTTTTGACTTCTCCCTGCAACTGCTTGATTTGTACGATAAGGTCGATTTGGCACCGGAAGAAGGGAAGATTAACTCTGATTTAGAACCGAGTTAAGGGAGGGGTTAATTGGGAGCCTATTAACGTTTATTAAAGTTTATAGAAACCGTTAATTTATCAAGTAATTCTTACTATAAACTAGATTTGGCTTCAAAGGGAAGTATAATAGTAAATTCGGTTCCCTTACCTAATTGTGACTTAACATCCAGCAAACCCGAGTGTTTTTCTACGACAATTTGACGGGCGATCGCCAATCCGAGTCCAGTTCCTTTCCCCACAGCTTTTGTCGTAAATAAATGCTCAAAAATTTTGGCTTGCAAGTCTTCACTCATTCCAATCCCATTATCTTTAATCCGAATGATGACCTGGTGAGGGTCACTAGAGAGTTCAGTTGTGATAACAATTTGATTGTTAATCTCACTATACTCACATCCTTGATTTGAGTCTTCCAGAGCATCGATCGCATTACTCAAGAGATTCATGAAAACTTGATTTAATTGGCCTGCATAACATTCAATCATCGGCAAATCACTATAGTCTTTGATAACTTTAATCTCCGGGCGATTTTCGTTAGATTTCAGGCGGTGTTTGAGCAGCATAATAGTGCTATCGAGTCCGTGGTGAATATTGCAAGCCACAGGGCGATCGGTATCAGCACGAGAGAACGTTCTCAAGCTATTACTAATGTCATTAATCCGTTTAACACCTTCTTGCATGGATTCGATTAGTTTTGGCAAGTCTTCTTGAATATAATCCAGCTCTATGGTTGCTATCTTATCTTGAACTTCTGGGTCTAAATGGGGATATTTTTCTTGAATTAAACCCAGTAAATCAAACAAATTCCGAATGTAATCCAAAGCAGGATTAATATTTCCACTTAAAAAATTAATAGGATTATTGATTTCGTGAGCGATTCCCGAAACAAGGTTTCCTAAAGCTGACATCTTTTCACTTTGCACGATTTGCAGTTGTGCTTCTTTGAGTTCAGTTAAGGCTTGTTGGGCAGTTTGATAGAGACAGGCATTTTCTAAAGAAATCGCAGCTTGAGCGCAAATGAGACTCAGGAGTTCAATGCGATCGCGAG
Organism: Laspinema sp. D2d; assembly: GCF_025370755.1. GTDB lineage: Bacteria > Cyanobacteriota > Cyanobacteriia > Cyanobacteriales > Laspinemataceae > Laspinema. Next base: position 152,700 of record NZ_JAMXFC010000011.1, on the reverse strand, counting down.
TAAATGCACCGACCGTTAGATGATTTTCGAGATATAAAACTCCAAGCAACTGCCCTTGATGGAGAAGGGGACTACAAAGCACACTTTTGAGTTGATATTTTTGAATATAACTATCCGTCATAAACCGAGGATTAATTCGGGCATCAGTTAAGACTAAAGGTTTTAAAGTTCGTTTGACTGTATTCACTACAGTAATTGGAACATCTAAGCTGGATTCCAGAGGAATTGAAGAGAGAATTTTCGGAGATTTCCCAAATTCTATCAAAGCGCTTACCTGTAAATTTTGATCTTGTTTCAAAAGAAGAACACCCTTATTTGCCCCAGCATTAGCAATGATAATTTCTAAGATAACGCTTAAAAGTTTGTCAAGGTGAATCTCGCTAGAAATAGCTTGAGATGCTTTGAGTAACGTTGCCAAATCTAGGGCCTCAGAGATCCGGTTGGAGGTGTGTTTACCTGCAATGACTTCTTCAGTGGTGGTGTGAGGCAAGAAGGCAGTCATGGGAGGTGGTTCTAGGATAGGTGAGAGGAGTTGGGGATACCGTTGTTCTAAATCGGTAACCTTGGCTTTAGCTCGCCATTGGACATAACCATAGTAAGCTTCTTGGATATAACCTGCGGCAATTTTTTCTTTACCCCAATCGAGGTAAAATTGAGCGGCTAGTTCGTTGGCTAAAGCTTCTTCCTGGAGATATAGATTTTGCTTCGCGCCAGCAATTGCCTGGTCATAAAGGTTAATTGCTTCGGACTTCTGGCCTAAAATTCGATATTTTTCAGCCTCAATCAAACAAAGTTTATGATGGTAGTTTTGGGGTGCATACTGCGCCCATTCTTCAATAATAGTTTTATGACTCTCTACAATTTTCAGCGTATTAGCTTGCTCTATTGCCGACTGATTATGGCAGACTGCTAAATAGTTTAAAGCCGCATAAAAATGAAAAATTGGGGTTTGAATAGATCCAAAGACGGCTTTCAAAGCCAGATTAGCTTCAGTTATATAGGTTAAGGCATTTTGCGGCTGATAAAATAGATAATCTAAAATGAGCTTATAGGTATAAAGATAAGCCAGTCCGGAGAGTTCATTATCTTTCTGATACTGGGCAATCATCGCACTTTCATTGTACGAGGTTCCCATTAATAACTCGGGTTGAGGGGCTATTCCCATCAAATTTTGAAGCATTTGTTGGGTCATTTTTAGGTAAAGCACAGGAGAATTTTGCTTGGCTTTATTTAAAACCACGCAGTAATTCTCTATTTCGGCCTCCAAATCTTCTAAGGTGACACCGGCGAAGAAATTATTATAAAAATAAACCGCAATATTATAACCTGCCGTCAGAAAATCTCCGATTTCCATGCCCACTAAATAACCTTCTTTCACATGGGGGAAAGTTGCTCTTAAGGCTTCCTGACGATGTTGGATAAAAAATCCAAACCAAAGTAAAGTCATCGGCTTTAATTCGCGCACATTTAACCGATTCAGTAAACTAAGTGCGAGACGCCCGAAACGATAGCCTTTTTCTACCTCCCCCAAAAAAGCACAGAGCACCATGCCATAACCGGCATACCCAATGGTTGATGCCTGTGTATTTCCAAATTGTAGGGATAGACTCACTAGGGTGGAACATAATAGCGGTTGTAACCCTGGACTGGCTTGATAAACTGGGGGAAATAATAAGGCTAATAGTTCCATTGCAGCAATGGTTTGAGGATCCTTCATCACTGGCAGATTAACCAACTGCTCAATCGGGGTATCTTGAAGTTGATCGGCTAAGGTTTTGAGCGCTTCTTCTATCAAGGCTGGATTGGGTTCAGTGGAGAACTCTACCCCCAATAGTTTTAGGGCTTTTTGACCGATCGCGATCGCCTCTAACATCCGATTCTGGGTTGTCCTAGCACTGATTTTAATTTTATAAATTTTTACTTGGTCTAGTACAGTTTTAGCTGAGTTTAAAACCTGGTTTGCTAGAACTTCCATTCCTTCAAAATCTGCATTTAAATAGGCTATTTCTGCGGCATTTACATAACAATCTAGGCAGAGTTTGTATTGATTTTTCCAGCGGTCCAACTCCAGCAAATTTAGCCCAATTTGCACAAAATTTTGGGCGGCTGAATAAGCCGTAGAATTCCGGGCTTTTTGGGCAGCCGCTAAGTTAATTCGGGCTAAGGATTCCCGTTCCCCTGTTTGAGTAATTAACTCTTGACCTAAATTCAAATGCCCGACTATATCAAATAGCCTTTCTTCTTGTTCTATTTCGGACAAGTTTTGTTGGAGGAGTTTGCCAATATGATAATGGGTCTGCTTTTTCTGCAATTCAGGAATGAGAGAATAGCTGGCTTGTTGAACCCGGTCATGTAAAAATCGATAAGTGGGATTCGCTGAAACATTGAAAAGTTCCTCCTTCTCCGGTTCAGTAAAGAACTTATAAATTTTCGTCGTGGGAATCACCAACCCTTTTTGCAACGCTTGCCATAAAGCAGTTGCGGTCATTCCCTGGGATTTTTCGCTGACAATGACTAAGGTATTCAAATCAAATTCAGCTCCAATACAAGCAGCTAATGTGAGAATATCCTGCGTTTCTTTGGGTAACTTTTGTAATTGCAATGCCATGAATTCTACCACGTCATCTGTAATCGCCAGGGCTTTGACTTGGGCAAGATCGCATTGCCATCCCCCTTGAATTCTGTCCGAAGTCAGGGGGGACTGATGGCGGTTAAAGGTAATTAGTTTATCTTCATGCAATGCCTTGAGGAACTGAGTCGCAAAGAAGGGGTTACCCTGGGTTTTTTGATAAATTAATTCGGTTAAAGATTCAGTTAAAGATAAGGGAGAATTTAACGTTTCTGATACTAACTGATTGAGGTCATTTTTGCTTAACGCAGATAAAGTGATGGTATCAAGAGTGGCTCCGCTTTTGATTATTTCATTAAGGGCTAATATAAAAGGATGAATCGGAGAGACTTCATTATCCCGATAAGCCCCCAAGACTAATAAATATTCAGTCTCTTGTATCAATATTTTGAGCAAGTCAATAGAAGCAGAATCTGCCCATTGTAAGTCATCTAAAAATATCACTAACGGATGAGCTTTGGTTGTAAAAACTTGCACAAACTTTTGAAACAGGAGATTAAAGCGATTTTGGGCAGCCGTTCCCACTAATTCTGGGGCTGAGGGCTGTTTTCCAATGATATTTTCCAAATCAGGAATTACGTCAATTAAAACTTGTCCATTTTCGCCCAGGGCTTCCAGTATTTTGGCTTTCCAGGTTTGTAACTGAGTATCAGATTCCGATAATAACTGCTCGATTAAATCTTGAAAAGCTTGCACAAAAGCCCCAAAAGGAATGTTCCGGTTAAATTGGTCATATTTGCCCTTGATAAAATAACCCCGTTGCCGAACAATCGGTTTATGAACTTCATTAATCACTGCGGTTTTGCCAATGCCGGAAAATCCAGCAACGAGCATCATTTCGCTTGCCCCCTGGCTGACTCTCTCAAAGGCATTTAAAAGTTGAGTAACTTCGGCTTCTCTCCCGTATAATTTTTCCGGAATCAAAAAGCGATCGCTGATGTCTTGTTGGCCGATTTCAAAGTCCTGAATTTGTCCAATTTGTTCTAATTGTGATAAACAAGTTTCTAAATCATATCTAATTCCTAATGCACTCTGATACCGCTCTTCGGCATTTTTTGCCATCATTTTCAGGACAATTTTAGATAAAGCCACCGGAATGCTTGGATTCAGTTTGTGGATGGGAATAGGTGGTTTAGCCAAATGAAAATGTACCAACTCCATCGCATCTTCTGAAACAAAGGGTAATTGTCCCGTTAAGAGTTCATAACAAGTCACTCCTAATGAATAAAAGTCACTCCGATAGTCTATCCCTCGATTCATTCTGCCGGTTTGTTCGGGTGATAGATAAGCTAAAGTACCTTCTAACGCATTGGTATTTTCAATTTCCTGGATTTCTCTCGGTAACAGAGAAGAAATGCTGAAGTCAATTAATTTAATTTCAGTAGTTTTTGGATTGATTAAAATGTTTGCGGGTTTAATATCTTTATGAATTACTCGATTTTGGTGTAAATGATGAATAATTCCTGTAATTTGAATGGTAATTTTTAGAAACTCCAATAAATCCCATAATTTAGATTTTAAAATTTTTTCGGTGGCCGCTTGTACATAATGAGCCAGAGAAACTCCCCCAAAATCTTCCATCACTAAGGCATAGCCATTTTGATATACCTCTAGGGATAAAGTTTTAATAATACCCGGATAGTTGAGATTTTTTGCTATAATATATTGATTACGAAACTGAGCCACTTCATGGAAATTAGGGTTTTCATTTCGTAAAATTTTAATGACAACAGGTTTTTTATCCCTAGCCCGAATTCCTCGATAGACTACAGTCCGAGTCCCGTGGTATAAGGTTTCACTGATTTTATAACCGGGCAAATTGGCAAGTATCTTCATAATCTTAATTTTTATGGATTGGTTGAATTTTATAAAGCTACACTTTTTGAGTTAAATTTCGGGAATAATAAGAAAAAATTTAGAGATTATTTTATTATAGGCTCTTTTATAGATTCTATCATTTATTAAATAAAATGTTGCTCAAAACACTGTCTTTTGGATATTCTTTTCAACAGCCTCGATACAGAAAAATGCCTTGTGTAATTATTTTTATTATGGAATTTATTAACCTATGTGTTTAACTTAATAAATAAAAAATAAAAATCGGATTTTGCTAGATGTTTATGGGTGTAAAAAACCTAGCAAGACTTCATAGATTTTTCTGAACAAGGGGTGCATGAGAGGTTGGGTAGAATTGCACCTATTCCACCGATACTCAGAGGATTGGCGGGATCTCTCCTAGAATATTTTATTTTTTGGAGTTTCCCAAGTGGCCTACCTTCAATAATACAAGCCCAGAGAGGCTAACTGAACTTAACTGGGTTTAAAATTACCAAAACTTAACATTTTCAGCGGAAGAGTAATGAGGCGATCGCACCCAATGGGTTTAGATCAGAATTTTCGCCAGGAAACTGTTCCCCTTTTGAATTTTATTCCATCGGATGTTTTCAAGACAGATGTACTATGGATAGCAAAAAACTGAGTCTGATAGCAGATTGCTGAATCTGGTCCTCTATAAAACCCTAGAGTTTCTAATCACCAGGGTAGTCCCAAAACGCTAGGGCCAATCCTGAATATTTTGAGATCATTCCACCGAGAGAAGCAACCCTAGGATTTACCCTCACTTATTTCCTCAGAAACAGGATGGATCAGTTTGATAAATCCCCAGTTTGATTACCGCCAATCCCCTGTTATGATAAACCTAGATAGCAAGTTGGCGGCGGATTGGACTATTATCAGTTAGCGTCCCTCGTTCCTAATCCACCTTTACAACCACGTGATTGTGAGGAACCTTAAATATGATAGCTCTTTCAAACCCTAATTGTCTAATGCCAGAACAATACCTGTAACAGGAAATTAAAAGCCCCATCAAACAGGAATGGGGGAGTTCTAGTAAGGTCAGGGACCACAGATATTCATAAGACAATCACTGGAAATTGGTTTGCGTTCATTAGCTAGAGGAGAAAATTAAGGAAAAATTTATACAAATTCTGAATTTTCCACGTCAAAAATGACTGCAAAAATAGGCGTTTAATAATGATTTTTTGAGGATAATATCCCTTACGGAGTGTCAGATGAAGAGACGATTAAACCCACTTCAGTTCCGACAAAATGTCCTATTAATTGCTCCGGTCGCCCTTTTTTACTGTGTTTTGGGCATTCTTGGACTCAAGTTAGCTGTCCTCCCCGGTGATGTTACAGCGGTTTGGATTCCTGCAGGGGTGGGGTTGGGGGCAGTTTTAATCTGGGGAAACCAGATTTGGCCCGGTATTGCTTTGGGTTCTTTTGCTATTTCAGTATTCATCAATCCTACCCCGATTAGTCTGGCAATTGCGGCAGTTACTGCGGTGGGAAATACCCTAACTCCTATATTTGGGGCCGCTTTGATTCGCCATTTGACTCATACCTGGTATCCGTTTCATCGGGCGAATGAGGTATTTATTTTTGTCAGTTGTGGGGCGATCGCCGCTCAAATGATTAGTGCTACTGTGGGCATTTTAGCCCTTTGTGTGGCGCAATGGATAGATTGGTCAAATTTTGGACAGTCTTGGTTAACTTGGTGGGTATCCAATCTGGCCGGTGTCCTAATTTTTACTCCAGTTTTATTAACTTGGTATCACTTTTTAAGCCCAATTTGGCAACCGAAAAATCAGACTGGAATTATATTTAATTTGGCAAAAATTTTGGCCCAAGAATTGCGGGTTCTCCGTCTGGAAAGTTGGAGTTGGTTTTTACTCTTTAATGGAGTGGTTAGTTTAGCATTTTGGTATGGATATCCTGTAGAATATCTAATGATTCCCTTATTGGGTTGGGCTGCTTTTCGGTTTTCGGAACGCTGGACTACCTTAGCGATCGCCTTGACTGGATTAATGGCGATCGCTGGAACTATTCTCAATCGTAGTTCCTTTGTTCGAGACAATCTCAATGCCTCTCTCCTCTTCTTAGAATCTTTTATTGCGGTCATTTCAGTTACCACCCTAGTTTTAATTGCCGTCCTCCAGGAACGCCGTCATGCTTTAGATGCCTTAAAACAAGCCAAAGCTGAACTAGAATTTCGGGTCATCGAACGAACCCAGCAACTCTCAAACGCCAATGAACAACTGACAAAACAAGAAATTCATTTAAAAGAAAAAGCCGAATCTCTCGCTACTGCCCTACGGCAAGTTAAGCAAACCCAAGGGCAATTGATTCATAATGAAAAAATGAGTAGTTTGGGTCAGTTAGTCGCAGGCATTGCCCATGAAATTAATAATCCGGTGAGTTTTATTTATAGCAATCTTTCACCCGCTACAGATTACTTCAGAGATATCTTAGATCTGTTGTCCCTGTATCAGGAAAAAAATCCAGAACCAGACTCAGAGATTGTGGCAATGGAAGCGCAGATTGATTTGCCCTTTGTTAAAAAAGATTTGTTTAAACTCCTGAATTCTATGAAATCAGGGGCCGATCGCATCCAGCGGATTGTCTTGAGTCTCCGGAATTTTTCCCGGTTGGATGAAGCTCAGTTGAAAGCCGTTGATATTCACGAGGGATTGGAAAGTAGCTTGGTGATTCTACAACATAGAATTCAGATTTCTGAGTCTCTCCCTCCCCAAATTGAAGTGATTAAAGACTACAGTAAACTTCCGCCGGTTGAATGTTGGGCGGGGGAAATCAATCAAGTCTTTATGAATCTTCTTACCAATGCTATTGATGCGATCGAAGCCCATGCCCCCGCTAATTCGGGAAAGATTCATATTCAAACCCAAGAATTAGAAGGGGAGCAAATTCAGATTACTATTACTGATAATGGGTGCGGGATTGATCCAGAGGTTCAAGGGAAAATTTTTGATCCCTTTTTTACTACAAAACCTGTAGGGCAAGGGACCGGCTTAGGGCTTTATATCAGTTATGAAACGATTGTCCAAAAGCATTACGGCAATCTCAATTGCCGTTCAGAACGCGGTGTTAGCACGACTTTTGAAATTACCCTTCCCCTCCGAAATCCCTCCAAAGGAAATCGGGAGTGACGATTCTCTTTTTTTCAATTTATTAGGCTCGAATCGGGGCTAAATCTCTAAGATATGTAAATGTTAGACTCAGGTATTTGCTGCATCTTTTTTTCCAGTAGTTTATCTTTATTTAGAGCCATAATTAGGGTTTATTCCGGCAATTCAATCTCATCATAGAGTTGATGGACTAGCTTGATATCCGCTATTTCGGGTTCATACCCTAACGGACGGCGACGAACTACGCCTAAAATATACAAGGGCTTTTCGGGTAAAGTTTGCACTTGTTTTTGGATAAAATAGGCAGTTTTAATAGCCCAAAACTTTGCAAGTTGTTGGACTATTTCTTTAATTTGCCTTGTTTGCAATCCGTGGGGTAAAAACTGATCACTGTTCTTGATAGTAATTCGGTCTGTCGATAACAGGGATACCCAATTTTCGGGTTGTTCCAAAGATTGAGGATGAACCCATTCTATAAACTGTTGGGCTTGCTGCTGAGTTATGAGGCCGACTTGAATAGGTTTTAAGGTTAATCCCCCCTGAGACTCTAACTTCACTCGGCTTAATTTGAGGATAACATCGCTGGTTTTACAACAGGGACAACGCTGAAGTTCTACTTCAACACTGGGACTGTACGGGGGAGAGTTCGCCTTTATCAGTTCTGCTGCTTGGAAATAGTTCTCATCCTGAATTAATTCCAAAAAATCCTGAGAAAATTGACTTTTAACATTCCCCAATCGCTTGGGTTGATTATACCAGGCTTCGCAAGGTTCGCAGAAAGGTTCTTTGGCGGCAGAATAAGAGAGAGTTATAATAAATCCCTCAATAATACTTAACTCCAGCAGCCAATAAAGCCAAGTTAAGGTTTCGTTAATAGCAAAATCACCATTGAGCATCTCTCGAATGACCACGGCTTCTTGAGCGCTATATTTAACATAACCTAAAAACCCTGGCTTTCCGGTTTTTTCTTGCAAATATTCATCAATGCTTTCCCCAGATTTTTTTAAAGTTTCTTGTTCTAAAGGAGACAAAAACTGGGGAAATCTTTGCTGGAATAGCCAATAATTTCCTACGAATAAAGAGCCATAAATCAATAGGCCGCTCACCCCCGCCAATAGACTGGACAGGAGCGGATTTCTAACCTTGCCTTTTTGAATAGCATAAGTTAGACAATTACCCCCTAAACTTCCCATTCCCATAGGAAATATGAAAAATATATAGACAAACTGCGACAGCAAAAAAGAGATACCTCCAATCGTTATTCCTCCTAATAAAGAGGCGCAAATGAGCCACTTAAACCCCGAAAAGGAAACTTTATTACTGGGTTGATATGATTTCATAGTTCTCCAGGAAGTTCAAGGGTAAATTTTCAAAACTTAACGACTTACCGAATAAACTGAGCTAAATTTGGATTATTTTCTGGATAACAAGTTAGGGTTATCACAGCCATACTTGAGAATCAGTCGTTCCTCAGTTTTTTTTAAGGCTGGTAATTCATCAGGCTTTAAGTGATAATCACATTCAAATTGTAACCCGACTTTTTCCATGACGCGAATCGAGGCTGTATTGGCTTGTAATGCCCAAGCAATGATTCTCTCGACCCCCCCTTCATTAAACCCTTTATGGAGGAGCGATCGCGCTCCTTCTGTACCATATCCCTTCCCCCAACTGGACTGGGACAATCGATATCCTAAAGTAATCTCTCCTTCTCGGACTAGATTCGCGGCTACTCCAAAGGGATTCATCATGGCAGGATAAAAATGAAACCAGCCAAGAAACTCTCCACTCACTTTTTCATGAGTGGCCCAAAAACCCAAATTTTGGTAATGTTCATAATAGTCTAACATTCGAGATAACCCTGTTTCAACATCGGCTAAGTTGCTAGGAATTCCGCCATTGATGTAGCGCATTACCGCTGGGTCACTGTCTAATTTTAAAAGGTTTGGAACATCGGTTGTGTTAAAATAACGCAAAATTAAACGGTCAGTTTCTATAAAAATTTTCATTGTTTTTACCGAATTTAAACGGGTTCAAACTCCCAGCTAGAGGACTCGTTCAAAATCCTCTAGCTTTTTCTAAGTTCTACGGGACTAAATCAGGGAAACCATGCTGAACATCAGGATGGAGCAGTTGATGGTTTTTCACATTCAATCCCTTGGCTAAAGCTTCATCCAGTTCTAAAGCTTTAATCCCATGATTGGCTAATTTCACCACATAAGGTAAGGTACTATTATTAAGGGCTTGGGTTGCAGTCCAAGGGACAGCACCGGGCATATTAGGTACGCCATAATGTACGACTCCGGCTTCAATATAAGTAGGATTTGTATGGGAAGTGGGGCGCAATGTTTCCACACAACCGCCTTGATCCACTGCAACATCAATAATCACTGACCCGGGGCGCATGGTTTCCACTAACTGACGCGGGACTAAAATGGGAGCACGACGCCCGGGAACGAGGACTGCACCAATGAGTAAATCGGCATCGGGAACGGCTGCCTCGATTTGTAAGGACTCACTATACAGCAATTCCACACGGGACCCAAATAAGGTTTCCAAATAGGCGAGGCGATCGACGTTGATATCTAAAATTTGCACTCGGGCCCCCATGCCGATCGCCATCCTTGCCGCTTCTGTACCGACGATACCGCCGCCTAAAATCACCACATGACCCGGTTTGACCCCCGGAACACCTCCCAACAACACTCCCCGTCCTCCTTGTTGTCGTTCGAGGTATCTCGATCCAAATTGCACCGAGAGACGACCGGCGATAATGCTCATAGGGGTGAGTAGGGGAAGTCTTTTATCTGGGAGTTCCACGGTTTCATAGGCGATCGCACAGACGCCCGATTCGATCAGAGTCTCAGTTAATTGGCGATCGGCAGCTAAATGGAGGTAGGTAAACAACAGTTGCTTTTTATGTAAATATCCATATTCCCCCGGTAAAGGTTCTTTCACCTTCACCACCAAGTCCCGACTCCATGCCTCTTTCGCCGTGGGGATAATTTTCCCTCCACTGTGCACATACTCTTGATCACTGAATCCCGAACCCACCCCGGCATGAGTTTCGATAAACACGGAATGTCCATGTTCCGTAAGGACTCGAACGCTACTCGGACTCAACCCCACCCGATATTCCCGATCTTTTGTTTCTTTTGGGACGCCGATTTCCATGAATCACCTCTTTTGCTTCTGTTGTGATACCTTAATTTAGGAAATTTTAGAAGGATTGTTGTTGACGAATGAGTCGGTCTCCCTACAATAGAAGATGATAAAACGTTAAGAATTGTAAATTAACCGACTCACCATGACAGAACCCCAACCTACCGGACCTACTGTTACCCCGAAGCTGGAAGAACCAAAATTTGGCTTCAATAAGTATGCTGAACGCTTGAATGGTCGGGCGGCAATGATTGGTTTTGCCCTGACGCTGCTGATTGAATACCTCACGGGACAAGGACTGCTGTCCTGGTTGGGCCTGAACTAGGTCATTTCCTACAAGGGTCGGGTAGGCTATCCCTATCCGACCCTCTGGACTTGTACCTGGGGAATCTGGTAGGGTTTAAACCCTCACGAGGGAATTGAAAGAACTCCGGAATCCGATCGCCAGGGGCAGAAACCATCTATAGGTTGACCCCATTAGACTTGGCGTTCTCCGGATTGCCTTTCGAGGCGATCGCCCTTTTGAGTTAAAACCCCCAAACGGTAGAGTACAATCAAGGCGTCGAAACGTTACAATGAAAAGGGAAATGGGCATTGCCCTCGCCCTAACCTCGGGGGTCAACTTTAAATCTTAACCATAGAGAAAAATTACCCGCAAGAAAAAAACACTAACTATGATGAATCCTGGATTGATTAGATTTCTAAAGTCGGCCTACCGTCAAGAACCTATTACTAGCTTTATCGTGATTGTCGGGGCTGTCGATGCAGCCCTCGGCGGAATTGATCACAGCGTTTCTCTATTTAGTTTTGGCCTTGTCCTGGTGACCGGGGCTTTAGCTTTACGATGGTGGCAACTTCACCGCAGTCAGCCTTTAGATCTCGAACGAGTGCCGGAACATTATCTCCCCCCGGCTTCTTCTCGTCAACCTCTCCCCTTATTGATGACTTCTAAAAAATATCCCCCTCAATAACTGTTCGGGGCTTGTAATACCCGTCACCTCAACCGCAAAATGATGGAACTTTTGGTGGGTGAAAAATCCCTAAAAATTGGCGAAGTGTCTGCAACTTCGGGATTGCCGGTGAAGACGATTCGCTACTATGAAGAAATTGGTCTGTTAGAACCCACCGTAGAACGGGCCGAGTCAGGTTATCGGCTCTTTGATTCTACGGTGCTAAATCGGTTGGCTTTTATTAAGCGATCGCAATCTTTGGGATTAACTCTGACGGAAATAAAAGATATTTTGCAGGTTCACGATCGCGGCGAGTTACCTTGTGGAGAAGTTCGACATCATTTAGAGGCCAAAGTTGCGGCAATTGATGAACAAATTCGGTCATTAGAAACCCTCCGGTCAGAGTTAAAGGGCATTCTCAAGGGCTGGCAAGAACAACCCCCCGAGGACCAAATTGCTCATACCATTTGCCCCAATATTCAACCTGACTGTCATCATCATCAAGACTGATTTCTAGTCTAAATTTCAATTCCCTGAACAGGCTAGAATTTGAATGAGTACGGTTAAGTCATACGTTCTGAATCGATGAGTGGTAAACTGAATGGAGAGATTCAGATTAAAAAACCCTGTTCTAACTAAGGGTTTAATCCCTGGGTTATTGGCCTATCTTCCCTTTCTGCTGAACACTGCCTTATTTTCCCTGGGGGATAGCACTCTGGCAACTCCTCAACCCCGAATGCCTCCCCCTTCTGTGCAGGCTGGATTATCCTGGATTACCGCCTCTCATCCCCAATTTCAAGGGCAAAGCGATCGCCCCATCGCCCCGAGTTGGGACAATCCAGAATTATTTCTGGCGATCGAAGGAGAATCCGCCACCATTCACTCCCTCGCCTTTAGTCCCGATGGCCGATTCATTGCCCTAGGCGGCGGCAGAAATGATCCAAGAATTGAAATCTGGGATTTACAACAAGAAAAACGAATTCGCCACTGGAATACCTATCAAAATCGTGTCCTCGCCCTAGCTTTTTCTCCCGATGGAAATACCCTCGTAAGTTCTTCCGATGGCGGGGCGATCGAAGTTTGGGATGTCCAAGAAGGTAAACTATTACATCGATTTTTAGAACATAGAAGTAACGTCCTTTCCCTAGCAATTTCTCCCGATGGCCGAAATTTAGTCAGTGGTGGATTAGATGGAATTCGCTTTTGGGATTTGCTGGATTACCAACTCATCCAAGTCTTATTAAATTTACAACCGATTTATTCCGTAGCATTTCGAGGCGATGGACAACTGATTGCCGCAGGAACTCATCAGGGTAATATTATTTTATGGCCGGTGATTCCCGGGGAAGGAACCGCCATTGTTGGCAATCCCCTCTCGACTTCATTTCAACACGATCGCGGAATTACCACCTTAGATTTTACCCCCGATGGCAATCGTTTAATTGCCGGTAGTTTTGATGCTACGATTAAATGTTGGGATTTAGTTAATCGAGAATTGCATTATAGCCTGGTGGATCATCCCAGTTGGATTAAGTCACTGAAAATCAACCCAAATGGTCAACTGTTTGCCAGTGCATCTCGGGATGGAATTCGCTTCTGGAATATTGAAACAGGAGAAGCAGTCGGATTTATTTCCGCCGAGTCAGATTGGGCCCAGGCGATCGCCTGGTATCCCGATGGACTGACCCTCGCTACCGGAGGATTAGATCGGATCGTCAACTTATGGCGGGGTGGCATGGGTCCCAATCAAGATGCGATCGCCTCCCCCAATCCCTGACACCATCTATGGCACCAGAAACCCGGTTTCTGACCCCGATTCATGGCAAATTGCCCCCAATGGTGTCAAGAAACCGGGTTTTTAATTGTTGGGGGAACCCGAAAAGGGATTTGTTGCCTAAATTTGTGACGAATAGACCAAGATTTCGTAAAAAACCCGGTTTCTAAGCAATAGGGTATCCATATCCTAGACAGCAGAGAACAGATCGGTTTCAATAGAGACACCTAGAGAAAATAAACCGATACTGATCCAACCGGGGGAAATATGTCCAGTAACGACCATAAGTACCGCTTAGTAACCCGTAGTGATTTTGATGGGTTAGTCTGTGCTGTTCTGTTAAAAGAACTGAATCTCATCGATGAGATTAAATTTGTGCATCCAAAAGATATGCAGGATGGCAAAATTGACATCAGCGATCGCGATATTACCACCAATTTACCCTACGTCAAAACCGCTCATTTAGTTTTCGACCACCACGAAAGCGAAACCATCCGCAATCAAGACGCGCAAGATAATTATATTATCGATCCAAAGGCTCCTTCTGCCGCCCGAGTCGTTTACAACTACTTTGGCGGACCTGAAAAATTTACCACCATCTCCACCGAAATGATGGAAGCGGTGGATAAGTCAGACTCAGCTCAATTTGAGCGGTCCGAGATTTTAGAACCCGCAGGATGGGTGCTTTTAAGCTTTCTGATGGATGCTCGAACCGGCTTGGGAAGATTTAAAGAGTTCCGAATTTCTAACTATCAATTAATGATGGAGTTAATTGATTACTGTAGAAATCATACCATTGAGGAAATTTTACAGCTTCCTGATGTCAAAGAACGGTCCGACTTGTACTTTGAACACCAAGAAAAATTTAATCAGCAACTTAAAGACTGTTCAACAGTTTATCAAAATTTAGTTGTTCTGGATTTGCGGAATCAAGAGACGATCTATGCAGGCAATCGGTTTACCATTTATGCGCTTTATCCCGACTGCAATATCTCCATCCACGTTCTCTGGGGACTCAAACAACAAAATACCGTGTTTGCTGTGGGTAAGTCAATTTTAAACCGCACCTCCAATCTTAATATTGGAGCCTTGATGCTGGAATATGGCGGTGGGGGTCATGCGAATGCAGGCACTTGCCAAGTTGAAAATGAAAATGCAGAACAGGTAAAACAAACTTTAATCGATCGCCTGACTGCCCTAGTTTAAAAGCCCCAATAAAATGAGAAAGAGCGATCGCCTTAACAGCGATCGCTCCTTCTAGGGAAAGATTCTGAATTCATGAATTTGAGTTAAGCGAGTACCATTGGAGTTGTTAGAAAGCGATCGCTCTGTTGCTTCACCTTCCCAATCTGAGTTGAAGAATTCTCTTGTGCTGGAACTAACATGAAGTCAGTGGAACGCACCACTAACTCCCCTTCATCCAAAGACTGTCGCAACTGCCGTCCCATTTTCCAGGCCCGATATTTAATAATATTCCATCGGGGGTTCGCCGGATATCCGGCAAATCCTGATCGCAATGCGGGGAGGTTATCTTTAGGCATGAGAGAACCGACTAAAACTCCCTCGGCCAAATCAACTACCATGAAGTTTCCCTTGGAATTGTGCTGTGCATTTAACATGGGATCAACCTCCTCGCCGCTAGACGAATAATGTTTATTGGGTTTGTATTTTACATATTATGAGGATTGAGTACAATCCGTCAAAAAAAATTAAATTATTGGGGAAAGAAAATATTAGAAACGTTCAAAAAATAATTATCCAAGCTTAGAGCATTTGGATCCAGAGTCAGCCGCAACAATTGGCTGATGCTTTTGACTCGGTTACCCGGTTAATTTATTTTCCAGTTGGTACGAGTCTAGCATGAGTCGTCGGATTATTGTATCAATGAATTCATTTTTTATAAATTTACGGACATTCCATGCCCCCGGTCCCGGGTCAACTCGCCAGGGAATCCAGACGGGGCGGAAGTTTTGGAGGGGAGAGGGTCCAATGGGTCGGCCAAACTCTCGCTGTTATGCCTCTGGCAAGATGCGTCGGATAGGAGCGGTTATGGTAAAATAAAATATCCCCCTTTCACTGAAAGCGTTTCAAGTCTAGATTCCGGTGAGTCAATCCGGTGACCCCCAGGAAATCTTTGGACCCCAGGAAAGGAGTGCGATCGCCTAAAACTCTACTACAGTATTCCATCCCCGGGACCAAAAACCGGGTTTCTGCCCTAGAAACCGTGGCTAATTGCCCCAGATTTTCTGGCAGAAACCCGGCTTTTAACTCATGGCGTACAACCAGATTAAGGGCCAACCAAACCTTAAAATCCTACGTTGATGTAGGGACAATTCATGAATTGCCCCTACTCGATAGTACCCACCGGGTTTTTAGAAAGCCCTTAACGGGATGCGGCAGCCGCCTCGGCGAGGAGGCGATCGCTGGCTTGATTCCGGCGATCATGGCGCTTTTCCAGATCCGCAGATAAAGGAGAAGCCATCAAGAGCATTTTATCCAATAGCCACGGCGCAATCCGTTGGCACAAAACCGCTAAATGACTTTGCCATCCCACTAAGATCTCCGAGGCGTCTTTGTTGAGTCCTGATACCAGTGCTTTTGCCACCTGTTGCGGTGTCATCGGCACAACCCAGCGAAACAATTGTAAGTTTTTCGCCATGTCGGTATCAGTCAAAGTGGGCAGAAGTGCGACGACTTTGATATTATGTTCCGCAAGTTCCCCGCGCAAGGCTTGAGTGAAGCCGAGAATAGCGAACTTGGTTGCGGAATAGGTAGACATCGTAGGTGCAGCCACTTTGCCCATTAAGCTGGAAACATTGACGATTGTGCCTTCTTGCCTTGCTGCCATGCGCTTGGCAACCATGCGCGTGATCTCGTACATTCCCATAATGTTCAGAGAAAGTTCTTCCTGAATTTTTGGAAATTTCGACTGCAAAAATGGGGTCTGATGTGCGACGCCCGCACAATTGACCAACAGATGAATTGGACCATGATGCTTCCAGGCTTGGGCGATCGCAATGTCCACTTCCACAGGTCGCGTGAGATCTAAAGGGAGACTCACGACCTCTACTCCGATCGCCGCAATCTCAGCTTCCACTTCGGCTAATTTGTCGCGATCGCGGGCCACAATAATGAGCCGTTTCATGCCTTGATGTGCCAACTCCAGGGCGATCGCCCGCCCAATTCCACGGGACGCGCCAGTAATGAGTGCAGTCTTGTCTTGAATGTTCATCAATGAAGCCTCCATATTTGAGGTCTTATCCCTCTCCCCATTCCATGCCAAGTCTGTTGATATTTTTTGGCACTTCACAGAGTCACCCGTTTAGGCGATCAGAAGAATAAGTTAAATGCAATCAGTAAGCATCAGCGATTTTGAGGCAGGCGGTTCAGAATTGGTCTGTTATACAATGGCTGAACTCTGCAACCAAATGCCGGTTGAAAATACTTCAAAACCTAATCAGGGTGATGGAGTCAACGCCTCAGATGCCAATTCTTCTTGGGAAACCCAATCCACAAGTATTATTGAAATTGACAGTCCGCCCTCGCGCATTTTGATGTTGAATATGACGCGGTAGCACGGTTCCATTTCCCCCTCGGTCCTATTCTTAGTCCCGAACTGTATCCGTTGGGTTTTTGTACATGGTGGGCTGGCCTCCTAGATACGAGTATGGACTTAAGTCGCCCTTGAGCATACTTTAACAGTTAAATCAAGCAACTGCAATATTTCTTCATAAACTTTTGGACGGCTTCCGTAATAAATTTTTAAATGACTGTCCTCTAAGGGTTATAACGTTTGAGTTCTGACCATAGGTGTGATACAAATCACCCCAGTACAATCTCCCCTGATAGGAATACTACCTTAACCCCCGAGCCCTCTCTTTCTACCTCAATCGGTAGAGGAGAAGGGGACTCACCCAAAAAGAATCTCAGAAAAATTCTCGGTTGTGGGGAATTTCAGGGGACGAGAACAGAACGGGAAAAGTTGCCCAACCCCGGCCTGATTTAGAACGGCAAAACAGAAATTGCCCTTACCCTTTAAACTTGCCCCAGAATCTGCCACTGTAGCGCCCTAGCAGGAAATGAGCGAGATACCGGCGATCCCCGGCCTTTATTCTCACTCCGGAGCAGCGATCCCCACAAAAAACTGTATCGGTATCTGTAGCCATAATATATCACACTTCAGCTCACTTGGCGATCGCAGCACCCCGCTATTTTTTCCCCAAGGAAAAAGATCTTTCCCTCTAGCATTGCCAAAGCATCCCACTGTATGCTGAGTAAACTTCACATCACTAAACTCTGCTTGAGCCAAAATCATGAACGACGAAAACCGGCACGTTTATTGGCGGGCCAACAAAGCATTAATCCGAAACCTGCTGATCGCCTGGGGAATCGTCTCCATTGGGTGCAGCATCTTATTGGTACAACCCCTCAACCTGATTCGGATTGGAAGGTTACCCTTCGGCTTTTGGATGGCTCAACAAGGATCCATTTATATCTTTGTGGTTCTAATTTTTATCTATGCCATTCAAATGGATAAACTCGATCGCAAATACAACGACAGCAATAATGACAGCAATCGGAGAGACTAACTGATGTCAGTAGAAGCATGGACAACAATACTAGTCATTCTCTCCTTTATTCTGTACACCTATATCGGCTGGCGATCGCGGGTGCGAGATAGTAAAGGATTCTTCGTTGCCGGACAGGGTATTCCGGCGATCGCCAATGGGGCCGCCACTGCTGCCGACTGGATGTCTGCCGCCTCCTTTATCTCAATGGCAGGACTGATCTCCGTCCTCGGGTATGACGGATCCATTTATTTGATGGGATGGACCGGAGGCTATGTCCTCCTCGCCCTCCTCCTGGCCCCCTATTTGCGGAAATTTGGAAAATACACGGTCCCGGATTTTGTCGGCGATCGCTACTACTCCAACATCGCCCGCTTAGTTGCCGTCGTCGCTGCTATCTTTATTTCCCTGACTTATGTCGCGGGACAAATGCGGGGCGTCGGTATCGTCTTCAGCCGGTTCCTGCAAGTCGATATCAACCAAGGCGTAATCATCGGCATGATTATCGTCGGCTTTTTTGCCGTCTTGGGAGGAATGAAAGGGATTACCTGGACCCAAGTTGCTCAATACACCGTATTAATTGTCGCCTACTTGATCCCGGCGATCGCCCTGTCTTTTCAACTCACCGGCAATCCCTTCCCCCAACTTGCCTTTACCTTCAGCGATATCGTTCCCCAACTCAATCAAATTCAGCTAGACCTCGGGTTTGCCGAATATACCCAACCCTTTACCAACAAATCCATGCTGGATGTGCTGTTCATCACCATCGCCCTGATGGTGGGAACCGCCGGATTGCCCCATGTTATCGTGAGATTTTATACCGTCACCAATATTCGCGCCGCCCGTTACTCCGCCGGTTGGGCACTCCTATTTATCGCCATTCTCTATACCACCGCCCCCGCCTTATCCACCTTTGCCCGCTATAACTTGATTAACAACTTAAACGGGCAAACCATTGAACAGGTCCGCCAACTCGATTGGGCAACGAAATGGGAAAACACCGGACTCTTAAGCTTTGAGGATAAAAATGCCGATGGGCTCTTGGAATTAACCCCGGACCCGGACACCAATGAAATTAACATTGACCGGGATATCATCGTCTTGTCTACTCCCGAAGTGGCGAATCTAGCTCCCTGGGTGGTGGGCCTTGTGGCGGCTGGGGGATTAGCTGCTGCCTTGTCTACCGCATCGGGTTTATTGTTGGTGATTTCGAGTTCCGTTGCCCATGATATTTATTACCGCCTGATCAATCCCGGGGCCTCGGAAGCCAAGCGAGTCATGGTGGGTCGGATCATGGTGGGATTTGCCATTGCCATTGCCGGATACTTTGGAATCAACCCTCCAGGATTTGTGGCCCAGGTGGTGGCGTTTGCCTTTGGGTTAGCTGCTGCCAGCTTTTTCCCCGTGATTATTTTAGGCATCTTTGATGGCCGAACCAATCGAGAAGGCGCGATCGCTGGGATGGTAGCGGGGTTGGCATTCACCGCCTACTATATTATCGCCGTCAATTTCTACGGGATGGAACCCTGGTTATTTGGCATTTCCGCTGAAGGCATCGGAACCATTGGCATGATGATTAATTTTGCAGTCACCTTAATTGTCTCTCGCCTCACACCACCCCCGCCCCTAGAAATTCAAGTCATGTTGGAGAATCTCCGCACGCCGGGGAATGAACCCCTCGCCCTAGAGGAGATGGATGAGGAGCATTTAGATTAGGGACTCCCCCCTAAAATTTTGGGTGTTTGATTCATCGGACAGCCCGTTTCTCGAAATCGGGTTTCTTGACACTCATCTCGGTTAAGATCCAAGATTGAAGTCAGAAACCCGATTTTTTGGTATAGATTTTATAGTTAAGAGTGGATTTAAGCGAGAAAGTTATTAGATACAGATCTACTTGGGGTGATTGTAGGTTCATAGTTTTAAAGGGTCGGTACAGTATTAGGTTAAAGGGACAAGAAACCGGGTTTTGGGCTCAAATTTGTGGCTTTCTGGGCCGAAATGTTGTGAAAAAACCCGGCTTCTAACCTGAACTGTACCCTCGGACTAGGGTGCTTTGTTTCCGAGGCGATCGCGAATTAAGGCAGTCGCCTAAGGTCTACTGAGACAATCTATGTAAAATCTTGGCAAGAACGATAATAGCAACCAATGGACTGGACGACACCCCTCAAATTTCAACAGGCGGATTTTATTAAACGGCTCAATCACCCGAGTGCCGCACTGCTGCATTGCCAGTCTCCGGGTTTGCATGGTGAACAGGTGACGATCGCCGGTGAACGCTTCAGGGCCGTTCACGCCGCCTGTGAACAGCGACTGTCTTCGGCTCAATCCCAACCCCCCATCTCAGAACAGTTTTGCGATCGCCTGCGCCATCAGCTTGGAGTCGAAGCTGTCGCCACCTATTTAGATCACAGGGCCACTCGAATTGACCCCGCCCAACCGCCACAATCCCACGGGGCTACTGATTTTACCCTCAAAGCGAATCCGGCGATCGCCCTTTCAGTTCAGGTCCTTGGGGGTTCTACTTCTCCCTTAGTCTGGGAACTCGAACTCTCCCAAATTAAGCACCAATCGGCCATCATTTTTGTCCTGATTCCCGAACTGATTCACCCCTCCCGGTCAGACTATCACCCGATTTTAGCGGGATTTTTACCCACCCATTTAATCGCCATGAGCGAGGGTCGCGCCCGCCTCTGCCTCGATGACCTCTTTTATATGGGTGGACTGAATCTCTATCTGGAATCCCTGAGCTCTATCCCCGTTTCTACCGAATGGTTACGGATCCTCACGGGGTCATCAAACTACGTCTATCCCGTTGCTATCAGTGCCGACGGGGGTCTCGTCGCCAGCAGCAGTTACGATGGCACCATTAAACTCTGGAAACTGCGCGATCGCGAAATTACTCAAGCCCTCTGCGGACATTCCTGGTCCTTTTATCCCATCGCTGGGGGTCAGGGAGGACAATCCCTCGCCAGTGGCAGTACGGAAAAAAAATTGAACCTTTGGCAACGGGGTCGCGGAGATTTTATTCGCACCCTAGGCGGACATACCAGCGGAGTCAGTGCCATTGCCATTAGTGAAGATAGCAAAATTTTGGTCAGTGGCGGCTACGATGGCACCATCGAGATTTGGGATCTTGTCCAAGGGCAACGGTTGCGGACCCTGAATGGTCATTCTGGAACCGTGCGCCCAATGTCCCTCAGTCCAGATGGGACGATCCTCGCTACTGGGGGTATTGATAAAAAGCTCAATCTCTGGAATCTACAAACTGGGGCATTAATTCGCTCGTTTAATATTGATACCGATGTAGCGATTTCTCTCGCGATTAGTCCTAACGGTCAATTATTGGTCAGTGGTTCTCAGGATGGGACGATTAAAATTTGGAATTTGGAGACTGGCTGTTTGATTCGGGCGATCGCCGCTCATTCTGGAATCGTGCGCGGTGTTACCTTGAGTCACGATGGCAAAACCCTCGCCAGTGGCAGTCTGGAAAAGACCATTAAACTTTGGAGTGTGGACACCGGCGATCTCTTGCGAACCCTCACGGGTCATCCCGACCCCACCATTACTTTCGCGATCGACTCCGAGGGACCCACCCTGGATACCAGCTTATTGCGTCACTACCAGCCCGGTTGGGAAGAACCCAGACAATGGCAGTAAATTAACCGAAAAATCAGCCGAGTCCCACTCCATGCGGGAAATACAGGATAGGGAAGACAAACCGGGTTTCTTGAGAAACTCTGTAGCAATTCGCACTCAAAAAGCGTCAGAAACCCGGTTTCTTGTCCTAGAAATCCTGGGTTTCAGAAGTCGAGGACCCATTTAAAATGGGTGTCAAATAAGCCACTAGGGCACCCAGGAGAAACCCGAGGATATTCCGGAGTAAGGGTAAAAAATCACTGGTTCGTGAAATCACAGGTCCCAAACCGAAGGCAATAAATAAAATTCCCCACAGGGGTGAAAACATTAAGGCCCATTGCCAGGAAAATGCTTGTCGATCTTTTCTGGGATGTGCAGCAAATCCAAAGATGATGCCACCCACGGTTGAGGTAATCAGGGTCAGGATCCATTGCTCCCTTGGCAATCCGGGGACCACCAGACATCCCCCTTGGCGCAAACAATTTTCTACAGTATTTAAGGAGTTGAGAATCGCCTGGTCCTCTCCATTGTCCCGCACGAAAAATTGATTGCCGTACCGGGTTTGTAATTCAATCCAAAAGGTTCTGGGGAGTAAGGGGTAGAGCTCATCCCCCACATTGAATCCCAAGAGGTTGCCTCCCCGAGGGTCCGCAATTAGCAGGACGCTCTTATCGTTGAGGTCCCAATAGTCCTTGACCGCCCGACCCGGGGTGCGATCGTATTGGGTTAAGACCCTAAGCTTCCAGCCGGTTTCGGCTTCAAAATTCTCTAACTCTTGGATTAAGTTATCTTCCTGGATACTCGTCAGAGAGTTGGCGAGGTCAATAATTGGGGTTTGGATATCCGGCAGTAACTCTGGGTTGTCATAAGCTTGAGCCGAAATTGGGGCGATCGCCCAAACTGATACCGCTAGGAAAAAGGCAGCGACGGATATTAGAAGTTTTTTGGGAAATGTTGATTGCATTGCAGTCTCTATAGGAGTTTTCAGGATTCATCCAACCAGGGTGGCATCACAGAAGGCCCCACCCCCGAGCCATTCATAATCTTAATATTTGTTTACAGTTTTTACCTTCCCTTAATATTAAGCATCTCCACCCAATGCCGTCAATCAAAATTCCGGCAGATTTAGTCCCGGTTTAATTTTAAAATCTAACAGATTGACAATTTGCAACTTATGGAGTAAAAATTGTTCCACATTATCTCCGGATTAATAGACCTCTTGGGAAATTCTACAAAGCCGATTGGCCTTGTTAAGAAGCGGAAAGGTGGGCTGTCCGTTATTTGGCAACAGGTCTATTCAATCGGTGAACCCAAATCCCTACCAAAAGACTTGAGGATTCCTATATCAGGCTTGAGATTCTAAATAACTTAATAACCAATTTGCCATCGTAGCGCGACGGGTTAAGCGGGGAACCAACTCCCCCACCTTGTAACCGGAGAACCCTAACTTTTCCTTTAGCAGTTGCTTGTTTTCTTTAGGAATAGAACGAGTCAATTTCACCGTAGCGGGTCGGCTGGCGATAAAATCCGGTGGTTCGGGATACTCGTCCCGCCAGAAAGCATCCACCGCATCATGATTCCAAGTTGGGGGTATTTCCTGATAACGATACCCTAAACAATGCCAAACCAAGCGGTTAACCGTCAGGTCATCAATTTTGTCATTGAGGATGTCCCAAATTGTCTCAGGATTGAGGGGGGGTAATTCAGACATAAGCCTTGATGAAACGTTAAAAAATGACCGGATGAGTTCAAAAAAACCATATCATAACCCGCCCCCATCCGTGAAAGTAAAAATCAGTGGAATCAAAGGTTCACCCCTACCTGATCTTTAGCGAGACCGGGTTAACCGTTGTAAATCAGGAACGCGAGACTTAGGAAATCGTTGTTCCTTAATGGCTTCTTCGCAAAGCGCCCGATCGCCCTCGCTAATATTTTTGGAATACTTGAAATAATCATGAAGCCAAGTGCAAGCACGCCGAGTTAAATCATCTAAATCCAAATTCCACAAAATCACTGTATTATCATCGCCCGCCGAAGCAATAATTTCACCATCGGGACTAAACTCCACATCTAAAACCCCAGAAGTATGACCTTGGAGGGTTTTTAATAACGTGCCATCTTTGAGACTCCAAAGTTTAACCGTGCCATCCCAACTGGCCGAAACCAACAGGCGACCATCGGGAGAAAAGCGAACACTTTCCACACTATCGCTATAGCCTTGCAACAGGGTTTTTTCGAGGGTGCCATCGAGATGCCAAATTTTCACCGTATTATCCCAACTGGCGGAAGCAACCCGTTGACCATCGGGAGAGAAGGTCACACTGGTGACGTAAGACTGATGAGGATAGCGACCGGAGAGAGTTTGGAGGAGTTCACCTTCCTTGTTCCAAAGTTTGACCATTTTATCATCGGAACCGGAGACAATTAGACGACCATCGGGGGAAAAAGCTACACTATTGACCCGTTCAGTATGACCTTCCAAAACCTTCAATAAAGTGCCATCGATCCGCCAAATTTTGACGGTTTTATCGCGAGAACCCGAAGCAATCAGTTGACCATCCGGGGAGAAGCTGACGGAATAGGCGCGATCGCTGTGACTACTTTCCACTGGACAATCGGAATGTTTAGACGAGTCCCCGGTCAAATTGGGATCGACTAAAGTTTTGAGCAGGGTACCATTCGTGGCATTCCAAATTTTGACCGTACAATCTTGAGAGACCGAGGCGATCGCCCGACCATCATGAGAGAAACTGACCCCAAACACGCGAGCGTCATGTCCATCAGAACCTTGTAACGTCGTCACTGCGTCCTTCGTGCGACCCGGGTCCAGACTCCAAATTTTCACCGTTTTATCCCAACTGGCCGAAGCCAATTGTTTTCCCGTAGGAGATAAACTAATACTCGACACTCTCCCCTTATGACCGACCTCCCCAGCTAACACTTTTAAGAACGTATCTTTTAGAGTCCAAAGGCGAATCGTTTTGTCCCAACTGGCCGAAGCCAAGGTCATACCATCAGGACTAAAATTCACACTGGTGACTCGGCCACTATGACCCTTAAGGGTTTTAATTGCCGTTCCATCTAACTTCCAAATTTTAATCGCGTTATCATCTCCAGCGGATGCAAACCAGCGACCATCGGGACTAAAACTCAGGCTAAACACAATATCATCATGAGCTTTCCAGGTTTGGGTCCTGTTCTCCTCCAGATTCGTCACGGAGATCGTATGGTCCACCCCAGCGGAAACCAGATGACGACCATCGGGACTAAAGGCCAATGCTGTCACCCAATCCGTATGAACCCTTAAAGTCTTTTGCAGTGCGCCATCCAGACTCCAGAGTTTAACGGTTTTGTCATCAGAAGCTGAGGCGAGAGTTTGACCATCGGGACTAAAGGTCACCCAATTCACTGAATCCGTATGACCTTGAAACCGACGAACTAAAGTCCCATCCGAAACCCGCCACAGCATGACCGTTTGATCATGACTTGCGGTAGCAACAAATTGGCTATCGGGGGAAAAACTAGCGCTATAAATGCTATCGGTATGGCCGGTGAGGGTTTTATAAAGACTCCCATCGCGCTTCCAGAGTTTAACCGTCCTGTCTTTGGAGGCGGAGGCAATTAAATTCCCATCGTTCGAGAAAGCCACGCTGGTGACCGCATCGGCATGACTGACCCCAGTCACATCCAGACTATAATCCACCAATTTTTTATGGAGACTGCCGTTGCGATTCCACAGCAACACCTGAGTGTCATTGCTTCCTGACGCCAACAACTGACCATCGGGAGAGAAGGCGACACTCCAGACTTCGGCACCATGTTCTTCCAGGCGGTTGCGTTCTCGCACTCCATAGACAGCTTGCTGTAAGGCGGTTGCCACCCGTAATTTCGTTTCCGAGTCCGGACTTTTAGCGCTGGAGAGTTTGCGCCATGCTCTTAAACTTTCGACCAAGGCATCAAATTCGCGATCGGAGACATAAAGGGCTTCACTGGAGGCACTAATCGCTGTAATTTGAGCATTTTCTACCCCGATGGAGGCTTGTTCTTTTTGAGCGACGGCGAACACACTAGCAAACGCGAGTAAACCAGCTAAGAAGCCTAAAAAGCCCCGCTGACGTTTGAGCTTTTTATTGCTTTTTTCCAATTGCACTTGGGTCATTTTTTTTGCTTCTTCAGCCTTGACTAAGCGAGCCTCTGGACCAAAATCGCTTTCATATTTTTGGCGGACGGGGTGAACGAGATAGTCATGGACGAGTTGATAGCGATCGCCAGATTCTTCTCGGTGAATAAAGACTAAACCCGCTCCTTCGAGAATTTTTAAAATTAAGTCTAATTGTGACGGGGTGACCTCTCCGGAAGCTGCTAGTTCGTCTTGGGTGCGCAGGGGTCGGGTATTGTTTTGATTGGTCAAACGGTACAGAACTTCCCAAGCCGGTTTTTCATTATCCGGTCCACAGTCGCGAATCACTTGGACGAGCGATCGCGCAATGAGGATTTCCTTCGGGCGATCGCCGAGGGTTTGGTACTGTTCTAGGGTGGTGATTTTTTCCTCATCATCTTGCAGTTGAGCGCCGACGAGTTGCAATTCAATCGGGCGTACCTGACCCGTTTCATTCGCTAAATCCCGAACTAATGCCTCAATTAGTTCTGTTTCTAAGTAAAATTGCGATCGTTCCGTTAAGCGCTGAATCACCTCTACGGCTTGGGCGGCAGAAAAATCACTGAGTTGATAACGAATTTCTTTACTGAGAATGTCGTTATTAATTGCATCGAGATAGCATAACCGTTCGCAGTCTAATAAATAATGTAAGAAATCCGTTCTGAGAGACAGGATTACTTTAACAAAGGGAATATCTAGGCAGATTTGTAAAAACCGATAGAATTCTTGCCGACTTTCCTGAGTTTTATGAACAAAGAAAAACTCTTCAAATTGGTCAAAAACAATCACCGTTAAAAGATTGCGATTGACGTTAGAGCGCAGCATGGATAAGGCTGCTTCTCCCGGGGAAGGGTCAGGGGAGTTCTGTTCCGTCACGGGTTCACTAAGCTCTAGGGTCCCCTCCAGTTCGGTCCACTCCGGATTCGGGTCTAGGGAAATTCCCAGGGTTTGGCTGATGGTTTCATTCAGGCGTTTGGAGAGGGTGGCAATCCAATCGGTATAGGACCGCAGGACCACAGGCAAAGCAAGGCGATCGCCGATCGCCCGTCCCGCTAATGCCGGAACAAACCCGGCATTCACCAAGGAGGATTTGCCAACCCCCGAATCGCCATACAAAATCGTGAGTTTTTTGTCCGCGCGAGTCATGCGTTCCAGCAAACATTCAATATGTTGCTGACGACCCGCCGCCGCAATCTCTTGGGGCAGTCCTAAAAATTCTGAATACTTGGGGGCCAGTCCACTTAAAGCCGTCTGGTTTAAGGGTTGGGGATGGGCCTTCGTTTGAGGTTGCAGCAATCCGGCCCCCACGAACGCCCGGAACCCATAGAGGGTTTCGATGGAGCGTTGTTCTTGTTTGAGGCGAAACGCTTCTACATACTCCCGATGCTCAAAATAGAGCGATCGCAGCAGCTTTAAAATTGAAATATAAAGTTGGGGGTCCCGTTCCGGTTTACTAACCTGTTGGGCTAAATTGAGAATCTCGATCGCCGATTGGGATTGTTGATACCAGGAGGGGGCGGAATCCTTGAACTTGCTGGGGGCCTGGGTTGCTTCCAGAGGACTCAACTCAGGAACCGTAGCCCGGGCTAATAAGTACAAATATAAGCCCTGTTCTTGGCGCTCGGGGACAGGGGCCAAAGCTAAAGCGGCGATCGCCTTTTGGGCGTACTCCTTCGACTGTTCCCACTCTTCCCGCGCCAGGGCGACTTCTGCCATAAATCCATAATCCCGCGCCAATTGCACCGGGTGTTTTTCATGGAGATCCAGGGTTTTTTCCACTTGAACTTGCAAGCGATCCCAACGTTGCAACCGGGCTAGAACCTCGCCTAAAAGGGGACTCAGTTGCGCGACACAATCTAATCGCCCCCCGGACTCAAACAGGGTCAAGGCGCGATCGAGATAGGATTCCGCTTCCATCAAATGTTGCTGACTTTGAGCTTGGTAGAGTTCCGCTTTACGGCAATACAACAATCCCAAGTGAAACCACAACAGACCCAGGCGTTCCAGGTCCGGGGAAGAAACCGTCAGGGGCGTGATTTCTGGGGCCTGCGGTTCCGAGTCCGAGAGGGGGGAACCCGGACCGATATGCTGCCATAATGTCAAACTTTCGTGATAATGCGCTTCCGCCAGATCCAGGCGATCGCGGCAAAACTCATCGCGACCCAGGACAAACTGGACGCTGGCGGAGAGTTCCGGATCCAAGGTCACCCCGCGATTCTGCAAATCCTTAACCGCTGACTCCAGTTCCTTGCGCCGGTTTGACTTCAGGGGACTGGGGATGCACCATTCATATCCGCTGGCATTTGCCCCCTGTTCTAATAGGTGCGGAATCAGACTCCCCGCCTCTTGGTGTAGGAGGTCCAGCAAGCTAGGAGTTTCCATCTCAAATTTAATCGAAGTAGCGGCCCAACTTTTAAAATCCGGAGCAAACCGAATCAAAGAAGCGAGTACCTCTTCCGTCACCCACCAAATCAGGGGAAAAGGAAAACTGTTGCGAAACTCATCCCGCACCTGATTGGCCGAAACCAGCAACTGTTCTAAACCCTTGGTGCAATCCAACCCAAAAATCATCACGGCGAGGGGTTGTTGCTGATCCAAGGAGTCCACCAAGGTGCTGTAAAGCGTGGTGACTGTTTTAGGGAGAACCATAGAATGTACCGAACGTCCTTCCTGGGAAATTTCTTGACAGAGGGATTCAAGACGTTGGACCATACCCCGCTGCAATGTCACGTAATTGCATCGGACTAAAATTAAGGAAAAATTTCCTTCAGACAGAGCAATAGCTCTGACCAACTTCTGTAAGGAGCGATCGTTATAGAGGGAACATTCAATGGGTGGATCCAGGTCAGTCATAACTTTCGTCGTTCTGCTCTATTCAAAAGCCAAATCAATACCATAGTGACCACCCCAAACTATCATTTACCTATTTTTCTATCCCCTAGTTCATGGGTTTGGGTTGGAGTCATCATCTCTTCGTTGCCTACTTTTTACCCTGAAGGAGTAGCGCTCTATCCCCGATCCCCTGAGTTGAACCAGGACAACTTCGCCTCAAAGATCCGGTTCTTATTGTACAGATGAAAGACCCTCTCTTTTTAAGAATTTAGGATTATTCCAGATTCCCTCCTTAGCTGGATTCCACTACAGGCGATCGCAGAGGAACAGACCCAGAATTTTCTCGGGTTGGATAATAATCTCACCATTTGGTTTGGGAGGAATCCCAGGGCGAGATAACTTAATCCTAATTTTGGTTTTTAATGCTCATTTCGTTCCGATGGCTCTGTTCTTTCTATGATATAGTCCCTCCAAATCATTTCGATCAAGAGGGGAGGGAGTAACCCCTTGGGGGGATAGACCCTACAGCCATGAGTGAATCGGAGTAGATTTGCTCTATCAGTTTTAGGGCAGATTAAAAATCCTAACCGCTGCTCTCATCTGTACTACCCTTTAACTCTATTGCCATGAGAGGAAGGGTTACTGGAATTGACGTGTTCCGGGGGATGAGTCATGGTTTTAACAGGACTCAGGTCTTAATCATAAATAGTTTTTAGCGGCTGAAACTCTAAGCAAAAAATATCTGAAACCGATCAAAAACTGATTCCCTCTAAGGGGGATACCAGTCCAGATGATAAAATAGAGCGCTAAACAAAGGGGAATAAAATGGGCTGGTGTTCATCCAGCTTTTTTATTTCAGTCTACAGAGGATAGAAAGGAGAAAAGTAAATCTTTTCTCTTGACAAATAGCGTTTTATCTGTATTCAACCGGGGATCAATGACTGGTTTAGCGCTTAGGAGTTTGTTGCGACGATCGCTGGCTAAAAATTGGGTAGAATTCGCCCGCTTTTATCCAACAGAACCGATCGCTTAACTCGGGGTGGGGGAGTAGCGGGGCGATCGCCTGCATTGGCAGGAATTTTTTACAATCGCCCGATGAGAGTTTCCTTAAGTCACCACAGTGTTCAGGTCAGGATAAAAAAGATCGGGACAAAGGGAGACGACGCAGATTTAGGCTGGATATTCTGACATCCATTCCTTAAATTTAGGGGCTTCTGCCAAAGCTGGATTAATCCAATACCACCGTCCATCGCGATCGCGATACTCAAACAGAAACATACTTCTCAACAACAATTGATAATCCTCATCCCCTTGAACGTGCTTCTGTTCCAATGCCTGAAATAACAACTCCCACTCCTCATCCGTAATCGCTGCAATCAAATCATCCCGATATTCTTTAATCACATTTTCCAGACATTGCCGGGAAAACGGAGGGTCTTGTAACTGCAAACAGCTATAAAGCAATCCCAATAAATTCCGAACATGACCCCCACTCACGCTGCACAAGCGATTTAAGGTTTCTGAACTATCAAAAACCGAGGCAATCATTTCTTCTCGTTCCGATGCGGGAATATGAGGAAATGCCCGCGCAAGAACCATCGTTCTAAGTAACTTCATGCCTTCAGCATAGACACTTCCATCCCGTTCCCGTACCGGAACCATCGGCAAAACCTTCGGTTTCACCCCAAATCGAGAACTCAAGCGGCCCAAGTCATTGGAAAAAATTAAAGATAAGGGAATGGTATAAACCACATGACAATTCAGCTTCCGCAATTGCTCTCCGCGATCGACAAATAAATATTCCGGTTGCGTACGTCCCGATGGTTTTCTAACACTATCTACCCGGTCTAAATTATCCACGATCGCCACTAATCCTTTTTTACCTCGCTGATTGAGAATCTCCGTCGCGGGCTGTAGCAATTCAGTATTAATTGCTTCCAAAATATTATTAGTTCGCGGTTCTAAATATTGCCGCAACTGTTGCCGTAATCGGGGGCTATGTCGAGCTTTTGCCGTGATTGAACCAATTCCCCCCGGCAAGGAAAAGCCCAGTTCTCCCTCACTGCTGGCACTAAAGGTTCCAATCCCAGGAACGGAGGCTTCCCCGCTCAATTCTATGGGAGTTTGCAACAGATCCGCCGCGCCCTTCAGTAAATCTCGAAACCCCCGTTTCGGTTCAACGCAGAGGTTAATTTTCTCCAAACTTTCTGAAACTTGTCGGGCAATACTTAATAGAATTTCCGTGATATCTACGTCAGCCATATCTAAATCATGAGAAGATTCAAAATAGACGACGTGGTATCCTTCCGCTTCTAAGTCTTTTTTGAGTCGGAATAATTCAGTGGATTTTCCACATCCAATATGACCCGTAAAAAGTTGACAAGTGGGTTCATCTCCGGAGAGTAAACTAATCGTTCTCCCCAGTTCTCGGATAATATTACCGCCGCGAACCGAGGAAAAATCAATATAGTATTCTCGATCTTCCTCGTTCGCCATATCCAAGACTTTACTGGGATTACAAGCTTTATAAAATCTCGGCAAATCTAGTTTCATGTTAATTAACTCTCCCCACCTGTTGATCCCTTCTTCAAATATTTCTGGAGTATAGGTTCTCGTTCCGTAACAATTTTCATGACTTAAGGTTACTTATGATGATTAACCTAGAATTGCCCGAGTGATCTTTACTTACCATCCACCGACTCCAGATCGAAAGGATGGGTGATTCCCGATTAATAATAGAGTGATCAATACCCCTGCCTGTAGAATCTTTGCAGAATTGTAGCCCTTTTGTTAAGGAGCGACCTTAGATAAAAGGCGATCGCCCCATTGTCGATAGAAGTTAGGAGTCTATAGCAATCCTAAATGATTTGTGACATCTGTCTTCTCCCCTCTCCCGTTCTGGGAGAGGGGTTGGGGGTGAGGGTCTTCCACAACGGATTTAGGACTGCTATATCACCCCTAGCAAGGGTCCCAACTTGAGGAACCCGCCAGTCGCATCCTAGAAAATTGCCTCTATAACAGAGGACTTACAGAGTCGAATCGGAGGTAACCCGATCGCTGGGGCCAGTCTATGAATTGTCCCTATTCTGGAATAAAAGTGAGGGGTCAGTCCCGCCACTCCGACTCCCTCAGAACCAGCGGGGGTGTCGGTTTGCCAGTGGGAATCCGAATTGAATCCCAGCACAGCAAGGGGAGTGGGGTAGGATACCGATACAACCGGCCATAACTTCGATTAAAAACCCGAATCCGGAGGTTAAAATAAGTGAACAAAAACAGGGTCAAGCAGCCCTCTCCATACCAAAACCTGCTAATTGTAGAGTCCTGGGGGGAATCTGAAGTCTGGATTTCATCACAAAAGTATTCCCCTGTAGGGTAAGGGGGTAGGAATTGTGAGGGGTTTTGGTGCAAAACGGTTAAGGTTATTCCTTGACAAACGGGAAAGTTTGGGTGTATCTAGTTGTGTCCCAGTTAGCTTAAACGGTTAGGATGGATACCATCGGAACGGTCTCTCAGTCCGAGTTAGTGCGGCGGCGTCGTCAACTGAGGCGATCGCGGCGTCAGAAAGTTTTCCAAGCCGGTTGGCAACTCTTAGCCGTCAGTTCCCTGGCGGGATTTTTATTATGGACAACCACCTCACCAGCTTTAGTGATTGAGACCCCAGAACAAGTCGAAATCGATGGGAATGAATTTTTGTCCGATCGGGCGATTCGTTCCCTGTTGCCGCTTTCGTATCCCAAATCTATGCTGCAAGTTCGACCACAAGAACTCGCCCGCGAGTTGGAATCCCAAGGGCCGATCGCCAAAGCCACCGTCTCCCGGCAGCTTTTTCCCCTAGGACTCAAGGTAACGGTTGATGAACGCTATCCCGTCGCGATCGCTAGTGAGGGAAATGCGATCGGCCCAGGGATGCCCCGAGAAACTCCCCCCGGACCCAGCCCCAATCCAAATCCAGCAGTAGAGTCCCCCGGGGTGCCATCAGTGGGTTTGCTCGATGAACGGGGAATGTGGATGCCCTTAGAAAACTATACCGCCCTCGATCCCACCGCTCAACTACCCCAACTCCGGGTAGTCGGACCCTTAGAGCAGTACCGTTCCGAGTGGAAATCAGTTTATCAATCCCTTCGTCGCAGCCCCATCAAAATTTATGAAATCAGTTGGCAGGACCCGGCGAATTTGACTTTAAAAACTGAATTGGGAGTGGTTCATTGTGGCCCTTACGGCCCCCGCTTTGGGGAACAGGTAACCCGTTTGGGCCAAATGGGAGATTTACCCAACCAAATTGATTTAGCCCAAATTGCTTATATTGACCTCACCAATCCCGATCGCCCCTCCCTTCAACGCCTCGCTGTAACGACCCCGCAAACTGCCCCGGAAACCGTCCCCACCCCTGAAATTCCTTGAAAAAACCTCAATTCCAACCCCTGAACTCCCCGGTTCAAATTTAGGTTAACTTGGGGTCAGTATGATTACCCTTGACAGATTGGCAAAACTAATCAGTGTTAAAGTTGGTAATCTTGGGCAACATAGCCTATAGTTGACTTTGATCTGCCCTCATTTCAGAAGTTGTATCTCTACCGTTCCCAATACCAATGACACTTAATAGTAAACTAGGGGTTGGAAATGAAAGCCCTCATTCTGAAGAACCGACAGGTTTTCCCGTGGCAGTGGACAACTCCAATCCTTTTAACAACACAGGGTTAATATTGGGTCAAAATCGCGATAACCGGCTCCCCGGGGAAGAATCCAGGAGTAACGATATTGTGCCGAGTAGCATAGCCAAAATTAAAGTCATTGGCGTAGGCGGCGGTGGATGCAATGCGGTCAACCGCATGATTGCAAGTGAAGTCTCGGGGGTAGAATTTTGGGCGGTGAATACCGATGCCCAAGCTCTAGTCCAATCCACCGCAACTAAACGCCTACAAGTCGGACAAAAATTGACCAGAGGTCTCGGCGCAGGTGGCAACCCTGCCATTGGTCAAAAAGCCGCTGAGGAGTCTCGCGATGAGATTGCTCATGCCTTAGAACATTCTGACCTCGTTTTCATTACCGCAGGCATGGGGGGTGGGACCGGCACCGGAGCCGCCCCCATTGTTGCCGAAGCCGCCAAGGAAGTTGGGGCGTTAACTGTGGGGGTCGTCACCCGTCCGTTTATGTTCGAGGGCCGTCGGCGCACGAACCAAGCGGAAGAAGGGATCGCCGCCCTCCAAAGTCGGGTTGATACCCTAATTGTGATCCCGAACGACAAGTTGCTCTCGGTTATTTCCGAACAAACTCCGGTTCAGGAAGCCTTTCGAGTGGCTGACGATATCCTCCGCCAAGGGGTTCAGGGGATTTCAGATATTATTACGATTCCAGGTCTGGTCAATGTGGACTTCGCCGACGTGCGAGCGGTGATGGCCGATGCCGGGTCAGCCTTAATGGGAATTGGTGTCGGTTCCGGTAAATCCCGGGCTAGAGAAGCGGCCCTGAGTGCCATTTCTTCTCCTTTACTCGAATCCTCGATTGAAGGGGCCAAGGGCGTTGTCTTGAATATTACCGGCGGCACTGATTTGACCTTGCACGAGGTGAATGCTGCGGCGGAAACGGTGTACGAAGTGGTTGATCCCAATGCCAATATTATTTTTGGTGCCGTGATTGACGAACGCCTCCAAGGGGAAATTCGGATTACCGTGATTGCAACGGGCTTTTCCTCAGAACCCCCTCAACCGGGAACTCAGGTTTCCAGGGTCACACCGCAACCGCAACGGTTCATCCCAAAACCCCCGGTAGCGTCAGCGCCACCGCCACCGCCACCGCCTTTAGACCCTTCCCGAGGTAAACCCCCGGGATTGGATATTCCCGATTTCCTGCAAAAGCGTCGCCCTCCGCGATAAAGAGACAGGAGAAATCAGTTGGGATTAATCACTGCTGACCCTGCTTCCTGGGTGAGCAGTTGATTCTTTTTGGCTATGTTAATGGTAAGGCGCTATACAGATTTCTGATATGCAAGCAATTTCCCAGATGCCGGTTGTACCTGTCGCCTTGACGATCGCCGGTTCGGACAGTGGTGGTGGGGCTGGGATTCAAGCGGATTTGAAAACATTTGCGTTTCACAGGGTGCATGGCACGAGCGCCCTCACCTGCATTACGGCTCAAAGTACCCGGGGGGTGACTCGGGTGGATGGGTTGCCGGTGGAGGCGATCGCTGCTCAGATTGATGCTGTAGTCCAGGATATGAGGGTGCAAGGGGTCAAAACGGGGATGCTGCTCAATCGGGAGATTATTGCAGCGGTGGTGGAACGGGTGAAATCCCTGGAATTCAAGAATTTAGTCGTGGATCCGGTGATGGTCTCTCGGACGGGCGCGCAACTGATTGATGATGAAGCGGTGACCTTATTGCGGGATGTCTTAGTGCCTTTGGGGGCGATCGTTACCCCCAATCGCTATGAGGCCCAAATTCTTAGCGGGTTACAAATTAATACCTTAGATGATATGCGCGCTGCTGCACAGAGAATTCATAAATGTGGAGTTTCTGGCGTCTTGGTCAAAGGAGGCGGCATGACGGGAGAATTGCGCGGGGTAGATGTCTGGTTTGATGGGGACTGCCTGGAAACCTTGAGAACAGTAACGGTAGAAACGCGCAATACTCATGGGACTGGCTGCACTTTGTCGGCGGCGATCGCTGCCAATTTAGCATTAGGTCAAGATTCTTTGACAGCGGTCAAGAATGCCAAGAACTATGTAACCGAAGCCCTACAATTTTCCTTAGAGATTGGTCAAGGTCCCGGTCCAGTCGGTCACTTTTTCCCCTTATTTAAAGGAGGGGGATTAAGTGAGGGGAAGATAAGTTAGGCGGGGACCGGAATTTAAAAATTTCCCAAACCTGAGATTCTCTGCTTCTGAAATAACCCAATATCATTAAATTTTGGCATCAATTTTAATTTTTTGCGGAATTAAAATACTAATTTTAGTTCCCTGATTTAGTTCGGAATCTACTGAAATAGTTCCCCCGTGTTTTTGAATAATGGAATAACTAATCGAGAGTCCCAATCCCGTACCTTTTCCGATAGGTTTTGTTGTGAAAAATGGATTAAATAATTGATTTATCAAAGATTTATTAACGCCCTTACCATTATCGATAATAGAAATATTAATCAATTCATGGGGCGTCAAATCGGTTTTAATTTTTATAATTCCTGGTTCTGGAATTAACCCTGCTTCAATTTGAACGTGATAGCGTTCTTCCACCGCATCAATGGCATTAGAAATGACATTCATAAAAACTTGATTAATCTGCCCTGCATAACATTCAGCATGAGGTAAATTGCCATACTCTTTAATAATTTTAACGGGAGGATTCAACTCATCACTTGATTTCAGTCGATGAGCTAATAACATCAATGTATTGTTAATTCCTTCATGAAGATCTACATCTTTAACGGGAGATTCATCCATTCGAGCAAAGTTTCTTAAACTCAAGACAATCGTCCGAATTCGCTCCGTTCCGATTTTAATAGAACTGAGCATTTTAGGTAAATCTTCAACAATAAAATCTAATTCAATTTCTTCAGATAATTCGGCAATCTCTGGGTCAGGCGGAGAATATAAATTTTGATAAAGTTGGAGGATTTTAATTACATCTTGAGTATAAGTATCCAAATGAGTAATATTGCCATGAATAAAATTAACGGGATTATTAATTTCATGAGCTATCCCCGCCACCAGTTGACCAAGACTAGACATTTTTTCAGATTGGACAATTTGTTCTTGGGTCCGCTGTAACTCATCCAAAGTATTTTTAAGGTCCTGGGTCCGTTCTTCTACGCGGTGTTCTAAATCAATATTCGTTTGTTGTAATGCCAAAAAAGAATTTTGTAACTGTTCTGCCATTATATTAAACGATCGCGATAAAGCCTGAACTTCAAAAATTGGGCTGGTTTCAACAGTTTGCTCTAAATGACCTTCTGCCATCGCTTGACTCGCACGATTTAATTTTTGAAGTGGGTGGGCAATCCATCTACTGGTAAAAATACCCAGAGCTATAGCCACAAGAACTGCGCCCAGGCACAAAAAGACAGTCGTGCGATTATTGGCATTAATTTTCGCCATAAATTCTTGTTCAGGAATGCTAATAACTACCACCCAATCTAAACCATTTTCTTCAATCCAAGGGGTTAAATAGACAAAGTATTTTTCTTCTTGAATGATGAATTCTAACCGAGTGGTTTTTTTGAGGGAGTTAAATCCATCAGGATAAGAGGCTTGAATTTCTTTAGAAATAGTTTGAACAACCGGATTAGATACCTCTGTTGCTGCAATGCGTTTCGTCAGTCCAGCAACTTGCTTATAAGGTTTAGTGGAATCGGAAATAGCAATTAATAATCCATTGCGCTCAACTATAAAAATAGAGCCACTTTGACTCGGATTAGAGTGAGCCAAAAAGTCACTCAGTTTGAGTAAGTGAATATCGGCCCCTGTCATCCCTAGCAGGGTTTGATTTGAATCATAAATCGGTCGTCCTGCAGAAAGACTGATAAAAGGGCTAATCGGATTATCCCAAATATAAATTTGAGACCAAATTGGTTTACCGGCCTTTAATGGATCTAAATACCAGGATTGATTTAATAAATCATAATCCGATCGCTCAATTAATTGGGTCCGATTTCCAAGGGCATCCGTTGCATAAGTGCGGTTATTATTAGGAAGTTGAGAAGTCCAGTCATCAATAACTGTTGTTTTTCCATCATACCGAGCTGCACCGGCCCCTTCTCCGGTAATTAACCCATAACCGATATAAGTTAAGTCATAAGCTTGCATCTGTTTCCAAAAATACTGACTCACTTTTTCTTTTTGGGTTACATCTAATATCCCCATTTGAATGGCATCAGCATTCATTTGTATAATTTTAGGAGGAACGGACAGATAACTATCTAAGTTCTGATTAATAATGGTGGCTGTTTTATTCAATAATCGGTCAGCGAGTTCGTTCACAGCTTTCTGACCATTTTTCAAAGAAAGGTATCCCACCAAGCCGACTGCCGCAGCAATTTGCACTACAAACGGCACAATCAAAATCATCTGTAACGGAATAGATTTCTTTGAATTAAAAAATAAATGACTCATGGTTAAAAATTTTAACGAGGGGTGTTGGTTCAGATTTTTTCTCACCCCTCATCCCTTTCTCTATGAATCTCAATTATTTTTTCAACGAACTAGGGTAGGGGCGTCAGGCATAAACGTTAACTGGTAAGGAAAATAAGTTAGGGGTATGACGCTGGTCAAACCCAAGGAATTGCTAGAGCAAGGGGGGTCAAAGAAAATTGTAATTAGAGCTACACGATATTACCCTTTCTTTGACCTTCCTTGCACTATTAATTCAGGATTCAAGTGTCTAGGAGGCTCCCGAATTAGGGTTGAACTTGTAATTTAATCCGGAGGGTTCCTGAGAGAGATTGGGGGGGTTGCCAACCCTGTAAAGTTTGGCGAATTAAGTTGATTGTTGCTTGATCACTTAAGGTAGAAGCGCGATCGTCTAACATCACGCGCACGACTTGACCCTGACGAACCACAATTTCCCAAACCACTTCTCCAGTTACTTCTGGGGAAAGGGACACATATTGGAATAATTCTTCTAAATCTGCGATCGCCTCCGCATCTAAGTCATCCGCATCCATCACTTGAATGCGATCGCTATCAGGACTGACGGATTCCATTGGGGACGCCTCCTCTAAACGGAGAGGTTGGACTCCACCGGGACCGGGACTAGCACCCCCCGACAACCGCGCAGGTGACGCAGAGGGTGACGGTGGCGGATATGCGCCACTGGTACGCCCCTGAGTTCCCATTGCTGCATCTGCTTCGCTATCTACCCCAAAAATCCCTTCATAGCTGACTCCCTCGGGGAGTTCGACGGGGACTTGTACTCGGCGAGTGGTGCCATCAGGACTGACTCGGACTTCTTCGCTGACGGCGACAAAGGCAGTGTAGGCAGACAGCAACCGATAGGCGAGGGCGGTATTGGTAACAGCAGTTACCCCGGAAGTGGTTTCTCCGCCGTACATTTGGGTCATTAAGTCTTTAATTCGCTGCCGACCC
The DNA here is from genome assembly GCF_025370755.1 of Laspinema sp. D2d. Taxonomy (GTDB): domain Bacteria; phylum Cyanobacteriota; class Cyanobacteriia; order Cyanobacteriales; family Laspinemataceae; genus Laspinema. The sequence continues at coordinate 113,934 of NZ_JAMXFC010000011.1, read as the reverse complement.
CACAATTGCGCGATCGCCGGGTTGCCATCTTCCTCAAATGCCATCCGAAAGAGCTCTTCATAGCGATCGCCATTGGCAGTCATTCCTTTAACTCGTAACTGTCCCCGGGCGCGATCGCGTTTTCGTCCAAATAAGACTAAGGGTTGTTCTGCAAACAAATCCGGTGGTAATCCCGGATAAACTTCGGCGGGTTCTCCTCCGCCTTCCCAAGTCACTTCAATATTCGTTAAAACGGGATTATTAATCTGTCGAAAAAATCGTTCTGCCACCTCTTCTGTTGGTTCATCCTGCCGAATGACTTGGGAGGTTCCCCGTCCTACTTCGGCAAGGCGATCGAGGATAAATCGATTCACGGAACTCCCCACTCCAAAACTATATAAACGGTTGCCCGCTTGTAACTTTTGTTGGACTTCGGCAATGATTTCCATGTCATTGCCAATATAGCCATCGGTTAATAAGACAATACTCCGCAACCGGCCATTTTCTGCTGGAGGATAATTTAAAACGGTTTGAATTCCATTTAATAATTCGGTTCCCCCATTAGCCTGCAATTGGTTAATATAATCGATTGCTATCTTCCGATTCGCGGGACTATTCGCTAAGGGTCGAGGAGAGAGGGCAGTTGCGGTATTGGCAAAATCAATAATGGTAAAGGTGTCATTGGGATTTAGGCCATTGATAAAGCGGCGCATCAATTCTTGAGATTTCACCAGGGGATCACCGGATTGCGACCCGCTGGTATCCATTAAAAAAATGACATCTTTGGGGACAATTTCATTGCGGTTGTAATCTAAGGCGGGAATGAGGTAAATGGCAAAATGTCCCCCGCGATCGTCGGCGTGGGTGAGGACCGTTGCTTTGGTGCGATCGCCTGAAACCTGATAGCGCAGAATTAAATCTTTGTTGGGAATAGAATCGGATTTTTCTAATTCAATACGCACCATTTCTCCCGATTGAGAGGTGACTATTTTATGAGAGGGGGACTGGATATTAGAAATAGGAACTCCGGCATTAATCTCTAGCGCTACACTAATATCATGACCGGACCGCGTGCCAGGACGAAGGACGGGAGGGGTAATCCGCGAAGCATCAGGAACTTGATTGGTGTTGGGGGTTTCCGGGGTGGTTGGGGTTCCCGGAATATAGCGCGGACCGACGACCATTGGGAATACAAATTCATAATTTCCCCCTTCAAAGGGGAGACTGTCACTGTAACGGATGGTGACCTCAATTTGTTCACCGGGTTTGATATTAGCGAGGGATTGGGTGAAGATATTATCCCGTTCTTGTTCTAATAATCCTGCGGTTCGTCCTTGTTCTCTGGCTTCTTCATAAATTCGTTGGGCTTCTTCTCGTTCTTTGATATCTCCTTTAATAATGCGATCGCCAATTTTAATTTCCATATCATAAACCGCCGCTTCATCAGGAAGCGGGAAGACATAAATCGCTTCTAATGGCTCATTAAATGGGTTTTGAAACCGTTGGGTTACCGCAACTTGGGAGACATTCCCATCAATCCGGGCTTTCACATCGGTATGGGTCAGAGTAAAGGCTTGTTTTTCTCCTTCCGGGGATAAAACGTATAAGCCCCCCATATCTTGGGAATCCGAAGGAGTCTGGGTATTATTGCCCTGAGAGAGGGTTGAACTGGGGAGCGATCGCGAATTTTGGGCTACGGTTAAATGAGCTACGGTTCCCATTACCGTAGCCATCACTAAACAGGCTGGAAAAATATAGAATAATTTCATAGGAACCTCTTTTGAGAAGCGTTGAAAAATGTGATGGATTCTAGGATGGCATAGACTTGAGGAAATGAGCAGGGGGTTACACTTTTTGTAACCAACCTCCTAGGGGTCGGGGATAACAACTGAAATTATTACTAAAAACGGTAAAATTTAGTAAGTTTTACCTAGTTCATCGTGATAACTTCAGTCATTTTTTTAGTGGGCCGGAAAACCTAAAATATTTCTCAAAAGTTTGCTTTTAATTCATGAGGCTGCGTAAAGCAAATTAGTTCTTTCAAAATTATTTTTATTAATTAATAGAAAATTTAGGATTGTTCAACAAAAAACCTCCCAATTCAAGCGATTTTTCTCAAAATTATCGAACTCGGAACGGGTAAACATCCCATGCTGATGGGAAAAAGGGATTCAATGCCCTTGACAGGTGGGAGTTTTCCCCCCGTCAATCCAGGCTGGAAAGAAGAGCGCAATATGTTAAACTAGGCGGGTCTGAACCTGGACCAATCCCTTGCAGGGACACAACTACAACTGATTTCTTAGTCACATTCGAGAGTAACCATAAATTCATGTTTGACGCGCTTGCTGAACGCTTAGAAGGAGCCTGGAAGAAACTTCGAGGGCAGGACAAAATTTCCGAATCCAATATTCAAGAAGCCCTGCGGGACGTTCGGCGCGCCCTTTTAGAAGCCGATGTCAATCTTCAGGTCGTCAAAGCATTTATTGCCGACGTTGAAGAAAAAGCGCTGGGTGCTGAAGTGATTTCTGGGGTGCGACCGGACCAACAGTTCATCAAGATTGTTTACGATGAACTGGTGGAAGTCATGGGGGAAAGTAACGTTCCCCTCGCGCAAGCTGAGACAGCCCCCACGGTTGTGTTGATGGCCGGATTGCAAGGGACAGGTAAAACCACGGCAACGGCTAAACTGGCCCTACATCTAAGAAAGCAAAATCGCACGACCCTTTTGGTGGCAACGGACATTTATCGACCAGCGGCGATCGACCAGTTGCTGACCCTGGGGAAACAGATTGATGTGCCGGTGTTTGAACTCGGGACTGATGCTGACCCGGTGGAAATTGCGCGGCAGGGGATTCAACACGCCGTGGCGATCGGGGTGGATACAGTGATTGTGGATACTGCCGGTCGTCTGCAAATTGATGCAGATATGATGGCGGAGTTAGCCCAGATTAAAGAGACGATCCAACCTCATGAAACCCTGTTAGTGGTGGATGCCATGACGGGTCAAGAGGCGGCGAATCTGACCCGGACGTTTAATGATGAAATTGGCATCACTGGGGCAATTCTAACCAAATTAGATGGGGATACACGCGGGGGTGCGGCCCTCTCCGTGCGCCAACTGTCTGGACAACCGATTAAATTTGTAGGGGTCGGGGAAAAGGTAGAGGCCCTACAGCCTTTTTATCCCGATCGCATGGCATCTCGGATTCTCGGCATGGGTGACGTGCTCACCTTAGTCGAACGGGCGGCAGAACAAGTGGACCTTGCTGATGCCGAGAAGATGCAGCAAAAGATTTTACAGGCGCAATTTGACTTTAACGACTTCCTCAAGCAGATGCGCTTGATGAAGAATATGGGGTCGTTGGGGGGATTGCTGAAAATGATTCCCGGCGTTGGGAAAATCTCCGATGACCAGTTGTCCAAGGGTGAGTCTCAGCTTAAAAGTGCTGAGGCGATGATTAATTCCATGACAGCCCAAGAACGGATTAATCCTGATTTGTTAGCGGGTTCTCCTTCCCGGCGCAAACGGGTGGCCCGGGGTTCCGGTCATGATGATGCAGCAGTGACTAAGCTGGTGACGGATTTCTCCCGAATGCGAATGATGATGCAGCGCATGGGTCAAGGGGATTTGACTGGGATGCCTGGAATGGGAGGAATGTTTGGACCCGGAGGGGGACAACCGGGACGAGGCGGCTATCCTGGGGGTCCGGGTAAGAAGAAAAAGAAGGCCAAGAAGAAAAAAGGGTTTGGGGAGTTGTAACGGGCCTGTTCTAGGGGTCTCGGGGACTCTAAAACATCAATTCTTAGAGAAGAGATCCCCCCAACCCCCCTTGGGAATGGGGGCTTTGAAAGATTTCCCTAATCCTGCGTAACAACTCCAATCAGCTTTAGTAATGTGTTTCGGCCTAATTTGGAGGCAAGTGACAGAGATTTTTTTTAGAAATTCGGTTGTCTTGCCGCTGTTGTATCGATGCCCTGCAAGGTGCTATAATGAATGACTTTGCAGCGGGAATTTGTAGATGGAACGCTGTAGGTGCTTACCCCCAGAAGCAGGTAAGCTGTAATTTGATGGCCTAGAATGGTTACGAAAAAGAAGTAGGAGCAAGATGATCAAAATTCGATTGAAGAGATTCGGCAAGAAAAAAGAAGTCAGCTATCGGATTGTTGCGATGCAAAGCACGACTCGCCGGGATGGACGTCCTTTGGAAGAATTGGGATTCTACAATCCGAGAAATGATGAAACGCGTCTGAATGTCCCTGCGCTGGTGAAGCGACTGCAACAGGGCGCTCAACCCACCGAGACGGTGCGTCACATTCTTGAGAAAGCTAATGTCTTTGAACAGGTCAATGCCAGAACCCCTTCCTAATTCCATCAACGAACCACTGACTCCCCAAGAACCATCTCAGGGTGAGAAAAGAACGCCTAGCCCAGATTATGGAGGGTTGGTACGTTTTCTGGTGGAACCGTTGTTAGAAACGCCGGAATCATTACGAGTAGATTGCGAGTTATTGACCGGCGTACCTAAAGTCTGGATTCGCATGGCGTTTGAGGATCCAGAAAAAGGGCGTGTGTTTGGGCGTGGCGGACGCAATATGCACGCGGTGCGAACAATATTAGAAGCAGCGGCGAAGGATGCGGGGGAAGCGATTTATTTAGATATCTATGGGGGATGGCCGAGCGATCGCGCTTCGTCATCCGATGGCCCTGGCTCTAAAACCACGACGAGTCCTGCGGTAAAAAATGGTCCGGTTCGTCCTGCACCAAAACTCGCCGATCGCTCCTAGTAGATGCGATCGCCTAGCATCTTTGGGGAGAAATCGCCCCAAGTTTCTGGAGTCTGGAGTGGGGCGATCGCCGTCTTGTTCCAGCCCCGCTTCGTCAACACCTATTCCTTGAATAAACAAAGATATTGCCGGAGTCCTCTTTACAAGACGCCTGTTTGCAGCTCAATTTGCAAAAAAGGCGTCTTTTTGCATTTTTTAAACCTTTACCTGTAATGGATAGGGCATGGAAGAAAACACAACGATTGAACTCCCTTCTCAAGAAAGCGCCTTAGCCCTCAGTGGCGATCGCGAGGAAAACCTCAAACTCCTCTCCAAACAAACCGGGGCCCGAGTCGTCCTGCGTGGACAAGATTTATTTATCCAAGGTACCCCCAACCAAATTGAACTCTGCACTCGCTTAGTGCGATCGCTCTCGGACCTCTGGATAACCGGCAAACCCATCACCGGCGTTGATATCATCACCGCCCGTCACGCTTTGGATACCCAACGCCAGGAGGAACTCAGCGAAATGCGCCAAGACATCCTCGCCAAAAACCGCCGAGGGGAAGAAATTCGCGCCAAAACCTTTCGCCAGCGGTCCTATATCAAAGCCATTCGCAGCCATGATCTCACCTTTTGCATTGGTCCAGCAGGCACCGGAAAAACCTTCCTCGCTACTATCCTCGCCGCCCAATCTCTCCTCGCCAATGAATACGAACGCCTGATTTTAACCCGCCCTGCCGTAGAAGCAGGAGAAAAACTCGGCTTCCTTCCCGGGGACTTGCAACAGAAAATTAATCCTTATTTACGCCCCCTCTACGATGCCCTCTATGAAGTCATCGAACCCGAAAAAATTGCCAACCTCATGGAACGCGGCATCATTGAAGTTGCCCCCCTTGCCTATATGCGGGGACGCACCCTCAATCGCTCTTTCGTCATCCTCGATGAAGCGCAAAACACCACCCCGGCGCAAATGAAAATGGTTTTGACCCGCCTTGGGTTTAAATCCCGCATGGTGGTTACCGGAGACATTACCCAAACGGATTTACCCTATCATCAGCAGTCGGGTTTAAATGTGGCCCAAAACATCCTGCAAAATGTAGAAGGTATTGCTTTTTGCACCCTCTCTCAAGCCGATGTCGTCCGCAATCCTCTCGTTCAGCGTATCGTCGCCGCCTATGAAAGCCATGATAAATAGGGTCGTCCCCCTCTGTCTGATGGTACTCATGGTGCTGTTCACCTCTGGGAATGCTCTAGCGGGACCCCTGGAGGACCGTTTGCAAGCCTTTCCCAATTGGCAGAGTAAACCTGCCGTTTCGGTGGCACAGGGCGATTTGATTTATCCCGACTGGATCAAAGGGACTTGGGATGTAACGAGTACCCTCATTGAACAAATTGCCCCCCTCGCGCCCAATCTAGTGACTCCGGGATTTGAAAAAAATCAAGCCTATTTGAATCAGCCGGTACAATTTCAGGTGCGGTTTGTGGAGGGGTCGGGATTGAATCCGGGAGGATGGCGGGGAATCCCAATTCCCGTTTCTAGGAATCAGGGAGTTATTGCCGATCGCGCCTTTAATGGATTAAAAATTGCCCAAGCTTATTTAGGCAGTCGGGCGGTAGAGTCGGTGAAAGTGGACCCGGCGGATCCGAACCGGCAGATTACGATTTTGAAAGGCGATCGCCAACTGGTATCCCTGGTTACGGGTAGAAGCAGCGAAATTCCTGCACCGGATCAGTTTATCGCCACAGAAATCACCCAGCAGATTTTTCGCCGCCAACCGCAGATTTATCTCAATGAAGTGGAAACCACCACCCACTATCAACGGGTGAAGGATACACCGGAGAAAATCACCGCCAATCAAATCACGGCGATTTATTTATCACCCCAAGACCCCGATTACTTTGCTGCCGGAGGCAAGGCGATCGCCCTTTATCGCTATCAATTAGAATTATCCCCGGTTGCCACACCTAACCGATAGCGGATACCCCGGTAAGCAGGGGTAAAAACCCGCAACCTCAAGGAGTTCAGTTCTAGCGACGGCGATCGAGTAAAGTAAGATTAACCCTGAATATTAACGTCTAAAATAAAATTGTCTCGATCGCATTATTGGTTATTGCTGCCTTACCTGCGTCCCCACTGGAACACCATCATCCGGGCGCTGATTTGTACATTGATTTTCACCGTCTTTTGGCCGCTGCAAGCCTGGTTAGCGGGTCGAATTGCTAATTTTATTGGGGCGGGGGATGTGGTGGCGATCGCCCGATTAGCGGGGATTGGTGCGCTGATTTTTCTAGGGCAAGGAATCGTCCAATATGGTCAAGATTCCCTCATGGCTTCCGCTGCCCTTTCCATCGCCCTTGACCTCCGCAAATCCATTTATAGCCACCTCCATAAGCTCAATCTGGGTTTTTTTGAAACCGCCAAAACCGGAGACCTTTCCTATCGCCTCACGGAAGATATTGACCGGATTGGGGAAGTGGTTAATAAATTTTTCCATCAATTTGTGCCATGCGTTTTACAACTGGTGGTGGTGGTGGGATACATGATTTATTTGAATTGGCAACTCACCTTTGCTACGCTATTAATTGCCCCATTTATGGCAGTTATTGTCAGTTGGTTTGGCAATAAATTATTAATTGTTTCCCGGCGCAGTCAAAACCAAATTTCTAATCTATCCGCGTTAATCTCTGAGGTGTTTAGTGGGATTCGCTTAGTTCAAGCTTTTGCGGCGGAAGATTATGAAATTGAGCGATTTTCTAAAGAAGCTGAACATAATCGCCGGATGAAATATCGGGCAGAACAATTAAAGGCGATTCAATTTCCTGTAGTGGGATTTTTAGAAGCCTTAAGCGTATTATCGCTATTTTTCTTGGGTGGATGGCAAATTTCCCAAGGAAATCTAACCGGAAGCGAATTTGTCAGTTATGTAGCGGCAGTGGCATTGGTGATTAATCCCATTGCTTTGACTACAAGTAATTATAATGAATTTAAACAGGCAGAGGCATCAGTAGACCGAATTTTTGAGTTGTTTGCGGTGAAAGCAACGGTGGTGGAAAAACCCGGTGCAGTCGCCTTACCTGCGGTGACGGGAAAGGTTGAATATCGGAATGTTTCCTTTGCCTACGCCACCCAACCGATTCTCAATCCCAAAAACCAAGAAGAAGTGCCGGTATTGCAGGGATTAAGTTTAGTTGCTTCCCCGGGAGAGGCGATCGCTCTCGTGGGTGCTTCTGGGGCGGGAAAAACCACCTTAGTTAATCTTTTACCTCGGTTTTATGATGTGAAATCGGGACAAATTCTAATTGATGGAATAGATATTCGAGATGTTTCTATTCCCAGCTTACGCCGTCAAATTGGCATCGTTCCCCAGGAAACCATTCTATTTACTGGAAGTATTGCTCAAAATATTGCTTTTGGACAACTGGACTATCGCTTAGACGAAATTGAAGCAGCGGCGAAAATTGCTAATGCTGATGAGTTTATTCAAAAACTGCCCGATGGATATCACAGTTGGGTAGGAGAGAGAGGGGTTAATTTATCTGGGGGTCAACGCCAACGAATTGCGATCGCCCGCGCGGTACTTCTGAATCCCCAAATTCTCATTTTAGATGAAGCAACCTCTGCCTTAGATTCAGAATCAGAAGCGTTAGTTCAAGAAGCATTAGAACGATTAATGCAAAATCGTACCGTGTTTATTATTGCCCATCGTCTCGGCACGGTGCGTCGCGCCGATCGCATTTTAGTCATGGAAAAGGGTAAAATTGTAGAATCGGGCACTCATCAGGAACTGTTGGAACGAGAAGGACACTATGCCAAATTTTACGCCCAACAGTTTGAGCCAGGATAACTCAAAACCCCCGAAGATTTAAAGCCCTGGGGGGTTATTGTGTTCAAAGACTTTGAACATATTTCAACAAATCTGCCATATCTTGAGGATTCGGTTGAAATTGAGGCATTGGCGGCGTTTTGCCTCCCGTTACCTGATTAATAATACCAACAGGGGATTTCCGCTGAGAAACCGCAGTCAGGCTGGGTCCTACCTGCCGTCCATTCTGGATGCCATGACAACCGGCACAGTTCATTTGGAAAATGGCATGACCCCGAAGGGAGTCACCATCCAGGGTTAGGACGGTTTTTACATAAGGATCTGAGACTTGTAGCTGTAGGGCGAGAATAATCCCGAGGATAATACCCACCAAAATAAAGACAATGACTGTGCTTCGCGCACCAAAGGCGATCGCCCCACTTGTGACGGGACAAGGTTCTACAGCTTCCGGTTTGGCGAGATCGTTAGTCAAGGGTAAGGGGGTTTTCAAGGGATGTACAAATATTGTATTATTTTCTAACATATCTTAAAACTTGGGATCACAATGGGGATGGATTGGCAATTTCTGGGGACCCCTGGGCGACGGACATCGATGGCATGATCAGGAACTCTGCTAATCGGGAAACCGGGACCAGCCCTTTTAAGCAGACTGTCTGTAGATGAGAGAATTGCAAGAAACCTTTACATATTAAAATATAACCCTAGTTGCAAAGGAGATTCATAGACGTGGTTGAACCGTTACTGTCTGGTATCGTGTTGGGTTTGATTGTGGTGACTCTAGCTGGTTTGTTTTTCGCCGCTTACCAGCAGTACAAGCGCGGGAATGACTTGGGTTTGTAAAGCCATCTTGAATTCCTGACTAAAACAATAGCGATCGCCGCTTTCGGGTCCTGAACCCGCCAGAGGCGATCGCTGTTTTAATTTCATAACTCATCGGATAACCCAATGAACGTCACCGTGGTATTGCTATAACGCCGTTCCCGAAGGATTTCCAGAGTGGAAATCGGGTCCAGGGTCAGGCGATCGCTGCGATGTTCCACCGCAATTTCCCCATCGGATGCCAGGAGTTGATACTGGGCGATCGCTGCCAACACAGGTTGATAGAGACTGCTGGCATAAGGCGGATCGAAATACATCCGGTCAAATTGGCGACCCTCCAAAGATTTTAACCGCGCCATCACATCACCGCGCAGAATTTCCACCCTTTGATCCGCCTGCTTCACCCGTTGCAAATTTTCCCGAATAATCGCTAAGGCACGAGGGGACTGTTCCATCGCCACCACTTCAACCGCACCTCGACATAATGCCTCTGCACTCATCGTCCCGGCACCCGCACACAAATCCAACCAACGGCATCCCGCAATACTCCCTTGCCAAACATTAAACACCGCTTCGCGCACCCGTGCCGCAGTGGGTCGAGTTTGTTCACCGGGTAAAGTTTTCAGTAACCGATTACCATAAATTCTAAGACTCATAATAATTAGGATAGTCGATTCAGGTGCAACCCGAATATCTGGAGGAAAAAGTAGGGTAAGAATTCCACAAAACCTGACTAGAGAACCCTTGACTATCGCCCGGGAAATAGCTTGTTCAGAGGATACCCCTAAAAAGCCGTTTTAATTCAATATTTTTTGAAAGAAGGCGAGACCCTGTATTGATTTCTCGTAAACCCGATATTCTATCTAGGTTTCCCTGTTGGTAATCTTAGCGATCGCGATAAGATTGCCTTAAATAAAATCCTATCGTTAAAAATAACAGAGTTAAAAAAGCCAGCAGATAAAAAACAGAAAATCGAGTAGCCTTTTCTACGGCAACTTCAATCATTTGCCATTCAATCCAGAGCAGAATTACCATAACTTCAGCTTTCATCCATAGCAAAACCTGACGGGCAATTTTATACTGATTTGGTAAGTTTTCCGGGGTGATGGGAACCGGGTAATTAAAGGTGTGGGGAAAAAAATTAGTAAGGGTCATCGCTACATAACTGATGACGCCGATGCCGGGAAGCAACCAGAATGTGAATTTAGGTCCCCATAAGTCGGGTTCCCCGGTGATGCCAAAGTGCAAGGGAACTGACGCAGGAAGGCTGTGCCAATAGTAGCCGCCGATCGCCAGACTGGCAACAACACCCAGGAACGCTGTAATTTCTAAAACTATTTCTAAGGGAGAGTAGGCGATCGCCTCTATACCCGGTGGTTTTTGATTGTCTTTCATTGGCCTTTTCTCCAAGGTTACAACCCGTGATAATTTAATGTTTGACTATTAATTTATCCCTAACTATTGGTGTTTTTTTTAGATAATCCTTTAAAATTGATAAACATACTCTGTCAGGAACTACCACCATGAAAATTCCTAGTTTAAGGACCCCCCGCTTGTTTCAAAAATTACAATGGGTGATGAATCCGATTGGGTACATGGAAACCCGTGCGCGCCGTTATCCTGACCTATTTCAGGCGGAGGTTGTCGGGTTGGGGGATACCCTTGTCTTTATCTCTCATCCCCAAGCCCTTCAATACATTTTAACCCATGAAAACAAACAATTGAGTGTTCCCGGGAAGGTAAATGAAATTGTCGAACCTTTGCTGGGAGAGTATTCGGTTATTATGTTAGAGGGCGATCGCCACCGTCGTCAGCGCCAATTATTGATGCCTCCTTTTCATGGCGATCGCATGAGGTCTTATGGCGAAATGATTGGTGAAATTGCTGCAACAGTCATGAAACAAGTGCCAACCTCAGAGCCTTTTATCGCTCGTCGGGTGATGTCTGAAATTTCATCCCAAGTCATGCTCAAAACCGTCTTCGGGTTAGATGTTGCCGGAGAAAATTATTATGAAATCAAACATCTAATGACTTCAATGTTAGATGTTTTTAACACTCCGGCTGCATCTGGTCTCCTGTTTTTTAAGCAATTGCAAGTCGATTTAGGGCGATGGAGTCCTTGGGGATATTTTCTCAGAATTCGAGAAAAAATTGATAAATTACTCTATGCAGAAATTGCTAATCGCCGTCAACAAGACTTGAGCGATCGCCTCGATATCCTCTCTCTATTAATGTCAGCGCGGGATGCCGACGGGGAAGCGATGACTCCTCAAGAATTACGGGATGAATTGCTGACCTTACTGTTTGCTGGATACGAAACAACAGCCAGTGCCATGTCTTGGGGATTATATTGGATTCATACGCTTCCAGAGGTCAAAAATCGTCTCTGCGAGGAAATTGCCACTCTTGGAGATAATCCCGCAGCGATGGATATTTTTAACCTCCCTTATTTGACAGCCGTCTGTAATGAAGTCCTCCGACTTTATCCCGTGGCAATGTTAACTTTTCCCCGGCGAGTCGAAGAACCGATAGACTTATTAGGATACTCACTCAAAGCCGGAACGGATTTAGTCGGTTGTATTTATCTACTCCATCATCGGGAAGATTTATATCCCGATTCCTATCAATTTAAGCCGGAACGGTTCTTAGAACGGCAATTTTCTCCTTATGAATTTATGCCTTTTGGTGGAGGTAAACGGCGTTGCATTGGAGCAGCATTAGCGGCTTATGAAATGAAGCTGGTGTTAGCCACTGTCTTATCGGGCTATGAGTTAAAATTGGCAGAAAAGGGTCCAGTCAAACCCTTGCGCCGAGGTGTTACTTTATCCCCGGCTGGAGGAATTAAAATGATGAAGGTTGGCGATCGGACTCCCGTTGAGAGACTTTTGGTCAACTCAGTCCGCTAACACCCCGAAACTAAACCAGGGATGGAGGTTTTCCAATTCTTTAAGTAGACTTTATCCAGAGTAAAAAAAGGGGGGATGGAAACGCCAATGCAACACCCCCTTTCTTCTGCCGTCTTAGTTCTAGTTTTGTTAAGTCAGCTAAAAAGGGGGATGGAAAATAAGGGAGGGATTGATTGAGGGTGATCGCCTAGGACGACTAAATCTTGAGAGTAAAAAACTGCCCATAGAGGTAAAATCGTCCCGATGGCTAAGTTTTAAAATGTTCTATACTATAGTTTTAATCACCCCATTCAAGGAGAATAGCAATGGAATTCTTGAACAACGTTATTCCTAACGGTTTTTTGGATTTTCTACCGGGAGTCGGCGAAGATAATGATGAAGAAAATCAGGCAGCCCGAGATATTGCCATCCAAACCGCTAAATTTATTACTCTAGGACCTACTGGCTTTGTTCTTAGCTCAGTATTTTCTCGGCTAGTGAATAATATTGACATCAATCAAGTCGGCTCTGAACTCCTGAATCGAGTGACTCAATTAATTGACTCTAATCCCACGGACATTAATCCCAGTCAATTGATTAATTCTGTTGCCGGACAAATTCAAAACTTTGTCAATAGCACAGAGATTACTTCGCGAATTTCTCCGGCGCAAGTGACTGATTTTCTAAATACCAACTTAATTCAAAATGGGGCTTTACAAACGGGATTTTCTCAATTAATTAATTTGGCGTCTCAGGGAAGTCAATTAGGACGATTTATTGATGCTGATTCCGTCAATAACTTAATTGAAATGACCGTAGACGATATCAATTGGCAGGGAGGATTACGGGCCCTAGAAGGGGACGATCGCATTCTGGGCAGTAGTGGTGCGGATATCGCCAATGGAAACCAAGGAAATGACACCCTAATTGGAGGAGAGGGCGATGATTTTTTCCGGGGTGGCAGAGATAATGATTTGCTGATTGGAGGAACTGGAAATGATGTCCTCAATGGTAATTTAGGAGATGATACCGTCCAAGGAGGTGCGGGAGATGACTTGATCCGAGGAGGTCAAGGGAATGATATGTTGTATGGAGATGAGGGCCGGGATGTTCTAATTGGGGATCTGGGTTCAGATTTTCTCTCTGGCGGTGCTGATGCTGATGATTTTATCTTGCGCGGTGATGTTTCGGATCAAAATGCTGCCACTGCCGATCGCCTGTTAGATTTTAATGCTGCCGAAGGTGATTTGATTAAATTAGTTAACGTTACCGATATCGCACAAATTACCCTGGGCGCATTAGATGTCAATGGAGATGGGATTGGAGATACCGCCATCATTGATTCTAATAATCGAGTTTTAGGGGTGGTAATGAATGTGGATATTTCTCAGTTTAACTTGGTAAATTCTGTCCAATTGGTCAGTGCCGAAGATTTAGGGATTAATTTACTCGGATAAATCACAGACTTGCGATTGCTCTAAATTTTCAGGGTTGATTGCCACTGAAGGGACAAGTCATGACTTCCCCCTTCAGTGGCTGGTAGGGTTACTCTATAATTTTTCTATGTTTTCTTGATGATTCAACTCAAAAACCCTGAAGGCGATCGCCACTTTTATTAATCATGGTTCTCATCCGCATTCTTAAATCCTGGGAAATTCCTGAACACCAAACTACTCCAGAAACTGCCTTTTTGTCCCGTCGGCGCTTTTTGAAGACTGCCATCGCCGCTGGTATCGGGGCGACCCTTTTACCGATGGGGGGCTGTAAAAGTGAAACCAACTCAGATTCCCTGAGCGAACTCATCCAAAATACCACTCCCTTAGCCAATATCCCCCGCAACCCTAATTTTATAGAAGGCGATCGGCCCCTTACCGAACAAGCTTTTGCCTCTCGTTACAATAATTTTTATGAATTTGGCGGCACCAAATCCATTTGGAAATCCGCCCAAAGTTTGCCTACAGAAGAGTGGAAAATTGAAATTGGTGGACTCGTCAAAAATCCCCGCATTTATGATATTGATGAAATTCAGACCCAATTTCCCTTAGAAGAACGCATCTATCGGTTCCGATGTGTAGAAGCTTGGGCAATGGTTGTTCCCTGGATTGGATTCCCGATGAAACGCCTCATCGAAGCAGTCGAACCCACCAGTGCCGCTAAATTTGTGCGATTTACCTCATTTTATGATCCCGAGATTACTCCAGGTCCTGGATTTCATTTAGGAACGTTACCTTGGCCTTACACCGAAAGTTTACGCATTGAGGAAATGGCTAATGAACTGGCCTTTTTTGCCACGGGAATTTATGGGCGGCGCCTTCCTAAACAACATGGCGCACCTTTGCGGATGGTAATCCCGTGGAAATACGGGTTTAAGGGCGCTAAATCTATTGTTAAAATCGAGTTTCTCGCCGAACAACCGGCGACTTATTGGAATACTTTAGTGCCAAGCGAGTACGATTTTGAGGCGAATGTGAACCCAACTAAGCCTCATCCGCGCTGGTCCCAGGCAACGGAACGGATTGTTGGTACTGGACCGGCTTTATCCTGGAAACGTCAGCCCACTCTTCCTTATAACGGGTATGGAGAATGGGTCGCTAACTTGTATTCTACCTGAACAGACCGTTTTAATCTGGGGTAGGCGGTGGTTTTAAGCCCTAGAATCTGTTGCTTTCCTGACCCGATCGGGCTGTACCTCTGGGTCTAGCGAGAGGGCGATCGCAAAATAGGTGATTCTGTCGAAAAAGGATAAATTCACCTGGCATGGGGGAACGGAATCCGACTTACTTTAGATCATTAGATCAGGTTTCGATCCGGTTTGAGAAGATGGGTTGAGCAACAGTCTCAGGGTGGGGAAAAACAATCGGCCCAACCCTGGGAGAGTGTCGGTACAGTAGAGATTAAACCCTAGGGTTTTTAGACTATCTCTACATCAGAGGAATACTTGAGGGCCAGAAACTCGGTTTCTTGTCTTTATATTCTCTAAGACTGTACCGATCGCCTAGGGATTTAGGGATGCATCTACACTGTACGACCGAAGACATAGTATTGGTACTCGTCCCACTCTCCGGAATCGGAGGTAATGGGGGTGGTGCATATTCAATTGGGAGTCAATTTGTTATGAGTAACCATCAGCATGAAGACCGGGAGGCAGCGGAGAAAGCATTCTTAGATTCTCTAAATGCATTGCAAGAGCGTTTGCAATTGGTTGAGGACCAGAAAGCTGCATCTGCTCGCGAAGCTGAACGGCAAGCCATTAAGACTGCACAAGACGAGAAAGCCACTTTTACCCTCCATGATCTAGAGGAGGCTGTGGCTGATATTGATGAATTTTTTAAAGAATTGCACAAACCAGAAGCTGAAGAGTAATCCCTTGAGGTTGTTTAGCCTGAATTCCCTCAGTTTAAGAAACCGAGGAGGAATGGCTGGTTTGACGGAGGGCTTCATATAAAATTAAGGCGGCAGCGATCGCTACATTTAAGGATTCGACCCCAGACTGCAGAGGGATCCGAACTTGATAATCAGCGGTAGACAGTAAGTCGGCTGATAATCCTGCGCCTTCATTGCCAAGTAAAACTAAGGTCGGCTGATGGTAATCAATTTCCCAATACGTTAGGGGTGCATCGGCAGTGGTAGAAATAACCTGTACCCCTTGTTGTTGGGCGTGGATGACATCCTGTTTCAAGTCGGCACTGACGGAAACCGGCAAGCGAAACCATTGTCCCGCAGAGGCGCGTAACACTTTGGGAGACGCTGCATCCACACTATCGGCACTTAACCAAATGCCTTGAGTTCCGGTAGCGGCAGCAGTTCTAATCAGGGTGCCAAGATTGCCAGGGTCTTGGAGGGTTTCTAGGGCGAGGGTCAACCCAGTCCCGGGAATCGAAGGAACCGCAGACTCGCGCCGTTTGGCGACTGCCACAACGCCATCGGGTTGAACAGTAGTCGCCATTGCCTTGAGGACGGCTTCATTGACGAGTTCACACCGGGGCGATCGCTGGCTTACCGTTTCCCATAATTCAGGATAGCGAGCTTGCCACTCCGGCGTAAAACAAACCACCTCTAGGGGATAATCCACGCTACAGGCTTCCTCTAAGAGGTGCGTCCCTTCCAACAAAAATAGTTGCTGGCGATCGCGCTCCTTTGCAGCGTGCAATTTCCGCATCTGCTTGACCAGAGGATTCTGAAGGCTCGTCAACATTGGGGTATTACAGGGTATGTAGATGCGGAACCCGGGACTTGAACCCGGAAGTCCTTGCGGACACTAGAACCTGAATCTAGCGCGTCTACCAATTCCGCCAGTTCCGCGAAAATGCAGTTTTGCACTGCGATTTACCATAGTGCCTCAATTCCTCCTTCATGTCAAGGGGTCAATTTAAAAAAGTTTTTTTCCCAATTACGTCATCTACCTACTACACTTTTGAGGAATGTCCAGTTAAGGTACACCATGAAGACACCGGCTAGAATTGTTGTCCAAAATGATGCGGACCGTGAGGAAGTCCTCGCCCTGAAATCCGCATCACTGGACACAAAATAGTTCACGGTAAGATTCTATTGGTATCAGGGGTTACCGGAATTGATTTTTTTAGGTATAAATCTGGACATCTAAAATATTTCCGGTAGAATCAAAACCAAATCGAAAGGTGTACCACATCCACTGATTCTGGAGGATAGACCTATTACTGCCTCTCTCGGTTCGCTCAACATCACCAACGCTCACGAAGCTGACCCCTCGGTCCTGCACATTTGGGGAGGCCATCCCCTGCAAGGACAAGTCAAAATTAGCGGGGCCAAAAATGCCGCCTTAGTCATCATGGCGGGGTCCCTACTCTGTCCGGAACCCTGTCGGTTAAGGAATGTCCCATCCCTGGTCGATGCCATTCGCATGGGTCAAGTGCTTTCCGCCCTGGGCGTGGATCTGCAATGGAACGGCGATGTCCTAGATATCAACGCTCAGGACATTACCACCTCGGAAGCCCCCTACGAATTAGTTAGCCAACTGCGGGCGAGTTTCTTTGCCATTGGACCTATCTTGGCTCGCTTGGGAGAAGCCCATGTTCCCCTTCCCGGCGGCTGTGCGATCGGGGCCAGACCTGTGGATATCCACGTTCGCGGACTGCAAGCCCTAGGTGCTAATGTCTATATCGAGCATGGTATGGTTCATGCGTCCGTTCCCGGGCGCGATCGCCGCTTAAAAGGCGCTAAATTTTACCTTGACTATCCCAGCGTTGGTGCCACCGAAACCCTGATGATGGCCGCCACCCTCGCTGATGGAGAAACCATCCTGGATAATGTCGCCCAAGAACCAGAAGTCATCGATTTGGCTAACTTCTGTAACGCTCTAGGGGCAAAAATTCGGGGTGCGGGGACCAAAACCATTGTGATTGAAGGGGTTCCCCGGCTGCATACGGCGGACTATCCCATCATTCCCGATCGCATTGAAGCCGGAACCTTCTTAGTCGCTGGCGCAATTTCGCGATCAGATATTAGCCTCTATCCTGTGATCAGCGACCATCTGACGCCGGTCATTTCCAAGCTGCGGCAAACTGGCGCACAAATCATTGCTGAAGGCCCCGATCGCCTCCGAGTGATTGGACCCGATATCATTCAGGCAACGGATATCGAAACTTTGCCCTATCCTGGATTTCCCACGGATATGCAGGCTCAATTTATGGCCTTGTTGACGGTGAGTAATGGGGATAGCTTGATTAGCGAAACCGTTTTTGAAAATCGCCTACGCCATGTAGCTGAGTTAAATCGCATGGGAGCAGATATTCGCGTCAAAGGCCATACGGCGATCGTGCGCGGTGTAACGAACTTAACGGGTGCTCCGGTCATGGCAACAGACCTGCGTGCCTCGGCAGCCTTGGCGATCGCGGCGATCGCGGCTCAGGGTAAAACAACAATTCAAGGGTTGCAGCACCTGGATCGCGGCTACGAAAACCTCGACCTCAAACTCCAACAGCTCGGGGTTCGGATCAAGCGCGAACCCGCCCCTCCTGAGAGTGAAGCCAACTCCAACGCCATCCAATCTTCTCAATCCGCACTAAAATGAAAGGGCAATGAGGTTTCCGGAAGTCTCTTCTTCTCAGACAACCTCTGAATTCTCTGTCATCAGACCTTAGTCCCTAAACTGGTATGGCTTTCCCAAAAACAACCCTGATCGGACTCAAAGCAGATGGCTTCCGTCATCCTCTGGATCTAGAAGCAACCCAATCCCTCAAGCAACTCCCTGGACTCGATCTGATTGTCCGGCAGTTGCTGGGTTCCATTGGGGAACAATTTTTTTACCTGGATAATATTGCTTCTAGCGTTTTGGTCAGTGAGCAACAGTTGCCTGAGTTGCATCAGTTGCTCAAGGAAGCCTGCCAGGTTTTGGATTTAGAGACTCCGGAACTCTATGTTCGTCAACATCCCATGCCCAATGCTTATACCTTCGCGATGCGGGGCAAAAAACCCTTCGTGGTGATTCACACCTCGCTGATCGAACTACTGACACCGGCAGAAATCCAGGCGGTGATCGGACATGAGCTCGGGCATCTCAAATGCGAACATGGGGTTTATTTAACCCTGGCGAATTTGATCATGTTAGCGGCAGGACAACTTTCGACGGTGGGGGCTTTGATTGCCCAAACCCTCCAAAGTCAAATTTTGCAATGGGTCCGATGCGCTGAGTTTAGCTGCGATCGGGCCGCATTATTAGCGACTCAAGACTCGCGAGTCGTGAGTTCCGTCCTGATGAAATTGGCCGGGGGTTCCCCCACTCTGGCTCCCCAACTCAATTTGGATGCCTTTCTCGCCCAAGCCCGGGCTTACGATGAGAGCAGTAGTACAGAACTGGGCCTTCTGCTCAAGGAAGCCCAAACCGGGCAACTCACTCATCCTCTTCCTGTACTCAGGGCTAGAGAGATTGATCGCTGGGCCAGCAGCAAAGATTATGAAACTTTGTTGCAAAAAGGAAAAATGTGTTATAGTAGTGAAACCGAGAAAAAGGGCGAGTGGCGAAATTGGTAGACGCACCACACTCAAAATGTGGCGGCTTCGGTCGTGCGAGTTCGACTCTCGCCTCGCCCACTCTCTAAAATCGGAAGCACAAAATAGAGGTTCTCAGTCAAAAGCTGAGGACCTTTATTTTTTATGGTTTTTTCCCCGAGGGACTGGGGTTCAACTCCAGAAGCCGCGATTTTCTACAACATCCCGGCGGGGAAAGTCACCAATCTTTGTGAAAATTGCTACTTTCTGGACTGAGGACTTGACAAGTCCCAGGAAAGCGAAGCTAAAATGGTGAAATAGTTTAATGAATCAAGATTACACCTAGAAGGATTAAGACGATGGCTCAACGGCTCAAAAGTTGGGAGTCTCCTCGGAGTCAGGGGAGAAATACCAAGGGCAAAGGCGGCAGTGCAAGACAACGACAAATCAAGAAGCAGCAACAGATGTTGCGGAAAAAATTAAAAGGGGAACCGATAAAGGGCGATCGCAGCCCGACCCCCTCCGAAAACCCCAGCAAAACAAAAGAGAAGAGAACTCCGGTTCTCTTCTCTTTTTATTTAAAGACTCAGCAGGCGATCGCCTCGGTCTAATTTATTAAGGATTATTCATCATTTGCTGAACAGACTGGGCAACCACCGCAGGGCGATCGGTGTATTCCCGCTCTATCCGAGTCCGCGTGGTATCATCCCACCCCAGATTGTAATCTCGTTCGATTTCAGTAATCACTAATTGACGAACTTCCCCAGTCACTTGGACTTGGCTATCTTCCATCACCGGCATTTGGGAATCCGTTGTAATGACAATCAGATCACTCCCACCAACAGCCTCATCTTCTTGGATGCGGAAAACATTAGGTCCCAGCACTTCTGCCACTTCACCGTTGAGGGTCACCGTTTGACCCATAAATTGATCAGGATTGTCTGAAACTTCCTCTACCTCCGTAGTCATTCCTGTAGTCTCCATGCCTGGAGTAGTTGTAGTCCCCGGCGCGGGAGTCATGGTGGTGTCAGTTCCTGGCGCGGGAGTCATGGTGGTATCGGTTTCCGGTGACATGGTGGTGTCAGTTCCCGGAGTCATGGCGGTGTCCGTTTCAGCTTCTTCTGTGGTGGTAGTCGTGGTGGTTTGATCCGTCGCGTCGCAAGCTGGGAGTACCAGGAGCATCAATCCTAGGGCGATCGCCCCGTTCACCTTTCCAAGTAGGGAAGAGCCACGAACTAGCGGGCTGCGTTTGTTAAGGGATGTCTTGTTAAATCTATTTAACATTGTGAAACCTCCGAATAAAATTAGTCAGACCCATTCTGACCCTGAAAACAAAGTTGCCACGGGTGTCCCCAATCTCAAAAGTTAGCCCGAGGTACCGTTGATAATATTGAACTTACTGTAGGAAACAATCTGGGCATAACGCATCTTTCTTTAGAAGTAGATAGCTGAAGTGAATCTACTCATATTTGAGATTTCTGCTATTTGCAGTTATTTTGCAGCTATCTGGAGCAATAAGGTGGAGCAGATGGATGATGGGGTACAACTAGAGACACAGCTTTCTTCCTTTCGTCGTCCCCCCTTTACCCCCCTTTAGAGGTAGTTCTGCCAAATTTCGGCCAACCCCTTTACTTCTTGTCTCTGACATCTCATCCCGGATCAAGCCTCTAAGAAAAGCTTCCCACCTTCGGCTCCCCATCCCGATCGCACCCTGCTAATCCTCGGTTTTAGAGAAAAGTTTACTTAAGTTCATACTTGTAAGATATTTTGCTCTAATTTATGTAAACCTTTATTTCTTGTGCTTGCATTATAGGGAAATGATGATAAATTAATAAATGAAGCCGAAAGAGCTTCCCTGGCAGATAAGAGCAGACAAGTTCAAATTAGTTTAAAGAGGTTCAATCTGTTTAATCTAACATCTGTCTCGTACCAAAAACCCAACAGCACCCAAACCAAGGGCTGATATTTCCTCAAATCATGGAATCGGCAGTAATACTCCTAAACTTTTTAAGTTAGGCAGCCTGCGAACATTGAAATTGAGAGGAAATCACTCAGCGAGTAGGTCTTGGGTGTTGTTTTGTTTGGGCATCAGTTGCCAGAACTCGATTTTTAAAATCCCTTTTTTTGCTATCGGAGGGAGACCCTTGAAGAATCGGCGAAGTGGCGATCGCGCTGCTCCCTAATCGAAATCCATGGGTAAAATAAGTCTTTATCCAATGGTCTATCTTAAATTTAGATAAATTTATGAAGTTACCCCGCCTCCCGGAAATTAAGTAAAGTTTTATATCATTCTCTTGCCATTGCTAAAAAGCGTGCTAGATTTAATATATAGAAGCAACAAAGAGCTTCTCTGGCAGATTACAACAGCCAAGTTCAAATTAGCTTAAAGAGGTTCAAGCTGTTTAATCTAACATCTGTCTCATATCCAAACCCCAACAGCACCCAAACCAAGAGCTGATATTTCCTCCAATAGTGGAATCGGCAGCAATACTCCTAAACTGTTTAAGTTAGGTAGCCTGCGAACATTGAAAAGGAGAGGAAATCACTCAGCAAGTAGGTCTTGGGTGTTGTTTTGTTTGGGTATAAGTTGCCAGGAAACCCAAATTTCAACAGTCCTAATGGCCCGATCGCGCAAACTGTGCCAAAACCTTTAATAAATACTCGCTTAACGTCACGGCATCTACCCCTAACTCGGTACGAACAGCGGCAGCAGAAATAGCAGCTTGGGCGTGCCACCAGACTGCGGTTTGCACAAGGGGTTCTACAGGAAGTTTCCGGGCGATCGCCTGAGCAATTAAACCACTGGATAAGCCGGTTAAGACATCGCCACTGCCGCCTCGTGCCAATGCAGGTGTGCTTTCGGGATTAATCCAAACTGATCCATCAGGATAGCCGATCGCCGTTCTGGCTTGTTTGAGCATCACCACCGCCCCACTTTGCTCAGAGGCCCCCCGAACGGCCCTGACTAGATCCTCGGTTTCACCTTGAACATTGGGAAACAGCCGCTTAAATTCTCCAGGATGGGGAGTCAACAGGGTAAAGGCTTCTCGTTGGGAGAGGGTAGAAATCGTCCCCATTTGCGCTAAGGCATTTAATCCATCGGCATCTAAAATTAAGGGCCGATCGCTTTCTAAGACGGCTTGGACGACTTCCATCCCATCCAGGGTCAAACCACAACCACAGGCGATCGCAGCAAAAGAACTTAAATCAATGCTATCCGGCAAATGATCGATCGCCCCAGAATCGGTTTCTGGGCATCCAACAACCAATGCATCTGCTAATTGCTGACTCATGTAAAGTTTGAGGGACTTAGGAACGGCGATCGTTAACATTCCCACCCCGGATGCCTTGGCCCCCAATCCACATAATAGGGCCGCACCCATATAGCGTTGCGAACCACAAATTGCCAGAAGATGTCCTTCCTTATACTTGTGGGTTAATTGGGGACGAGGAAGCGGAAGATGGGCGAGTGCCACCGCTGAGGTAATCCGGTGGATGGGATTGCGATCGCCTAACACCGCCTGAATATCTGCCAACGGGATATCAAAATCAATTAATTCCGCTTTCCCTACATAAGCCAACGCTTGATCATGAAATAATCCTAACTTCCATAATCCTAAGCAAAAGGTATAGGTAGCCTGAATTGCTGTTCCTAAAATTGCTCCTGTATCCGTATGTAACCCCGAAGGTAAATCAATACTAATTACAGGCTGAGACTGTTTATTTAAGCGGTCAATTCCCTGAGCAATCTCCCCAGAAATTGCCCGTTCTAATCCAAATCCAAATAATCCATCGATAATCAAATCACAATCGAGAAGCGGTTCGATTGTGTCAAAAAACCCCACTCCCAAACTCGCCACATATTTCCCATGCTGCCCTGTTAATTCCTTACCTTTAGCAAGGGGTTGATAAATCAGCACCTCATATCCAGCAAAATGTAACTCTCGGGCCACCACCAAAGCATCCCCGCCATTGTGTCCTGGACCGACCAAAACACCAACTTGCCTGACTCTTGGACGAGGATATAGCGCAACTACCCGCTGAAAAATAGCTTGGGCAACCTTTTCCATTAACGCAGCCACCGGCATTCCGGCGGTAAAAATGCGTCCTTCAATGGCGCTCATTTGCGCTGAAGTCACGATGAATTGATCAAGCTGATTTTGGCGGGTTTGTGGTGAGGTCACGGTCTTATTTTCTGAAGAAATGGGCAACTTCCAGAGGGGGTGAAAGTGCGGGTTTTAAGGAGTGGTAACATCTGGCTTCTGATTTGCTTTGCCCTCAATCATATTGATGAACACGAGCATCAATGCCAAAATTACGAATATAGCCGCTTTCTTGTTGAGCCGTGATGCGATTGGGGTAAGGTCCGATCGCCAAATGAGGTCCAAAAGGAACCGTACGGACAGAGATTTCTTGGGAGGCAATTCCGGCAGTGGTTAATTGACTGGTAATCCGGGAAAAATCATTAGGGTTACCCGGAATTACGACAAAATAGGGATTAGAAATACCCAAAGATCCACCTGGACTGCCAACCGTTGCGATCGCTGGAGACATGGGTTCAATCGTATCGATCGCCGAGCGAATTCCAACCAATAACTCTAATTCTCGCGCCCGTCGATAAGCATTGGAGTTATTCACAAACATCCCTGCTTGAATCACGGTTTTTCCATCCCACTCCTTGATAAATGCCTCGGGTTCGACTAACTGAACTTGGGCGAGTACCACCGGGTTATTCGTGGGGATATAGACTACATAACGCTTAGAACTGGGTAGCGCAGGCAGCGGGGGTGGGGCGGGAGGGAGATCAAACTGGGGAATCGGTCCCGGATAGAAAGGCGGTTGCTGTGCGGGAACCACAAGTTGCGGCAGGGGTTGCGGCTGTTGTTGGGGAAATTCTTGAAGGGTGGGAAGGGGGGAAAGGGTTTGAGCGATCGCCCCTTCAGAGGGCAGTAGGACCTCAGCGGCGACTCCCACCGTTAACCCGAACCCTAAAATCGCTCCTAACCAGAAGTCAGGCGATCGCGCCGAACTTCTTTCACGATTCCTAGAACTGAACAAACCGAATCGTAGATTTTCCATACAGGGATATCCACTCACCAAGCAGAATCATGAGATTTTTAGTCACTCTAGCACAGGAAATTAAAGCCATTTTCCCAAAGCACCAAAAATCTCCCGGAATTTGACCATGAATTCAAACCCGATCTGTTAGCCTAGAAATAGATTATTATTGTCTGGCCGAATTGTGTAGATAGCGGCCTTTTATAGGATTTTATGAGCAAAGTCGTCGTTGGCCTCTCCGGCGGAGTAGATAGTTCTACCGCAGCCGCCATCCTACATCATCAAGGATATGAAGTCATTGGTCTTACCCTATGGTTAATGAAAGGGAAAGGTCAATGCTGCTCTGAGGGGATGGTCGATGCTGCTTCGCTTTGTGAAGAGTTGGACATTCCCCATCACATTGTTGATACTCGCCAGCTATTTCAAGAAAAAATCGTCGATTACTTAGTGGCGGGATATAGTGCCGGATTTACTCCGTTACCCTGTTCCCAATGCAATCGGGCTGTGAAATTTGGCCCCATGTTAAGTTATGCCCAGGAAGAACTAGGGGTTGACAAAATTGCGACGGGACACTATGCCCGAGTCAACTATAACGAAGAGAGCGGACGGTATGAATTACTGCGCGCCGTCGATCGCAATAAAGATCAATCTTACTTTTTGTACGATTTAACCCAAAAATTGCTGGGGGGATGTATGTTTCCCTTGGGTGAAATTACCAAGACGGAAACCAGGCGGATTGCGACCGAATATGGGCTGCAAACTGCTGAAAAGCCGGAAAGTCAAGACTTATGCTTAGTGGAAGCCCACGGGTCAATGCAAACCTTTTTGGAACAGTACATCCAGCCCCAAAAAGGGGATATTGTCGATGTCCAAGGGAAGGTCCTCGGACAGCATGACGGCATCCATCGCTACACCATTGGACAGCGCAAAGGGATTGGGGTTGCGGCAGCGGAACCCTTGTATGTGGTGGCATTGGATGCGGTGAAAAATCAGGTGATTGTGGGTGATCGCGAGTCAGCGACGGAACCCAGTTTTACCGTAGATCGAGTCAATTGGGTCTCGATCGCCCCTCCGACTGCACCGATTCGGGCAGAAGTTCAGATTCGGTATCGGACCTTGCCGGTTCCCGTGACGGTGATTCCTGAAGATCGGGGACATCGCGCCAAAATTGTTTTTGACGAACCGCAGTTTGGGGTAACCCCTGGACAAGCAGCCGTTTGGTACGACGGCGATCGCGTCCTCGGTGGCGGGATTATCGAACAGTTGTCCTAGGGCGATCAAACCAGATGCCCTTGCGCGTAAAAATTTAAAAGCCCTAATATTAACAACCCGGGTTTTTTGAAAACCCGGGTTGTTAATATTAGGGCTTTTTTGGCATGAAGGCGATCGCACCGAATCAAGGCGTGTCAAACGTCCCAGATACCAGTATGATAAAAAATTAGCAAAGCTTAAGAATTGAATTCTATCTAAAAGAGGGATCGTTTTGACTCAACATACAGATGCGATCGCCCCCCACGGCGGTCACTTGATTAATCGGATCGTCAGCTCCGCCCAAAAGCAGGAATTTCTCTCCCAAGCTGAGACCCTGCCGCGTCTGCAACTGAGCGATCGCGCACTCTGTGACCTTATCCTAATTGCTATTGGTGGTTTTAGCCCCCTGACGGGCTTCATGGATCAAAAAGATTATGATCCCGTCGTCACCGATATGCGGTTGGCGAATGGTCTCCCCTGGTCCGTTCCGATTACCCTGCCCGTCACAGAAGAAATTGCTGAACCCCTGAAAGAAGGGTCCTGGATCCGCTTAGATGACCCAAGCGGCAAATTTGTAGGCGTCCTGGAACTCACCCAAAAATACCGCTATAACAAGGCTTTAGAAGCCGTTAACGTCTATCGCACTGAGGACCTCAATCATCCCGGCGTCAAAGTCCTCTACGAGCAAGGACCCATCAATCTAGCCGGACCCATTTGGTTGCTCGATCGCGAAGCTCATCCCCAATTTCCAAATTACCAAATCGACCCGGCTCAATCTCGCGCCATGTTTCGGGAACAAGGGTGGAAATCCATCGTGGCTTTCCAAACCCGCAACCCCATCCACCGGGCCCATGAATATATTACAAAATGCGCCTTGGAAAGTGTGGATGCGTTATTCCTGCATCCCTTAGTCGGGGTGACAAAAGGGGATGATATTCCCGCTGATGTCCGGATGCGCTGTTATGAAATTCTCATGGAAAAATATTATCCGAAAGACCGGGTAATTTTAGCCATTAACCCCGCCGCGATGCGCTATGCCGGACCTAGAGAAGCCATTTTCCATGCCTTACTCCGGAAAAACTACGGCTGTACGCATTTTATTGTGGGTCGGGATCATGCCGGTGTAGGGGATTATTATGGAACCTACGACGCTCAACATATTTTTGATGAGTTTCAACCCGGGGAATTAGGAATCGTGCCGATGAAGTTTGAGCACGCTTTCTTTTGTAAGTTGACCAAGAGTATGGCAACGACCAAAACCAGTCCAAGTAATCCGGATCAGCGGATTCACTTATCAGGAACTAAGGTCCGCGAGATGCTACGGAATGGGGAGTTACCCCCGCCGGAGTTTTCCCGTCCAGAAGTGGCCGCTGAACTCGCCCGGGCGATGCGGGTGTCTGTGGAGTCGTACTAAATAAGCCTTATCCAGCATTCAAAGGTCTATAAATTAGGACTAGAAATCGGGTTTCTGGTTCTTTAGCTTAGGGACAAGGCAGTGCCTTGTCCTCCCCTCACCAGAAGGGGCGATCGCCTCCTGATGAAACCATCGTTAGACAACGGGGAAACAAAATTCCTTCTTTGGGTTTGGACCGATCGCGATTGAACGGGTATCATATACAAAGAGAGTCCTAATTTTTGGCCTCAAAATTGCAAAACAATGGCTAAAATTTGGTCTGGTTTTCTCCATTGGGAGACAGAAATAGCGGGACAAGACAGCGCAAAAAAACGCCAGGAAAATATCAAAAGAAAACAGGCGCTTGTTCGGCAGATAGGGGCAAAATTAACAAATAACCCCTACAAAATTTAGCTCTCTTTGCCAGAGTCTCTTAACAAAAGAATATAAAAAATTTGGGTTCCTGGAGAAGATAGACTTCCCTGAACCCAAGATGGGTAGAGAGACCAAATGGGAAGGAAGACCCCACGGGCGATCGCAGCGGATCCCGATATAAAGTGGCTCTCATGACCCAACTCAGGGAATGGACTCCCGAAGATTAGACCGAGATCAAACCGGAATGAGTCACCGAAGCAAAGACGTTGCCCCTCGGGTTGCCACGAGTCCATTCCCGTTTAAAAATAAGCGTTATAAGGGTAAGAAGGACAATTTAGGGAATGGGACTGAAGCGACGAGAATTTTTACGCAGGGCAGGCGGCATCCTAGCCGGATTGGGAATTAGCGAGTCCATCATCTGGAAATCTAGCCAGCGCTATTACCAAGCTTTGGCAGCACCCGCCTCTGGCAAGTTGGCATTGTTAGTGGGGATCAACGCGTATCCGGGCTTAAATGCCCTTTCCGGTTGTGTCACCGATGTGGAACTGCAACGACAACTCCTGGTCGATCGGTTTGGGTTTAATCCCCGGGATATCGTCACCCTCACCGACGGACAAGCCACTCGGACCAATATTGAAGAAGCTTTTGTCAATCACCTGGGACAGCAAGCTACCAACGGGGATTTGGTGGTGTTCCACTTTAGTGGATATGGGCGGCGAATTAATTGGGACCAATCTACCACCGGATTGCAAACGAGTTTGATGCCTGTGGATGGGGGAACCGGCAGTGGGGGACAACCGGCCAATGATATTTTAGAGGCGACGTTGTGGGAACTGTTGCGATCGCTCAAAACTGACCGGGCGATCGCCGTCTTAGATACCAGCTACAGCTATCCAGGGACTAATCTCCAAGGAAATCTGCGAATTCGCTCCCAACAAGGGGTTCCCACGGGTAATCCGAGTGATGCCGAACTCGCCTTTTTGGAAACCATTAGCCCAAAACCTACCTTATTGTTTCCCCGATCGCCATCCTCCCTTAAAGGGGTGGTTTTAGCGGCCTCCGGTGCCAATCAACTCGCTACGGAAGGGCGATGGAATGGTTTTAGCGCCGGAGTCTTTACTTATGCCATCACGCAGCAACTGTGGTTAGCGACTCCAGCAAATACGCTCCAAGCTAGTCTCCAGAAAGCGTCTTGTGCCGTCCAGCAAATTGCAGGTTTTCCCCTGCAACAACCCCAACTGTTAAAAACTTTAGAAGCGCCACCGTCTGGGGAAGGGAACAATCCTCCCGATGAAACCTTACCGGGTTTTGCCTTTAATCAACCGAGTGCCGAGGGTGCGGTTACTGCTATAGAAGACAACGGTCAAACGGCAGTTTTATGGTTGGGAGGACTGCCGATCCAGGCGATCGACGCTTTAGAAGTTAATTCAATTTTCATCCCCGTTCCTTTAGGCGAAACAGACGCGTTATCCTACCGCTTACAGGTGCGATCGCGAGACGGATTAACCGTTAAAGCGCAAGTCTTAGGGGTTGAAAAATCAAACCCTCTGTCTTCTAACCCGGTGAAAATCGGTCAAGTCGTCCGAGAAGAAGTCCGGACAATCGCCCGTAACCTCAACTTGACCATTGCTTTAGATCCAGGATTGCAACGCATCGAACGGGTGGATGCCACCAGCGCTTTTGCTGCTATTCCCCGAGTGAGCACAGTGATTGCTGGAGAACAACCAGCAGATTATTTATTTGGACGGGCTCAAGAGGCAATGTTGGCGCAACTACCCAGTTCCGCCTTACCCCTGATTCCCCCTGGGAGTTATGCGCTGTTTTCCCTGGGAAAAAATTTGTTGTTGAATACGATGGGAGAACAGGGAGAAGCGATTAAATCCTCTGCACAACGGTTAGTTCCCCAACTGCAAACCTTACTGGCAACCAAATTATTGCGGTTGACGGCTAATGAGGGGTCTTCCCGGTTGGGAGTGCGGGTTAACTTGGAAACCTTGGGACCGGAAGCGAAGGCGATCGTCCAAAGCGAAACCCGTCGCGCCCCTTGGGAAGCCCCTGATTTATCTGCGGTTCCCCTGGCGCGGAATGGGAATAGTCCGTTAGGGGTTCCCTTGGGGAGTCGGATTCGCTATCGGGCCTTTAATTATAGCGATCGCCCAGTGTACTGCCTGGTGTTTTCCTTAGATAACAGTGGCAATGCGGTAGTGCTCTATCCCTCGGATGACCCGATCACGTCTAATAATGGACAAACTCAGCCTAGCTTAGAACAAAATCTGCTGCGTCCCGGGGAAACTCTAACGATTCCCACAGGTTCAGGGACAGGATCCTGGGTAGTGCATGGTCAAGCGGGATTAACAGAAACCCAAGTGATTTTTTCATCCAGTCCTTTTGCTAAAACCTTTTCCGCCTTATCCGGTTTGATGCGTCCCCAAGGGGATGCCCAACCCCTGATTCCCGTGACCAATCCCTTAGCGATCGCCCAAGCTATCTTACAGGACCTCCATACCGCCAGCATTGCCAGTCTCCCCAATGCCAACAGTTCCCCTGATCGCTGGGCGCTTCATGTGGATCATTGGGCTACTCTCAGCTTTATCTACCGTGCCATTTAACTTCAATGGCGAAGACAAACCGGGTTTTTCTCCCCATCTTTGGCAATTCCTAACCAATCTGGGTCCAAAACCCGGTTTCTTGTTCTGGAGATCTAAAACAGGACCGGCATGGCCTGCCCTCCCCTGTCTTTTTGGTAGTAGACTTAAAAGTGTTCAAGTGGGAAGATTAGGCCGAATGTTGTTTCGCTCGTTTCAGTTGTTCTCGTTCGATCGCCTCAAATAAAGCTTGAAAATTTCCTTCTCCAAATCCTGCCGCGCCCTCGCGACGCTCAATGACCTCAAAAAAGAAAGTCGGTTGTTCAAAAATGGGTTGAGTAAAGGTTTGTAGTAACAAGGAATCGGGGGTTTCAAGATGCCAATCTACTAAAATTTTTTTCCTTTGAATTTCCTGCCACTCTGCCGACTCTTCATCGAACCCCAGACGTTGGCGCAGGGTTGCATAATAGGTAGAGGGCACATCAATAAACGAGACTCCATTTTCCCGTAACTGGGCAATGGTTCTGAGAATATCAGTCGTTTTTAAGGCAATATGCTGAATCCCCGGACCGCGATTGAGTTCTAAAAATTCTTGAACTTGAGAAGTATTGGAGGTCGGTTCATTAATGGGAAACTGGATTAGACTATTGGGATAAATCATAACCTGGGAGTGTAATCCAGACCGTTCCGTTTGGATATCAAAGGTTTGCTGACCTTTAAATCCTAGAATTGTTTCATACCAAGTGAGGGCGGGTTTTAAGTCCCCTTTTTCCACATTTAAAACGAAATGGTCAATATTGAGATACAGGCTATTACCCAGAGGGTTAGGGGCGGGGAGAAAATTGCCCTGATCATAAATGGAGTTTTCATTGTATTCTTCGGTCCAAAAGGGATAAATTTCGGTGTAAATTCTGCCGGTTTTGGTCGCATCCCCGGGGGGACAACGTTGAATTAAGGTATGACTCAGTTCTCCCCATCCGGCAATTTTTGCCCATTTTAAGGGGTTAAAAGATAGGGGGTTTTCCTGT
Organism: Laspinema sp. D2d; assembly: GCF_025370755.1. Lineage (GTDB taxonomy): Bacteria > Cyanobacteriota > Cyanobacteriia > Cyanobacteriales > Laspinemataceae > Laspinema. The sequence goes on along the minus strand of NZ_JAMXFC010000011.1, from coordinate 83,004 downwards.
ATGGGTTGTAAGACTTTTGCACCCGCTACAGCCGCTTGATCCAAGCAGGAGGCTAAATCCTGAACAGCAAAGGCGATATCTGCGACTCCCGGAGGATGGCGATCGAGATATTCCGCGACAGGAGAAGCAACAGATAAGGGGGAAGAGAGTGCAAACCGAACTAAACCACTTTGAATCAGTTCCGTGTGAGTTTCGGAATGGGTGAAACTGGCGATCGCCTCAAATCCGAGGCAATTTACGAACCAGTCCCGTTGTGCCGTAGCATCTTTAACGTAAAAGTGAATGTGATCGATTTCCATGAATCCGATATCACTGCCCTCAATGACTCTAATGCCCTTTAATTTTACTCGTTTCCTCAAAAAACGGCGGGGTTAAGGAGTTCGGGACACTAGGGCGATTTGATAGGCTTTTCCTATTTTTTTTAATTTAAATGCTTTAGATAAATCCAGGAAATGGGTTAATTTTCCTTTAATTTGCAAACGTTTCATCAGTTGTGTAATGGGAACACCATACTGAGCGTTAAATTCACTTGCTAGGGAGGAGAGAGGAATAAAATTTCCTGGAGAAGTTTCAGTTAATCGGACCAGTAATTCTATTAAACAGTCTTCTAAGTCTGCGGCGGAATTGATTATAAAAGAGGAGGAAGAACCGATGCCCGGAGTCACGGTGAATACTTGAGGAGGATGGCTGTGTTTTTCACGGATGATGATTTCACCCGTTTCGGGAGATGGGGTTAAGGAAAATCTGGAACTAGACTCTAAAAATTTACTAAAATTCCCCCCAAGTCCTAATTTTTTAATAATCCAATTCGGATTTTGACCATAGAGTTCTTTAAATTCTGAACCTAGCATCCCCGTAGAAATCGCCATGCCAGGATATTTTTTGTGCATAGAGGCGATCGCCCGTTCTAATGCCAGTTCAACTTCTTCTCTCCCATTAAACCCATTGTGAAGGGAATCTTGGGGCATGATAGGGGGTTTTAAACTTAGGGATTGCGGGGCAACATCCGGGATTGATTTTAACTCCAGGCAATCAAATAAAGCAATGTAAAGTTCGGGATCTCCAGGGACTTGATGAACTACAAAATCATCCGGGCGATCGCAAAAGATGTCCCGGGCTTTTTTTCCCGGTTCCGAGGCGATCGCCACCTGACTCAACGGGATTTGATAATGGTCCTGGAAAACTGCACAAACCCTGGAAAATTTAACCCACTGTTTACCGCTTTTTTTCTGTTCCCCTTGCAGAATTCCCTTGAAGGTTTTAACGCATTCTTCCACCGAAAGAACTGGGTTAATTTCTTCCCTGCCATAACTTTGAGTTTTACCCGTCTGTGTATTTAAAACTGTTAAAAATTTCCCCTGCTTGCGGACTAAATATACCGTTAATCCGTGAGTCTGAAGCGTTGTGCATAAATGAGTCATGACCCCATCGGATGAACAAACCAACACCTCTTTTGCATTGGGATAATGAACAAAAATAGAAGAACCCACCGTTGCCATTTTCACATCGGCACTGTCTTTACCTGGCGGAACATGAATCAGTTCATAATGACGCTTATGCAGTTGAACATCCTTTTTCCCCATTCTTTGCCAATTGGCGAAAGCAATTTTAATTTGTAAATCATAGTGACAGACTTGTTTTAAAAATTTTTCTGCTTCTTCATCTAAAGATAAATTTTCAGCATCTAAAAGTAAAATAGCAATTCCCCCTCCTGCCCTATGTTTAAAGGCATTAAATTGGGCGGCCATGCCCAAAGAAAGGGCTTCGGGCAGATTAAAACCCAAGCGCAGGGCAAATTGTGCCAAACTTTGAGTTTCCAAATCTGATTGAACCGCCAGGGTGCTAGGGGAAAGGGTGGATTCGGTAGGGACTATTGAAGCGGGAAATTGCAGTAAAGCTTGAAAATTGTGAATTAATTCTAAAAATTCATAAGATACAAAAAATGGAGATTTCATGAAAGATTCTAAAACTTTCATGAATTTGCGAACCAAAGTTTCTATATTTTGATTATGGGGCTGGAGTTCTATCGCAATTTTTGCGGATAACTTAGCGGGAAAGTCTGGGTGATGCCAGGAGTAATTTCTAAATTTTTCATTTAGCCATTCGGGATGGCGCTGATAGGCTATTAAAAGGGTTTTAGAGATTAAACGACTTAATGGCGCGATCGCCTCTAATAGCTGATTAGCAGTCAAACTCGGATCGTCTCGCATAGCGATTCCCGTAGAAAGTGACAGTATTCCATCATAATAAAAGACGATAGCTCGATTGATGGATAAACATGGCACGAGATTTACGGGAATTCCTGAACCTCTTAGAAACTAGGGGACAACTCCGGCGGATTACCACCTGCGTTGACCCGGATTTAGAGATAGCCGAGATTTCCAACCGGATGCTACAAGCAGGAGGACCAGCCCTCTTGTTCGAGAATGTTAAAGGATCAGCCCATCCCGTCGCAATCAACCTCTTAGGGACTGAGGAACGGGTTTGTTGGGCTATGAACATGGAAAAACCCCTAGAATTAGAGGAACTCGGGAGGAAACTGGCCCTCTTACAACAGCCTAAACCCCCGAAAAAAATTGCCCAGGCAGTCGAGTTTGGCAAAGTGCTCTTTGACGTCCTGAAAGCAAAACCTGGACGGGACTTTTTCCCCGCTTGTCAGCAAGTGGTGATTCAAGGGGATGACTTGGACTTAAACCAGTTACCCTTAATTCGTCCCTATTGCAAAGATGCAGGCAAAATTATCACTTTGGGATTGGTGATTACCAAAGATTGTGAGACGGGAACTCCTAATGTTGGGGTGTATCGCTTACAGTTGCAATCTCACAATACAATGACCGTGCATTGGCTATCGGTACGCGGTGGGGCCAGACATTTGCGAAAAGCCGCAGAACAGGGTAAAAAACTCGAAATTGCGATCGCCCTCGGTGTCGATCCCTTAATCATTATGGCCGCTGCCACCCCCATTCCCGTAGACCTTTCCGAATGGCTATTTGCCGGACTCTATGGCGGTTCTGGGGTCGCCCTCGCCAAATGTAAAACCGTAGATTTAGAAGTTCCAGCCGACTCAGAATTTGTCCTAGAGGGAACCATTACCCCGGGAGAAATCCTCCCTGATGGACCCTTTGGGGACCACATGGGCTATTATGGCGGGGTTGAAGATTCTCCCCTAGTCCGCTTTCACTGCATGACCCATCGCCAAAACCCGGTTTATCTGACCACTTTTAGCGGACGTCCCCCCAAAGAAGAAGCGATGATGGCGATCGCCCTCAATCGCATTTATACCCCTATTTTGCGACAACAAGTCTCAGAAATTGTAGACTTTTTCCTGCCAATGGAAGCCCTAAGTTACAAAGCGGCAATTATTTCCATTGATAAAGTTTATCCGGGCCAAGCGAGACGGGCTGCCTTAGCTTTTTGGAGTGCCTTACCCCAGTTTACTTACACCAAATTTGTGATTGTGGTGGATAAAGATATTAATATTCGTGACCCGCGCCAAGTGGTTTGGGCTATTTCCTCTAAAGTTGACCCCGTTCGCGATGTCTTTATTTTACCCAATACTCCTTTTGATAGTTTAGATTTTGCCAGTGAAAAAATTGGCTTAGGCGGACGCATGGGTATCGATGCCACTACCAAAATTCCTCCCGAAACCGAACATGAATGGGGAGAACCCTTAGAGTCAGATCCTGAAGTAGCAGCAATGGTCGAGCTCCGTTGGGCTGAGTATGGTTTAGCTGATTTAAAATTGGCCGAAGTTAACCCCAACTTATTTGGATATGACATTAACTAATGGGCTTAATTTAACTCTAAATTGAGTAACGATTTTACCCTTTTTTACCGTTCTTCCTCGACGGGGTAAAAACTCTAAGATCTAAGAATAGCCTCCAAGCGCAGGTTAAGTTAATGGCAGCCTTTGATACTTGATTTTAAAGGTTTCACGGCTAGAATTTCGCCCCAGGATATTCGGGCATATTTTTATGGAGTGTGAACATCTTGTTAACTCCAAAATAGTGAGTCAGATGCTTGCACTCCATAAATCTATTAACTGCTATCTAGCTTTTAAATCTGCTTCCTAGGACGCCAGCCCCATCTAAAAAAAATGCGGATAGAAAACTGATTATATGCCCAAGAGAAAATTGCTGAAGGCTACAGATTTTTTAAGAAAATCCGCTTGTCTTTTCCTGTTTTCTTCGGGGACTAGAAATCAACTAAAATTTTGATCCAAGCCCTGCCCTGGGTTTAAACGCTCTACCTTGGCACTTCTCTCGAAATCGGGTATCATCATTTTTAAGAAAAAAAATAAAAAGGGCCTTTTGTATCACTTGGGTGAGAACAGGGCGTGCAGTCAACAAAAATCAAAGAAAGACTGGGTGAATTGTGAACCAGCTTCGGTGGAGCAGAGTCACCAAAGAAGAACTCAGGGAGTCTCTGCACAATCCGGCTGATACAGGGTTTCAAAATAACGAAGGTCCAGCCAACGGCATCCGTGTGAAGACAACCAGGCACAAACCGCATCTATCCCAAAATCATGAATGATTCTACGTCAATTTTTAATAGAGGTATAGACTCCTATGGGGAGATAGACCCACTTTCAGGGGAGTTTTCCCCGAGAGCAAATCAAGAATCACTGTCCGATGGGGATGCACTCTGGCAGAGCCTGTCTGGTGATTTACCAGCGTCGTCGGAAGGGGAAAAAATTAGAATTTGGCAGGATAATTTAGACTGTCTCAGTCGCTTGGGACAGGGGACGAAACTGTTAATCGCAGCCGTTGAACCCCAAAATTTTAGCCTTTGTTATGGGAACCCAGCCTTGTGTCAACTGGCGGGAATTCAGCCGAGTCTGGATCAACAAAGCCAGGACGATCGCCAAATGTTGTTGCACCACCTGCTACAGGAACACCTAAGTGAAGGCGATCGCCAAGAGTTGGAACAGTTATATCGCCGTCAGGTGCTGTTGGGAATTCTGGGCGATCGCTATGGAGTTGACCTGAAAAGTCAGTTGGGATGGGATGAACCGGCGATCGTTAGCTTTAACAGCCCAAACTACTCAGAACCGAGGATGATTGAGTTTTGGGTGAATACAGCAGGACTTAAAATTATTCCCCTCGATCCTGCTCAAGATGAGTTCGCCGATTTACGCTTAGAACAGCACTCCAGACTCGAAAATCCCCAAAGCCTTACGGACCTCTGTACCCTGGAAAGCTTAGAACAGCGAGTCTGTTGGGAGAATTATCGCGTTGAGGGATTACTCCTGTTAGAAGGAGTAGATGTGACCATTCGGGAGAGCATTCGGCAGATTTCCCGGTTACTCATTAATACCCACTCGATTTTACGTCCCGATCGCTTTCGGCAAATTAATCAGCATCTCAAATCTCTGTTTAGATGTGACAACAGCTTTATCCTGAGTACAGAACGCGATCCAGTCCGCCTGTTTGTGGAAACGGAATCCAGAAACTTGAGGGTCACCAGTTATGCTCTCGACTCCCTCCAAGGGACCCACTTCCTCCAAGCGGCAGAAGCCAATCGCATCTGGAATGTCACGGATTTAAGTGCAGATTGGACCGGGGAATGCGAGAAGCAACTGGTGGAGGCGGGAGTGCGTTCTTTGTTATTAATCCCTCTGGTAGTCCAGGTGAGTGGTAATAATTCTGGATTAGCAAAGCGATCGCCTGCTCAATCCCAGCAAATGGTTGGATTAGTCGGGTTAACGAAGGCTCATCCCCATCACTTCCATCCCATCGATATTCGTCGCGCAGAGGAACTGGTTGCACCGTTTACAGTGGCATTGCGCCAAATTGTCCAACAACAGTTGACCCAATTTACTAATATTCATCCCTCTGTAGAATGGCGGTTTATTCAGGAGTTAGAACGGCGTAGTTGGGGATTGCCACCGGAGGCGATCGTCTTTCCAGAACTTTATCCCTTGTATGGGATATCAGATATTCGCGGGTCTTCTGACGAGCGCAACCGAGCGATTGAAGCTGATTTAATCCAACAGTTTCACTTAGGTTTAGCCGTAGTAGAAGCGGTTTGTGTCGCTGAGAAACAGAGTTTTGTAGAACAACTGAGACTGGATTTGTTAGAACGTATTCAGGGGATTCAACGGGGGGTGACCGTGGATGGAGAAGTCACCGCGATCGAGTATTTGAAAGAGCATCTGGAAGGGTATTTTGACTATTTTTCCCAATGTTCCCCCTTAGCAGCCGAAGCCGTGGCAACCTATCGAGCCGCTTGTGATAATGAACATGAGTGCGTTTATGTGGCGCGATCGCGCTATGACGAGACCGTAAATCAAATTAATGCGCGGTTAAGAGACACTTGGGAGATTTGGCAGGAGAAAATGCAAAAAATCATTCCCCATTACTGTGATGTGGAATGTAGTGATGGCATTGATCACATGATTTATGCAGGGGCAGCGATTAATCCATCCTTTTCCCGTTTTCATTTGCACAGTTTACGCTATGAACAACTTCGGGCCGTTTGTGATTGTGCCCGGGTAGCATTGAGAATTCAAGCGGATTACCAAACGACCCTAGAAGTAACTCATTTGGTTTTGGTGCAAGATTGCACCGTAGATATTTTTCATGATGAAAAGACCGAGAGACTTTTTGATGTTCGCGGAACCCGGGATACTCGTTATGAAATTGTCAAAAAACGCATTGACAAAGGAGTAGAAGCACAAACCGGCGATCGGATTACCCAACCCGGGATGTTAACCGTAGTCTACGCGACCAACAAAGAATGGGAAGAATATGAACAGTATTTGCGTTATTTGGCGAGGGAAGGTTGGGTAGCCGACAGAATTGATTTTGGCACCGTCGAACCGCAACCCGGAGTCTCTGGTCTCAAATTTGCCCGGGTTCGCATTTTACCCGAATCGAATTCATTGCCCGATCTGGCACTCAATGGCTCCCCCTATCCTGGCGAGTGAGGGGGTGGCGATCGGCGTTTTTTTGAGGGATTACAAACCCGGTTTCTTAGCAAAAATACTGATTATTTAGCCTCACAATTAAGGCCAGAAACCCGGTTTTTTGTCCTCCCGATTTAATCCAGTACCAATGCCCGAGGGTCTTGGTACAGTAGCGGGAAAACAACCCGGTTTCTTGACCCAATCCTAACCCCTTCACCACACCCCTTCACCACAAAGAGGGGCCAAAAACCCGGTTGATGGTCCCTGGGTTCTTAAAACTGAACCCATGCTCTAGGAAGACACAAAAGATCCAAAAGATCCAGATCAAAGATTGAGCCGCCTACCTCCAGACTTCTTGAATTTCTACAAGACCGAACTGACACAGAATCATCGATGATTGATGAGGCATCAAGGGTTGGGATCTACGGGGTTGCCCCTCCCCATAGTCTCAGTGCCTAAGTCCTAAAATTAGGATCGGGGCAAACCCTCGCGCCCCTCTCAACTCTGACGGATTGACAGCATTATGACATTTAGTCGATTTTCCAACCTTCCTCGGGTAATAGACGGCAACCTTTCAATCCCAAAGCGGGATTTTTTCGATAGTCTTCTTCTGGAATCCAAACCTGAACAGTTAAATCAGATTCTACCGAGTAGATATATTCGGCATTGGGGTCATAAGTCATGCTGACTTTCAGGTTAGAGAAATCATCTTCACAGATTTCAAAGCCGAAACGAACTACAATCTGGGCTACTAAGCACTCCGGTGTATCGTGGTATTCTCCAGCCGCCTCTCGTTCTTGGCAAAATTTACCTAGAAAGGGTTTGAGAATGCGTCGAACTTTGTCCGGCGCTCCATTTCTACTGGCATAGATAATTGCCGGATTTCCTTCTACAACGATTTGACAGGGTATAGACATGGGTGTGATTCCTACTCGTTCGGAAACGGTACCAAGACTTGCGGTACCGTTATCAACATAATATTTTGGCCTAAAGCCACCCCGTGCCGTTCATTTACACCGATGAAATTTTTACCAAGTCGTAAAAGACGACCCTTGATATAGCCGTTTTAACATCGATGATCTATTCGTCAGAGGAGGATGATTGGGCGTGAATGCAGCAGAACAGGTTAAAAATTTTGAACTCGCCAGCAAGATTGCGGCAGTTGTTAATCTTTTTAAGTTACAGTTTCCTGACGCCCGGGCGGATTTGAAACCCTGGGTGAATGACCCGAATACTCAGGAACTGGTGGATCCGGATTCGATTGACATTGGATTTCACTTTCCCGGTTGGAGTCGCTCATTGCAAAGTCGGAGTATTTTAGTGCAAATCCGGTTTCATGAGGACCCCTTGGATGGCGATCGCCGGGCGATCGGTGTGGAATCAGCCGGTTATGACCATCAAGGACAACAATGGCGATTTTCCACGGTTGAAGACTGGCGCTTTGTAGGGTCAACGGAGCCAGTTGCTGAAGTACAGGATAAGTTGAAAACCTTTTGTCAACAAACTTTTGAGTTGTTTAATGGGTAGTTTGGGATGGGAGAGATGGGGAGGATGGGGGAGATGGGGAGGATAGGGGAGTAGCTCTTTTGTCATGACGGAAGCCGTGACAGGGGCCTTCTGTGGCTATGCCGCTTGCCTGGTTCGGGGATTGGCGGCATAACCTTCAAGGGTGCTTGACTCACTTCAACCAAGTCACTAAGACATCTGCCCCATCTCTCCCATTCCTCATCTTGTCTATTTAAAGAGAAATAGCCTCTTCTTCGTCAGTTTCTAGTTCCCGCTCACGTCCATTGTAGTGGCGATCGCCATAGTCCCAGGTACTGCTTTGTCCTTGAACGCCATTAGCAATAATCCCCAAAATTCTGGTATTGCCCGTTTGCAGTTCAGCGATCGCTTGCTGGATGGCAGGTTTTTCCGTTTGCCCCATGCTGACGACTAACCCAATTCCATCAGTATAGGCGGCTAAAACTCGACCATCTACAACCCCTAGCAAGGGTGGGGTGTCATAAATCACCAGGTCAAATAAAGCGTGCCATTGCTGCATCAGGTTGTGCATTTTTTCAGAAGACAACAGCCGGATGGGGTCTGGGGGTGTCGCACCGGCAGTCAGGATGAACAGATTGGGTTCAACGGGCGATCGCTGAATGGCTTCATTCATATCCATTTCCGTCGCAATCAAATGGGTTAACCCTTGACGGTTGGATAATCCCAATCGTTTGTGTACTTGGGGCCAACGCAAGTCAGCATCTACAAGTAATACGCGCTGTCCCATTGAGGCAGCAGCTTCGGCGAGATTGACGGCTACCGTAGATTTACCTTCAGCGGGAATCGCAGAGGCGATCGCTACAGAGCGCAAAGGTTTCCCAGGAGTCAGAAAACGAATATTGGCATTGAGGGCGCGGAATGCTTCTAAAAAGCCAAAATCGCGGACATCTTGGAAGCCAGCACTGCCGCGAGCATCTGCAGAAGGAAGGGCAACCGAGCGATCGCTTGCCGGTATCAAACCTAAAATTGGCAAACGTGTAGCATCTTTTAAGTCTTCCGGGGAATGGAAGACATTATCCAAGCGCTCTGCTAATAATGCTGCCCCAAATCCCAACATCAACCCCAACATCGCCCCTAAAACCAGGTTCCGAGGCAGACTCGGCGAAACCGGAATCCACTCCCCGTCTTGGTTCCGAGGAATCGTTGCTTGGGAAATGATTTCCCACGGAACCTCTCGTTCCGCTGCATCCACTCGTAACCCTTCTCTACGGGCTAATAATTCGGTCAGAGTAGTGTTAGCAATTTGGAGTTCTCGCTGCAAATCCGTGTACTGGCGCAGAATCACCGGAAATTGTTCACGGTATTCACTTAACATTTTTGCCGCTTCCCCGAGCACTTGATTTCGCACTTGGAGGACTTGAATTTGGCTAGCAGCTTTGACCATTTCCTCAATCAAGCCCGTGCGAATCGTGTTTTGGAAGGGAGCTTGGGGGTTTCCCACTACCCCACCCGGTAGCTGACTCCCTAACACTTCTGAAGCTTCCTGTCCTAGCAGCAATTCGATAGTTCGTCGCTCTTCTAAGAGAACTTGAACTTGGGGTGAGTTGGGAGTAAACCGAGTTGATTCGGCAGCAATTTTATTTTCAAGTTCTTTGAGTCGATTGAGTCGAGCTTGATAGGTGGGAGCTTCACTTAAAACCGAAGCGGCGATCGCGGTCCCCGGTTCGAGTCCAATTTGTCGCCGCAACGTTTCATACAATTGTTGCTGCTGAACCAGTTGAGCTTGGGCCTCTAAAAGTTGGTCATCTAGTTTGGTCAGTTGTTCAGCCAGTTGTTCCCCTTGTAACTGGGGTTCAATAATGTTGTACTGCTGCCGAAATTTCTGAAGTTGTTCTTGTAGGGTATCCACCCGCTGCCGTAACTGTGGCAGTTGGTCTTCAATAAATTGAATCCCCTGACTAATATTACTCTTGCGGTCTTCTAAGCTATATCGCAGGTAAGAATTTTGGAGTGTTTCCAACACAAATTGAATTTTTTCCGGTTCCGGGTCTCGGTATCGGACTTCGAGAATTTTAGTAGTTTTATTGAAGCGATCAAGCGCGAGGGGCGGTTTCTTGCCCTCAATCAGGGAAGTATAGTCTAGTTCGGGATAGCGAGCTTGGATCTGCTGAACGATTGGGTCCATCAGTTTAGGACTTTGTAAAACAGCCAGTTGGCTATCATAATCCAAGCCCGAACTTTGTCCTTGCAGAAATTGTCCTCCGAGACCCCCTGTCAGTGCAGAAATCCGAGAAAAATTATCATCTTGACTGGTGACGGGCTCCACCAAAATTTGAAACTTGCCTTCATACTCAGGGGTTTGGTTGGCAGTCCAGACAGCAACACCACCAGTGACGAGAGTCGCAACGCCCAGAATCACAAAGGCTCGACGACGAATCACGGCAAATAGCTGACCGAGGTCCAATTCTTCCTCATCTGGATCCTGGAATTCAGCCATATAAGGCATCGGCACGAACTGTGACGGATTGCCCGGTTGGTGAAGAGTTAACGGCTGAGGATTGGGTGCGCTCTCCATGTCAATCTTGGGTGATGGTGTGTTCCTTCGTATCGTAGCAGTCTCGTTAGAGGATTGTGGCATTAATGAGGAAAGGTTATTTGAGAACCCGAGCGATCGGGTCCTCAACCTTTCCTGGAAAACGTCTCAATGCTGCTACAGTCTTCGATAAATAGTACAGTTAACGGCTTTCTGGATCAAACTTGTGGCTAATTCGTAGAAATTTTTTCAAGAAACCCGCTTTGTCTTCTCCATACTGTACACAAGCCCTAGAACAAATTAAAAAATCGCAAGATTCCAAACAGCGAGAATACGGAATTGGTCACTTGCCCGATCGGGCTGACTCTATCTCCGAATTTAGCTAACCCGGTACGCCCAACCACAATCACATCATTATTTCGTAGAATGGGGTTAGTCCCTTCATCAAGTCCCTGCGCAAAATCAATAGGAATGGTTTGCCGAGACACCGTGCCGTTGGGGTTTAACCGAATGAGTTCCACTTCATCCTTTTCCGCCCGGGTATTATTAAATCCTCCCGCTACCAAAATCGCCTGGTTTAATGAAGCATTGGGAGGTAATTCCACCAGTCCAGGTTCCTGAATTTCACCCACAATATTCACTTGAATCCGATTGGGGGAGAAACTCGCCGTTGCCAGTCTGGGGGCTTCGGCTAAATCAATATTAGTGGCGGTTTGGACCACGATCGTATCCCCTTGTTGCAGCAGAACATCTTGGTTCAAGTTGCCATTTTCCAAGAGTTCCCACAGATTCACATCAATAATTTGTTGGGTACCATTGTTGCGTTGTCGTAGAACTTGAATCCGACGAATATCAGCAGTCGGGGTAATGCCGCCAGCAATTTTGATGGCTCGTGTGACTGTAGGAAGTCCCACAATTTCACCGCCAGTATTGGTGGTGTTCAGATTCTGGGCGTCCCCAGTGGCACTGACATCCTCCCCGGAAACCGTATAGGTTCCAGGACGGTTGACCTCTCCCACGATCGCAATATTCAGGGGAGTAGAGGTACTCGCCGCAAAGTTAGCCGTCGCAATGCGAGACGTTTCTAATGGATTGGGGTTACTTGCAGTTGGCACTTCAATCGTATCCCCTTGTTGGAGAATAATATCTTGGCTGAAATCTCCGCGATCAAGCATTTCCCATAAATTCACTACAATCGTTTGAGGAGAACCAGCTTTCGGGCGACGGTTGACCCGGATTTCGCGAATATCTGCGGATAAAGTGACTCCCCCTGCCGTTTGCAAGGCACGGGTGACTGTCAGGAGTCCCCCCGCTTCGTCCACTCGCGTTACAGTATATGAGCCTGGACGAGTAACTTCTCCAGACACAGCAATATTGACCGGTTGATTTGGACTACCTGCAAAACTGGCTTCAGCTAATAGGGTAGATTCTGCGGCATTAAAGCCTGTGCCGGTAGGGACATAAATGGTATCCCCTTGTTGAAGAATAATATCTTGGCTGAGATCTCCTTGGCGCAGCAATGCCCAGAGGTTGACTGGGATCCGTCGTGCTGGACCTGCCAAGGGTTGGCGCAACACTTGAATTTCGCCTAGCTGGGCTGACTGTGTAACCCCACCCGCAGTTTGTAAAGCTCGGGTTACAGTTAACAGTCCCCCTGTCTCATCCATTCTCGTAACGGTGTACGAACCTGGACGGGTGACTTCACCCACTACGGCAATATTAACCGGTTGGCTGGGGTCTCCGGCAAAATTGGCTTGGGCTAATCGAGCCGATTCTGCAGGACTAAATCCACTGCCCGTGGGTACATAAATCGTATCTCCTTGTTGGAGAATAATATCTTGGCTAATATCTCCGTTTAGAAGCTGCCAGAGATTTACCGATAGGATTTGGGCTGGTCCAGATTTTGGTTGTCGTCGCACTTGAATCTGACCCACCTCTGCGGATTGGGTTACCCCTCCGGCAGTTTGTAAGGCACGGGTTAGGGTCAGGAGTCCCCCAGTTTCAGTGTCTCCGGCTACGGTGTAAGAACCAGGTTTATTAATTTCCCCAACTACAGCAATATTGATTGGTTGCGAGGAATCCCCTGAAATGCTAGCTTCGGCAAGCTGACGCGCATCGTTGGCATTAATGTTGGGATCGGGAGGAATAAAAATGGTATCGCCATCACGAATCGTCACATCTTGGCTGAGGTCCCCCAACTGGACTAGAGTAGTGAGGTCAATGGTAATCAGTTGATTTGGCCCCCCTCTAGTCCGACGCAGAAGCTGTACCTGACGGATATTCGCTGTGGAGGTAATGCCTCCAGCCCTTTCAATGGCTGTGGTGATTGTGGGCCTTTGGCTACCACCGACCTCATTCATGGGGATGATATAGGACCCAGGTCGTCTGACTTCTCCGGAAATTCCCACTTGAACGGGACGACGCTCCATGAGAGAGATAGTCAGGAATTCTGGTCGTTGTAGGTAGGGAGCATAGAGGTTTCTGAGTCTGCCAGCAGCTTGTTCTAAGGTTAGTCCTTCTACTGAAACGCTGCCGACTAAGGGCAGATTTAAGGTGCCATCGACTAAGACTTGGTGTTGTCCATTTTCTCCGCTGTATTCGGGGACGTTAAAAATATCGATTTGAATGCGATCGCCAGGACCAAGGGTATAAGCTTCTTGGAAGACTGCTCCTTGGGCTAGGAGTTGGGATTCCGTTCTTGGTTCTACCGACGGCTGTGCAATTGCCGGGAGTGCTGTGATCACGGCGAGCAATACTGAGAAGGTCAACCGAGAGACTGACTGGGCGATCTGTGGACTGAGGTCCTGTCTGCTAGACCAAAGATAAGAATGAGATGGGGTAGAAGAGGACTCTAGACTGAACATATTTTTAAAAATGGATTGGTCACTTAATAATTTATGTAGGGAAACGGGAATTGAGCAATGATGGGGGTCGATATAGAACCTCGGATTTTTTCGGAATCATGCCCGACTAATAGATCAACTTGGAAAAGTAGAATATGATACCCGAAATGGATTGGAGGTCCGAAACCCAAAGCCATTGAGAGCAGGGCGATCGCCCTACTTTATCAGGTGATCCCGCTTAAGTTCAACTAGATATGAGGTTTTCATCTCATTCTACATAGCGAAAATTTCTCCTCCTGAAGCTTAAGCCTCAAGATGATCTTTCTTAAAACAATTACGGTAGGGTAACGCTATCACTGGCAGCACTTCTTCCCTCTACAGGCAGAGTCGAAAACACAGTGGCTTCATTTTTTCCAGCACTGTTCAGTTTTGAAGGGCCAAGACCCTTGGGTTCTTCTAAATTAGACAGAGATGTTAAACGTGGAGAGCGAAAGCCTACAGAGGAAGGCTGATACTCAGGAACTAGGCGTTGCAATTCGGCTCGAATTGCTAGCACATCATCGGTGCGAGTTTTTTGTACCAGAGCCTCTAAAAGGGGCTGCAAAAATTCCCAGTGAATTTTTGCTTCTTGAGCACAGAAGATTTTAGGATGCTGAGTGGGCCTAGCTTTAGCACTATCAACCAACAATTCTTCATGAAGCTTTTCTCCCGGTCTTAATCCGGTAATTTTAATATCAATATCCTTTCCGGGTACTAAACCACTCAACTGAATCATCTGCATGGCTAGATCATAAATCCGCACGGGTTCGCCCATATCTAACAAGAAGATTTCTCCTCGTTTTCCCATTGCTCCTGCCTGAATTACCAAGCGGGCTGCTTCGGGAATAGACATAAAATAACGAGTCATCTCCGGATGAGTGACGGTGATGGCTTGACCCTCAGCGATTTGCTTGCGAAATCGAGGAACAACTGAGCCACTACTATCTAGGACGTTGCCAAACCTAACGATGGTAAAGCTTGTGGAAATACCCGACCGCTCCGCTAAAGCTTGAACAATCAATTCCGCCACCCGTTTGCTGGCTCCCATGATATTAGTGGGACGAACCGCTTTATCTGTAGAAATTAAAACAAAATTAGCTACCCCACAATCGATCGCACAGCGCACTGTAGTCCAGGTCCCGACGACATTATTAATAATTCCTGGAGAAGGATTAGCCTCGACCAAGGGAACGTGTTTATAGGCTGCGGCATGGTAAATGGTATCCACTTGATATTTGGTCAGGACTCCAGCCAGTCGCTTCTCATCATTGACTGATCCTAAACAAGCCACACGCTTGAGGGTGGGATAAGCCTCGGCTAATTCCATATCAATGCTATAAAGGGCAAATTCCCCTAATTCATACAGCACTAAGCATTTCGGCTGTTGTTGAGCAATTTGGCGGCATAATTCTGAGCCAATGGAACCACCAGATCCAGTAACCAAAACCGTTTTGCCCGTGATATTCATCCGCAGCAATTCAGGATCGGGGATGACTTCTTCTCGACCGAGGAGGTCAGCAATATCGATATTTCTAATTTCACTGATAGAAACCTGACCGGATAAAATTTCACCAATACAGGGAACAGTTTTGACTGGCAGAGACAAGAACTGTAGGCCTTCTAAAATTTGCCGCTTTCTGATGCGATCAATCGAAGGCATCGCTAATAAAATGGTATCAAAAGGCTTTTGAAGTTGGAGTCGCGGTAATGATGTGGGAGAGTAAACCGGGAGTCCCTGAATATTCTGGTTGGCTAAAGAGGGGTCATCATCCACAAAAGCAACAGGTTGATAGCTGGGGTGATGAGCAAGGGATTGAGCCAGTTGCGACCCCGCAGAACCCGCACCATAAATCACAATCCGTTCCGGGGTTTGATTTTGCCGGGTCAGACCCATGACAGTATTTACCAACCATCGCAAAGACAGACGCACTCCTACTACCAATAACAGGGTAAGTAAAGCATCATTGAGGAGAACCGAGCGCGGAAGCTGAAGAAACTCAAATAAATAGGCCAGCAGGACAAAAGCGCCGGAACTGAACAGCACCGCTTTTGTAGCAGTTAATAAAAATTCCAAGCCTGCATACCGCAGCACGGGGCGGTACATTCCCGTCACCAGGAAGACCAAAGGCTTGATCACGATTAGAAGTAGAATTAGCCACAAATAGGGCCAGGTTTGTTGAACAGGAAACATATCGCTGAACCGGAGTCCAAATGCCCCATAGATGGCGACCAGAAAGACTGCGGTATCCAGACTCAACAGGATCAGACGTTTCTGGGGCCTTGAGAGGGAAGCAGCGACGGACTGAAAGGCAGTCCCTAGGTTGTTGATTAGCCAGTTTTGGGTCATGGGAACAGTATAAATTCCATAACGCTCGTTATGCTTGGACTGGGATCCGTGGGATTTGAGAGCCACTTTCATAGAGATCTATGAATTTCCCGGATTGCTGAGAGTTCCCTCAATCCCCGATTACCGGATCCAGACGAGGGGGTAAGGGACGATTTGCAACCAATCTTCAAAAGCTCTGTTGATTATAGGGGATTCTTACTAGGTTGGGAACTTTTGCCTCATCCCTTATCCTGGCAAGGTACAAACCCAAGAATAGACCCTCTCCTACACGGGCTAATCCCGCTCATCAGATCTACAAATGTCCCGACTGAAGTCATTATTCCCAGCTTTGAGTAACGATTTCAATAGTAAAATGACTGAATTTATCTGAACAGAACCCAAATGCGTAGCTTTCTAATTGCTCCAAGCATGAGTGCTTTTCTTTGACCCAAATGATCGATATTCGGATAATCTAGTAAACATAAAATTAGGCCGCGAAATGTTTTGGGTGCGATGAGGCACAAGATGACTGAACAAAAAGTTACTAAAATCGATTTGCTGCTGGCTTTGATGAGTGATGGGGAGTGGCACTATCCAAGTGATCTCCTAACAGTCAGCCATCGCTTTGGAGATACGATGCACCGAGCGAAGGAAAAGGGATATTTGATTGAAATTGAACGGATTAAAGGAAATTTGTGTAGATATCGCTTGATAGGCCATGAAGACTCCCGGTTGTGGAGCGAATTTCTCAAAAAACAATCCAAGCAAATGTCTCAATTAGGAACAAGTAAATGCCCTAACTTGGAAGGGTATAGGATTGAAACTATTTCAGGGGGTCCCCATAGCAATACGATCAGCTTTGAATTGCAATCACCTTCGGGTCATCAACAACACCTTACGATTTCATCTCCCGGAATTCTGAGATTTTTGTTAGAGTAAGCCTTTTATTCACCGCCAAGACTTAGAAAGATGGCTAACCCCATAATACCCACTTGGTCATCCTTTTGTAGAATTCACGGTATGAATCAGTAATTCTCATTATGGAAATTTTGCTCAAGCTTATTGAGAACCGTCTCAAGAGTGCTTCTTGAAAGCCCCATTCCTTCCTTAAAGATGTCACATCTTAGACAGGATAATGGTCAAAATGAGAATTTGCTGGGGCTTGTACCTTTGGGGACGAGTTGAAGCCCTGAGAGGTACAAGAGGCAGCTTAAGTCCTTACTTAGGTACTGGAGGCAGATCCTTCACCAAAAAAGTAAGCCTCCTTAAAAAGAAAAGTAACTCCCAGATTACCCTTTACCCAAATACACTTCTCCCCACACCATGCCCACCCCCACCAGAGCGAACCCAATTCCAGCACCCACGCCACCCCAGAGCAGAATACTTAGAGCGATTAGTAAGGTATAGCCAATATAGGTACTGGCAACCTGACTATGACTCCACCCAGCTTGCTGTAATCGTTGATAGAGGTGACTCCGATGAGCTTTGAAGATGTTTTCCCGACGGATGAAGCGGCGAGTCAGGGTATAAATGGCATCGGCGGTGAGTGGGAGGGTGATGGCAAGGGCATTCCAGGCGGGGATGGGGTTGTCTGCGTTGAGCAGGGCGATCGCAACGGTGGCCCCTAAGACGGTACTGCCGACATCCCCCATGAAGATTTTGGCAGGGGACCAGTTCCACCAGAGGAAGCCCAAGAGAGCAGCCACTAGCAGCCACCAGAAGGGTTGGTTGAGGTAGAGGGCAAGGAAGCCGAGTTGTACAGCCGTGACCCCGGCAACAAGACCATCAAGACCGTCCATGAAGTTGTAGAAGTTTATCAGGGCGGTGATGGCGATGAGGGTGAGGCTGGAGGCAAGGAGTTGTCCCGGGAGCCCGAACTGGGTGAGCCAAGGTTGGGGAAAAGGGCCAAAGCAGAACAGGGCGATACCCCCGGCGGTGAGTTGGACCAGGTAGCGGATAAGGGCGAGCAGGTTGTGCTTGTCGTCGAGAAAGCCGATGATGGCCAGGGGAGTGAGGATGGCCCAAAGTTGCAGTAAGAAGGGCTGGGGAGCGCGGATGAGGGTTTCTGGGAACAGTTGGGGGAAGTAGGTTGACCCAAGAGGGGTTGAGAGAGTGATGGTGGCAAAGGCGAGGATGAAGCCTAAGCCGCCGCCGCGTGGGGTGGGTTGGCTGTGGGAACTGCGATCGTTGGGGATATCTAGGAGGTTTTGGCTGAAGCGTTGTTTGAGCCAGCCGGTGGTGAGGAGGCTAAGGAAGAGGGTGATTAGAGATAAAATGGGGAGTTGCATTATGGAAGCAAAGTTTGCTGGAGACCCTCATCTATCGTAAATGGTGGTTGCCAGTTTAAGTTATTCCGGATTTTGGGGCTATCCACGACGAGGGAACCCAGAAGGCGATTAAGAGCTATGGGATTGATGTGTAGGTCTGTTTATTTCAATTTAAACTTATATATATGCACCCCAAATTCTTCATAAGTATCTACCCAAAATTTATCTTTCATTTCTGCTACATTTCTTCCTTCTTCAAATAAGGTTTGTAAACCCAGAATACTCCGAGGAAACTCATATTTAACTCTTAGCGGTCTTTTGTCTAAATTAACAGTTAACAGGGTTAATTCACCGCTAACTTCCTTCAGTATAGACCTAACCGGAGAATCTGTGTAGCTGTGTCCTTGCACATATACTTTATAGTTTTCTGGGGATGTTGGAGAAAGAATAATAGGCTTAAGTTCAGTAAGTTCTTGATTTACTCTAACAACCTCATCCCAAAGTAGTTGGCTCATGTTTCTTTGACCTTCTGAAGCGGTAAAACCAACATTTCGACGGTCTGAATAATCTTTTGCTGTATTCTCAGCTATTCCGATGACATTGCCATCACGAGTCACAAAACTATCCAGAGCAAAGTAGATTATTCCAGTTGAACCATGAATTATCGAAGCATAAATCATTGCCCGCTCTTCTCTGGAGTTTGGCATTGATAAATGATATTTTGAGTGGGGGCTAAATAGTTCAAATGATTGTGGCACAAACCATACTGGTTTTTTCTGGTTGTTGATTTCAACTGCTAATGATACAGTCTCGGGAATACCTGTTGATGCACTTATAGATGTTATTCCTGGTCCAATTCTGTAATTATCGTGAGAGGAAATGTCACCAGCACTATTCCAACGTAACCACCAAGTTCTTTGTGGTGGAGTTATTGTAGAAGTATCTATGATAAAAACGGGATGAATGTTATCGATTTTTTTGATTTCCTGAATTCGTTTTTGAAATTCAGAAAACTGAGTTTCCATATTTCGTCCCCAATAAACTCCAGTTGGTTCTTCACGAAGATACCAAGCTAAAATAGTTGCATCGTTTTTATATTTTTGTAATTCTTCATCAGTCGGTCCAGAATAATTTGTTCCATGATAAATTATCTGTAAATTATTCTGTTTTGCATCTTCAATCACTGAGGCTAGATTTTGCCCTTCCCAAGTGTGAACACAATTAAATCCAGCCTGCTTAATTGGGGCTAATGAATACAACCGTCCATGATGTTCTCCTGTAAGAGTGTGATAAAGGCAGATGGGTAAAAATGAGGATTCAGGGTCATATTTCATCAGTAAACGCCCCATCCGGTCAGTATGCGGCACACCATTTTGATATACTGATTGACTAGCATTAGCTGTCAAACGAAAATCATTGCCGTCTTGTTGTCCTTGAGAAAATTCTACTTTTGCTATAATTAAACAAAAAATTAATATAAATCCAGTAATTATGGGGGTAATTTTTTTCATTTTTTAGAAAAACAATTAATGTTTAACTGATTGATTATGATATCATTCCTAATGAACGCATTTCTTCTATTTCTATTCCAATTCCCTCATCAAAACTTCGAGGGTAAAAGCATAACTCATTTACCGCTTTTGAGATATCAAAGACTTTATCTTCTTGCAATCGCAAAACTTGCTCTTCTGTAACAGGAAAACCAGGAATTTTTTGGGCAAATTTGGCAATATTAGCGGCTAGAGTGGTATCAATATTAATTTTTAATACAGAGCGATTCATCTTAGTGAGGATTGTATCCACAATTTCTTGATATGCAATCCCAGAGAGACCCGCTAAATTATATTCCTGATTTTCCGTGCCAGCTTGGGCAATAGCAGCAACTATACCATCTGCCAAGTCTTCTACATAAACTGGTTGCATCAAGCTTTTGCCCGCACCAAATAGAGGAAAAACTGGATAACGGTCTAAAAACTGAATCAGTCTGTGCATATTCTTATCTCGCATAGACCCATAAATCATGCTAGGGCGCAGAATCGTATAGACAATGCCACTAGCTTTGATTTTGGCTTCATTATCTTTATAAATTTGAGAAAATTGATTGTATTTAGAAAAAATCCCAGTTGTGGTTACAAAATATGCTCTTTCTACCCCAGCAGTTATCACCGCTTCCAGCGACTTGTGGTAATGCTTGGGGTGAGTCATATCCAGATAAATAACTGAGCAGTTGAGTTGCTGGATTAGAGTTTCTGGTTCTGTAACATCACCTATAACAGTTTGAACCTTTAGTTTTTCAGCAAAAGTTATATCGGAAGTTGGTCTGACCAAGCAAGTAATAGCATCACTGCCAAATTTTTCTACTAATTTGCTTAAAACTCGATTACCAGTATCAGAGGTGGAACCAGAAAATACTATCTTCATACAGACGCATCGGTTTTTAATGACAGACTTTTAATCCATGCTACTAGCTTTAAAGCAACCAATATTGGACTAAATATAATTGCACTGGGTTTATTCCATTTCCACAGATACTTACCCAGAGAATCTAGAAACCACTTATTAACTTTAGTTTGAATGGTTTCAGAAGTGTTAGAGCTACCTCCCTTTACATGAAATACTCTGACTTGAGGGTAAAACCATAGTTTGTAACCAGCTTGCCAAATTCTTTTGCACAAATCAATATCTTCAAAGTGTAAGAAAAATTGCTCATCAAAACCCCCAAGGTCTTCATACATGGCTTTAGGTATCCCAATGCAGGCACCAGAAACACAATCTACTTGATGCGTTTCAACGGGCAACCAAGACAAATCGTATGATTTTTTATATTTAAAGACTTTATATAGCTTTGTAAAGTGAAGGAATACATTTAAAAAATTGGGAAAACTTCTTCGAGAACCCCGCTGCTCGCTGCCATCAGGGTTTAAAAGAATTCCCCCAAACGCACTCTTGTTATCAGGATATTGTATAAAAAAGTCTAAAACTGCTGCTAAGGTACTGCTGGCAACTATTGTATCAGGGTTGATCAGAAATATATATTCTCCTATTGCTTCTTTGACGCCTTGATTATTGGCTTTGCCAAAACCTAAATTTTCTTGATTGCTAATTAATTTGACTTCTGGATGTTGCTCTCTTAAAAATTCTGGGCTCCCATCTTGAGAGTGGTTATCGACAACGATTATTTCAAATAAATCTTGGAAATAGTTAGAGCTTAAATATAAACTTTGCACACACTGCTGCAACAGGTTTTTGGCATTGTAACTGACAATAATAATTGATATTTTTGGTGCCATATAATTTTTACACTAAATAAAAATATATGAATTTCTAAACTTATTAAACACATTTTTTTTATGTTTTAAAAAAGAATATATTTCAGGTCTTAATATAAGTAATAGGGTAAATTTTATAACAGAAAACATAATCAACAAAATCATAGTTGTTACAGTAATTCTATTTTTTCTCCAAAGTTGCCAATAATTATTAAAATCTTCAAGTCTCATTTTAAATAATCTGCTAGTTAAACCAGCTGTGCCAAAACTATTAAAAATATAACTTAGTTGCACATTTAGCAAAAAACAAACAGATCCATCTAAACATATTTCCTGCCACAAAAAATAGTCTTCACTATATCTTTTGTGTGGGTCAAATCTGTATTTGATATCTCGGTTTAACATAATAGATGAAGTTTCAAATGGATTTGAAAGTAAAAGTTTTTGTGGTTTAATTTGAGTGTATGTAAGTTGGCCTTTTAATGAAACTGTTATGCTGGAAAGAAAATTTTCATAGGAAGAACAAACTGGAATTGTATGCCCAGATAATAATGCTTGTGAATTTTCTAACATCCAGTTATACTGAATATCTATTTTTTCTGGATGCCAAGCATTATCAGCATCTAAAAAAGCAATATAATCTTGTGAAGCCAAATCCCAACCTGTATTTCTGGCAACAGAAACGCCAGAATTTTCTTTTAAAGCAACCACTTTAATCCAATCTTTCCCATAGGTTTCTTGTAGCTTTAAAATGACAGATAAAGTTTCATCTTTACTTCCATCATCTACAAGAATAATCTCTTTCGGTGGAATAGTTTGATTGACTACTGATTCAACACATCTGCTGATAGTATCAGCACATCGGTAACAAGGAATAATAACACTGACTGATGCTTTTATCATAATAAACCGACTTATTTAGGTTAAGCGATTATCTGTTATCCCAATTTAATGTTTGGAGCCAAAGTAAATATATTCATTGGATAATAAACCATATTTTTGTATTAAATTATCTGATAATTCGTCAATATACTTATCTACTTTGACAGTAAATCCAGCATCCTCCAATCTATTTTTATAGTCACGACCATACATTCTTACATGATCGCTTTGTCCAAATAAACGTTCCCGATCTTGTGGCGATATGATGTTTGGATCTTCAAAAGTTTTTTCCAATGTGGGGTCAATTGGCACTTGAAGAATAGCCCAACCACCGGGTTTAAGAACTCTAAAGAGTTCTTTCATTGCTTGGATATCGTTCGGAATATGCTCTAAAACGTGATTACAAAGAATAACATCAAAATAGTTATCATCATACTGAATCTTAGTAAGATCCATTTTTACATTTGCCAATGGTGAATCTAAATCCGCCCCAATATATTGTAAATTTTGGTTGCTTATCAATTGTTTTTGCAAAAAATATTCTGGAGAACAGTGTAAAATCTTCAGATTCTTTTCAAAAATATTTGTTTTATTTTTTAAATAAAGCCATAGTAATCGATGCCTTTCAAAAGATCCGCATCTTGGGCATACATTATTGGCGTCAGGTTGATTTTTGTTATAAGGTAAGAATCTCCGAAAATGACCACCGCAACATGGGCAAATAAAGTTATTTCCCAAATATGCCAAAGACCTTATTGTGTAATATGAGCTAATAGCAGCAGGAAGGTATTGATTGGGGATAATAGATTTGATTTTTGTTGTTAGACTTGTCATATTTTTCTGGGTTTGATTTTGATATTACTAATAGTCTAAATGAGTCAGAGATATCTTTCAAATACTTTTTCAATAAGATAATTCACAAAAAATAAGTAAAAATTATAACTACTTACTTATCTATAGCTGCCATGTCTCCATGATTCAACAAAATGCCATATATAAAAATAATCTAACAGGTAATGAACAGTAATTTTTACTAATGACCAGCAAGTATTCATCACGGATAGAATAACAGGAATATCGTTGTTTATACGAGCCTTAAAATATTCAACTTCTGTTAGATAATAGTTACTTGAAACTCCTCTAGGACTAGCTATGGCAATTATTTGATTAACATAAATAAATGGAACTGAACGTTTATAGCATCTACACAAAAATTCGTAATCAGCAGCAATTTTAAAATCTGTATTAAATACTCCCATTTCTTTATAAATGGATAAAGGAACAAAAACTGAAGGATGAGGAAGCATTTTATAAGGTAGTTTATTCAAACGACCAGATACAATTAGCCAATTTTGAGTATCAAAAGATTGAAATTCTTTGCAGTCTCCTACAACAATTGATGGATATGATTGATTTTGGTAAGACTCAACAATTCTTGAAATAGCGTTTGAAGTATATGTATCTCCCGCATTAATGATACCAACTATTTCCCCTTGACAAAGCGATATGCCTTTATTCATTGCTTCATATATGCCATTATCAGGTTCACTAATCCAAACTTTTATCTGCTTTTCATATTTTTTGATTATTGACAATGTATTATCTGTGCTGCCTCCGTCAATAATAATGTACTCTATATTTTTATAATTTTGGTTAATTACACTTTTTATGGTTTCTTCTAAACAATTATCAGCATTGTAAACCACAGTAATTATACTGAACAAGGGATTTTGATCTAAAAAAATAGATTTATTTTTATCAAACAACATTGTATTACCGAAAATGTTAAATATTATGATTTAGTTTAATATGTTAAATTTATATCGTTTGCCCAAAACAAACAAAATTATGGCATATAATATAAAATAATGAGCGGATAAAAAATCTGGTCTTTGGTATAGCGATAATCCACATACTACTGTCAATGGTAAGTAGCGAATTTTTTTTGTTATTAAAGGTATATATACCAAAAAGTATATTGGATATATAAGTAATAGAGAAAATCCTATAAAACCCATTTCATAGAAAAATCTATGATATGAGGCATAGCTTGCTTGCTGAGACTGTATATTAGATCCGATACCGTTGCCAAAAGCTAATTGAACTACATTAGCTCTTTGGAAATAACTTTCAAAAGTATCTTGATAAATAGACCTATTATCTCCAGCTAATTGACCATCTTGGATTTCCAAGCGATTCAATAAATGAATTTCGTAGGCAATTCTTATTTCTTCTGGAATCACCAATCTGGTTATTAATATGATTAATATCAAGGAAATAATTATTTTTTTTAAAGTTTTTTTAGAGTTTAATTTGGCATTAAATAAATAGTAAATTCCTATAAAAAATAAAAAAATGGCAAAAGCCAGTGAAAGTGATAATATGCCAAATGTTACCAGCATGAACTTGGTAAATTTTCTATTGGGAAAAACAATTATATCAGCTACCAAAAGGATTCCAGCATAGGTGGCTAACATTCCCGGCTCTTCAAACATTCCTCCTAGACGGGATATGGTAAATGATCCAAAATCATATATGGTGTAGTCTGTAAAAATAGCAAGATTGCTATAGTTTCGATAAATAAAACCTCTCCCAGCTAAATTAATAATTTCATAGGCTGCTCCCCAACCAAAGAGAATATTAATATAGTAAAATATACTAAAACTATTCATAAAAATAAATATTTTTAAATAAAAATTAAAGATTTTATAAATAAAAGATGGTTTTTCTGTAATTAGACAAGAAAAAAAAATTAAAATATTTAAACCCGATGGAGAAGCTGCCCCAACCAAACCATAGTTTTCTATATTGAGAATCTTAATTCCATTAATAAATAATACGATTAAAAATAATGGAAGCAAAATTGTGGCAAACTGCAACTTTCTTCTAGAGAGAATTGCCAAAGAAACCAACAATGAAAATAAAGTTTGCACACTTCTGAAAGAATCAAAAAAGAAAAATGAAGTAGTAATTAATAAAAAAAATACATATAAAAGTGTATTTATATCAAGTTGTAAAATATTTTTTTTCAATAATTTTATAAATGACATATATTTTAAAATTATGATTAATTTTTGCTTATTTTTTTATTAAAGTAGTAACTCAAGAGTAGAATAGTTGAGTGGCAATAGATTTTTTAGGTTAATTTGCATCGAGATAACTTAGAATTATGTTAACCAATTAGGATCGGCAAAAAATCAGCTTGAAGCAACTGAACTATATTTTAAAAACAAATTTATTCTAATTGTGAATTATTTTGTATTTTTTTGACAATTTGAACAAACTCTTGGCCATATATTTCTAATTGTTTTTGGCATAAATTTTTAGCTATGGCTTCATTCGATAAGTTAGGGCCGGGAATGAGTTGAGGGAGGAAAAATTTGATTTTATCTGCCAAATCTTGAGCAGAATTATGCTTAAAATAATGAGAATGAGGTGGGTTTTGTTCCAAATGGACTGGAATATCTGAAAGAATCATTGGTTTGCCCAATAGCCTTGCGTCTTCAACAACTGTACTCCACCCTTCAAACAGGGATGGCTGAATCACCGCCAGGGATCGTCTCATCAACTGGATTTGATCGAGACGAGGTATTAAACCAATGATTTTGAAATATTCAGATAATTCATATTTATCAATTAAATCAAGGATTTCTTTTTGATAACCTGGAAAACGCATATCATTTAAGTGGCCAGTACAAACAATTACAGGGTTGATATTTTCTTGTTTTAAAATCTTTAAAGATTCAAGAATAATTTGATGATTTTTATGTCTCCAGAATTGATTACTGACTAAAAAAAAGCGATCTGGAAGTTGATACTTTTGCTGAACTAATACTGGATCGGAGGTAAACCATGCCATCTCAGGTATTGTTCTAAAATTTAGCACAAAATTTTGAGCGACACTATCTGGGTAGAATTTTTTGAAATCTTCTAAGGCAATTGCACTGCTGAAAATAATACCTGGAGCCTTTTTTGCCATAAATTTATATACTTGTTCTCGGGCTATAATAATTTTTTTCGATGAAAAGTTGGGTAAATATTTGTGCTGCAAATCAGGAATCCAAGCCGCCCACTTACAAGCAAAATTGCAAGAGAAACCATAAGTTCCAAGAATAGGATACAAAAAATCTATATTTTCTCTCTTAACTATTTGAGATAAACCTTGATCTGGCAAAAAAGGAAATTTTCTTAAAATCATCCACCAAAGGCGGTTTCTAAAATTTAAAGATAAGCTATTTTCTACACATACCTTGTTTACAAGATCCTGAATATCAGCATAAAGTTCCGGTTCTGAGTTTGAAGGAATAATTAAATATAGCTCTACATCAGGTAAGCTCAAAGAAGCGATCGCCTTAACTAAATTTTGAATATAGATCACTCCCCCCATCCATGTCTTATCGGCTGACATAATGAGTCCTATTCTTAGAGGTTTTACCATCCTAATACCTCAGCCCGACACCATTGAGCATAAACTTTCAATCCTCTTTCCAAAGAGACTTCAGGTGTAAATCCTAAATTGGTTAATTGGCTAATGTTAGCTTGCCAATTAAGCGGATCTCCTGTGGGGACAATTCCATCAAACTCAACTTCTATTTTTCTTTCCAGTTCAGGGATAATCAAATCCGGTAATTTTTTAATTTTTGTTTCTAATCCACTAGCTAGATTATAAATATCAGCTTCACAGGGAGACAGTTCTGAAATAGTTTGAATTGCCTTAGCTACATCAATAACATGAATGAAATCTCGACTCTCATTTCCTATGCCTTTTAACTTTACGATAGATTCTGTCAAAGATTTATGACAAATATCCCAAATAACTTGTCGTCTTAAGCCAGGACCATAAGCTGAAAAAATCCTGACAATTGCTGTTGGTAATTGATATATTTTATAGAATTCTTGACAAAGTTGTTCGCAGATTAGCTTATGAAAGCCATAAGGAGAAATCGGCTTTGTTTCTTGAGTTTCTGCGATCGGCAAAGAATTAGGGTTTCCATAGACCGCAGCACTAGACAGATAAATAGTCTTACAGTTGGGGGCATAAAGCCGTAAAGTGTTTAAGAGTTCAAATGTAATTTCTACGCTAGTTTTAAAGTCAGCATTTGGTTCAGTTAAAGAAAGCCCTACTGAAGCCCTACCGATACAGTGGATACAAATTTGCGGTTGTACTTGCTGAATAATCTGAGTTAATTCATTTGAGGGTAAAACCAATTGGTAATAATGAGATAAAGCTTGATTAGGAGCATTCTCCTGCGGACGAGTTCCCAGTCCGACAACTGACCAGCCAGCTTCAGCAAACTGACGGGCCATATATCGGCCTATAAATCCGGTTACACCAGTTATTAGAACAGTTTTCAACATTATTCGGGCTTAATAGCAAGGAATGAATAGAGACGACCAGGAGTTTTATCAATTAAGGAACGACAGGAATTCATCGCAGATACCACGCTTTTTTGAGATCCTATCCAATGAGCTAAAAATTTACCCACATATTTTTCTAGAAAAATAGCTATTTTATTCTGGTTTTGTACTCGCGTTACTGGAAAATAATTGATTACAGAATCAGAAGGTCCATAAACAAGCTTTAAATTTAATCCCGCACCAGTTATAGCCTGACGGTAATCTTTTAGCAAGAAAGCATTTTCTCCACCATAGAGATGATGCAAAGGATGAGATTTCAGAAAAACTGTTAAGTCTTCTGGTTGTGAGATAGTGTGTTCTCGTGTGGCCAAGAAGACACCTCCAGGACGCAAAACTCTGCCTGCTTCCCGACATAGCTGATTTAGATTTGAGGCATGGTGCAACACTTGACGACCATACACAATATCAAAAGTTCCATCGGCAAAGGGTAAAGTCTCAGCAACGGTTTGTTCAACAACAATGCTCAAATCTGCCTGTTGAGCGAGTTGCTGAATCGCCCCTGCGCCCACAATAGAACTAGGATCGGGTTCTATTGCAATAACTGTACATCCTGAACGAGCAAACGCATAACTAGAGATGCCATTGCCTGCCCCCAAATCCAATACCTTCCCAGGAATCCAGGATTGCAAAATTTCCGCAACAGCTTGCCATTCTTCGCTATTGGCAAATCGTTGAGATGCTACTATTAAAGGATCGTCGTAATAACATGCTTTGACCAATTCTTGGGCATCAGGCTGAGTTTTCAGCCATTCCACGGCTTGTTCCCAAGTTAAAAATTTAGCGTTCATCTTCGGGTATCTCTCGAATAATGCGGGCTGGATTACCTGCAACTATTGTCCAAGGTGGAACATCCTTTGTAACAACTGAACCCGCTCCGACAATAGCTCCTTCTCCGATTGTTACTCCTGCCAAAATGATTGACATACATCCAATAAGAACATCATCGGAAATAACAATAGGTTTTTCTTGGAGATCGATGCCTTTGGGATGACCACTCGTAATAATCTGTTTGAATTGCTCATGTCTCAGCTTGGCACTAATTGGATGGGTAGCATTATCAAAAATATTAACGTTATGAGAAATTAATACGCGATCGCCAATTAAAATACTTTTAGCCGACCAGATTCTAGTATCTTCTCCAATAAAACAGTATTGACCAATTTTAATACTTCCTGCGTGTGCGAAAGTTAAAAGTTCTCCCTTAATGTGAGTAAAGGATCCCATCTGTATTGCATCCGTTTGTCCAAGATTATTCAAAATTTTACTGCTGCTGTATAAAACCGCTCCTTCTTTTATTAAGAATTTTTTTTTGATAAACAGCTTTTTAAACTTACTAAGCATAGCTATTTGACCATTTCTAAACATACAATAGCTCGTGAAGCTGCTGCATAATCAGGCTCGTATGTTTTCTGCTGATGGATATCAAAGTAAGTAGCGTTCTTAGACGCTTCTCTCGATGAAGGTTTCCAGCCATCAGCATCGTACCTAAAGTGAAATTCAGTAATAGATGTAGGCGCAAAAGTTTCGATCACTTTATCTAGCATTGGACTATCAAATACCTGAAACCAACCATGATTTTTAGTGCGGCCAAATGGAAATGTTAAATATAAAGTTCCACCTGGTTTTAAAATTCGATTATATTCTTTGATCGCGATTAAATAAGCATCTTTTTGATTTTCTTTTTTTAAGATATCCTGTGTATAAAGGAAGTTGTTGTCTAAACCAATATGCTCAATCGTTGAAATACTGGCAATCCAATCAAAATAATTATCTCTGTAACAAGTTTCTCTTAAATCCTCATAAACATAAGAAATTTTTTGTTTCCAAAAACATACTTGTTCTGGGGCAAGTGTCGAAATAAAAGTTTGTTTATTTTTCAAGTGGTGATGAGATAGCAAAAATTCATGATTGAGAGCTGAACCAGCATCCAGTAATTTGCCTGGATTTTTAGGAAGTCTAGAAAACAACCAGGGGTATTCAAGAACCCTTTCATCAAGCCTCAAGCCATAGTTATCTTCTAGTTCATTAGCCTCAAACTTCCCCGAAGCAAGTACCCGCATTATTTCCCTCCGTTTGTAAACTTCATAGCCACGAATCCAAGGTTTTTTACCTCTCAGTAAAAACCATGCATAATTAATACTATCTTTGATAGGGCGTAAGAATTTCATAAATTGTTTACGGGCATTACAAGCATTTGTTTACACATCGATTTGAACTCAATTAAAGTAGCTTAAATTTACCAAGATGGTAATATTATTATTTTTATTATTATCTCCACAATGACACTGCATATTGACTATTTATGACTTGGATGACAGAGACCTATTGTCAATCAAAAACTATTGCATCTATGATTAACTCTTCTCCCTTTAACAGGCAAAAAACAACTTGGCTTATATTTATTATGTTTTAAAATGTAATTCTGGTGGTTTTTGATCTAAAAATAGTTCCATTTTCTTTTAAAAATTATTTTTCACTACTTGTAAATATATTTTTTGAAACCTATTTTTGAGGAAATTTCTTATCATAGACATTACTTTTATTAATAAGTGGAATTTTTATAATGATAATTTGAATTTATTACTAATTTTCCATGCTTTGTGTAATATCTTGAGAAAGACATTAGGTTGTCTTGTCTCTAATAATATAGTATTAAAAATTTTTTCTTTATAAATGCTTTCTTTTATAAGAGATGGATATCGATATTCTACTTGCTCTTTTTCTAACCTAACAAAATATTCTTTTGTTTGTATGTGACTATAACCACAGTTTGTACCACTACCATCGAAGCCTATGTTTGCTACCAGTGACTTGATGGGAAAAAGACTTAATCCTTCAGCCCTAAAAACAGTTAAATACCAATCTATCCCCCAGGAATCCACTTTTCCTTTGATTTTCTGCTGTAACATTCGGAAATAAGGATAAGATCCATCAAGATCAAATTTTCGTCTTAACTGGGGATTTTTTTTTAATTGCTGATATCCTGTAATGCCTGAATTAAACTGTTTCCAAGCTCTATCCCAAGTAGCCCATCCCCATGTGGTTGTAAGAGGCAAAAAAATCGCATCAGTTTCCGATTGTTTTATATCAAATGGAAACATATGACCAGAAATTTGCATAACTTTAGCTTCAGATTCATATAAATTTAAAGCATCATTCATGTATTTTAAAAAATAAGGAGAAACGATTAGATCATCTTCTAAAACGATAACGCGCCCATGTTGTTTGCACAAACTTGTTGTGGCTGAAATAATCGACTGGGCTAAACCGAAATTAGATTCACGATAAATTATTTCTACTTTTCCACACCATTGCTGACTTCTAACCACCTCTCTAACTTGTTGCACAGGTTCTCTATCTTGAGTAAATTTAGCAGCATCACAAAAAATATAAAGAATACTTTGCTGTGCTAGTTTGCATTGAGATAGAGAAGTCAGCGCTTTGAGTGTATGCTCGGGACGCTTATAGGCAAAAAAGGCGATCGGTGCTAAGTTTAGAGATTGCATAGTGATAGGGCGGCTGGCTCAAATGATAAATTTAATAACTTAATAAATTATAATTTAATTTGAATCAAACTAGAGGTACAACTCTATTTATCATAATTATTACTCATTCCCAAAAATTTTGTTTCATAGACCTATATGATTTGTTTTAGTCTTTGACCAATGTCTAAATTTAGAAATTACAGATAATAATGTCAGAAAAAACCTCATCCAAACTAAACAGTAGCATGAAAGTTTATACCGATTAGGGCAACATAGAAAAACAAATCTAGTAAAAATTATAGGATTGCCTGCTGATTTCAAAGAAAATATTTGCTTTATAAAAACGGAAAAAGATTGATTATCGTATTGATGGTATCCAGTTGATTGTTCGTCTAAGCATAACTTCAAAGTTGAATCAGTAATTAGATTCATCCCCTGGCGCTGGGCTCTTATGGTAAATTCATAGTCTGACAGATAATGAGGCAGTAATCGGGGATAAAAACCACCAATTTTAATGAAATCTTTGATTTTTAAAAAAAGTCCTCTGGTGGAAAGACAATTAATCTCATCTATATTTTCGGATGGGGAAAAAGACAATTTTTTCCAATCGACTTTAACGCCAGCAGTTATTAAACGACCCTGGTCTCTGCTGTAACACTGAGCCTGCAATAATGTATGAGGGCTTGCCATAAGAATTTGTACAGCTTGATCGAGAAAATTGGGGTCAAACTCAGTATCATCATTGGCAATCAAAGCTATTTCATCTAAAGATATATGATTGGATAACAACCATTCATATCCTTCCTGTAAAGAGCCAGCCCACCACCAACTACCATTACCCCTGATAACGGTTAGATTTTTAATTTTTTCCCGTACCATCTCTGCTGTTTCGTCCGTGGAACCATCATCAATTAAAATGAGGTGATAGTTCTGGTAGGTTTGACTTTGCAAGCATTTTATAAAGCGTTCGGTAATTGATCGGCGGTTGTGAACAGGTAAAAGGATATAAACTTTAGGATTCATCAATTTTTTTCAGAAAAAATATATAATTATCCCCCAAGCCAAATATATCGAAAAATCTTGTGCTTAAGTGGTTAAGCTTAGTTTTATGAAAAAGACCCATAATTCTAATGACCAGTTTATGAGTAAATTTTTTTTCCCGTGCATGATCCCAAAACACGGAGGAAACTCCATTTTTTGGGAATAATATCAAATGAATCCACTGGTATAACAACCATTCAGAATTGGTAATCACCTTAACTTTTTCCAAGGTCAATCCTGCTTTTGTGGCAGCTATTTGCATGGATTTTCGGGAAAAATAATGAATATGGTAAGGAGCATGATAGTTGATCCACCGACTGCGAAAAACCCTAGCTCCCCAACCATTAGGATTAGGCGTACTCAAAATAGCGATTCCATTTGGCTGGAGAATCTGACCAATATTTTTTAAGGTTTGAATAGGATCTACATTATGCTCAATTACTTGATCCATTGTTACATAATCAAAAAAGATATCTGGGTATAAAGTTGGATCAAATAAACCCACATGAACTTTATAACCAAATTTTTCGGCTACACGAGTAATGTTACTGTCTATTTCTACTCCATAAGCGTTACAATTTCGAGATTGATAATACCCTAATGATTCTCCAAATCCACAACCAATATCAAGTACAGTTACGTCTGTTGGAACCCAGCGAAAAGCCGAACTATATTTACCATCTAGCCAAGCTCTAATACCTTTAATTTCTTTGTGAGGTTTGTATTTATCAATGTTAAATGTTGACCTGGGGTAATACTCAGAATATAATTTTATTATTTCTTGGCTACTACTAATAGGATTTGCAATAAATTGATGATGACAGTTAGAACAAAAGGCTATTTTGAACTGACCTGGGTATCCATAGCGATCATCGAAAACTGTTAGCTGATGCCGCTGAGATATATTTATAGATTGACAAATGGGACATTTCATTTATTTCGACTCTATATGATAATTTAGGCTATTTAATAGAGAAAATATGTACATATAACTTAACCTAAATTTCATAACTTTAACCTAAATAATGAAATCAAAGAGCCAACTATATTAATTTTTATTAATTATGGCTACCAAAACAATTGAGTGCGTAGATTTTTTATAATTAGTTTGAATAAATGTTTATAAATTTTTATTTTGTTATTCCATTCTAAGTAATTGGAGTTAAATCCCATAATATATTCACATATTTGCGCCGCTTCAAATACATTTTTGACTCCCAACGAAGATGAATCTAAATATATCATCCCATTAAACAACAATCTTTGATATGGTTGTATAAGTTGAACATCTACTTGATTTTTGTAAGGAGTCTTTAATAATTTTCTTTCAAACCACTTTTTTAAAATTTCATTATCAACTATTGACTCTTTAATATAATTAAGACTATCCATCCATTCTGCTTCATTAGAAGCTTGTATAGATTTTACACAATTTTCTAATAACAGAGTTTGATTAACATATAAATCAAAGTCTGTTTTATACAAAACATCCTTAGCCTGTAGAAAAGATTCAGCTATTACTGCTGGGATATACGTCAGATTAGGAACTTGGGGATGCCATTTATAACCAAATTTTTCATTTAAAAAATTAAACTCTTGAGTTATTGAATTATTTTTTCCTAAAAATGTAAAGCACAATCCATTACTCTTAGCTGAACCTCCATTAATGCTCATAGGAATACCTAA
Organism: Laspinema sp. D2d; assembly: GCF_025370755.1. Lineage (GTDB taxonomy): Bacteria > Cyanobacteriota > Cyanobacteriia > Cyanobacteriales > Laspinemataceae > Laspinema. The sequence continues at coordinate 48,823 of NZ_JAMXFC010000011.1, read as the reverse complement.
AGAAGCATATTTACCGCTCAAATATGCAAATACAAAACCAGAGTAAACGTCAGGCGTTTGAGAACTAAATACTCGACCAGTTTTTTCTATTAACAATTGAACTAAATCTTTATGGATCACCGAATTATATAACATAGGTAAAAAATCATATGGTAATTTATAATTACACACTTTTTTGATAATTTTTTTGCCTGAGAAAATATGATTCATTTGTTCAAATGGAATAGATAGACTATTAGGCTTATTTGGGGAATTAGGCCATCTATAATAAGCTCTGTTCCATCTAATCGCTTTGACATTTAGCACTTCTAATAGCCGATCTAATTGATAAAGCGCATGAAACAATAATCCATCGTCATCGCCAAGTACAATTAAATATTCACCTGATGCATGAGAAACGCCTAATTCCCAATTCTTGCTCATTGCCAAAGGTTCATCTGAACGAAAATATTTTATTTTGGGTGAGTTTAATGAATCAACTACTTGTTTAGTAGATGCAGAGCTACAATTATCAGATACAATAATTTCGTAATTATCAAAATTATATTGATTAAGACAGGTTTTTAATGTGTAAAAAAGAGTGTCATGTCTTTCTCTAGTAGGGACTATTATACTAAAACGTGGATTTAACATAATCAATTTAGGATTTATTTGACAAGTTCAATAAAAACAAATATTTTTGGTAGTAAAGAAGTGCGAAGTGCAATAAACTGCCATTTAAGGCTAATTTTTTATTCGCTTGAGATACCCATCAGGGGCAACAGTAATTAATAGTTTGTGCTGAATGCTTTTATCAATTTCAAATTGGGGGTGGGTTTTTAGATATTCCCACACAGCGGTTTTAGGGTTGTTGCCTACTCCCCAAGGTCGATCTCCAAACATATCATCAGGCAAATCTTCGATGATAGTGTCGAAGACAATGCAATAGCTGCCAACTGAAACTAATGGTGCATAAGCTTCTAGTTCAGCCAAAACATGATCGTGGGTGTGATTGCTATCCAGACAGACTAAGATTTTATTCTTATGTGCCGCTTTAGCCTTTACCTGGGCAATAATTTCTGGATCAATGCTAGACCCTTGAATCATTGAAATGCGCTTAAACATTGGATGAGTCTCTATTGCCTCCCGATTATGTTGACGAATGTCAATATCCAAACCCAATACTGCAGCATCTTGAGGCCCTCCGCAAGCCGCGTTAAGTTCTAGCATAGAGGCTGAGAAGATCAGTGAGCCACCGTGAGCAATGCCAGTTTCGATAATCAAATCAGGCTGAATTGAGTATATCAACTCTTGCATTAACACAATATCTTGTGGATACTGGATAATCGGTCTTCCTAACCATTCAAAATGATAAGAATACTTCAGTGATTGAGCCTGTTGTATCCAGTGCTGTGATACGCTTTGCATTTTATGATTTTGAGTTTGTTGTTCAATTTCTTTGGCACAATCTTCTTTAAATTTTTGATAACTCATCTTTTTCATTTTGTATAACTCAAAACCTTACTGTATTTTTCTAAACTCGTTTCCAAACAATATTCAGGAGCCCAGCCCTTTGCTACAATAGCTGCGTTACTGCCCCCCAAAAAAGAATTTACATCATCAGAAGAATGCCCCATTGATAAAAGAAAGTTCGGATCTTGAGCTAGGATTTTACCAAGTTTCTGAATAACTTCAGCCAGTTGAATCGGACGACCCGAACAGATATTGAAAACATCCGAATCTTCTTGATTAGTGAGAAAAATTAACCCATCAGCAACCAATTCAACAGGCAGAATATCACGCCATTGATAAATTCCTATGGCAAAAGGTGGACGTAACCTCAAAAAAGCCTGGATAATGGAAGGAATTAACCGTTGAGGGCTTTCTCCTAATCCAAACGGCATAAAGATTCTACCCCAAGCTAGAGATACATCCTTAAGATCGCAAATTTTTTCTGCCAAACGACGTACACAATCTTTTGCTACGCCATATAAGGTTGTTGGATGACTTGGTGTTTTCTCTTCATGGCAATAGCCAAAAGACCAGTCATATTCAGCACAAGACCCAGCCACAACTACCCGTTCTCCCCCTTGTTCTACAAAAGCAGGAATTAATTTAACCGTAGCATCACACCAACTTAAGTTAAATGGTGATGTCCAATACTTTCCATGTTCAGCATACCAAGCCAAGTGCAGGAGATGAGAAGGTTGATATTCGGAAATCCACCGATGTTCTTTTTCTTTTAGTAAATCTACCTCAACAAAGGTTAAACGAGAATCTAATGCAGGAGCAGAGCGACCAATCACTAATACTTGATATCCTTGCTCTAACAAAAGACTAAGGACATAGCGACCAATAAAACCAGTAGCTCCGGTAATTGCAACTTTCAAGGTGCTACCTCCAGATGAGGAACTGCCGTTACAAACTCTCCATCCCACTCCCGAATATATTCAAGTTGAACCATTATTTCCTTTTTTAGATTCCAAGGTAAAATCATTACATAATGAGGTTTGGTATTTTTAAGATAGCTTTCCTCCACTATCGAAATACGACTCCCAGGCATAAATTTTCCTTGCTTCGCTGGATTACGATCCACAACAAAAGGAATTAAATCGGGACGAATCCCCGCATAATTCATTAGGGTGTTTCCTTTGGCCGCTGCGCCATAACCTACGACCACTTTACCGTGGCGTTTGGCCTCAAGCAAAAAGATCAAAAAATCATTTTTAACATGATTAAGTTGGGTCTGAAAATCAGCATAGTAGTCAGCATTTGAAATTCCAATTTTCAACTCTTTGTTCATTAATTTTTCGACGCGATCGCTCACCGGATGCACCCCAAAATCCTGCCGTTGAGCAAAGACTCGTAGGCTACCCCCATGAGTCGGGTGTTCCTCCACATCGAAAACAATCAAACCATTAGCAGCAAAAATTTGTTTGACTGCTGTTAGTGATAGATAGGAAAAATGCTCATGATAAATCGTGTCAAACTGGTTTTCTTCAATCAATCTCAACAGATGGGGAAACTCAAAGGTTGCGACTCCTTGGGGTTTCAATAATAGGGCAAAGCCTTCAACAAAATCATTGATATTGGGTACATGAGCTAAGACATTATTGGCGATCGTTAAATCCGCCTGTTTTCCTTCACTCGCTAACTTTTTCGCTAACTTAGTCCCAAAAAACTCTTCTACAATTGAGATACCCTTGCCACGAGCCGCTGCTGCTGTACTCGCTGTGGGTTCAATCCCTAAACAGGGAATACCACGACCCTGAACATATTGCAACAGATAACCATCATTCGCTGCCACCTCAACTACATAACTGTCTGGATTGAGTCCAAAACGCTCAACCATCTCAGAAACATAGCGATCGCAATGAGCCAGCCAACTGCTAGAAAACCCACTGAAATAGGCATACTCAGCATCAAACAATTCATCCGCTTGAGCAAAATCTTCAGTTTGGACTAACCAGCAGGATTCACAGACTAACACCCGCAAAGGAAACCAGCGTTCGGGAGCATGAAGAGTCTGCTCAGTCAGATAAGCATTGGAAGGAGGCGCACTACCTAAATCCACCAAAGGTAATTTCAGTTCGGAACCACAGTGACGACATTTCATATCACAATCCCCCGGAAATCTTCAGACAATAAGGGATGAGACGCATCGCGGGGGGAAACATCTGTTGCTTTCAATGGCCAAGGAATATTAATCTTAGGGTCACTATAGCGAATTCCTCCTTCAGATTTCGGATCATAATATGCGGTGTGTAAATAAAGCAACTCACTCCCTGGTTCTAATAATTGAAAACCATGAGCGCAGCCTTGAGGAATCACCATCATATCAGCATTAGCCGCCGATAATTCGGCTTGATACCACTGCAAGAATGTCGCTGAACCTTCCCGTAAATCCACTGCCACATCCCAAACTCGACCCGTGAGGCAACGGAGCAGTTTCATTTCAGCATGAGGTGGATATTGAAGGTGCAGCCCTCGAATTGCACCAATTGCTTCCGTGCGAGACAGATTGACTTGACGAATGGGTTCCCCTTGCAATAGGGAATCAAGTTCGCGATCGCAAAATGCGCGATAGAAAGTTTCCCATTCATCCTGAAAGGGTGTAGTTTCAACAAGATAAACCCCTTGAATTGGCGGAGAAACAATTTTCATAGGGCATTAACCAAAGTTGATTGAGTTTCTTGATATGCAGCAATTTGCGATAAAGAATATTCCCGCATATCTTGCCCTCGCAACCAAGCCTGATGCCAATCAACAGTAGCTTGGAGTGCCTGTTTTACAGACCAGCAGGGTTGCCATCCTAGCTCAGTCCGAGCCCGAGTAATATCCAACCTCAATAGCCCAGCTTCATGGGGATGATTTTCGCAAGCGTCTATTTCAACTCCTGCATTTTTGCCCCAAAGATGAGCTAGGGTCGTTGCTACTTTACCCACCGTTGCATCCCCTTTGGCATCGGGCCCAAAATTCCAAGCACAAGAATAACGACAGCCCTCTGAACTCAGAAGCTTTTCAGCCAGAAGTAAATAACCGGAGAGGGGCTCAATTACATATTGCCAAGGACGGATGGCATGGGGGGAGCGTAATTTCACCAATTGTCCCTTTTCAAAAGCTCGTAAGCAATCAGGGACTAGGCGATCAACTGCCCAATCACCCCCCCCAATCACATTACCTGCTCTAGCTGTAGCAACTGCAATTCTATGTTCTAAATAATTATCAACATTAAAAAACGAATTACGGTAAGCCCCTGTTACCAGTTCAGCACAAGCCTTACTACTACTGTAGGGGTCGTACCCACCGAGTGGCTCAGTTTCTCGATATCCCCAATCCCACTCGCGATTTTCATAACATTTATCGGAAGTAACATTGACAACGGCCCGGACTCCCTTGGTTTGGCGCACTGCTTCTAGGAGATTAACCGTACCCATGACATTTGTGGCATAGGTATCTACAGGGTTTTGGTAGGACTCTCGGACTAATGCCTGTGCTACCAAATGAAAAACAATCTCTGGGCTAAACTCAGCCATGACTTGCTTTAATCTAGGGAGTTCTCGGATATCTCCGAACACAGAAGTCATTCCCTGTGCCACTCTAGCCAGTTGAAATAAACTCGGTTGAGTAGCAGGTTCCAAGGCATAACCCACGACGATCGCCCCCAAGGATTGAAGCCACAAAGCCAACCAACTGCCCTTGAAACCCGTATGACCTGTGAGAAAAACTCGTTTTCCCTGCCAAAAACTAGGCTCCATTACCATACCTTCCAAGGAGCTTGTCCGGAACACCACAATTCTTCCAACAGATTCCTGTCTCTGAGGGTGTCCATTGGCTGCCAAAATCCATAGTGATTAAACGCAGTTAGTTGATTTTTACGGGCTATTTCTTGCAATGGATCACTTTCCCAACTGGTCTTATCCCCTTCAATAAAATCGAATACCTGGGGTTCTAACACAAAATAGCCACCATTAATCCATCCCCCATCCCCTTGCGGTTTTTCCTGAAAATTCAATACTCGCCCTTGTGGATCAATATTTAATGCCCCATACCGACCAGGTGGTTGTACGGCTGTAATTGTTGCCAATAAGCCGTTTTTCTGATGATAATTAATTAATTTGCTAATATCAATGTCACTGACTCCATCGCCATAAGTAAAGCAAAAAGTTTCATTTCCTACATAATCTTTAACTCGTTTCAACCGCCCACCAGTCAGAGTATTTTCTCCTGTATCTACAAGGGTTACTCGCCAGGGTTCAGTATGTTTATGATGTACTTCCATTTGATTGGATTGCATATCAAAGGTGACATCAGACATATGTAAAAAGTAGTTGGCAAAATATTCTTTAATTATATAGCCTTTATAGCCACAACAAATAATAAAATTGTTAACTCCATAAGCTGAGTAAGACTTCATGATGTGCCAAAGAATGGGGCGTTCTCCAATCTCTACCATTGGCTTTGGTTTGAGATGCGTTTCTTCACTCAGGCGAGTGCCATATCCTCCTGCTAAAATAACGGCTTTCATAGCATTTCTGCAACATTCCATTTCAATTGAGGTCTAACAACTCCTGGAATTGGTCCTATGTAGCCATTTCTACCAGGAGTCCCTTCGATTGGATCTTTTACATTAAAAGAAAGTGTATTTTTTTCGTAAAAATGGACTTTGACCGTTGATTCAAATGAGCTTAAAGCCAAACCTACAAAATAAACTCCCTCATTTAAAAAATTTCCGGGAATCCGACATTCTGCAATGTAATCACCTGGATCCATAATTTTTGCCTCTTGATCTGATGATACGAATGCACAGGTGCCATCCGATTGATAAAAATGAAAATTTGGCACAAACTTAATATGAGTTTTTTGAAGAATTCTATATTTCATTTGCACTTTGATTGGTTCTTGAATTTGAACCTCTGTAGCCAATTTTTCAAAATCTATTTTATTAACAGAACCAGCCAGCAAAATAGCATACTCATCACCTATTGGTTGAGGAAATTTAGTAAAATCAACTGAAGCGGGTGAAGATTCTGGATTAAAATAATAAATTATGAGATCAGAAGTAGAACCCATTTGGGAAATTCGACCAGCATCAAGCAAAATACACTTGGGGCAAAGAGATGTAATCATAGGCATACTGTGACTTACGAATAATACTGTTCTTCCTCCTTTTGCCACCTCCCCCATTTTCCCCAAACACTTTTTTTGAAACTGAGCATCACCTACAGCAAGAACTTCATCTACAATCAAAATTTCTGGTTCCAAATGAGCCGCTACTCCAAATGCCAATCTTACATACATCCCTGAAGAATATCGCTTTACGGGCGTATCAATAAACTTTTCTATGTCAGCAAATGCCACAATTTCATCAAACTTTCGCTTAATCTCCGCCCTGGTCATCCCCAGAATGGCACCACTAAGATAAATATTTTCCCTTCCCGTCAATTCTGGATGAAACCCAGTTCCTACCTCTAACAGGGAACCCACTCGTCCTCCCAAAATGGCCTCTCCTTTGGTAGGTGGCGTAATTCGGGATAAAATCTTTAATAATGTACTCTTCCCCGCACCATTTCGCCCAATAATGCCAACTACTTCACCAGGATAAATATCAAAATTAATATCTTTTAAAGCCCAAAATTCTTCGGTTGTGGATTGATCCAATTTACCATTCCAAAGTTTCCGAAACCCCTCAGCCAACTCATCCCGAAGGGTTAGATATCGCTTCTTTTCCTCCGACCGAATGCGATACATTTTTCCCAAGTCTCTAACAGAGATAATTGGCTTCATGCTCATCCCTAGATAAAATCTGCAAAACTTCGCTCGACCTGCCTGAACACTGTTAAGCCAAGCGCAAACATAACAGCAGAGGTAACGGCACTAATCCCACATCCTATCCAACTAAAACTTCCTTGTCCAGTCACAGCAAAGCGAAATGTCTCAATCAACCCTGCCATTGGGTTAAGATAATACCACATCCGGAGAGAATCGGGAACAATGCTGACTGGATAGACAATGGGTGAAGCATATAGCCAAATCTGGATCAGAAATGGGGTGACATAGCGAAAATCTCTATACCTGACATTTAGACTAGCCAATAATGTTCCCATCCCCGCAGCCAATATCATCACGACAACCATGACCACAGGAATTAGCAAGAGACTGGCAGTGGGTCTAAGTCCATATATATATGTCAGGGGCAAAAGGATAAACAGGGATACAGCAAAGTCAATCCACGCGGAACCCACCGCCGCAAAGGGAATTACCAGACGAGGAAAGTAAACTTTGGTAATCAATCTTTCATCCGCAATGATACTTTCCCCAGCCCTAGTCAGTCCTTGGGAGAATAGCCCCCATAACACCAATGCTGAGTACGCAAAAACTGTATAAGGGATACCATCAGAGGGAATTTTGGCAAAGCGACCAAAAATTAAAGTAAATATGAGTGTGGTCATCAATGGCTGCAAGACTACCCAAGCAATGCCGATCGCCGTTTGCTTGTACCTAACACTAACTTCCCTAGCAGCCAGGATATACAGTAAATCGCGATAAGCCCAAAACTCTCGCACTGCTTGGACTAAAGACTGATTCCCTGGACGAATAATAACTGCTCTATTGCTGGCTTCCACGCCTAAACTCCTTTCAATATGTTCTCCAAACTTAGGCATGGATACATATTACCTTTTTATATTGTTCTGGGCTGGATGAAGGATTAATATTTAAAATTTTCCCTTTACCTTTTTATATTGTTCTGGGCTAGATGAAGGCTCCAGGAGCAATTTTATGATTTATCACTCCAATACTCAGGGGGAATGGGATCGTTGAAATCATCGCTGATCCAACCCATCCCTCGATGTAAGCCAGGGATGCGGGGTTTAGGGGGTTGAGGTTCGATGTATTTTTGAGCCAAAAATTCAATGTAGTCTAAGACTTGTTGCTGCTGCTGAGGGGGTAGCTGTTGGAGTTGACCGATCGCCGTTTCAATTAAATCTTGGGTAGTTGAAGTGGACATTTTGACCTCCAGAAAGCTTGTCGGGTGGACAGTTTGGATGAATTTAGCTTAACACGCGGGTTCTGACTCCTGAAGGCGATCGCGTTCAGGTCCCTGATAGAAAAGTAAGGTCTTGTCTGAGCGATCGCATCCCTACTCATATCTTGTAACTCAAGCGCGATCGCCTCTGGGATTTTCTCTCGTGACGTTTAATCTCTATCTATATGACTATATGGACGAAATTCAAGCTGATGTTTTAGTGGTGGGTGGCAGTACGGGGGGGACTATTGCCGCAATTCAAGCGGCGCGACGTGGTGTTCAAACGGTTTTAGTCAGCGAATTTCCTTGGTTAGGAGGAATGCTCACCAGTGCAGGGGTAACGGCCCCTGATGGGAATGAACTAGCGGCATTTCAAACTGGTTTATGGGGTGCTTTTTTAAAGTCTTTGGAATCTCGTCAAGTAGAAGGGTTGGATCATGGGTGGGTCAGTTTTTTCACGTTTGACCCACGCACTGCAGCCCAAATTTTTGCAGATTGGGTGAAAGATCTGCCGAATTTGCACTGGATTTCTGGTCAAGTTCCTGTGGAAGTGTTACGTGACGGCAATGCGATCGCAGGAGTTCGTTTTCAAGATTTTCTTGTCAAAGCGCAAGTCACTTTGGATGGGACGGAACTAGGAGATTTGCTGGAGTTGGCACAAATTCCCTATCGTTGGGGTTGGGAATTTCAAGGAGAGTGGAATGAACCCAGTGCACCTGTTGGCCCCAATTCCCTTACAAAACGATATCCCGTACAAGTGCCTACCTGGGTAGTGGTGATGCAGGATTATGGGGAAGGGGCGACTGCTGCGGAAATTCCGGTACCTCCGATTGACGATGCCGATCGCTTTTTGCAGGCTTGGGAGAACTATGGCCCTGAGGCTTTTCTCAATTACGGCAGATTACCTGGAAATCGCTTCATGATAAATTGGCCGATCCAGGGGAATGATTATGGAGAAGGGGTTGGGCGACTGCTGGAAACGGCAGCATCTCGTTTAGAGTTTTTTCAGGAGGCGCGATGGCATTCCCAAAGTTTTGCGCGTTTTATCCAAACTGAGCTGGGGCCTCGCTATGGTTTAGCAGAGGGAATTTTCCCAGTTGATATAAAAGAAGTCAAAGGCCACTGCAATTTTTTTATAACTCCTAGTTTGGGGGGTGGAGCCTATGCTTTGCATCCCTATTATCGAGAAAGCAGACGTCTGGTAGGGGTCAAAACTGTTATAGAACAGGATATTTTGCCTGCGATTGGGGGACGAGTCGCTCAATTATCTGTGGACAACGCAGGAGTGTGTGATGCGATCTCTTTGGGGAATTATGCCAATGATCATCATTATCCCCATTTAGAAAGTTTGGACCCTGTTTTCAAACTGGCCCCCAAATCCATTCGTTGGGGTGGGCGCTGGACTGGGACTCCCTTTACGATTCCTTATGGTTCTTTGGTGCCATTGGAAACAGATGGACTGTTAGTTTGTGAAAAAAATATTTCTGTGTCTCATATTGCAAATGGGGCCACTCGTCTGCAACCTGTGGTGATGGGAATTGGACAAGCGGCAGGAATGGCAGCAGCCCTTTGTGTGGAAAAAAATTGTCAACCTAGGGATTTGCCTGTACGAGTCTTGCAAATGGCGTTACTCAAGGATGCGATCGCCCCAGCAGCCCTGGTCCCTTTATTTAATCTGACTCCTGATCAGGAAGACTGGTTAGATTGCCAGAAATTTTATTTGGAAAATCCAGACCAATATCCTCTTAGTGGCGATCGCCCCATCAAAAGTAAAATTCATCCTCCAGGTTATCGTGACGACTTGAGTTTTCTTTCCGTTCTTAAATCTGAAATCCCAGAGACTCAAAAAATAGTTTCAAGTCATATCAAATCCTCAGTTGCACATCACTCGGTTAATAATTGCCAACAATTTACAGGAATATTGCAATACAAAGGATTGCAGGATTATTCAATTATTTTGACGCATCCAGTAGAAATGGCAGGTCAAACTTGGAGTCTCGTTACCTTGCGTGCAGAAATAGACTGTCAATTACAGCAGTGCCAGGATGAACGACCCCTAACTATTTTGGGCCGTCAGAATTGCGCGGGAAATTGGATAATTGTTGAAGAACTAACCCCTTAAATTTCTATCGTCTTTCTCACCCATTGGGGATTAAGATGAACCTATTTTTTTAAAAGATGAAGAAGGCTGATAGAATACCCCCCGATTTAGTGCGATCGCGCCCTCATAGGTTCAAGAGTTGGATCGGCAAAAGTCTCTGTTGCCATGATTATTCAGGGCAAGATATAATTTTAGAGAATTAATCAATCAAAAAGCGATCGCCGACTAATTGGGACAGGGGGGTTTTCGGGTGAGAAAAGAGGTCTGTTCCTAAAGTGCAGAGGATGCAGGAGTGGAAAGATCAACAGGTCTTGACAACGATGCCCTTGGTGTGGGAAATTATCGCGGTTTCTGTCGCACCCTTTGTCAGCCATTGGAGTGATCCGTAACTGCATCGCGTCCGAGAGCCAAGTTCTAGGAGCGATCGCAAGTTAAGAGTCCGGTGATGCTTTTACCCCTGGTAATAGGGTAAGCTACTGTTATTCATCGACAGCCTAATCCTTCATTAGAAGGAGTCGGAGGTTGCGAGTCTGGCTGCAGTCCAGTCAGCCCTAACCGGCAAAAACAATTGTCCGGTGAGTTGCAACCATCATGGACAACAATAAACGGAGAAGGGTGCAACTACCTTGACCTATCCGTAATTGAGGAATGTGATGAGCAACGACTTAGATCTGATCAAAAGCCTTAGCCCCAGCGCAATGGATCAGATCATGATATATCTGGCCTTCAGTGCCATGAGAACCAGTGGGCACCGGCACGGCGCATTTCTGGATGCAGCGGCAACAGCAGCCAAATGTGCCATTTACATGACCTATTTGGAGCAGGATGAAAACCTGCGGATGACAGGTCACCTCCACCATATTGAGCCGAAGCGCGTTAAAGCCATTGTTGAGGAAGTTAAAGAAGCCTTAACAAAAGGCAAGCTCTTAAAAATGCTGGGTTCCCAGGAGCCTCGCTATCTGATTCAGTTTCCTTATGTGTGGCTGGAACAGTATCCGTGGAGACCCGGACGGCCTCGGATTCCGGGAAACAATTTGACGAGTGAAGAAAAACGCCAAATTGAACGTCAGCTTCCCAACAATATTCCCGATGCTCAACTGATCAACTCCTTCCAGTTTATGGAATTGATTGAGTTTCTGCACGCCCGATCGCAAGAGGATTTTTCGGCAGACAGACGGATGCCTCTGAGTGAAGCTTTAGCAGAACATATCAAGCGGCGTTTGGTTTACTCGGGAACAGTAACGCGGATTAATTCCCCTTGGGGAATGCCCTTTTACGCCCTAACCCGGGCTTCTTATTCTCCCGTAGATGACCAAGAGCGCACCTACGTGATGGTAGAGGATACGGCGCGATACTTCCGTCTGATGAAAGATTGGGCGGAACGGCAACCGAAAACGATGCGACTGTTGGAGGAATTAGATATCCCCTCTCATCGCATGGGTCAAGCGATGGAAGAGTTAGATGAAGTCATCCGCCAGTGGGCCGATCGCTATCATGAGGAGGGGGGTGAACCCATGTTGCTCCAAATGGTATTCGGTCCCCAAGAAGAGTCCTAAAGTTGTATTGGGATTCTCCTGATTCAATCCGGGCTGAATCTGGAAAGAATATCCCCTGCTAGAAGCGTCAATCAGTGTGTTTCGGACCCCTGTAGTCTAAAATCTATAAATCTCCTTTAACGCCCCTTTACAGGGGCGAAATATTGGGGATAAGCAGAAAAAAAACTTCCCCATTTAACCCTAACAAGAACGAGTCGAGAAACGTGGTTTTTTTAAGACTTTAGAAGGGATGAAAAGCTAAAGTAAACTCGTTAAGCCAGTTTGCAAGGTAAAGAGTTGAATCAGGGGAGTTACCGGGCGATCGCCCCGAAAAAACTCAAGTTTTACGAGTGCTGATTCGTCTGGAACTCCCCTGTTGACGCTCTAAAATTTCTTTCCCAACTAAACTGATCAACCCCAGACAGGCTAACAATGCTGCTGCGGAAAATGCTGACTGGGTTTGATACTGTTTATAAGCTTCCTCCACAAATAAGGGTAACGTTTGAGTTTTTCCAATTAAGTTGCCAGAAACGACAGCAACTGCCCCAAACTCTCCCATTGCTCTGGCATTGGTTAAAATCACTCCATAGAGTAATCCCCAGCGGATATTCGGTAAAGTAATCCGCCAGAAGATTTGCCAATCATTTGCGCCCAAGGTTTTGGCAGCTTCTTCCTGTTCGGGTCCCGTTTCTTCTAACACGGGAATCACGGAACGAGCGACAAAGGGGAGGGTTACAAATAAACTGGCAATTACGATTCCGGGTAAGGCAAAAATAATTTGAAGATTAGCGGATTGAATTAGGGGACCAAACCACCCATTTCGTCCATAAAGTAGGACAATCATCAGCCCAGCAACAACGGGTGAGATAGAAAAGGGCAAGTCAATGATACTCAAAATGAAGGCTCGACCCGGAATTTTGTGGCGGGCGATCGCCCATGCCGCGCATAATCCAAAGACGGTATTAATTGGCAGTACAATCGCTGCAACGAGGACGGTTAACTTTATCGCTTGTAAAAAGTCGTGGTCCCTAAAGTTGGTAAAGAAGGGGCCGAACCCGGTTCTAAAGGCTTGATAAAAGACATTCAATGCTGGAACGAACAGAACCAATCCTAAGTATGCGATCGCCACCCCAATAGCAATCCTCTGGACCCATTTTTCTTGCTTTTGGGAATTGCCGCTTTTCTGTACCGGATCATCACTCATGGATTTATGCATAACGTCTTCCCCAAGCTTGCACGAGATTAATTGCGAATAAAATCACTAAAGAAACCCCTAAGAGCACAACGCCTATCACCGTTGCTCCATAGTAGTCATATTGTTCCAGACGTTGGAAAATTAAGACCGGGGCAATTAAATCCTTAAAGGGAATATTGGACGCCACAATTACAATAGAACCATACTCTCCCACTGCCCGGGAAAATCCCAAGGCTATTCCAATTAAAATGGGTGAAATTAACTGGGGAATAGTAATTCGCCAAAAAGTTTGTGAATTAGAAGCACCTAAACTCCAAGCAGCTTCTTCTACTTCGGGTTCTAGTTCCCTTAAAACAGGTTGCACAGTTCGCACAACAAATGGAAGGGAAATAAATAACATAGCAATACCTACTCCTAAGCGGGAAAAGGCAATTTGAATCCCAAAGGGTGCAAGGAGTGAACCAATCCAACCCGTAGGGCTATAAACCGTGGCGATCGTCAAACCGGCCACCGCTGTGGGTAAGGCAAAGGGCAAATCAATTGCTGCATCAATAATCCGTTTAAACGGAAAGTCATAGCGCACTAATACCCAAGCAATCAAAGTACCAAATACGCCATTTATTAATGCTGTAACAAAAGCGGTAACAAAAGTGACATCATAAGCAGACATCGCTACCGGACTGGTCGCAATTCGCCAAAATTCCCCGGGGTCTTTTGTAGCCGACGTCCACAACAATGCACTCATCGGGAGTAATAGCATGATGCTCAGATAGCCAATTGTGATCCGCCAAGGCCAAGATAGATTGAGTAAGCTACCGAGGGGGGTTAGTAAATTTTTGCCACGATTATTTAAGGAAATACCCATAAGATAACCAGAATGAATCACCCTAAAATTTAATAGAATTTGACAGGCAGAGAAGTCTAATATTTTTGAGGAGCCGAAGAAAATATTAATTCCCGTTTTAGGAAAACCAAAGCACTCAAAAACAACTTATTTCCTTTTTTAAGATTTCATTTGTACTCCAATATCCCTGGAAATATTTTGGTTTCTTTAGCCTTCACATAAACCCACTGATTGGCTTCAAATTGAAGTTCATCAAAACGTTCTCGACTTAATTGCGCCGTCAAAATTGCTCCAGATTGTAAAGCCAATTCTACTTGAATTTCCCATCCTAAATGAACCAATCGCGTTACCTTGGCCGCCATAAAATCAGGTTCTGGTTCAGTTTTAATTAATAAATCATGAGGACGCAAAAATATTTTATCGGAGGGGGAAATATGAGCCGGAGTTTTACAGAGTCCTGAATTAATGGGAAGAACATTTACTGGTCCAATAAAACTCATCACAAATGAGCTGGCAGGTTGATCATAGATTTCACTGGCTGTTCCCACTTGTTCCACCCGACCATTGTTCATTACCACAATTTGATCGGCGACTTCCATTGCTTCTTCTTGATCATGGGTGACAAAAACTGTAGTGACATGAACTTCATCATGTAACTGTCGTAGCCAAGCCCGCAGTTCTTTGCGGACCTTAGCATCTAATGCACCAAAGGGTTCATCGAGTAACAAAACTTTAGGTTGTACGGCTAACGCTCGGGCTAATGCAATACGCTGGCGTTGACCCCCAGAGAGTTGCGCTGGATAGCGATCGCCTAACCCCTGGAGTTGAACCAACTCCAACAACTGCTCTACCCGCTCGCGAACTTGGGGCTGGGGTACTTTACGAATTTCGAGGGGAAAGGCAATATTTTTACGAATAGTCATGTGTTTAAACAGCGCATAATGCTGAAACACAAAGCCAATATTTCGCTCCTGGACACGAACTTTAGTCGCATTCTCTCCAGTCAAATAGATTTCACCTTTATCGGGTGGTTCTAGTCCTGCAATCAGTCGCAGTAATGTCGATTTACCGGAACCAGAGGGTCCTAAAAGAGCTACGAGAGATCCACTTTTAATGTCGAGGGTGACGTGATCAATGGCTAAAAATGAACCAAAATTTTTAGAAATGTCTTGAATTAAGATTCCCATGATTACAACTTGCGAGGTGAAGTCAATAAAATGCCTGATTTCAGAGCATGATTGGAGTGAACGTATGACCTTGAAACTGCTCAGGTTTTAGGGACGATATAAATTAGCTTGAATCTCGTCAAAAATTGCCCCAGCGTCAAAGAACTGTTTTTGTACAGTATCCCATCCGCCCAAATCTTCAATGGTAAATGAGGTATCAACAACGGGAAAGCGATCGCCTTGTTTACTCTCCACATTTGGATCTATAGGCCGAAACCCATAGCGAGCAAAAACTGTTTGAGCTTCAGGAGTAAATAAATAGCGCAGGAATGCTTCAGCTAGTTCTCGATTTCCATGTTTTTCCACATTTTCATCGATAATTGCTACTGCATTTTCGATCCCAATATTAACCTCGGGGACAATGTAAGGTAATTGGCGATCGTTCAGTCCCGCTAAAATCATTTCATTTTCATAGTTAACCAATACATCTCCCTGGTCTTGCCCAACAAAAGCATCTGTGGCTTCCCGAGAGTCTTTAGATAAAACCACTGCATTCTCATACACTTTCTGGGTAAAAGCCCTGGCCTCCTCGGGTGTTCCTCCAGTTTGGGTGACGGAACCCCAAAGCGCTAGAAAACTCCACCGCGCACCCCCAGAGGTTTTTGGGTTAGCCAGGACAACCTTGACATCATCTTTGGCTAAATCCGCCCAAGTTTGAATGCCTTTGGGATTATTAGGTCTAGTGGCGATTGTCACAACAGATCGAGTGACAATGGAATTATTAGGGGCTTCTTGTTCCCAACCCGGTTCAATCAGTCCCACTTTTTCCAGTTGTTGGATATCCAATGCTAACGCGAGGGCAACAACATCGGCATCCAGTCCATGTAGAACGGTCCGGGTTTGGGTCCCGGAAGGGCCGTAGCTTTGGCGAATGACTGCCTTGCGATCGTGCTCCCGGTTCCAAGTATCTAGGAATTGTGGAATGATTTCTTGATAGGCAGAAGGGGTCACCATGTAGGAGACGAGGGTCAGTTCTAGGGGATTAGTATTACTCGGATTACCTGTGCAGGCGGCGATCGCCCAACTCAGACTAACTCCCGCAAAGAAAACAACGCCCCACCGGATTAAAAATTTTGTGGACCAAAAGCGACTCATTTTCAGAAAAACCTAAGTATTTTGGCAATAAAATTAAGCAGACCTATAGAGCAAAGGATGGGTGAATCAAGTCCCGCTTATCCCCTGCTCAAAATTATATTCTGTTAATTAGACCTCTTGCAAAAAAATAGGAATTATGCTTGAAAGTTTAGGGGCAGGAAGGGGCGAATGAGCCAGAGGTTGAGCTTGCCTTTTACCCAGCCCTAGAGAAGGAGTTGAACTTTCTAATATAGCATAAAATTATTTTGGAAGAGGTCTATTAATCTCCTGGCAATTACCAGTTCTCCTCATTCGGGTCCGTTGATTTACTCCAAATTTCTACATCTAGATCGTTCAGATAAATCATTGCACTATCAATCTGGGATTTTTTCCCCCGGAGATCGAGGTCAAACCACCCATCATTTTTGATATTGGCGGACAACAGTGCTGCATTTAGGTTAACGGTCACTCCATACTCAGAAATCAGTCGAGAAATGATCGGTTCCTCCTGGTACTCTTTCGGAATCCGAATCCGAATTCGGAGGTGAGTCGGTCGGGAGTCTCCCGTTGAAAGGGGTAAAGATGGTGGCTGCAAACTTGAGTCTAGTTGAGCCTGAGAATTCGGTTGAGCTGGCATAAATCCTCCTTTGGGCTAATTGAATTTAGGAGTTGATGTTGATAATGCAGGGAATAATATTTTGGGTGGCTGTAAGAGAGTCTCATCGGCTGACTTGACTCAAAATGGTGTCAAAGACTGCGCCATCATCAAAGAATTTAGTTTGTACCGCATCCCAACCTCCTAAATCAGCAACGGTGAATAAGGTTTTGATGGTTGGAAATTGACTGGTAAATTCAGCGGCAATGTTAGGATCTACAGGCCGGAATCCCACCTTAGCAAATTCTCGTTGAGCAGTTGGGGTAAATAAATACTCGACAAAGGCTTCTGCAACTTCCCTCGTGCCATGCTTATCCACATTGGCATCAACCACAGCAATAGGATTATCGATAGAAATATTAACCTCGGGAACCACATAGGGAAGTTCTTGACCGCTTTGTTTAGCCAAAATTACTTCGTTTTCATAGTTGATCAAAACATCCCCTTGACCCTGCTTGAAAAAGACATCACTAGACTCGCGAGCGTCTCTGGGAAGCACAGGGACATTTTGGAAGACTTTGCGAGTAAATTCGTTAGCCGTTGTATCATTCCCTCCGGTTTGGGTCACCGCACCCCAAAGACCTAAGAAATTCCACCGAGCACCGCCAGAAGTTTTGGGGTTAGCGGTAATCACACTAACGTCATCTTTGGCTAAATCTTGCCAAGATTGAATGCCTTTGGGATTACCGGCTCGGGTGACTAGAGCCGCAACGGATTTATGCACGATCGCATTGTTGGGAGCTTCTTGTTCCCACCCGGGTTGAATCAGTCCAGCTTTTTCAATTTGTTGGGTATCTAATGCCAGCGCTAAGGCAACGATATCGGCTTCTAATCCATCAACGACGGCTCGGGTTTGGGAACCGGAACCCCCATAGCTTTGGGTAAAGGTAACTTCTTGGTTGTGTTCTTCTTTCCACTGCTGTGCAAATTGGGGAATGATTTTTTCATACGCTGCACGAGTGACGGCATAAGAAACCAGGGTGAGTTGTACATTATCACCGCCTCCTGTGGAATTACCGCCGCAAGCTGCGATCGCGGCAGTTAAGCTGAGTCCCACGAGAAACAATGAAACGGATTTTTGGATTCGTCGATACTTCCCTTTCGCTGTCCAGAGTTCTTTGCACCAACGAACGAGGGTCCCTTGCTCTAACTCCCAACTCCATAATCTGCGGGTTTGATGCTGGGATTTTTTCCTGTCCCGAATCGGCTGCTTTTGATCCATCATATCTACCTCTGTTGTAATCTCCGGTAAACTGGTCGGGATACCGTATATTAGTAATCGAAAACAATATTACTGGAAAAATCAAAAAAAAGCAAGGGTTTTTTTAAATCTCTCTACCATCAGGAATTGATGACAAAAGGATCACGGATTCTCTCCCTGACTGGGGCCTTACTTAAAAAATCAGTTGGTAACTTGTAATTTTGGGTAGGAAAGAGCTAAAAGCCTCTTCCCATAAGGGTTTTCAAATAAATGGAAGAAATCTCAAAAAACCTCTTGCTTTTTTCCAATACCCTGTGCTACATTTATAAACTGTTGGCAAGGACGCATAGCTCAGTTGGTTAGAGCACCACGTTGACATCGTGGGGGTCACTGGTTCGAGTCCAGTTGTGTCCATTCAAAGCTTGATTAGAGAAACGTAAACTAGGAATTAGTCGCCGATCCTCGATCTGCGGCGATTCTGTTGATCTGAGCGACTAAATCAGTTGCCTTTGACTATCCAGTGTTCAAAGGGCCTTTTTTATGTTCAAAACTCTATGGGTTTCGGACTGATGCAGAAGCGATCGCCTGTCCAGTCTCTCCGGTGAATATAGTTACTTGTCCACAGTCCAACCAGCAAGCGATCACTTCTGGGAACCACAAATATCCAAACCCTAGGGCGTTGGCATAACTTCAACAGTTATGAACAGATTTTTTAGGGATTTGAGGGATAGTTTATGATTAATTTAGATGAAATTAGTAGGGTTTATTAAAGGGATAAACCTCAAAAATTTAACCTAAACCCTAGATATTTTATCGAGTTAAAAAACATTTATCGCTTAAATTATAAATCTTTTAGGGTAAAATAGAGAGATAAAGAAAGTTGATGAACTCCCCTAAAACTAGCCAAGGTTCACCTGTGAAAACATACTTGATGAGGTGCAGGGTCATTAAGGAGGGGTATGTAACTTTTACCCCTTCCACAATGCCACTGAAGGAATCGGGCATGAAGGAGCGGTAAGACCTAGCCTATTCCACCGAACTAACCCCTCTAAGGGTATAAATAGTGATTAAAGAAGAACTTTTCAAAAAAAAAGAGTATCTTCATTGATCACAAACCAAAGAAATATAGAGGATCGGACCCTGAACATGAGATTATCTTGGCGCTGGTTTTTACTCCCGAGCTTAATTAGTTTAACTTTCGCGATCGCCCTCCAGGATCGCTCGCAAGTGGCCCATTCGCAAATCCAGCCTCCCTCCACCGAGAGCCTGAACCAGCAATCCGGACCCCTCTTTATTTTAGACAAAACCCTCGAAGGACATACGAGCTGGGTCGGAACCCTCAAATTTAGTCCGGATGGCAGCATCCTTGCTAGTGGGAGTCGAGATAATACGATCAATCTTTGGAATTGGACGAGTGGGGAATTGATTCGCACCCTGCTGGGACATTCCTCTGATGTGAATTCCCTCGCTTTTAGTCCCGATGGACAAGGTTTAGCGAGTGGTAGTAGCGATCTCACCGTCAAGTTGTGGGATGTCAATCAGGGCATTTTAACCGGGACTCGATTGGGTCATACCTTTGCGGTTCGCGGCGTCGCCTTCACCCCAGATGGACAAACTTTAGCCTCTGCCAGTGCCGATCGCAGCATCATCCTGTGGGATGTCAACACGGAACGAGAAAGGCGGACCCTGAACTGGCATTCTAGCTTTGTGTGGGCAGTCGCCGTCAGTCCCGATGGCAATACCTTGGTGAGTGGCGGCTACGATAATACCATCCGCTTTTGGAGAATGCCCAATGGGAAAAAGTGGCGCTCCATTGAAGGGCATTCGAGCCCGATTACCGCGATCGCCTTTAGTCCGGATGGACAAACTCTCGCCTCTGCCAGTGCCGATCACACCATCAAGTTATGGGATCTCAACACGGGGTCTTTGAAAAGCACCTTAACGGGTCATGCAGATTGGGTTTTAGCGGTGGCGTTTAGTCCCGATGGTCAACTGCTTGCCAGTGGGGGTGCCGATCGCACCCTGCGCCTTTGGAATGTGGAAAATGGTTCTCTACGAACCCTGTTTAACAATCATCAAGGGCGAGTGCTCTCCGTTGCCTTTAGTCCCGATGGACAGGCCCTCGCCAGTGCCAGTGCCGACAAAACGATTAAAATTTGGCGCACCACCCAATAAAATTAGTTGAATTTAAAGCCAAAAACCGGGATATTTCTCCAGATTGGCAGCTCTTACATTTTTCTATAAAAGCTAGGATGATTCTCATCTTTATGCCATCCAACTGGAAAGGAAATTATCCCGGCTTTTACTACATTTTTATAGCTTGAGGTTGAATAAAACTTGGAGTAGGAGTGATCCTTTTTAAAACATCAAAATTTTATTTTCGGGGAAGGATAGCGAAAAATGAACCTATGGGAAAGCTTAGATATGGCGACTAAAACCCTAGTCGCCAACAAAACTCGAAGTACCCTCACCATGCTGGGGATTATTATTGGGAATGCAGCCGTTATTGCTACGATTGGGGTCGGGGAAGGAGCGCAAAATTTTATTGGAGGACAAATAGAATCCTTGGGAACCAATGTGCTGATTATTGCCCCAGGGAATCGGAATAGCCGTAGATTGGGAGGACCGCCACAAACCTTGGTGTTGGACGATGCAGAGGCGATCGCCTCCCAAGTCCCGGGGATTAATGGTGTGTCTCCCGAACTCAATGGTAGCGAGTTAGTGCGCTATGGCAATCAAAACTTTTCCGCGTTGATATTTGGCATCAGGCCAGATTTTCTGAACGTCCGTAACTTTGAAGTAGAAAAGGGAACATTTTTTAATGAATTAGATGTTCAGCGCAGCAATCCAGTAGTAGCCTTGGGTTCAGATTTAGCAATTGCTTTATTTGGGGAAAACAACCCCATTGGAGAAAAAGTTCGCATTAAAAATGTCAGCCTAGAAGTAATTGGGGTGATGAAACCTAAAGGAGGATCTTTTGGTACAAACTACGATGAAACTGCCTTAATTCCTATCACAACGATGGCGAATAGAATCTTAGGACGACAATCGCCATACGGACTACCGCTTTCTTTTATTTGGGTGACGATCGCCAATGAAGAAGGGATGGCAATGGCGCAGTTTCAGATTGAAAATTTGCTGCGTCTGCGTCATAAAATCACAGAGGAAGATGATTTCTACGTTCAGAATCAGCAAGATTTAATGAATACTTTTGATGCGATTACCGGGGCCTTAACCGTGTTACTCGCAGCAGTGGCGAGTATCTCCCTACTGGTGGGTGGAATTGGGATTATGAATATCATGCTGGTATCGGTGACTGAACGGACTCAGGAAATTGGGTTGCGCAAGGCGATCGGCGCAACTCAGCAAGATATTTTAATTCAGTTCATCATAGAAGCAGTGATTTTATCGGTAGCGGGGGGTGCGATCGGCATTGGTATTGGGGTAGGAGGTATTTTTTTGATTGCCCTAGTCACGCCCTTTGAGGCGGGCGTTTCGGGAATGGCGATCGCTCTAGCAACTAGCGTCTCTGGAGGCATCGGCTTATTTTTTGGAGTGGTTCCTGCCCGTCGTGCCGCCCAACTAGACCCGATTATAGCCTTAAGAAGTGAGTAATTGTCATTGCTCTTTGGTCCTGGGTTGAGCTGTAAATTTATTGAATTAAAGATTACTATGAACTCTCAAAATCAACTCCAATCTACTCTACCGAGTCCGGAACAAAAAGCGGCGATCGTAGAACTGAAAGATGTTTACAAAATTTATGGGTCAGGCAATACAGAAGTTCAAGCCCTAAAAGGGGTTGATTTAACCATTTATGAAGGAGAATATTGCTCAATCATGGGGGCCTCCGGATCGGGAAAATCTACGGCCATGAATATTATTGGCTGCCTGGATAGACCCAGTAGCGGATATTATTATCTGGATGAGGTAGATGTTACCCAAATGGAAGATGCCAATTTAGCCAAAATTCGGAATTTAAAGTTAGGATTTGTTTTCCAGCAATACCATTTGTTACCTCAATTAAGTGCGTTAGAAAATGTGATGTTGCCGATGGTATATGCGGGAATTCCTAGCGCAGAACGGCGGGAGCGAGCGAAGGAGGCATTAACGCGGGTTGGGTTAGAAAACCGGATGAATAATAAACCCAATCAGATGTCTGGGGGACAACAACAACGGGTAGCGATCGCCCGGGCGATCGTTAACCAGCCCGTTTTATTATTAGCAGATGAACCCACCGGCGCTTTAGATACTAAAACCACTGAAGAAGTCATTCATATTTTTTCCGAACTTAATGCGAGTGGCATGACGATCGTGATGGTCACCCACGAACCGGAAGTCGCCCGCGCCACTAAACGAATTGTCATGTTTCGGGATGGAGAAGTCATCCAATCCCACCTGACTCCGGCTGATTTGCATGGAGCAACGTTTTAGAGGTTATGATGAGACGATTTTGCCCGGTTAAATCACCGGGCAAGGCTCAATCTTGATGTTTTAAAATGAATATCCCCTTTAAAAATGCGATCGGTCTGAGGGGTTTGGATGGGATTTATCAGGAGTCTCACTCCGATTTAATTAAGTTAGTCATGTTACCAGTTATTGACCGCCGCCTCATCAATTTGAGTTCAAATTGAGTTCAAAAAAAGGAATAATTTCCCCCATAGCTGCTCGTATAAAGAAAATTTTGGGGAATTCTATAAAGCCCGAGTAACAGTCGAAACAGGATATCACAGAAAAAACGCCTGAATTCCCTGATAAATCTACCTATAGTAGAAGGTTTTGGGCCATTAATTTTTTTATGATGGGAAAGAGATTAAAGGGCCGTTCTGTCCAAAAGACAGGATAGAATCTTGTTCTCACAAAAGTGAAAATATCTGAAAACTAGCCAATCACCGTGATAAAAGCAGGCCAGTTTAGTCACCCAACGTTTGGAGTTCTGATTTCCTAAAGCAGGAAGGAAGTCAATCGGCTCTATAGGAGTGTTCGATGGGAGCAGTCTAGGTCTACTAAAACCTCCAGCCTTTTGGGCTGTAGCTAAATGGACCCAGCTTGCCTCAGGCTGGGAAAGAAAAAGCAGATCTGTGACAGCCGGATTGGAGAGGAAACCTTTGCTGGAAGGGAAATACCCATTGATTCGGGCTTCAAGCCTGGGTCAGAGGGTCCTCGCTGCCCAGGTCAAGTCCCCGGGTTTACGGCTGGTGTAGGTGATGGAAGTCACGCCGATCTATTACGGAGGGTCACTTCCGGCAGCTACAGCGATCGCTCACAAGGTAGCAACCGATGATTCATAATAAGCTCAAGGGAGTTATTTACTAAAAATGCCATCGTTAAAATACAAAACGACGGGACTTGAAAGGGGATGGACTAGGGCAGTCAATGATAGGCGAATGGAGAATCCGATAGCTGGTGTGAGTAAAAAATCATCGACCCCGGATAAAGAACCCCCTCTGATCTTGGTCGTCGATGATGACCGCTTTATGAGGGATCTCCTCCGTCAAGTCATGGAAAAAGAGGGCTACCGAGTAGCCGAAGCAGAAAATGGCCTTCAGGGTTTAGAGGCGTATATTCGTTTGAATCCCGATATGGTTTTGCTGGATGCCATCATGCCTGTTATGGATGGTTTTACCTGCTGTACTAGGCTGCAAGCCATGTTTGAGGATGATTCTTCAGGGGAGTATGACTTTGCATCCCATACCCCCATTTTAATGATTACCAGTCTTGAGGACAGTAAATCGGTGGATCACGCATTTGAGGTAGGTGCTGTGGATTTCGTCACCAAACCGATTCACTGGGCTGTTTTGCGTCAAAGAGTTAGACGATTGCTGGAACAAGCACAGCTTTATCGAGAACTACAAGCGGCGAATGAGGAGTTGCAGCGTCTGGCGTTTCTGGATGGGTTGACTCGGGTTGCCAATCGTCGCGGTTTTGATCAAGCATTAGAACACGAATGGCGGCGACTGATTCGGGAAAGTGTGTCAGCGAAAAATGCTGGGACAGAGACTCATTTTGTCCAAAATCCTTCATCTCTATCTTTGATTTTGTGTGATGTAGACTTTTTTAAGCGCTACAACGATTCCTGTGGGCATTTAGCGGGGGACGAATGTTTACAAGAAGTTGCAGAGGCATTACGGCGATCGGTAAAGCGCCCCGGGGATTTGGTGGCGCGTTATGGGGGAGAAGAATTTGCGATTTTGCTTCCCAATACGGATGCAGCAGGGGCAGTGAGTGTGGCCCAAAAAATTCGGACTGAAATCCGCAATTTACAAATTCCCCATCCCACTTCGTCGGTGAGTGAATTTATTACGGTGAGTTTGGGAGTGACTGCCACAATTCCTTGTTCAAGTACGGTCCCCTCTGAGTTGATTTCTATTGCGGACAAAGCTCTTTATCAGGCAAAAGAATCGGGGCGCGATCGCCTGATTTTAAAAATTTTTATCTTGCCCAATTAAGAAAACTTCCCCAATTAATATTTCTCGAATATCTGGGTCAGTTTGGGTCATCCCCAAATTTGGACTGTCTTAACACCGTAAATCCATTGGTTGAGGAGATGTTAATTGGGAGTTTGTTCTCCTTTTCAAACTTTTCAAAGATAAAAAAAGAGAGACAAAGAGAGAGAAAAAGGGTGGGAATTTCCCACCCTTTTTCTGTTCAAACCACGGCGGATAAACTCACTTGTGCCGTTTGTGCCACCGGAGTGACTTCATCTTGGGCTAATGTTTCTAAGATGGGACGAACTTCAGGACCCCCAAGCCGTCCCAGGGCTTGAGCGACGCGATGGCGAATTTGCCAATCCGCATCGCTGGCATAGGGAATTAATAATGCAGTTGCTCGCTGATCACCGAGTTCCCCAAAAGACCCGATCGCCGCTGTTTTGATGAGACTTTCTGAAGAATTTAGAGCATCTTCTAAGAGGGTAAAAGACCGACTATCTCCTAATTCTCCTAAAGCAGCAACAATACTGAGTTTTAGCAGCCATTCAGAAGTATTGTGATAGATCTCTTGCAACTCTTCAAATGCTTCCGTTAATTGCAAACCTCCCAGAGAGTCTGCCGCTGCCGCTTGTACGTCAGTTTCAGAATCATTTAAAAGGCGATCGCGTAGGACCGTTAAAGCCACATCCCGATCTAGCTGGCCTAAACTTGCCATTTGACTCACCGCTGCATACCGCACCCGCGCACTACTATCTTGAATGGTCGGGAGAATCAGTTCTAACGCGATCGCCGGTTCAAGCTGTCGCAGTTGATTCACTCCGCGTAGGCGATCGCCCATTGTTTCTGAATGCAGTAATTCCCTTACTGACTCTGGAGTAACGTTCATTTTTTATGATCTGTTCCTTATCTGATATTCTTTCACCGAAATAAAACGGATCTTTAGTTTCTTTGATCCATTACTTCCTAATGATCATTCACCATCTTTTATCCCTTCGGACCTCAAGTCTATTCCCTTGGGAATGTCAACTCTTATCCTTCCTCGGTTGCCATCGCCCGCACAATATCTCCCCGAGTCAGGATACCGATTGGCTTACCTGCTGAATCGATGACCGGCAAGCGATGTACTCCCTTCTCATGCATCAATTCTGCCGCTTCTCGTAAAGACTTCTCCGGTCTAATCGTTTGAGGATTTTTGGTCATCACTTCCCCGACAGTTTGTCCCAGTGCCTTATGTAAATCCCGCTGATATTTAGCTGGATTTTCTAAATAAATTACACTATCAAGCACCATAATATAGGGCGGTGGTGTGACCCCACTTTCCCGCCACATCAGGTCTCCCTGGGAAATAATCCCCATCAAATTTCCGGCACCATCTACCACGGGAAGTCCGCTGAAGCGCCGTTCCGCCATAATCTGAATCGCCTCATCCAAAGATGTCTCTGGAGTCACGACGATCGGATCTTGGGTCATAATCTCGGCAACTGTTTTCGCCATCTTTTTTTATCTTTATCTCAAGCTAATTTGTGACCGTCATCTAAAACATTGAGTGCTTGATCCGGCTGCATCTACAGGGTCAAACTTGATGGCTTAAACCCAGTCTGAGCTGTTTTTTCCCCCGATCCCAAGTTGTAGAGCGGTCAGGTCACTTTAAAAATTCAAGTGACCGTAAGAGAGATTTTCTCAGATATGCGGACAAAAGTCGATGTTTCAGCCGGGGGTCAAAGTTCGGGTAGATCTGCACTTGACCACGAAACCACAGACTTCGGCAGTTAGAATCAGTATTGTAAAGATTTATTTCCCTCGGAGGCTATGACACCCCTCGATTCCCCAGACCCTCAGTATCAGAATATTTCCATTTGTCAGCATCAATCTTGTCAACGCCACGGATCCCCAGAGGTTCTGAAAGCTTTTCAGCAGATACAACTCCCCCCAGGAGTGACGGTTAATGGCACGGGTTGTCTGGGACAATGTAGCTCGGGTCCCACGGTTAAAGTCAACCCGGATAATATTTGGTATTGTCGCGTCACACCGGCTGATGTGCCGGTGATTGTAGTCCAACATTTAGAAAACGGTGAGCCCGTGGATGCTCTGCTCAACCCCAGAATTCACTTCAAATTTTCGTTTTAGCTTGTCCCAAAAAAAAGGGGCGATCGCCGCGATTCTCCTAAATAACAAGGGGACTTCCGATGACTCGCGCCCTTTTGGAAGAATTATTACCTTACCTTCGACAGAACCCAATCGCGAATTAATTCATTAACGCGATCGGGAATTTCATCATGAGGACAATGACCTGCTTGCAGAAAATATTCTGTAACCTGGGGATAATGTTGGCGAAACTTATGGCTGCGTTCCTGGATTTTCATCCAAGGATCTCCTTCTCCCCACAGGGTTAACAGCGGAGTTTTGAGTTGGGAGAGCAAAACATCTACTTTTTCCCCTGGGGGTGTTTTAAAAATCGAGGCGAATACTTCTGCTGCACCGCGATCGCAAGAAGGACGATAAATTTCTTCAACCAGTTGATCCGTGACTGCCGAAGGGTCGAGATAAACTTTCATCAAGGTCTTCCGAATCGTGGCACGGCGGCGGGTCCATTGGAACAATAAGAAACTGACCCAATTTTGGCGAAATGCTGATTTCAAGGCGGCATTCAGAGCTTTGCGATGCAATGGAGGTTCCGGCAGGGGTTCCGTTTCCGTAAAGGGACCCGCACTATTGAGCAAAACAACTCCGGCAACGGATTCAGGACATTGGACACCCACACATAATGCGGCATACCCTCCCAGAGAGTTGCCGACAACTACCGTGGGTTTGCCGATATGGGTTTGAATAAAATCCTGTAGCTGGTCCCGCCAGAGTTCGCCACTGTAAATACAATTGGGTTTAGCCGATCGCCCGAATCCCAACAAATCGATCGCCCAAACCTCAAACTCCTCTTGTAACCCAGCGATCGTTTTGCGCCAGTGATCCGTAGAGGCCCCAAAACCATGAATTAGCAGCAGGGGGGGTCTATCAGGATGGTGATCGCCTGCACGGACATAATAAATAGCGCGATCGCCCCATTGCCAGTATGCACCCGGTATTGGCTCAGTGTTGATTGACGAGGTTACCTGCATCACTTAATACGATTTTTAGTCATAAATACAAACAACTTCCTTCATTGTAAAGCGCGACTGCCTACACTGAAATTCTATCCCGCCCCGGCTCCTCCCAAGGTCAATCCTCCCAATTACTTTTCGGTCAAACCCTAGCCTCACCGCTTTTCATCTGCCTCCCCTAAACTCTTATTTCCCTCTTATCTCTCTTCTTTTACTGAGAATCTACCTTCACAATTTTTCCATCGGATTCGATAGATAGAGGAGTTTCGGGAAAATCGCTTTGGGTTAGGTTTTGCATTAACTTAACCGTGCGATTTTGGGAATCATAACTGGGAATTCCTTGACTATCTAAATGAATCGGAATAATTTGACCTTCTATAAAATTACCTTCTATATCAATTTTTGCTTCCAAAATTAAAGAATACCCCAGTTCCGCTACCGTAGACAAACTGCGATATCCCATGAAATTACCTAAAGAATAGGCAATTAATTTTCCCTGATAAACTTCTAATGCCCGAGGAACATGGGGACCATGACCTAAGACTAAATCCGCCCCGGCATCAATCATCTCCCGGGAAAATTCTACCAAATTCCCTCGGTTTTCACTAAAAAAGGTTTCCGTTCGGTTTTTAACATGGATAGCGCCGGTTCCTTCTGCACCCCCATGAAAGGAAATCACAACCAAGGTCGCCTTTTTCTGGGCTTCTGCAACCAGCGCTTTTGCTGCCTCTAAATCAAGAATAGAGTTGTGATAAGAGTAGGTACTAAACCCAATAAAGGCAATGGGAATATCATTTACGGTGGTATAAGCAATTTCTCCTTTCCGGCTGGTAGCAACCATTCCCGCAGCTTCAATATTTTTGATGGTGTCTTCAAACCCTTGTTCGGTAAAATCTAATGAATGATTATTTGCGACACTTAAAATATTAAAACCCGCCTCTTTTAATAGGCGGGTATAACTGGGGGGAGTGCGAAAGGCAAAAACATTAGGGCGACTAACATTTTTTCCAGAATAAGGATGGTCTGTTAACGTACTTTCAAAGTTACCAAAAACTAAATCAGCTCCTTGTAAATAAGGAGTGACTCCCTGAAAAAGTTTTTCAGGCTGGGGGTGAAGCTTATTGCTGGGGAAGTCCACTCCTGGAATAATATCTCCCACCGCTTTAATGGTAATAGGCTGGGTGGGAATAGAAGAATCAACCAGTTGAGAGAGTGCTTGGAAGTTGTTAAGAATATTGTCAACTTTTAAGGGTTCGAGGGAATCGGAAGGGGTGGCAAAGGAAGGAAATTCTGGGGGTTCAGGTAGTTTGACTGTAGCTAGGGTTTCAGATGCGCTCGATAAAAGAACAGCCGGATGGAATTTTTCACCGTTTCTGAAGAAGTCCCAACCTGTACCCAGGATCAGGCTCATGATTCCCAGGGTGGGTAATACAATTTTAAGGGTATGGCCGATCGCCCGGGATGTTTTGGAGGGGATTGTTTTTTGGGGTGGGGCGTTCTCTATTTCCGCGATCGCAGGTTGGGGAATAACGGGCTCACCGACAGCGCGATCGCTCTCTCGGTTGCTACTCTGCCTGGGACTCGGTGTCGATGTCTGTACAGGCGTTAGGGAAGGAGTCGCAGAGATTGGAGTTTGGTCTGTAGCAATGGGCAAGGATTCCGGAGTGGGGGCTGGTTTGGTAGCGGGTTTCTCGGGGACTGCCGAGGGAGAAGACAGAGGGCTAATGGTTGCATTGTCGAACTCAAAGGCTTCATCCCATGCCGGAACTTTTTGCCCAATTTGTCGGGCATAAACCCTTACGGAGTCAATGGAACGGACATTGAGACGAGTTAATCCATCCTGAATGTAGGCAATATAAGCTTCGCGATCGGGGATGCGATCGGCTTCTAAGAGGATATGCAGCCGATTGTCGTTGCGAACCACTTGGGCGGTCATATTTCTGATTCGTAATGCTTGATTCAGCAATAGGGCGATCGCCCCTGGATCTCCTTGTTTGGCTAAACTCACGATATTTTGCGCGTCCACAATCCGTCTCCTCACACCAATAAATAGAGTAAATCGAGTTGGTAAGGCTAGGGGTAGAAGTTAGACTGGGTACGCCCGCTCCTGGGATGGCAATTGAGCCGTTTAGAGTAGCCACTTCTTTATTCAAACCCCTAGAAGTATCGAATACTGTGCCAATAGTGATCTATTACAGGATCGGGGTCACGCTTCGCGGCGATTTTCAAGGTATTTTTGAAGAAGTCTGCTAAGAAATAGAGAAGCTATCTGCATGACCTCTAGTCTGAACTCTCCTCAAAATCGAAAGTCCCGTCGCGTATTAGTGACTGGCGGTGCTGGGTTTATTGGCGCTAACTTCGTTCATTACTGGTGTCGGCGCTATCCCGACGATCGCCTCGTGGTCCTTGATGCCCTCACCTATGCGGGTAATCCTCAAAATTTAGCCAGTCTCGAAGGTAGCGAGAACTATCGGTTTGTTCAGGGGAATATTTGCGATCGCCCCTTGGTGGAAAATCTGCTCAAAGAGGAGGCGATCGATACCATCGCCCACTTTGCCGCCGAATCCCATGTAGACCGATCTATTTTAGGTCCAGCAGCATTCATTCAAACCAACGTCGTTGGTAGTTTTACCCTATTAGAAGCCTTTCGCAACCACTGGCAAACTTTACCAGTTCCCAACTCCGGAGAACGGGGACCGATTTTCCTCCATGTGTCCACCGATGAAGTCTATGGAAGTCTAGGTCCCGAGGATCCGGGATTTACGGAGAGGACTCCCTACTCCCCCAATAGTCCTTATTCCGCGTCCAAAGCAGGAAGTGACCATTTAGCCCGTGCTTACTATCACACCTACGGTCTCCCAACGTTGATTACAAATTGTTCCAATAATTATGGCCCTTACCATTTCCCTGAAAAACTCATCCCCCTGATGTGCATTAATATGCTACTGGGTAAACCTTTACCTGTGTATGGGGATGGGCAAAATATTCGGGACTGGTTGTATGTGGAGGACCACTGCCGAGGGTTAGATGTGGTAATTCACCAAGGGACTCCAGGGGAAACTTACAATATTGGGGGGAATAACGAAGTCAAAAATATTGACTTGGTAAGGATGTTATGTCAGTTAATGGATGAGTTGGCTCCTGATTTGCCGGTAGGCCCTTGCGAGTCCTTAATGACCTTTGTCAAAGATAGACCCGGCCATGACCGCCGCTATGCGATCGATGCGACGAAAATTAAGACTCAGTTAGGGTGGACCCCTACAGTCACAGTGGAAGAGGGTCTACGGCAAACGGTCCAATGGTATTTGACTCATCAAGAGTGGTGGCGTCCTCTACTCTCTCCGGAGTACCAGGACTATTATCGCCAGGTTTATGCCAATTAAAAGGTCAGAAAGTTCAAATGACTGAGGCGATCGCCATCATCAGTGCCATCCTCTTGCAGCGTGTTTTACTCCCTAATGGCGATCAGACCCAATGTGTCAACCCCTCTAGGCCTTAAAACTTTGAATATTCGGGGAGTAAATCTCCGTAAAACTACGGAGATTTTACCCTATTTTTTTAGTTCACTCAGTAAACTCCGAAATGCCTGTTTTAAACCGGCGATCGAGATCACCAAGACTAGACCGCAGCGATCGCAGCTTTTATCCGCTTAAGGGAATATATTATTTAACAAGGGCAAGTCGCTCACACCCTAAATTTGGGGGGCCAGAAATTATTGTGAAGATTCCATAAACCCTCTAGCCTATCGCCAGAAATTAGGTCATTATAGAAAAATATATAGCAATCCCAATTCACTTTTGACAGAAAGTTAATGGTTCGGATAGTTATGAACCCACCCTTTTTGGGGAAACGGGAAACTACCCCATCTGGTTCAATCTCATTCGATTGCTATATAACCTTTAAGCTTCAATGATGCAAGACACAAACAAAGGAGTGCAACAAGTGAACAAAACACTAATTATCGGAATCACAGCAGCAACAGCAATCTTGGGAATTGCGGGTCCAGCGAGCGCCTTTACTTTTGGTACTAATGGGATCAGCTTTGAGAAGGAACAACAAGTCAAATTTAATTTTGTCCATTCTTACGGGGCTTACCAATCTACACTGAAAGTCTTTGAAGTTCTCAGTAATGGGTCCCTCCAAGCTGTAGAGAATGGAGTCCTATTTCAAGAAGTAAAAGCCTCTGATAATAAGAGTGCCAACAATTATCAGTCAACTCTGGGTAATGCCATGCAAATGGTAAATGATACCTTTACCTTCTTGGCAAATAAAGTCTACACCCTGGGACTGGTTAGTACATATAACGGAAAAACAGTGGGAAGTGCTTTCAGCTCTTCTGAGTTCAATGCTAATAATTCCCAGCGTGCTGTTTTTGGCTCACTGGGTGGAGACGAAGGCAAAGCGTTCACTACAGCCAGTTCCTTCCAATCAAGTAATCCCTTTAGTGGACCTGTAGCATTGGGCTTTGAAGACCGAAGAAGCGCCCAGGCCGATTTAGACTTTAATGATTTTGTAGTTACTGCAGAAGCTGTCCCGGAACCTCTAACTATGGGAGGTTTAGCATTGGGTGCTGCCGGTCTTGCTGCCGCTCGTCGCTCTCGTACACGTCGTAGCACTGACGCCCAGTAAATAAATCATCAAAGGGAGTTGCTATCTCCACATGGAGGTTAAATTGATTAGAATAAGGCAGTTGGCATTAATGCCAACTGCTTTTGCTTAACGCCGATCGCGATCGCTTATGACCAAATCTCTCAGTCGGGGCGATCTCCTCTTTCTGGAATCATCGGTAGCATTGCAGATCCATCCTATTAATAGTGTGTGGTGAATTCAATATGTCTTTTGTACAAGTGACACAAGAACCCAAATATTGGTTATTGGGAATCGCTGCTGGATTAATGATCATCAATCTCACTTTGATTTCGAGATATGCGCCAGCAGATTTCGTTGGGACCAGTCTGCTATTTTTAGGAGGGGCAGCATTTTTAATCTGGGAAAGATATAAATCATTTGAACTCCAAAGCAGTCTACCTTCCACCATTTTAGGGATCGGGATCATCTCTTTAGTCCTAATGAAAAGTGCCACTCTGAATACCTATGATATCTTCCTTCGTTTATCTCCATTTATGTCAGGTCTTGGCCTAGCCCTACTGGCTTCGGGAATTAAGGGTATTAAGCAATATTGGCAAGAGCTTTTTATTTTAGGCTTTATGTCAATTTCCACCGGCTTCTTATTGAAAATATTTAATATTTCTCCCCTAACCGCTAAATTTGCTGCTATGATCCTGTGGTATCTGGGATTTCCAGTAACTCATAAAGGAATATATGTAAGTTTACCTACCGGAAGCATTGAAGTTTACTCGGGCTGTTCTGGGTACAGTGCAATACTTCAGCTTTTAGGTTTATCCATACTATTCTTATTTATGTTCCCTACCACAGTAAAACAGAAAATTTATATACCATTTTTAGCAGGAATTCTAGGGTTTATTATTAACGGAATCCGGGTCGCCCTGATGGGCTTTTTAGTCGCTTACTCTGATAAAGATTCTTTTGAATACTGGCATTTTGGAGAAGGTTCGCTTATTTTTTCAATGATTGGAGTTTTACTATTGGGAGTATTTTGTTGGGTTTTCATCCTGCGACATGAATCGCCAAATACAACACAAAAATAGATTCCTGATTATGGCAATGCTTTACGGGGAAAAACTTAGGATTTTTTTGTTGGCGCTGATTCTCGGAGGCTTAGTATCAGTTTTAGGAAAAATACTACTCTATCCGACCTCAAGTAAATCAACTGTAACTCCCTTTAACTTCCCACAAAATATCCCTTTAACTGACTGGCAAACACTTCAGAGCGAGCCAATTCAACAAGATCAGGAGTCCAACATAGTAGCGGGTACTCTCTATCAATATCATAAAAATAATCTATACCTTGATATTGAGATGCGCTATCTCATCAAAACGAATGGCGACATCCAAAAAATGAGAGAGAAGCACCTTGATGCGGAGACCTCCCCTGGTAAACTAACGATACATCACCAAGAAGGAATAGGGTTCTACGGTCTTGCTGCAACAGCAGAGCGAGCCTACCTCAGTTCCTGTATCAACCCATACGGGGGCAGTACCGTCACTAACGAACAGTTTCGGAATAACCGTAATACTTATGATTTGCAACTTTCTCGTTTGGTCCCTTGGTTGCTGGGGCAACAAGAACTACGAGATTTTCGCTGCCTCTGGACTATTCTCTCTATGCCCTTAGAGGAGACTACGGCTGAGCAAGCCTATCCAGTCTTGGAAAATGCTTGGGTTTCTTGGTATGCTTGGTGGCAGCCGCGCTTTCCTAAGCCTTAATTTATTTTAACCCTCTTGTCAACAGGGATGCAAAATTTATGACTAAATCTGAAGGTTTCGATTTGACTCGTTCCGTTGATGAACTTTTGCGGTTTAGTGCCGATCAATTGCGCTCGATTGGTCGGCTTCGCCTGATTGGTTATGGCTTGTTAGTATTAGCTTTGTTTGATACGATCCAGCTTTTTATTGCCCCCAGTTTCATGAACCCGGCGTGGGAATTACAAACAATGGGAGGCTTAATTGAGCGAGTGCCTGTGCCCTTATTGGGTCTAGCACTTGTTTTTTTTGGGGAAGACTATAACCGCAATGGATTAGAAGATTTTCTTTTAAAATTTCTGTCTTGGTTAACCCTACTGCTTGCGGTGTTATCTCTATTATTGATTCCGTTAGGTGTTATCAATACGGGGCGGATTAATGCCAATACCACTAATCAAATTAACACCCAGGCTCAACAAGAGTTGTCTCTCTTACAACAAATCGAGGAGCAAGTCCAAACAGGAACCCCGGAACAACTACAAACTTTGGCCCTAGAACTGAATCGATTGGGTTTGCCGGTGGATGGACAAAATACGGAACAGCTTAAAGCAGATATTCTGACTAATATTCCGACGGCGAAGGAACGAGTGCAGGTTCAATCGCAACAACAGATCCAAAATCAGCGCCAGACTTTACTCAAAAATTCCGTGAAGTGGAATCTGGGGGCATTGGTTGCTAGTGTCCTATTTTTTATGATTTGGCGGGGAACGGGTTGGGCACGTTAAACCCGTAAATTAGGGAAAAGAGACTGGAGTCGTTTCCAGTCCCTCTCCCGATTTTTTCTATAAGCCCAACCCCGGAGGCGGCCAAGTTGTGACTACAAAAAAGATAACGACGGCTAGGGCGAGGATTCCTTGAATTAAATTCCCGAGGACGGAACTCACGACAACGGCAACCCCGGCTTTAATGGCAATGTTGAGGTCCCGTCGGTAGAGGTATTCTCCGATGATGGCTCCTAACAGAGGACCCAGAAGAATGCCGAGTAAAGGTCCGCCAATGGGTAGGGCGGGGAGTAGCCCTAAAAAGCCCAAGAGAAAGCCCACGATCGCCCCAATTTGTCCCCACTTACTGGCTCCGCCTCGTTTCGCCCCGAAATAGGTGGCGAGTAAGTCAATGCTAACACTCAGCACTAAAACGACGATCGCCACCCCTAATGCCCAACCGACGGTCCCAAAACCCTGGACGATCGCCCAGATGATAATCGATCCCAAAATTAAACTCGATCCCGGAACCCCCGGAACCACAGCGCCGATGACGCCCAAAATCATCACGGCAATCAGTACCCAATACAAAATTGTCATAAGCTCTTCAATGAATGCGGCTGCAAGGCTATTTTGAACGGTGATTCTTCAGTCATTTTTTAGTCACTCTCTAAATAATGACTCAAATTTTCGGCTATTTTCTGAGCAATCCCCTCAATCCACCGTTCATCTTGTTTCGTATAACTACGCGGAGCATTCGCCCCCAAAATCAGCACCCCGCGACTGCCCAACGGTTGACAAATCACCCCTTGGGTATTTTCCGGCAAATAGTCAAACTCAATCCTTCCGGGATATAACTTGAGCGCCACCAAATAAACCGGCTTCTGCTGGACGATCGCCCGTTGCACGATCGCCCCTGGTTTGACTTCCTTTTCCGGCCCTAAAATCCCCCGGCGCAGCAAAACTCGTCCGTCATACCACACCACCACCGATCGCGTTACCGTATTGGTCAGCAACATCAGGGACGCCCATGCCAGTTCCGTTTTGCTCCGTTCGGGCAAATCCGGGGTCAGTTCAAACCCCTCTTCCCCAATTAACTCCACCGATTCCGGCGCTTTGGGTTGAACCTGTTGCCAAAGTAACCCCGTTAAAATTAACAACGCACTTAAAATCACCCCCAAGACATCCGATCGCGCTTGGGAATCGGTAATTTCAACACTTAAAACCCGGTTGGCAAAAAAAAGCACCCCACCTAATCCACCAGCAACCAAGGGTAAGCGCCGTAATACTACATTTCCATCCGGTTTAGCCATAGTCAAAGAATCATCCCATCAGAGATGCGGAACAGCGCCAGGAAAATTCTTGAGAATTTAGAACTTAAAATTCTAAATCCTCAACTGCTTACGCCTCCTCTGCCTCAATAATGCGCTGGAACAGATATCCCGTTCCCCTCGCCGTCAAAATTAGCTCCGGATTGCTCGGATCATCCTCTAGCTTGGCGCGTAAACGAGAAATATGCACATCCACCACCCGAGTATCCACATGGCGCTCAGGGGTGTATCCCCACACCTCTTGCAAAATTTCCGATCGCGAAAACGGATCCCCTGACTTGCTCACCAACAGTTCCAACAAACTAAACTCCATCCCCGTGAGACGAATCCGCTCGTCTCCCTTATAAACCTGGCGCTTATTCGTGTCTATTCTGATATTCGCCACATGAATGACGCCCGAGCTGGGAATGCCAGAAGCACCCGTTTTCTCAACTCGCCGTAGTACCGAACGGATCCGGGCTTCAAGTTCCTTGGGTGAAAACGGCTTGACCACATAATCATCGGCTCCCAACTCCAATCCGGTGATGCGATCGGCCACATCTCCCAGGGCTGTTAGCATGATGATAGGGACATCAGATTCCTTTCTCAACTCTTGACAGACGCCATAGCCATCTAGCTTCGGCATCATCACGTCCAGTACCACTAGGTCTGGATTCTCCGTCCGAAAGGTTTCTAGTGCTTCTTCCCCGTCTGCCGCTGTGACCACATCGTAGCCAATCATGGAAAGCCGTGTTTCCAAAATTCGACGAATACTGGCTTCGTCATCAACTACGAGTATTTTTTCCTTATGGTTTTCCAAGATACTCAAGGCTCCTTAAGCGTCTTATCTAATCTTTAATTTTTAATACTGTACCATTTGGATTGTCTTGCTCTTAGCCAGCAGAGTAATCTGATGGCTCCCGGCTCATTCATCAAGCCTGTTTTTTGCCTCCACTCATTACTCAGGGTCAATATCAATAACGAATGCCTAAGCAGCGAACTCAATATATTTGTGACGAGTGCGGAGCCGAATTTCCCCAGTGGTTTGGCAAGTGTCCCGCCTGCGATACTTACGGGTCTCTCACCGAACAGGTAGTTCCCGCGACTTCTAGCAACCCTTCCCGGCCTAGCTTAAGTGGAAATTCCTGGATGCGGGAGGGCGGGGGAGATCAAAACAAATCTGAGGGACAGCCGCGATCGTCGTTTAAATTATCTCAGATTGCCGAACAGAGCATCGCTCGCTGTTCTTCGGGATATGGCGAGATGGATCGGGTCCTTGGAGGTGGCATTGTCCCGGGTTCTTTGGTCTTGATTGGGGGGGAGCCAGGAATTGGCAAATCCACCTTGCTGCTACAAGTGGCGAGTAATCTGGCCCTAGACCATCGGATTCTGTATGTTTCCGGGGAGGAGTCGGGACTGCAAGTCAAATTGCGTGCTCAGCGCTTAATCAGCGGTGTTGACAATGGAGTGCTGGAGGAGAATCCTCCTCAACTTCCTGCGATCGCCGATGAGATGGTAGATATAGAACAATTCAATAGCAACGAAGAAGAACTGCTTAGCCTCTCGGCTGCTCTCCCCCAAAATCCATTTGGACCTGACTTAGTACCCGAATCCTTACGGGAAAATGATAATCAACTGACAGAACGCCTAGAAGACACCGAGCCTTTAGAGGAAACCCAGGCGACTTTAGAAACGGCAACTGAGTCGGTAAAACCCGCTAAAACGGCTCAATCCAATGAAGAACCTCGATTTTATTTATTGCCGGAAACGGACCTAGAAGAAATACTGCGGGAACTGGAATCTCTGAAACCCTATTTAGCGGTAATTGACAGTATTCAGACGATTTATTTTCCCTCTCTGACTTCTGCACCGGGTTCTGTCGCTCAGGTTCGCGAATGTACCTCAGCGCTGATGCAGGTTGCCAAGCGCGAAAATATTACCTTATTTATTGTTGGCCACGTTACGAAAGAGGGAGGGATTGCCGGACCGAGGGTTTTGGAACATTTAGTGGATACGGTGCTGTTTTTTGAAGGCGATCGCTTTGCCAGTCACCGTCTCCTGCGTTCCATGAAAAATCGATTTGGGGCCACGCATGAAATCGGCGTCTTTGAAATGGTGGCGAATGGACTCAAAGAAGTGGCTAACCCGTCGGAGTTGTTTATCGGCAGTCGGGAGGAATTTTCTTCGGGTTCTTCGACCATTGTGGCTTGTGAAGGGACTCGACCGATTGTGGTGGAGTTGCAGGCATTAGTCAGTCCCGCCAGCTTTGGGTCCCCGCGTCGTGCCACTACCGGGATAGATAGCAATCGATTGGTGCAAATTTTGGCCGTTTTAGAAAAACGAGTGGGGGTCCCCCTGTCTAAGTTGGATACTTATGTTAGTTCCGTGGGAGGTTTGAATGTTAGTGAACCAGCGGCGGATTTAGGGGTAGCGATCGCCGTGGTGGCGTCTTTTCGCGATCGCATTGTCGATCCCCATACGGTGATTATTGGAGAAGTTGGCCTGGGGGGTCAAGTTCGTCCGGTGTCTCAATTAGAATTGCGCCTGCGAGAAGCAGCGAAATTAGGATTTAAACGGGCGATCGTTCCCCACGGCCAAAATCCTCCAGACTTAGGATTAGAAGTAATTTCTGTCTCTAAAGTGCTTGACGCTATCATTGAAGCTATTCCCGGTCCGGCGAACCAAGCCTTTGCAGACACTCCCAATTCGCCTGAATCTAGCACCCTCCTGCCGGGTGAGACCAACGTTGACAACTTTGTAAATGAGTTTGACGATGATTTTGATGATGACTTTGATTCAGAAAATCCCGTTTTTTAATCCAATCGGTGGCCCCGAATGGCTTCTGGATTAAAGACATTGATACCCCGATTGCTAACCCGGGTCAGAGAGACTGGCCGATCGCTACTTGTCCGATCTATTCTTTATCTCTAACCCTAGAGTTGCGATACCAAAACCTTAACTTCAATCCCATCGTTCATCTCATCCCTAACGCAGATGGGGCGATGACCTTTCCCGAATTCCTCCATAGGGGTAAATCGTTCGTTGAACGAAACCGTGAATGACTTGGATGGCAACACCTTGAGTAATAGCAACAAATCCGTGCTAGACGAACTAAGCGCCTTAATCTGGGGAACCTCCTTATTTGGAGGTAAAATTACTGGTGCTTTAAACTCTGGGATTTTAGGCCAGCTTTCCCTTGCTCAATTAAGTCATTTATTTATCATTTGGCGAAATGCTACCTTCTCTCCCCAAAATTCTCGGGTGCGGCTAGTATTTATCGAAGCGCTGATTAAGGGAATTATTGTAGCCCTCCACCCTGCCAAGTTTCAACCAACTGACTTGTTTTCTGATCCTACTCCCATCAAAGGCTCAGAGTATAGTCAAATTCAAGCCTGGTTAAAGCGGCGGGTAACTGCTTTACGACAAGAGGCATTTGGCACTTATGAAAGCAAATGTTGGCTTAAAAACATTACTCAGAGTCCAATGCTTTGTGGGACTGCCGAAGAAATCTCTAGTTTGGATATTCGGACACGGAGTCAGCAACTTCAGGACCTCAAAAACCAGATTGAGGCTGAACTTTATATTGATGCCTTACCGGAAAACATTAGAAATTGTTTTCGCTCCGAATGGTTGCCTTGTGTTAGCTTAATTTTGGCTGAAACTCTTCAGAGTAATCAAATACTTGTAGATTTCTTAGAGGATGAAACGGAAAATTTTGCAGTGTTTCAATGGGATGTAATTTCTACCGTTGAAGATATCAAAAAAGTTATTCATCAAACCCAAAAGCTATTAAATTACCCTCAAAATTATTTGAGTTTTATTCAAATTGTTGATTTTGATAGTGAAGCTCTCTATCAAGATTTAAAAAAATTAGATAATAAAGATTCGGATTTATCCAGTTTAATAGAAGATCTATCTAAGCCTAATAATCAAAGGATTTCGCTGATTGATCCTAAAGTAGAAAAAGTTTTAGAACTGTTAGAAAGTAGTCAAGAACTTGAGGACTCTCCCTCTAAACAAGAAAGATTAAAAGAAGATTTGACCAACCCCCCTAATTTTTCTCCAAACCGTTATAATTCTGAGCGAAAACGAGTACCCATAGCATCGGTGGTACTGACGGGACTCCCAGTTTCCCGAGGGGAATCAAGCCTGAATGTGATGCGTCCAATCTGGCGATGTATCAATACCCTGATCGGTCATTCGGATTCCGTGGTATCTGTCGCATTCGGTCAGCAAAATAGTGATCCCGAACGGCGATCGCCTTATTTGGTAGTCAGTGGTAGTTGGGATAAAAGCATTAATATTTGGCAATTAAAAAACTTAGAACAATCTCCGGGATTACCCGATAGCATCACGGATAATTCGGCTTCTATTTATTCCGTCGCAATTAGTCCCGATCGCCAGTTTTTAGCGACAGGTTGTGCGGATTCCACTGTTCGACTTTGGCATCTACCCACCAATCGGCGGCTACATATTTTAACGGGTCATTCTGTCCCTATTTATTCCGTTGTCTTTAGTCCTAATGGAGAAATTTTAGCCTCGGGTAGCGGAGACCAAACTATCAAGCTTTGGCAAGTTTCTACCGGAGAATTACTAGGCACTCTCATCGGACATTCTAGCTTTGTTTATTCAGTCACCTTTAGTCCTGATGGTCAGCTTTTAGTAAGTGGAAGTACCGACAAAACCATTAAAATTTGGCAGGTAAAAACTCAACAATTGGTCCGGACCTTGATTGGGAATTCCCCAGTGACTTCCGTTGCTTTAAGTCCCAACAGTCATGTTTTAGCAAGTGCCAGTCGCGATGAAACCATTAAACTCTGGCAAATCCAGAGAAGCCCTTCGGAAGGAGGCACTAGAGCAGCCCCTACCCGGACCTTGCGGGGTCATACCGCCGAAGTGCTGTGCGTCGCTATTAGCCCGCGATCGCCCGTATTAGCCAGTGGATCTCATGATAAAACCATCAAACTTTGGCATTTGGAAACTGGCGAATTGATTGGCACTCTCACTGGACATTTTGATTCCGTAAATGCCGTGGCGTTCAGTTCGGATGGTAATTTTCTTGCCAGTGGATCTCATGATAAAACCGTAAAAATTTGGCGACCATTTTATTAATTATTCGCCCTTAATAAAGTCTAAATAAGCGTGAGTTAACTCTTGAACGGCTAAATCATAGAATTGCTTCCCTTGTTCAGGCGTTGCCAACGCCGGATTAGAACCCATTCTGCCATCTGGATATTTGCGGCGAAAATCTACCGCACCATAAATCGGATAACCGGAAGCAACTTCTTTAGATAAAGGAGCTTGTTTAATTGATTCAGGATAAACATACTGGGTAAGCGCAACTTCGCTGGGAGTGGCATGAGAACCTTCTTCATTCCCATATAGCACTTTGGCGAGTTTATAAACCGAACTGCAAGTAAACCAATTAGCAATTTGGCACTGGATAGAGTCGCTATTGGGGAGGTTTAAACCCCCGATAGTATGATAGCTTTCGGAAAATGCAGCTTTGAGCGTGGCAATATTTCCGCCATGACCATTAATAAAGAAAAATTTGGTAAATCCGGCCTGAGCTAAACTGGTCAGATAGTCCTGAATTACCAGAATTAAGGTACTGGGACGGAGGCTGATTGTACCCGGAAAAGCAGCATGGTGCAACGCCATTCCCACATTAATGGTGGGACCTACGACAGCTTGGGTTGCTTCCCCAACCCCTCGGGCGATCGCCTCAGCACAAATTGCATCAGTACCAATTAGTCCCGTAGGGCCATGTTGTTCCGTCGAACCAATCGGTAGAATGATTCCACTGTGATCCTTGAGATACGCTTCGACTTCAGGCCAGGTACTTAAGTGCAATAACATGAGGGTGCTGGGTAAAGTGATCAAAGTGCCAGTTAAATGAAGTCCCGGAATTTAAACCAGAATTCCTAACAAGCCTGGATATTTTACCATTTTTAGGGCTAAATAGCGCGAGGAAAAATGGCGATCGCTCCCTTAACCTTCAATCCGTAAAATTAGATACCTTAACCGAAACAAATTTCATGGCCGTTTTGTTGTAACAATGGAAATGATATTAATCACAACACTCATTAATCATGTTTTCTGTGGAAGCAACCAAAACCCTTCCTAGGGCAGAATTCAGCAAAAATCATCGGATCTTAGTTGTAGAAGATGAAGACCTGATTCGGGAAATGCTGGTTTTAGCCTTAGAGGAGGAAGGTTACGAAGTCAGCATTGCCGCAGATGGGCAGAGCGCCCTCAACAGTTTGTATCGAGCCGAACCTGTCTCAACGGATTTTCCCTTTGACTTAATTGTTTTAGATATTATGCTCCCCCAGGTCAACGGACTGGATTTGTGTCGCCTCCTCCGTCAACAAGGGAACCCGGTACCGATTTTGATTTTGAGTGCCAAAGGGAGCGAAAC
This sequence comes from Laspinema sp. D2d, assembly GCF_025370755.1. Classification (GTDB taxonomy): domain Bacteria; phylum Cyanobacteriota; class Cyanobacteriia; order Cyanobacteriales; family Laspinemataceae; genus Laspinema. The sequence goes on along the minus strand of NZ_JAMXFC010000011.1, from coordinate 6,147 downwards.
CGATCGCGTATTAGGTTTAGAAGTAGGGGCCGATGACTACCTGACCAAACCCTTTAGCATGAGGGAGTTTATTGCGCGATGTCGAGCTTTGTTCCGTCGTCAACGCCTGAATGGGTCAATAGATCCGCAAGTCTTGCGATTTGGAGAGATTACGTTATATCCCCAGGAATGTCGGGTGATGGTTTCCACAGAAGAGGTGAACTTATCTCCGAAAGAATTTCGCCTGATTGAGCTGTTTATGAGCTATCCCCGGCGGGTGTGGTCCCGAGATCAGTTGCTCGATCGCGTTTGGGGTCCGGATTTTGTGGGAGATAGCAAAACCGTTGATGTTCATATCCGGTGGTTGCGAGAAAAATTAGAGCGGGATCCGTCCCAACCGGAGTACATCATTACGGTTCGGGGATTTGGCTATCGGTTAGGCTAAAACCGGCGATCGGTTCATCGGTTAAACGGCGTCCTCGGTTTACCTCTGGCGACCATCCCGCAATTGCTTATATCATGAGACCAAGAGCGATCGCGCCGCCTTCATGAGAGTGAGAAAATCCTTACAGCTCAACCTGATGGCGCTGTGGGGTCACAGCTAAACCCTGGGTGGGATCAATCACTTTCCAAAAAGCGATCTATATCGAGGAAGCGAAATGGCTATAGTCGCATTTTTCCTGGGCCTAGCTGTGGGAATTGGATTTTGGCTGTGCCAACAATTTTGGATGCGCCAGCAGTTACAACATTGGTTGGGGGGGTTGCCGATCGATTCTTTTGGCTTATATATGCCAATGATGTCTCGATTGCGTAGAGCGATCGCATGGATGAAACAAGAGCGACAACAGCTAGAAGCCCAGGTAGAAGAAGGACGGCAATTATTACAAGTTGCTCCCGTGGGGTATCTCCAAGTTGACGAAGAAAACCAATTAGTCTGGTGCAATTCCCAAGCGCAGGAGATCCTCCAGATTCAGAAGTGGGAACCGAGTTCCCCGCGTTTATTACTGAAGTTTGTGCGGTCCTATGAATTGGATCAGCTTATTGACAATACTCGACAACAGCAAAAAGCCCAGGTGCGGGAGTGGGTGTTTCATCCGGCTTGTCAAAATGGGTCAGAAATGGGCAAAACGCGATCGCTCACCTTACGAGGGTGTAGTTGGCCCCTAGGTGAGGGACAAGTCGGGGTATTTTTAGAAAATCGCCAACCCTTAGTCACCCTGGCGCAAAATCGCGATCGCTGGATGAACGATTTAGCCCACGAACTAAAAACCCCCCTCACCAGTATTAGCTTAGTGGCTGAAGCCTTACAAGGCCGGTTAGAGCCCCCCTGGAGTCAGCGAGTTGAGCGGTTATCGGGAGAAACGAATCGGCTGATTAAACTCGTACAGGACTGGCTCGAACTAACTCATTTGGAAGTTGATCCAGGGGATAAACTTGTCCTCAAATCTGTGGATCTCTGTGCCTTGATTCAGTCCGTCTGGCAAACCTTAGAACCGTTAGCCCGTCCGAAACAAATCAATTTTGAGTATTCGGGACCTGAACAGGTATTCATTGAAGCAGATGAGTCAAAACTCTATCGTGTCTTTTTGAATATCTTGGATAATAGTATTCGGTACAGTTCACCCCAGGGCAAAATTCAAGCCCTAATCGCGACTGAAATTTTGGGTGAGCGTAGTAGCCCTCATAGCCAGCTAACCTGGGAACGAGAAATCGTCCAAATTGATATGATCGATTCAGGATCGGGCTTTAGTCCGTCGGATATCCCTTATATCTTTGAGCGCCTCTACCGAGGAGACCCAGCGCGCGCTAGACAGTCCCTTGACCCCAATCAAAGCCAGGGTAAAGCCTATTCTACCAGTCCAGGATCGGGACTCGGCTTGGCGATCGCTGAACAAATCGTCATAGCCCACGGGGGAACCATTAAAGCCAACAACCATCCTGACACCGGCGGAGCTTGGTTGCAACTGCGACTACCCGGCGATCGGGCTGTTCTCCATCCCCATCCCTAAAATTCTATCTCATCCACTGCCATCCTTTTAAACGTATCCCCTAATACCGTTTTTAAAACCCGTTTTGTCAAATTATTAACCCGTTGTAGCGTTATGTTTAGAACGAATGGCTAGTCAAGCCGAACTCCTTGCTTCGTCCTATAGTAAAAATTTTAGATTGACTCATTTTAGGCGGAAAGTAAAACGCTTAGAGCGGGATATCTTGCGGATGGGTGCCTTAGTGGAAAATTCTTTTCGTCTAAGTCATCAAGCCTTATTTGCCCGAGATTTGTCCGCTGCCGAAGCGATTCCCTTACTCGACAAACAAATTGATCGCTTTTATCGGCAAATCGAATCCGAATGCGTCATGCTCATGACCTTGCAAGCCCCAGCCGCAATGGATTCCCGGTTACTCGGGGCCTTTATGCAGCTCGTGCGAGACCTAGAGCGCATTGGTGACTATGCTCAGGATATCTCCGAAATTGCCGTTAAACTCTTTCCTTATCCCCCTCATCCCTGCATGGCGGAAATTGAGGAAATGTCCCACCAAGCCAGAGCAATGCTGGCAACCAGTCTCGTGGCTTTGGCTGATCTCGATGCCGAAGTAGGCCAACGAATGAAACAACTGGATTCGATTGTAGATGATGCCTACCATAACCTTTATCACATCCTCGCCAATCAGCGTGATATTAAAGGGGTGGTTGAACCGCTGTTATTAATGGCGTTACTGATTCGCCACCTCGAACGGATGGCTGATCATGCTACCAATATTGGACAGCGAGTCTCTTATATCGTTACAGGTCATCGATAATGAATATTAAACGGCGCGAATTCTTGCTGTTCTTCAGCGGATTTGCCGGTACCCTCGCCCTGAGTTCCCTGCAATCTTGCAATTTACCAGGATTAAAGTCCTCCTCTAAATCTCAAGGTTTTAATTTTAAACCCGTAAAAGGGCCACTGCCAGTTCCCACCGATGGGATTGTACCTGCTCAACAAATAGCCGAGTACAGCAGCTATGAAGTCCTTGACGATCTAGTTCTTCCTGAAGGGTTTACTTACGATGCGATCGCCCAATGGGGAGACCCTGTGGGCGATTCTCGTTTTGGCTACAACAATGATTATCTTTCTTTCATTGAAACCGCACCAGATCAAGGCTATCTCGCTATTAATTTTGAATATGTAAGTCCAGAAATTTGGATGCAGACCTATCCCTTAGTTATTCAAAAACCCTTACCCTTAGAAGAGGTTAAGACTGGAATATCTAAGGCTTCCAAGGGAGAATCAGCCACCCTGATTAATGCCTTTGCGTTGGCTGATAACAATCCGCTAAAAGCCCAAATTCAGCAAATTTGCGAAGAAGCCTTAATTGATCAAGGACTCGGGGTGATTTCTCTACGACGCACCCCGGAAGGCCAATGGGAAAGAACTAATTCCCCCGCAGATCGTCGAATTTCCGGCATTTCTGGGTTAAAAAATGGCCGGTATTTAAAAGCAACAGGTCCTGGGGTGAAGATTTTTCAAAAACAGCAGATGCAAGGGTACCGGGATGAATTGGGCGATCGCATCATTGGTACCTTTGGCAATTGTGCCGGTGGGACGACCCCCTGGGGAACGGTATTGAGTGCGGAGGAAAATTTTCAATCCCAGGTGCCAGAACCCGTCTATGCCGATGGGACATCTTTTGACCCAGGGGAGTTACCGTTTGATTTGGCTGCTAATAACCTGGACGGACAAGGCAATGTATTTGGGTTAGCAGGGAATAAATATGGATGGATTGTAGAAATTGACCCCACCGACCCCAACGATTATGGGACCAAACACACTTGGTTGGGCCGCTATCGCCATGAAGCGGTAGGCGTGCGGGTGGCATCGGGAAAACCCCTAGCGTTTTATTCAGGATGCGATCGCCAGGGGGGTCACCTTTATAAGTTTGTCAGTCAAGGGGTTGTCACCAATCCTACAGATAAAGCTAACTCCAAATTATTGACCGACGGTCAACTGTATGGAGCGAAATTCAACTCCGATGGGACTGGAACTTGGATTCCTCTGATTCCGGAAACAGCGATCGACCCCCAGCTTCCCAGTCAGCTAGTAGGGAATCTCATTTCTTTACCCAAACGAGAACTACCAACCTCCAGACAGGGGAACCAACGCCAAGGGGGTTATTTCATTAGCGATCGCGACGAAGAGATCCAGTCCTTTAAACAGCAGTTTAAAACCCTCGGGGACCTGTATATAGGCAATCCCGAAGAAAAACAAGGAGCCATTTTAATTGATGCTCACTATGCGGCGAATGCTGCTGGCGTCACCTGCACCGCTCGTCCTGAAGATACCATCATTGCTCCCGATGGTTCTCTTTATATCGCCTTTACTGCTGGAGGGTCTGCACCGGAAGGTGGTCCCGATAACCGAATTTTTACAGGACCCAAAGGCGAGACTCCTTATCCCTTTGGGTGGATTTTCCGCCTCAAGGAAGACGGTAACGAGCCCGCTTCCCTCTCCTTTACATGGGAAAAATTGGCTCTAGGGGGCGAACCCACACAGGGGGGAATAGGATTCTCTAACCCCGATAATTTATTAGTAGATTCCGGAAGTAATCTTTGGATAGTAACGGATATGAGTACCGGCGGACTCAACGGTGCGGTTCCCACTCGGGTGGATGATTCGGGACAGGCGATCGGCCTTGCCAAGCAAATCGGCATCTTTGGCAATAATTCGATTTGGTTCATTCCTACAACGGGACCCAATCTTGGAAACGCCTATTTATTCGGATTGGGACCAATGGAGTGTGAAACAACCGGCCCATTTTTAACCCAGGATGAACGTACTCTATTTTTAGCCGTCCAACATCCCGGTGAAGCGAATGGAATCCGGATGAATGGCGCAGTAGAAACTCGGCAGTTCGCCATGATCACAACAGAGGGAGAGGAATTTATCCAAACTCGTCAGGTCCCCGTCGGTTCAAACTGGCCCACAAAACAACCGAATGACCCGCCCATACCCGCAGTTGTTGCCATTCGTCGTCTGGATTCCCAGCCGATTCCTCCAGGGATGACTTCTATATAGATAGATCGTTGGTATATGGAGGGACGAATTGCAGTCCCCTATATTGGAAAACAGGCGCTTGAAGCGCCTGTTTTTGGTTTACCCTCTAATTTTCATACTCAAGTCCAACCAGGGCGATCGGGTAATCGGGGCACTGGTTGAGATGTAGTCCACTCCCGTTTCTCCAACTAAGCGGATGGTTTCTAAGGTGATGTTGCCAGAGGCTTCAATGGAAATCCGGTCGTTATGCTGACGAATCAAGGGGACCGCTTCCCTCATCTGCTCAACACTCATGTTGTCCAACATAATAATATCGGCTCCATGTTCCAGGGCCTCTTCCACATCCTGTAAGGTTTCAGTTTCCACTTCTATGGTTAAGGGATAGGGAATTTGAGAACGGACTCGGGCGATCGCTGCTCCAATTCCTCCTGCCGCCACAATATGGTTGTCCTTAATCATTACCGCATCATCCAATCCCATGCGGTGGTTTCTAGCGCCCCCCACTTGAGTGGCATATTTTTCTAAAAGTCTCAGTCCCGGGGTGGTTTTGCGGGTATCCACCAGTTGCACCGGCAAATCGGCAATTTTTTCCACATATTTCCGAGTCAGGGTAGCAATACCGCTCAGACGCATCACCAGATTCAGAGCAACTCGTTCTCCTGTCAAAAGGGCATTCACAGGGCCGGTGATTTGAGCGACCACCTGTCCGGGTTGGCAATACTCCCCTTCTGCGATCGTGGGAGTGAACTCCACCGCCAAATCTAACAGACTAAAGACGCGACGGGCGAACGGTAATCCCGCCAATGCACCCGGTTCTTTGACAATCCATTCCGCCTTTCCTGGGGGAACTCCATCTATATAGATAGCGCTCGTAGTGCGATCGCCCCGACCAATATCCTCTAATAACCATCCCTGGAATAGAGGGTCCAAGACAATCCAAGGGGGCAACGCAGCTTGAGAATTTACTGCGATCGCCCCCTTATCGTTTCCTGTATGAGGAAATACCAAATTTTTTGTCACCTGAAACTCCTTCCCTGCATGGCTTCCAGACTTTTTTTCCAAAAAGTCAAAAAAAATCCTCAAAAACGCTTGACAAACCCCGGTGGGTTAGTTAAAGTAGTAAAGCGCGGTGAGG
>NZ_JAMXFC010000010.1 GCF_025370755.1 Laspinema sp. D2d | reverse complement strand
CTGTACTACCTGAAACATAGGACTATACCCCTCCCCAATTGAAGGAATTGAACCCTGTCCAATGGAATCATACCATAAATGTGCAACGCCGTCGGCTCTGACGTACAATGCAGACTGATAATAAGGTGGATTTTCAGGAAACATTAAAGCGGCAAACCTATAGCCATTATCTTTTGCAGCAACAGAAATGATCGGAGACAGGGTAAAGGCAATATCCCACTGTTTCTGAGCTATTCGATTCTTAGCTTCTTGGTAAGGTAGATTCTGCTCACCATCGATCGCCAAGCCTACTTTTTTCCCCAGAAAAAATTCAATAAAATTACTGGGAATTAACTCTTTTTGCAAATAATCGGCTAAATCCCCGTTGTACTTGGGATCGCTTAACGTTCCAATCGTTAAGGCTTTGGCTTGTACTTTCGGTTTCCATAAGTAGGGAAGCGATCGCATCCCCATTCCTAAAACAACCAGAGAAACAACAGCAGCAATCACCAAACCCTGTCTATTTTTTGATGCCGATAAGCGGGATGCTGTTGCTATGGGTGTAGGTGGTGGCACAGGATAAGGAGTATTCGGCTGCACCTGCGTAAAAGATTCTAAGGCATAGAGCATTTCCCCTGCGCTAGAGTAGCGATCGCGAGCGTGGGAGCGAACTGCCTTATCTAACACATCGCCTAAACTGGTACTCACGACAGGCGCATCATGCCGCCAAATAATTTCTCCCGTAACGGGATCCGTCGCCAAATCTTGCGGCAGCTTACCCGTGAGCAAATAAATTGCCGTCAGTCCCAAACTATATAAATCACTAGAATAAACAGGTCTACCCGTTGCCTGTTCGGAAGCCATAAACCCAGGAGTACCAATTACAATCGAGTTAACAGCGTTTCCTTGGGTATTGAGCAGGGTACTCATGGCTTCCTTAACCGCACCAAAGTCAATCAAAACCGGCTTGCCATCGGGATGGCGCAAAATAATATTGTCCGGTTTGATATCGCGATGAACTATTTTATTGCCGTGGATGTACTCCAGCACTCGCAAGAGACTGGTCAAAATTTCTCTAACGGCACTTTCACTGAGTTTACTCTCCCTTTGCACCTTCGCTTCTAGGGTTTCACCGTTGATATATTCCTGCACCAAGTAAAACTCTCCCGCATCCTCAAAGTAAGCGTACAACCGAGGAATCTGATTATGCTCCCCCAAAGTTTGCAATGTAGCGGCTTCCTGTTTGAATCGTTCTTTAACGATTTGGTAAAATTGGGGTTTGACTTGGGGTTTGAGTTGCTTAATGACACAGTTTTGCTGCAACGGCATCTGGGTGTCTTCTGCCAGGAATGCCTCGCCGAAACTACCGCTTCCCAGGGATTTTATAACTTTATAGCGATTATTTAAGAGGATCGGCACGATGGGTACTCCTGGCTAGGGATGGCTAAATGAGTATGATGCTCTGGGAACTCTGCTTGCTTTTTACCGTCTATAGTGGATTTTGCTTATTACTTATTAAAACTTTTCTTATGTTTCCAAGCATCAGTAATTTTACGGAATTTTGTTAAAAAAATCAAGGAGCCATATTAGCTCTTTTAGGGATGGTAATGGGTGATTATATGAGAAAGTGAGCAGCACAAAGTAATAAGCCTTGGGGTAGGATGTTGGCAATCGGTGAGGAGGATGGCGAGTTTTTGCAGATCGCCTGGAGGTTGGATGGTGTGGATGTGGCAGCGCAGTTGTGAGGCGGTGGTGACTTCAGGATCGTGGCGATCACTCTGAGGTTGGCAAAGGACGATCGCCTCAACACTCCTAATTCTCACCACCTCTATTTTCTCAATTCTATATACTCGAATTTTTTGTAAAAATACACCTCACTTGACTACTGATTTCTTGAAGTTTTTTGATTCGTTCTAAATGAAATTCTTCTGGATTTTCCAGCCCTTCTCCTAGATAAAGCGCCCGTGGAGATAGTAAATACCAACTGGCTGGAACTACCTCTAATAACCACCAGTCAAATAAATGACGTCGTTCCGAAGAAGCCGGGGAAATGGCATATCCTGCCAGACAATCTTTTAAAATTGCTAAGGTTGCTTCTTTCGCTTGCTCGCGATCTAGCACCCCGATGGCATTTTTAAAAACATTTCGGCATTCAGAAATAATTTGTAAATTTGCTATTTCTCCATTTTTAACTGGATCAATTGGGTCTGAAAAAATGGCTTCTAACTTGTTTGTATCTTGTTGTAATTCAAGATTTAACTGTGCGGATGATAGGGTGGAGTCAATTTGGAAAAATATCCAACGCTCTAAAACTTCTAAGGTGGCTTTTGTAAAATTATTTTGCGGCTGATAAGACTCTACTATTGGCTCGACGACTAACGCCAAAATTAAGGCTAACCAGACATATCGAAGGTGACACAAGGTTTTTCCACTGTTTTGAAAAACATCTAAAATGTCGGTTAAAGCATCGTCTAGGGAGGCTGTTTCATCAGCCTCGGGTTCATAAAGCTCTGGATAATGATCCTCCCTGATTTTGTTGATTAAGGTTTTGAGAGGTTCAGGTATTTTATTTAATAAAGGTAATTTTTTATCCGCTGAAGATTGTACCATAAATTTACCCTTGTTTACTGTTTTTGTAGGATACGAATAATTCCCCGAGACGATTCCCTCTAAGTGGAGAGAATAGTCGGGCTCAAGCATCAATTTTATCGAAGCTAGATTCAGTAAGATGTGAGCGCGATCGCCCCTTACTGTCCCCAGTTGCGATCGCCTCTAATTATACGAAAGATAATCACATCCGTCAAGAGACAAGGCCGAAATAAGATATACAGGTTCTTCTCTCAATCCCGCCCTCAAAACCCCAGTCATACATCAAGGACGAGCTTCATTCTGTAACATTTAGGAGAAATTTCATTAAAAAAAGGTGGGTGATCCTTGTTCAACCCACCTTGACCCTAGATTTTATTGATGGGTAATTGATTTTCCAGAGTATTGAGTCTCTCTACCCAATTCCTCGGCGCAATCTTTTAACTGATTTCATCATTATCGACCCATTCATCATAGGAGGAATCATAATCGAGATAATGCAGGAAAGATTGCTTGCGTTTAACCTCCTGGATGATGGCGGTGTACCATTCCTCCTCTTCGTCATCCCAAACTTTCACTTTTTGACCAACGGCATAATCATAGTCATCTGAGGGCGAATAATTGCGATCGCGCAGATCTTCTTCCTCTATCCAATCATCATCAGAGGAACCATACCCCACATAATGGACAAAATATTCATCCTCTTTAATTTTGAGGATAGTTGCCTCATACCAATCCTCGTCCTCTCCATCCCAAACTTCTACCGTTTGACCCACCGCATACCCCGAGGAAATTTTTCCCGCTTCGGGTAGTTCCCCTAAGTTGATAGAATTTTTAGCCTCTACAATCAATTTTCGGGCTACAGTTTGAAGGCCAGTATGTTCGTAATAATTGGTCGTTTGGTCTAAAAATACTGCTACAAAGTCTAAGTTATCATCAGCAATTTGAATGAAATTTCCTAAACTTTGCACAATAGATTGAGGCGTCACCCCCGTTTTAGCCACTAGGTTATTCATCCAACCTTCTACCGCAGCAAAACCTTGATTAATAAATCCCACTTTATCCGAGGGACTGTTTCCGGGAATAAAATTATTCACCGCTACAAATATAGGATTTCCGGTGATGAGATTTCCCTCTGTCCCAGCCATCACTTCGTGAATTTTTCCTAGAAAATTGGGGCCAAGAGGCAACACGCCATCAATGCAAACCAATGCCATCATTCGCATTAAAGCTGCATCTTGATAGTTATTTGCCAAGGCAGCCGCAAATTGTTGAGGATTGGGATTTGGTAACCCATTAAGTTTGCAGTAGGCAATCAGTTCTACAACAACTTTTAGCAATAAATCAATGGTTTGTGTCGTATCGGCTTTTGGCGTCATTTTATTTAAAAACGACAGAAAACTGATTTTTTCTCCCACCTTATTGGCTAAAGCTGCCGTTGCTAAGGCTGCATCAGCACGGTCAATCGTCTGATAGAGTTTGATGGCGGTTTGATACCCTTGTTTCGGGTCTTGATACAAAGCGGCAGCCCGATCGCGAATCTTCTGTATAACCTGGGGGTCACTTTCTCCCGTAATGGCTCGGATACTATTGTCAAAACCAACTAGATTATCCCACTGACCGGGCATCAAATAATCCAATGCCTTTAACGCTTTTACCGTAATGTTGTCAGTGGGTAGCTCGTCAACTAACTGAATAATGGACTTATCCACAATTCGGAATCCTCACCATAAAAAAGGTTGTCTGCAATCATAGCTTTTCCCCTCTAAAATGGCCGGTTTCTTTAGGGAAACTTAATCTTGCAACCCAGAGAATATTTTGAACGCTCAAATTCAAGCTTTTTTCGCCTCACCAAGGGTTTGGATCCATTACCCCTAACCCGACTGCCCTCAATCTCGGTTCTACACCCTAGCAATTTTGCTCAGAGACTAGAGAGCGGTCACACCAGTAGCGTAAGATAAAAGATTATCCCGTTTTTACCAACCCCCCTGACCCCATGTATTGCGATTACCTGGTCCAAATCCTGACCGCCCGTGTCTACGATGTTGCCCAAGAAACGCCCCTAGAGTATGCCCCCAATCTCTCCGCCCGACTGGATAATCAACTCCTACTCAAACGGGAAGATATGCAGTCCGTGTTTTCCTTTAAATTGCGGGGTGCATACAACAAAATGGCGCAACTGCCGCCAGAACTCCTGGCAAAGGGCGTCATTGCTGCTTCTGCGGGGAACCATGCTCAAGGGGTTGCCCTCGGTGCCTCCCGTCTGGGAACCCAGGCGATTATTGTGATGCCGGTGACAACGCCTCAAGTCAAGGTAGATGCGGTAAAATCCCGTGGGGGAGTAGTGGTGTTGCATGGGGATACTTATGATGATGCTTATGCTTATGCCCGGGAATTGGAGGCGGAAAAAGGATTAACCTTTATTCATCCCTTTGATGACCCTCATGTAATTGCGGGACAGGGAACCATTGGCATGGAAATTTTACGGCAACATCAGAAACCGATTCATGCCATTTTTGTGGCGATCGGGGGGGGTGGTTTGATTTCGGGAATTGCCGCCTATGTTAAGCGCTTACGTCCAGAAATTAAGATTATCGGGGTTGAACCCATAGATGCCGATGCTATGTCCCAATCCCTCCAAGCGGGACATCGTGTGCGCTTATCTCAAGTGGGATTATTTGCTGATGGGGTAGCAGTTCGAGAAGTCGGGGAAGAAACATTCCGGTTGTGTCAACAATATGTAGATGATATTATCCTCGTCGGCACTGATGATACTTGTGCGGCGATTAAAGATGTGTTTGAAGATACGCGATCGATTGTAGAACCTGCCGGTGCCTTGGCGATCGCCGGTGCAAAAGCCTATGTCGAACGAGAAGGCATCCAAAGCGAAACCTTAATTGCCGTTGCCTGCGGTGCAAACATGAACTTTGATCGCCTCCGATTTGTTGCCGAACGTGCCGAATTTGGGGAACGCCGCGAAGCAATCTTTGCCGTTACTATTCCCGAAGAACCGGGAAGTTTGCGCAAATTTGGCGACTGTATCGGGAGACGAAATCTCACAGAATTTAACTATCGCATCGCCGACCAAAAAGAAGCACATATCTTTGTGGGAATGCAAATCACCAACCGCGCCGATGCCGCTAAGATGGTAGAAACCTTCGAGGCCAATGGATTCAAAACCCTCGACCTCACCGATGACGAACTCACAAAGTTACATTTACGTCACATGGTCGGAGGACATTCTCCCCTTGCTCACAATGAATTACTCTACCGCTTTGAATTTCCCGAACGTCCCGGGGCCCTAATGAAGTTCGTCGGACACATGAGCCGCAACTGGAATATCAGCTTGTTCCACTATCGGAATAATGGGTCTGACTACGGGCGCATTGTCGTGGGAATGCAAGTCCCGCCGGAAGAAATGCAGGAATGGCAAGCCTTTTTAGATAATGTCGGCTATCGCTATTGGGATGAGAACAAAAATCCCGCTTATACTCTGTTTTTGGGATAAAACAAATTGATTGTTCTCAGGATGAAGGTCTGAACAGGTAGAAGCGTTCCCTTCATCCTCTTCCCCTCCACTGGAATACGGCGCAAAAAATTTGGGGTGAAGGGGATTGCAATTCTTGATTTGATGTCGTATTATATTCATAATGGGATGTTGACTCTAATAATATTTTTACAAATCCTCCCATTATAAATAATAATTTATCAAAGTCAATCCCCCCTGTCAACCCCATTTCCCTTTTTTAGCGAAAAATCCCTAAAATTTTATAAAAATCAGTGAAACTAGGTGTAATCAGTGGTTAGAGATGTCAGCGCCCCCTCACACCACCCCGAGGAATAATTACATCAGTCGGGTCAAAAGTCGGGCCAATGCCCCGAACTTCAGGAGAAATCGGTACAAGTCCGGCATCGCTTTCTACACCTCCGCCAATCGTTCCGCCACCGATCGGGTCACTATTTCCATTGAGGGCATCCCGTAAAAAATTGTCAAATCCTCGCTGTTGAAATCCTCGTCTTTCCTCTTCAGAAAAAGTGGGTTGAATGGGGGTGCGGAGTCTGGGGGGACAAGCGGGAACCGGACTGGTGCCGGGTCTGGCTTCGACTAAACAGGGTTCGGTTTCTTGGGCGATAACCTTGATGGATGAAAGGAGTCCCAACAGGATGGGAAATATAGTCAGGGATAGGATTAATTTTGCAGTTTTTTCAGACATAAAATGAGTTTCCTAAAAGCGGAAGGTAGTACGAATGGTGCCGATAAAAATATCTTCATTATTAGCATTATGTTCGGGATTGGTGATGAACATGATGCCGGGGGTAATAGAAATGCGATCGCTGACACGCCAGCGATAAAAGGTTTCAAAATGCAGGGAGGTATCCGGGTCTTCCTCTAAAAATAAATCGGTGCTATCCACTAATTTTGGGGGTTGACCAACGAGCAAGGCGAGCAAATCTCCGGGTCTGCCGAAGGGGTCGGAATATCCGAGGGAAAAAAGGTAAGTGGTGGTAGTGGCAGAGGCATCGGAAACGGTGGAGTTGGTGAACATCCAGGCTCCCCAAGTACCAAAAGTGAGATTTGGATGAAAACGCCATTGCAGGGAACCCCCGATCGCATTAATCTGGGCTGGTTCATCCATAATTCCGCCGGTATCTGCGAGAAAACTGCCGGTGAAAGTATCTAGGCGGCCATCTTTGGCGTAGGCATTCACATAAGTTAAACCCGCGATCGCAGTATTGGTGGGTTTAAGTAGCAATTGTATCCCTGTCGCACTATGATCACCACCGACTATCCCAGCGCCTTCCGTGAGACTACTACTATTGCGGGTGCCATAAGCCGCCTGTAATCGCACGCGATCGCTGAGTAACAAATCCACCCCGGCACCGGCATCCAGGCTGCCAATTTTAAAAATCGGACTCGCTTCGGCAAAACGAGACAGGGCACCTCGACCGGCATCAAAATAGCCGGAATTAGCGGTGAGAACACTACTTAAACTAAAGCCAACCGGACGGAAAGTAACAACCGCCCGATCGCTCAGGGCAAAGCGATATTCTAACTTATCCAAAACCACGCGATCGCTAAATCCCCCTTGATAAGATAGCAATGCCATATCCGTATTAAAAGACTCCGGACTAGCAAAACCGCGATCGCCAAAATTGCCCGAAGATAACTCTAGGCGGAGTCTATCTCTCCCGGTAAAAGAAGCCACCACCCCAACGCGAGCGAGATAAGAAAACACGAGATTATTCTCTCCTTCTCCCGGGGGTTCTCCCCCACTCCCTCCGGTTAAGGCAAAAATTGCTTCTCCCCCCAACACTGCCGTGGGAGAAAATTGTTGCGACTCTAATTCAGCGGTTCGCACCTCTAAATTTTCCACCCGACCTTTTAACGTCGCTAATTCGGCGGCAAATTCCCGTTGTAGTTGTTCGAGGACCGATAAATCATCGCGGGAAATGACTTCCCCGGCACTAGCAATCCGCTCATTCATCCGTTCCAGGCAGGCATTGAACCCAGCGGCAAATTCATAGCGAGTTACAGCCCGATCGCCCCGAAATGTCCCGTCTGGATACCCTTGAATACAACGGTAGCGCTCGATCAGGGATTGGAGGGCTTGAAATGCCCAATCCGTGGGTTGCACATCAAAGAGTTGCGAGACTGAGGTCGTTTGGGCCATTGGATCGGTATCGAGAAGTCCCTGGGATAGGGGGAAAAGCGAGTCTGGATTGTCCAAGGTCCCGTTGACCGGAGACGACTGTTCGGATAGGGGGGGATTTGGATTGTCTTGAGTAACGAGAAGCGGGCTATTATCCCTCGCGGAGTCCGAAACATTGTCCGGGGAAAGAATCCCTAAATTCCCGGAGAGGCTGAGTTGCTCCCCAATCCGGTTATCAAAGATCTGTTTTCTCAATGAACCTGGGTAGGCAGGCTTTGTCCGTATAGCCCCACCCTCCAGGGTGCGGGTGTTTGCTGGAGCGTTGGGACTTTCTGTGGTCAGTTCAATCCGTTGCCGGTCCTCTGCCGGGGAGGGTTCTACCCTCAGTATCAAGGCAGGGGAAGCAGTTGCCCTAATGGAGGGCAGAGTCACGAGAAAGACGACAACACCAGCAATAGCGGTTTTCATGCGAGTCAGATAAAACAAGCTGTGGATAAGGTCTCTGGGATAAAATGCCACATAAAAGAGGGAAATGGGGTAGGGTGTTTCCCATCTCATTCTCTCGGAAGCGGTCCCAAAATGGGAAAATTAAGGGCGTCTCAATTACAGGGTTCTCCGAGTAAGAGGCTAGAGCAACCCCCAGAGGGGCTATCCCGCAGGAGCGATCGCAAGAAAGTAAAATCTTTATAAATATCTTCAATCGTGTCCGCCTGTTCCATATTGGTCATCCCGTGGGCGATCGCCTCGGGATCCACCGGGGGTTTCGCAAACGAGAGGGTAAGTTGCTCCCGTTGGACGCGATCGATAAAATGCAGGGTTTGGATCCCACAACTATTGTTTTGGCTTAACTCCGGATCGACACAATAGCGGTCTTCCTGAGCGCGTCCCCGTCCGTGAATGCCGACTAACTCCCCATCTTGATTAAAAACGGGTCCCCCGCTCATCCCCCGCTTCGTCTCGTTGGTATAGAGCAAGCTGTATCCCCCATCATCCGAGGGCGGATTGGCAATGTCCGTAAGATTTCCTTCCCGGAACTCGCGGACTCGGCGGGCGCTTTCATCTTCAGGATTGGGCCAACCGGAGATATAGACGGGTGCGCCGCGATCAATAGGGTGAGAGTCTCCCATCACGGCAATAGGATAGTCTTGATTGCTGGTAAAGGTAATAATCGCCAGATCAAGCCCCTGAATTGTCTCGCCTAACTCCCCTTGTTCTTCCCCCAGGGGAATAATATTACTTTGGGTCTCCACATCATCCACTTGATGCACTTTCCCGTCACTGGTCCTGACCCCATAAACTACTTCGCGGGTTCTGACGACATGGAGTGCAGTTAAGACCGAGTAAGTATTGCCATCCCGGGCCACAATCACCCCTGATCCGGGATTCCATTCTTGGCGAGCTTCAATGTCTCCTTCTTGTAATCCTTGGGCAATAATCACCGTGGTTTGGGAGGCGATCGCATTCACCTGTTCCGGAGCTAACGAGCCACTCGCCACCAGGGGGAGGGCCTGGGTGATCCGCACCACCAAGGCGATCGCCACTGCTCCCGTTGTAGCGAACAAATAAGTCGGAAATCGACCAAATAATAACATAAAAATGGGTAATATAGAGTTTTGAATCAAGCAGCTTGAGGGGAGAAAATTTAACCCTTCAAGCCCGTATTTTCCTAATAGGTTAGACCCCGGCCCTCGAATTGTAATTCGCCTTGACCCCGAAGAAGGATCAAGCTTTTGTGACGGGCTCTGCCGAGAGCAGGGATTGCTCCGGTAACCTTTAATGTTTCCTCTCTATTTTTCTGAATAAAAAACCTAGAGAAAGTTTCACCTCTCTCTAGGTTATTTACCAATGGACAGTCTCCCGGAGTGGGCAACCGGCGCGATCGGGTGGTGTAAAGCTTCGCGATCGCCCCACGTTCGGCACGAATCGCGGGCTATCTTGATAAAGCTCATACGCTTTCCTCACTTCTTTTCTCCTTGGGGTTCAAACAGAATCTCTACTACCCTGTCAAAACTAGCGTAGGCAGGGGGGAAAAATCCTGCAACAAATTCCCCACTACGACTAGGTTAATTAAGCTATCCGTCCCAAGTAATCCCCCCAGCAATCTAGCGGGTTCGGCACGGTTATTGCCATTGAAAGCAAACAAAACATTCTGGCGATTGCAGCCGACATCCGTCCGATTTACGGCACAAACCACCATCTCTCCATTGACTCGCCCAACGGTGAGATATAACCCACTGAGGCTATTGCCATTGTTATGCAACACGGCATTCAGTTGGTTTGACACCTGCTGACAGCTCGCCAGAGAATCATTGGCACTCGGATAGCCTTGATTTCTCCAAGAAATCATCGACTCTGATACCGATCCATCGGTTCGGACCGCGCGAAGGGTATAAACGTTATCCGAGGGGTGGCATTCAAAAGACACCACTGACGTGGGGGATGACGCCATACTGCTGGGGGATAGGAGTAAACTGCCTGGGGTTGCCAGTAAAAGGGCTGCAACCCATCGGCCCATTGTTTTCAGACTCATAATTCGATTCTCTATTCCTGACTGGACCCATCGACTGAAATCTTGCTATTCCAGTTCGCCAAGCCTCGGCGATTTCCAGCAAAATGCTTTGTACAAGTTCTAAGGATAGGAGGATTAAAAGAGTTGATTGACTAGGATTTGTAAATCCACGTAGGGTTGTCCTCCGGACTCTTGAATCGCGCTTCCGCTGCCTACAACCCCTGCACTGGCGAGATTTCTTAACATTTGGCTGGGGTTACGACGGTTGGCATGGTTGAGGGTAAATAGCACATTTCTGGTATTGCAACCGGCTCGGGTGCTGCTAACGGCACAGAGAACCGCCTCACCATTGACTAATCCAGCCGTCATGTAAAGTCCCTCTAAACTCTGGTTATTTTCCTGTAACAAGCTATTGAGGCGGTTGGTAACTTCTGTACAGCGGCGTTCGGGGGTATATCCTGCTCCGCTAAACTCCTCGGTTTTCCAGACGATCATGGGGTCTGACACCTGTCCATTTTGGCGAACCGCTAGGGTGACAAAGAGTTGATCGGGAGAAATCTGACACTGAAAGGAACTGAGGGGTGCTGCAGACTGGGCAACCGATTTTGGGGCGCTGATCAGGGGAATAGCGGTGGCTACAACCCCGGCGATCGTGATTTGTAATAGCTGTTTAAGATTCATGGGTTCCTCTCCGGTATAGACTAAATAGAATGACGTTTAAATGCTTCAAAATTATCCTGAATTTCACCCCTTAATTTTTCCAGTCTTCCTCACGCCGAGGTTAACTTTTATGAAGCCCCCTCAAAAAATTTGTCCGCGAGGGAATAATCGCGATCGCCAGAGTGATTGCTCTATCGGCGAGGAAGGGCTTCTAAACTGCTGGATGTAACCTGGTAACTCTGACTTAGGCGGGTTAGGCTTCGATGACTCTATGACTCTCCAGCCCTCCACAAATGGAATATCTGGAAATCCACTCACCCGGAAACTCCCTCCTACCGGCTCGAAAGACGGAAAACCTGTGTAAGGGTTTCGCTTTCTTAAAGTATGGGATTCAAGATCCTCTCTCGTCATCCCCTATAGAGCATCTACAATCGATACAGTTCCCATTGAGAGGTTATTTCTAAAGGAGGATGCTATAAAGTCATTGATATGATATCAATCCTATTGTTCCCTAGATAACAGGAAAATGTGTGTAAATCTTTAGTAAAGTTATGGCTCTATCGATTCCCTCTAAAAAAATTAGATAACCTAACCCTGGCATAACGAATGAGACAAGAATCAGGATGGATAAAAACTCCGTAAAGTTTTATCTACAGAGGGTAAAGCTCTCAAGGAATGTTCCCTGGCTCGGAATTTCATTAGCCCAGATTAGTCAGTTTAAACTTCGGGTTCGGTTATGTTTAGGATGACCGTAAAATTACGGAGAAGAAGCCCTTCATCGCTCATCGCAATGGAGTTGAGACAATGTTTTTAACCTCTGAACTGCTCCTCTAAGGGATTAATTCGGGGTTTTGCAATTCACAGAACAAGAAACCGGCTTTCTGGTCCTCTGTTAGGGCGAATGTGTAAAGATTAGGTAAAGAAAGGGGGTTTTTAACGTTTACTGTCCAGACTCCCTTGCTCATCCGTACCCTAAAAATTCGTAGGAATCAGCAATTCAGTTTTTTCACCCACTTTGGGGCTTTCATCTATTGGTTTTATTTTCAAACTGGGTTCCGAGATTCTACGGATACCCTAGATAAATCGTTCGGTTTTCCGTATCGGTTATGAAAAGAGGTTTTTACAGACTAGCTCATTTGCGCGGGTTTAAGAGTAAAGTAGGTCTTGCACAACCGGATTTGATAATAGAGATTCTATAGCGGGTTGCAAGCAAAAGCCCATAGCTTTAGCCTATTTCCATCCTTTGCAGAAGGGAGCAGCTTTAGCTATGGGCGATCGCCGATCAGAACACCCGTTTGATTTGTTCTTTTCACCCAATCTCTGGTATTTTTGTATGATTTTTGCCCCGTTCACATCAACTCGATCCCATCCCAGGAATCCCCCAGTTCACCCTTAACCTTGTGAGTCCTGATTCCGATTGAGTTTATCTCATTATTCCACAAACAAAGCGCGGGATTCAATGGGTTTGGGTTCTGTCGCTTCCGGAGCTTCCGGAATCTCGACAACTGAACCATTTAAGGCAATCATCAAGCGTTCAGAAGGCGTTGGGGTTTCTGCGGGGACCGTTGCCATTTGAGGGCTGTAGGTCCGATCGCGGAAAATGAGGCTTGATAACCCGGCTAACACCAAGGCAGCGATCGCGACGCCACCCCATAAAACCCGCCGCTGACGCTGGCGATCGAGGCGTCGGAACAAGTTCTGGACGGTTTCTTGCACAGGTTGCACCGGCGCAGGAACAGGCATAACTTGCACACTTTCGCGCAGTTTAATCAAGTTCAAATAGAGGCGTTTCACCTCGGGATCGCGATCGAGCCACTCTTGAACCTGACGACGTTCGCTCTGAGTTGCCTCGCCATCGATATAAGCACTCACTAATTCAAATCGTCCCGCAGCAATGGCGGCATTTTCTCCTTCACAAACCACTGGAATTTTAGCTTCCAATTGTTCGAGTTGGTCAATCCGACTAAAGACCCCACTGAGGAAGGCATCGACAGGTTGTGTCTCTGATGGTGTCGGGAGGGAAACCAATTCCTGACGGAGGTTTAAAAGTCTTGAATGGACCTGTCTGAATGTGGCATCACGGGAGAGCCAGGTTTCCACCTGTTCTGATTCGGCATGAGTTGCCTCACCATCGAGGTAGGCACTGAGCAACTCAAATTGCTCGGCAGGAATTGCGGCAAGGGCGCGATCGCCAACGAGAGGCATGACGGCTTCTTGTTGTTCGATTTCGTCAATCCGACTAAAGACTGCACTAAGCAAGGCATCGACAGGTTGTGCTTCTGATGGTGCCGGAAGGGCAACCCATTCCTGACGGAGGTTTAAAAGTCTTGAATGGACCTGTCTGAATGTAGCATCACTGGAGAGCCAGCTTTCAACTTGCTGAGATTCGGCAGAAGTTGCCTCACCATCGAGGTAGGCACTGAGCAACTCAAATTGCTCCGCAGGAATCGCAGCAACTGGGCGATCGGCAACAAGAGGCGTGACGGCTTCTTGTTGTTCGATTTCGTCAATCCGACTAAAGACTGCACTGAGCAAGACATCGACAGGTTGTGCCTGTGATGGTGCCGGTAGGGAAACTAATTCCTGATGCAGGTTTAAAAGTCTTGAATGGAGGTCTCGGAATGACGGATCACTGGAGAGCCAGCTTTCAACTTGCTGACGTTCCGTTTTAGTTACTTCACCATCGAGGTAGGCACTGAGCAACTCAACGCGATCGGCAGGAATTGTGGCAACTGGGCGATCGGCAACAAGAGGCGTGACGGCTTCTTGTTGTTCGATTTCGTCAATCCGACTAAAGACTGCACTGAGCAAGACATCGACAGGTTGTGCCTGTGATGGGGCCGGAAGGGAAGTCCACCCCTGATGCAGCGTTAAGAGTCTCGAATGTAAGTCACGGAGTGAGGCATTCGTCGAGAGCCAGGTTTCAACTTGCTGACGTTCGGTATCAGTTACTTCACCGTCGAGGTAGGCACTGAGCAACTCAACGCGATCGGCAGAAATAGCAGATCCAGTGTGATCCGTAACGATGGTGGTGACAGATTCTTGTTGTTCGATTTCGTCAATTCGACTAAAAACCGCACTGAGCAAGGAATCAACCGGCTGGGTCTCCGGCGGTGCCGGTAGCTCAGTCCATCCCTGATGCAGGGTTAAAAGTCTGGAATGTAAGTGTTTAAGTGAGGCATCATCTTCTAGCCAGCCCTGCACTTCTTCCCGTTCGGTGTCCGTTACTTCACCGTCAAGGTAAGCGCTGAGTAATTCAAATTGATCGGCGGTGAGATCATCGTCGAGCTGGGCTGAATGTGGGGTCACGGAATTCCATAGTGCCATTGGCTGATTGCGATCGGTTAAGTTAAAAGATCGTGAACCCCCTAGGGCTGGTTTTTTAGGAGTGTGATGGGATTCATAGTTAGGATTCATGTCAACACCACCACCAAATCAAACTGGATAATGCACCCTGAATAATAATCACAACTGCAAGCTTGTTTACTAATAATCATATCTGAATAGATTGGGCGTCTAACGTTGGAAAATACAACGTTACGTTATATGAAAAACTTGCGTTTCAAACACCGCAACCCGACGCCTAACTGTCCAAATAAGTTTGAAGTTGAACTTGCAGACGCTGACGGGCGCGGGCAATTCTGGATTTTACTGTGCCGAGAGAAACGCCGGTAATTTCAGCAATTTCCTCATATGCTAACCCTTCAATTTCCCGCAAAACAATAGTCGTGCGGAATACTTCCGGTAAATCAGCGATCGCGGCGCGTAATTGGTCGTAAAATTCGCGAGTAGTTAAGTCATCTTCGGGACCCGGTTCATCCGCAGCTATTTCCCAATCCATTTGCCCATCCTCTAACATCCGAGGGGCATCTAAAGAGAGGGGGTCGCGCACCCGCTTGCGCTTGCGTAGCTCATCGTAGAACAAATTGGTGGCAATTCTGCTCAACCAACCCCGGAATTTAACCGGATCGTTTAACCGTTTGACATTGCGGTAAACCCGAATCCAAACTTCCTGTGCTAAATCTGCTCGGTCTTGCCAATCAGGAGCCAAGTGGTACAAAATTTTATCCACATGAGACTGATAGCGGCGTAGCAGTTCAGCAAAGGCAGAACGGTCCGGACTCAGACCCTCCTGACAGCGCAGGACTAAATCGTAATTTGACAGTTTATCTGGTTGCACTGAGGCTGGAGAATTAGTGGCCTCACCCGTTTGCCAGGATGTAGAAGGAGTGTAACTCATCTGTTAAAAACGGGTCGGAAACCCCGTCATTTACGGCGAGAATATGGAGAGTTTTTTTCCTGGATAAATAATAATCCGCTGGAACTCTCCGAAACCCGTAGGTGTTCTCTTGGCCGACCGTTACCCTGATGTTTGCCTTTTAGACAAGTCTGGCAATTTCAGACTTTTACATCATCCGAATTAAGGGGGTATTCATCAACTGTTTACCCGGTAACGGCACAATTGGCAGTGTCAGCGTTTAAGTTCCGGATGATTGCCCGAAGTCCCTTCCTGTCGAAAGGGTGCTGATGGGGTTGGAATGAGTGTTATAACATTCCAGGCACTGGAGACACTTTTATCCTAGCAAAAGTTCCCGTTTCCGGGAGTTGGGTGAATGGCAGGTTTGGGTTTGTCCCTATGGAGTGCAAGACTCGTGAACAGGTCAATTGTTTCCCCAGCTTATGAATTTTCAGCGATTATCCCCTCTTAACCAGTGGATTTCTGGTTATTCATCCTGGGTTTCACAAGCGCCAATACTCACCCACGAACTAGAACCATCAGCCCAATGTTCTTTTTTCCAAATGGGGGCATTGTGCTTGAGGGTATCGATCGCATACTGACAGGCTTCAAAAGCCTCCCGCCGATGTGGAGAACCCACCGCCACTAAGACACTAATTTCACCAATTTGTAAGCGCCCCATGCGATGAAAGATCACCACGCGCTGCACATCGGGCCAAGTAGACCGGATTGAGGCCGCTATTTGCTGAAAAACCGCCTCTGCCATTGGTGCATAAGCTTGATACTCTAGGGCAACGACGGGTTTCCCATCGGTTTGATTGCGAACCATGCCACTCATGACCACAACAGCCCCATTGCCAGGGTCATCAGCTAAGGCATAAACTTCCTCTAGGGAGAGGGGGGCAAAAGTCAGGGCAAAGCGATCGCCTTTTGGGGTGGCGATCGCATCCGGGACCGGGCTTGATAAGGTTGGATTGGTCATCGTTGATGCAGGGGTTAGGGTCAGTTACCCCTCAGTTTAAAATCCCTCGGTTCATTCTACTGAACCTTGCCGCCCCCCATCAGATAGAGCAACGCCATGCGGACTGCCACCCCGGACGTGACTTGTTGGGAAATCAGGCTAAACTGGGGGTCATCCATCAGATCGGAACTAATTTCTACTCCCCGATTCACGGGACCTGGATGTAACACTTTGACATTCGGGTTACAGAGTTTAAGGCGATCGCGAGTAATTCCATAATGCTGATGATACTCCCGCAAACTGGGCAAAAGATGCTGGCTCATCCGCTCTTTTTGTAATCGCAGAGTCATCACAAAATCGGCATTTTCCAGGGCTTCTTCTACCGTCCAATGTAACGATAACTGACCCGCTCTACCCACTCCCATATCTGCAAACAGTTGAGGTAGGAGGGTCGGAGGTCCCGCCAGATGCAGTTCAGCCCCTGTAGCTGCTGTCAAACTCCAAATATTCGATCGCGCGACCCGCGAATGCAGAATATCCCCGACGATCGCAATTTTTTTCCCTTGCAGCAGTTCCAGGCGAGGGCGGTCCCGATCCAGCACAGAGCAAATGGTAAACAAATCGAGCAATCCTTGGGAGGGATGTTCATGTTGCCCATCTCCGGCATTCAAAACCCCCACCCGTGAACCCAGTCGGTCCATTTCCGTGGCGATCGCCTGGGGAACTCCCGCCTCCCGATGGCGAATCACCATCAAATCCGTTCCCATTGCCAAATAAGTTTTGGCGGTATCCAAAATCGTCTCCCCTTTCGTCAGGGAAGAGGATCCGGGGGCAAAATTTAGGGTATCTGCCGAGAGTCGTTTGGCTGCCAGTTCAAAACTGCTGCGGGTCCGGGTAGAGGGTTCAAAAAATAAATTAGCCACCACCTGCCCTTGCAGAGTCGGCACTTTTTTCATGCGTCGGGAGAGGACCTCCCCAAAACTAGCGGCAGTTTGCAGCACCGTATCGTATTCTGAAGAAACAAAATCAGCCAAAGAAATAATGTGGCGGCGAGTCCAGGTAGTAGCCATGCAAAAAGTTTTTCACGCGAATTCTATCCTCAAAAAATATATAGCCCAGCCGATCATTGGCATCACTCTCGTGATGTTATTGTCCGTGACGGGCTGTGGGACGCCACCCACCACCACGGACCCGGGGATGCCCTCATCCCCCTCCAATGGGGCGGTTTCTCCGGATACCCAACAACCCCAGTCCGTGGCGATGGCGAACGTAACGATTTACGAAGCGGACCCCCAGTGTCAAGAATTGTTGCCGCAAACGGTGTCGGTTCCCAGCGATCGCCCCATTGAGGCGGCAGTCGGTGAAGTGATCCAAAATGCCGGGACAGTAGATTTTGATATTGTCGGTTATCGGGTCACTGTGGATAACACTACGGGAGTTGCCACGGTGGATCTGCGGGCGGATCCCAATTCTCAACGGCAATTTGTCTCCCTATCTAGCTGTGAGCGGTTTTCCCTCTTCGACAGTCTGGAACGAACCTTAACGGAAAATCCCCAGTGGCAAATCCAGAGGGTGGAATTTACTGAACGCGGAGAACCTTTGGAGATTTAAGCGCAGCCCCCACCCTTTTCTAACGGAACGCTCTATGAAGAGGGTGCGAGTTTTTATAGATCCCATCAAATCTTTAAGGTTTCGAGACTGCTGGACTATTTGCCAAGTACCAGCGCCAAGGCAAGTCGGTTCCCACGGAAATCCCTATTCGGTAGGTTTGAACCAAGCTTAGGGTCCCCTGGTTTAACGGGTGCTGAAATTCTGGGGGCCGATGTTCCAACCACAGGGGACCTCCTGTTTGTAAGGGGCGATCGTTCAAACTGCGATCGATTTGTAGGGTCCGACAGAGTTTCCCGGGTCCTGCGGCAATGCGAGCTAATTTTTCCCGCGTCTGGATCCCCGGTGGCATCCCATCCAGTTGTAAAGCGCGAATCAGGACCGCACTGGCAACCCCGGGGCGATCGCATACAATATTCAGGCAGTGGTACATCCCATAAATCAGATAGACATAAATCGTTCCTGGTGGCCCAAACATAGCCTGATTACGCGGGGTGGGCCGTCGGTAGGCATGACTGGCTGGGTCTCCCGGTTCGTAGGCTTCAGTTTCTACGATTGTCCCCCGAATTCGTTGACCATCGGGCAGTTGCCGGACTAAAGTGCAACCAATTAAAGCCGGTGCGACGTCCGTAGATGGACGGGCCAGCCATTCAGGTTCTACAATAGTCCCTGGGGTTTCATTCATCCTGGTTTTGTTGTTACTGGAAATTTATGGATATCAAATTAATTCTGCCAATTCTGAGCATTGTTTTTATCGTATCCTGCCTATTTTTTGGCACCAAAAACGGCTTCTACGATTCTGATAACTATCACGGTAACGGATCTGCCCACTAAAGCGCACTCATTTAGACTTTTTGCCGAAGTGTAAAAAGCCGATTGGCGTTTTTAAGGGGATTTGGGGGGATCGATGCTCCCCTGAAAGCAAGAGGTTTATTTAGGCTAAATCCCTGCGATTCGCAGTTAAAAAAGACACCTACCAAGGGTGTCTTTTTTTGCGTTGAACCACTGGAAATGAGGGAAGGGAGAGGCAATGGGCGATCGCTTCTGTTCTCCCCTCTCCTGCACCTTGTCAAGTTTTGTAAAGGTATCCTGAAATACTTGACACAGACTGGCAAAACTGTAAAAATTAATACAGAAATTATTCATACGTTCATCTCTACGGGTTTTACGAACTATCAGATTGTTAGATTCCCGGCAGGGACGGAAGTAGGGAGTTGTCCCGAAGGAACGCGGCTTACTCGATCACGACACTGTTTTAGGAGTAGAAGACGCGCATGAAACTTACCTATCGTGGGATTAGCTATGAATCCAACGCCGTTCCCACCCCCAACAACCCCCTAGTAATGACAGGTCAATATCGGGGCGTACACTGGCGGTTAAACAATGCCCAAGCGTATCCGATGGAGGAACCAACCCCTGAACTGATGTATCGCGGGGCCAGCTATTCTACAGGTCCTGCTCAGGTGGTTGTTAAAGAAAGCTACGAGACTCCCTCCTTCATTCCCACCGCACCTGTCGATCAATTATGGGTCGCGAATTTAGAAGAAAAAGCTCGGGCTTTGACCCTTTCCAATGGCAGGTCTATTAAGAAACGTCAACAGGCTATGCTCGGTCGAGTGGCTGCGGAAGTGGGTCTGTCTACCGATATTTCCAACTACTGGAATCGCATCCAAGGCAAAGTTCATCCGACGTTCCGAGCTTCCTATTCCCGCAGTTCAGTTTCCTTAAGTTAATCAAAGATTCCTGAACTAGATTTAGCAACTTTTAACCCATTTAAACACTCCTTTGGGGGTGTTTTTTTTGCACAATCCAGTTCAGGAGAAAACGTTAAGAGAGCGAGGGTAAAAAACTCACAATTCCCGGAAAAATAATCAACAGAATCAAGACAAAAAGCTGAATCAAAATAAAGGGGATGACCCCGCGATAAATATCGCCCGTTGTGACTTCCGGTGGGGCGATACCTCTCAGATAAAATAAGGCAAACCCAAATGGAGGAGTTAGAAAAGAGGTTTGGAGGTTTGCGCCTAAAATGACCCCAAACCAGACTAAATCTAAGCCTAATGTTTGGGCGACGGGGACAAATAGGGGAACTACGATAAATGCAATTTCAAAGAAATCGATAAAGAACCCCAGGATGAAAACCGTCAGCATACTGACTACCAAAAAACCAGTAGTTTCCCCAGGCAAGTTGGTAAGTAAATCAAACATAAAACTATCCCCATGTAAGCCTCGGAAAATTAGGCTAAATGCGGTAGAACCAATGAGGATAAACATTACCATTGTGGTGGTCCGGAGGGTAATGTCACAGACGCCTTGAACAGATGCCCAACTGAGTCTACGGTTGGCCCCGGCTAGGATAAGTGCACCCAATGCACCGACAGCACCAGCTTCCGTAGGGGTGGCAATTCCAAAAAAGATACTACCCAAGACCAGTAAAATTAACAGGGTCGGGGGAATCATGACCGTGACGATGCGCATGAATAATTTGGTCCCAGTCATGGTGCGGACTTCTGAGGGCAATGCGGGGGCTAAATCAGGCCGTAAAAAGGCAATGATTACGACGTGCAAGGCAAAGGCACCGGCCATCATTAATCCGGGGATTAATGAACCGATAAATAAATCCCCTACAGAAACTCCTAACTGATCCCCAAGCACCACTAATACGACGGAAGGGGGGATAATTTGTCCGAGGGTTCCCGAGGCGGCGATTACTCCGGTTGCCAGTTGTTTGTTATAGCCATATCGCAACATAATCGGTAGAGAAATTAATCCCATCGCCACGACAGTTGCGGCCACAACGCCGGTGGTAGCGGCTAATAATGCCCCGACTAAGACCACGGCTAGGGCTAATCCCCCACGCAAACGCCCGAACAGAATCCCCATTGTTTCTAATAGGTTTTCGGCAATGCCGGATTTTTCTAGCATCGCCCCCATAAAAATAAAGTAGGGGATAGCGAGGAGGGTATAGTTTTCCATGATGCCAAAGATTCGCAAGGGCATCGCGTTTAACAGAACGGGATCAAAAACACCTAAAGCCATCCCGATTAGACCAAATATGATGGCGACACCACCGAGAGAAAACGCGACGGGATAGCCAAAGGATAAGAGGACTAAGGCACCGGCAAACATGGCAGGGCCTAGCCATTGATAGTCATAACTCAGATTCATGACGTTCCTCTTGGGGGGTTAGCCAGCCTTGGAAAATAGCAAACTTTTTAATCGCTTCAGAAATTCCTTGGAGAATAAGGAGGAAGAAGCTGATGAGAATAACCGTTTTAATGGGGTAGCGGGGTAATCCCCCTGGATCTGGGGAAACTTCCCCGATCGCCCAGGATGCGGCGATGGTATTCCAAGAGAAAAATATCGCCAAAATCGAAAAAGGAATGAGGAATAACAGGGTGCCAATTAAGTCTAATAAGGCTTTTCGTTTGGGTGACCAACTGCTATAAAAAACATCAACCCGAACGTGCTCATCATGCTTGAGGGCATAAGCTGCACCTAATAGGAAAATTAGGTCAAAAATATACCATTGGGTTTCAATCAGGGCATTGGAGGTCAAATTTTGACCCACGGCACGTCCCAGATAGCGACCGATGACGTTCCAGACGCCAACGAGGACCATCAGCAGGACTAGCCCATTCATGAACCGTCCGATATATTCATTGAGGCGATCGATCAGGGTGGATAGGCGTAAGAGTTTATCCAAGGTCGGATCTTGTCTAATGAACGAAGGAACTGGAGATGATTTTATGCTGAATGGGGGATGAAATTATACCCGCGATCGCACCGGAAGAGCGATCGCGGGTATTCTGTAGAACTGTGGCGGGTTGCAGTTGACACCGAACCCAGAAGTCTGTTCAATCAACTAGAGTCAGCTATTCTACCGGATCACAATCCTGGAAGAAGGCTAGGGCGACTGCAAGGGAAACGGCAAGAATCAGGATGCCACCCTCTGGACATCCCCGAATCCAATGGGGGAGATCCTCGGTCATCCTGCGACCTAGAATAGGGTAAGGGTGGGCGCTATTTCTGGCTACCCTAGACTATCCCAGGCTTGAGAGACTAATTCACTCAGCCACCGTCGCTGATGTAAGTCGAGTAGGGAGTCATCGGCTAAAACTTCTGCCGTCACTTCCTCCAAGGACTTCCCCTGCGCCCTGGCGATTTTTATCACCCCCGCGATCGCTGATGCCACTAATTCTTCATCAATAGGCTGGTGCCGCAGCGCAACCAGTTCTTGTGGACTCGTGGGAATGGGATAATTCATGGTTAATCCGCAGATCTCCTGGGTATCAATCAATATGATGAGTTTCTTAACTTTTTTTAAGGAATTTTAATTCTGTAACCGGAATCTTAGCGCACTTTTCCCCCTTGTCAACCCTATTTTTAGCCGATTTATCGGAGTAAATTTCGCTCATCATGAAAGAAATCCTCTATTTAGAAGTTCCCACACCGGATATCGAAGCGGTTCGGACTTGGTTGCATCAGGACTTCACTCCGGACTCTGGAAAAAAACTCCTTACCCGTGATGGCATAAGACTCGAATTTTGTCAAGAACTCAACCCATCCGCCACGGAACCGGGAGATATACCGGAACTGTCTATCTTTGCCTGGACGGTTCAGAGAACCGCCTACCTTAAAGTATTCCGATGGTCTCAACGACCTATTCCCCGGGAAAAACAAATCCTGGCGGGGTTGACTCGTCAGGTGAGAGATCGGTTTCCCTGCTACTATCCTAAACCTCCGGAAATCAACTTATCTGAACAAACTATCTTTGAAGCGTTAGCTTCTGATTACCCCCTCACGGTTAAATATTTTCAAAAAATTCCCAACGGAGAATATGACCTCAAGCGGGTTTACTGGTGGGAACAACGGTGGCGCGAAGGAGTTCGCAATCCCCAAGAACCTAAACAGGTTCTCTTTCAAAAACCCCAAAGTGAATCTTTTATGCCTCCCCCCTACGATTTAATTTATATTGGCGGTGCCTTGGGGGTAATTCATGCGGCAGTTATGGCGCGACTGGGTTATCGGGTTCTCCTGTTGGAACGGTTACCGTTTGGTCGGATGAACCGGGAATGGAATATTTCCCGGGGAGAATTTCAAAATTTGATTGACTTGGGTTTATTTACCCTAGCCGAATTTGAAAGTGTAATTGCCTGTGAATATAAAGATGGGTTTCATAAATTTTTTGATGCTAATAATCCCCCCCAATGTAAAGCGGCAATTCTACATACCCCGACGGTTCTAAATATTGCGATCGATGCTGAAAAACTACTGAAACTTTGTGGGACAAAACTCCGAGAAGCGGGGGGGGAAATTTGGGATGAGACGGAATTTCTTACCGCTGAGATTGAACCCCAACAAGCAGTCATCAAGGCCAAACATCTCCCAACAGGGGAGGACCGAGTGGCTGGGGGTCGCCTGTTGGTGGATGCAATGGGAACGGCTTCCCCGATCGCATGGCAACTCAACGGCAGTCGCACCTTTGATAGTGTCTGTCCCACGGTGGGGGCTGTGATTGCCGATGGGTTTGAACCGGGCGTTTGGGATGTCCAATATGGAGATGTACTCAACAGTCATGGGGACATTTCCCGGGGACGACAACTCATTTGGGAGTTATTCCCGGCAGCTGGTTCAGAACTCACCTTTTATTTGTTTCACTACCATCAGGTTCACCCCGATAACCCGGGTTCATTATTAGAAATGTATGAGGACTTTTTTACCATTCTGCCGGAGTATCGGCGCTGCGATCTCGATCGCCTAGAGTGGAAAAAAGCCACATTTGGCTATATTCCGGGATATTTTAGTGTGGCAAGTCACGATCGCCGGGTGGCCGTGGATCGGTTGATGGCGATCGGAGATGCCGCCTCTTTACAATCTCCCCTAGTCTTCACCGGATTTGGTTCCCTGGTCCGCAATATGGCCCGGTTAACCACTCTACTCGATACTGCCCTTAAACATGATTTATTGGAGTCGCGTCACTTAAACCAAATTCGCGCTTTTCAAAGCAATGTTGCCGTAACTTGGCTATTTTCTAAAGGGATGATGGTGCCAACGGGTCGGTTCTTACCCCCCGAACGGATTAACTCTATGCTGAATACATTTTTTGGGGTCTTAGCCGGGGAACCGGGACCCGTAGCTGATACCTTTATTAAAGACCGCGTAGACTGGCTGACCTTTCATCGACTCGCACTCAAAGCCGCTTGGCAAAACCCATCCCTATTGTTGTGGATTTGGGAATTAGCCGGACCCAAAGATCTGCTGCGGTGGGTAGGCAGTTACTTGTACTTTACCCTGATTTCTCTATTAGGTTGGTTATTAGGTTGGTTACCTGGATTTGTGCGCACTATTCAACCAGGATTAGAACCCCGATTTCCAGGGTTATGGCTATGGTTATTGGCTAAAAGTTATGCCCTAACCGATGGACTAGGACGCCCTCAGGGCGAGTTAAAGCGCTGGAATTTGGGCAAAAAAAATCAAACCGTAGAAGAAGGGGTCAGGGGTTAAGACTCGACGGGGGTTTGAACCCCCGTCAATTGGGTTATTTTTTATTTGAGAAACTGGGTAATTCTACCGCTGAGAAGGAGTTGCGTTTTTTCTGGGCCGATCGCACGGGATAGACGATGGGTGCAGGCCAAATCGATGGGTTTGACCCCCCGCCACTGGTGGAGGGGATATTTGACCCTAAATTGGCTTGTTCCTGCCCTGTTTGAGGGGGTTCTCCGGGCAATTGGATGGGGGAGGGAGTAGGACTTTGGGATTGTTCGGAGAAGGCTTTCGCTTGTAATAAGAGTTGCATCTCACTATTGCCGGTGAGGAGGGGTTGGGGCTGAACAGGGGCAGGGGTTTGATTGGTTTTGATATTAGGGTCTGGGGTGCGATCGCCTATTCTGTCGGTTAAGGGAGAAACCACAGGGACAGAGGGAATATGCAGGGATAAGACGGGAGTTGCCGGGGCCAAAATCACCGGGCGATCGCGTTTGGGTTCTAAGTGGGGCTTCTCAATCAATGAGTCTAAATCTTCCCAGACAGGTTGCTCATTTTCTGCGTCTTGAGATTGGGTTTCTTTAGGATTAGAAGGTTTTTCTAGGATAGGTTCCTGGGCTGGAATATGGGAGGGAAAGGGTTTTAAATGCTCTCCCTTAGCAGATAAAGGCAGGCGAATTTTTGATAAATCTGCCCCGGATTTCACGTTGGGGACGGGTTGCTGTCTGGGTTCGGCTTCATCAGCATCCGCAAGGGACCAAGGTTTGATCGGGTCCGCTTTGGGGAATAGGGTGGTGTTAGCAGGATTCGGGTTAGCGATCGCCTCTTTTGCGCCAGTTTCGAGAAGATCCGTGGGTTCTTCTAAGGTGGACTGCCGTAGGGAGGCCATCGCGTTGGCTTTTTCTAAAGGGGTCTCAATACATTTTTCCAGGGCTGCCTTAAATTGCAAGGTGTGGCGTTGCTGGCGATGCAGGCGAGCTCGCAGGTCCTGACAGGTGGTTTGGGTTTGAACTAAAATCTGGGACTGTTCGTGATACCGTTGCTGGGTCAGGGCGCATTCCCGTTCCAGTTTTGCTCTAATTTCTTGGCTGGTTTGTAGTTGGGTCCCTAAGTAGGCGATTTGTTGTTGCTGTTGTTGGATCTGTTTGGTCGCCGATTGGATATGTTCCGACAATTGTTCGATTTGGCCGGTGATACTTTTGAGTTCCAGAGTACGCCGGTCTAAGAGTTTTTGGCGATCTAAAGCTTGCGATCGCTGCTGTTGCAAGGATTGTCTACATTCATGCAGCAGGGTTTCAAGTTGTTCAATTCTGCCATCAAGTTCCAAGTTTTCTTGTTGCAGTTGTTCTACAAGTACCGCTTCGGGTGACGCTGCTGAGGAGATGGAGGGGGCTTTGATGCGGGCGATCGCCTCCCCAATGGATTCAGTCGGGCTGAGGATCTGGGGGATGGGTTCTTCTTCCTGACTGTTTACCAATAAGGCATCAAGACTGATGGCATTGGGAAATTCTACCGTTTCCCAGTCCTCTTCTTGTGGGTCTAAATTTGTGGGGGATATCTCCGGGTTCCCGATGGGATCACCCGCTTGAAAAGCCGGTTCTATCTGTTTCAATTCTTGGGGTGCGATCGGTTCCGGTTTAGGGTTGGTGGGATTTTCAGCGTCACTCATTGCTTTCCTTGGTAAACTAAATACAGTTTAGACTCCAGTTGAGTTCCACTTGGAGGCTATCAAACCCAGGGGAAAACAACGGAATTGGGCCATGCACTCCGAATTTTATGGGTCCTGAAAAACCTGAATTAGAGGTCAATCCTGGGGGACAGTGATAGCCATTTTTTGATTCCTCATATTCTTCAACTCTGCGTTTTTTATTTTATAACTTATGACTGGGAAATTTTGGGAAAAGAAAACCGTTCGAGATTTTAAATTTGCTGTGATCAGCGATCCACACGTTGCTGTCCCGGAAACGATTTTAGATCACCCCAGCCGGTTTCATTTGGTTGAAGTGAGTATCCCGGCTTTAGAAGCTGCTCTGGCCCATTTAGCTGAACTAGATCTTGATTTTTTACTCCTCCCTGGGGATTTAACTCAGCATGGAGAACCGGCCAATCATGAATGGTTAGCAAACCGCTTGACAAAATTACCATTTCCTGCGTATGTAGTTCCTGGAAATCATGATGTGCCCGTGGCGATCGCGGATAAAAAATCGATTGGGTTGGGCGATTTTCCCTATTATTATCGTCAATTTGGTTATCACAATCCCGAGCAACTTTACTACAGCCATGAGGTCTTACCTGGAGTCCGGCTCATTGGTCTTAATTCTAACCAATTTGACGAAAATGGCAAGCAACTTGGGCGGATGGATTTACAGCAATTGCAGTGGTTGCAAGAGGTATTGGATCAGGTCACGTCAGATGAACGGGTGATAGTGATGATTCACCATAATGTTTTAGAACATTTACCGGGCCAATCCCAACACGCGATGGGAAGGCGGTATATGTTAGACAATGCACCAATTCTGGTGGAAATGCTACAAAAGGCAGGGGTACAGCTGGTGTTAACGGGACATTTACACGTCCAGGATGTCGCCTCAGAGCATGGCATCTATGATATCACGACTGGTTCTTTAGTGAGTCATCCTCACCCCTACCGAGTGTTTCACTATCGCACGGATCGGGAAGGTCGGCATTTTTTAGAGATTTGCACCCATCGGATTGAGTCGGTCCCGGGATGGCCGCAATTGTTGGAACTGTCGCGCGAGTGGATGGGCGATCGCTCTCATCCCTTTATGATGCAATTACTCATGGCCTCCCCGTTAAATTTGCCCCAGTCTCAAGCGGAGATTCTGGCCCCGACTTTACGCTATTTTTGGGCGGATATTGCTTGTGGAGATGGGAGTTTTGATTTTCCTGAGTTTCCACCCCAGGTCCGCCGCTATTTTCAAACCTTTAGTGCAGCGAGAAATTTCCGAAATGGCGATCGGGCGGATTGCCCACAACCTATGGCAATTGACAACAACGGGACTTTAATCTTGTCGAAATGAGCAGGATACCCAATCCATATTAGCCCCTTAATTTCTTGTATAGAGGCAAAATTTTCCGTCTCTACAGAGAATCCGCCGATGAACCCACTTTTTAGGAAAAAGCAGTTCATCGGCGGATGAGTTGATCGAGGAATTCTGTTTAAGGAATCTCTAGTTTGGGGGTAAAGTCACGGTCAGACCAACCGGGTTTCTTTACACCAATGTCAGTTATGAGCAACTGTTTCTGGTGCAGAAACCCGGGTTCTTGTCCTAGCGAGCAATAGCAAGGGACTCTCTCATCTGAGACAGCATGGGGGTAACTGCTTCAAGCAAGGTGGTCATGCCTTCAACTTCGGTGATCATATTGGCGATCGCCACTGCCTCGGATTCGGAAGCATTCTCCGACAGATTACCTAACTGTTCCAGTAACAAGGGGAGGGACTCACGCAGACTGCCTACGGAAGTCATGGATGGATTTAATCCCGGGGCATTCAGTCCACCACCAACAGGTAACAAAGTTTGGAAGGTGGAAGATAATTGGTTCAAATCGGTTTGAACCGCTGCGACAGTGCTTAAGAACTCCTGACGTTTGCTGGAATCGTCAATTCCTTGAGCAATGCGATCGGCATTTTCCTGCAAGACTTCCGATGTAGAAGCGGGGACGATTTCCATCTTTCCACTATCGCTGAGAATATTAAAGGTGAAAGGTTCCGGTCCCACGGGATTTTCTTCATAGAACGCCATCGCTTCGGGATCGAGAATCGCAGCCATTGTAAAATCAGCGGTTTCGGTATCAAACCCGACTTTCAAGGGGAAAGCGATCGGGTTTTCTGGATCGACTAAGGGGGTTAGACCCGTGATGGTAAATTCTTTGACACCACCACCGGGAAATTGGGTAAAATCTACCGAATCGCCAGGACCAAATTCACCCAGTTCTTGACCGTTGACAGACACTGTAAACGGAGTGGGGAAACCTGTCGGGAAGTCTTGAATCTCCGTAAACAGAGAATCCGAGGTCGTGGTGTAGCGGAATCCTTCGGCAACCGGAGGATCAACCCAGGCCCCAGTGACAACGCCCACGAAACTAAAGGCTCCATCTTCCATGCCACCGGGTAACACCGGGTTATTTTCAGAGGAACCCGGAGAAATTCCGGCGAGGCTAATAAACACTCGCTGATTGCCAATTCGGATCAGCATTCCGCCCCAGCTACCCCAGGTCCAACGGCCTAACAAGCGCATGGGAGCCATTTCACCTAAGTTGGCTAATGCAACCAAAGTTCCGAAAGCATTGCCGCGTCCATTATTACCCGCAGGCACTAGCATGACAAACCGTTGAGGCCCTAGGGGCAGTTCCACAATTTGAATTGCGGGGTTTTGGGTCGTTGCTGCTACGGGGCTAGGGGCTGTGGGCGGGGTATTTCCAGTGGAATCCGATTGATTCGTGGAAACGGGAGCAGACTGTTGGGGTTCGGGCTGTTGGGCGGCGGGGGGTGGGGTTTGCGGGGTCGGTTCAGGAACAGTAGATTCCACAACGGGGGCGGGTTCCGGGGTAGGAACCTGCTCGATCGCGGGCGGTGGAGTTGGAGTTGGGGTTGGAGGTGGGGTGCTTTCTCCGCCCGGGGTCGGCATCAGAAACGCCGTCATGGTCGCCAAATTACTATCGATTAAAATTCGCGTAATCGTGATGGTAATTTCTCGAACAATCGTTCCGGGTGTGTTGGGTCCCCCAGTGCTATCAGACTGGTTGGTAACAACGGTCGTACCACCCCCGGAAGACCCACCTACGACAACGACTGTGGTGGTAACGGTAGTATTCTTGGTGGTAGTGGTGGTGGTGGTATTCGTACCCGCGCCGGTACTATCCGATTGATTAGTTTGGGCTTGGACTGGAATCGGGGCAATCAAAGTGGCCGCTAGGGAAAATCCGAGAGGCAGACTGAGACACAGACCGGTTTTGAGTAAGAAATAGAGAATTTTCACGTTCACCCTCCTGAAATGGGGTTAAAAAAAGGACATTCCGTAGCCAACTCCAACTGAAAAGCGAGTGCCATCACCAGCGGTTCCAGTGATATCGCTTAGGGTTGGGGTAATGACGATGGGTAAATTACGAAACGGCAAGACTGATGCACCAATGTTTAAGTCTTGGCCGGTCCATTCGGTAAAAACGCTGACCGGGGGGATGACTTGCACGGCAACGCTACCAAATACGCCGACGGTCCCTTCGTCTTCTTGCACCTGGTCTTCGGTGCGAAAGCGTCCGTTTCCAACTCCGGCAGAAACGGAGAGTCGGCTAAAGGGGTCTTGGCTATTTTCGGTGAGGCGAAATCGTTTACTGACGACTCCGTAAAGGCTGGTATCGGCATCGGAAAAGCCCCAGATTAAGGCGTTTTCTAGTCCAACGGCGACGGCCACATCACCGGGAAGGGCGCGGTGTACTTTGAAGTTAAAGGAACCGCGATCGCCATAGTCCGATAGGTCTAAGGCGCTGACCCCCACATCGAAGCCAACGACGGTTTGGGGATCTCCAAAGCTGACGACAAGACCGGCGGTGCCGTCGGATTTGTCGGTGTACCGGGTTCGTTCTTGATAACTTAAGCCAACTCCTACACTGCCAAAGCGTCCCCCATAAGCGGTAGGGGTATTAGAACTGGTTCCCGGTGCGCCGAGATAGATTTGTTGCAGGGGCACTTCTTGCAGGGTTTGTAGGCGCTGCTGGAGTTGCTGAGTTTGTGCTCTGACGTCTTGCCCGGTGGGATTATCAGAGGTTTGGGACCTGATCTCCGGATCGGTCCGAGATAGGTCGGTATGATAGGGAGCAAGGGGTAAACCCAGGGGGGGAGTTGTCAGGCGATCGAGTAAGCAGGCTTGACAGTCCTGGGTGGGAGCGTCAAGGTCTAGGGAGCTTGGGGTTTGAGCGATCGCGCTGGGGTTCCACCCGAGAGGTCCTAATAATGCGATCGCGAGAATCGCAGGTTGGACAGGGCAAATCTTCATAAAATTTTTGATGAGGAAACTTGCTCATTTGTTTCCCAGTGAATAGTCTGGAAAACGGTGATCACCCGCCCAGGTTTTGATTCAAGCGGGAGGGTTTGCAGACCAATCCATAGAATGGGATGGATGGAAAAGAAAAGCCAGACATCCAATAACTGGATACAAATCCTAGAGTTTTTTTATTTTTTAAAACTTAAACTCCCGGATCAATGCGGGTTGTCTAGACGAAGGTGAATAAGCAGAATTTTTATCTGCTAATCGCTAACATAGCACAAAATAAATCAACTGAATGTTCTTTTTGAACCGGAAAATTTTTGGTGATTTTTATCTCCTCAAATCTCAGTAATTTTAAGGAGTTTTTCTTTGTTTAGCCCTACTACAGAGAGTTAAAAAAGTAAAAACTTCCCCTAAAATTGTCTCTACACCGTTTCCGGCTTTGAATTTCCCAACTTCACTTTAGAAAAGAGGTGAAAGAATTGCTCTAATCGCCAGCAGTTGCCTCCCTGGAAGGAAGACAATAACGGTTAGCCCAAATCAGCATTAAAGAAATCGATAACTTGCATGGCGTTTCCCCTAAGGGGTGAGCGAACACTCAGTTTATCGATCGCTTTTAGAGCGGGTGACATATTGCAAATACTGACGTGTATCCATGAAGGAAGGTTCCACCCCCCACCGGGCCAATTTCACCGTTACAAAAAAAGCCACTAACGGGGATGTTCCCGACATATTGCCTAAACAGACGAGAGTCAAAATCCGGCTGACCATAAAGCTGTTCACCACGCCCAAGACAGGCAAACATTAACGCTCCCACAGAAGAATTTTCACCAGAAAAACGGCTCTGATACCGTTGCAGGAGCATTTCTAGGTCTTCAGCAGAGGTTTGGGCATCCCGGAGGTGGAACTGGATGCGCTGGCCGGGACGGAGGCGATCGCCGATGGCAATGGCTCCCTCTCTGGGGTCCACTCCCAAGACATTCCGGATTAAAAAGTCCCCCTGTTCCAGTTCGTCTTTAAATTCATTTCGCGCAATCCCAATAAACAAGGAATGCTGGGCCAACTGCCGGTCTGATTCGTTGAGGCTTTCAATCACGGTTTTAAGGGCTTCTAGGGGTCTTTGAGATACCCCAGAACCACAGGGACCAGCATCTAGGGCCAGGAGAATATTGCGCTCACACTCTTTGACGGTAAAGGGATTGCCAATGGGTTTACAACCCTGAGCGACAATGGTTTCTAAGACAATATTGCCACTCAAGGCCACACCAACAGCCCCTTCTCGATAGAGGCGATCGCCGCTAAATAATGCAATGGTGTTTCCCATCCCTCCCCCACTGGCTAATCCCCCAACTTTAGCCGACCCGGGGTAAGCAAAATCTAGTCCTTGCAATAAGTCATTAATTTTTGACGTAAACGGATCTGCCAGAATGACAAAGTGGGGGTGACTGCTTGCGGGGACCCCAATGGCCTCTACCCAGGCATCGGGAGGACTATCCAAGTCCGGCAGTTCTTCCCCATCCAGATGAAAGGCTTGGACTTTAACTCCAGGCAAACAAGCTAAAGTTAGACTCAAGGCGGGCTGTTCTTCCAATTCTCGGGCGGCAAGCTGCCCATCCATGCCAATAATGCCGCTACCGGAACAGCCAATGAGAACGGGCACCCCTAACTGCTCTTGTAGTAAGGGCATCAGCCGTGAATATTCGCTGGCAAAAGCGGAGGAAATAAACACGAAGCCCAGATCAGCTGGATCTGATAACAACTGCTGCGATCGCTCTACGACCTCGAATACCGCCCCTTCCAATGAAGGACGGGTTGACAATGCATTGGCCCACTTCATCTGGTCTGCCACGGGTTCCACCTTTTTGAGAGAGTGCTAAAACTTTGAGTGTTAAAGATATTTATTTTTGAGTTCATTTGGGAAGGCCAACTGCCCTAAAGCGGCTACATGAAGCACCGGACTTGTGGCGATCGCCCCCTCCAAGCCCAGATCGGCACGGCTACCCAGGCTTGTGTTAAAATAATTTAACATTTCTAGGGAATAAGACAGTAGAGTATCTACTGGGGGGAGGACTGGGTAAGACTGCAGAATCTTAAAAAATAACAACGGATACAATGCCTCAGCCCTGGTTTCCTGTATCTCTGGTAAAAGAAATTAGCGTTCTGTCCAACCCAGGTCCCTTCTGCGGTCCCCTGTTGGTCCCCGGCCCGCTACCAGACCCACCCGAAGAAGTTAGCGCTAAGATTGAGCGGAAACCTTTTCTATAGTGCCAAAGTTGTTGAGAAAACAAAAGCTATGAGCAATATCAAAGAACAAATCGAACAAGAGCTTCAAAATGCCCGCGCTGTCTGCGATGTCAGCGGCTCAAACTCCCAAGAGTGTGCGGCAGCCTGGGATGCGGTTGAAGAAGTGCAAGCAGAAGCAGCCCATCAGCGCCAAAACAAACCCAAGAGCTCGTTAGAGAAGTATTGTGATGACAACCCGGATGCTGCTGAATGCCGGATCTATGACGAATAAATGAGAGTGCAGCCAGGGAATAACTCTGGATAAAGGGCTTTAACCTCGATTGCAATTTCTTTTTTTGGCAACTGGAACTCTCTGCTCAGAGGGTCCAGTTGCTTGTGCTGGTTGGTTATCAAAATAGGCGATCGCCCGGGGTCGTCTATTAACCCCCGGTACACAGTTTTCCAATTCAATCTAGCATTCAACCTGATGGATCGCCCGGGGTCGTCTATTAACCCCCGGTACACTGCTAACGTTCGATGGTCATGAAATCCACAATGGAGCAACCTTGGTTTCAAGCGCTAGTCTGGATGGATTACCGACTAGCGGTCTTATTTACTGTAATCCTGCCGCTGATTCTTCTGATCTGGTCTTTGACTCAGAATGCGGATTCAATTCAGCGGTTATTAATGATTTATTGGCGAGTTTCGAGCTTACTTGCCATTACGGTCTATCTGATGATTGGAGCGTTGCCTCTCAGCTTTGTTTCAGCGTTTGTGGCTCGCTTTTTGATTCCGCTTTCTCTATGGTTTTGGGTGGATCTGAATGAAGATTTGGACGATCGCCCTCAGTCTCCGTTAAAGCTGGCTTTTACCTCTTGGCGTTGGGCGATTTCCATTTATATGGCAGTCGGCACTTTAATTCAAATCCCCTTTTTAGGCTGTGCTTTCTCTAGTCAATCTGCACTCCTGAATAACCCTTCATGCCGAGTTTGGCTTGATCCCCCCTGGGGTTTTAAAGAAATTTTACATCCCAATGGCGACCCTGGTTTATTAGGATTTTGGGGCGTAGTGGGTTTAGTGATTTATGTGGTTTGTTTTGCTTACTTTGTCCTGATTCGTCTGGGTAAGCAAGGGCGATCGGCAACGGGACAATAAATGCGCTTTTGGCGGTTTTGGTCGGTGTTGTAGTGCAAGGGGCGATCGCCTACGGATCTACTCCGCTCAATTTACGGAAGATTTCCCCTTGCGCTCACCGGATAGATGATTCACAAATACCCGCTCATTTTAATTTTAAACTCGACTGAAACTTGAACGATGGTAATCACTCCCTCCCAGGGCCAACGTCTCGAAAAATATACTCAAAAACGTCCCCAAGAAGTCTTGATCGTGACGGCAGAAATTGATCAAGAACTGGATGAAATTACAATTTTCAAGGGATTTTCTAGTTCTTTAACTCGTCCCACTGCTTTCGATCCCGATGTGCCGATCTTACCGGACTCCAGTAAAATTATTAAAATTGATCGCCTCAAAAGCCCCTTAAATCCAGAAAACCCCGACTATATTGAGCAAGGACTGACTTGGGAGACGATTCAGCCTTTACTCGACCAGGTTGGAGTCTAATTTAGGGTATAAAAAAGGTGAAGGGTGAAGCAGTCAGTCCTTACTGTTACCGCCTTCACCCCAATCAAAATTGATTGAATCCGTTGAACCGTTAAACCATGCCGCCTGCAGCTTGGACCCGAGCTCTAGCTCGTTTCAGGGCTTGTTTGGCCTGAATTTGCTCTTGACGGGTACCCGTAGTCGCGCTATTCAGACGGGTTTCTGCTTCTGAATAGGCTTTTTTAGCTTGCTCTAGGTCGATTTTGTCGCCCTGTTCAGCACCGTTAACCAGGATGGTGACTTCGTTTTGCTCCACTTCAGCAAAACCACCCATTAGGGCGATCGCCACCCACTCTTTATCGGCACGAACCCGCATCACACCCACATCGAGGGCAGTTAGCAAAGGAGCGTGTTCGCTGAGAATACCCAGTTGTCCTGTGGTACTTGGCAGAATCACTTCCTCAGCCTTAGA
Organism: Laspinema sp. D2d; assembly: GCF_025370755.1. Classification (GTDB taxonomy): domain Bacteria; phylum Cyanobacteriota; class Cyanobacteriia; order Cyanobacteriales; family Laspinemataceae; genus Laspinema. Next base: position 127,011 of record NZ_JAMXFC010000010.1, on the reverse strand, counting down.
GTCCCAGACCGTTTTATCTGGGGAAATCACGCGAACCGTTAATGTCATATTCCAGTTTTTAATGGTCAAAAGTTACTCGCGAATTGACCCGAGCTAATGGTTAATAGCGTCTAACGGTTATTAACCACTAGCAAGAGCGCGCGTTTGAGCAATTAGCCTTTCATTTTTTCGGCTTTGGCGATCGCTTCGTTAATATCGCCCACCAAATAGAAGGCTTGTTCCGGCAGGTCATCCAATTTTCCTGACAGAATCATCTGGAATCCTTTGATGGTGTCTTCCAGTTTCACATATTTACCGGGAGAGCCGGTGAACACTTCTGCCACAAAGAACGGTTGCGACAAGAAACGCTCCATCTTCCGAGCACGGGCCACAGTCAAGCGGTCATCTTCGGACAATTCATCTAAACCGAGAATGGCGATGATGTCTTGCAGTTCTTTATAACGCTGCAGGGTGGCTTGCACCGCACGGGCGGTATCATAGTGTTCTGCACCGACCACGCTGGGTTGCAGCATGGTGGAGGTAGAATCCAGAGGATCCACAGCCGGGTAAATCCCTTTGGATGCCAAGCCCCGAGATAACACGGTGGTCGCATCTAAGTGAGCAAAGGTGGTCGCCGGTGCAGGGTCGGTTAAGTCATCCGCAGGGACGTAAACCGCTTGAATCGAGGTGATGGAACCTTCCGTGGTGGAGGTAATCCGCTCTTGGAGTTCACCCATCTCGGTGGCTAAGGTCGGTTGATATCCCACAGCAGAAGGCATCCGGCCTAGCAGTGCGGATACTTCCGAACCCGCTTGCACGAAGCGGAAGATGTTATCGATGAACAACAGCACGTCCTGTTTGTTGACGTCACGGAAATATTCCGCCATCGTCAGGGCCGAGAGACCGACACGCATCCGGGCACCCGGGGGCTCGTTCATCTGACCATATACCAGGGCCACTTTCGATTCGGGGAGGTTATCGATATTAATAACCTTGGATTCGATAAATTCGTTGTAAAGGTCATTTCCTTCACGGGTGCGCTCACCGACCCCACCAAAGACGGATACGCCGCCGTGGGCTTTGGCGATGTTGTTGATCAACTCTTGGATGATCACGGTTTTGCCGACTCCGGCTCCACCAAAAAGACCGACTTTTCCACCCCGACGATAGGGGGCGAGTAAGTCGATGACTTTGATGCCCGTTTCTTGAATCGAAGGTTTGGTTTCGAGTTCGGTGAAAGCGGGGGCCGAACGGTGAATGGATAAAGTTTGCTCGGCATTGACTGGCCCTTTGTTATCTACGGGTTCGCCAATGACGTTGAAAATTCGGCCTAGGGTGCAGGTTCCCACGGGAACGCTGATTGCTTTGCCGGTGTCCACGACTTCCATGCCGCGTACTAATCCGTCGGTTCCGCTCATGGCAACGGCACGAACTTGGTTGTCACCAAGTAACTGCTGCACTTCGCAAGTGACGGAAACTTCTTGTCCGGCATCATTTTTACCGGAAATTGTCAGCGCGTTATAAATTTGTGGCATATTCCCAGCGGGAAATTTCGCATCTATAACGGGGCCGATAATTTGGGTGATGTGTCCTACGTTGGTTTTTTCTGCGGTGGCTACCATGCTTGGGTCTTTCTCGATAATTCAGCTAAAGGGATCCGCTCTGACGCTCTGAGTTAGCGTTATTTTTGCCATCCTCAAGGGTATCACTAATTGGGATCGCCTTACACTTCTATTTTTGGTTGGATTTTTAAGGAGTTGAAGTCACTTTTTTTAGTCCGGGTAAGGAGCAAGGGCGTGAATATATTTTGGGGTTCCCGCTCAAATATTGCAAATTATTAATTAGAAATATAAGAAGTCAATAATTAGGTTAACTAGAAGGAAGCTGAGGTTAGATCTTGAGTCTTTGGATATTGCGGTGGGTCATGATAATGTTCATGGAAACAGTGACTTGGAACGTGACCCGATGGGAAGGAGTGCGATCGCCCTGAACTGAAACCCTAAGCAAAATTTTCTCTGAATAGTGGCTGCACCCTGAGTAGGTGAGCAATCCGTGGCGGATTCAATCGTTAAACGTCAAGTCAATTTTAGGGAAAAAAAACTTAGTCCCGGGAACGGTTGGAGGATTTGCGACCCTGGCGGAGGATGAGACCCCCCACCAGACAGGAGGCGATCGCTAAACCGGGTTCCGGCACTTTCTCCAAGTCCGGGGGTAGAACTGTTCCCAAAGACCCCCCCTTCAAGAAAACAGCGGAATCCAGGTACCCATCCCCGACATCTTTGATATCAATCGTGAGGGTGTTCCTGGAATTTTGTAGAAGCAGCCCCTCAAAGGTCAATATTTTGGTAAAGCCATCCAGTTTGGTTAAAGTGTCAGGTCCCTTGGGATTGTTGATATAGTCTGGGTGAAAAGGCCCTTCTGGGTCAGATACCAGATTGTTAATGGTTACCGTTTGCTCATCACTCAGCTTGGCGAGATTGGTACCGTTGAGCAACAATTCAAAGGAATCATTGTATTGACTCCCTCCAAATTCTACAAATTCCTCAGAACCAAACACATATTGAAAGAATAACTTACTCGCGGTCTGGTCCGCATCAAAGCTAATTTGCAGAGAAACGGAGTCTGAGATGTTTGGCTCGATAAAATAATCACTCAGGTCATTAGGCATATTAAACAGGTCGGCAACAATCCCCCCATCTGTTTTATTTTCGCCTGGTATATTGCTCACTTTACCTGTGCTCATAACAATCCCTGAACCTAAGCCAAAGGGGTCGTTGTTAAATAACCCGCTGGCTTGGGAATTGCCATCCAGCGTCATTGAGAAATTGCTCAATCCATAGGTTGTACCCAGCAGTGCATTTAACAGCAGGGCTGTATCGTCGTTGGAAGTGATAGTAAAAGCTATAGCCGAGGGGCTAAAGAGAGTGATAGCAACGGTTGATGTAAGTACCGCTCCAATTGTAAAGTTTTTGTAAAGTTTCATACTCGGATTGGGAGCTAGGGATAACTCAAGTTTGGGTTCATTTTAGTGTAGCTCAAACTCAATAAATATACTGAAAATTTAAGAATTCAGAAAGGTCAGCGAACTTCACCCAGTTATCATCTGGGCTGATGTCAGGGTGACAGGATCTCAGCGTCCCGTTTTAGGGATGTAGCCAGTGGGAGAATGGGTTAACCAATGGGATTTTTGAAAGTTCTATCGGATTGAACGACGCAGGAACAGGCCAAAACAGGGCAGTTAATCGCGATCCCTAGCACTGCCACGATAATGGGAGGAAATAGGTTTTTCAACGTGGTGATGAGAAGATGAGGGGTGATCCAGTTGGGTTTGATGCCAATCGGACCAGCAGAGTTTGATGTTGGGTTCATCTACCCCCAAACCCATCAGGAGCCAGGTAGACAGTAAAAGTGGAAGCATCAGATAGTTATGTGTGGCAACTCACAGAAACCTGGGATACCTGTTGACACACCCTTAATGGATTGAGATTGAGAATTAAAGGTTGGATGAATTGTTTCCCACTTTGATCGTAACTCAAACTCTTCCCACTTCAGGGATTTCAGTTCAAACCCTGGAGTGAGAAGGCTCTGAGGGAGTTTCTTTTTCCGGACCCGGAAAAATTGGTCTCGAAAAATTTACGTTTCTTTATATTTCCGCAAAAATACGGAGTTGCCCGCCCGGGTTTTTCGAGTTTAACTTTACAGAAAAAATATAATACCAACATCAAAACTTTACAATGGGACAGAGTGGGCCTCTGTGAGTTGCACTGACGGTAGTTTAATGTCTGCCTATCCCCATGAAAGGTATGATTTAAAATCTTCACAGAATCTAAAAAAAATCCGGGTAATATGGGAAAGAATATGGGGATAGTTTAGGCATTCTGTTACAAACTGTTTTTGGATTAAATAGGGTTGTCTGAAAGGAAAAAGAGGGGAGCTAGATAAACCCTGCTTCCCGATTTTGTGGCAATTGTTAAAACCATTGGATCAATCAGATTTCAATTGATTGTTTATAGTCCATAAAATTGAGGTAAATTTTGAGGATTAACGGTCAATAAAATAAGGATTTGTGAACCTACCTGATAATAAAAGTGTTGGAAAATAATGGTTTGCTCTCCTTTTCCGACTTTTCAGATTCTGCTCCCATAACCCTTGGAAGGGACGAAGCTAGAGGAATAAATATTAGTTCGGTTCCCCTCCCCTAGACCTTCTAAAGGGGGCAGTTATATTATGTTTGCTCGATCGCAGACACTGCTCTAACCCTCCACACTCTTCCTTGCAAAGGATGGGGGAGAAGAGGAACACAGAAATTTTTAGGTTAATCACCGGACTTGATATTAGAGGAATAAATCTTTATCTGGGGTTTTCCCCTAATAGGGTGCCAGGTTGGTAAAACTCTTTTGAAATCATGGGGATGGGGTTGTGAACCGCGACCGATCGCCCTTCTAGTCAGAGCTAGAATATGGGTTAGAAACCCGCTAAGGAGCATTGATCGCCCGCTAAAATTATCTAGTTTAAATGGGTAAGCAGCTTAGAGATTAAAAAAAAGCAGGTCTTTATAAAGAGGCCAACTGGGAGAGAAGGCGATCGCCGATTTGAATCAAGAGGGAGAGGTTGATTCCGCAGAGGGGCTTAATTCCGCAGAGGGGCTTAATTCCACAGCGGGGGTTAATTCTTCTACAGTGGGGGTTAATTCCGCAGATGGGGGAGGTGGGGTAAATGAAGGGGATGGGTTTTCTTCTTTGACTCTGCGGATAGGGAGATTAGCAATTAAGGCTGTGGCACGCTGATTGTTTTCCAGGGAAATATCCAACCCTTCGAGGTCGAGTTCGACGTAGCGAGACACCACCTGGAGTATTTCCTTTCGCATCGCCTCCACGGTGTCTGGGTCGAGGTCAGCGCGATCGTGAGCCAGCACCAGTTTCAGACGACGCTTGACCTCCTCACGACTATTTTCTTCGCCAGTTCGAGGGAAAAGTCTTTCGATAAGTTCGCTAATCATGGTGCTTGGGGTGTGGTAGAGCCTTACATTATTTTACCCGAAAATCCGTTTCCGCAGACGGCTAAAAAAGTTCTCTTGAGGAACGCGCATATCCAGAAAAGCCACCTTTTCACCTTCTAAGCGGCGAGCAATGTTGTCGAAGGCAACTCCAGCCACGGAGGGCTGATCAGCTAATACTAAGGGTTCGCCGCGATTGGTGGAAACAATGACTCGTTCATCGTCGGGAATGACCCCGAGGAGGTTAACGGCCAGAATTTCCTGAACGTCCTCGACGGACATCATATCATTAGCTTCGACCATTGCGGGTTTGATGCGGTTGACAATGAGGTTAATTTTCTTGACCCCATTGGCTTCAAGCAAGCCTACAACCCTGTCGGCATCTCGAACGGCGGCGATTTCCGGGGTGGTGACGATAATGGCTTCGGTGGCGGCGGCGATCGCATTTTGAAAGCCCATCTCAATCCCAGCGGGAGAGTCGATCACAATGTAGTCATATTTTCCGACTAATTGAGCGACAATTTGCTTCATCTGATCGGCGGTAACCACATCTTTCATGCGGTTTTGGGCAGCAGGTAACAAGGATAGGTTGGGCTGCCGTTTATCTTTGACTAATGCCTGCTCTAACCGACATTGACCCGAGAGCACTTCAACGGCTGTGTAGACGATCCGGTTTTCCAATCCCAGAAGCAAGTCTAAATTTCGTAGACCGAAATCGGCATCCACAACAGCAACATTGCGGCCCCGTTTTGCTAGAGCCATACCTAGATTCGCTGTGGTTGTGGTTTTGCCCACTCCCCCTTTACCGGACGTGATAACTATAATGCGACTCATGTAAGAAGAAGACTCTACAACTAACTGCTATTGGATCGGTTGGTGTGTCTGACTCTCCCGGATAAAGAAGAGCGGCACAGTGACGGACCTGATGAAGGCTTTTACGATCTAACGAGCCGATTTAATTTAGCACGATCGCGGAACCCTTGGTTGAGTGGAATGCGATCGCTTTAGGATTTTAATTCCAACTGAGCTTTAGAAAAATCAGCGGCTTTGGCAATTCGGATCCCTTCAGGAGAGACGTAGGCGACTTCCGGATAAAACTCCGGTAGGGGTTCGGGCGATCGCGCTACCCAGTCGGCGATCCGAATTTGGGTGGGTTCCATTTGGAGTGCCATGACGATACATTGCTCGTTACCATTGGCACCGGCTTGCGCGAGTCCCCGCAAGCGCCCCCAAACCAGAATATCTCCATCAGCAATGATGGATCCCCCGGGGTTGACATCGCCGACGAGGACGACGTTACCGGGATGTCGAATATCAACGCCCGATCGCACTGTGGTTTCCAAATACAGGGGGTCGGCGAGGGCTTTTCCAGTGGTAACGGGGTTGGGATTAAAAGGGGTAACGGTGGTGCGTTGTTCGACGGAGTATCCGGCGGTGACGGCGGCAACGGCGGTTTGACGACGAGAGGTTTCGATACGTTCTAGTCTGAGTTTGGATTCGGCTAGGGCTTCAGCGATCGCCTGGAGTTGTCTACCATCTAATAAGCGGTCCTGGGCGATTAATTGCACGGAGGTGTCTGCTTGCCAAAAGCGATCGCCTGCATTCAGGCGATGCCGAATTTGTTGTAAAATTTCGGTCCAAGTCGCCTGGGTTGTGGTGTTGGCGTCGGGACTGCTACTTTCGTTGGGCAATAGGAGTGACAGGGTGCCATCCTCTTGGGTTTTAAACCGAACTTGTGCATTAGGGGCGATCGCCTGTTTTTCGGCAATCCCAACACTTTCTGTACTGTCTGTCCCGTTCGGTTCTCCCTGTTCGGAAACGGTGGAATCGGGAGGGGTTTCTGTGGACTCTACCTGTTCAGACAGGATGGACGGGTCCGCGTTGGCGGAAAGATCCCCCTCGGAAACCGTTGATTCGCTTGATTCGGTTGATTCGATAGAAGAGAGTGACGTATCAGAACTCATGCCAAATATTGCCTATTGCCATCCCGTGAATGGGATTGTACTTTCGATTCGCATGGATTTTAACATATTTAACGGGACTTAATCGGCCTTGGGATGATTGGGTGGGGTTGGGGTGCTGGGTTGGCTTTCCCTTCTGAGCGATCGCTACGGCTTGGGGTTACGCGGCTCAATGGGACCCACGCCGCCGCTTTGGTTACCATTCTAAATCATTCCTGAAAAGTGCATGATATGTACCAAGGAATCGAGATTGACCACAATATCCTCATAGAGGGGATGATTGTAATACCGTCTGGGGATGGAGATGGGAGTTATATACTCATCTAAGTCTTCTCCGATTAAATAAGAATAATCTAAGCCGATAATATTGCTAACAACCCAGTAGTTCACTGACACCATATCGGGGGAGAAAATTTCTATCAGTCGCGTGCCCGGGTTGCAAAAGACGGTATTGGTTAATCCGGCACCATGAGGGGCGATAATGGCTTTAGCATTCGCAAATAAGGCGACTTGTTCGAGAAATGAAAGAGATTCTAGGATAATGGGAACGAAACCATAGGGAGATAACCGGGCGATCGTCTCCTCTTCATTGAGGATGCGGCGATAACTGGCATTACGACGACTGATATAGATGCGATCGGGGGTTTGCAATCCCTGGGCTGTGGCTTTTTCTAAAAAGGATTCTCGGAGAAACTGAGAACTCCAGGGAGACATTAATCCCACATCTCCCGGTAAAGATGGAACGACTAAGTTTGAGGTTTTGATATGGGGATTTTGCGAATTTTGGATAATTTTATGAGTCGGGATTCCCAGCAAATTTAAGGTTTCTCGCTGAAATGGTAAATGACAGCTATTGACGACAAAAAAATCAATCTCTTCTAATTGAAGATCTGCCAGTTGTAATAATTTGATACGGGGTAGCAAATCCGCCATCCAATGATAGTAAGTATTGCCTCCTCGCACAGATAAAAAGGCGGTTGTTCCAGCTAGGGGAGTGGCTGGGGGTAATTTTTGGGAAATGGCAAGCGTTGAGGCGCTACCTTGACAGAGTTCATCTAGGAAAAGACCCTCGGAGTTGATCACGGCTGTGGAGTAGGAATCTCCCCAAGCCCGTCCAGAAGGAATCTGGGTGACAAATGTTTCGGGATTGCGGTAAACTTCCCACCTAAAATAAGAATGAAAACTGCTATTATAGGTCTTTGGGGGAAAGAGCTTGACTGAGGTTTTGAGATTAATGGGTAGATAGGTTCCCGTTTTATAAGTGGTGAATTTAGAGGAGATAGTAGTCGGAAAAACACCGGATACAAAGTCTGTTAAGAGCGAATTAGGAAGGAGATGAATAGCACAAGCAAAAGCTTCTTCCATCCGCTCTTTTTTGATTAAGGCTTGGCCTAAATTCTGATAAGCCGATTCAAAATAGGGTTGAATCTGCAAGGTTTCGAGATACGCAATAATTGCCTCATCCAGGCGTTCTTGTTCTAAAAAGATATTGCCTAAGTTAAAATAGGCTGAATGTAAGCTTGGCTCCAAAGCTAGGGCTTGTTGGTATAAGGCGATCGCTTTAGTTAACTCCCCTTTTTTTCGCCACATTACTCCCAGATTTAAGTAAGATTTGGTATAAGTTGGGTCAATTTTTAAGCAGTAACTATAACATGAAATTGCCTCGTTAATTTCCTCTTTTTCAACGAATTCTCTGCCTAAATCTAAAAAGAAATCTGCTGAAATTAAATCCGGTTGAAGTTCTAAAACTTTCAGATAGCATCTCAAAGCGGGTGATAGCTTGCCTTGCGATCGCCAAATATCTCCTAACCCTTGGTAACTCAAGGCAAACTCTGGCTGGAGTTTGATGATTTCCTGAAAAAGTAACGTAGCTTGGGTAGAATTCCCTTCCTGGAGATGCCTCTGAGCTTCTTGATAGAGAGATGCCGCTTGTTGTCCTAATTTAGGAATAGAGATGGCCTGAATTTGATTCATAGAAAGGAAAAATTAGCCCACGGGAAAATAATAGTACAAACCGCCGGAAAGTTTACCTCCCGGCAGTGATGAATCGGAAAATTTTAATCGTTATTTCCCTCTAATTACGATGCGTAAGTCGCCGGTACACCGTCACTAATCCATCGGCATCGCCGACATTACCCGGAAATAAAACCACGGGTAGATTGGGAAATAAAGGGTGATGATTCGGCGTTTGAACCATTGAACACCCAGCAATAATTTGACCGAGGAGACGAGCGCTGGTTAAGGCTAATCCCGTACTTAAAACATCATTGGAGGTAATCCCACCCTTGCTAATTAAAAAGCCGATATCTTTAGGCAATCCGCGCACAACATCCATTAATAAAGCAGAAACAGCGACGCCAAATTCTAAGCGGGTTTGAACATCGGGAAAAGCAAGTTCTTGGCGACTGGTATAAACTACCGGAGTATTTCCCGCCTGGTGTGCTTGTTGGACTTGATCCAGAATGGTTTGTAATAATTTTTCCCGTTGGGTGGGTGATTCTTCGAGTAAATGCGAGACATCAATTTCAATGCCGGTTACGGAGGTTTCTAATAGTAACCGTTCTAATTGTTGGGTTGTTTTTTTAACGTGAGAACCAACAATGATTGCACCCGGTTTGGCTTCTCGCACAAATTGACTCATGTCGATCGCCGCAACAGGTTGGGGTCCTAGATTCGCCAGGGAAGTGAGAAGACTGGCTGCACTCCGAAATAGGAAGCGTTTCCCTTGACTCGCAACGGCGATCGCCGACGCCGCAAAGGTGTCCAAATCCGATTGAATTTCTGCATCCACGGCACAACAACGGTTACCCGATAACTGCATTAACCGTTCTTGAAGAGAAGGGTTTGTAGGGTTTTCAGAGGAACGCAAATCCGCGAGTAAAAAGCAATCCACTTCGGTGGCGGGAATCCGTCCCTTGGTTTTTTCTGCTACATAGTCGGGAAGATAACTATATTGATATCCGAACACGGAATCTTTAGCAAATTCGGTTTCATGAACCGGAGTTTCTACCCCATCAATAATTAAATAATGGGTACTATTTTTGGTGATCCGTCCCCCTTCAAAAAAGGCGGGGACGAGGAAATGTGCGTCAAAGGGACCAAGTTCTTCGGCGATCGCATCGGTTTCGATGGGATAATGTCCGCGTAGGGTGGAGTCAGAACGACTGACAACCAGGAAATCTGAAATATTTTCTGCCGCGAGTGCTTGTTTGAGGTTCTGGCAGACAACGCGAGTGGTGGCATTCGCTTGATCCGGGGTCAGCGATCGCGTATTAGTGAGAACGAAGAAAATGGGGACTTCCTCGCGCAATCCCAGGCGCAAGGTTTCGACATCCCATTGAGTCAGCAACAGGCAACTATGTACGGTTTGGGAACCCGTCGGATCGTCATCGAGAACGATAATTTTCGGTTGAGTGTTCATGGTTACTTTTGACGCGGTTGCTCCCATTTTCTCATCTTCGGGGAACGGGCGATCGCGATCGCACCCCATCTGGATGCAATTTTTGCTGAAAGTTTGGCGACTCCCTCCCACGCGATCGGTGCAAAAACAACTCCACCCAAAGGGTTTGGGAGGGCGACTCTCTTGATTAGGCTTTAAAAACGGTTAATAATGATGCCCTCTATCTTGCAGTTTTCTGAGTTCTCCTTGGGTGTTTAAGGCAATTTGTAAAGCTTCATTGAGCAATCGTCCCCGTTCACTGGCTTTATCGCTCACTTGCAACGCTTCGATCGCGTTTAAATTATTGGCAAATAATTCAGGATTGCGTTCGATAAAGTTGCGATTTTCTCTTAAAATGCGTTCGGTTCTTAAGGCACGAATTAAATCTTGCCGGGTAAGTTTCAAAGCATCAATGATATCATCGCGGTTGGTCAATCGAACCCCGGGATTTCCCACATCTTCCAGGGAGTCATTCAGTTCGATCGCCTTAATTAAATCATTATAATTTTCGACATCATCGAGAAGACCCAGAAGAGAATCCCCCTTCCGGGTGTTATTTTTCAGCCAGATAAACCGGGAGGCGATCGCACTGATACAAGTGGTACTCGCTAGGGTTCCCAAAACAATCCAAGATGGGGCATTATTAAAAGCTAAATCCAAGGGAACTCCTCTAATTTCCCAGGCAATCCAATCTCCAAAGGCTAAGAGGGCTATAAATAAAATAATGGTTAAACAACTAATGAGTAACGTCTCTTTATATAAAAAATTTGACCTTCTGTTTGCATTTTCCATCGTCGAAGGTCGAATTAACTCATCTACGGACACCCCGCTGAGGCGTCTGAGTTCTCCTTTGCTAATTTCTAAGCCTTGTAAATCTCGTCGCACGGTTTGATACTCCTATCAATAGAATTGCCACTGACTTGATTATGCCAGTCCAGGCCCTTAGTTCAGAGTACCCTTGGACTGGTCGATATTTTAACAAATTCAGGGATAGGATTTCCCTGCCAGATGTCCGATTGTTTTAGGTGGAGTCGGGAGTTTGAGGAGACGCGGATCGGGTTCTAGGGGATAATTTGCCAATTTCTTCATGGGCACTAAGGGCAATCTGCAAGGCTTCATTGAGGAGGCGTCCATGTTCACTGGCTTTGTCGGCAACTTGCAAGGCGGCTAAAGCGGTTAAGTTGTTGGCAAAGATTTCGGGATTTCGGGCGATGAATGTTTGATGTTTGCGGAGGATTCGTTCAGTTCTTAAAGCGCGAATTAAATCTTCTTTGGTTAATTGGAGGGCTTGAACCACTTGTTCGCGATCGCGTAAATGAACGTCAGGATTTCCCACTTCTTCAAGGCGATCGTTGATATCAATGACGCGAATGATATCATTAAATCGTTCTACTTCATGCAACAATCCCGGGAGAGATTGGCCCACGTGTTTTTTTACCCAGAAAAACTGCACCAACTTTGTGAGAAATAATCCCAAAACCAGTTGGGTACTCAGGAACAACCACTCGAAAGGAAAGGTGAGATTTAAAAGGGCGATCGCCACGGGGTAGGTTAAGCCAACTGCAAAGGCGAACAGAAAGGGTAAATAGCGGATTAACCCCGGTGAATCGGGTCCAGGATCTAAACTGAGGAGGGTTGGGATAGAAAAGTGGTTAACCGCTTCAATATCCAGACCACTCAAGCGCTTAAGTTCAGTTTTGGGGATGGGTAACTCTTTGAGGTCCGGGCGCACGGTAGAATCTCCCTATCTTGTTGATAGTTTAGGATGATGGATCTGCCATGAGGCGATCGCCTGTTTTATTCTGGCATAGACCCAAGGGTTTGAGCAGGCTTCGGGAGAAGCACTTTTGAGGGTCTATCGCAATAACTGGGGTAAAGTTGCAATAATTTTAAACGGGGAAATAAGCAGGAGAGACCTTGCAATACCTTCAAACTCGGGTCCCTGAGATCATAGGAATCCGGGTCAATTTCTTTTTCTTCAATTTTACAAACCCTCTTGACAAACTCTCCTCATTTGATCTAGGCTTTTTGAGAAAATTTATCAAATAAGAGCAGCAGGACCCGCCCGGGTCTCTGTTGTGGGTTCGAGGAACGTAAACTACATGGGTAATTTCGGTAAGATAATGGCTGCGGGCGGGATAGTCTCAGTACCGCTCCTGATTGCTTCAATCCTTGCATTAGCGCTGATTGCAGAACGCCTATTTTTCTGGTTTCGGCTAAATCGCCGCCAGGGGAGAATGGTCCGCGAAGTCTTGCAACTCTATCGCCAAGACCCGGATCTCGCGATGAAAAAGCTCCAACTCAATGCAGATTTACCAGTCGCCCGAATCTTTTTAGAGGCATTGGCGCTAGATGACCCCAATCCGGAAGAGTTTCGACTGGCCCTAGAAAGTGCTGCCCAGGCGGAAATTCCCCTGCTCAAGCGCTTCAATACCGTGTTTGAAACCATTATTAATGTCGCCCCTTTATTGGGGTTATTAGGGACAATTTTAGGCTTGATGCAATCATTTGGAGCCCTCAGACTCGGGGATGTGGGGGGTAGCAATACCACTGGGGTAACGGGGGGGATTAGTGAGGCCCTTGTTTCTACAGTCATGGGATTAGTGGTGGCAATTTTTACCCTGCTGTTTGCTAATACATTTCGCAGTTTTTATGTCCGACAGATTGCGTTAATTCAAGAAGTCGGGGGTCAGCTTGAGTTACTCTATCGTCATCGCTATGAAAGAGACAGAGGAGAACAAAAGTATGCGTCTACCCGATGAACCGGAAACTCAAGCTCAGATTAATATTGTCCCGATGATTGACGTCATTTTTAGTATTTTGGCGTTTTTTATCATTTCTTCAATGTTTTTATCGAAATCTGAAGGATTGCCAGTGAATTTGCCCCAAGCCTCTACGGCAGCGGTGCAAACGGAAACGGTGAAACTGACGGTTTCTATTGATGCTGAAGGAATGTTGATGCTGGATGAAAAGACGATCGCCTTGGAGGATTTAGAGCAAGCGGTACGCGATCGCATGAAGGCTGAACCTGTTTCCGTGGTGGTGTTAAAAGCCGATAAAGCCGTTGAACATGGACAGGTGGTGGAAGTCATGGATCGGGTGCGTCGCATTGAAGGGGCAAAATTGGCGATCGCTGCTGAAAAGCCCTAATTCATCCCACTTTTTTCGGGGCTGATTTCTGATTTTTACCGATAGGGGACTGGGTTACTCCCCAGAAATCAGCCGCGACAATTTTTTAATCTCAAATTATTGAGAATTATTAGCAATTTTCAAGAGATGACTTAGAAGCTTGGTTATATATCTCACAAATATAAGAAATGCTGAGGCACTTCATCAAGTGCCTCAGCGCTTTCATAGAGAATTCAAAGGGTTGAATTGTTGTATTCTGCGATCGCCAAGATTAGTAACGATTAGAGGAGAAATTGCTGTTTCGACGACCACCACCGCCTCCACCACCGAAGGAACTCCGGTTTTCCCGGGGTTTGGCTTTGTTAACCTTCATATCGCGACCCATCCATTCGGCACCATCCAGTGCTTCAATTGCCGCAGCTTCTTCACTCTCACTCTTCATTTCCACAAAAGCAAAGCCGCGAGGACGGCCTGTTTCCCGGTCTGTGGGAAGGTGAACTCGCTGAACCGAACCATATTCGGCAAAAACAGAAGTTAAATCTTCTGGGGTTACTTCGTAAGAAAGGTTGCCTACATAAATAGACATGGGATGTCTCCAAAATTCACGAGTTGTAGAGTTTGAGATTTCGGAGAGAAGCTGCCAATACGAAAAGGGAAATACCTACTCAATACCAGAAACAAATGCTACTACCGAATTCACTCTCGACAGACATATTAGCACGCTTTGGTCAAAATGGGAACCCCTAAAACGGCTTTTTACAAAAATTAACATTCTCCCCGAACCTATCAGTGGCGATGATGAGAGTTTACGGTCACAAGCCTTCTTCCACAAGGGGTACAGCCGGATCAATGTTTGGTTTATCCTCAACTTTAAGACTGGGCTGCACCCAGAAAAAACGGTGTTCTTCGCTGTTGGCCTGGGCGTGATTCAAAAGTTGTAACTAAGAATACAAAATGTCTGGTAGGTAATCCTATCCTCGGCGATCGCCCCGGGATCAAAGGAGTGACCTATTCTCCAGAGGCTTAGGTCAAAGGGTGGCTTGTGAGAACGAGGAAACTGGAGGATTCTCTGTTGAACCCAGAACGGTTTTTATCCCGAGAAAATTCCCTGAAAAAAAAATAGAGACGCAATCTCAATCGCGTCTCTAGGCCATTCACCGAAGTTCAACCCCCCGCCGCAAAAGCGACCATGACCAAAGCAGAAAGGGCTAAACCGGGGGAAAGTAACAGCACCAGCATTAATAAATCATGAACAGTCATTAGAGTTCTCCTGGGATTGGATAGGAACCGTTAAGCGGTGGTTTTCGCTAATCTTAGCACGGGTTGCTAGAATGTACCGGACTCTGGGCCCGAGGCCACCCCATAGGGATTACTTCTGCAAAATTCTCGCACTGGATTTTGTGCGGGAGTGGTTTTATTGTAACCTTTTGTTAAATTGACAGCAAAACAGCAACCCATGAACCTCGAACTCTTGTTTAATGCCGGTAACCTCTTTGTCTTGCCCTTCTGGTTCTTGATGATTGTCTTACCCAATTGGGGAGTCAGCCGCAAGGTGATGGAATCCTATCTGCCCTTTGTTCCCCTAGCCCTTTTGTATATTTATCTGTTTTTCGGACAAGTGGACGCAGAAACAGCCCAATCCATGTCTAATCCCACCCTGGCAGATATTGCCCGGTTTTTTGGCAATGAAGGGGCTGCTGCTACGGGGTGGGTTCATTATTTAGTCATGGATTTGTTTGTAGGTCGCTGGATCTATTGGCAAGGACAGCAGACCGGGGTTTGGACGACTCACTCTCTGCTGTTATGCTTGTTTGCAGGTCCAATGGGATTGTTATCTCATTTGGTCACTGCAGGAGTCACAGAAAAGTTTTTCCCCAAACCTGACTCTGTATCTAGCCCCGTTTCTGCGGAAGGATGAAAAGAGGGGACTCTTGCAGAATAATTTTCTCACATTTGTGTAGAAAACAGAGGATTAAATAACAAAAATTGGGGGAAATAATCCGGGGTTTTGGGGCAGGAGCTTAAGACTGCCCCTAAGACATCCGGGGTCATAGTTCAGTCTTGAAATCAACATCATTTAATCTAAATAAATGGAAGAAAATTATGCGTAAAATTGAACTGGGTCGAGAACTTTGTGGCGATTTGGTAACATCTGAATCTCGCGAATGGCTGGTCACGAATGGGACAGGCAGCTATGCCTCGGGTACGGTGGCTGGACTGTTAACACGCCGCTATCATGGGTTACTAATGGCTGCACTTGCTCCGCCGTTGGGTCATACCCTGTTGTTTTCTAAGTTAGATGAAGTCGCGAGTTATGGTGGCGATCGCTATCCGCTATTTACTAACCGATGGGCCGATGGAACCGTAGAACCCGAAGGATATCGGGTACTCGAACGGTTTCATTTAGAGGGTTCTATTCCGGTGTGGAGTTATGGGTTTGGAGATGCGTTGTTAGAAAAACGGATTTGGATGCAGCAAGGGGAAAATACCACTTACATTTATTATACCCTGCGTCGGTCTAGTTTGCCCATTACTTTAACAATAAAAGGGTTTGCAACCTATCGCGATCGCCATCATACGACCCAGGGAAATAGCCGGTTGATGCAGGTGGAGTCAGTGAGTTCGGGTCTGTGTATTACAGCATTTCCCGGGGCAGTTCCGCTCTATTTGTATGCCGTTGGAGGCGCAGTCAGTCCGGCGCATCAGTGGCATTATGGGTTTGATTTGGCGGTAGAAAAGAGTCGGGGTGGGGACTGCGTGGAAGATTTACTGCAAGTAGCAACCGTTCAGGGCGAGTTACAACCGGGACAATCGTTGGCGATCTCAGTGAGTACCGACTCCCATGCCAGTTTAGGGGTAGAACGTGCTTTACAGTCTCGTCGGCAGTGGGATCAACAGTTAATTAAACGGGCCCTGAAAGGGAAAGGATTGAAAGGGAAACCGGGGAAAGTATATCAATTGTCCCGAAAATCCCCAGAGTGGGTGCGTGAGCTTGTGTTAGCTGCCGATCGCTTTATTGTCGATCGCCCTTACCCAAACCATCCCGATGGCAAAACAATTATTGCCGGATATCCTTGGTTTGGGGATTGGGGACGGGACATGGCGATCGCCCTGCCCGGTTTAACCCTCTGTACTGGACGTCCGCACATTGGAAAATTGATTCTCCAAACCTTTGCCCAGTATGTGAATCAAGGAATGTTACCCAATCGGTTTCCCGATCAGGGAGAAACCCCGGATTATAATACGGTGGATGCGACTCTGTGGTATTTTCAGGCGATCCGGGCTTACTATCAGGCGACAAAAGATAAAAAGCTGTTAAAACAATTATGGCCAGTGTTGCGAGAGATTATAAACTGGCATCAACAAGGTACAAGATATCACATTCAGATGGATCAAGCCGATGGATTGCTTTATGCCGGGGAACCGGGAGTGCAACTGACTTGGATGGATGCGAAAGTAGGGGACTGGGTGGTGACTCCGCGCCAAGGTAAGCCGGTGGAGGTGAATGCATTGTGGTATAATGCCTTGCGAACTATGACGGTGTTTGCGCGGAAGTTAGGAAAGCCCGAGGGGGAATATCAGAAGTTAGGCGATCGCACCCGGGCTGGATTTGAGCGGTTTTGGAATGAAGCGTTAGGCTATTGTTACGATGTGATTGATACGCC
Source organism: Laspinema sp. D2d (assembly GCF_025370755.1). Classification (GTDB taxonomy): domain Bacteria; phylum Cyanobacteriota; class Cyanobacteriia; order Cyanobacteriales; family Laspinemataceae; genus Laspinema. The sequence continues at coordinate 109,842 of NZ_JAMXFC010000010.1, read as the reverse complement.
GGATGGAGATGATCCTTCCTTGCGCCCGAATCAGATTTTTGCTGTATCTTTACCGGATAGTCCGTTACCGGGGAACCAACAACGAGCGGTAGTTGAGGTTTGTGGGCGATCGCTTCTCACTTCCTACGGCTTGAGGAGTCTGGCGGCGACAGATCCCAACTATATCGGACATTACGGGGGAACCCTCCTAGAACGGGATGGGGCTTACCATCAGGGAACGGTTTGGGGATGGCTGATTGGACCTTATATTTCAGCTTATCTGCGGGTTACAAAGGATCGTAAAACTGCGGCTACATTTCTTGACTCTCTTGCCAATCATTTGTTAGAGGCTTGTCTGGGTAATCTCAGTGAGATTTTTGATGGGGATGCGCCGATGAAGCCGACGGGGGCTTTTGCTCAAGCTTGGACGGTGGCGGAAGTGCTGCGAGTGGTTGCAGAATTAAAGATTGAACAGTAAGCGATAGTGCGATCGCCATTCCCTGCGGCTGAAGTAGCAAGGGGAAAAAGAACGGGACGGGTTCGAGCGATCGGCGTCATTGTTGTGAGACTTTATACGGTGTTGAAAGCTCAACCCTGCTGAAATGACGAGATTTCCTGAGCGTTTTGTGCGGTTCCAACCTGTTCTCGATTCTAAATATCAGCCAAAAGGAGGCAGCCTAGCAGGGCGATCGCATTTATCATAGGGACAAGTTTACCAATTTTTTCTAAAAGGGTTAGCATCATGTCAGTTCAAAAAATAGCCGTTGCCGTCATTCATGGCATGGGGTCGGGAGATCCGGATGTGGATGAAGGGAAGTTAGAACAACCGGAATATTTTAGTCAGTTATCCCGCCAAATTATCGAAACATTTGCCCAGAAGTTGGGGATTTCCCCAGAAGAAGCGGAACAGCGATTAGTCTTTGAATATATTTATTGGGCACCGCTGCTGCAACCGGAACAACAAGAGTTATGGGAAAAAGTGAAGGGAGACAATTTGCGGTTTGAATGGTTGCGGTTTTTTTTCATCAATGTGTTAGGAGATACAATCGCCTATCAAGTCACCTCGGAACGCGATCGGCGTCTGTATGATCTGATTCACGCTAGGGTTGCAGAAAGTCTGCGAAATTTAGCGGAAAAAGCCGGTCCCACCGCCCCTCTCTGCACCATTGCTCATAGTCTAGGCACTGTGATTGCCAGCAATTACTTTTATGATCTTCAGGAATTTACTCGGACTCGGGGGAGTAAAGTGCTGATGCCTGAATCAGTCACCAATGAGATGGGAAATACCCCGTTAGAACGGGGGGAAACTCTGACTTTATTTTATAGTCTCGGCAGTCCGATCGCCCTGTGGAGTTTGCATCAAAAGTTTGATCGTCCCATCCAGGTTCCGGCGAAGCAGTTATCAGCTTATCATCCGGATTTAGTCGGGGAATGGGTTAATTTTTATGACCCGAATGATATTATTTCTTATCCGCTCAAGTCCCTCAGTCCAGAATATGATCAGGTGGTCACGACCGATTGGCCGGTGAATGTGGGGAATTTATTAACCAGTTGGAATCCCCTCTCTCATGTTGCCTATTGGAGTGATGACTTTATTACAGGGGCAATTAGTGAAGCGTTAGCAAGTACCTGGAAAGTCGTTAATTTGGACTCTTTAACGGCGATCGCTCAATAGGCTGAAAAGTACCATAAAAATGCCTGAGTAGAGACGCGATTGATCGCGCCTCTACTATCTGGAAGCAGGGCCAGCCTAGAATCGAAATTTAGGCTTAATTCCCCAATTTATCCTAGACTTGAGAAGTGAACTCTAGCGATGTTGCTGAGATTTTTTAGCTTCCAAATCGCCTTGCTTGGCGACACGAGCTGCCACATTACTTTCACTTTTCTTCACAGAACTAGGACCGGAAGGACCTTCCACGGAAATAATCCCTTCGGTGGGACCGCCGATCGCTTTCCAAGCCGGTAAACCGCCTTTAATTTCAGCAACATTGATGAAACCACCGCTACGCAGTTCAGTAGCAGCTTGTTTGGTTTGCTCGTCGCTGTCTCCATACAGGTAGATATCCCGCTTGTATTCTAAGCTGGAACTGACGGTCTCGGCGAGGTTCTCCATAGGCATGGTGATTGCGCCGGTGATGCGTTCGTAGTTGAAAGATTCGCGATCGCGCACATCAATAATGGTTAAACCGGGTTCTCCCCATTCCAGACGCGACTTAAGTTCTCCGGGGGTAACCTGGGGTTTTAAATCCGGTGGCGTCGGGGTAATATTCGGTAGACTTTCTTTGACTTGTTTGATGTTGTCTGCTAAATTTGCCATGATAATTGTATATCCTTATGGTGTTTTACACGATAGGTAAACTTTAGTAATTTTTACTCTAGCTTTCCTCTCCCTTAAGGTAGAACGTTTTTAATTTCTTTCTTTGTGGGGGGATGAAAGTCGGTCTCCCCAGCAAATCCGCAAAAATTCCTCCTGAAGAAATAAGCTCAAATCTTCCTTGAGAAAGAGGGCAATTTTCCGCTCCAAAACCCGGTAAAATAAAAAAGCTCAACTTTCCACCGAACCCACCCCTGATAAAAATGCCATCGCCTTATCCTCGTAAACAATTTGCTCAACACTGGCTGCAAAGCGATAAAGCCCTCAATGAAATTGTCAAAGCGGCGGCATTATCTCCCGGCGATCGCATCCTAGAGATTGGCCCAGGGACCGGCATCCTCACCCGGCAGTTACTGCCCCTAGCTGAATCTCTAGTGGCTGTAGAAATTGACCGAAATTTGTCCCAAAAACTTGCCAAAAAATTGGGAGATATCCCCAATTTCTTACTCTTATGTTCCGACTTTTTGGACCTGGATTTAGAGTCCGTCTTAACCCAAACTCCGGAACTGTTTCACCATCCCAATAAAGTCGTTGCCAATATTCCCTATAATATCACCGGACCCATTCTGGAAAAACTCCTGGGCACGATTTCCCAACCGCCGCGAATGTCGTATGAGTCCATTGTCCTACTCATTCAAAAAGAAGTAGCTGAACGGATCAATGCTGAACCGGGATCCCGCACTTATGGGGCATTATCCGTGCGGGTGCAGTATGTCGCGGAGTGCGAATATATCTGTACCGTTCCCGCGAAAGCCTTCTACCCCGCACCTAAAGTCGATTCCGCCGTGATCCGGTTGTCGCCGCGACCCTTAGCGATTCCTGCCGATCGCCCCCGATGGTTAGAGACATTAGTAAAAGTTGGGTTTTCCAGCAAGCGCAAAATGTTACGAAATAATTTAAAAGGACTGATTGATCGCGATCAACTGACCCAGTTTCTGGAACAATTAAACATTAACCCCCAAGTGCGTGCCGAAGACCTCAGCGTATCGCAGTGGGTAGCTTTAAGTAACCTTTTAACCCTAGAACCTTCCGTCACCCCTTAAAATATCCCTCATGCGCTCTTATTCCTTGTTTGCACCGGCTAAAATCAATCTATATCTGGAAATTATCGGCGATCGCCCGGATGGGTATCACGAATTATCAATGGTCCTGCAAAGCATTGACTTAGGCGATCGCCTGGAGATTCGCGCCAATGGCACCGAGGAATTTCGGATCCACTGCCAACATCCCGAGGTCCCCTGCGATCGCACCAACCTCGCCTACCGCGCCGCTGAACTGCTCAAAACCAACTATCCAGAAGCTTTTGAGCAATATGGTGGTGCTGATATTTTTATCGATAAACAGATACCCGTCGCTGCCGGATTAGCCGGGGGGTCCAGCAATGCTGCCGCCGTGTTGGTGGGGCTAGAAATGCTCTGGGACCTGGGCTTAACCCAACCGGAATTACAAGATTTAGCCAGTCAACTGGGTTCAGATATTCCCTTTTGTATCACCGGGGGGACCGCCTTGGCAACGGGACGGGGAAACGAACTCGAACCCCTGCCGGATTTAGAAGGATTGTATGTGATTCTGGCAAAATATCGCAGTCTAGGGGTTTCTACCGCTTGGGCGTATCAAACCTATCGCCAGCAATTTGGCAGTACCTACGTTCGAGAATCCACCGATTTAGCAGCGAGACAACAGCGCGTCCATTCGGGACCCATTGTGAAGGCGATCGCTCTTCGGGATGAGATGAAAGTGGTAGAATGTCTGCACAATGACTTAGAAAAAGTTGTGTTGCCGGAATATCCTCAAGTGTTAAAACTGCGGCAAACCTTTGAACAATTTGATGTTTTAGGAACCCTGATGTCTGGTTCCGGACCCACTGTATTTGCCCTCACCGACTCCCGGGAAAAAGCGGAACAAATCCGCGCACAAGTTCAAAACACCCTAGGAAATCCGGACCTAGATTTTTGGATTGCTCAATTCATTAATACCGGGATTCAGTTAGCCCCAGGGGTCCATTAGGGGGATTTGGTTCTCTCGATATCCAAATCCAAACGTTAAAATTTAAACAGTCAATTTACAAGAGAAACTCATGACTAATCCTACACCGACTCAACCCAACCCGCTTTCAGTGACCCATGAAGAACCCGTTCAACCCACCTTGATGCGCTGCTTTATGGGTTCCTTGATTTCTGGAGGGTTTGCTTATGCCTGTATGATGCTCACCAGTGCGATCGCCTCCACCTTTGCCAACAAACCCATTCACTCCGATAATCCGATCGCTGTTAATATTTCCGCAGCAGTTCGGACCTTAGTCACGGGAGTGAGTACCCTGGCAACCTTTGTTTTTGGCTTTGCTGCGTTGGGTTTATTTTGTCTGGGACTGCAACTTTTGTTTCAAAAATTCACAAAAAAATCCTAAATTCTACATTGTGGGAAAGAAATTGGCGGATGCACTCCTGTGACTCCCTGTACTTCATTATTCCAGCAGCCGCTATATATAATAAAATGGAGGCTAAAAACCGGGTTTAACTGACCCGGTTTTTAATTCAAGGAAACCCATCCCTTAATATTCATAAGGATTTCGGGGTTCGGGAATTTCTTCAATAGAATTCGCCACTATCGTCAATTGACGGCGATTTTCCAAAGTTTCCGTTGTCATTTTCCCTTTGATTTCTAACCAAGTATCAGGCGGATAAGCAGTGCGACTTTGGGATAATTTCACCGGCAGCCCCACGGGATAGGCATCTGCCGCACAACAGGTAATCACAAAGCGAGAGATTAAAAAGTATTCCTCGGGCAAGTCCGGGAGATGAATGACAAACCCTTGCACATTGACCTGTTGTCCGGTGTAAGCATCGGGTTCAGGATATACCGTTAACGTGCGCACCCAGTCAATCAGCGATCGCTCCTCGGGTTTTCTGGCGGTGCGAAACGCTTGGGGTTGGGATTGGGTGACGGGTAAAAAATCATTGACATTCCGCATCATTGCCTTATCGCTGGCAAAGACACGGGGACTGATTAGGAACCCGAGGAGTGCCGTGAGTAAGAGCAACATCGCACTCCATCCCGGAGGAAACAGGGTAATATGCTGCGTCGCGGGGGTTCCAGTGCTCGTCCCTCGATTCCGGACCCGTCGCGATCGCCATTGTTGATAGACCAATTGTGCTGCTTTATAGCAGGCCAGCAGAATCAAGAATACCCCAGTCCCGTTGGTGAGGGCAAAGAAATTGGGGTGAATGAGGATATTCAATTCCCCACTCACCCAATATTTGAGGAGTAAGACACCCCAAGCTAAGACGGCGAGGACTTCGATCCAGGGTCCCAAGCTTGAAAATCGGAAAATTTTGGGGAGTTGAACAGCCATATTAGAGATGAAGGTTTCCAGTTGCAAGAGGAACAGGATAGGCGAGGGAAGGATAGGAGCTTACAAGAGTAGGTTTTTCACACATAACTGCACTTCCGGTCCCCTCCCCTTGGCAAGGGGAGGGTTAGGGTGGGGTTCTTCTTCTTGGGCGATTGCCACATAACGCACTCTTTGAGATTATCGCGCCTGTATGGAACACAGGGTGCCAACCTCTTTGTTCGTAACGAGCGATCGCCAATCCCACCGCCGACACCCCTCCAGCCAGTCATTCTTCCTGACGTGGCTTTGCCACGTCAGGAGGACCCCACCCTAACCCTCCCCTTGCCAAGGGGAGGGGACCGGAGATGCAGTGAATAGTAAGGCAAATCACCATAAACATCAAAAACCTACCGTTGTAAGGGGAGAGGAGAGGGAATGGAGGCGGAGATTTCCACCTCTTTTTAAGCCTGTTTCCCCCTTTATTCTAAATTTCTCCTAGCTAAATTTCAAGTTATAAGCCAGGGTGAGTAAAAAGGTTAACTGCCCGGAAATTAAGAACAAGTAAACCAGGGGTTTTGCTTTAAAAATCGACATCATCAGTCCGATACTTTTGATGTCAATCATCGGTCCAAAGACTAAAAAGGCTAATAGGGAGCCGGTGGTAAACGTGGAGGCAAAGGAGAGGGCAAAAAAGGCATCCACGGTGGAACAAATTGAGACGACAGCGCCGAGGACCAGCATGGCAATAATGGAAGTGATGGGGCCTTGTCCTAAGCTGAGAATTAGGTCCCGAGGGGCGGCAACTTGAATGATAGCGGCGATCGCACTGCCGAAGACAAGGACCCCGCCAAGTTCCCGCAGTTCAGCCATGACATTCTCGACAAACAAGCGTAGGCGCTGGGAAAACAGGCGATCGCCGGGTAGGACCGCCCCTGCACCCCCCAAATTTCCGGCTTTCGATGCCAATAACACCGTTTCCATTGTGGTGGCATCGAGGCGCTGGGGACTGCCTGGAGTGCCTAATAAAAACGTTCCTGACTGCAACAGGGGAGAGATATTTTCCGAATCCGAGGACAAATCCGGGGATGTGCGGGTCCCGGAGAATTTTGCGCCGGAGGATTGAGCGATCGCCCGGGCTACCATTGGTTGGACGAAGGGGGTTAAATCTTTTTGAAAACTAAAAATTGACCCAATAATCGTGGCGATCGCCAGGGAAAAAACCACCCGCAACACCACCAGTTCAGGTTGGTCCCGAAATGCCGTCCAAGTGGACCAAATCACAATCGGATTCACCGTGGGAGCCGCCAGTAAAAACCCAATTGCCACCGAGGGAGAGGCCCCCTGCATCAGTAATCTTCGCGCTACGGGGACATTTCCACACTCGCAGACAGGAAACAGAAACCCGATGGAACTCCCGATTAACGCCCCGAGGACCGGGTTGCGCGGGATGGAAGAAATGAGTTTTGTTTCATCGACGAACAACAACAGTGCACTAGAAAACAACACCCCGAGGAGCAAAAAGGGTAGAGCCTCTACAAGCAGACTCATAAACAGGGTAAAGGCGTTGTGTACTTGATTCATCATGCGGTTCGGCTTATTTTTCGCAGTGAGGAGCTTCGATATCAATTAACCCGGGGGGGAAGTCCCCTGATCAGTCCAAATTGTTTACAGGGTGGGGTCGCCATTTGCTGTCAATCCTCCCAGGCAAGGAACGGCAATGAATCCAGAAGAAACTTTGGATGCCTTTGAGATTGAAGCCAAGTGCAAACCATCCTCACTATATTACAGGGTGCGAGGGAAAACCTGGGGCTGATCCTCAGTCCCTGTTTTCTAGGGTACAGTCCCCCCGGGCGATCGACTTTTCCGGGACCACCCCGGGCGATCGCCGGGGTAATGGATGATTGAAACCGGGGTTAAACTATTTAATTTTTAACAAAACATTAAATAAAATTTAATTTAATTTTATCCAATTCATGAATGATTCAAAAAAATTTACTTCCCAATCAGTATCAGCCTCAGTAATTGTATCAAAACATTAAAAAATCTGTGGGATTGCCCAGAAATCTCCTAAATCGGTTTACGATATGCTTATTCAAAATTTTCCCCTTTTGTACCCGATCGCCGGGTATTATTGACCGGAAATCCACGGGCAGACCCTAGTCAATCCCGGTGAACCCTGGCGACTCAACAATCCCCAGGGCTAACTCACCCCTGAAATAGGCCATAATGCTAAACCTTCTAAAGGATGGAGAAGATATGAAAGTTTATACATCAAGTTCAATGGATCTGGGGAATGCTTCTATCTTGAATCAGTCTCCCCCCGATTCATCTTTCTTACTTTCCGATCGGGTCTGTATGAAAACCTTGCATTTAGAGTCAACGCTATCCGCACTCTCCCTTTATGATTATCAGGTGAATGTAGGGGTGATGGGGCGGGAGGTAGCAGAAACTTTTAATGCAAATCCGGTGTTGCCTGGGGTGATTTTGCTGGCAGAAGGTGAACTGTTAGGGATGATTTCTCGGGGGAGATTTTTTGAGCAGCTTTCTCGACCTTACGGGTTAGAATTATTTTTTAAACGGCCAATTCAGGTTTTATATCGGTTCACTCAAATCGAATATTTACGGTTTAAAAGTTCCGTGACCATTGTTGCAGCAGTCCAGGGGGTTTTATCGCGATCGCCGGATTTACTTTATGAACCGATTGTGGTAGAAATCAACCCGGGAACTTATCGCTTGTTGGACGTACATCAATTATTACTCGCCCATGCCCACATTCATGAATTAGCCACAGAATTACTTCAAAACCTGTATCAACAACTAGAAGTCGCCAATCAAGAGTTACACCGACAGGCAACTTTAGATGGATTAACCCAAGTCGCAAACCGGCGAATGTTTGATCGCTATTTATCTCAACAATGGGATCGGCTAACTGAGGAGAACAAACCCCTATCTTTGCTGTTATGTGATATTGATTTTTTTAAGGGGTATAATGACGCTTACGGACACCAAGCAGGCGATCACTGTTTGCAAGAAGTGGCACGAGTTTTAAAGGACTGTGGCAGTCGTCGGGAGGATTTAGTAGCGCGATATGGCGGGGAGGAATTTGCGGTAATTTTGCCCAATACCTTCGCCGATGGGGCGATCGCCGTTGCTGATCGCATTCGTAAGGCCCTCGCCACCCTCCATCTCCCCCATCGGAACTCTCCAGTCTGCGATTGGATTACCCTCAGTATAGGTATTGCTACAGTCATCCCTACAAAACATGACTCCTTAGAACATCTCATTGCCTCCTCAGATCAGGCCCTCTATCGGGCCAAGCAAAGGGGTCGTGACTGCTCAATTTGTCACGAAAATTAACAGATTCGCCAGCTTAAACCCCACCTCGTCGGTCTGGGGACGAGTCGGAATCCGGGGATTTACCAGTCTCTCCGGTTTAAATAGGTATTCCTCAATTCATCCCCTTCCTTTGTTTCATCGGGCTATCACACCGACCCCGAGAAATTGGGTATAATAGAGTGAGGGCTAACCCCGTATTTTAAAAACTTTTGGCGTCAGTATAACCCCTTAGACCCAGGAGGTTTTGGTTTTTAATTCTTGACCGCTCTTGTTGATACCCTAGGTTAATCCCAGGTTAATTTTAATTTAAACTTTTTTAAGGAATTAACCTATAGGAGAGATTTATTGTAAAATAATGAAAGTCTGTAAAATAAATAACTTTTAAATTCTCCATGCTCCCCATTGCCCATCCCGAGGAACCCCGTAATGCTTGCAACATCTGTGGAAAATTTAGAACAATTCCTTCCAGTTACCCCAGACCGACTAGCTGGTAAACTTACATTAGACTCCACCCTTGCGGATCTAACCCTGTTTGATTTTGAAATAGAAGTGACCTGTCCCGGATCCGACCTAGCCAAAGCTTTAGCCGAAAACCCACTACTTCCCGGGGCTATTTTAACCGACTCGGGTAAGTTTGTTGGCACGATTTCTCGGCGTAAATTTTTGGAGCATTTGAGCCGTCCTTATGGGTTAGAATTATTCTCCAGAAGACCCTTAAAAGCCTTACATAACTTTACAAAAATAGAACCTCTCACCTTTCCTAGCTATCTACCCATTGGCATGGCGGCAAGGCAATCTTTAAGCCGATCGCCCGAGTTTCTCTATGAACCGATTGTGATTGAGATGGAACCGGATGTCTATCGTCTCTTAGACGTTCATCAGTTACTCATCGCCCAATCCCAAATCTATGAACTCACCACCCAGATGCTGCAAGAGCAAACCCGTTCTCATACCATTCAAACGGAAAAAATGGCATCGTTAGGGCGGATGGTGGCGGGAATTGCCCATGAAATTAAAAATCCCGTGAATTGTATTTCTGGAAATATGGGATTTTTAGCCAACTACTGTCAAGATTTGCTAGAACTGGTGTCAGTGTATGAGGAAGAAGTAGAGACACCTTCGGCAAAAGTTGTCGAAACCATCGAGAATATTGATTTAGAGTTTTTACGGAAAGATTTACCCAAGCTGGTGCAATCTTTGGTAGTCAGTTCAGACCGACTTACAAAAATTGTTGGGGGGTTACAAAACTTTTCCCATTTGGATGAAACGTCACGTAAACCAGCGGATTTACATGAATGTTTGGATAGTACCCTGTTGATTTTAAACAATCAAATTAAGTATGATATTGAACTGGTCAAAAATTATGGAGACTTGCCCTTAGTGGACTGCTATTCGGGGCAGTTGAGTCAAGTCTTTATGAATTTGCTGGGAAATGCCATTGATGCCATATTAGAACGGAAAGAGCAAGAATCCCGAAATTTGAATAAAAATCCAACTTGGAAACCCCAGTTGGCGATCGCCACGGAACTAATCAACCGCGAAGACCAATCAGCGGTAATTATCCGAATTGCCGATAATGGGATTGGAATTCCCGCTCAAATTCAACAGCGAATTTTTGAGACTTTTTTCACTACAAAACCTGTGGGGAAAGGGACGGGATTAGGATTAGCGATTAGTCATGAAATTGTCCGAGATAAGCATAAGGGTCAACTCAATCTCAACTCCCAAGAGGGAATAGGCACTGAATTTGAAATCATCTTGCCCTTAGACCGAAAAACTGATAGGGAGTTAACTAGCAATGAGGAATAAAAACCGTTTGAATCTGCTGAAGATTATCCCCGCAACTGCCAAATTTTCACCGTGGTATCCTCAGTTCCACTGACGAGGGTATTGCCATCGGGAGTAAAAGCGACGGCATAGACGACCCCCGATCGCCCCCAGCAAGTGCGCTTTTCCTGGCCTGTTTTTACATCCCATAGCACAATGGATGTATCATCACTGCCGGAAGCGAGGGTTGCGCCATCGGGGGAAAAAGCTACGGAATTGACCCCGGTGGAATGTCCGGTAAGCGTGCCAATTTGCTGTCCCGAGGGCAGTTCCCACAACAAAATCATGCGATTCGCACAACCACTGGCGAGGAAGCGACCACAGGGAGAAATCGCGATCGCATTCACGGCCCCTGATCGTCCCCATCCCGTCTGTTTATCCTCCTGAGTCGTGGCATCCCAGAACACAATGGAAGTATCCTCACTTCCGGAGACTAATGTGCGGCGATCAGGAGAAAAAGCTACCGAGTTGACCGCAGCAGAATGACCCTCCAAAGGGCGAAATTGCCGCCAAGAAGCCGTCTCCCAGAGGGCGATCGCCCCATCAGTTCCCCCAGCAGCCAACAGTCCCCCATCCGGGGAAAAAGCCACGGATTTGACCCCCGATGGCGCTTTCAGCAGGCGCAGAATTCGCCGCAACGTCACATCCCATAAGGCGATCGCCCCCCCGCCACTACCTGCGGCCAACAGGCGGCCATCCGGGGAAAAAGCAACCGCACTGACCCCCGCAAAGGGTTCCTCGGGCCAACTGCTGCGCAGGGTGGGTAATTCTTGCCCCTCATGGAGTTGCCACCATTTAATCCCGGAACGACTGCCACTGACTAACAACTGACCATTCGCACTAATTGCCACCGCTTTGACCGGCGCACCATGTCCCCTCAAACTGCCAATTTCAGAAACCGTAACCGGAGGGGTGCTCACGCGCACCGTGGCGATCGCCCGTTGGGGAGTCGGTGCAGGCGATCGCGATTGGGGGGTGATGGTCCTACTCACTTTGGCAGGGGTGGCCTTCAACCCTTCAATGAATTCCTCAGCGGATTGATAGCGCCGTCTCACACTCCCCTCAATCGCTTTGTCTAGGACCGTGGCAAGGCGATCGCTCACTTTGTTGATGCCTAAATACTCGCGCCAAACAAAGGTACTTTCCATCGCATCATACATCTCAAACGGTTCTCGGGTCGTCAATAAGTGAATACAAGTCACCCCCAAACTGTAGATATCACTGGCAAATACGGCCTTGCCAAAGGTTTGTTCCGGGGCCGCATAACCCTTGGTGCCAATCGTTGTCCCCGTTTGATTCAGGGTGGTTCCGGTAGCATATTTCGCCGCCCCAAAATCAACTAAAACTAACTTGCGATCGTGACGACGCCGAATAATATTTTCTGGTTTGATATCCCGATGAATTACCTTACCTTTATGGACAAAATCTAAAACCGGCAATAAATCTTCCAAGAGACTAACAATTGCTGATTCAGAAAATCGCCCTTGTTCGGCAAGTTCTTCGGTTAAATTTTGTCCATCAATAAATTCCTGGACAATATATTGCCGATTTTCTTGTTCAAAATGAGCAAACAGTTCGGGAATTTGCGAATGTTTGCCCAATTGTTCCAGGCGAATTGCCTCTTGCTGAAATAATTGATTGGCCTTCTCCGCATTCTGTTGGGATTGGGGATAAAATTGCTTAACCACACATTGGGGTTTTGACGGTTTGAACTCATCCAGTGCCAATAGCGTTCTGCCGAACCCTCCCGTCCCGATGAGTTTGACCAAACGATACCGTTGTGCCAACACCAGCTTGGTACCACAGGCACGACAAAACATCGTCAGGTCAGGATTTATCGGATTCGGACAATCGGGATTCGGACAGTAACTCATCAACAAGTTTCCCAAGCGGTTATTTCTATGTTAAATCTTGGTTCGCTAATCTGAAACATCCCATATCGGCCCTAATGGGAGAGATTACCGATGGGGGTCTCAAACCACAGGTCCCCCAGACTGGCATGGTTTGCCCCTCCATTCCCACCTGTTGCGTATAAGTTTAGTCGGCTTTAGGGGAGTAAAAAGCTTTTAGGGCAAGGGTTTCATAGTTTTTAAAAGCGGCTGGGTGCGCTGAGGTTTGGGGTGATGCGATCGCCCTCTCCTGAGTCTGGACTCGGTTAGGGAATTGCACAAAGAGACTTCTCCCCTTGCCAACCCAGTCAAAACACAGGCGAGGGGACAGGAAGTCAAGTCAGGGTTTTTCAGGACAGAATAGAATAATTAAAGAAGGCTGTGCACTCATCTCCCCCACTTTCCAATCGAGTGCGGGTTACCCACCCTAGGCTAACTGGGGAAAATTGCGTTACGTTTGATGAGGGACTCCACCATAACCTCATTTACCCCCAGTCATGAGCATAGCCGCGATCGCAACCAACCACCGACCCCACTCACGACGGGTTAAGGGTTTGAAACCAGAACCCAACCCCGAACCCCTAAATAGCTATTACTGTCCCAGATAGAGGTTATTAGCCATCGCAGATCGAGGAAAAAACTATGGTAGGAATTGACGAGATCGTTCGGGCGATTCTGGCGATCGCTCGCGTTGCCACTCCCGTCATCATTAATACCGCTAGACGCAACGAATTAGTTATTAAATTACTCCAAAAATTTCAAATTGATACCGACCATCCTCCGGCAGATTTTACCGGAGTTTATCGGTATGCCTTAGTTGAATATGGCATTCAAAACCTCGATAACTTCGATTTTGACCAACTCCAACTCGTCCTCGAACTCTTCCGCCAAAACGAAATTTATCAAGGCTTTCGCAAAGCCTTCGATCGCAACGACCCTTATACCCTCCTCACCGAAGCCGAATCTTATATCGATGGCTTTGCATTGGGAGATAAAATTCGGGCAAGTCGGATTGATTATCAACGGGAGTTGGCGAAATTTAGCAGCATTTTTATGGAAATTGCCAACCGCACCCGCACTCCTGCGGAAGTCTTGGAATTTCGCAAAATTGAAGATTTGCGGTATAATACCAGCCAAATTTTAGAGCGCCTGGAAAATCTCAATGCCCTGGAAGACCTTCGCCAAGAAATTGCTAAATTAACCGCTACTGAACCTGACCCCATTCTTCCGGCTGCCGGGAAGGAACCCAAGCTTAAATCAGAATTTGCTCGGCAATTACGCAACTGGTTAGAAGCTTTATATGACTTTGAGTCTTATGATGTTCAAACCCCGACTTATTTTGAATGGATTATTAATATCCGCGCCCGTCGTGGGTTTGATCGCATTGTAGTCCGAGGCATTGAAGGAGAAGTTACGATTAGTGATGTCAATCATTTACGGCAATCTGTCGAGGTTCAAAAAGCCGATGAAGGCTGGTTAGTTGCCCCGAGACGGATTAGTCAAGCAGCGGTAGATAGTGTTGAAAATGATGATATTTTATTTTGCTACACCTTTGATGAACTCATCGACGAAGTAGCAGATTTTAGTCGATATATCGACTGGTTAGAAACCGAAGTCATGCAGCGCGACATTGAACGTTTATATGTGCCGCTTGCCTGCACCAAAGAAGAACTAGACCCGATTACTCACCAACGAATTGCCAAAAGTCGGTACGATGAACGCAACGGCTGGATCGATCGCTATATCAACCGTTGGGTGGATGATCCAGCAAAAGAACATATCTCAATTTTAGGGGAATTTGGCACGGGAAAAACCTGGTTTGCCCTTCATTATTCCTGGGAAACTGTTAAGAAATATCGCGCAGCTAAAGAAGAAGGATTACCGCGTCCTCGCCTGCCTTTAGTCATTCCCTTACGGGATTATGCCAAAGCAGTCAGCGTCGAATCCTTATTTTCAGAATTCTTCTTCCGTCAGCATGAAATTGGCTTACCCGGTTATTCTGCCTTTGAGCAATTGAATCGCATGGGGAAATTGTTATTAATTTTTGATGGCTTTGATGAAATGGCCGCCAAAGTCGATCGCCAACAAATGATTAATAACTTTTGGGAACTCGCCAAAGTGGTTGTTCCTGGTGCCAAAGTTATCCTAACTTGTAGAACAGAACATTTTCCCGAAGCTCAAGAAGGACGCGCCCTTTTAAATGCAGAATTAAAAGCTTCTACCGCCAATTTAATTGGGGCAACCCCTCAGTTTGAAGTGCTAGAAATTGAAAAGCTTAATTCCACCCAAATCCGCGATGTGATTAGCAAACGGGCCACAGCCGCCACCGTGGAAAAAGTGATGCAAAATGCCAAATTATTGGATTTGGCAAAACGTCCCGTGATGATTGAGTTGATTTTGGAAGCCCTTCCAGAAATTGAGTCAGGGAAACCCATTGATTTATCTCGAATTTACTTTTATGCCGTGCGCCGCAAGATGGAACGGGATATCAAAACCGAGCGCACTTTTACCTCAATGGCGGATAAATTATATTTCCTCTGTGAACTCTCCTGGGAAATGCTTTCCACTGACCAGATGAGTCTCAATTTCCGGGAATTTCCCAATCGTCTGCGTCGCCTGTTCAGTACCGTAGTCCAACAACAAAAAGATTTAGACCATTGGCATTATGACATGATGGCTCAAACCATGCTGATTCGTAATGCTGAAGGGGATTATACTCCCGCCCATCGCTCCCTATTAGAGTTTTTTGTTGCCTACAAATTTGCCGTAGAATTGGGCATTTTAGCCCCGGATTTTGCTGAATTTGCCGACCTCAAACACTTTCCCCCGCCGTCCGAACTCTCCCAAACCTTTGGCAAAGCACCTTTAACCCCAGCGGTGTTAAAGCTTTTATTACCCACCGTTGACCCTGGGGAAGCGACCAAAACCCGATTATTACAATTAGTTCAATCCACTCAAGGTCAATGTGAAAATGTAGCGGCATACCTGGGCGGAAATGCGGTCACCTTGCTGTTAAAACTTGACCCGAATGCTTTGGATAATAGCGACCTTCAAGATACGGTAATCCTAGGCGCTGATTTTACTTCCGCTAATTTAAGAAACGTCAATTTAGCGCAAGCTAATTTAAAACATTGTACTTTTACAACCGTATTTGGCACAGTTTTATCAGCGGCATTTAGTCCTGATGGCGAGTGGTTTGCCACGGGAGATGCCAATGGGGAAATTTATGTATGGCAAGTGGAAGGAAAACCCTTGGTTTTGTGTCAAGGACATTCTGCCGCAGTCTGGTCCGTGGCAGTCACCCCCGATGGCAAAACCCTCGTTTCGGGTAGCGATGATGGGACCGTCAAAACCTGGGATGTGCGGACGGGGAACTGTCTGAAAACCTTAGAGGGTCATAGCCATTTTGTGCGATCGCTCGCCGTCACCCCCGATGGCAAAACCCTCGTTTCTGGGAGTAACGATCGCACCGTCAAACTCTGGGATTTAGAAACCGGCCTCTGTCATACAACGTTATATGGACATGGTAGCATCATTTGGTCCGTCGCCATCACCCCCGATGGCAAAACCATCGCCTCGGGGAGTGCTGATCAAACGGTGAAACTCTGGGATGTGGAAACCGGCGTTTGTCGCAAAACCTTAGAAGGACATACGGAGTGGGTTTTATCCGTGGCAGTCACCCCCGATGGTACAACCCTCGCCTCCGGCAGTGCAGGGGGAACCATCAAACTCTGGGATTTAACTACTGGCAACTGTCAAAAAACCTTAGAGGAACAAAGTAGTTCCGTTTGGTCCTTAGTAGTCGCCCCCGATGGAAAAACCCTGATCGGAGGGAGTGCTGATGGGGCAGTCAAAGTCTGGGATATGACAAATGGGGACTGTTTACATCGATTACCCGAGCATAATAGTCGGGTAGGAACCGTTGCCATTGCTCCCGATGGCCGCACATTGGTCTCCGGCAGCGATGACGAAACGGTGAAACTGTGGGATATCGTTCGAGGAGAATCTCTCACAACATTACAAGGATATGCGAGTGCAGTTTGGTCCTTGGCGATCGCCCCCGATGGCAACACCCTCGCCTCCGGCAGTGCCGATCGCCGCGTCAAACTCTGGGATTTAACCAGCGGCGAATGTTTGAAGACTTGGCAGGGGCATCCCAGCAAAGTGCTATCGGTCGCCATTCCCCCCACCGGAGACCACCTCACAAGCCTCAGCGATGACGGCACGCTTCACCGTTGGGAAATGCAGACAGGTGAGTATCTCACAACTCAATGGAAACCCCCCAGTTCTGGGGAAGTGATGGCCTTGGCCCCAGATGGTAAAACCTTGGCCTGCGGGAGTGCGGACTGCACCGTGAAACTCTGGAATTTGCCAACGGAACAGGGGATGAAACCGTTACAAGGGCACACCAGTCGAGTCGTTTCTCTCTCTTTCTGTAGCAATAGCACAACTCTCGTATCCGGCACCGCTGATGGCACAATGAACTTGTGGGATTTCCGGACTGGCGAATGCCTGAAAAGCTTACAGGGGCAAGGCAATTACGTCTGGGCGGTGGCCGTTTCCCCGGATGGACAAACCCTCGCCTCTGGCGCAGAAGATGGCATCGTCAGTCTCTGGGATATCGAAACCGGAGACTGTCTCAAAACCTTAGACGGACATGGAAGTGCCGTGTTATCCCTGGTGTTTCATCCCGAGGGAAAAACCCTTGTTTCTGGGAGTTATGATGAAACAATTAAAGTGTGGGAGTTAGAGTCAGGAAACTGTCTACAGGCGATCGTTAATAAACCCTACGCCGGGATGAATATTACCGGGACGACGGGATTAACCGAGGCTCAAAAAGCCACTCTCAAAGCATTAGGGGCGATCGAGCAGTAGAACTCAGAAACTGGGTTTCGGTGTTTGTAAGTCTCTCAGGGAACTCAAAAAATAAAACCAGCAAAACGTTCGTAGTGACTCCTTCAGGAGTCATCTTTAAAGAAACCCCTAAAGGGGTTACTACAAACATTTGGATGATTTATTTTTTGCAATACCCTCAGCGCGAAAGTCTGGGATTTTAATAAAATATTAAGGATGTTATATCCCTGGTTCAGGTTATAGTAAAACCATGACTGCATCTACCTGGCAGATTGTTGAACTCATCCCGGCCTTGCGGAAGCGACAGAACCTCTTCCATGAGCAGGTTGCCGGTCCTCTCGGGCCGTCCTTTCAAAGGATAAACCCCTAGTGCACGATCTCTCCTTAAAAAAGCGTTAATAAATAGTGAAAAATAATGCTAATCAACAATCGCTATCGGATTATTCGTGAACTTGGGGCCGGAGGATTTGGGGACATCTTCCTCGCGGAAGATACCCGAATGCCGTCAGAACGTCCCTGCGTGGTCAAGCAACTTAAGCCTGTTACGGCCAATCCTCAAATCTTTCAACTCATCAATGAACGATTTGCACGAGAAGCAGCAATCCTAGAAGCATTAGGAGAAGGGAACCGACAAATCCCTCGGTTGTATGCCTATTTTGAAGAACAGACTAACTTTTATCTAGTCCAAGAATGGATAGAAGGGGAAACCCTGACCAATCGGGTGGCAAATCAGGGGAAAATGAGCGAAAATTTGGTCTACAAAATCCTGCTGAGTTTGCTGCCCGTATTAAAGTTTGTACATAGTCATGGGATTGTTCATCAAGATATTAACCCGGATAATATTATGTTGCGTCAGATCGATGGAATACCGATATTAATTGATTTTGGCGCGGTCAAAGAAACAATGGGAACGGTGATAAATTCCTCGGGCAAAAAGACCAGTTCGATTGTGATTGGCACTCCGGGATTTATGCCAGCAGAACAAGCAGCAGGTCGCCCGTTGTATTCTAGTGATTTGTATAGTTTGGCGTTAACGGCGATTTATTTGTTTACGGAAAAATGGCCTCAAGAATTGCCATCGGATCCACAGACGGGGGAGGTGATTTGGCGACAATATGCGCCGCGAATTAGTCCAACTTTGGCAACGGTTCTGGACAAGGCAATTCGGTATCATCCCCGCGATCGCTTTCATAGCGCTCAAGAAATGCTCGCAGCGATCGCTAACCCAGTTTCCAACGCTTCTACCTTGACTAACTTACCCTTGTCAGACAACCCCCAAGAAGCGCAATCTCCCCGTGGGAGTAACTCGCAAACGCCGCTTGTTAGTTCCCAAGATTCATCTAAAACAATCTTGATGAGTAGTGCAATTGCGGGAGGATTAATTGGTGCATCTATCCTGCTGGGGTTTGCTCTGAACAAATCTACGCCACCTCGCTCACTCTTAACAACCTTAGAAGAGCAAACTACTTCACCTTCTGCTTACCAACCTCCCGTTAGCGTACCAGAAAGCTCTCGACCCTACTGTGTAGCAGTAGATTCAAGGAAAGGCTGGCAGAAATTTAATTTGCCGCGTAGTTTTTCTCAAGTAGTCAGCACGAGCGGAGGTTGGAGTGTGGATACTCGAAACTATTCACCTGTTGGTTCTTTTGGACATAGTGGACGAGATGCTGAAGATCTCAGTCCATACAGTCAGTATAAATATGACCAGAGATTTCCTTTCGGTGCTTTATTAATGGGTAATGGGGAACATTTTTTTTGGCTCCCAGGCTCTGGATCTTTCACAGATTCGTTTAATACTGTTGAGATGCGAATCAATGATGCGGACAATTCACTGGGTGACAATGGAGGGTCTCTACAAGTGTGCTTTGGTAATCAATAAACGATGGTATCACAGCCATATAGCGATTCGGTGGACTTATCAGGTAGAGATATTTAGAGGAGTGCAAGCATCAAGCTTCGCTTTCTCTAGGACCAACTGATTGAGAACGATCTAAACACTGGCAACCTGTTAACTTAATTGGGTATAATCTGGAGGAATAAAAAGTAAGCTTTTCTCAATTTTCATCCTATGGCAGTTGCACAAAAAGCGATTATAATTGGGGCGGGTCCAGCGGGACTGTTATTGGCTCACTATTTGTTACGTCGGGGGGATCGGTATTGCGTTGAACTCTACGAACGACGTCCGGATCCGCGTCAAGGGGAGATGTCCAAAGCGCGGACTTTTCCGATTTCGCTTCAGGAACGGGGACGCAAGGCAATTCGAGCAATTCCGGGACTAGAGGAGGCGATCGCCGCTCAATCGGTCTTTTGTCAGGGAACGATGATTTATCGACCCAAGAGCAAACCGAGGCGGATTCCTCGGAAAAATAAGATTCTCTGCACCGATCGCAATGAGTTGGTGAGTATTCTATTACAAGAGTTGACCCAACGCTACAGCAGCGATCGCCTGAAAATCCAATTTGACTGTACCTGCACTCAGGTCGATGCTACGGCGAAAACGGTTTCCTTTGAGTCAAATACAGAAGAACAGTTTACCACGTCTTACGATGTGCTAATCGGAGCAGATGGTGCAAAATCCCCAGTGCGGGAATTTTTAGTGCAAAATACCGGGTTAGAGTGCGAACAGCACTATATTCCCGATGCCTATAAGTCTTTGAGTGTGAGCCGCATTAATCCCGAGAAGGGGCTAAGTGCGGAACCGGATCTCGTTCATGCCTGGACTTTGGATAATAACACCCGGTTGCTGTTAGTCCCGCAACCGGGCGATCGCTTGCAAGGAACTTTGATTTTTAATGCAGAAAATAACCCGCTAGAAGGGTTTTCAACTCCAGAAGAAGTGCTGGCGTTCTTCCAAGAAAAGTTTCCCCTTTGCGGCGAATTAATGACCCTAGAAGAAGCCGATACTGTTCTGAAACGTCAAATAGCAAGAATCCTCACAGTCCGCTGCGATCGCTTCCATGAAGGAGATAGCATTCTATTCATTGGAGATGCGGCTCATGCGGTCTCTCCTTCCATTGGTCAAGGGTGCAATTCGGCTTTAGAAGATATCTTTATTTTGGATCAGGTGTTGGACCGCTATCAAGATGATTGGAGTCAAGTTTTACCCCAATTTTCTCAGCAAAGAATTCCCGATGCTCATGCCTTGCAAGACTTATCTGATTATTCTTTTCCCCGAAATAAGCGATTAATCTTCGAGTTTTTCTTCCGCTTACAACTCGGGCGATTGTTGCATCGTTGGTTTCCCCAACAGATGAAACCTTTCGTTTTTGATTTAGTCTTAGATACAGATATAAGCTATTCAGAAGTCCTGCGTCTGAATCAAGGTTGGATTAACAAAGTTAAGCGGTCTCTGGCTTAAATTGCCTAACAAAAACACCGGGTGGAGCTTTTTGTAAAATAGGGGGGGGTTTTGGGGCCCCCGCCCCCACATCGCCGGTTAAAAAGGTCCAGAGAGTGAGAGCATTTTGCTCTTTATATAGGTCCTCCAACCCCTTAACGGTTAATACCTTTAAACCGTTCTTTAGCCAAGTTAAAAGCATCTTGCATGGCCGCTTGAATTTTATCCGGGTCGGGTTTTTTACCACCCATTAAATCACCGAAATAGACACAGGCTCCTTCACCCAGGGCCCAAGTATAGGCGGCGGCCCAGGAGGCAGCGATCGCACTGCCGAAAATGGGCACAAATTTGACTAATTCCCGCCCAATCGCCTGGGCGGCAAATCCACCGGCGATCGCACTGACGACTCCTCCGGCTTGGGACGGAGTGAGGGTCTGTCCGTAGAGTCGGCCCAATAATCCCACCAGGGAGACTTGTAACGCTGTCAAAACGGGCATGGTGGCAAAGGGCAGGGGAACCGCCGCGAGGGTGGCAGCCATGATGGAAAAGGCTAAAATATACCGTCGGGCGACATCACGATACAAAGTACCAATTTTCTCACCCGCGCCTTGGTCTAACAGTTGATAAATAGCGCTAGATTCTGCTTCTGGGAGGAGGTCGGCCAGGGCATCGCTGAGGGCCTCTAAGCCATAAAAAACCGGAGTATAACCATCTTCTTCGAGGGTAAAATCAAGGGCAACAGCGCGATCGCAAATGTCGGCAAATCCTGCTTTAATTGACTCAAACGCCCGATTCACCGAAGGATAATCCGGTGGGTAGGGGGGATGATCCTCGGTATTCGGGGGATAGACTTCATGCAAACAGGTTACCGCCAGTAAACAAGGTATGTGAGGAGAGGCGGCGCGTAACTGTTGGGCAATTTGGCGGAGGGAATCTGTGGCAAAATCGTTGATTTTTACTGTGAGAATGAGGATTTTGGCCCGACCCGTTTCTTCTTGCAAATCCTCGACCAACTCTTGGACGATCGCCGCTGTATCTTGGTTGACATCCCCGAGTCCAACGGTATCGGTAAAAATCAGTAACGGCAACTCACTAGAGGGGTAGGCATAGCGTTCGGTATGTTGGGTGTGGGGACGAAATCCTTGACCGACAATTTCCGCTGAAACCCCGGTGAGTCCCCGGACGATGGAACTTTTGCCCGCCTGGGGTTTGCCAATTAATAGGGCCTCGGTGGTGGGCAATTGGGCGCGAACTGCCGTCAAAATTTCAGCAACTCGGTCTTCGCTGACGCTGAACCAATCCTGAAAATATTGGGGTAGGCGATCGCCTAGGGCGAGTTGTTTGAGCCGGTCTGTGGCCTGATTCCAGACGTCAGAAAGGCGATCGGTCCACGATTTTGGGGCTGATTCTGCTGATTCGGGCGATTCCAAGGTGAGATTCTCCGTCGGTTCGAGGGACGGATGGGAATCGGTTCTGGGGGAATCAGTCTCGCGTTGCTCACTCATCTGTTGTATAAAAACGACGAATCGATGATGCTTGGATTAAAAACCCGCCTCCGCAGTCGGGATTTTTTCTGGGGTGAACCCGGTAACGGGTGAGACCCCAGGACTACTTTATCGCAATTTGTGCCAACTGAGAGGCATGAGTTGGAAAATGCCTGGGGAAGGCTATTCTGGGGGTTAGCGCTGACACAGATTGAGCCGTCAAGGGTCTAGGGGGAGTGCTTTGAGAATAGCCCGATCGCGCCCTTCCGATTTGGCTTCATAGAGGGCGGCATCAGCGGCAGCAATTAACAATTCGGGTCTCTCCGAGTCCGTGGGAATGGTGGTAGCGATCCCCAGACTGACGGTGACCCAAGGACTGACTTGGGAATCTAAGTGAGGGATTTGCAACTGTTTGAGGCGATCTCGAATGGTTTCAGCCACCTTAAGCGCCCCGGAACCCTGGGTATTGGGTAAAATGATAACAAACTCTTCGCCCCCATAACGAGCAAGTAAATCGGTTTTGTGGGTAACTGCACTCCCTGCGGATTGGGCCACTTGTTGCAAACAGCGATCGCCTGCTTGGTGTCCGTAGTAATCGTTATAGGATTTAAAATAGTCCAGGTCAAATAAAATTAAAGAAAGCGGATGTTTTTCCCGTTGGGCGCGATTCCATTCACAATCGAGATATTCATCAAAGCGACGGCGATTAGCGACTTGGGTTAAACTATCTAAATTAGCTAGGCGTTCTAATTCTAAATTGGCTTTTTTTAACGCAGCCTCGGTTTTTTTACGCTGAATCATTGACCCTAACTGACTGGCAACCGCTTGGAGCAATTCCAGCGATCGCCGGTCCGGTTCCATTTCATTTTTTTGAAAAAATACCAACACGGCTAACACTTCTGAGTGATCCCCCGTGGTACTATCCTGTAGCAAAATAGGAATACCAAGCATTCCTTTTAGTCCAGCGGTTGCGGCCATATCGGCCCGAGAAAACATCTCAGACTCTTCCTGAGAGGCATCAGCAATCCATTTTAAATCTTGCTCCTGCCAAATCTGGGCTGCAAATCCCCGCCCTTGAAAAATATCCTGGGTTTTGCTGTAATCATGAAATTCAGCAAGTTTGGTATCATTCCCATACCACGCCTGCCCATATACCAGTTTAGTGGCTGATTCATCAGGCATCCAAGCTTCACCAAAGTCCCAACCTAGGGTTAGACAAACTTTTTCTAAAATAATGGATAAAGCTGAGTCTATATCCACCGCTTCACTAATGGATTGGGTGGTGGTTAATAGGAGTTGTAATTGAGCATTTTTAGACTTGAGTTCTACCATCAATTCGCGCAGGCGTAATTGATGTTCAATCCGCGCCAACACTTCCACCGGCTCAAAGGGTTTTGTGATATAGTCTACTCCCCCTAAGTTAAAAGCCGTTACTTTATCAATTGCCCCATCTAAAGCACTAATAAAAATGATAGGAATTTCTTCGGTTCGGGGATCGGATTTGAGTTTTTGACACACTTCATACCCGTCCATATCTGGCATTTTAATATCTAACAAAATCAAATCTGGGGGGTTGGCTAAAACCGATTTTAATGCCATTTTTCCATTCGGAGCAACTCTAATTTTATAATTGTTTCGGCAAAGGATTTGATTCAAAAGCAAAAGGTTGACGGGGGTATCGTCAACTACTAATACATTAGCTTTGGGGTTGGGGTTGGATGCAAACCGCTGATTCATCATTGATTGAGTCACTCCTGTCTTTTGAGAATAAGGACTATTCTCCTGAATTTTTGTGAGATGTTAGGTTGAATAATTTTATTTTAATTTTCTATCCTTTCAATCTGTTTCAAAAACCGAGCCTCTCCTGCTTTCCCGGGATGGGGGGAGCAATTATTGCAAATTTGAATAATTCTAACAGGGATTCATCAAAAAATCAGGGGGTTAATTGGGGTTTTTCTTTAATGATAGCAGATTTGGGGGCTTGAAAAATCAATCAAAGTTTTTATCCCTAACTTTTCCATCCCTTTTTTTGAATCTCCGGTGCTCTACTCAAAGGTTCTACGAGTTCGCTTCAGTCATGGGAAGACAAATCGGATTTCTTCACAAGATTCGGCTAATCCGTAACCGATTAGGGTCAGAGGGTTTCTTGTCCTATTTATCTCATCCTCTCCCCCTATCCTCTATCTTAAGATAGAGGGGATATTCTCCGATTCCAGATGCCTTTCGTTAACCCGACGAAGTTTCAATGAACCCCCTCGTGAGTAGGATGAAAGGATTACACTCAGTCAGGGTTAGGGTTTGAAAGAGGCGATCGCCCCTTATTTCCCTCTTCAGCAACCGTCGCGTGATCTGAGCGCAACTGGATGATTTTCCCGGCTTTGTCAACCCTATTTTAACATTACCACTTTCCTTCCCCAAAGTCTACCCGCACTCCCTTTTGGATACCGTTTCCTTTTCTACAAGTTCACTTGAGGATTCCCCGAATATTACCCCCTTTAATCTGGGTTAAAAAGGGAGATTGAGCTAGATTGTTCTTATTCAAATGCCGCTGATTAATCAAAATCAATTGAAGCAAAGTCTAGGTTTTAAAACTCTCTACAAATTACACCATTTAGGGTGGGCTACAGGGACAAATCCTGACTTAGTCTGCGCTGGAGGAAACAGGGTTTTAACCACTAAATTGGGTATTAAAAAGGCTTGTATTATTATATCGGAACAGTTTCCTAGATAGAATAGTGGGCGAGCATCTCTTGAGATAACTTTAACTTTAAATCAGGGCCAGCAATTTTTCAAATTGATACTGATTGGCTAAAGATTGGAGGGCATCCGCTAAAGCGGCGTCTTGTAACCCCACTTGTTCGATCGCTGAAGCAATCAGTTCTAAATCCCCTTGAATCAACCCATTCCATAAATTATCAAGAAGTTCGCGGGGAATATGGGCGAGGTCCGATGGTTTCAAAGAGATGAGTTCCTCTCCGAGAACCGAAGACTCAGAGGTTCTATTGGAGTCAATTAAAGGAAGTCCTAAATGAGTGGCGATCGCTTCAAAAATATCGACTTCTCGAAAGGGTTTACGAATCAACCCATCACAACCGGCTGCCAAAATTTCTGCTTTATCAAAATGCCAACCACTCGCCGTAATAGCGACTATCGCCGGAACCGGAATTTCAGGATTATTCCGACAATAAGCTTTAATCCGACGGGTGGCTTCATACCCATCTATTTTAGGCATTCGCATATCCATCCAAATTAAATGGGGTAAAAACTGAGGCCACATTTCCAGCACTTCTTCCCCATTCAACGCTCGTTTTAGTTCAAACCCAAAAGGTTGGAGAATTTCCATCAAAAGTTGGCTATTATAATCGTGATCGTCAACTACAATCATTCGGTAGCCCGGTCGTTGGGGCGGGATAGAGCGACCCCGGGAGGAGTGATTAATTCTTAAAAGGTCACTCCCCGGTACAACCCGGACAGGAATCTCAAATTTAAAGGTTGTAATTGACCCAAACGGTGAGGGTGAGTCTAGTATCAGTTCACAAGATGACTCCCCTTCTGTATAGGATTTTCCACCGCTTTGGACGGAGATATTCCCTCCCATTAATCTAATAAATTGAGCGCTAATATTGAGTCCCAAACCGGTTCCTTCTTGGCAATACATCCCCGCTTCAGTTTGAACAAAGGGTTTAAAAAGATGTTCAAAGTACCAAGGATCAATACCGATTCCTGTATCAGAGACTTCAAAGCAAATGGTCAATTGATGTTTATCCGAACCTGAACTATTGTCGGATTCTTTTTCCAAACGGCTAACTCGTAACGATACCTCACCTTCAGCAGTAAATTTAATGGCATTTCCCAGTAAATTAATTAAGATTTGACGCAATTTTACTTCATCGGTTCTAATATATTGGGGAACATTTACCTCGGAATTCATCAGGAGAAGTAATCCTTTTTCTTTCGCTTTTAAAGAAAACATATTCTGGACATCGATTAATAACCTGTATAGGTCAAAATCATTTTCACTAAGGGTCATGGTCCCTGCCTCAATTTTGGAAAGGTCAAGGACCCGTTCAATCAGATCGAGGAGATGTTCCCCACTTTTGCGAACAATGGTGAGGTGTTCTTGCTGTTGTTGGGTGAGATTTGCACCCATACTAATCAGTTGAGAAAAGCCTAAAATAGCGGTGAGGGGCGTTCTTAATTCATGACTCATGTTGGCGAGGAAAGCACTTTTAGCCCGATTGGCTGCTTCTGCCGCATCTTTGGCCCGTTCGAGTTGCGTTTCGGCAAGTTTACGGGGGGTAATATCTTCAACGGAACCCAGGATGTGCGTAGGGATTCCTTGAGGATTGCGGGAAAAGACCACTTCTCGGGTATTCAACCACCGCCAATCGCCCTTTTTGTGCCGGAATCGGTATTCTGTAGACAGGACGTCACTATCTTGAAGTGAGAGAAAGCGAGCAGTTCCCTGGGAAAATAAAGATTGATCCTCGGGATGATACCGTTCGAGAGACCATTCAGGGGTGGCATTCCCTAGTTCAGCAGCAGAGTAGCCTAAAATATAAAGGGATTGCTGATTGAGATAAACGCTGGTGTTGGTAGAAAGGTCGCGCAAATATAAAATATGTGGAATGGCATCAGCGACTTTTTGGAGAAAATGCTGACTCGTGCTTAACGCCTCTTCGATTTGTTTGCGATCGCTGATATCCCGTCCAACTGCTTGGTATTCCAGAATCCGACCCAATTCATCAAAGATGCCGCGAGTTACCCACTGAGTCCAGCGGAGTTCTCCCCGGGCGATCGCCCGATTTTCAAAGGTTACTACTGGATTTTGAGGTGAGATTTCGTCGAGGACCTGGGCCACGGATTCCCGGTCCTCTGCTTTGATCGCCGGTTCATAGTGATGGGCGATCGCCTCGTCTTGGGTCACCCCAAAAAATCGGCAAAAGGCTTCATTGACAAAGGTGACCATGCCATCGGGCATAAATCGCACAATCAACTCAGTCTGATCCTCTAAAATCGCCCGATAGCGGGCCTCATTATGGCGCAGGACTTGTTGCACCTCAAAGCGATCGGTAATGTCAGAAAACGAAGCCACCACCGCCCTTGGACGGTCTTCTCCCCAGTGAAATAACGGTTGAGAGTTGATAGAAATCCAAGTTAAGCTACCATCGGGTTTATGCACCCCCATGACGACATTCGTACAAGGTTCCCCCGTGGCTAGGGTCACCATTGCGGGATGTTCAGGTCCCGGGAACGGAGAACCATCTTCGCGAATTGCCCGCCAGCCGATGTCTAGGGAGGTTTTTCCCATCATTTGTTCTTGAGATAACCCGAGAATCCGTTCGGCACTTGCATTACAAGTGCGAATTTCTCCGGTGGCCTCCTGTAAGACAACTCCCTCCGCCATTGCGGCAATGACCGATCGATACCGTTCTTCGCTTTCATGTAAAGCGGCTTCTGCACGCTTGCGTTCTGTGACATTCCGGACAATACAAACCACTTCGTCTACCCCGCTTTTGACAATGCGGGCTTCGTAGTGATGTATCCCATCTGATTGTTCCATTTGATGCTCATAGGTTTGCAAGGTTCCGGTTTGCACTGCCCGTTGGAACCGTTCAAACAAATTCATTTTGATGGATTCAGGGATGGGAAATTCGCGCAAATTTCTGCCAATTAGCTCTTTTGGGGGGAGATTGAAAATCTTGTCTTGACATTGGACATCCAGATAGGTTCCATCAATCCGTTGCCGGAACATCATATCAGGAATCGCATTCAAAAGGGCTTGTATCCGTTCTTCGCTTAAACGCAGGGCGGTTTCCGTTTGTTTGAGTTCCGTAATATCTGTAGAAATTCCACAGATGGCATAGAGGGTGCCATCGGGATTTTTCAGGGGAACTTTGCGGGTTAAATAGTGGTGCAATTCTTGGCTCTGTTTAATCACCCCGATATCATAAGACTGGATAATGCTGCCCGTTTCTATCACTTCTCGGTCTTTTTTTTGCACAAGGTGAGCCATTTCCGAAGAGAAAAATTTGAAATCATCAAATCCAATAATTTCTTCCTTGACTCCGCCTAGTAATTCCACCCCTAACCGATTAATATAAATATATTGACTGTTTAAATTTTTGATGTAAATGCAGGCCCCCACATTTTCCACAATGGCGGATAATGTCTGTTCGCTTTTGCGCAGAGAAACTTCAATTTCTTGGCGATCGCGGATTTCTTGCTCTAAACGTTGATTGATTTGGGCGAGTTCATCGGTGCGATCGCGCACTTGCATTTCTAAGGTGCGATTGTAATCCGCCAACAGTTGTTCGGCTTGTTTTCGTTCCGTAATATCTCGGGTAACGCCGGTAATTATCCAGCAGTTGGCGGTTTCATCCCAGCGGGAAATCAGGGTTTGTAATAACCATCGCAACTCGCCGTTTTTATGCCAAAATCGATATTCAACTTCGATCGCCTTTTCCACAAAGACCCGTTCTAAATTAACCAGAAGAGTATCTAAATCCTCCTTGGGTAACCGCGATCGCCAGAGGTCCGGTTCCGCTAACAGTTCTGACGCCGTGAATCCAACCAAAGCCGCCGCCCCAGGGGAGATATACTCATACTCCCAAGTGCGGTCTTGAGCCACCCGGATACTCGAAATCAGCACTGATACGTTCTCCAACAAGGCTTTGAGTCGTTCCTCTGATACTTGTAGTGCTGCTTGGACTTGTTTACGTTCTGTAATATCTGTAACCGTGCCGACATACCCTACGGGCCTGCCTTCTGCATCTTTTTCCACTCCCGCTTGTCCGACGACCCAAACGAGAGTACCATTGGGTCGCAGAAAGCGATACTCACAATTAAACGGAATCCCCTGCTGGACAAATTTTAACCAACTTGTTATCACGAGATCCGAGTCTTGGGGATGTAAGGTTTTCATCCACCCGAGTCCCATTGACTCTTGTTCCGATAAGCCAATCATTTCAAAACTGCGATCGTTTCCATAGAGGCAATTGCCCTGGAGATCGGTGCGAAAAATGCCGACGGGCGAAGCGTTAGCTAGTGCCGCATAGCGCTGTTTACTGTCCCGAAGGGCTTCCTCTGCCTGTTTGCGTTCGGTTATATCTAAGGCAATTCCCGTCACTCCCCAGGCATCAATCGTCGCCTCGGGTTGCACTTTAAAGGTCTGGGAAATCCAGCGCCAATTGCCATTTTTATGCTGAAATCGATACTCTAATGTGAGTTGAACTCCCCCCGTAAGTTGTGCGATCGCCGGTTGAACCACTGCGGCGCGGTCTTGGGGGTCGATGTGTGACTCCCATAAACTTGGTTGAGTTAACAATTCCATTGATGTATAACCAAAAACCGCCTCGGCACTAGGAGAACAATATTGATACTGCCAAGGATGACGATGAGAGACCTTAGCACAGTAGATCAACGTATCGGGATGTTCCAGAACCGTGGTACAAAACTTATTACAACTAAGCTGATCCGGGGCTGTAGTCTCTATCTCCTCAAAGAAGTTCGGGTTAAGACCCTCATCCCCGGCGTCGAGGCGATCGCCCCTTTCAACCACCGTCATCAGTGCGCCCGTAATTGCGCCCCGGTCATCCCAAACCGGCACCGATCGCAGTTCTAGGGCAATTTTTTCACCTTTGTGATGATGGTAGAGCGTCTCAATGGTCAGGGGTTCTCCTAAGAGCGATCGCCGCCAAGGGTGAGGACCTCCCCAGGAAGCCCTCCTCGGTTCTGGGTGGTCCTCCCCGCCCCAGTCCTCTGGCCCCAGCAACTGCTGGAAATAAGGATTGGTATAAGCGAGGTTGCCCTCGGGGTTAATCAGGGCCACCCCCACGGGCAGGGCTGCCAGAAGTTGATGAGATCGCCCTTCGCTGCCGTCCAGGGCTTCTTGATTGTGTTTCATAGCAGAATAGGGTCGAATGAGTAAGCCTGTCTCTAACTTCAATTTTGGCATTGTCTTCCCCAGTCTGGGTGGAGACTTTTGCGATTTCTTCAAACGCACCCATCAGCGATCATCGCGATGCGATCGCCTATCGTTTCCCTGCCACCCAAATGCAGCCCATAATGAACAAGGTAAAGCCCAAATAACCCCAAACGGTTACCCATTCCTGCCAATTTCCACTCTCCATCATTCCTGTTCCTCTATTTTCAGCAACATCACCGCTTTAAAGTGCAAACAGGACTGGAATCACCAGCCCCTGTTGACCCCCTTCTGAAGGGTCGAATATCCAAGTTTTAACTTGCTCTTTAGCTGCATTATCCAGGATCGGATAACTACTGGGGTGCTGAATGTCCAATGAAATCACCGTCCCATCTGGGGCAATATCGGCGATCAGAATGACCGTTCCTTCCCAGGCATTAGCTAGGGCAATTTCCGGATAGGGGGGCGGATCGCAACGACGACAGGCGATCGTCCCATCGAGTTCGGATTCATTTTCCAAATCTCTAGTCTCGCTTGGGGTGGAATCTGCTTCACCCTCCGGGAATTGACCCTCGTTTTCCTCGGGAGTCCCCCCAGTCTCCTTCGAGGGTTCCGATAGGCGATCGAGATTCGACTCCCAAGGGTCCTCGGATTCCCCCGAGACAATCACCCCAGGATTGAACGGCGACTCATATCTAACCGGCGAGGGCAGTCCCTGGGTTTCCGTGACAATCTTCACATCGGGGACCTGCGGCAATCGTTCTGGAGTAACGGATTCCGTCGGCGTTGAACCCGGTGGGATATTATTAGAATTAGTAATTCGGGAATTATGCCCAGGGTCCAAAGGGGAAGAATTCGTCAAGGGAGACATCTCCTGGGGCGGCATGGGGGCTGGGTCGGGAATCGCTTCCGGGGGCCTCTGTCCCGGTAACGGTTCTGCTTGGATATCCGATGGCGGCGTTTCTATGGGTTCTGGTACTTCGGCACTTAGGGTTTCCTGCCCTCCATCCAGGGGTTCGGGTTCCAGCGTGGGTTCCGGAGTCGCTGATTCGAGGACCTCCGGTTCAGGCATCACTTCCTCAAGGGGTTCTGGGGTGGCAGATTCTAGGGTTTCTGCTTCCGGCGTCAGTTGCTGAATGGGTTCTGGGGTGGCAGATTCTAAGGTTTCCGGTTCGGATGTCACTTCCTCAATGGGTTCTGGGGTGGCAGATTCTAGGGTTTCCGGTGGGGCGATCGCCTCGGGGGTGGCAGATGCGATCGTCTCCGATTCCGGCATCAACTCTTCCGGGGTTGGTGTAGACTCTTCCAACACGATAAATTCAATCGGATCCTCCGTTTCCTCCGATTTTAAATTAATCATAGGCACCACAAATGCCAGGGCCGCCAGATGCACCACCGCTGACCCCATCACACTAAATTTAATAAACCGGGCAATCTGCTTGTCTTGTTGTTCTCGCCCTTTTGCAGAAACCGTTGAAACACTCATTCTTTGTAGATCTCCTCAGAACAAAGGTAGGGATAGCAGGGGGTTAGATAACGCCTAAATCTGGCCTACAGACAAAATCGGTACCTCTCACCCATCGCCCATGCCCAGGTTGTCCCCAGTCAAACCGCTCACAATTAATCGCGTAATAAAGGAATAAAACCAGCTTGCTCAAAATGTTTGTCGTAAGCGAGAGCTTCTGTAATCGCATATTCTTCCATAATCTTAAAAGAAACGCAATCCGTCAGACTCCATTCTTTGTCTGGTCTTTGCTTGTACAACAATAATCCTTCTTTAAACTGCTGGCTACTTTGCTGAATCACTGTTACATTCGGATGGTTATAGAGACTTTCAATTAACGAGATCGCCACCTCGCGAAAAAATTTACCCCGTTTAGAAAAATCATTCAACACCTCAGCCAAGACCATTTCACTGGTAAAAATATAGAGCAAACCCATTGTTTGGGACAAATCTCGGGCTTTTTGATGCAATTGATCTCTGGGATTGAGTAAAGCCACCCAATAACCTGTATCTGCAAAAACTCGTCTCATTCCCCTAACCTTGATATAAATCAAAGTTTTTCGACAAATCACTCGGTACTTTTTCCCATTCAGAATCCGAGATTTTAGCCCCAATTTCTACGGCAATTTCCCAAATCGGCTTTGCCCTCTCATCATATTCGAGGTTTTGTTGATGATTGCTTTCTTCCTCATTTTCAGCAGTCCCTCGCACTTGCTCAAAAATTTTATCAAGCAACCATAACTTATCCTCTAATGACAAGTTGTGAATAGATTGTTCAAGTTCTAATAATTGATGAGAAACCATAGTTTATCCTCACGACTTTATCGGGCGGCCTTTAGCTAAAACAATTGGGTTCCTATGCTGGAGGGGTCCGGGTTGAAAATTTCTCTAAAAACTGGGTTTCTTGCATCTCTCCCTGCTCCCTCTAGTCTCTCCCAGAAACCCGGTTTCTTAACCCGCAAAGAAATCGAAAAGAGGGTAAAGGGGAAAAAAGAGCAGAGTGCAAAAGTGCTAAAGGGTAAAGGGCTATAAGAGTCCTGCGCCAACCAGACAGACCCGAAACCCCAGGTTGTCGTAGAAGTAGCCGCGCGCGTTGTCGTCGCGGAAGGCGGAACGGCAGAAAAGCGAGTTGATTAACCAAGAACCGCCCCGCAGTACGTATGTTTTATCACTTTCCGCTAACAAAACCTTCAAATTTGCCGAGGGATTTTGATAACGATTCTCATTCTCTTTTATAGTCTCATCCCATACGCTACCATCCCTAGGCGCACCCTGATAATTCTCATGAAAGGGGTCGAAACACCATTCCCAAACATTACCATGTAAATCATACAACCCAAAGCTATTAGGGGGAAAGCTCGCCACTGGGGTGGTTTCTTCTCGATATTGCCCCTTCGCTTCCTCAGCAACGGTGTAGTTGCCATTATAATTTGCCAGGTCGGTGGTGATAGCTTCCCCAAAGGCAAAGGGAGTTGTCGTTCCGGCGCGGCAAGCATATTCCCATTCCGCTTCGCTGGGGAGGCGATATTCTTTGCCCGTCAGCTTGCTCAGTCGAGCGCACCACTCCACCGCATCAGACCAAGATACCCAGTCAACCGGACGATTCCCGCCTTTGAAGTTAGAGGGATCGGGGTCAAGATCTCGGACAATTGTCCCCACTTGCGTCACCACAGTGCGCCATTGGTCTTGGGTGACGGGGGTTTTTCCCATGAAAAAGGACGAAACCTGCACAGAATGCTGAGGACTTTCTCGCCTCAACCATTCCTTAAACCATTCGTCATCATACTTTTTACACAACCGCTCGATTTCTGCTTCCTCTGTCCCCATCAAAAATGTTCCTCCGGGGATTTGCACCATGTCCAACTGCACCCCCTGACCCAAATCCTGGGGATAAAACCGCGCCTGACCCGGTATTTTCTCAATAATTTTCCCCTGACGGTTGACCCGCACTGTCTCAAAACTAAAGGACGGTAAACCCCCACCACCGTTAGGCAAAAGTCCCAACCAGGCCGCCACGGTTTGAGGGCGGTCTTCTGGTTCCACTGCCATCCCCTGCTTAATGGCATTTTGTAGTTCTGGCGACCAATGGCTAGGAATAGCGAGGCGATCCTGGCGCAGCCGCTTGGTGGCAATGGGCGGTAACGTTGCCGTCAGCAAATAGTAGAGCGTTGCTGCCAAGGCATACACATCGGTAAATTCTCCCCGGTGTTCCTCCTCCTCATACTGCTCAATCGGCGCAAAATGGTGCGTAAGGAAAGTGGTGTGGATTTGGGTCAAGTTGGGGATAAACTCCCGGGCAATGCCAAAATCAATCAGCACTGCTTCATCCTCGGGCAACCGGACCATAATGTTTTGGGGCTTAATATCCCGATGGAGCCAACCCTTATCATGCATCACGCTCAAGGCTTCCCCCACCTGCCGGATATAGCGCAATGCCACCGCCTCCGGCAACGCCCCCCCGCGCACCCGATCAGATAAATCCTGCCCCTGAATATATTCCATCACCATACAGGGCAGCCCTTCATGGGTGAATAGATTCTCCACTTGGACAATATGCCGATGACGACAGATGGCGATTCTAGCGGTTTCCCGGTCAAAGTCCCGCATAAACTTGTCCCGGTAGGGGATGTACTGTGTCTCGGTCATCAGCTCATCTTTGAGGGTTTTGAGTACAAACTGTTGACCCTGACGGTCTTTGACCAAGTAGGTGATGCCAAAACCGCCGACTTTGAGCGGCTTTTCGATGGTGTAGCGATCGCCAAATATTTTCGTACCCGGTTGCCAAACCATAGAACACAACGAAAGACTGCCCCCAGTTTATCAGAATCAACCGCTTAATCATTATTGTCGGTGAATCCCTTGCATAAATTCAGTTCTAGCCTGAATCCGGGAAGGCATTTGCACACAACGGACCAGCAATTCGATATCTAAATCTGGGAACAATTCGCTGGTAGAAATTTGCTCATAGTCTTCCCCGCGAAAGCGGTAGAGAGCAAGCTGATTATTTTCCCAAAACCAGACTTCCGTAATTTCAAATCGCTTATATTTTTCCAGTTTTTTAGGATTGCCACTGGTGATGACTACTTCAATGGCTAAATCAGGATGAGATTTGCGATCGCCAATATAATAGGATTCATCCGGTTCAAAGGACACCCCTTTAGTTTCCGACTCCCGCGTGGCATTTCCCACGGGGATATATTCAATCCCTATTTCGCAAAAATAAAGCTCTAGTAAAAAGCCGATAATTGTTTTGATAGTCTCATGTTGCTCCCCCGTTGTCATCAGTTCCACACACCCATCTAAATAAGAAATTCGCACCCCCGCCACCGACTCCATCAAGGCTTGAATCGCCTTGAATTCTTGCCAACTCTGATACCCAGGCAGAATCAACCGCTGTTCGGGCAAGGGGATAATTTTTTCTGCGAGTTGTGTTGTCATCGCCATTACCTCTGGTTTCAGTCTATTTTATCCATTGGTTCTCGTTATTGGCACTGAATAGCTAAAAATAACCCCCAGCCTTCAGGCTGGGGGCCAAATCACCCTTAACCCACCAACTCAGCCCCCCGCTTAGCTAATGCCTCCGGAGTTAACCCGTTGAACTCCATGATTTGCGTTGCACTGGCTGTTGTTTCCCCTCGCTTCCAGGCAAACACATCTCGCTTGGCGGTACTGCGTAACATAATGGGTTCTAGCATTCCCGATGCACCCCCGGTTACCCCGATTAAGGCATCCCCACCAAAGAACTTCTCAAACCGAGCATCATCTAAGAATGCCCCATCAGCTTGGGAACAGGTTTCCCATGCCACATCATGGGGACGATACAACCGGCGCGGGCTCACAACTGATACAATTTTTGAGCCAATCCCTTGGGCTTGTAATTGCTCTGCGGCGTTATACACGGGAATCAAGGTCATATCCCCAATCACTGCAAACACAACAGTTTTATTGCCGGGAATCTCTTGGAGAACGACTGCCCCATCTTGTAGGGCTTGTTGGGTTTGCTCAAAAGTTGTGCGAATGGGTAAGGGGGTTTTACTCGCCGTAATCACAATCCCTTTATTTTGGGTCTTGAGTGCCCAATCGTAACAGACTTGGATGCTGTTGGAATCCGGGGGGAACAAGGGGAAAACATTGCCGTTGCGCATCATGGCGGCAAAGTAGTTTTCAATTTCTGGACGTTGGTGAGTCCATCCGTTGCGTCCTTGTTCTAAGGCTCCTGCGGTATATAATGTGATGGTGCTGGGAGTGGGACGGCGTAATTCGGCCATTGCTTGGGTGACGGTTTGCCAGACGGGGACTCCGTTAATGGCAAAGGATTCGTAGGAACACCAGAGGGTGCGTGCCCCAAATAAGGCTAAAGCTGCGGCTAATCCGGCGCAGGCATCTTCACTTAAGGGTTCATAAACTTGTCCCTTGGGGCCTTGAAAATAGGTGTCGTCAGCGGTGGGGTGAATAATTTTGAGGGCAACGTTGATATTGTTGATACCCGAGGCGGCGTTACCATCGGCGTTGGTGATCACAAATTTGGGGTCTTTTTTACCGACGTAGGCGACGAGTTCCCCCATTGCGGTGGTGGCGATTTGGTTGTCTGCGATCGCATATTCCACGAGGGGAAGTTGACCCAACTCGGGTAAGGCTAACTCAAATTCAGTTTTGACCATACTGGCGGCAGGTCCCCCAGCAGCCCGTTCAAAGTTGGTCCGAACCAGTTCCCACGCTTCGGGACTCAGGGCACGGGTTTCCAGGGCGCTGATGATTTCTTCGTTATCCAGGGTGTGATGTCCATACAGGTTATGGGATTTGGCCCCCAGGGCATGGACGCCAGCCCCTTTGAGTTGTTTGATAATCAGGACGGTGAGTTTGCCTCCCAAGGCGGATTTAGCGGCTTTGTCTGTCGCTTCAATCACGGCTTGGGCAAATTCTAGCCGTTTCTCGAAGGAAAAGGCGGTGCTATCGACATATTCCCCGGGTTGGTTGGCGTCGTCATAGTCTTTGGCGTTGACGAGGATGATTTCCTGGAAACCATTGCCTTCCCAGTATTCAATCATCTCTTGGTTAGGTTTGGTGGACACCATGCTGTGATGTTCCTGGGAATAGCCGTTCCAAACCAGGATGGGGAGGAAATTAGTCACTTCGGGATAGGCGGTATGGAAATGCGCCATGCTACTCATGACGTAGGGTTCGCCGATGCCGCCATCGCCGATGGTGACGGGGAAGAGGATATCGGGATGGAGGAGTGCCCCTGCCATTGCGAAATGCTGCCCTTGTCCTAGGGGTCCAGCAGGGTTGAGGAGTCCGGGAATTTGTCCGGAGAGGTGTCCGAGGAGTCCTTTGTGCTCTCGGAAGCGATCGCGCATTTGTTGGACGGTATGAATGCCCATTTCCTCTAAGGAGCGATCGAGGAACATATTACTGTAAAAGCCTGGGGCATGGTGTCCCACTTCGGTGATAATGTGTTTGTGACCCAACATCACAAGGGCGGCGATTCCTTCGGCAACGCTGGCAAATCCGCCTGGGTGTCCGGAGGCTTTAGAGGCGGTGACTTGGAGGATCAGGTAGCGCAGGGCGTCCGCAGCGAGGAGGGTCTGGTAAGCAGCGGCGTGATCCGGAGGTGAGGCGATCGCCGTTTTCCCCGAGGCGATCGCGGGTTCTTTGCCGTAACGGTCAAAATCCGGCCACTGTTCGCCAAAATATTGAATCCCCTCACAAAACGCAGGCGTCTTTGCTGGTGCAGATGGAATCTTTGTAGTCATGCCGATGTTTTAACCTCTATGAAACGGTAATCCTTGCCTTTTTACAATTATTTCACAAATTTACCCCCGGGTTTACAGGTTTCGCAACCTTTTGGTTGTTCAAGTCCATCAGTTCTACTTTGGGCGACTATAAACTGAGGCGATCGCCGCAAGCGCAGTATGAAATGAAGTTAGTGTTAGCGACGATTCTATCTCGCACGGAGTTGGCTTTAGCTGAAACCGAACCCGTAAAACCGAAGCGGCGGGGCTTGTTATTAGCAACAGAGAGTGGCGTCCGGATGGTGGCAATCGGTCGGCGTCAAAAAGCTGTTTTGGGCGCTGTTGCTGTATCATAGTTGAGGAAGTGGAAAGGTTGAAGGTCTTTGAGTTCGGCAGAGGGTCTCACTTCAACTTTTTTGAGTGCCATAAGGGTCCAAAAATCTCTGAGAATAGGGTGTAAAATTCCAGCTAACCGATAGTGTTTATCAAAACAATGTTAAAGGCAAAACGAGCCGGAGTAATCCTAAAATCTCGGTGGTACAGGACCGGGGTCACCGCGCTATTCTTGGCCTTTTCTGGAGGCGGTGTGATCAATCCCGTCCAGGGGCAAATTGTCCCCGATCGCACCTTACCTAATCCCTCTCAAGTTATCAATCAAGGGTCGGGTTTGGTGATTGAAGGGGGAACCCCTGCCGGGGGTAATCTATTTCATAGTTTTACTGAATTTTCTGTTCCCACCGGGGGGCAAGCTTATTTTAATAATGCTCCGAATATTATTAATATTATTAGTCGAATTACCGGAAGTAATCTTTCTACGATTGATGGATTAATTCGGGCGAATGGAAATAGCAATTTTTTCTTACTCAATCCTAATGGAATTGTTTTGGGTCCGAATGCTACCTTGAATATTGGCGGCTCGGTGGTACTCTCTACAGCAGAGGCAATACAGTTTAGCGATCGCTATCTTTTTAGTGCTACAAATCCCCCCGAATCCCCCCTACTCACCTTGGCCGTTCCCATTGGATTGCAATATGGTCTAACAGGTGGAAATATCACCCTAGAAGGGTCTCGCTTAGAAGTGGCACAAGGGCGCAATTTAGCTATTTTAGGCGGGAATGTTGTCATCAATGGGGGACAGCTACTTGCCCCGTTCGGTAACATTACATTAGCGGGAATGGGTTCAGGAGACATCACTTTAGAAAATACTATTCCCCAGTTTTCTCAACTTATCCGTGGGGCGGATGTTACCCTTACCAATGGGGCGAGGGTGGATGTTACAGGCAGCAATGGAAGTATTCAAGTCCAGGGGAATCAGATCACCCTAATCGGGGGTTCCCAATTACAGGCCGGAATGCCGCTGAATGGGGGTGAAATTGGGTCCAGGGCCGGGGATATTCGGGTTCATGCAGGGGGAGATCTCCGCCTGAGTGACCGCAGTTTTATCAGCAATTTAGTCCCATTGGGAGCATTAGCAAGGGGGGGAAATATTCAGGTTACTGGGAATTCGGTGAGTTTGACGAATGGCGGGAGAATTACTACTGCTACCTCGGGGATAGGAACGGCGGGAGAGATTCAAATTAATACTCCTGTTTTAGAGATTTCCGGATTTAGCCCCGATGGGTTGTTTAGTGGAATTCTTTCTCAATCTGAAGGGATGGAGAGTGGGGGAAGTGGACCGATTAAAATTAATGAGGCCAATCATCCATTAGGGGCGGTTCGGTTGAGCGATCGCGGATTTATTGCTACCGTGACAGAGAGTGATCAAGCCGGGGGTAATATTGAAGTGAATGTTAATACTTTATTCCTAAAAACTGGAGGGCAAATCATTACCATTGCTACTCATACCGGAACTGGAGGAAGCATCACCGTAACCGCAACGGAAAGCGTAACGATTGAGGGGAACAGTCGGCGTTTTTTGGACTCTCCTTTTGACCAAAAAGCGCCAACTGTTTTTAATTTGCATGACTTAGAATTCACCCAAAATTTTAATCCAGAAATCGAGGCATCAGGACTGGGAGGGATTCCGGCTGTTACTGTAGAACGGACTCCCGAGCAAATCAGGAGTGCCAATACTGAATTAGGTCCAGCAACCGAAAGTTTTGACTATTTTTCATTTACAGTTACTGCACCAGGACGGGGAATTTTTGATATTGATGGCGGGGATGGATATCAAGATATTCCCGGCAGTTTAGATACGGAAATGGTCCTATTTGACCGCGCTACTGGAGCAATTATTGCCCTGAATGATGACTCTAGCATTAACGATGGGGCGATCGGGAGTACGGTAGAGCAAGATTCTTATCTTTCCCTTGATAGGTTAGATCCCGGGACTTATGTAATTGGGATTGGGGAATTTGATACAATTCCTCATCCCGTCGAACTGCTGGAAGGGGATAAAATTGATAGGGGAGATACCTATCGATTGCAAATTTCCTTAGAATATCCGGGAATAAATACGGCGTTGCTTCAAGAAACTGTCGCTGTGGGCAATTTTAATCCCAATTATGGCGGCAGTAGTGGGATTGTTTCCCTAACGCGGACTGGGGGAAACAGTGGGGATATCCGAATGAATACCGGGAGTTTATGGGGAGGTTCCCCGGGACAAATTCTATCTACAACCTTCGGAAGCGGACAGGCGGGAGATATTAGGTTAGTGGCTAATTCCGTAGACCTAAATCGGGCGAATGTTGCCAATATTACCCGAGGCAGTGGCAGTGCCGGGAGCATTTTTGCGGTGGCTGAATCTTTTACCCTGAATAATAACGGAATTCTCAATCTCAGTAATTTTGGCTCAGGGCATACGGGAGATATTCAAATTGAGGCAGAAAGGGTTAATTTACTGAATGGGAGCATTATTAATAATAGCACTTATTTGAGGGGAAATGCGGGCAAGGTGACTATTAATGCGCGCGATCGCCTGGTCATTACGGGAAATTTAGACAATATTGAAAGTCGGATTTTAAATTTAGTCGGTGGCCCTTCCTCCGTCGGCAATGGGGCTGGAATTGAGTTAAATACAGGAGAATTGATTGTAGGAGATGGGGGAGGAATTAATTCGACCAGCTATGGCGAAGGCGATGCGGGACCGATTACAATTCAGGCCAGAGAAGGAGTGACTTTAACCCGATTAGGACCGAATGAACGGGGTTCGTTCATCTGGAGTCGCATCCGAGGAACTGGGCGAGGAAATGCCGGAAATATCACCCTCATTACTCCTCGAATTTTGATGGATGATGGGGCAGCAATTTCCAGTTTTACCCAAGGCATTGGCAATGCTGGGAGCGTGAATATTCAGGCCGGAGAGATAGTAGTATCTGAGGGTTCAATTGATAGTAGTGTAGAATCAACCGCTGTGGGGGATGGGGGGGAGGTTAATATTAATGCCAGCGTCCTTTCGTTACTGAACGCTTCTCAAATCAGTGCTAAAACTGAGGGAGAAGGGGATGGAGGGCAAGTAAGGATTCAAGTTCAGGATAGAATTAGCCTAGATAATAGTATAATTACTACCAGTAGCGCCACCGAGGGCATTGGAGGAAATGTACAACTTCAAGCGGGGAGTTTACTGTTAGAGAATCAGTCCTTTATTACGGGAGAAACCACCTCCTCCCAAGGGGGAAATTTGCAATTAGAATTAAGCGGTGGACTGCTGATGCGGCGAGGCAGTCAAATTACCGCTACAGCGGGAACCGCTGGGGCCGGGGGCGATGGGGGAAATATCAAGATTTCCGCCCCAGTTATTCTCGCCTTTCCCACAGAAAATAGTGATATTACAGCCAATGCTTTTGAAGGGGATGGCGGCAATATTCAACTTACCGCTGAAGGGATTCTCGGATTAGAATTTAGAGCCCAACCCACCTCCCGAAGTGATATCACGGCGAGTTCTCAATTGGGAGTCTCGGGCAATGTTACCCTCTCCACCCCCGAAGTCACCCCGGGTTCAGGATTGGTGGATTTGCCTCAGCAGCTTTCGGACATTGCCAACCAAGTCACCGTCGGTTGTGTCGCCGATCAGGGAAATTCGTTTACCATTGTTGGACGGGGGGGATTACCAGAAGACCCCAAGGAGACCATCCGGGGTCAAACCCTCTGGGAGGATTTGCGCCAATTTCCTCACAATCTCACAACCCAGACCGAGATTGTAGCCCAGGGGCGATCGCAAACCTTGATAGAAGCCACCGGCTGGACCCTGAATCCGGAGGGGAACATCGCCTTAGTTGCAACAATACCCGCCACCCTAGGCGATCGCCTCCCGCCCTGTTCTTCCTCACCCACTGAACCCATAAGGCAGCCATAATAATCATGGTCAAACCCATCACCCCCTATCTAAAGTCCCGTCCAATCCGACAATTCCTACTACTCCCTATCCTCACCCTTCTCACAATCATCCTCATCCTCATCCTCCACCCCCATCCCTCCACCCCCATCCCCCCCATCCCCCCCATCTCCCCCATCCCCCCCATCTCCCCCATCCCCCCTATCTCCCCCATCTCCCCCATCTCCCCCATCTCCCAAAACCCCGATCCAACCGAATTAGTCCAACGCGGCACTACTCACTATCAAGAGGGACAATTCCTAGAGGCAACCAAGCTATGGGAAGAGGCAGCGGACCTTTATGCCGATCGCCTCGCCCCGTTAAACCAAGCCCAAACTCTCACTTATCTGGCCTTGGCCTATCATAAGTTAGGCCGCCGCCCCCAAGCATCTACCGCCATCGCCCAGAGTTTGGAACTCTTGCAACAGCTTAATCCCCTGCCCTCACCAGGGTTGGCGATTTTCGCCCAAGCCCTGAATACCCGAGGCATTCTGGAACTTGCTGCGGGACAAAATCAAGCGGCCTTAGATACCTGGAGACAAGCCGCAGCCACTTATACTCGGGCTGGAGATGACCTGGGTAAGTTAGGGAGTTTGATTAACCAAGCCCAAGCCCTGCAAGCCTTGGGTCAATATCGCCGCGCTCGCACTTTGTTAGAAGAATGGATTGTTGAATTAGATCAGAAACCAGATACCCTCTTGAAAGCCGATGGATTGCGGAGTTTGGGAGTTGCCCTCCAAACCATCGGAGATTTAGAACAATCCCAGGCGGTTTTAGAACAAAGTTGGCGAGTTAGCGATCGCCTCAAATCCCCTGGGGATAGTAGCGCCACCTTACTCAATATCGGGAATATTGCCCGGTATTTAGACCGCAATGATATCGCCATCGCCTACTATCAACAAGCAGAACAATTAGCCACGGACCCCCTGACGCGATCGCAAGCCCAACTCAACCAGTTTAGCCTATTCGTCGCCCTTGGGGACTGGGAAGCCGCCCATAGATTACGCCCCCAACTCGAATCTCACCTGGCTACCCTTCCCCCCAGTCAAGGTGCTATCTATGCCCGGGTCAATTTTGCCGCCAGTTGGAGTAAAATGGGGGAAGATTTGCCCGAAATTGCCCAAGGGTTAGCCGAAACCCTTGCGATCGCCAAGGACCTGCAAGATGGGCGATCGCAAGCCTACGCCCTCACACAACTGGGCCAGCTTTACCGCCAAGCCGAACAGTGGCAAGAGGCCAAAACCCTGACGGAAGAAGCGCTTCAAATCGCCCAATCCATTCAAGCCGATGAAATTATTGCCCCTGCGGCTTGGCAACTGGGTCAGATTCTCACCCACCAGCAGCAACTCCAACCGGCTCTCACGGCGTATCATATCGCCTTTGAAACCTTGAAAAACTTGCGCCGGGACTTAGTAGCTATTTCTCCGGACCTGCAATTTGATTTCAAAGAAAGTGTAGAACCCGTCTATCGCGAATTGGTGAGTTTACTCCTCCAACCCGATGCCACCCCGGAAGAGATTGAACAGGCCAGACAAGTCATGGAAGCCTTACAAATTGCGGAATTAGACAACTTTTTCCGGGAGGCTTGTTTAGATGTGCAGCCGGTGCAATTAGAGGAAATTGATACCCACGCTGCCGCCATTTATCCGATTGTCTTACCCGATCGCCTGGAAGTGATTCTCTCCCTGCCCGGTCAACCCTTGCGCCACTATACGACTCCCCTAAGTGGCAGTCGCATCGAAGCCACCCTCGAAGACCTGCGATCGGCCATGCACCCCGGCTATTCCTCCCCAGAACGCTTGCGCCTATCCGCCCAAGTCTATGACTGGCTGATTCGCCCCGCCGCCGCCGATTTAGCTAAAAGTGAGATTACTACCCTCGTTTTTATCCCCGATGGTGGCTTCGCATCCATTCCCCTCGCCGCCCTGTATGACGGCAGCCGCTATTTGATGGAAACCTATAGTACCGCCCTCAGTCCCGGGTTACAACTGTTTCCCCAAGGTCTCACCCAAGAAAAACTCACCGCCCTCACCGCTGGGTTAACCGAAGGGCGACAAGGATTTTCCCCCCTCCCGGGAGTCGCCCAAGAATTCCAACAAATTACCCAGGAAGTGCCCGGGGATACATTGCTGGATCGCCAATTTACCCGGGACCAATTTGCAGTCCAACTCAATCGCAAATCTTACCCGATTATTCACCTCGCCACCCACGGACAATTTAGTTCTAATCCCGAGGAAACCTTTCTGCTAACCTGGGAGGGTCGAATTTCCATTAAAGATTTCGATCAGTTTTTCAATAAGCAGCGCTTAGGGATTCTCAAACCCATTGAATTATTAGTGATGAGTGCTTGTCAAACAGCAACTGGAGATAAACGTGCTACACTCGGTCTAGCCGGATTTGCACTCCGTTCCGGAGCCCGCAGCACCCTGGCTAGTCTCTGGTCCGTTCACGACCAATCCACCGCTGATTTAATGAGCGAGTTTTATCGCCAATTAACCCGATCCGAGGCCGGAATGACAAAAAGCGAGGCGTTGCGCCAAGCACAATTGGCCCTATTAAACGACCCTTTGCACAAACATCCCTATTATTGGTCGGCGTTTATTTTAGTGGGAAATTGGTTATGAACTGGGTTTCTACTGTTCTATGTTTTCCCCAAACTGATGAGGTCTCCCTATGAACCACAGGCCAAGCATTGTTATTCCTAGCTTCATGTTTGTTACCTTAGCCGGGACAGTGGCCCTATCCGCTTTAATCCAGCCTGTCCAAGCGGAAGGGGTCAAAGTCCCGGCCTTGATTAGCCTGCAATTTAAGCCCCCTGGTGACCCTGTACCCACAACCAGCGTGGGGGGAGGCACTCGGGGTAACGTGAGATTTGCTCCTCCGGGGGAAACTGCCCCCACAACCAGCGTGGGAGGAGGTACTCGGGGTAACGTGAGATTTGCCCCGCCTGGGGAAGCGGCCCCGGTGACCAGTGTCAGTGGGGGCAGCCGGGGGGATGAGGGGTCTCTCACTCAGGAGGATCCGGGGCTAGAAGCGATCGCCTTGCTACCCCCCACGGAACATGGGCGCACCATGTCGG
Organism: Laspinema sp. D2d; assembly: GCF_025370755.1. Lineage (GTDB taxonomy): Bacteria > Cyanobacteriota > Cyanobacteriia > Cyanobacteriales > Laspinemataceae > Laspinema. The sequence goes on along the minus strand of NZ_JAMXFC010000010.1, from coordinate 64,880 downwards.
CCCGTCCGACTTTCTTTGTGTATGTGCCACCCACTGCCACCGAACAAGTATTTTTTAGCATCCAAGATCAAGACGGGAATCATCACTACCAAACCACGTTGGAAATCAAGGGGGGTGGGTCAATTGTCAGTTTCACCCTACCCGAAACGGCCCCCGAACTGGAACTGGACCGGGACTATCTCTGGTTCTTCGTCCCCTTAGATGCCAGTGGCAGGCTACAGCCCGATAGTTACAGCGTCACGGGATGGGTGAAGCGCGTTGCAGCTATCCCCACAGAACCCAACCTAGAAGCCCTCTCCTTAGCGACGGCTTATGCAGAAGCGGGGGTCTGGTATGATACTCTCACAACTTTAGCGATCGCCCGAGTCAATCAGCCGGAGAATCTCACTTTAGCTGAAGAGTGGCGCAATCTCCTCGGACAAGTTGGACTAGAAGCGATCGCGGCGACTCCTCTGATGATGCCACCTTCACCCTAAGTCTCTCTTTCCTTGTGCGAATAAGATATTGAGGGGCAATTTCCAACGGGTGCATCTATCTTTCTCTGAAAACAGGACAGGGTTCGAGCAAACTATGTGGCAACAGTTACAACAGAGAATCGGCTTGTGGCGTGGCCCACTCTTCATCACTCCGGCAGTCACCGGGGTGATTGTTGCTTTGAGTAGTGCCGGTTTTCTGCACCTATTTGAATGGGCTGTTTTAGATACTTGGTTTCGCCTGCGTCCCCAAGAACCTGTAGACTCGCGCATTGCGATCGTTACCATTAATGAATCGGACATTAAATATGTCCAACAATGGCCGATGAGCGATCGCATTATGACCCAATTAATCCAAAATATCACGGCTCAAAATCCGCGAATCATTGGATTAGATATTTATCGGGATTTGCCCGTAGAACCGGGTCATGACCAATTAAATGCCCTCTTTCAAATCACCCCTAATCTAATTGGGGTGGAAAAAGTGGCCGGAAATCCGATTGCGCCTCCCCCCCGATTAGCCGAACTCGGGCAAGTAGCCTCTAACGATATGTTACTTGATCGCGATGGCAAAATCCGCCGGGGCATGGTGTTAGTCGGTAAACCGGATGGAACATTAATTGAAGGAATTGCCACCCTTTTAGCGTTAAAATATTTAGAAACCGATGGCATTGAATTGACCGTTGCTGATGAATCCCAGTCTATTTATCAATTGGGTCAAGCTAAATTTATTCCCCTCACCGGCAAGGAGGGAGAATATAGTAAACGAGACGGGGGTGGCTATCAAATATTAGTCAACTATCGCGGGGGACTCGACCGCTTTCCTCACATTTCCCTCACCGAAGTGCTGGAAAATCGCATTCCCCCGGATTTTTTCCGCGATCGCATCATCTTCATCGGTGCCCAAGCCCCCAGTCTGAATGATTCCTTTCAAACCCCCTATACCAATACCCTTTTGGGCAATCCCGAATTAATGCCGGGAGTGGTCATTCATGCCAATTTAACCAGCCAAATTTTAAGTAGTGCCCTCGATAATCGTCCGATGCTTTATGCCACCCCCAAACCCTTCAAATGGGGGTTAATTTTTCTGAGTTCTGGATATAGCGCCCTCCTCGGTTCCCTCTGGCTGAAAACCCGCTGGTCTGGACCCGGAATTCTCCTCGGGGCTGGAGTCATCATTGGGAGTTCTTATAGTGCCTTTCTATTCGGTTGGTTAATTCCCGTTTTCACCCCTGTCTTAGCCCTCATCAGTGCGGGAGTATTGAGTATCGGTTACACGCTTTGGAGTAATCTTAAATTATCCTATCAGCAATTAGCAGACTATGCCAAAACTTTAGAAGAAAAAAATCAAGAACTCAAACGGCTGGATGGACTCAAAGATGAATTTCTAGCCAATACCTCCCATGAACTGCGAACCCCCCTCAATGGCATTATTGGCATTGCCGATTCCTTAATTGATGGCGTAACCGGACCTTTATCAGAACCGACTATTTTTAACTTAGAAACCATCACCAGCAGCGGTCGCCGGTTATCTCATTTAGTTAATGATATCCTAGATTTTTCTCAACTCAAACATAAAAATATTGAACTGCAACTCAAACCCTTGGATTTGCGGGCGATCGCCCAAGTCGTCCTTAACCTGAGTAAACCCCTAATTGGGGATAAAACCCTAGAATTAATCAATGCCATTCCCCCGGATTTTTCCGGGGTCAATGCCGATGAAAATCGCGTTCAGCAAATCCTACATAACTTAGTGGGAAATGGCATCAAATTTACTGAATCCGGCTTCGTCGAAGTTTCAGCTAAAATTGTAGAAGATTTTGTTGCCATTACCGTCACGGATACTGGAATTGGCATTCCCCACGACAAAATCAGTCGCATTTTTGAATCCTTTGAACAAGCGGATGGTTCCACCGCCCGAGAATATGGCGGAACTGGATTGGGATTGGCGATCGCCAAGCAACTGATTGAATTACATCAGGGAACGATTGAGGTTGAATCCGAAGTCGGCAAAGGGTCACGCTTTACCTTTACCTTACCCCGAACAACCGCCCCCCTCACCCCTGCAAAACCCCCCGTTGTTCATCGCGAAACCCTCATCCGTACCTCGACCCCCGCGAGTCAACTGCAATCGACAAATCCCCCTGTTCTTGCCACCGAAATTCACATTGCTGAAGGTGCAGAATTCAAAATTTTAATTGTCGATGATGAACCGATTAATCTGCAAGTTCTCGCCAATACTCTCTCCCTGCAAAATTACGCCATTACCCGCGCCGCAAATGGTCCAAAAGCCTTAGAAATTATTGAAAATGGATTTAAGCCCGACTTAATCCTGCTGGATGTCATGATGCCTCGCATGACGGGATATGAAGTCTGCGAAAAAATTCGCCAACAATTTCCGGCGATCGACCTCCCCATCGTCATGCTTACGGCTAAAAATCAAGTCTCGGACCTTGTAGAAGGGTTTAATGCCGGGGCGAATGATTATCTAATGAAACCCTTTAATAAAAATGAACTACTGACCCGGATTAAAACCCATATTCGCCTCGCTAAAATCAATGCCGCTTATGGTAGATTTGTTCCTCATGACTTTTTAGAATTCTTAGGTCAAGAAAGCATCGTCGATGTGAAATTGGGCAACCACATCAAAAAAGAAATGACCATTTTATTTTCTGATATTCGACAATTTACCAGCCTTTCGGAAACCATGTCTCCGGAAGAAACCTTTAATTTTATTAATAGCTATTTAAGTCGCGTCAGTCCTGTGATTCCTGAACATAATGGATTTATCGATAAATATATAGGCGATGCGATTATGGCCTTATTTCCTGACTCTGCTGATGATGCAGTGGCCGGGGCGATCGCCATGCAACAACAAGTCCAATTATTCAACGAACAGCGACAACAACTGGGCAAAGTCCCCATTCAAATCGGCATTGGTTTACATACCGGAAGTTTAATGTTAGGAACGATTGGCGAACAAGACCGGATGGAAAGTACCGTCATTTCCGATGCCGTAAACTTAGCCTCTCGCTTGGAAGGATTAACCAAACTTTATGGGGCAGAAATTCTAATTAGTGAAGATACCCTCAATCAACTGACCAACCGAAATCATCATCACTATCGATTTTTAGACCGAGTGCAAGTCAAAGGAAAAAAAGCCAGCATCTCAGTCTTTGAAATTTACGATTCTGAATCCCCCGATCGCATCGAACTCAAAAACAAAACCCTCGCTAACTTTGAAATGGCGATCGCCGCTTACAAAGAAGGCAATTTTGAGACCTCTCAAACCCTCTTTCAGCAAATTGTCACCCTTAACCCCAGCGATCGGGCAGCGCTTCTGTATTTACAGCGTTGTGAGAAGTATATTCAACAAGGGGTTCCGCAAGACTGGGCCGGAATAGAAGCTATGACCGAAAAATAGTGGCAACATCCGGCAGGAGATAAATCCCCCACCGGAATTGTCGTTTATCTCACCTCAATTTCCCGGACAAGATCCACCAGGACCTCACCCCCTCGGGTCAGTTGATATTCCCCGCGCCATACCCCCGGTAATATCGGGCGATCGGGATTGTTGCGTTTACCCACATAACCCATCCAAGTTTTACTCGGGGACGTAATTTCCTTCCTGTCTTCCGCGATCGCCTGTCCATTCGGTGCAATCAACTTAAACTGATAACTATCCCCCGGTAACACCCCATAAGTGTGTACCCAGAACAACAGGGCCGGAATATCTTTAGATAGCTCATTTTGAGGAAAACCCCCTTCCCACAAATCCTTTATTTCCGGAGGTGTATCCGCAAAACCTGCATCGATCGCCCCCGTGGGTGTATAATCTAGGGGAACTGTCCAAAGTGGACTCCGCGATACCTGACAACCGGGACCCGCTTCCGGTCCCACAAACGGATCAACCACCTGCCCTTGATACAACGCCGTAATATGAACGTGAGGGAACGATGCGGCCCCAGAAGCGCCAACCATGCCTAAAACCGTCCCCGTCTCCACCTCCATTCCGGGACGGACTGCAACACTCCCATTGCGCAGATGACAGTATTGAGTTTCCCACCCATTGCCATGTTCAATAAACACCCCATTGCCACATTCTCGCCCGTCTAATGCCTCTACTTGCTGCGGGTCCGTAATCAGGCGATCGTTGACCCCATCCCGGACCCGCAACACCTTACCGGGGGCCGACGCAATCACCGCCACCCCAGCATTCATTTTATCGGTGTTGGCAATGCCAAAATCGGTCCCTTTGTGACCATCATAGGTTTGCCTCCCACACCCAAAATCCACTTCTCCCGGTCCAGGGTCGCGATCGGGATATAACAAAATAAAACAATCCTCGTCTAAAGTACAGTCAATCGGAGGGGCTAATTGCAGGGAATTAGCAGCAAGGGTCGTTTCTGGCATCGGAGATTGGGCAAAGTTCGGGCGATCGAACCCAATCCAATGGACCGCCACTGCGATCGCGAATGCCAGGACAATCATTGCAATTATTTTAGGTTTTCTAAACATGATTAATTTGAGAGGTTCTAAACAGTTGGTGCAACTAGACGCACTAGAGGCGATCGCAGTTTCACCGGCGATCGGTGCTCTCTCATTCTAACCAACGCCTCCACTACCGACTTCTGTTCTTACTACAAACGGGAAGATAGAAGTCATTTATAAATTGCCCCTATCTTCCCCTATTGCTAACTCCTCTCCATATTAAGATTTCCCGAGTACAAAATTCACCAACTTACCCGGAACCACGATCGCCTTTTTAATCTCCTGTCCGGTAATATACTTCTGGGCCACTTCTGACTCCCGCGCATATTGTTCTAACTCCTCGCGAGTTGCTTGTGCAGGAACCTGAATTGTTCCCCGGGTTTTGCCACTAATTTGAATCACTAAGGTGATTTCATCCACCACCAACGCATCCAAATCTACCCCAGGCCAAGATTGCTCATGAACTGAGGTTGGATTGCCAATTCCCTGCCACAATTCTTCAGCAATATGGGGTGCAAAGGGGGCCAACAAAATCAACAGGGTTTTGATGCCTTCGGTATAAATTGCTGAGTTTTTACAGTCGGCATCGTTTAAGGCATTACTGAGTTTCATCAACTCCGAAACTGCGGTATTAAACTGATACTCCCCGTCTAAATCCTCGGTAATTTCTTTAATTGCTGTATGAATCGCCCGTCGCAATTCTTTTTCAGATTTACTCAAATCCCCTTTGACCTCTTTGGCGGGAGTTGTTTCGGCATATTCCGTCACCAACCGCCAGACGCGATTTAAAAAGCGGAATTGTCCCTCTACGTCCGCATCTTCCCATTCTAAATCTTTCTCCGGTGGCGCTTTAAATAGAATAAACATCCGCGCCGTATCTGCCCCATATTTTGCCAATACTTCTAAGGGGTCAACGCCGTTATATTTGGATTTGGACATCTTCTCATAGAAGACTTGTAAGGGTTCTCCCGTTTCCGGATCTTTCGGGTCACTGGCATTCACTTGGGCGGAAGGAATGTATTTCCCAGTTTGCGGATTTTTGTAAGTTAATCCCTGGACCATCCCCTGAGTCAGCAGGCGTTGGAAGGGTTCATCAAACTTGAATAATCCCCGATCGCGCAATACTTTGGTAAAGAATCGAGAATATAGTAAATGCAAAATTGCGTGTTCAATTCCGCCCACATATTGATCCACGGGCAACCAATCATTCACCTGTTGACTATCAAAGGCTTTGTCCGCATTTTGAGCATCAGGATAGCGCAAGAAATACCATGATGAATCGATAAAGGTATCCATCGTATCGGTTTCCCGTTTTGCCGGTTCTCCACAACTGGGACAAGGCACATTCACCCAACTTTCTAATTGAGATAAGGGAGATAATCCTCGTCCAGAAAAGGCGACATCTTCTGGTAATTGGACAGGCAAATCTTCATCGGGAACGGGGACGGCCCCGCAACTGGGACAGTGAATCACGGGAATGGGAGCACCCCAATAGCGTTGACGAGAAATCAGCCAATCTCTGAGGCGATATTGGACTCGCGCCTTCCCCCATTTTTGCCTTTCGGCATGGGCAATAATTTCCCCTTTGGCTGTGGTCGATTCCATACCATTGAACAGGTCGGAATTAATTACTATTCCGGGTTCGGTATATGCCTCTTTTAACTCGGCTTTTTCATCCGCTGCATCGGCGCGAACAATCACCTGTTTAATGGGTAAGTTCTGTTCTCGGGCAAATTTAAAATCCCGGACATCATGGGCAGGAACTCCCATAACTGCCCCAGTTCCATATTCATAGAGGACATAATCTGCAATCCAAATCGGAATTTCTTCCCCGTTAAAAGGATTAATTGCTGTTCCTCCCGTAGGAATTCCCCGCTTGGGTTTATCGTCCGCAGTGCGTTCTAATTCACTTTGATTGCTAACTTCTTGGATGAAAGATTCAACCGCTGCTAATTGGTCTGGCGTGGTAACTTGTCGAGTTAAAGGATGTTCTGGGGCTAAGACAACATAAGTTACCCCATAAACCGTATCGGGACGAGTGGTAAAGACGGCAACTTTTTCCGTACTGTTAACAATGGGGAATTCTAAATAAGCGCCGATGGATTTACCAATCCAGTTGGCTTGCATTAGTTTAACCCGTTCCGGCCATCCCGTTAATTGGTCTAAATCATTGAGTAATTGTTCAGCATAATCGGTAATTTTAAAAAACCATTGTTTCAGCAATTTCCGCTCAACTTTAGCCCCCGATCGCCAGGACCGACCCTCATTATCTACTTGTTCATTAGCGAGCACCGTTTGGTCAATGGGGTCCCAGTTAACCGCCGCTTCTTTTTGATAGGCGAGTCCGGCATTAAAAAACTGCAAAAATATCCATTGAGTCCACTTGTAATAGTCGGGGGAACAGGTGGCAACTTCTCTAGTCCAATCGAAGGCAATTCCCAGGCGTTCGAGTTGCTGTTTCATCTGGGCAATATTTTGATAGGTCCACTTCGCCGGATGAATCCCCCGTTCAATGGCGGCATTTTCTGCCGGGAGTCCAAAGGCATCCCATCCCATCGGATTCAGGACGCGATACCCTTGCATCCGCTTGAGGCGGCCAATCACGTCGGTGATGGTGTAAACTCGGACATGACCCATGTGCAGGTTGCCCGAGGGATAGGGAAACATGGACAGGGCATAAAATTTAGGCCGATCGCGGGTTTCTGGGGTTTGGTATAACTGGCGTTCTGTCCAAGTTTGTTGCCACTTTTCCTCAAGGGATGCGGGATTGTAACGGGATTCCACGACAAATCTCCTACTCAATTGCTCGATCGCGTTTGCATCGATATTTTGACATACTCTTGAGGAAATTTGGAGACCCCCGGTTGCTGCCGGTGGCGTCTGAGGCAGGATGAGAACCCCGGGAGAAGCGATCGGCTGTCTGGCCCTAATCCCTTGCCAACTGCCCCCAATTTTCTCAAAAAACTGGGTTCCTAACCTGACCCGCTACCCCCATTTGAGGGGATGCTTCTCATCCCTTACCCCCGCCCTTATGCTACTATTTTTACCAGGAATTTTACCATCAGGGAGCATCTGGACGCTGAAAATACGTCAGATGCTATATCGAAAACGCTTACAGTTGGGTCTCGATGTGGCATCGACAGGCAACTGGATCGGCAGCAAATTGCTGGCATCAACTGCCGGATGATTTGAAGAGGTCTTTAAATGGGGAAAGAACCGATGGGTGTAGCATTAAACTCTTCACCTATTTAAGAAAATCAAAGATTCATATTTTCGGCTGTCCCTTGGGGAGGGTCCGAGAAAATTTAGGAAGATGGGAATCCGTCATTTTGCAGGGCAATTTCCATTGATTTTAAATGCCAGATCGTGCCGACGCCCCGCTTCGCGATCAGATGCATTAGGGTGCATTGGGGCAAGCACAACGGGTTAATAGGAGGATTAACGGATGACGTTCATTTTTGGGGATAATCAAGGGAATACTTTAATAGGTCCGGATAGTGAAGATACTATCATTGGCGGTGACGGGAATGATTCTATCCTGGGCAATGGTGGAGAAGATATTCTCTTTGGAGGGGTGGGGGAAGATACCCTAATTGGCGGTCCCGGGGCGGATATTTTTGTCTTAGGATTGGGCACAGATAGAATTGTTGATTTTGAAAAAGGGGTAGATAGACTGGCCGTTTCTCGCACCTTAAGATCCGCACAAATTCGCCTCGAACCAATTTTTGATCCAACGGACAATCGGAATCCGAATGCGGTGGCGATCGCCACTCAATTGATCGTCTTCCAAAATGGCGATCGCCAGGTGATTGGGGAGGTATTCGGGTCGATTAATTTGGATGCTACGGATTTTTTAAATGAAACCCTAGACCCCCTCTCCAGTATCGTGGAGTTGAGTGCGGCCAATTTTACAGTTCAGGAAGGGGTTCCCAGTGTAGAAGTGAGGTTACTTCGCACGGGAAACCTAAGTGAGGCGGCCAGCGTGACGATTCTGCTAACCGATGGAACGGCGATCGCCTCAGCCGATTACATCCCCGGTTCTCGGGTAGTCACCTTTGTCCCCGGACAATCTCAGGCGGTGGTGACCCTGCCAATCATTGATGATCAGATTGTGGAACCGACGGAAACCTTCAATTTGAGCTTAGTCAATCCCACAGAGAATCTGGGAGTTGGAGGGCGATCGCAATCCACCATCACGGTTTTAGATAATGATATAGCACTCTCGTTGGGTGAGCAAACCTTTACCCAAAATGACCAAGGTGAGGCGATCGCCACGATCACAGTCCTCCGCAGTGGGATAGTAGAGGGTACAGTCGGTGCAACCCTCAATCTCTCTCCCGATATCCCTATCCCTCTCAATGATCTCAATACCCGGCAGATTCCCCTCAACTTTGCCCCGGGAGTCACCGCACAAACTATCACGATTCCCCTCGTCAATGAACTGATTGCCGCAGGGGTCGAAACCCTCAGTTTGACCCTCACCTCTCCCACCGGAGGCACAACCCTAGGCACAACAAATACCGCCACTTTCACCCTGATCGATAATACGGTCAATCCCGTTAGCATACAGTTCAATCAAACCAACTTTCAAAGTGGGGAAGATGGTATCCCCCTTGTTCCCGTCACCGTAACCCGCACAGGTTCTCTCAATCGTCCCGTTACCGTAACCCTTGCCCTCGCCGGGGAGACTGCAACTGCACCGGCGGATTTCAATAATACCCCGATTTCCGTAACTTTTGCCCCGGGAGAAACGATCCAAACTGCCTCACTTCCTATCATCAATGATAGCAGTTTAGAACCTGATGAAACCTTAGCCCTCACGTTAGTTAATCCCACCGGAGGCGCAACCCTGGGAACCCCGAATACCGCCACATTTACTATCCTTGATAATGATGCGGCGTTGCAGTTTACTCGCCCCGATTTTAGTGCCGTCGAGGACGGTACCCCCATCCAACCCGTTCAAGTTCAGCGCATCGGGTTTACAGGAATCCCCACTGGGGTTACCATTGGATTACGTGATGCTACGGCTACCGCCCCCTTGGATTACGACCCCACCCCAATTTCTGTAGAGTTTGCACCGGGGGAAACCCTCCAAACCGTAGAACTTCCCCCAGTGGATGATGACATCCTAGAACCGGATGAAACCCTCAATCTAGCCTTACTGAATCCCACCGGCGAGGCAACCCTGACCGAACCGAATACGGCAGTATTCACGATTGTTGATAATGATGTGCTATTGCAGTTTAGTACAGGGAACTTTGTGGTCAATGAAGATGGCACAGCGATCGCACCCGTAACCCTCACCCGGGAAGGCCGACTGGAGAGCGCCTTTTCCGCCGCAGTCACCCTCACCGATGCCACGGCGACTGCTCCCTTGGATTACAATAATACCCCAATTCTTGTCAATTTCGCCCCCGGAGAAACCGTCCAAACCGTTGCCGTTCCCATTGTTAATGACACCGAAAGCGAACTCAACGAAACCCTCCAATTAACCCTCACTAATCCCAGCACAGGGTCACGAATTGGCCCGCAAAATGCAGCAACTTTGGCGGTTTTAGACAATGATATCCGCGTAGAATTTAGTGCGCCCACCTTCATCGTCGCAGAAGATGGCACCGAAATTATCGCGGTCACCGTCACCCGCGCGGGAGGACTCCATCTCCCTGCCGGTGTCACCCTAGTTTTAGGGGATGGGACCGCCACAGCACCATTGGATTATGATAATACCCCAATTCCCGTCACCTTTGCACCGGGAGAAACCGTGCAAACCGTGACCCTTCCAATTGTCCCTGATGCGATCGCCGAAGTCCCAGAAACCCTCAATCTGGCCTTAGTCAATCCCACCCCCGGGGTAGAAATCGGTACCCAAAGCAGTGCCAACCTCGTCATTTCCCGCAACGATCTACCGGCCTTACTCAACTTTGAAGGGGTGAGAAATTTAGACCCTGTAAGCGGATTTTATGGCGATCGCGGGATATCTTTTTCTGGCAACGCCTTGGGAATCATGAGTAACGATGCCTTAGATGCCTTGGGATTTCCCGATGAATTCGGCGGTAATTTTGCCCCTCCCCCCAGCGGTACAACTGCCCTCACTTATGGAGAAGAGGGGGCGATCGTCATGAACGTAGAAGGAGGATTTGACAATCAACTCTCCTTCTTCTATGCCTCCCCCTTCACCAGTCACACCGTCACTCTCTATGATGGATTAGGCGCATCTGGCAACATCTTGGCATCCATTCCCTTATCCACCACTGCCGCCGGTTCCTTACCTCATGTATATGGAGAATTTGAGCAAGTAACCCTTCCCTTTGCCGGAGTCGCCCGTTCAGTTAGTTTCGGCAGTGTTCCCAACAAGCTTATCCTAGATGATATTCTCCTCGGATAATGTTTCTCATGTTCGTAGTTCCGTCGTTACTACGAACATGAAACAACAACTGAAGGGGTTACTAAAAAAAAGGGAAAGCGGCGATCGCAGGCCCAAAGTTTGAGACACTCCTTACATTCAAAACCACTGCCCATTAACCCTTCGATAAACAGTGCTAAATAGTGCGAACTTTACTCCTGTATCCGTTGGTTTCCTCAAACTTTTTGGTCTGACAACAATATTTTAGAATAGGGCGATCGCCAAGTGTTGTTACCCTCATTAGGATTAATCAGGGTTGATGCAATTTAGTGAATTTCAAGGTCAGGAGGCATTGTCTGCTGTAGCCGTAACTGCTAAGGTGGCTTAATGAGTTCAGGTGATTGATGATGAGTGATTGGTTATGAGTGATACCAGTCAATACCTTTAACCAATTTCTTTTTATCAAATTACCTATTGCCAACTAGAAATCTTTTTTATGACTGCGATCGGGTATCCCGAGGCAGAAATAGGCAGAGGTTATGAGTTTTAGGCAGAATAATTCATAATTTTGAAATGTTTCTTAACAATTCAGCTCAAAACGGGTTAAAATGAATTCCGTTTATCGGCTGCGTTTTTCATCTTCCGTCTCCCGGAAGTTTTTTATAAAGCGTCAGGGAGTTCTGAGGGTTTTCAGACCCGTGGGGTTCAATCCGTTAGATCATGAGGAGAACCGCATCGGGGACATGAATGGACTGAATAACGAGGGTCTCCTTGGGAAAAGACTTTGAAGCCTTTCCAGGCTGAAAGGGACGGGTGAAAGGTGAAAGGCCGGTTTGAAAATCAGGTAAAAGCGGAAATTTCGTGCAAGCAAACACAGTTTTTAATCAGACGACGGGTACAGTTTCACAGACACCAACCCAAGAGTTACCCTTTACTCTTCAGGATGTGAAGGCGGCAATTCCTGCCGAGTGTTTTGAACCCTCGATATTCAAGTCGCTGAGTTACTTTTTTCTGGATATTGGGATTATTGCGGGACTGTATGCGATCGCATACAATCTGGATTCCTGGTTCTTTTTCCCCATTTTCTGGGTGATGCAAGGGACGATGTTTTGGGCATTGTTTGTAGTGGGTCATGACTGTGGTCATGGCTCTTTTTCTAAGCTCAAATGGTTGAATAACCTAATCGGACATTTGTCTCATATTCCCATTTTAGTGCCTTACCACGGTTGGCGGATTAGTCATCGGACCCATCATGGGAACACGGGAAATTTGGACACAGACGAAAGCTGGTATCCGGTATCTGAGGAAAAATATAATCGGATGCCTTGGTATGAAAAGCTATTCCGCTTTTATTTACCCTTACTCGCCTATCCGCTTTATCTGTTCAAGCGATCGCCCGATCGCGACGGTTCCCATTTTCTCCCCAGCAGTCCCCTGTTCCGTCCCTCGGAAAAATGGGATATTGTGACCAGTTCGGTCCTGTGGGTGATGATGGTCGGATTTCTCGGGGTACTCACCTATCAATTTGGGTGGGTGTTTTTGGTTAAATATTACCTCGTACCCTACATCATTTTCGTGATGTGGTTGGACTTAGTGACCTTCTTACATCATACCGAAGATGATATTCCCTGGTACCGAGGAGAAGATTGGTATTTTCTAAAAGGTGCGCTTTCCACCATCGATCGCGACTATGGATTTATCAATCCCATCCATCATAATATTGGCACTCATGTGGCGCATCATATTTTCTTAAATATGCCCCACTATCATTTAAAGACAGCAACTGAGGCGATTAAACCCCTGTTAGGTGATTATTATCGCTCCTCTAGCGAACCCATTTTAAAGAGCTTCATTCGCTCTTATTTGTCCTGTCATTTTGTGCCAAATAATGGGTCTAAAGTGTACTATCAATCTCCCTGGAAGACCGAATCTAAATAACTAGAAATAGTCCCAATCCCTTGGAGTTGGGACCGTTGGCAAATGGCCCGCCTGTGCGGGCTATTTTTTTGTTCTGGATTGTAAAAACCCGCAGGCTGTTCGCGTGGCGTTCCGTAAGGAAAGACTGGGGCTATATGGACAAAGCCAGCGGGCGCGGGCTACTCATATAGAATTCGGCATTCAAAGATCTATCAAAACCCCCAGGCTTCAGCCTGCGGGTTTTTTTATTGGGTTTAGTCTAAAATTGGGGGGAAGACTGGATGCACCTATCCTGTCAAACTAGACCAATGTAGGCGCTGTTCACTCTATATCAATTTAAAAAATCCAATTTATTTCAGGAGGCAGAGATCAATGGTTAGATTAAAAACGTGGCAATGGGTTGTTTTAGCCTTGCCGATCGCCGCGATTGTCAGCTTTTTGCTGGTGGCAGCCGGAACCCAAATTCATGAATGGAATCTGAACTGGATTTGGGCAATTTTCACCCTGGTTTTAGTCGGGTGGCGATGGTTATTAGTGCAGTGGACTCAACCGATGATGGCGGAAATGGAAGCAGCGATCGCCCAGGTGAATCAGGACATCGAAGAGTCTAAGCAACAAAACACCGGACCTACTGCGGATGAAGCCACTCAAAAAGCTGAAATTGCCTTACAAAAAATCTTAGAAACTTCTCGGACTGACCCGCCGATTTGGGAGGATTTACAAATCTTTGGAACGCGATGTCAAGAAGTCGTAACGGCCATTGCCTTAATTTATAATCCCCAAGTTAAATATCCCCTGCTGAATATTTACATTCCCCAAGCCTATGGACTGATTCGAGGGACTGTGGATGACATGGACCGCTGGATGCAACAACTCTCCCCAGCCCTCAATCAAGTCACTGTAGGACAAGCTTTTGAAGCTTATGAAATGTATCGAAAATTGGAACCTTCGGCGCGCAAATTGTTCCAAGTGTGGAACTGGGTACAATGGTTTGTAAATCCTGCGGCAGCGGCTGCCCGAGTGGCTTCCCAGGGTTCTAGTAATCGCGCTACGCAAGAATTATTAGTAAATTTGGGACAACTGTTGCGAGAGGCGGCATTACGGAATTTGAGTCGGCAAGCGGCTACTTTGTATGGGAAGCGGACTGTATTACCTGAGACGGCTTCACCGCTGTCTACTCCCGCTTTACCGAAAGCCAAAACCCAAACCCTGCGAGAGATTATCTCCCAAGCAGAACCTGTGGAAACGATCGCACAAAAACCCGTGAATATCTTGTTAGTCGGGCGCACAGGGGCAGGAAAAAGTAGTCTGATTAATACGTTGTTCGATAGCGATCGCGCCGAGGTAGATTTGTTGCCGAGTACGGATTTAATCTCTAACTATCACTGGCAGAGTGAGGGCGGGGAAACCCTGATTTTATGGGATACCCCAGGATATGAACAAGCCAAACGGGCTGATTTGCGAGAAATGGTGCTCGACTATGGCAAAACCGCCGATTTGTTATTGTTAGTCACCCCCGCGATGGATCCGGCCCTGCAAATGGATGTGGATTTTCTCAAAGAAATCAAGGCAGAGGTATCGGATTTACCGGCGATCGCCGTGGTGACTCAAGTTGATCGCTTGCGTCCGATTCGGGAATGGAATCCGCCTTATGATTGGGTTTGGGGAGATAAACCGAAGGAAAAATCGATTCGGGAAGCAACTCAGTATCGCACTGAACAATTGGGGGAATATTGCGATCGCATTTTACCCATTGTGACCCAAGACTCACAACAAGGGCGAACGGCTTGGAATGCCGATACCCTAGCGGTGGCCCTGATTGAGGCGATCGACCCGGCGAAACAACAGCGTCTCGCCCGATTTTTGCGCGATCGCGAATCTCGGATTGTGACCGCAGCTAAAATTATTGATCGCTATACTTTCCAGATGGCAACTACCCAAGGATTGACCTCGTTACTCAAGAGTCCTGTCCTCCAGTTTATTTCCACCCTTTCCACCGGGTCCCCGACCCTCGCCTACGCCTTGGCCGAACAAATTCCTGTAGAACAGTTACCCATAGTCATTGGTAAACTACAAATGGCTTATGACTTATTTAATTTGTTGAATACCGACGCTAAACCCTATCAGTTTGATTTGCTTTCCCTGTGGCCCTTGCTGCGCGAGAATCGGGGAACCAGCGATCGCAACGCTTGGGCTTTCGGTCATGCTTTAGTCGAATATTGGACCCAGAAATTAACCTTAGAACAATTGCGATCGCGTTTTGAATCCTATTTAGAGCAACAACCGATATCCTGAAGGGTGCAGGTTTGGGTCGTTACGCCGTTTAGCGGAACAAAACTCCGTCATTTGGCGGATGCCCGGGAGGAAAACTCCCGGCCATAATACAGATTAAGAGAGTCAATTATAGAGAAAGGAACTGCCCCAGTTAAACCAAATAACTGGGGTTTTTGCTTTTTAGGGAACTCCAAAAAATAAAATCTTCTATCAGAGATCCCCCCAACCGATTGGCGTTCTTAAGGGGGGCTTGAATAATTCGGCATTACTTCTAATGCAGAACTTTTTTTATGGAAATCCCTTATGGCCCCAGTTAAACCAAATAACTGGGGTTTTTGCTTTTTATTCAGGAGAGAGTCGCTGGATTAACAGCCTGATTTTAAATGGAATTTAAACTAAAGCCGGTTGTAATGGCATGGATTCAAGGGCGTTTTGCGGTTGTCCAACTGCCGGATCTAGGGAATAGCTAACTCCTCGGTACTGAAGGGTCACCGCAGGGGGTGCAGAAATTTCCGATTCAGAATGAAGAGAATAGCTGAGTCCGCGATATTTGGCTTGGAGGGGAGATTGGGTAGCAGGTACAGAGGCAGCAGTAGAGGTTTGATAGGAGATACCGCGATAGGATAAGTGCATTAGTTTTCGTGGGGGGTGAATGGGTTGTTGCTTCTATAATGCGCCAGGGAGATGGGGAGTAGTGTGATACCCCTCTCACTTTTGAGTAACTTTGATCGCTTCAATTCTGGGGATTAATCACCTGTAGCTACGATCGCAATCACAGGCACCAAACAAACCCTGGCCTTTAAAGGGTGAGGGATGGAGTTAACCCGATAACGACAATAAAAAACCCCCAAATTTTTGGGGGTTCGCCATGCACATTTCTCAATCTCTATCAATCCTACTGTTCACCCTTGAGAAAGAAATCCGCCAAAGTGCGGATTTCTAGGGGTTAAATGTACCTATTTTTGCCAAAATTCCTCCTAAATTTCTTCATCATGAGGGTTGGCAAAACCCATCAATCGTCTCAAATTTTCCAGAGTCATCTCGTTCAAACCGCCTGATTAGACCGAGGTTCGCTACAATCACAGGAGCAGCTTCCCCAGTCTCATGGGGGACTGGAGTTCAATAGCATCCTCCTCGAATCATCGAAAACTTATGAATCCTCAAGAACGCCAAAAATTAACGCGCCAACTGGAAGATTTAGAGGCGCAAATCCACCAAACGCAACCCTTGCCCACCTCGACCCCGGACGCCCCCTCCTTAAAATCGGTCTATCAACAGTTAACTCTGTGGTATCAAGGGCTGCCTGATGGGGGGAAAGTGGTGGCGATCGCCGTCGGGGGAGTCTTTGCCTTATCTGCCGTGAGTACGGTCTTAAATTTGGTTCGGTTAGCCTTTACCTTGGCCGCCGTTGGGGTGTTAGGGTTTGTCGGATATAAATTATTTTTAGCGTCCAAATCCTCCAACCCAAATCAATAAATCAGAGTGACCGGGAAATCTAAAGACCCAAAGCGAACTGGACCCAAGGCCCAATCGACTAAAAAAAGCAAACCCCCGACTCAGGGGAAAATCCACCCCGTACCCCTATTCCCCCGTCGGTTGGCTGCGAGTACGGTAGAACTGGCGCTGATTGCTGTTAGCGCCCTAGTTCCCCTGTCTTTGGGATGGCACGCCACGCGGTATCTGAATGTGCAACCTGTCCCCCTGAATCCGGTTCTGATGACCCTGGAACGGGCGATCGCCCAGACCTTGGCCCTGCCCCCAACTTGTAACCATCCCCGAAAACAAAGCTGCACCCGTCTGGTCCCTCCCCTCGTCAATTTCCTCTGGACAATTGGCCCGATCGCTGCCTTAACCGTCAGTATTTGGCAATTATATCTACTCGGACTCACGGGTCAGACTTTACCGAAGCGCTGGTTGCGCCTCCAGGTGGTGACGGATTCGGGAAAAGCGCCCGGTTTTGGGCGTGCACTATTGCGAGAGGCTGTAGGCCGCTGGGGAGTAACCCTCACCAGTGCCTATCTGATCTGGCTGATCACCGGCGCTGTACCGGACTTAGTAATCTTAGGAGTAACAACGGCCTTGATGGTGGCCTGGGATGGACTCTGGAGTTACTTTGATCCCAAGTCCCGCACCCTGCACGATCGCCTCGCTGGAACGTGGGTCCGCAGTAGCCGACACAGCGTTTCGGGACCTAGTAGAAAAATGAACAGCAGCAACTCAAAACCGGCGGGGATTCAGTTAGAGGCAGGCGGCCCCCTTGAACGGATACCGGAATCAAAACCCTTGTTCGATCAGGGATGGAATAGGATTCGCCTACACAGTAGCGCCAAAAAAGCTCTGGCATTAGGCGTGGGGTTGGCGGCAATTTTGGGAACTTTCGTCACGACTCAACTTTATATCCAATCCCAAGAAAATGCTCGGACTCAAGCGGCGCGGGATCAGGAAAAGTTTCTCACTTGGGTCCAGCAATTTGCACCGGATGAACGTCAAGGTGCGATTCTGGGATTAGCGAGTTTCGAGAATCCCGAGGCACAGTATCAGATTTTAGCGGATATGCTGGCTTTGGAAACCGATGCGGCTCAATTGGATGTTCTCCAGCAAGCCCTAGTCAGCAGTGGCGAGCGATCGCTCCCCTATTTGCAAAAATTAAACCAATCCACCCGCACAGACCTGGATTCCCTGCGTTATAGCACCAATGAGGAGCAGTTGGAAGTCGTGCAACTGCGACTCCAAGCCACCCAACGGGCGATCGCTAAACTCCTCCACCTCTATAGCACGGAGTTCGACACCCTCGATCTCAGCCGCACTCATTTGGGCCAAGTCACCACAGAAGCGGCCCCCTTCACCTTGGTGTTAGAAAAAACTGACTTATCTGGGATTCGATTTCGGGGGACGATTTTAAGCCATGCCAGTTTTAAAAGTAGTCAATTTTCCAGTCCCGGACCCGATCGCCGTTTCGGAAGTGTGGATGACCAAAAAGCCGACTTGACTGCCAGCATTCTCACCGATGCCGACTTGACGGGAGCATTTTTGAGTCATGTTATTCTCGCCTATAGCAATCTTAGTCGCGCGAAACTCGATCGGGCGAACCTCTCCCATGCGCAACTCACCGGGGCCAACCTTAGCAGTGCCCAGGCGATCGGGGCAGATTTGCGAGAGGCGGACCTCACCAATGCTACCTTGGTGGGTGCGCAGTTAGGAGAAGCGAACTTAAGCGGCATTCTTGCTATCGGTGCTCGGTTCCCCCGGGTGGTGGCAACGGGGGCGACCCTGGCAAAGGCGAATTTAACGCGATCGGACTGGCAAGGGGCAGATTTGAGTCGGGGGAATTTCACCCAGTCTAATCTTCAAAATGCTAACTTGAGCGAGACCCGATTGGCCGGTGCAAATTTGAGTTTTGCTCAATTACAAAATGCTAACTTTCACCACACTGATCTCACCTCGGTGAATTTTCAAGGGGCGAATGTAGAAGGGGCCGATTTCCAAGGGGCCGTGTTTTTCAAACCCCATAGCCAAAGTGGCGATCGCCTCTTGCAATCCACTGACCCTGCTACATCCGGATTTTTGCGGGGGGTTGATTTTAGCAACGCGCGAAATTTAGATAATAAACAAATTGTTTATATCTGCGCTCAAGGGGGAATTTATCCCCTGTGTTCCCAACCTTAAAAGGTGGGTTTTCCCCAGGGCCTCTGTTCCGAATGCCAGACCTGAAACCAGCTTGAGGGTTGAAATACGGAAATTTTTGAACCGGGTTAACCCGGGTTCACCCTTGATTCAGACCCTTGAATTCTCTGGGTTTTGCCGTTCCCGAGGGGATAGGGAAACGGACTGGGTGATGTTCCATCGATTCAACTTAAGCTAGAATCGACGGAACATTGGAAGTATTCGTTTTTAGTGGGATAGAGGAGTAGGGAAATGGAACGTCTGAAAAAAATTGGATCGACTTTGGGTGCACTCATGTTAGGGACCGGCGCGATCGCCAGCAGTTTAGCCCTGGGGAGTCAACCGGCATCGGCTCAAGCCGCGTATGGGAGCTATATTGGGATTGGTGGATCTGCTGGAATCAGCGAACTCGATGGCGATCGGGAAAACGCTTTTTTACTATCAGGCCGCTATAAACTGCTCCCCGTGCCGATTTCATTACGCGCTCAGGCATTTTTTAGCGGCGATGGGACCGCAGTCGTTCCCACCATTTCCTACGACTATCCCCTCACCTGGCAAACCGATATTTATTTGGGTGCAGGGGCGGCCCTCGCCACTGGGGATACTCCCGTGGGTCAAAAAGTCAGCTTTGCCATTCAACCCGGGGTAGATTTCGCGGTTCCTAATACCCGATTTATCGTCTTTGGGAATGCGGTGATTGCCCTCGATGCTTATGACGATGAAAGCAAACCCGCCGTTTCTGTCCAAGGCGGCGTCGGTTTACGATTTTAAGCCGGGGCGATCGGGTGGAGTGTTTAGAGACTTGCTGGGCAGGTTTCTAAACACTCCCCTACCCGGATTTACCGCAATGGTCCGATCCGTTCTGGAGGCCAGTATATTTTATACGCCTTGCCGATAATGTGATTTCTCGGTACATAGCCCCAAACGTGAGAATCAAAACTATTGTTACGATTGTCTCCTAATACAAAATAACTATCTGCCGGAACTACTTGCGGTTCTAAATTATACTGGGCCGGACCTTCAACATAGTCCTCAGAAAGCGGATCATTATTGATATAAATAATCCCATCCTTGAGCCGGAGGACGTCTAAGGGCATCCCGATGGTACGTTTGATAAATAAATCGCCCGCATTGGGGTCAAGAGTTTTCGCAAATTCCGGAGCACGGAAGACAATCAAATCGCCCTTTTGTGGAGGACGCCCCCGAGCTTTGAGCGCAAGGATTTGGTCCCCAGAACGGAGGGTGGGAATCATTGAATCACTGGGAATCGTAAACCGTTGTACAAAATCATGTTCGACCCAAGCGGGAATCAAAATCCCTGTGAGCTTGAAGGCGACAATTAAAATGACAATCATCACAATCGGGTCCTGGGAATGGAGGGCCGATCGCGGACAGGAAAAATAAGCATGATAACAGGCGATCGCATACAGCAACGGCGGAACCAGCAACCATCCCGGATGAAATCGGGCAATATTAGAGGCGACAATTAGGCTAATCATCAAGACTGCACCTAGCCCAAAGTTTCTTAAATAGATATGGCCTAGTCCGGGTAACAATTGAGATAAAAATACGGCAACCCAAGGATTATTTTTATTTCTTTTATTTTTAAGAACCCGTTCCAATCGTAAAAAAGAAAGGGTTTTAAAACATCGATGAGCATCGATAATATTGACCAAATAAATGCCAAGAATGGGCAAGACTAATCCCAAACTGGTTAGGGTATTTCCTTCGGGACTAAAGAACGCAATGACTGCCACAGTAATTAAAACGGCTTCAATCAAAATAATTCCCAACCCGCGAAAAATTTTCCCTGCATAAATCTGTCCGAGTCCGGGAAACAAGACGGATAAATTAACCGCTAACCACGGGTCTTTTTGGAGTTTGGCAGGGCGCGATCGCCTCCGTTGTATCCGATCACCGGAGGAGGACCGAGGGGTAACTCGGGATAATCCCCCTACAAAAGCATCTGTTTTGTGGTTATTTTGCGGTTTGCGCCGCCGGGTAGCACCGTTTCGCACATCAGTTCCATTGCCGAGGGCAAATTCTTCACTCCAAATCACTGAGCGATCGCGATTTTTGCCCAAAATCCGGACCCGCGCGATTGCCGGAATTTTCAGCTTGGTCAATAGTTCCCGAATCGTAGAAACGCACCGTTGCCGATGTTTGGGAGTCGGCGCATGAACACTGACGGACAATAAACCCTGATGCAAACGCACCTGTGCTCTCATGCCGTGGGGGGTTAAACTCTCATCAATCAAGGCAGCGATCGCCCGCAAATCGCCTTGTTTCGCTTGTGCTTTGAGCTTTGCCAGTGTCATGATGCTATTCCCCAAGATCTGGTACAGCACAAATCACCCCAACCCTCAACCCTCGCTAAGTTGAGAGTCGGTTTGCCGGGAATATTGCCCTGAATTGGGGGATTAGAGGTGTTGGAAAAGTCTGGATTGATCCCCCCAACCCCCCTTAAGAAGGGGGGCTTTTGAGGGTTCTGCGAAACGTTTCTAGTTAACCCTGTTGGGCGATTAGAGGTGTTGGAAAAGTCTGGATTGATCCCCCCAACCCCCCTTAAGAAGGGGGGCTTTTGAGAACTCTGTAAGAAGTTTCGGGTTAACCCTTCACCCTGAGTCCTAAATTGCATCTGTAGTCTGTCCTTCATGCGCATCTTTCATTCAGTTTAGCGTCGGCGATGAACAAGGGTCGCATTCGCCTGATCCACCGGGACAACTAACATTTCGCTAATATTCACATGGGGGGGTCGAGTGACAGAAAACAGCACTAAATCCGCAATATCCTCCCCAGTGAGGGGCGTTAAATCTTGATATACCTTGTCGGCGCGATCGCGATCGCCATGAAAGCGGACGAGACTGAATTCTGTTTCAACTAAACCCGGTTCAATTTCCGTCACCCGCACCGGAGTCCCGATTAAATCTTGCTTCAAACCGTCGGAAATCGCCCGGACAGCGGCTTTTGAGGCACAGTACACATTCCCACCCGGATAGGCCACCCGACCAGCGATCGAGCCTATATTCACCACATGACCCGCTTGCCGTTCCACCATCCCGGGTACCACTGCGCGAGTCACATAGAGCAATCCTTTGACATTGGTATCCAGCATTTCCTCCCAGTCATCAATATTGCCTTCATGGAGTTTGGATAATCCCCGACTCAAACCGGCATTATTGACTAAAATATCAATCTGATTCCAAGGGTTGGGAAGATTGGATAAGGTAGCGTCAACTGCTTGGCGATCGCAGACATCCAACCCCAAAACATGAGTCTGAATCTGATACTGTTGCGCCAGTTGAGTCCCTAATGCCTGCACCCGTTCCAAACGCCGCGCCGCTAAAATTAAGTTAGCACCCGCCTGGGCCAACAATTGGGCGCAAGCGGCCCCAATCCCACTACTTGCACCTGTAATTAAAACAATTTTACCCTTGAGGGACACCATAATTCTTGCTATCAACGGTTATCAATCACCTGTTTAAAGGTATCAGAGAAATGGCGAGGCGGTACACCCACCATCAACGCGGAATCATTTCTCAGGTGAATTTCCACATCCCGCAGACGAGAAGAAAATGCAGGCGCTTCACCTAACAACCGAGGGGTGAGAAAATGCACCCGTTGATTAGCAGAACCGCGCCACCCTTGGTTATCGTTGAGTTCAGGTCTATAAAGTCCATCAATTAACACATCAATTTGGGATAATACCCGGGCGATCGCTGGGTCAGATTTGGCCTGTAACTGTTCTAATGTAAACCCGGTATAGCAGATAATCGAACAATCCACCCCGGCCAAACGTGCAAATAATTCACTGAGTGCCTGCGCTTGTAACATCGGTTCTCCCCCAGAAACCGTTAATCCTTCCGTTCCCGGGACCGATAAAATCATCTCCGCCAACCGTCCCGGTTCCACCCAAGTCCCCGACACCTGGGGAATCCAATCTGGAGAGATACAACCGGAACAGTTAAAACAACAGCCTTGCACCCAAATTGCAAACCGCTGACCCGGACCGAGAGTACGGGTAATGGGACAAAGTTCGGCCAAGTTCAGTAAGGTCATGGGGTTAAGGGTTGGAATAGGGTCCATTGTCAAGATATGCCAATTTCCCGTATTTTTGGGATGGAACTGAACGGGAAAAAATCATGGCAATTTATTTAGATTCAGCGATCGCCGCAGAAGCCGAACTGGCCCAAAAAATGGGCTGGGTGAAAGGCATCACCACCAATCCAACCTTATTGGCAACCAGTGAGTTATCTCCCGAGGAGACGTTGAAAACATTGGTAACCCTCACATCGGGACCCTTATTTTACCAGCTTACAGCATCGGATTTTCAGGGCATGGTCAAAGAAGGCCAAAAAGCGCGGGATATTATCGGCGATCGCACTATTTTAAAAGTTCCCGCTACACCCATTGGGTTTGAAGTCGTCGCGCATCTATCTCCAGACATACCTTGTTCCGTCACCGCCATTTATAGTGCCGCCCAAGCCGCCGTCGCTAAGGAAGCGGGGGCAAAAATGGCGATCGCCTATGTCAATCGCGCTACCCGATTATTAGGGGATGGCATTGCCTTAGTGCGATCGATGGCTGATATTTTAAAAGGCAGCGATGTAGAAATTCTCGCCGCCAGTATTAAATCCCCAGAAGAAGCCGCCGCCTCCTTACAAGCCGGGGCGCATCACTTAACATTACCCCTCGCCATGTTGAGAGCCATTTCCTCCCACGAACTCTCGCAACAAACCGTAGAAGAATTCAATCACAAAGGCATCGGTTTAAATTTCTCATAACCGACAAAAAATTGATTTATAATAATAGGAGTGTACAGGCTTTGCCAAACCACTCCTATTTTCAATATCAGGGATATCCGCAATTAAACCAAATCATGACCCGAACTGCTCATGACCAATTTGCGAAACAATATTTAGAGGAATTATTAGCCTATCTGGGACAAGTCCAAACCAGTCGTGATGTTCCCAGTGAAGTGCGACAAATCGATGTCTATTTCGTTCCGGCTGCTACTCCCTCCACTGCACCAGAAACCCTGGGAGTTTTGGGACAAATGGCAGCTACAACCGGCTTGTTTGAAGTTTTTAGAAACCCACCCACCCCCGTTGAGATTAGAACCTGCAAACTCAAACTCTACTCCCTACAAGGAGACCTCTTGCGACAAGCGCGACGAGAGAAGAACTCCCTCGATGAATCCGACTTACCGCGACTCTGGGTATTGTCCCCCTCCTGTTCCGAAAGACTGGTGAACGGATTTGGTGCCCAACTGGATCAGTCAGGAAATTGGATACGGGGTATTTATTTTATGCCAGAATTTGAGAAGACCGCACTGGTGGCGATCGACCAACTCCCCGCCAACCTCAATACCCTATGGTTGCGAGTCTTAGGAAGAGGGACCACCCAACAACAAGCCGTGAATGAATTACTCTCTCTACCCCAGGGACATCCATTTCGGCGCAACTTGTTAGAAATTCTCTCAAACTGGCGCATCAACGTACAACTCAGGCAAAATCAAGATGAAGAAAATCGGGAGTTAATTATGAACTTATCCCCAGCTTATTTAGAGTGGCGAGAAGCCACCTTACAGGAAGGAATCCAACAAGGGGTCGAAGAACACCGGAAGAAAACAGTTGAAAATATTTTACGGTTTAGATTTGGTTCGATTGATGAAGAACTGATTTCCATTATTGAGGCATCATTGCAGGTATCCGATGAAGAATTAACTCCGTTGTTATTAACCCTTTCTCGGGAAGAGTTACTGCAACGTTTTAGCCGCTCATAGTCATTTGAGTTGAGTGGCATAAGTTTGCCACTCAATATCAAGTTTCAAAAAAATTACCTAAAATCAATCTCGCCTCTGTTTTAATCCGGATGATTAATCCATAACCGTCCGTCTCATCGCTTTAATCTGTCCCCGCTTTGTTTTGCTATCGAGGCGTTTGCGCTGAGAACTGCGGGTGGGTTTGCTTTTAAAACGCTTTTTAGGGACAGCAACCGCACTTTTAATCAGTTCTTGTAAGCGCATCAAGGCTTCATTACGGTTTTCTAACTGACTGCGAGATTCTTGGGCTTTTATAATAATGACACCCTCTTGGGTAATCCGATGATCGCTGAGAGTCAATAGGCGATTTTTATAGCGTTCCGGTAGGGAGGATGCTTTAATATCAAAACGTAAATGAATCGCGGTTGCCACCTTATTTACATTTTGCCCCCCTGCCCCTTGAGAACGAACCGCACTAATTTGAATTTCGTTTTCTAGGATACTGACGGTGTTGGAAATTTGTAGCATAATTTAAGAATAAAATGAGAATTTCACTGGGTTGGTTTAGCAACTTGTTAGAGGATTGGCAGCGGCGATCGCTATTCTATTATAGCCCATCGGGGAATCAGCGAGTTGGCGGAGATACCTTATAAAAATAGCCCGTGACTCAAGACCAATCACCACCCTACCTTAATGCTTGTAGTAAAATGATTCATTAATTAAAACATTCATAACCCAAATAATCATCAATTCATCATGACTAAATCACTAGAAGGCAAAGTTGCAGTTGTGACCGGGGCGACCAGGGGCCTGGGCAAAGGGATTGCCATTGGACTGGGGGAAGCGGGGGCGACGGTGTATATCACTGGGCGGAGTCTGGACCCGACGAGGGGAGAGGGGGAACTTGCCGGGAGTCTGAAAGAGACGGAAGCGGCAGTAGAAGCGGCAGGCGGGCTATGTATTCCCGTCCAGGTGGACCACAGTGATGATGACCAAGTGCGATCGCTGTTTGACCGGATTCAATCGGAGTTCGGACAGCTTGACCTGTTGGTAAATAATGTATATGCTGGGGTGCAAACCTTGATGAAGAGTCAGGGTCGCCCATTCTGGGAGAGTGAACCGAGTTTTTGGGATGCTTGTAACAATGTGGGTCTGCGAAGTCACTATGTGACCAGCGTTTTGGCGGCCCGCATGATGACTCCGCGTCAGCAGGGGCTGATTTGTACCATTTCTTCTTGGGGAGGGCTATCTTATATTTTCGGAGTGCCTTATGGGGTGGGTAAATCCGGTTGCGATCGCCTCGCCGCAGATATGGCAGTAGAACTCAAACCCTATAATGTTACCTCCCTCTCGATTTGGCCGGGGATTGTGGGAACGGAACTCATGTCCAGTATGGTGGATCAAATGGCCGTAAGTGAGACGGACGATCGCCAATTTTCAGGATTCCGAGAACGGTACAACTGGGAAACCCCTCTCCTCACCGGACGGGCGATCGCTGCCTTAGCTGCGGATCCCACGGTAATGCAGCATACCGGACGGGTGCAGATTGTGGCAGAAGTGGCGCAACGGTATGGACTGGTAGATGAAGATGGCACCTCCCCAGTGTCCTTGCGATCCCTACGCTTTGTCCTCCCTTTTGCGGTCCCTCAATTGAGACCTTATGCTGGACTCGTTCCCAATTTTAATCTGCCTTGGTCTCTAATGCTGCTGAGTCGGTTAGGTTCACCCCGTCTGGGTTGAAATCGGATTTTCCCTCAAAAGGTGATAATGGTTTTTTCCTGCGATCGCTCATGTTGCTGTTGAGCACTCCTTAATTCCTGATCCAGTTCAGATAAATTCTTCTGAATCTTCTCAATTATAGCCTCAATTTTAGGGCGATTGATGGGCAATTTTTGCCCTAATTCTACATCAGTTTGATAATGAATTTTTAAATGGGTAATTAATTCATGGGTTTCTTGTTGATAGCAATTAAAATCAGTAATGGCTTGGGATAATTCTTCTTGAGCATTCTGGTAGGCTAACTGCTGTTCCTCTAATTCTGCTAACAACGGCAGCAACGCGCTTCCTAGGCGTTGTCGTTCCGTTTCGGTTAAGGTAATCAGTTCGATAGTTTGTTGTTGAGTTCTGGTTTGTAAGGTGGAACGGCGCAGTTTTAGTCTTTCTAATTCTTGGGAAATGTTGTGATTGAATCCTTGAATTGCCGCAATTTTCGCCTCAATTTCTGCTTGTTGACGTTTGAGGGTTTCTAGCTGATTGCGATCCTGTTCTAGGGCAGTTTCTCGGTTAGCAATCTCTCGCCGTAAGTCTTCTAAATTCGTGGTTGTTAATTCCTGTTCAATTGCTGTGAGTTCTGCCTGCGTCTGTTTTAACTTTTGTAAAGTTTCCCCTGCTTGATGGAGTTCTAATTCCCGATGAAATAGGGTCTCCGAAGCGGCTAAAAGTTCGGCTTTTTCCGTAGTAATTTGCTGAATTTCGGCGGTGCGATCGCGGATTTTATCGACTAATGCGGGAGGGGTGGTGAGTAGAGGCAACCACGGGTTTAAAATCGTCAGTTGGGTTTGTAGGGTTTGACTCAGAGCGATCGCCAAGGATTCTAAAGTCTCTGGATCCTCTGTTTCCAGCGATCGCAGCAACTCTGGGGGAAAAATGGCCTCCCAGAGTTTCATTCCCTGTTGTACAAATTCAAACGGAAGGGTGACTGTTTCAAATTGATGAAGAGACGATAAAAAATTCGTCTCTCCATCTTCAGAATCTAAACCTAAATTCTGAATTTTCTCTAATAAATTGGCGATTTTATTGAACTGCTGTTCTAGGGTTTTTGGGCTGGTCATGTCCTGGATCGGGTAAATTCCTTTTTCCAGAATACAGAACAACCGAAACAATGCATTGAACGGAGGATTAAAAAAGCGGTTCTAGCGGCGATTCACTTCAGCTTTGGAATGCTCTGGGGTAGTCAGACTGGCTGCGGTTGTACGATCCAGGTTTTCCTGTTCCCATTGGATTAGATCTTGCAGGGCTTTCCAAGAGGGCGTAAAGGCGGGACTAGCGAGAGAACAGGATTTCCAGGTGGCTTGAACGGGAACGTTAAGTTGTTGGCAAGCCCCACCCCGTCTTCCTTCCGGCTCATAGTACCGACAATTTCGACAGCAAGAAGTTAAAGAATTTAAGGGGTTCATAGCAATGTTTTCTTTAAAGGTCTGTTAAAGATTGAACCCCGTTTTCTATACAGTTACTGCGTGAATTTATACCGTTTTAACCCAAATTTTATTAAAAAATGTAACAAATTTCTTTGAGTCCCTACTATCATGATACGGCTTAATACCAACTAAAATGTAACCCAAGATACGAATCAAGAGATTCTTTCCCAGTGAAATCTCTTTCAGGGTTGTCCGTGATTTTCAGTTGGGGACTGGCAATCTAGGGTTCCTGAACTTAGATTAGTCACCGAAGCGCGATCGCCCCTTGCGCGATAAGGGATTATGGTACTCTATAAACTACCCCAATCATCAGGGGCATCTGTTGCATCTCTCCTCGGCTGCCTTGCCGGAGGACATCCCCTAACCTCTCAACCTTGCGATTTGTGTATGAAAATCCTTCATGGCACCTGGATCCCAGATAACACCAGCGAGTTCATTCGTCAGGGTCAATTTTACCTCTGGGTTGAAACGATTCCTAAACCCAGCCGTCAAAAGCCCAGTTTACGCCATCCCGCCCATTTAGAAAAAGCGGAGTTGGCGGAATTTTTGCGGTCTAATTTGGGAATTCCTGAACTCCGGGAAAATGGGATTAAAAAGCGGATTTCATCTCAATATTTTATTCTTCCCACCACGGGGAATCACCCCTTACCTTCCGTAGAACTATTTCGCTACCTCGAAGATGAACCCCCAGAAACTTATGAATTTCATCCTTGGGAGATTGATTGCTATCATGTCGAAGATATTGTCAAGTGCGACACGGTAAAATCGGTCACTAAAACCTTAAATGATTTACATTTTATCGCCATCAATAATTTAGCAGAGGTTCAGCTAGGCGCAGATTTAATGTTTTGGTATCAGTACAGTCAAGTCTTTAAACAAATTATTCTCAAAGACCAATACATTCCAGCTTTAAAATATGCCACCCTAAGCTCCACCACTGGAAAAGGGAAAAAATCAAAAACGGTTCAAACTGACGAATATTACTCGACTTGGGAAATTTTATCCGCACAATATGAAACCGATATTCAGCAGTATAGCGAGGCCATGCCCTTGGCTTGTGTTGCTGGGTTTTCTGCCATCCCCCAACCTTTAGAGTTTTACGAAAAGTCCAGTTTGCTGCGGCATTTTTCAGAATGTTTATTAAATAATTTGGTTGGCGAGACTCCTATTCCCCAAACCGTCTCTAAACAGTTTAATGACTCTTTTATCTACACCTGTCACAGTAACCCAAGAAGGCCAGATATTTCCCGAGAGACTTACCAGCAATGGTCTAGTTGGAAAGAACGATTATCCGGCGCACAATTAACCGCCCCCTTTTACCTCTGTTTTCAACTCCAAGAAGGAACCGCAGACCAGCCCGAACAGTGGCAAATTAATTTTATAGCCTCTTCTAAAAAAGACCCTTCTTTGAAACTTCCATTAGAGGAGTATTGGAGTTTAAGCAAAACGGAGAAAAAAACATTTTACAAAAACTTTGGGGCAGACTTTGAAAAAAATCTACTGTTAAATTTGGGCTATGCCGCCCGGATGTATCCGTTACTCTCAAAAGGGTTAGAAACGGACCGCCCGACGGGGTTAGAGTTAACTTTGGCGGAAGCCTTTGAGTTTCTCAAAGAAAGTGCCTGGATTTTAGAAGATTCCGGTTATAAAGTGATCGTTCCCGCTTGGTGGACACCGGAAGGACGCCGACGTGCAACCCTGCGCCTGAAAGCTTCTTCTAAAAAGAAATCCGCAGGACAAGGGAACAAAGGGCTATTTAGTTTACAGCAGATTATTCAATATAAATATGAGCTTTCTATCGCTGGACAGCCGGTGAGTGAACAGGAATGGCAGCAACTGGTGGAGGCGAAAACTCCCTTAGTCCAATTTCGGGGAGAATGGATTGAGTTGGACGCAAAAAAAATGCAACAAATGCTGGAATTTTGGCAGTCTCATAAAGATGAACAGCCGGAAATGTCCTTACAAGAGTTTATGCAGAAAATCAGCGATGCCTCCGATGAAATTGAAGTTGACCAGGATGAAGTTTTAGCGGAAATGATGGCTAAACTTCGAGATAGTAGTCGTCTGGAACCCATTGAAAATCCAGCGCAATTACAAGGAATGTTGAGAGAGTATCAAAAACGCGGGGTTGCCTGGGTCCAATATTTGGAACAGTTGGGACTCAATGGCTGCCTTGCTGATGATATGGGGTTGGGAAAATCATTACAAGTAATTGCCTGTTTGGTGTTAGAAAGAGAGGGAGGAGAGAAACCGTTACCCACGCTATTAATTGCACCCACTTCAGTGATTGGCAACTGGCAAAGGGAGATTGAACGGTTTGCGCCTCATATTACTTCAATGGTGCATCATGGCAGCGATCGCCTCAAAGATGAGGAAGAATTCAAAGCGGAAAGTTTAAAATATGATGTGGTGATTACTTCGTTTACTTTAGCCCGCAAAGATGAAAAACTATTTAAGGGGGTAAAGTGGCATCGGGTTGTCGTGGATGAAGCGCAAAATATCAAGAATCCGCAAGCGGCACAAACCAAGGCGATCGCCAAACTTCCCTCTACCCATCGCCTCGCCTTAACGGGAACCCCCATTGAAAACCGTCTGTTAGATTTATGGTCGATTTTCAATTTCTTGAATCCGGGATATTTAGGGAAAGAAGCCCAGTTTCGCAAAGGGTTTGAAATGCCCATTCAAAAAGACAATGACCCGATTAAATCCACGACATTAAAACGATTGGTAGAACCTTTTATCCTGCGTCGGGTGAAAACTGACCGTTCGATTATTAAGGATTTGCCCGATAAAGTCGAACAGAAACAATATTGTAACCTCACCAAAGAACAGGCTTCTTTATATGAAGCGGTGGTTAAAGATGTCGCAGAACAGTTAGAACAAGCGGAAGGAATTCAGCGCAAAGGCTTGATTTTATCCACGCTGATGAAACTGAAACAAGTTTGTAACCATCCGGCGCAATTTTTACAAGATAACAGTGAGTTTTTACCTTCGCGATCGCACAAATTGGAACGACTTTTGGAGATGGTAGAGGAAGTGATCGCCGAAGGAGAAAGCCTGCTAATTTTCAGCCAATTCACCCAAATTTGTGAGGCATTAGAGAAATACCTCAAACAAACCTGCTATTACAAAACCCACTATCTACATGGGGGAACCCCGCGTGAAAAACGGGAAAAAATGATTGCGGAGTTTCAAGACCCCGAAACCGAACCTTCCATCTTTATTCTGTCCTTAAAAGCCGGTGGGGTGGGGATTACCCTGACGAAAGCCAATCATGTTTTCCACTTTGATCGCTGGTGGAACCCGGCAGTTGAAGATCAAGCCACCGATCGCGCCTTCCGAATTGGGCAAGAAAAAAATGTATTTGTTCATAAATTTATTGCGATCGGAACCCTGGAAGAACGGATTGATCGCACCCTGGAAGATAAAAAGCGCCTCTCCTCGGCGATCGTCGGCAATGATGAATCCTGGCTAACGGAACTGGATAACGACAGTTTTAAAAAACTGATTGCCTTAAATAAACAAGCAATTTTGGAGTAAAAATCATGGCAAAATTTAGTAGAACCTGGTGGGGAAAACGCTTTATTGAAGCATTAGAAGACTTTACCGATTCCAGCCGACTGGGAAGGGGCCGGTCCTACGCGAATAATGGCAAAATTAAAGAGTATCGGATTATCAATAACCAAATTACCGCTAAAGTTCGGGGTTCGGTTAATCCCTATTTTGGGGTCTACAAAGAACCCCTTTATACGACCAAAATTGAAATCACTCCGATTTCCTCAGCGCAATGGTCTAAAGCCATTAAAACTATTGCGTCTAATGCCAGTTTTGTCTCCAAACTGTTAATGAATGAAGTGCCGGATAATATTGATTCCGCCTTTTCTGACTTGAAACTGCATTTACTTCCGGACAGTCGGACAGACTTCAAAACCAGTTGTTCTTGTCCCGATTATGCCAACCCTTGTAAACATATTGCTGGGGTTTATTATTTAGTGGCGGCGCAATTAGATTCTGACCCGTTTTTACTCTTTGAATTGCGGGGACTGTCTCGGGAAGATTTGCAAACTGAACTGGCAAAAACCCCATTAGGAGAAGCGCTTTCTGCCTCCTTACATGAAACGGCGATCGCCCCAGAACCCTCGGAATCCTATTACACCCAACCGGAACGAGTCCCCCTGAATGCCACCGCCGATTTAAAAGAGTTTTGGATGGGTTCCAAACGACTCCCACCGCCACCGCCACCCCCCCAACCAGCGATCGTTCCCGCTATTCTGATTAAAAAAGCCGGAGATTTTCCTCCCTTTTGGCACAAAGATATTTCCTTCCTGGAGGTGATGTCCGACTTTTACACTCGTGTCAAAACCAAAAATAAAGAAGTCTTGTAAGTCCAGTCCCTTTCCCAATGCCAAGGGGAAGGGGACTAGATTAGGAATGGTTTTGCCGCCTCAATGGGATGACCTAAACTGTAGGCGAATTTTAAACAAACTCGAACCCTCACAGCAAGCCACGATAGCGAATAAAGAGTAGAATTACCGCCCATGAACCCAAGGCTACTTTGATAGCAACCAGAATGTTTAAAATGGGCAACATTCCCCCACTCAGCAACGCACCCAGTTGACCGTGAGGTAACTCAATTCCCGCTAGGGTAAACATGGATAAACAGATGAAAGTGATGACCGAAATCTTCTCCCAAGTCGCGGTATGCCACCGCTTATAAATAGACTGCATCACTTCCATTGATGAAGTAATAGCGATTAACCCGATCGCCGTCCCTCCTGCTACCCCGGCAGCAAACCCTCCCCCAGGACTTAAATGGCCGCGAAGTGCCAGTTCGACGCCCACTAATGCGGCGATCGTTGCGCCTAAGCGGGCTAAAACAATGGAGGGTGGATCGTTGAATTGATGTACATGAGCTATGGGTTTTTCATTAGCCAGTAAATATTTTACTCCAAAAATGGCAATTGAAAAAACCACAACTTCAAAGATAGTATCGTACAACCGATTTCTCAAAATAATGGCCGATACGGTATTAGGTACACCACTCTCCCGAATCACCGATTGCACAATTTCTAAGGTACTTTCATCGGTTAGGATAGAATTAGAGGTGAATAAAATTTTCAGACAAAGAGCGATTCCCGCCAGAACATAAATCCATTTCATTAATGCTGCTCCGATGAAGTTAACTGACTCATTAAAGGATTGAAATAAGTAACCTGGGTCTCCGATGGCAGCTCATCTTTCATGATTTCATAAAGACGCTTAATCCGCGTGGTGGTTTGATATGCGGTTACTTTTTCTAAGGTAGTTGTGAAGGTGAGATCGCCATGTTCCACCAGGGTTGGCTTCACATAAATGGCATGAATTTCTCTTTCTTTAAAGGCTTGATTCAAAGCTAATTCATCGGGATACGGAACTAATTCAAGGCGCATATACCGTTTAGCCAAAACCGCTCGTAAATCCTCGATGGGTTTTCCGGCAGGGCGATCGCCTTCTGGATATTCCCCTTCAATAAACCCCAGGCGCATCACCATTGAGGAACGCACCGCCACAGCGGATAGAGTAACCGCCAGCAAGGTTCCCATTAACGCTTCCGTTAAGGCCACATCTGGGGCCCCCAACAGGGCATAAACCAAAGCTGCCACGGCCCCTAATATCCCCCGAATAATGAGGGCATGAAAGGGATCGGTTTGCACCACTAACATACAAGCCGATAACGGCAACAGCGCCACGATCGCATAGATATAAAATTCAGTCATGAGACTCCTGTGCACTGGAACAATAGGCTAAAACATATCCCAAAATTGTATTCCAAATGGCTAAAGAAATCAGGGCCAGCAGAATTAAAGGCCATTCCCTCGGGATTTTCAGCAGCAATCCAATGGTAATAGCCATAGAACCCAGGGTATCCGCCACCGAAAGAGCATGGAGCTTATATAACACCGATCGCTCCCCTAGTAAGGGAAAAGTCCCCCAAAACCAGAAGAAAATTCCGACACCGATACAACCATAACTCAAGATGTCAATCATACTTCATTCAAGCGTTTCAAAATGTGAGCAAGCAACATTAAACCGGCATTTCCAACGCTGAGAATAATCACGGCTGTGACCCCGATATTCCAATCATCGCGAAACACAGAAACGACTAAAATCATGATGGAAGTTTTCGTGGCACTACTGGCAAAAGCTACCATTTTTTGCCAAACATCATCATCTTTCCAGGCTTCATACATGGGAATTAACAGCGCCAAAATCATGGCAAACAGTATCCCATTCATTGCTAAATTCATTAGGGGCTTCTCCGGCGCAAACGATGGACTTCATACCAGCCTTCTTCGTGATATCTCGAAACAATCGTCTTGGGGGTAAAGGTAATCAAAAAGATATCTAAAAAGATTAATCCGGCGGAACGACGAGGGGGGGCTTGTTCCATCGTGATCTCTTCAAACCGATGAGGGAACAAGATGATTTCAAAGGCTTCCTTATAGGCGATCGGAACGGCCACGACAATCTCCCACAAAGCTCGCATCCAATCTTGAATCTGCCCCCTAGTTTTATGGTTGTGAGGTAACAGTAGGGAAATCGTGACTCCGATTAGGATATTCGGTAAACTCAGATCCGAAGTCAACAGAAACCAGATGATCAATCGTAGGATTAAATTGAGATATCCTATCATAATTAATGCCCCCTCCAGGCCAACCAGAACAGCAGAACGGCAATCAGACTCATCACCCCAGTCAAATGCTCAAATTCCTCGAATTTTCGGGGTAAATTCAAAACCCACCGTTGAATAATCGCTAGGTAAATCACGGCCCCCACTACCACAATCCCAATTGCTTTGAGAATATTGGCAACCGTATAGAGTTGATAATGAACCGCATTGGCAAAAACTAATCCTCCCAACAACAGCCCGATCGCCAACCAAAAGCCCATCCGCATTGGTTGTTTAGGTTCCGTGTTGCCATGAGGGAGAAACATAAATTTGCCAAAACACATGACAGTTCCCACCGCTGCCAAATTCATGGGAATACTTTGCCAAGAAAGCAAATGTTGTAAGGTTAACATCTTGGCTTCAAATCCCGCCATTAAAGGAAACCCAGAAATAGATAAACTGGCTAATCCCAGGGGAACCCATAATGCAGTATTCATGGGATTGGTTTGCAGGGTTTTGAAGTCGCGACTTGGCAAATTCCCGGCAATTAGAAACAAACTCGATTTCACTAATCCGTGGGTGAGGGTATAAAACCCTGCCACTTCTGGGGCGGAAATAATCCACCCTAACTGGGAAACTGTACTAAAGGCTAAGAGGCGTTTTGTATCTTTTTCAAACAACGCATAACTCACCCCTAAAATCGCTGTTCCTACCCCAAAAATTCTAACAATGGGACTAACTTCCTCTAAAATTAGAGCACAACGAACTAAAGGATACGCACCGGCTTTGACGACAATTCCCGACAACAGGGCCGAAACCGGGGTTTCTGATTCTGAATGGGTTAAGGGTAACCATAATCCCGATACAAAAATTCCCGCCTTGGTTAACAATGCCATGAAAATTAAAGCCAAGGCTTCTGGGGGTGCACCGCGCAATCCTTCAAAACTAAAAGAATGATGCGCTTTATAAACCAGAACGGCCCCCACGAGATAAAATAACATGGCGATATTGCTAACAAATAGATAGCGCAACGCCACCCAAATTGAGCGATCGCTTCTCGAATAGCTCACCAGCAACGAAGCCGCAATTCCGCTCACCTCTAGCGCCACATATAAGCTCATGAAATCGGTGCAAATAAAGGCGGCATTCAGGCTGCCATGCAGCACAATCATTTGGGCGTAAAAGAAAGCAGTTTTCTCCGTTTCCCAGCAGTAAAAAATTACCGCAGCGGTGACCAAGGCATTGGTTAAAATAAAGTAACCGCTTACTTGATCAATGAATAACGTCACCCCCGCTGAATCAAGTAATTGCAAAGCCAGGGGCGATTCCATTAAAAACACCTTGACGGCAAATACAGCAGAAGCCACCGCCGTGAAGGTCGCGAGGGAGCGATCCAGTTGGGGAATGATAAAAATAGTGAAGCCAGCCAAAAAGGGCAGGGCCATCCAGGCGATCGTCAGGATATTCATGGGGTATTATTTTTTTCTATTTCGGAGAGTTCTAAAGTTGGATTATCCCGGGCTAATTTCATGACCCCAACTAACATTACAGCCTGAATTGAAAACCCAATCACAATCGCCGTTAAAATCACGGCTTGGGGAACTGGATCAGCGTAGGCTACGTTGTCAACCCCATCAGCGGCGACAATCGGGCTCACGACACCCCCTCGGGATGCCACGAATACATAATAGGCAATTACCCCTGTACTCATGATATCCATTGAGACAATTTTCATCACTAGGTTCTTTTTAAAAAGAATTCCAAAGAATCCGCATAAAATGGTTGCAACAACAAAAGCTTCTAACACGGCAAGGGTGGACAGGGTAAGGAGGACGGGTTACGCTCAAGGAACGATTTAATGTAATGAGCTTACAATAATTAGAGAGAGATTGGAATATCCTACTGGAAAAAAATCATAAAAATTTTTGGGGTAGTTTACGCAGTCTCGCTTATAGATACTCATCTAAAAAGGCTGATGGGATTGAATCTTTAAAAGCCCTTCTGAGAAGGGCAAGTCAATTCATGAATTTCCCCTATCTCAATTATTGAGTCTCCCTATCTGAGCCCTTCAGGGTAAACAAAAAGCCCCCCGTGAATCCAAGATTTCTGCCTCGGGCTTCCCCTTTAAAAAGGGAGAGGGGGATCCAAGGGGGACGGGAGGGACTCAAGGGGGGAAAGGGGAATCAATCCTGAATGATCGCATTTATCTCTTGATTTGAGGCAGCATTCCGCCCCGGAAGAGATTAGGCGCTAAAGTATTTCGCAACCGGATGATAAGTCACGATCGCCGTGGTGGATTGTTCCGGATAAAGCTGTTCACTTTCATCCATATACAAGTTAATGCGATCGCTGCCTAACAAATCCAATTGCTTATACTGGTCCTGCATATTCGGACAAGCGGGATAGCCAAAACTATACCGAGAACCGCGATAACGTTGCTGCAAAATTTCCCGAATATTATCCGGTTCCTCACTGGCAAATCCCAACTCCCGGCGAATTCGGGCGTGTAACCATTCGGCGATCGCCTCCGCTGTTTGCACCGCAATCCCATGAAAATACAAATAATCCGTATAGCGATCGCCATCAAATAACTGTTTGGCGTACTCCGTCGCTACTTCTCCCACCGTCACCGCGTGCATGGGAAATACATCAATATGACCCGTTTCTTTCGGTGCAAAAAAGTCCGCGATACATAACCGCCGCATCGACTTTTGTCGAGGAAAATCAAAGGTAGTAATAGGTTCCGTTACCGCACCTTTTTCCCCTTCCTCCGGCTGATAAACTAGCAAACAATTCCCCTCAGCCTGACAAGGAAAATAGCCATAAACTGCCTGGGGATGTAACAATTTTTCCGAAAATATCCGTTCCTTCCAAGTCTCTAAAATTGGATGCACCGTTTCCGCCAAAAAGGCATCATACTCTTCCCGAGATTGACCTTGGGGCTTGCGGAATTGCCATTGTCCCACAAACAGCGCTTGCAAATCCATATACTCGAACACTTCCTCCAAAGGAATATCCTCGGGTTGCAGCACCTTCGTTCCCCAAAATGGCGGCGTAGGGCGCTCAATATCAATCGCCACGGCATCAGAACGGCGGGTATCCACTTCCGCCGGTTCTTGAGATTTTGGAGTTGCCTTTTCGACCTTTTCCCCATTCTCAGTCGTTGCTAATCCTGCACTTTCTTTCGCCTCCGCCTCATCCAAGAACCCGGTTAAATCATCCCAATTTTGCGCCGCCTTGGCAGGCATCAATTTATCCATAAAATGCAAGTCGGAAAAGGCATCTTTCCCATAAATGACTTGACCTTTGTAAGTATTCTGACAATCCTCATGGACAAACTTCGGAGTTAGTGCCGCACCCCCCAAAATCACCGGGACACTGATTCCCCGTTCGTTAAACACCTCCAGATTTTCCTTCATAAACGCAGTAGACTTCACCAACAGTCCACTCATGGCAATACAATCTGCCCGATGTTCCTCGTAGGCTTGGATAATATTCTCTACCGGCTGCTTAATTCCTAAATTAATCACCCGATAGCCATTATTCGTGAGAATAATATCCACCAAATTTTTACCAATATCGTGAACATCGCCTTTCACTGTGGCAATAATCACCGTCCCTTTGGCATTATCTTCAGACCCTTCTTTTTCCATAAAAGGTTCCAAATAAGCCACCGCTGCTTTCATGGTTTCTGCCGATTGCAATACAAAGGGTAATTGCATTTGTCCCGAACCGAACAATTCCCCAACCACCTTCATCCCATCCAACAGATATTGATTAATAATTTCCAGAGGCGGATAGGTTTCTAATGCCACGGCGAGGGCTTCCGTCAACCCAATCCGTTCGCCATCAATAATATGATTTTTGAGCCGTTGTTCAATGGGCAAACTGGCATCAATTGAGCGGTCCCGTTTCGTAGTTTTCCCTTGGAAAAATTCCGTGACTTTCGCCAGGGGGTCATAAACACAAACATCCCCCTCAAACCGACGGCGATCGTAAATCAAATCCCGGCAGACTTCTTGCTGTTCTGAGTCAATTTTAGCCAAAGGTAAAATCTTGCTGGCGCTGACAATGGCGCTATCCAACCCCACCTGCATTGCTTCATGTAAAAACACCGAATTCAGCACTTGTCGCGCTGCTGGATTCAAGCCAAAGGAAATATTAGAAACCCCTAACAAAATGTGACAACCGGGCAGTTCTTCCCGGATCCGGCGAATTGATTCAATTGTCGCTTTTCCATTCTCCCGATCTTCTTCAATCCCGGTAGAAATCGGTAATGCTAGGGTATCAAAAAACAATTCATGGGCGGGGACACCATAGGCGATCGCCGCATTATATGCACGCTTGGCAATTTCAAACTTGCGTTCCGCCGTCCGCGCCATCCCCTCCTCATCAATCGTACCCACAACCACCCCCGCCCCATACTGCTTCGCCAAATCTAGCACTTTGTAGAATCGGGGTTCCCCATCTTCAAAGTTGGTGGAGTTCATCAAACACTTACCCCCGGCAACTTTCAACCCCGCCTCCATCTTCTCCCATTCCGTGGAATCCAGCATCAGAGGTAGGGTTACATTTGTCACCAACCGGGACACCAACTCGTGCATATCCCGCACCCCATCCCGTCCCACATAGTCTACGTTCACATCCAAAATGTGAGCGCCTTCTCGCACTTGTTCCCGTCCCAGGGCTACTAATCCATCCCAATCTTCCGCATTCAGCATCTCCCGGCACTTCTTAGAACCGCTGGCATTCAGCCGTTCCCCGACAATCAGAAACGAATTATCCTGTTCATAGGGTTGCGCACTATAAATCGAAGCCGCAGCCGGAGTATATTGGAACAAATTGCGAGGCGCAGGAGTGCCATTTTCCCCCCAAACCCGCACCGATCGCTCCTTCGGCTTCAAACTCTTCGACAATTCCGCTAACTGAGCAATGTGAGGCGCTTGCGTCCCACAACACCCGCCAATCACCTGCACTCCCAAATCTTCTACAAAGTGCATCAACGCCATCCGCAACTCCATCGGCGTCAACTTGTAATGCGCCTGTCCCCCAATATTTTCAGGTAACCCAGCATTGGGAATACAGGACACCACAAACGGGGAATTTTCAGTTAAATACCGGATATGTTCCTTCATTTGAGCGGGACCCGTGGCACAATTGAGACCCAAAATATCAATGGGATAGGGTTCTAAAATTGCCAAAGCTGCACTAATATCAGAACCGACTAACATCGTTCCCATGACTTCCATCGTGATGGAAACCATCAAGGGTAATCGCTGACCTCTTTTTTCAAAAACCGCTTCAATGCCATTCAATGCCGCCTTAATTTGCAACACATCCTGACAAGTTTCCACAATTAATAAATCAACCCCGCCATCAATCAACCCCTCAGCTTGTTCACTAAAAGCATTTTTCAGCGTATCAAACTCAATATGTCCCAAGGTGGGTAATTTCGTCCCCGGACCCATTGAACCGGCGACAAACCGAGGCTTTTCCGGGGTAGAATATTCCGCAGCCACGCTTTTAGCTAATTCCGCCGCCATTTTATTGAGTTCATAAGCGCGATCGCCCAGATCATATTCCGCCAACACAATGGAAGTCCCGCCAAAGGTGTCAGTTTCAATCACATCGGCACCCGCTTCCAGGAACCCACGATGGACAATTTTCACCGCTTCCGGCTTCGTATAGACGAGATATTCGTTACAACCTTCCAAATCCTTGCCGCCAAAGTCATCAGCAGTCAGGTTCTGAAATTGCAGACTCGTACCCATCGCGCCATCAAAGACAATAACCGGGCGATCGGGACTATGCAGACGTTGAAGAAAAGCAGGGGTCATAGCAACATCAAGATAAGATTTAGTATTTGATTACTTTATCTTATTCTGGTTTGAGGTTCAGCAGTCCAGACCCCAAGTTTTTGGATCCACTCTCCCCCCAGGCGCGATGGAGAATGAAAGTATAATCAGCACAGGGTAGGCCCCTTGAGCCTGGGGACCTCTGGTTTCTGGCAGAGTGGCAAGGAATCCGTGATGATTTGATATCCAATTCGCTGATTCCCTCACCAATCACACCCAACTGCGCTGTCAAGCCCCGAATCCATCTTGATTCAGAGAATTAAATCGATTTTTTAGTAAAAAATCGCATCATTTTTGGGGGTTTGAATTCCGGAAATCTGAGCAAGTTTCAATTAGTTTTTTATGACGTCTTTGTATTGAGAAAATGCAGATTTAATTTTATCATTTAGCTGAGGAGGATTAAGAATAGAATTCGCAAAGGCTACGCTATCCTCCTGGCTGAGTTTAAGAGTTTGATGCTCTTGAATCACTCGAATAGCTTCTGCCTGAACCGTTGAGACAATAAAATCATTAAGGCTAAGTCCCTGAAGATAGGCCGCTTTTTCTATAAGTGCTTTCGTTTCTGGGCTGCTCTGAGCTTCTAGTCGCGCCCTCAATTTTGGATTGATTTTATTGGCCATATTGATAACCCAGAGAAATTTTAGAGAGGCTATGTATGCAATTTTATTGGGCAATTTGCCGGATGTCAACCACAGTTGCTTTTGCAGATGGGCAGTGGCGATCGCCTCCGACGGCGAGAAACGGTTTGGTTCAAAGGAAAAGACCCTGGGGGGCGATCGGGTTGGGATAACTCAACTGACGATTATAGATTGTCAATGGGATAGGTGGGGAGAAGGCGATCGCCTCTGCAACACCAATTACTCGCCAACATCCTGTAAAACCCGAGCGTATAGTTCGTCGCCAACCCGAAACCGAGAAATATCAATTAACTCATCGATTAAAGGTTTAATTTCAGTAATCAATTCCCGGCGTTTAGCAACAATCAAAATACCTAAAACCCCCGTGAGTTTTATTCCCAGGCGAGAAGCAACGGCTCGACCTTTCCGTTCATCAATTAAGAGCCGATCCGCGTTTAATTCTCGGGCTAAGGCGATCGCTTCTGCTTCCCCTGGATCTAACGGTTCTTGTTGCAGTGCTATCACGAAAGAAGGGTTAACCACCGGACGAACTTAAATCCAATCTAAATCCTGCACTTCCCTCGTACCAGGGACGGGAGTCTCCACCCCAGTTAGCTCGTTGTAAACCGCTTCAGGAATAACAATCTGAGTATAAAGTTGTTGCAGTAGGTCTAGCTGGCGAATGGCCGCCAGATTGGTAATGGGTGAAGTGTTGCTAACGACTGTCACAAATCCCCCAATTCCTTGAGATTTTTAATATCCAATTCATAATCTTCTATTTCATAAAAATACGGGGGAATATTGCGAGAAATCAGCAACTTCTCAAACCCAATTCTTGGCATCCCAGCTAATTGGCTGGCTTGGACCAAAGAGAGCTTTTGTTGTTGGAAAAGCAGCATGGCAATTTCCTGCTTTAACTCGGCCTCAGTTATTTGTGCCGCTTCCAGGATTTCATCGGGAATGGTAACGCTCATGATTCGGGGTTTCTCAACTGGCTACTGTCATCTTACCGGATAAAGCAGGGAGTTGGGGGCGATCGCTCCTGGGATAAATCAACTGGCTATTACAGATTGTCAATGGGATGGGTGGGGAGAGGGCGATCGCAGGGGGTGGATAGTAGAATTGGAAAGTGATGCCGCTAAATTAGTAACCCTATATGTTAGAAAAAGACTATGGAGGACCCTCAATTATTTGATATCATTGAACTGTTAGTCGATTTACCAAATTCTCATCTGTCAGCCGG
Source organism: Laspinema sp. D2d (assembly GCF_025370755.1). Taxonomy (GTDB): domain Bacteria; phylum Cyanobacteriota; class Cyanobacteriia; order Cyanobacteriales; family Laspinemataceae; genus Laspinema. The sequence continues at coordinate 22,394 of NZ_JAMXFC010000010.1, read as the reverse complement.
AAGTCAGGGCGCGATTGTGGAGTGTTTTGCCGAAGGTGAGTATGAGGTGGAGTTTGCCAATGAAGAGGGAGAAACTTTGGCGTTATGTACCCTCTCCTCGGAAGCGTTTATCGTGGTTTGGAAGGCGAACACGAAGAGTTGGTTTTCCGTATCTGAGCGACTGGGGGCTGTGCTTTCCCGTTTATCGGAGGAACGTCAACAGGAAGTTTTAGAGTTTGCTCGTTCTGTTTATTCTCCTGGGAAATCTGGATGAATTCAGCAATTTTTACAACCCGCTACATCGGGGCAATTCCCCACAAAAAGCAGCTTTCACAAAGGCTGCTTTTCTATTTTTTCCCCTCAATCATCCTCATACTCAGCCCAGGAATTGGGGGTTTCTGAGACGGCTACTTTTAAGCGTACTCCTTCTGGTAAGCGGCGCTTGGTTTCGTCATAAATGTATTTGGCGATCATCTCTGCGGTGGTTTCATATTCCGGTGGCATGACGTCATTGAGGACGCAGTGATCTAATCCGCCTTTGGTGACGTCTCGTTTTGCCCAACGGAGGGTTTTGAAGTCAGCAACCATGACTTCGTGTGGGCAGTATTCTGAGGAGTGCAGCTTGTGGGTTGTGGCTTCTATGCGCACTCGATAGGTATGTCCGTGCATTCGTCCGCAGGGTCCATCGTAGTCTTTAATGAAGTGGGCACTGTCAAAGCTGAATTCTGTTGTGACTTTCCATTTTGGCATTGTTTTTCCCTCATGCGATCGCAACCCTACCCGATTCGGACAATAATTAAGGATCCGATCCACTGCGGTTGAACTAATCTTTTAGTATAGTCCAAACTCTCTTAAAACATAACACTGGAGTTATAAAACTGCTGGCTGAAGTGACTCCGGTAGAGGCGATCGCCTTCAGCTTACCGTCTCTTGTCAGTCAACGTCTTTTGATCGCCTGGGGCTTTTGGGACATTAACCTCCCAAAAGCCTTTTGAATCCGGCGCTGTCCTCTCCGGACTATTTACTCTAAAAACTCGATCGCAATCCGATCGCCGACTTGTATCCCCAGTTCCGCAGCGCGTCCTCCTCCGAGTTCCAGCACATGATCAACCGGGGTATTTGGCGGTCCGTAGAAGGGACAAGGGTTGGTGGTACAGGGGGGAACATCAGCGGCGATCGCTAGGACTTCTCCATCCCGCAAAAATATCATATCCAGGTTAATTTCAACGTTTTTCATCCAAAAGGTGACGGTTCTAGGCGGATTAAACGGAAATAACATCCCCCGATTTGGGGCAATCTCACTTCGGTACATCAATCCGATCGCCTGCTGTTGGGGTGTGGTTGCCACTTCTAAATCAATGGTTTGGTCGCCGATGGTTGCTTGTGCGGTAATGGGCAAATCTTGTCCCCTCTCTATTTGGACGATGGGTGAAGAAGACACCACTTCCCTATTGGGTTGGGCGTCGGCAGAAGGGGGTAATCCCGAAGGTGTACACCCCAATAAAAACAGGCTGAGACTGGTGACAATCAACTGGGCTAAACTATTCATATTCTAAGAGTTAACAGTTACTGGTTTGATTCAATTTGAGAGGGAATAGTTGCGATCGCCGACCCACAAATTAACCGGGACGGCTTTTCCTCGCGGATTCACTTTAAGCTGGATCATTAAGGGTTCTAGTTTTTCCTCCTGGGCCGTCGAATCCAAGCGTTCCAAAATTTCCTCCCGTTGCGATCGCATTAGGTAAAATTTTTCTCCCTCATACTCGACCAAATCTTCTAAAGATCTCCCCTTAATCATCACTTGATTTTCTCCTAATTCCGTGGGGCGATTGCCACTTAGCCCCACTGCCACCCAAGGGGTTGGCACTTCCCCGGCTTCTTCCTTGGTGGGCGGTTCCAAAATTACATAAAGGGTCAAATCCGGGTCTAACAATTTGGCGTTTGGGTTACACTGATTCTGCCGATTTCGGCGTTGGTTATTCCGGGGACAAGGTACAGGAGTTCCCGGCAGTTCTTCCCAACCGGGAATTTCTTCGAGTTTTTTGAAGCTGGAAATGTTATAACTGACCCGATTGGAAGAATTTCTAATAAATTTACTCACATTAACAGGTTCGGTTTCTAAAGTCACTAATTTTCCATTGGCTTCGGTATGAACTGCAAAAAATGCCCCGGTCAGCATGGCGGCAGTTTGAATGCACAGAGGAATTAAAAATCGGCCTAATATAAAGCTGGGTTTGATTTTTTCTGGGGAAGAATGCTGCTCGTTTTGCATAATTGATAAAACCCCCTTCTAGGCAGATCAGGGGAAGGGTCAGAATTAAAATTGACGAAAGAATGCTGATTTTTAATCTAAGGGTTTTGTTTTAACTTAACCTGCGCAGGAAAAGACCTATTACTATACACCTCTGTGCATGAGTGTGGGCTATTCATTCTCCTAAGTCTTGGTTTTCAATGGGTTTAATCCCAGTGCCTACGGTGAGGCCAATAGCAATTGTAGCCATTCCACAGAGAACAAAGACAATGGATTTCAAAACTAATCCGGTTTCATACTCCAGAACTCGGGTGAGAATTTGCAAGGTTAATAGTAGCGTACCCCACCAAAAAATTCGCCGATCGCCTTGGGTAAGACCCTGACGCATCAATCCGTATGCTAACAAAAATAGCAGGATGTTAAACAGTAAGGGACCCAGCAGGGGTAAGGGTTGGATGCCAAAATGCCAGAACAGCATTCCCGTGGCGATCGCAATCACCAGACCGATCGCATGATTTAAGTAAGCATCGGGGGAAGAAAAACGCCGGAAATTCTCTCCAGGACTGGTAAAATGCCACGCTAAGGCCAACCAACTCCCCAAGACAATGAGGATATCGAGGAGGTAGGCAAACCCTTGTTGAAGGGGAATTTCGGCAATGGTGGGATCCCAAGGCCCAATCAGGGAATCTGAGGACCAAAACCAATGGAAGGAGATTAAATAAAAGGAGACGGCGAGAAAGATTAGGGCAAAGGTGCGGGCGATGGGTCTAAATCGGGGGAGTTCTTCGACCTCATCAAACACCCCCGTTAATTGCCAGGGTTTATCATCGTAACTCCACAGGAGGGCAGGGGGTAGGGCGTAGGCGATCGCCAGTAGCCAATGATTTGGGACATTCAGCAGACTGAACCCGACGATTAGATTGACTTGCACCGACTGAATCAGGACCAGGGTCGCCAATCCAAAAATCCAGGGCGATCGGCACCAGTAGGCGAGGGGCACTAAGAGGAAGGCAGCAATTAGGGGCAGATGGAGGATCACGGTCCGGATCCAAAACAATCCGTCTCCTTGATAAACTTGGGCTAAACCGGGCCAGTATCCTCCCCCAATTAACAGAGTGGCTAAAATTCCACAGCCGCTCAAACGCAAGCTGTAAGCCATGACCAGCACCGCTAATCCCCAAATTAACCAAAATTCTCCCCACGAGGGATTCATGAGGAAAATTTCCCCAATCAGGGTGATGTTTAACCCGAGGAGGAGGGAACTCAGAAAGAATAATCCTTGACCTGTGCGGCTTTGCCATCCGGGGAAGCGATGCGATCGCCCCAGTGGATCGCCCCACAAATAGAAGGCACACAGATTCACGGCAATAAAGACTACCGCCAGGACAGCGGTTTTGATTTCCCGGTCCCAGACATCCCAATTGGCTTGGACTAAGGCGATCGCCCCGCTGGTGATCAGCAGGGCTCCCAACCCCACTAGGATCGCAATAAACCGAGTCTGATTCTGGCGATCAAGCGCTTCAAAGAGATAGCGACGGGACAATTCTTGATAGTGATCCTCGGAAATCAAGCCCTCCATTGTCCATTTCCGAGCCTCTGTGCGTAATTGGCGGCGAAATTTTTCCGAAACCATGAAGGGAAAGGATAAAAGAGGACAGCGTTGAAGGTGACAAATCCCCTGGTTGGGTTAGGGGAGTCAGTCCCCCGGGAGGGGGGCTGGGACCTGGGTATTCATTTCACAAGAGGTCAAAAACCTCAACTTTCGGCTAGGGGTAGGGTTGAGATGAGGGGTAGGGGTTTACTTAGATTCGGGGTCGAGTTGGGATCTCCCATTGCGAATGACGCGCAACATTTCTGAGAGTTGGCTTTCCAGGTTGTAGAGGACGCGATCGGCATAATCATCCGCGCCTTTTTCGATCGCTTCCGCCTCGGCGATCGCCCGGGACCTCATGTCCTCTAGGTCCTCCATCGCTTGCCGTCGCAACCGTTCGATTTCCGAAATCGTCTGTTCCTGGGCGGATTCGCAATCAAGCTGGACCTGTTGGCGCAGATGGTCTGATTCTAGCTTTGCCTGTCGGACAATTCCCATTTCATCGAGAATTTGGGCCGCCCTTTGCTCGGCAGCTTCCAAAATTTCCTGGGCATATTGTTCCGCTTGGACAATGATTTCGTCTTTGTGGCGGATGATTTCCTCTACTTCCTCAAAGGCAGCAGGTAAATTCAGCCGCAGGAGATCGAGCTGCTCTAGCAACTGCTCCTCATCCACCAGGGTCCTTCCCGTAAACGGGATGCGCGGACTTTCGAGAATCATCTCCTCCAGTCGGTTTAGTTCCCTCTGGATATCTAGGAGTCCCTGCTCGTGCTCGGGAGATTCTTCTGGGAGACTCGATCTGTCGTCTGGGTCAATCCGGGCTGTGTCTTGGCGTAACATCGGTAGATATCAAGCGCAACGTGCTGGGGAACAAGGTGATCGATGGAGCCGCCAAATCGGGCAACTTCCTTTACTACACTACTGCTTAAAAAGCTGTATTCGTTAGAAGTTGCTAAAAAAACGGTCTCGATTTCAGTCGCTAGGGTTTTGTTGGTATGAGCCATTTGGAGTTCTAGCTCGAAGTCCGAGAGCACTCGTAGTCCCCTTAACAGGACACTCGCCCCTCGAATTCGGGCATAGTTCACCGTCAAGCCCTCAAAACAGTCTATTTCTAAATTAGACAAATGGGGGGTCGCAAGGCGAATCTGTTCTAAACGCTCTTGCACGGTAAACAGTGGGGTTTTATTGGGATTAAGGACCACCGCCACAATCACCTGGTCAAACAGCTTACACCCTCGCTCTATGATGTCAAGGTGACCTAGGGTAATGGGATCAAAGCTGCCCGGATAAATTGCAATCACAAGGATTTAGTTATCAGATTCGCAGGGAGGGACTTTTGAGGTCAAGTAGGATGGCATTTCGATTAGGGCAAATGTGACGTTTGGACATCGGCTTTTGTTGAAATGGCAACGGCTACTGCACCCCATCATACCACCTTTAGGATGAGTGGCAACTTAACTTGCCAGCTTGTTCATAGTTAAGACTCATTTTTGAGAAAGCAACTCTCTATTTTTGGTGAATTTTTTTAGAAGATATCTGCTCACCCTGAACAGTTTAGGTGATTGGGATTCTGACCTATAAATTACAGGTCCAATCAAACAAAACATTAACTTGAGGACTTCTGCAAAATATTAGAGATTTAGAATAAAATAGAGACTTTTTCCAATTCAAACGGACTCGCCTCAGTGGATTGGGTCCTCTTGAACCCTTCCACTATTTCCTCAATTTCCGGCTCCACCCTTGCCAAAGCTTTGATGAATATAGATTTTTCCCCTGATTCAATCAGCGAACCCCCACCCTTGGACTCCTTCCTAACGCACAGGGGAGAGGACCGGCGGGGCTTTTACCCTGATTGGAGGGGGTGATTTATAGCCATCATCTTTGTAACAAGGGGAGTGGAGTAGATGGGTGTGTGGGACCGGAAGTGGCCCCATTCTTCATCTGTCCTCTGGGGACTAGATATCCGGAACCATGACATTTAAACTCAAGGGAAGGCATTCCACTTCTATCGGGGTAGTCCCTCGCAGTTCCCCATCTACGGTCACTTTTTGGGGGGGATTGGTGGTGACTTTGATGCGGTTAGTCCGCAGGTATAAAACATCATTGTGTTGAGACGCGACCCCCCGTAATGCGCCCGTCATTAAGCTAGAAACGGCTCCCAAAGTGCTCATTTCCGTCTGGGTGGATAGAATCGTGACATCGAGCAATCCATCGTCGGGGATGACGCCTCCAGGTCCTTGAGCCAGGACTGAGGTGGCGGGTGCAGCGTTGGCAACGGTGACGGCGATCGCCCGCAGTTTGCTAATTTCTCCGTCCATTTCCAGCTCAACGTTAAAGGACTGGATCTCCCAGAGTTTTTCGATTCCGGCAACTAAATAAGCCATTGCACCAAACCAGTTTTTGGCTTCGCGATCGGCTTGTTCCACGGTTTCTGCTTCCCATCCCACTCCTGTGAGCAAAATGCAGGGTTTCCCGTTACAAGTTGCGCCATCGATCGCCCGAATTAATCCAGATAAAATCGTCTGACAGGCTCCGGGTATATTGGTGGGAATTCCCAAGGCAGTGGCAAAAGCATTGGCAGTCCCTCTCGGGATCACTCCGAGGGGAATTTCTGTAGTAATTAAGGCTTCAGCTACCGCCGAAACAGTGCCATCGCCACCGGAAGCAATCACTAAATCAACTCCCCGGGCGATCGCCTCATGAGCCAGTTGACTTGGGTCTAAATCAGGTTTCGTATAGCGAATATCCAGTTTAATTTCTGGTTCTAAAAGTGAGAAAATCTGTTTGAGTTCGGCCTCGGGATTGCCTTTGCCAGAACAGGGATTAAAAATTAAGCAAGCTGAACGGGTGCTCATAGATTTTCTGCGGTTTCTTCCTGAGAGGTTTCCAAGGTATCCTGTATGGGTTCAATATAGTGGCTTTCGATGAGAAACGCCCCTTTTTTAAAGCGGACGCTCCAATATCCTCCGGGTTTGCGATCGATGATTGTGCCTTCTTCCCCCAAGCTGACGGCGTTGGGTGGACGGAGCATGGGGATGGGTTCAGCAGTTTTGAGGTAGGCGGGTAAGGCGACAACCCGGACGCGATCGCCGAGGGCGAATTCTTTTGACATTGCTTTGAGAATTTGAGGATTTATCTCTTAAATTTTAAAGGATAAAATCCATCCGGTCTAAACCAATTAAATTAGGGTATGATTGAACCATCAGAGGTCATCAGGAGTGACCTAAACCATTTTCCCCTAAAATTTATTCAACCCGCTCCATAATTCGGGGTTTTAATCAATGACATTAGCCGAAAATATCTTCGGGAGAGCGCCAATGCGATCGCCCCTTGTTACTCCATCGGCTTTTGATATTATAGCGCTCCCTATTTCCCCCAAGCGGGTCAATTCTCTCCAAGCGAATACCCCGGGACCTAACCTGCGGACTATCCTACCCCCGGTGATCATCAAAGGTCCTTACCCAACTTTTTTCTCAACAATACGAATACACTTCCCAATTGACGAGGGGAGATTTTGAGCCACCGCAGTACCCCAGCAGGCTAACAGGGGCAACCTTAAAATCTCCCGAAATTGGGAATATCCCCTATTGCGCCAGTAACTTTTATGAGAGAACATAAAATCTGTACTGCGATTAACTTACCTTCGCTGATTCTCTTATATCCTCTCTTAACTGCGTTCTCATCAAACCATCAACAATGACTGCAACTGATCAGACTTCAATCTTTGAAGCACTTTTAGAGTATCTGCGCCGATCGCGTGGCTTTGATTTCGTCGGATATAAGCGTTCTACCCTCCAGCGTCGAGTCACCAAGCGAATGCAGGTGCATCATATTGACAACTTTGGGGATTATCTGGAATACCTGAAAGTTCACCCAGAAGAATTCCCCGCCTTATTCAACACCATCTTAATTAACGTTACCAGCTTTTTTCGAGATCTCACGGCATGGCAATACTTAGCGACGCATACCCTGCCGCAAATTATCAAACACAAATCCCCGGAAGAACCCCTGCGCTTCTGGATTGCGGGTTGTGCCTCGGGAGAAGAAGCCTACACTTTGGCTATTTTACTGGCAGAAACCCTCGGTATGGAAGAGTGTCTGCGCCGGGTGAAAATTTACGCCACCGATGTAGATGAGGAAGCCTTGGCACAGGCACGGAATGCCAGCTATAAAGCCAAAGACATCGAGTCCCTCTCGGAGGAGTTTCAGCAGCGATACTTTAAGGAAGTCGGCGATCGCTTCGGGGTGGCTAGGGATCTCCGTCAGGTGGTGATTTTTGGTCGTCATGACTTGATTCACGATGCTCCCATTTCTCGCATAGATTTGCTGGTATGCCGCAACACCCTGATGTATTTTAATGCGGAAACCCAAAAGCAGATTCTGGGTCGCTTTCATTTTGCACTCAAAGACACAGGCTGTTTATTTTTGGGTAAAGCCGAAATGCTACTGACTAACGCTGATCTATTTAGTCCCTTAAACTTACAACACCGAATCTTTCAGAAAGTGCCAAAAATGGACCGGCGTGAGCGCCTCCTACTCTTAGCGCAGAATAGAAAAGAAGAAGCCGGGATGCGCTCGGCTTTAAATATCCGTCTGTTGGAAGAGGCTTTTAATGCGACGCCCGTGGCACAAATTGTCGTGGACTCTCAGAACAATCTCGCCCTAGCCAATCAGTTAGCTCGCGCCCGTTTTGACATCGATCGCCAGGACTTAGGACGACCCTTCCAGGATTTAGAAATTTCTTATCGTCCCGTGGAGTTGCGATCGCAGATTGAACGGGTCTACAAAGAGGGAAACTCGATTCTCGTTAGCGATGTAATTCGCACTTGGAGCGATGGCAGTATTCAGTATTTGGATATCGAAATCTCCCTCTTACAGCAAAATACCAACGATCCCCTGGGTGTAAGTATCACGTTTAACGAAGTGACCCGCTATCACCAGTTACAAGAAGAACTCGAACGGTCTAACCAAGAACTCGAAACCGTGAATGAAGAACTCCAGTCCAGCAATGAAGAACTGGAGACCACCAACGAAGAACTCCAGTCCAGCCATGAAGAATTGGAGACGACCAACGAAGAACTCCAGTCTACCAATGAAGAACTAGAGACGATGAATGAGGAACTTCAATCCAGCAATGAGGAACTTCAAACCATCAATGATGAACTCGGGCGGAAAACCATAGAACTGAATCTATGTAACGCTTTTTTAGAATCTATTTTTGCTAGTTTACAATCTGCCGTGATTGTGGTAGATCGTCAATTTAATGTTCAAACTTGGAACGAAGCAGCCCAAAATATTTGGGGACCAAAAGCTGATGAAGTCAAGAACAAATCCCTCTTTAATCTGGATATTGGCTTACCCTTAGAACGTCTGCGGGACCCCCTTTATCAATGCTTGAGTGGAACTCAATCGGGTCAAGAAATTTTCATGGATGCGTTAAATAGTCAGGGTGACTCGATTCAGTGCCGCCTGAGTTTTAATCCCCTCAAAGATGGAAGCAAAGAACCTCATGGGGTAATTCTTTTAATTAAAGAAGTTTAACCGGGGTTCTCTTTTGGAATCTTGTTTCTTCTTCCCCCTGGGATTTGTGCCTCGATTTGACAAATATAATCCCCGGATGAACCGGGAGTCCCCACTGACTCCGGGGTTAATTTATTGATGAATTGGTCTGTTGAGTGGATGTATGGGCAATTTGCTATTATCCTAAAATGAGGACTGAAACAGACTAGAGAAATACAATGGACAATTTTACCGGACAAATTGACCAAGCTAGAGTGCGTTTAGAGCAAATGCAACAACTGGCTCAGGGTTCTCCCTCTCCTCCACCGGACTTGTTAAAAGAGGTGTTTGGCGAACTTTCCAAGGCATTGGAAGAATTGCACGTTGCTACGGAAGAGCTTCAGGAGCAAAATCAACAACTGCTCTCGACTCGGGAACAAGTAGAAATACAGCGGGAGCGCTATCAACAGTTATTTGAAGAAGCACCGGACCCTTATTTAATCACAAATGCGGTGGGGGTGATTGAAGAAGCGAATGCAGCAGCGGAACAGTTATTTAACTTACATCGACCCTTTGTGATAGATAAACCCCTAGCAGTTTTTGTGAAACTGGAGGAACGGAGTGCCTTTCGGACCCAACTTGACCAACTCCGAACCGTAGGAAGGTTAACGGAATGGGAAATACAAATGCTCCCGCGCGATCGCGAGTCATTTCCCGCTGCAATTTCTGTTTCTCCCGTTCAGGATATCCACGGAAATTCTAGTGGGTTTCGCTGGTTAATTCGCGATATTAGTGAGTTAAAAGAAGCTGAAAAAAATCGCCAAGAATTGGCAATACAGCGAGAATTACATCGAGTTAAGTCTCGATTTATCCAAATCCTGTCCCATGAATTTCGCACCCCACTCAATACCATTCATCTATGTACCCAACTCCTAGAACGCTATAGTGATGGAGTAAAACAGTCTAAACGAACACCAATTTTTGAAAAAATTCGCTATACCCTTAAGCAAATTACCCTACTTTTAGATGATATTTTAATTTTTAATGGAGATAAAGATTCTTGTGCTACTCAATTTTCACAGCTTAATTTAAAACAATTTTGTTTAAAATTAATAGAAGAATATAAGCTGCTTTATACACCCGGAGAGCGCTCTATTGATTTTCAAGTGAGTGGAGACTATCATGCAGTAAATATTAATACTAAATTACTAAAACATAGTATCAGAAATATTCTTTCTAATTGCTTTAAATTTACTCCAGAATTCAGCAAAATAGACATATTTATCCAGTGTAAAAATACGGAAGTAGTCTTTACCTTTCGAGATCGGGGCCTCGGAATTCCCGCAGAAGATCTCCCGCGCCTCTTTGAAATCTTTTATCGAGGCAGTAATGTCGCCGATGTTCCTGGGTCGGGTTTAGGATTGGCGATCGTCAAAAAATCTGTAGACTTGCTTTCCGGGGAAATCTCCGTAGAGAGTACCATCGGGGTTGGTACAACTTTAATCATTACCCTCCCCACCACCCCAAGCTCAAAATCCTTACCGTTACAAAAGAGCGTCCCTTCAACCGGAGAATAGAGTAAACTTCAGAAAGCAAGAGGGTTGCTAGATACTTAGTGAATAATATTATTTATTTTTTTATATTTTGTTGCTTGTTCATAAAAACCTAACCCCCCAACCCCTTTCCCTGCAAGGGAAGGGGGAGAAGAGAATTTTTTAGGGTTAATCCATCGGACTTGATATAACGACTGAAACTGTTTCCATCCCTACATCCCCACTCGGGTGGGGATATGTGTTAATTTCAAGCAAACGTCGAGGAACCGAAATCCGGGGGCACATCCTGAATCCGTCCAGGACCGATCGCCTGAATTGCTTCTTTCAAGGAAACATCCCCCGTATAAAGCGATCGGCCAACAATCACACTATTGACCCCTAAAGGTTCCAGGGCCAGCAAACTCAGCAAGTCCGTCAGGGAACTCACACCACCAGAGGCCACAATGGGAATATCCACCGCCCCCGCCAGTTCTCGCAATGCGGCAATATTCGGTCCTGCTAATGTGCCATCGCGATGAATATCCGTATAGATAATGGCCGCCACGCCTAACGCTACCATTTGTTGTGCGAGTACCGTCGCTAACACTTCCGAAGTTTCCAACCAACCCCGGGTCGCAACTTTGCCATCACGCGCATCAATTCCGACTACAATGTGACCCGGAAATTCTTGAGCGAGTTGCTGGACAAGTTCCGGTTTTTCAACTGCCACAGTCCCGAGAATGGCGCGATCAATCCCGAGGGATAATAAATTGGCAACAGAGGCATAGTCTCGTAATCCCCCACCGACTTGGATTGGGACGGATACGGCGCGGGCGATCGCCTCAATGGTTGTCATATTACGCGGTTCCCCCGCTTTTGCCCCATCCAGGTCCACTAAATGCAAGCGCGTCGCACCTTCATCAACCCATTGTTTGGCAACCGCCACGGGGTCCTCATTAAACACATCTGAGCGATCGTAATCCCCCTGATACAGACGAACACAACGACCTTCTAATAAATCAATCGCTGGAATCACTTCCATAACCAATCTGACCTCAAATTTTACTCAATTACTATGGCACGGGATGGGATGAAAGTCATCGATTCCTGATCAAGTTAAATCCTGACCCTTTCCCGATCCAAGTCATCACCATCCGTATAGTTTAGCTATCACTCCAAGGGGGTATTTTCGGGGACGGGTAGGAGAAGCAGAAGCTTTTTCCTGTCTATCTTTCCCCTCTGCACAACCAGCGGCGATCGGCCCTCGTGCAGGGGCTAACACCCGAGGAATTGCCTCCTAATTGTATCAAACATCCGGTCACTTCCTTGAGAAGTTTTGCCGAAACAAAGCCACTCAGTTCCTCACTCTTTCAACAAGATCTACCATTATGTGTGCAAAAGGTATCGATGTTTCCGATTGGCAACACCCCGTAAATTGGAATTCCGTGGTTGGGGATGGCATGGGGTTTGCCTTTACCAAAGCAACCGAAGGCGCTACGTTTGTGGCCGATTCCTATCGCAGTAATTGGGCGGCCATCAAATCCGTAGGAATGGCACGGGGTGCTTATCACTTTTATCGGGCTAAACAAGACCCCAAAGCACAAGCGGATATTTTCCTCAAAACCGTGCAACTAGAAGCGAATGATTTGCCGCCGGTTCTGGATATTGAATCTACGGATGGAGTTGGCGCAAGTTCGATTATTCGGGATATTACGACTTGGATCGAAATTGTCGAGAAAGAAACCAAGCGTCGCCCCATTATTTACACTTTTCCCAGTTTTTGGGAACGGATTGGTAATCCTACAATTTTCAGCGATTATCCCCTATGGATTGCTCACTATCAGACCAACAATCCCTGGGTTCCTGGAGGGTGGGATGGTTGGACGTTTTGGCAATACACCGAAAGCGGTAGAGTCAGCGGAATTAACGGCGGTGTTGATGTCAACTGGTTTAATGTCTGTCGCCAAGGCGGGAAAGGCTCTCATGTTAAATATATCCAAATGTGTCTGCGGGATAAAGGATTTAATCCCGGGTCTACTGATGGGGTATTTGGGGCAACAATGCACTCAACGGTGATGGCATTTCAACGGGCGATGAATCTTACCGTGGATGGCATTGTGGGCGTTCAAACTTGGACCGCCTTGGTGAGTGCAATTAAACCCCCAACCCAAGTGCAACCGACGCCTCCCCCGGTTTATATTCCCACCCCAACACCGACGCCAACGCCCTCTCCTGTACCTAACCCGACGCCGATTCAGTCGGGACCAACTCCTGTAATTCGGTTGATTGATGTCTGTCGATTTTATCAAGGATTTTCCCATCAAAATCAAGCATTAGACTGGTTACAGGGTCAATTATCTCAGGCAAATTTACTAGAATTTGCCCGTCGCTGGCGGGGTCATGCCTCCGCATCCTCCCCGATTAATTTTGTGGATGTGGCAAAATTTTATCAAGGATTGCCGATGCAAGACCAGGCGATCTATTGGTTGCAGGGTCAGGTTTCCAGTGGGATTTTAAACGAATTTGCTCGGTGGTGGCGATCGGGGAATCAGCAAATGGCCGCTCAATCTACCAATATCGATTTAGTCGATGTTTGTAATTATTACCAAAGCTTGAGTAACCAAAAGCAAGCGCTTCAGTGGTTGCAAAGTCAGATTCCTAACAGTACCTTATCTGAGTTTTCTCGTCAATGGCGCAATCGGTCATCAGTTGCGGTTGCTGGGAATATTTCTTTGGTAGATGTCTGCCAATATTATCAGGGATTAAACCATCAACAACAGGCGATCAATTGGTTGCAACGCCAGATTCATAATTCGGTGTTGGATGAGTTTACCCGCAAGTGGCGCAGTTAATGGGTTTCTGGGGGTGAGAGCTTGAGACTATTAAATCATCCCTGAATTTAATTTAAACCGGCAAGAAATCGGGGCAACTGCTAAACAGTTGTCCCGATTTTTATGGAGAGGAAATGTCTATAAAAACCCGCAGGCGGAAGCCTGGGGCTATACGGACAAAGCCCGCCTGCGCGGGCTCATACATAAAGTCAACTTTGAACAACCGGATTTGATATAAATAGGATTTTCTACTCATTTTTCTGGGGAGTCAATTATGGGATACTAGGAGGATTCCATTTTAGTTGGGCTTTCTTCAAAACCGCTATGACTCAATTGCTGCCTCAGTGTCAACAGCTACAGAATCAGGTCGATCGCATCCTCGAATTGTTGCATCAAGAACCCGCGTTGCGACAACAAGATATCACCGCTGTCCAGTCCTCGTTGAAAAAGGCAATTGCCCCTAAGTTTGAAATTGTCTTTGCTGGGGCTTTTAGTGCAGGTAAATCCATGCTGATTAATGCCTTGTTAGAACGAGAATTGCTCTACAGTGCCGAAGGTCACGCCACGGGAACTGAGTGCTATATTGAATATGCCGAACCGGACCAAGGGCGAGTCGTTCTCACGTTTTTGAGTGGAATTGAGATTAAAGACCAAATCACCGCTTTATGTGAGCGTTTAGGCATCAAAGCAGCGACGAATATTAACGAACCAGAAGTCCTGAAACTGTTGCGGGAGATTGCTCAAACTATTCTCAATAAAGAAGGGGGTGAAAGTAAATCCCAATTAGCCAAACAAGCGAAGGCATTGATATTATTGCTGGATGGATTTGCAGAAAATAGCAGCCGCATTCATCCGGTGAATAATAACACATTTTCGATGGAACAATTTAACTTTTCTAACCTCAAAGAAGCCGCCAGCTATGCGCGGCGGGGTAGCAATAGTTCAGTGTTGAAACGGATTGAATATTACTGCTATCATCCATTGCTCAAAGATGGCAATGTGCTGATTGATTTACCGGGAATTGATGCGCCGGTAAAACGGGATGCGGAACTCACCTATCGCAAGATTGAAGACCCAGAAACCTCAGCGGTGGTATGTGTCCTCAAACCCGCTTCTGAAGGGGATATGACGACGGAAGAGACCGAGTTACTGGAAAAAATGCGGTCTAATCCCGGAATTCGCGATCGCGTCTTTTATGTTTTCAATCGCATTGACGAAACCTGGTATAATACCCAACTTCGACAACGCTTGGATGAGCTAATTGTCACCCAATTCCGAGATACCAAACGCCTCTATAAAACCAGTGGATTGCTGGGATTTTGGGGAAGTCAAATCAAACAAACCAGCGAACGCGATCGCTATGGATTAGATACCCTCTTTGCCGAAAGCGTCAAAAACACCAGCATCCAGGAAGACACCCCGCAATTTGTCAATGAATTTAACCGCTACTGCGCCAACTCTGGGAAACTCTCCCCCAGTCAATTTAAAATAGCGGTTTACAGCTACGAAACCCCCAATCAAAACTACGTCCGTATTCTCAATGAATGCGGAACATCCCTCCTGAATCAGCTTATTTCTGATAGCGGCATTGAAGAATTTCGCACCAGCATTACCAACTACCTAACCCAGGAAAAACGCCCCCTCCTCTTTAAAACCCTCGCTAATGACCTCCAGCCTATCTGCCTCCTATTAAGTCGCCATTATGTCCAACACTATCGGGACCTAGAGAGTCAACCCGTCAATATTGAAGGGTTAAAATTGCGGCGAATGGAACAACTAAACTATGACTTACGCCGCCTAGGAATGGCTTTAAATGACCATATTACCCAAGAAGTGAATGAAGTCGTAACCAATCAGTGCCTCACCTTTGAGGAAGACTTCCGCAAACTGAAAGTCCGCATGGTTTGCCGCATGGATGAACTGTTGAATACTTTTTCAGTAGAAGAAGCATATCGGCAAGCAACCCTCACCCATCCTCGTAACTCGACTGCACCATTACTGGCGATTTTAGTCGAGGCCTTCTATTACTTGTCCAATGAATTAGAGGCAGTTTTGGCCGAAGAATCCGAACGAACTATTGCCAACTACTTTGCCTATTTAATCGACCGAATTCGCCGTCAAGACTATTATCGAGAATTATGCCGATTAGTTGGGGGCGATGCTGGACTAGAACAGACCATTAAAAATCTACAAGTGCAAGTTCAGCAAGCAATTCGTGCGGCGGCAAGCACAGAATGCGATCGCTTTGTGCGGGAGAGTCCTCGCTTTTACGATGAAGGCACGTTTTCGATTTACCAATTCCGTAAAGTGCTGCAACAAACTTCTCAAAGTTTTGATTGTGCCAGCATGAAAGATGCGGAACCCGCTATTCGTCAGTTGTTAAAACTGGATTTTGAACCGAAGGTCAAACACACGATTCAAAGCACCTTCCGGCAAACGGTGAATCAAACCTTGAAAACTCATTTATTGCCGCTAGTCAAGCAGCAAGAGGAGATGATTCTGCAACAATACAACCGAGCGCGATCGCACCTAGAAAAAACCCTAGAACGGGAAGCACAGGAGCAACTTGAAAGCAATCAAATCCACTTGCAAGAAGTTCAAGATAAAATTGCCGATTATAACGAGGTAGTTTCTGGGATTAATAGCTGCTTACAGGCAATGCTTTTAGACCGCTATCAGTTACCCTTGGCTAATTTGCAAGAGGCGACAGAAGTGGAAATTGTTGAGGAGGAAGAGGGGGAATTATCAGAGGTGATGGAGATGATTTAACGCGATTAGTGTCAATAGGGTAGGATGTGTCTCGGCACATTTTATCCTATTGACAAGGTATTTCAAATGTTGTAATATAGGGAAAATCTGTTAAAAATTCAGTGCTATGAGTAGTAAATTTGAACCAGTCAATGATGAGGAAGTAGTATCTATACCTCAAGCCAATCAAAGAATACCCTCACTGAACCATCCCATGATTAAATTTGGGGATTTAAGAGGAGCATTAATAAAAGTAATAAAAGGCTATTTCCTGAGTGCGAGCAGCGATGCAGATGAAAAACTAAAATGGCTGGGAGATGGTGTCGATGTTGAAATTTTAAAATATGGTTCTCCAGGCTGGAAAAAAGGGAAACTAAGAATCAAAATTAACTTAGAATTTTGCCCAGACGAACCAGAACACCAACAAACATTGAATCAACGTGAAACCCGTGAATTTGAATCACCGCTTGATGAGATTAGGCGGATGCAGGGATGAGCCAAAAATTGCCTTATCATAGTACCAAAACCTATTAGGCGGCAGAGCCGCAAAATGCCCGTGTCACGGCAGAGCCATGACACGAGAATCTATTATATAATATTAGAATTCTCGTGACTTGGCTCTGCCGAGTCATGCACTATTGGAGGCTCTGCCTCCTGTGTATCTTTAATCTATTAAAAATCTATGCCTAAAACGCCTCGAATTCGTATTCCCGCAGCGGTTAGAGTGTATGTTTTGGAACGCGATCGCCATCAGTGTCAAAGTTGTGGCAAAACCGAACAAGAAAGCGAACTGAATATCGATCATATTATTCCCCTGGCAATGGGCGGATCCAATGATATCAGTAATCTGCAAACCCTTTGCCGTCCGTGCAATCAACGCAAAAGTGCTGACTTAGACCCTCGATTTCAGCGTCGGTTTGACTTATAATTGTTATAATTTGGATTTAAGGGAAGAATGGGGGGACCGGATGAGGGATGAAAGACAACCAGGGACCGTCTTTTGTTCTAATCAAATGCCTTCTGCCTGGATGCTTCCGCCTTCATGCTTCCGCTTTGATCCTTCATCTTTCCCATGTCCAATGACCGATGATAAACAAAAAGCAAAAGAGCAAATTCTCTACCTGTTAAAGATGCAAGGGGCCACCAGTGCGACGGACCTAGCAGAACAGTTAGAGGTGTCTCCGATGGCAATTCGGCAGCATTTACAGGCACTGCGGGGAGAGGGTTTGGTAGATTACTCGGAACAACGACGTCCGATCGGGCGACCTGTGAAGTTGTGGCAATTGACCGATCGCACCCTCAACCTATTTCCCAATACTCATGCCGATTTGATGGTCGAATTTCTGAATAGTTTTGAGTCGGTTTTAGGGGAAGCAGAATTAGAGAAAGTTTTAGCGGAACGCTCTCGGAGACAAATTCAAGGATATCGCGTTCAGTTTGCCACTTTAGAAGGGGATAACGCTCCAAATTCACGGGAATCCCGACTCGATCGCCAAGTGGAACGCCTTGCAGAAATTCGGACGAAGGAAGGATATATGGCAGAGGCGATCGCCCAACCGGATGGGTCCTGGTTATTCATTGAAAACCACTGTCCCATTGATGAAGCTGCGCGCACTTGTCGATTATTATGTCGGTCCGAATTGGAAGTTTTTAAAACCCTATTCGGACCAACCGTCACCATCGAACGAGTGGAACATATCATGGAAGGCGATCGGCGTTGTGCCTATAAAATCACCCGTAATTCCTAACCGCAACCCTACAGAACCTCATTTTAACGAATCTGGAAGGTAAAGGGTAGGCGAGTATAAGCATGGAATGGGTCATTCAAATTTTTGACCATTGAAACTTCCTCATAGAGTTGCTGTAATTGTGCGGTTAGGGGGTCGGGTTTCGGAGTGGGGACCAATGCTTTCAGGCGACTTCCTAGTAAGCGATCAATCAGGATTTGTTCAAATGTGCGAGTTTGGGGATATTCATTGACCTTCCAAGTATCACCCAGTTCTGCTAATTCCGCTGCGGCCAAAATTGCATCATTCAAACCGCCAATTTCATCCACTAATCCCAGTTTTTGTGCTTCTTGACCGGACCAAACTCGACCTTGAGCAATCTCACTTACCTTTTGCGCCGGTAGATTGCGAGACTCAACAATCAGGTTCAAGAATCGCGCATAAATGCGATCGACCATTTGCTGAATAATCGCCATTTCTTGGGCAGTTTTTGGGCGAGTAATGGTATCAATATCCGCATAAGGTCCGGTTTTCACTACATCCCAGGTAATCCCCTGCTGATTGCCCAAACCTTGTACATTGAGCAGCATTCCAAATACACCAATGGAACCCGTCACCGTATTCGGTTGAGCAAAAATTTTCGACCCATAGCTAGAAATCCAGTATCCACCGGAAGCGGCGACATTGCCCATTGAGACGACAATCGGTTTACTTTCAGCAATCAACTGGACCTCACGCTGAATCACTTCCGATGCCGTGGCAGAACCTCCGGGACTGTTCACCCGTAAGACAACCGCTTTAACATCCTCATTCCGGCGTAAGTCTCGCAATTCTTTAGCGAGGCGATCGCCTCCCACCTGAGTGGAACCGCCTTCCCCACTCACAATCTCACCATCGGCATAGACTATGGCAATTTCCGGGGCCGATCGCGCCTTATTCCCTTTTTGTTCCTCACTAACGGTCGCATACCGGGGTAAACTAATTTGCTCAAAGGTGCGGTCATCCTCTTTTTTACCCGTGAGTTCCTTCAGTTGTGCCACCACTTCATCAAAATAGGCGAGGCGATCGACAAATCCCTGTTGTTGTGCCTCCGTTGCCATCAGCATTCCCCGGGTATTCACCACCTGCTGCACCTGTTGCGCCGTAATCTTCTCACGGCGATCGATTGTTGCCAGAAAATCACTCCAGATATCACTCAGTAGTTTTTCCGTCTGTTGCCGACTTTCCGGGGAACTTTGGTTTAAGACAAAGGGTTCCACAGCGGATTTATACTTGCCGACCCGGGTCACCTGAACCCCGACGCCGTACTTCTGCAAACCTCCCGTCAAAAAAGTCGTCTCTGAACTCAACCCATTCATTTCGACCATTCCGAGAGGATTGAGGAGAATTTCGTCAGAAACCGAGGCGAGGTAATATTCCCCTTCATTCCAATCTTGGTCATAGGCAATAATGGTTTTACCGCTGTCCTGAAAGCGTTCCAGGGCCTCACGCACTTCCCGCAGGGTGGCAAATCCGTTATTGCCACCAAAAGAGGTAGAGTGGAGGTAGATCCCGAGAATGCGATCGTCCTCTCGGGCAGCATCAATAGTTTCTACCACTTGGCGCAAGGTCATTGTACTCGGTTCCGAGTCTTCTGAGAGGGTTCGGGATAATGCTTCGGCAGTGGTGGAGGTGGGTTGAGAATCGGTGATATTCATCGAAAGGTCAAACACCAACATGGAGTTATTTTCGACAGTCGGTCCCGCATCTTTTGAGGAAGTGGCGATCGTCCCGATCACAATCAAGAGTCCACCTAGACTCAGAACACCTAAAACGCCTAATCCGACAATCGTCCCGAGGATACTAGCAAAGGTGTATTTGAAAAAATCTCGCATTTTGCAACGGTCCTTTATGTTATCTGCGCTGCTTCCGGCGTCGGTGTTTTGAAAACAGACCCGAAGTTGCGATCGCTTATCTCTTCTATGTTAATCCTTCTCGGACGGTGATACAGGATTGGTTAGAAACCGGGTTTCTTTACCCGATTTTCGGACAAAGCAAGCTATTATTTCATGCAGAAACCCGGTGATCTTCCCTGTCGGTTATGGACGCCCTGGGGAATGTAAAGGTTGAAGGGCCTTAGACGCTTTGAGTTGGGTGAGGGTGGCATTGCCAGTACAGAACAGAACTGTAGAAATTTCTGCGAGTAAATGTTCCACCAGGGTCTGAATCGCCGCCTCGGATTCCGCTGCTGCTTGGAGAAAGGGCCATGCTAAACCCGCAAGGTCCGCACCCAAGGCGATCGCCTTCGCGACATCCAACCCTGTTCGCAATCCCCCCGAGGCAATTAAAGGAATCTCCGGGGCGATCGCCCGAATTGACGTGATACAATCCGCTGTAGGTAAACCCCACTCTGCAAAGGTTGTCCCTAATCGGCGTTGTCGGGAATCCTTCGCCCGTTCTCCTTCCACCTTCGCCCAAGAAGTCCCCCCAGTCCCGGCCACATCGACTGCCCCAACCCCTGCCTCAATCAATTTTTGGGCCATCTTTGCCGAAATACCATTGCCCACCTCTTTCGCAATCACCGGCACGGGTAATACATTGCATAATTCATGGATTTTGTCAAGCAATCCTCGAAAATTTTTATCTCCCCGGGTTTGAACCGCTTCTTGCAAGGGATTGAGGTGAAGAATTAACGCATCCGCTTCCAGCAAATCGACGGCCTTGCGACATTGATCCACCCCATAACCATAGTTCAATTGTACCGCCCCTAAATTCGCAAATAACAGGATATTCGGTGCCAGCGATCGCACCGCAAAGGTATCTCCCACCTCCGGTTTTTCCACCGCCACCCGCTGGGAACCCACCCCCATCGCAATCTGAAACTGTTCCGCCACCACCGCCAACCGAGAATTAATCCGCTTCGCCTCCTCAGTCCCCCCCGTCATCGAAGAAATCAACAAAGGAGCACCGAGGGATTTTCCTAGAAACCGCGTCGTCAGATCAATATCCTGCCAATCCAGTTCCGGCAAACAACAATGGGTGAATCGATAACGGTCCAAACCCGTCCCATTCAACCGAAATTGTACATCATCTTCTAGGCAGACCCGAATATGTTCCGCCTTCCGAGATTGGGTTTCTTCCCCAGAGTTTAAAGGTGAGTTAACCGTTGTTGACATTTCAGACAATTAGCCAGGATATAGAGACTCTGTAGATAGTTTCTCACGATTAGGGAGATTGGGGGGATGGGGAGGATGGGGGAGATGGGGGAGATGGGGGAGATAGGGGAGATAGGGAAGATGGGGGGGATGGGGGAGATAGGGGAGATAGGGTATAAGGATAGCAAGTCGTTACTACAAACTGTCGTTACTAATTCCTCCTCCCTATCCTCCCCATCCTCCCCATCCTCCCCATCCTCCCCATCCTCCCTATCCTCCCTATCCTCCCCATCTCCCCCATCTCCCCCATCTCCCTCAGTCAAATCACCTTAATCAGTTCCACCCGATCGCGATCGTCTACTTCATTGAAATAAACCTTAACCTGTTCCTCCTTGGCCGTGGGGAGGGTTTTGCCGATGAAATCGGGATGAATGGGAACCTCCCGATGACCGCGATCGACCAGAACTGCCAAGCGAATCAGAGAGGGTCTGCCATAATCGGCGATCGCATCCAAGGCAGCGCGAATCGTGCGACCCTTGAAAATCACATCATCCACCAACATCACCTCTTTCCCCGTCAAATCAAACGGCATTTCCGTTTTTGCCGGAGTTCGCATCCCCATATTGTCCAAATCATCTCGATAAAATGTAATATCTAAAGCACCGACTGGCACCTGAATCTGTTCTAGGAGTTCAATCTGACTCGCCAACAGATGGGCGAAGGGCACCCCTCGGGTGTAAATGCCGATCAGCACTAATTCTGACAAATCATTCGATCGTTCCACAATCTGGGACGCCAGTCGGGTTACAGTCCGCCGCAGTTCTTCTGCGGATAGGATTTCAATCACGTTAGCATTCATATCTAGTCTGAATGGGAGAATTTATTATTGATAGCGCAGATTGCAAGATTTGGTTAGAGGTTGCCGCAGATTTGGGACATTAGGAATCTAAAGGTCGTTGCACAAGGTATATCAATCCACTGAAGACCGACTTCAGTCATTACTACAAACACAGATAATTCCCCCCATCCTCCCCATCCTCCCCATCCTCCCCATCTCCCCCATCCTCCCCATCTCCCCCATCCTCCCCATCTCCCCCATCCT
>NZ_JAMXFC010000009.1:48840-162966 GCF_025370755.1 Laspinema sp. D2d | reverse complement strand
AGCTTCATCCGACCTGCCATCAGCCACCTCTATCAAATACTGCTTCCATCTTATGCTATTTCATTTTAAATTGGTATAAATATAATTTATGTTAATTGTTTCCCTTTTTTACGATAATTGTATAGTTTTCAAATAAATTTTTAGATGAATTAAGAATATTGGTTTAAAGATTCCGGAACGTAGAGTATTTCGGAATCTTTAACTTTCACAAGTATTAAGTAATTTCATCTGGATTGATACCCAGTTCTTGCAGCTTTTGCCGCAAGATAGCGCTACGCTGACGTTCGGTATCAACTTGGGCGATCGCCTCCTGAGCACGAGCACGTTCGGTATCCACTAGCAATAAAGCTTCGGATTCCGCTTCCTCTGGCGTCAGAACCAGTTCCCCTTCTGGGGTAAAAAACCGCAGTTTTTCCTCTAAAATCCCTAAATAAAGCTGCAATTGTTCACTCCAAAGCCATCCTTGATCATTGGGTTGAAGGACTTGATATTCCCCATTCATCAGGTGAAATCCCTGGAACTCTAAAGTATAGGGATCAAACCAAAAATAATCGGGAGTGCGCCAAACATCTTGATAAAGTTGTTTTTTTAAGCCCCGATCTGTATTGGCCGTGCTATCAGAGAGAATTTCGATAATAAAGTTAGGATATTTTCCTTCTTCTTCCCAGATGACCCAACTTTTTCGCTCTCGGCGTTCCGTATTCAAAACTACGAAAAAATCCGGTCCCCGCATCTCTTCCGATTTGCGCTGGCGGGTACTGTAATAGACACTCATGTTAGCTGCTACAAAAAAATCATTACGCTTTTTCCAAAACCTCTCTAAACAAGCCAGCAGCAGCAGCAGTTGTTTCAGGTGTCGATAACTTTCTAAGGGCGGCTCCTTACTCCATAAATCGCCTGGGGGAAAGATAGGAATCTCCGAGGTTTGACTCTGTACCATATTGGTCTCCCCGTTTATCGGTGTTTTTATCTAGTTTAGCAGATTTTTGGATAAACAACAGAGGTAGATCGGAAGAACCCTATTGCCTCAAATCTCTAAGACTCTAACTCTTTAAAAATTTGCCTTATCTTAGGTTTGAATTCAATTAAATGGGCGAATTCTTTCCTAGGGTATGGTTGACTCATACATCTTTAAATAGGGTGAGTAACTGGGTGGATTAGAGTGTAAAAATAATTTAAGTTTTCTATAAAATTTGTATTCAAACCTTACAGCTTGCTCAGGTCCATTTACATGAAATTAGATGGACTGGTTTATTCCTAGAAAATTTACCCTGATCAATTTTGACAGACTGGGGGGTGATGCCTGCTGTATAGGGAGTGATTAGGACACTGAGTAAAAGTTGATGATTCCCTGATATTAATAATGATAACTTTGAGGCTGATTCCTAAACTTTCGTTTATCTCTCCCCTAGGTTGCCCCCGATATTAATCTTCTAGGAGTCTACTCAGCCTCAGTTTCACCCTAAAACTCAATGATATTTCTTCACCTGTTTTTTACTCGACATCGATTTCACCGGAGAGTAATTTAGCCAAGAGTAACTCCCGGGTAAACTTGAGGTTAGTGGTTTTGGCTTGTAAGGTTTCGATTTGCCGACAGAGGGGGTCGAGGGTTTCGATAAACTGACGGTGGGTAGCGGGGTCGGGAATAGCGATCGCTAATTGTCGAAACCAGCCGAGATTGATTTCGCGGTACATTAATCCAGATGCCAGATTAAAAATGCGATCGCGGTTTTCCTTAATCCAAAAATATAAATAGTAAGCCGATAACTGCTCATTGGGGATACAAGTGATAAATCCTTGGTTGGTACAAGCAGTGGTGGTATTAATTGCCACAACCCCAATCGTTGCCCGAGATGTCATCATTACCGAATAGGGGGGGAATGTGCGAATTTTACTACGCTGCCGCCCTAATTCGGTAATTTTGTGAGTGGAACCCGAAACATACATTGTTCCAGCCGTGGTTAAATCGGTGGTTCTATACCAAACTAATGTTCCATTAGCCCAGTATTCAGGCTTTTTCTTCGCTGGGGTATCGCCGCTAATGGTTTCGATCGCCTCACCAATTGGTGCGATCGCCCATCCTACCGGGAACAATTCCTGACCGGTCACTTGTTGTTCTTCCGGCGTTGCTTCCCGCCATTCCAAATTAGGAATCCGCCATTTCACAAACCACTCGTGATAGATACTTTGCGCCATCTGTTCCAGTAGCTTAATCCGCTGTTGGTTGTTAGAAATTAAATCATCATAATCCGTCAGAATAGCTGCTATTTTTTGTTGTCTACCCAAATCTGGATAGGCGATCGGCATTCCTTTCAGAGCATTCAAACTGATATAACACTGAACGACTCCAGCCTTCCTAGCCTGTAAGGCATTTTGAAAAATGGGTCCTTTCACCCAATAATAAAGATATGGAGACCAGAGAATCGTCTGATTGGGTCTTAAAATAGCCAGACTACTAGAAATCCCAAATAAGTCTCCGGGTTGGACTAAATAGGGTTCTCCAATACTCCCAATAATTCCCAGTAAAATATCCCCGGCTTCCGGCTTACGAATCGACTGAGCACTCTTACAAAAATAACGGTCAAAATCTGCTTCAGAGATACAGTCAACCTTGGAAAGTTTTAACCGTCCCGGTTTAATATTTTTAGCCGTTAAGTAGAGGATACCCTCGTCTTGTCTTTTAATTTTGGCATGAGTGCCATCTCCAACAAGACAAAGTTTTCCAATGGGTTTTTGCGTCCAGTTGTTTCCTTTTTTCACGGTTTTACCTGAAACGTATGATCATAACAGACTTTAGAAGTAACCAGTCCGCAGTCCTGAACCGAAGATAGGAATGAGGACGGCGCGAACTCATTGGCTTGTTTATTCATGCTCTTTTACCTTTAATAAGCCATGAATAGTTTGAGAAATTCGCTCTTCGAGTTCCCTCGCTTCCACTGTGAGCATCTCGAATTCGTCATTAAGTTCTTGTAACTTTTCATAAAAATCAAAATCATCTTCGGGTTTGGGGGCGATTCCAACATAGCGCCCCGGATTTAAGCTATAAGCCTGTTCTGCAATTTCTGAAATGACGGCAATTCGGCACAAACCGGGAACATCACGATAGATATTGTCCGGAAATGTTTCCTCCCAATTGGGTAAAGTTCCGTAAGCAGGGACTGTAGGATTGTACCGAGTATGTTCCGGTAAAGTTGCCACAGGTTCAACCAATTGTCCACGATACATTCGGACAATATTTCCTAAAAATTGAATTTGTTCATCGCTAAATTGCCGGTGGGAACGGTAAACGTGCTGATAGAATTGACGAGCATCGATAAACAGGATTTTATCTTTGCGGGGGTTATTCACTTTGTCTCGATCAAAAAACCAGAGGGTACAGGGTAAGCCTACACTATAGAAAAAGTGAGAACCGACAGCAACGATCGCCTCTAAAACTCCTTCGTGAATTAGCTTTTTGCGAATTTCCAACTCCAGGCCGCGAGCATCACTGGCGGAATTTGCCATAACAAACCCCGCCCGCCCTTTAGCATTTAACGCACTATAAAATAATTGAATCCACAAATAGTTAGCATTGTCAACCCGAGGTAACCCCAAGGGAAATCGGGGGTCATCTTTGATTTTTTCTTTGTCTACTTTGTCTACATTAAAGGGAGGATTTGCCATCACAAAATCGAATTGACCTACACAATTATGAATATCTTCATAATAGGTATTGCTCTGGCGAATATCTCCGGTGAGCCCGTGGATAGCAAGGTTCATCAAGCAGAGGCGAACATTGTCAGCAATTTTTTCCTGTCCATAAATCCCGATTTCAGTGCTAGGATTTTTCTGCCGTTTTTCTACAAATGAGGCACTTTGAACAAACATTCCCCCACTGCCGCAAGCCGGGTCAAAAATTCGACCATGATAGGGTTCAATAATTTCAACAATTAGCTTGACTAAAGAGGTAGGGGTAAAAAATTCACCGCCTTTTTGTCCTTCACTCATGGCAAAATTGCTGAGGAAGTATTCATAAATTCGCCCAAACGCATCCCCTTCGATATCTAAGGCGATGGTATCAAAGTCCGTCAGCAGTTGCCGGAGGATCTCGTTACTGAGACGGTGGTAAGTTTTGGGGAGGATATTTTTTAAAGCAGGGTTTTCCGCTTCTATCGCCCGCATCGCACTATTGATCTCTTCCCCGAGGTTGGCTTCTGCCGGACGATTCAGCAGAGAGTCAAACCGCGCCTGGAGGGGAACGGATAAGACTCGTTCCCGTTCGGCGATCGCGAGATCGCTTGTGTGATACCGCTGTAAAGCTTGTGTAAACTTATAGTCCGCATAGCGCAGGAAGATTAAACCGAGTACCGGCAGGGAGTATTCCGACGGTTTGAGTTTGGAATTGGCACGCAATCGATCCGCCGCATCCCATAAGCGTTTTTCAAGTTGATAGTAGTCTGGCATCGGTGAGTTTTCCCCTATCTGTGAATGATATTTGAGCGCGTAGACTTGGGTGGCTTCCCTCCATAGGGTGTTGACAGAACTTTTATTGTATGGTAATTATGGCGCGGAGTCTAATAATTTTTTCAACAAAAAACCCTAGTGCCCTAAATAGGGTGCTGCGATCGCAACAAAGTCTCTTCTGGACGGGTTAATTGACGGAAGGCTTGAGTCAGCAGGATGGTTTAGGACTGTTCCTCGGATTAGCCTAGATATCGGTGCTTTCTGGGTTTTAAGTAACGATCAGTAAATGGGGTTACCCCATTTATAGGGGCCACCTCTGGGGGGGCCTCTAAATGGGGCCTAAGCGATCAAGGGGAGCAGACCGGACATGGAGTAGCCGTTGCTACAAACGCGCTTAACGTGAGGTTTGAGTCTGAACAATCAGAACTTATCGATGGCGGGCTGATTCATCAAGTCTGCTCAGAGCATCGGTAGAGTAGAGGGAAGACAACTCAGTTTCTTGTCCTAGCTTATTTAATAAGGTACTCGTGTCCTAGGTCTTTTAGTGTCGCTTCCTAGGGATTCCCCAAATTAGGCTAGATTTTCTATGAAGCTTGACTAAAAGTGAGAAAAAAGCCCGAGAAATCGGGGATGATTTGTGCTTGAGGGACAAATCGGAAATCCGGGTCTTAGGGTCTGAAAATGCTGATCCATTCAAGAGTTTTGCTCCTGGAAAAAAGCTTAATCGGTGAGAGTTAAGCGTAAACGGGCTTTAAAAACTGCATGGAGTATAAAACCAGGATACAATAAGACATCGATAAAAAAGCCCAGATCAAGAGCGATCGCCACTATTAATTTTGTAAATGGTAGCCATAATTACTGCTGATAGAGGTAACAATCCGCTAGGGTAGACTTGTTTTGGCAGTGCAGTCTTTAAGAGTACCTTCTCTGCCGACTCTAGGGGGTTTGACTGTCATTGGCAGTTGCTCCTAGAGGAGTTGGGGACTCTTTCATCCTGGACTTTTGTCCATTAGATTGGACCATCATAAATTGTGTTTTGGAAAATCTCAGACTGTGCAGACAAACCCGGACAAAAATGGTTTACTAAAAAGGATGGATAGCGTTATGGTGAGAATGAGGCTTTAGATTTACTTGCTTTTCCAACGGTGGGCATTAACAGTGGCAAATGGCAACCTATCGGGACGGTTACGGCGATCGCTTGTGGTTTATACGGCATTGGGGATGCTCTCCATCGGTGCAATCATTTCTATCGTCAGTATCGGATTCCTATATCATCATCTCAACCAGGACCGACAACAACAGGTCTTTTTAGTAGCCCAAACGAAAAGTCAAGCCCTAGAGCAGTATTTCTGGCAGGTGAGGGCGAGCGCTGAACAGCTTTCCTATAGCAAAACTCTGGCAACATCGAGTCAATCCCTTGGGGTTGACTTAACTAAGGGGTTACCGTTGAGTTCCCCCCTGTTGGTAGAGGTTCTCCAAGAAGCCCCAAAAATAGCAGGAATCACCCGGCTCGATCGCCAGGGTAAGGTAATGGTCCAGGTAGGAATGGAAATTCCACCAACGTTGTGGCCGAAATCCGACCAGGATGCGGCAGAACCGATCTCCTTCCAGCCGGTGCAAGTGGGTAACCCGTCTTATTTACTCGTTACAGTCGCCCGAGTTCACCCGCCCTCCCCCGAACCCCAGGGGACGGATTTATTCTTATTCACGGTCTCGGAAATTGACAAAATTTTACAGCAGTTTGCCGGTGCAGGGCAATCAGTAGAAATTGCTTTAGCAAGAATCAATAATGCGCGGATCGATCGCCTGCTGCCGTTCCTCTCTTATACTGAGCAAACTGGTTTGATGCCGCTTGGACCGAATACCAGGCTTTTAGCCTTGCGGAACGAGACCCTGACTGACCCACGGGGTGTGCGATTCTCGAAGAACAGTCTTCCCGGTTTGGAAGCAGTGGCCTTTGCACCGATTCCGAGCAGTAATTGGGTGGTTTTGTTACAGCTTTCCTCCAATCATATCGCAGCCGGGATTCACCAGATCCAGCTTTTAGTTGCGGTTACCGTGGTGTTATTACTCTTAGGCACTGGATTAATCGCACTTTTGCTCTATCCCCTCACGCGTCCGATTCTCATTCATGCCGATCAATTGGAAGAGCAACTGCAAGCGAATATGGCATCCTTGGAACGGGAACTGCAAGAACGGAAGCGGACCGAACGGCTATTAGCCTCACACGCTCGGGAAAGTGCGGTAATTGCGGGGTTAGGACAGTGGGCGCTGGCGGGGATGGAGGTGATGAGCCTGATTGAAGAAGCAGCGGAGGAAGTGCTTTATACTCTGGATAGCGATTGTTGTTGTTTGTGGGAATTGTTACCCGATCGCCAGGAATTGGAGTTAAAAGCGGGGGGGGGATGTTGTCAGGATGCGATGGGGTCGATAAAAATGGGGGTGAATACAGAATCTCAAGTCGGTTATACTTTGTTGATGAATGAAGGGATTTTGTCCCCTAATTTCCACGAGGAAACCCGTTTTACGCCCTCCCCTTTTTTAGTGGAACGCGGTATCGTAAGTGGGATTACCGTGCTAGTACATGGACAAAGCGAACCTTATGGGGTTTTGGCGGCTTATAGTACAGAACGCCATCAATTTGATTTAGAAGATTTGCATTTTCTACAGGCGATCGCCAATGTTTTAGCAGCGGCGATCGACCGTCAGAAACGAGAACGCGCTTTATGTGAGAGTGAAGAACGGTATGCTTTAGCCGTAGCTGGGGCAAATGATGGACTGTGGGATTGGAATTTGATCACCAACCGGGTGTATTTTTCCCCGCGATGGAAATCCCTGCTGGGGTATCAGGGGGAAAAGGGGGAGAAGATTTCTGAGACTCACTCGCTTTACCGTCCCGAAGACTGGTTCAGCCGAGTTCATCCGGATGATCTCGACCCTTTGAAACAAGCGATCGCCGATCATCTTGCCGGAGTTACACCGCACTTCAAAAGTGAACATCGGATTTTAGATGTTCAGGGACAGTATCGTTGGATGCTGTCTCGGGGTCTGGCGGTGCGCGATCATCAGGGAAACCCCTATCGCATGGCGGGTTCCCAAACTGACATCAGCGATCGCAAAGCAACGGAAGAAGCCAATATCCGTCTGGCTGCCTTTCCCAAATATAATCCCAGTCCCGTCCTCGCCTGCGATTTTCAAGGAGAAATTGTCTATGTCAATCCTGCTACCGAGCGAGTATTAGAAGAATTACGCCTAGGATTAGCAACCGGCTTTTTACCCAGGAATCATCGAGAACTGGTTGTCACCTCCCTCAAGCAGGGAAAATCCGGGTGGCAGGTGGAACGCTTCGTCCAGGATCGCCTCTTTTATTGGTTGTATCACCCGATTCTATCCCTGAATATTGTGCATATTCACGTCATGGACATCACCGATCGCCAAAATGCCCAAGATACATTGCGTCATGAAGCCCTGCATGATAGCCTCACCGGATTGCCGAACCGGGCCTTTTTCCTGAACCGTCTCACTTCCGCTTTAACTCGGGCCAAAGTTCAAGTCGATTATCAATTTGCGGTGATTTTTCTTGATTTAGACCGATTCAAAGTCGTCAATGATAGTTTAGGACATTTTATTGGAGATTGCCTGCTTGTCGCTTTGGCAAAACGTCTGCAAAAGTGTGTGGGTTCTGGGGATATTTTAGCTCGGTTTGGGGGGGATGAATTTACAATTTTAGTAGAACATATCCCGGATATTCAATCAGCAATTACCGTGGCTGAAAAAATTCAAGCTGAACTCATTTCTCCTTTTAATCTCAAAGGTTATGAAGTTTTTACCTCAGCAAGTATGGGCATTGCCCCTAGCACCTTAGCCTATAATCGTCCCGAGGAGTTACTCCGGGATGCAGATATTGCCATGTATCGCGCCAAAGCCCGAGGCAAAGCGCGATATGAAGTGTTTGATAGTAAAATGTTAGAAAATGCCGTTGCTCAATTAAACTTAGAAAATGATTTGCGGCGCTCTATTCTGAAAAATGGTGACCTGCCTCTCCCCACTCCTGTAATTCCCTCAGAATTTATCCCCAACAAAATCACCCAACCTGGGTCTGATTTGGTCATTCCCTATACTTCAAGTTCAGCAGAAAAAACAGACAGTCCCCCCTATTTAGAACCAGCGGAATTCCTACTGCATTATCAACCGATTGTGGCGTTAGATACGGGACTACTCTCAGGATTTGAAGCCTTAGTACGCTGGCAACATCCGGAACGGGGGTTAGTGTTTCCGGGGGAATTTATCCCGTTGGCAGAAGAAACGGGCTTAATTTTACCTTTGGGGGAATGGGTATTGCGGGAAGCTTGTTTGCAAATGCAACAGTGGCATGAGCAATTTAAGACCCCGGAACCGTTGAGTATTAGTGTTAATTTGTCGGGACAACAGTTGGGGCAACCGGATTTACTGGCCCGCATCGATCGCATTTTAGAAGAAACCCATCTGGATCCGAGTAGTTTGAAGTTGGAAATTACGGAAAGTGTGTTAATGGAAAATGCAGCCTTAGCCGCAGAGTTACTCGAACAGTTGAGAGCGCGCAATATTCATCTGTGCATTGATGATTTTGGAACGGGATATTCTTCTTTGTCTCATCTTGCACAATTTCCGATTAATACCTTAAAAATTGATAAATCATTTGTGATGGGAATGGAGGGAGATAATGAAAGTTCGGAAATTGTCCGGGCGATCGCCACCCTCGCCCATAATCTCGGGATGTATGTCACCGCAGAAGGGGTGGAAAAAGAGCAACATTTAGTGCAACTTTGGTCCTTGCACTGCGATTATGGGCAGGGGTATTTTTTCTCTCCGGGGTTAGATCGGGTAGCGGCCCAAAAATTGCTAGAACAATCTCCTCGGTGGTAAATCGGGTCCCGATTTGTCAATCCGGCTTTATTAGCATGAATTAGTAATTTTGTCAATCGTTTAAAATAAATCATCCAGAGAGGAGGGGAAATCATCTCGGGGCGGAACCTGGCGATCGGCAAACTCAGAAGGGGGGCGATCGCTACTCCAGGCCCACCAAACACAACCGCAGTCACCACACTCGTAAAACTCCTGCCACTTGCGACGGTGGTTTTCCATGTAAACCGGCGATCGCCGGTTAATCCAAACCCGCTGCGCCTGCATCGAGGTAGCATGGCAGGAAGGGCAGTAGAACTCGTGAGCGTGAACTGCCTTCGTTGTCCATTCCGGTGGAATTGGCTCAAAAGCTTCCATGTCTTAAACTTCACTCATTAAAATGGCCGATAGCTGCCCTAAGATTCCCTGGAACGGCTGGTTTGGTCCAAACCCACTCCAAAGGAGGAACGAATCGCACTATCGTATTCTATTGTAGGACGCACTGGGCGTTTCTTTGCCAGTTCCCCCAAACTCTAACTCTCCCCACTCTCCACCGGAATCTCCCTATCATGGATCCATCAACCGAAATCTTCCGCTTATTGGACTTGATGCCTGCATCGGGTCGGATGCTGTGCAAAATCCTCAATAAACCGCAACAATCCACGGCGATCGAGAGTTCCTTTCCCCTGCCTTGGGCGAGGGAACGACCGATTTATATTAACTTTGACCTCTGGCGTAAATTATCCAGACCCCAAAGAGATTTGTTACTTCTGAGAACCGTGAGTTGGTTATTGGGGGTGAAATGGTTTAAACCCGACTTATATCAAGGGATTGTGATTGCGGGATTGTTAGGGACTCTCGTGCAACTCGTCGAAGGAGATGCCGTCGGAGTCGTTACCGCTGGGGGGTTAACGGCCCTTGCAGGCGCTCAAATTTGGCGAAGCACCCACCGCAGCGATCGCGAGATAGAGGCCGATCAAGCGGCCATTCAAATTGCCCTGAGAAGAGGATATAATGAACCGGAAGCAGCTAGACATTTGTTGAGTGCGATCGAAACTGTCGCGACCCTAGAAGGGAGACCCGGGTTAGATTTTATGGAACTGATTCGCGTCCAAAACTTAAGGGCGATCGCCGGACTTTCTACCGTCGGGATTCCTGAAGACGGGATTCGAGAATAGGGACAAAAATGAACGCTAAAAATAGCCGGTTAAAAACCGGGTTTCTTCTAATGAACTCTAGCCATTCACTACAAAATTAGGCCAGAAACCCGGTTTCTTGTCCTTAGCAAAGGTTAGAAAACGGGTTTCTTCTAACAAGCTCTAGTAATGGACCCTAAATTTACGAGAAAACCCCGTTTTTTTGTCCCTGTACGCGTTTATTTTGTTGCTCAAGCGGTTATCGGCTCGGGGGTTCAATGACTTCACGAATCCGATAAATCGGTCGTTGCTGAGATTCATGATAGGTTCGCATCAATAACTCAGCTAATAGGCCAAAACTAAACAATTGCACCCCAGCTAACAAAAGGACCACAGTCAAAATCAGTAAGGGGCGGTCTCCAATACTTGCTCCAAATCCGAGTTTTAGAATCGTTAAATACAAGCCTAATAGAAAACCCAAGACCATAGAAATAATCCCAAACCCTCCAAAAACGTGCATAGGACGGGTAAGAAATTTTTTCATAAAGAAAACCGTTAACAAATCCATCAAGACCCGAATGGTTCGGCCTAATCCATACTTACTTTTACCATAGCGCCGAGCATGGTGACGGACTGGAATTTCGATAATTCTCGCCCCTTCAATAAATGCCAAGGCGGGTAAAAACCGATGCAATTCCCCGTATAAATTCATATCCGCCACAATTTCCGTGCGGTATGCTTTCAAAGAACAGCCGTAATCGTGCAATTTAACCCCAGTTACTTTGCCAATCATGGCATTAGCAATTTTAGAAGGAAGCAAGCGAGTGAGGGCCGCATCTTGACGATTTTTACGCCAACCACTGACGAGATCATATCCCTCATTTAGCTTCATCACCAGTTCGGGAATATCAGCGGGGTCATTTTGCAAATCCCCGTCCAAGGTAACGATAATCGGCGATCGCGCCGACTTAAATCCCGCTGCCATTGCCGCAGTTTGACCATAGTTACGGCGCAAAATCACCGCTACTAGGTCATTTCGCTGTTGCGCTTCTTGTTTGAGCGCTTCCGTG
This sequence comes from Laspinema sp. D2d, assembly GCF_025370755.1. Taxonomy (GTDB): domain Bacteria; phylum Cyanobacteriota; class Cyanobacteriia; order Cyanobacteriales; family Laspinemataceae; genus Laspinema. The sequence goes on along the minus strand of NZ_JAMXFC010000009.1, from coordinate 151,436 downwards.
GAGCCATCGGTGGAGCCATCATCCACGCAGATGAGTTCATAATTAAGTTGAGCATCACTCAGAGCCTGGGCGATCGCACTAATTAGGTGCGGCAGACTTTCCACCTCATTATGAATGGGGACAACCACAGATATATCTAGGGAGGAAAGCGCGGGTTGGATGTAGGCTGGGTGCAAAGCGGGTGAAATTTCCATTAATCTGTAATAATCAAACCCAAATAGTCGTGTTTTCCCTTCGGGCTAAAATCGATGAGCAAGTGAAATCAATTTGGATTACAGGAACATCGAACCCCAAGGACCAAGGATCTATTATGACGCCTTGATCCAGTTTTTGAAAGGGTCGCTAATTTTATCCCTTGCTCATCCGGTCCTATTTTCCGGGAATCGAACCGCCCTCTTACCTTCAAAGGAAGAAATTAATCAGATTATAGAATGTCGGGATGAACGGAGATTAATTAACTGAATATGCTCCCCCGGATTGGGATAAATTTCCTTAGCTCGTGACTGATGGGTTAATTTTAATGAATTAGCCTTTCCTATTTCTTAACTAATTCTACGATAATGACTTTAAAAACTGTTGATTCTATTCTCTGTCGTGCTTTAGCCGAAACCGATATTTCTCCAGCAGAAGCCGTGATTTTGCTCCAGCAAACCGAACCCGAACAGATAACCGCCATTGCCGAGGTTGCAGACCAACTTCGGCAGAAACAATCAGGCAATCTGGTCACCTACGTGATTAATCGTAATATTAATTTTACGAATATCTGCGAGCAACATTGTAGTTTCTGTGCCTTTCGTCGGGATGCGGATGAAGAAGGAGCATTTTGGCTCGATTGGGGAAAAATTTTGGAAAAAACTACCGATGCCGTGCAACGGGGAGCCACAGAAATTTGTATGCAGGGCGGCTTACATTTGGAGGCAAAAATTGAGGGTAAATCCTTGCCTTATTATCTGAAATTGGTGGGGACCATTAAAAATGAATTTCCGGATTTGCACTTGCACGCTTTTTCTCCCCAAGAAGTCCAGTTTATTGCCCGGGAGGATAAGATTAGTTATGAGGAAACCATTGCCGCTTTGCAAGAGGCGGGAGTCGGTTCTATGCCGGGAACTGCTGCGGAAGTCTTAGACGATCGCATCCGAAATATTATTTGTCCCGAAAAAATTAATAGCGAAACTTGGCTAGAAATTGTCAGTGCCGCCCATCGCCTAGGATTACCGACTACTAGCACGATGTTATGTGGACATATTGAAACACCGCAGCAACAAATTGACCATTTGGAAAAATTGCGATCGCTCCAACAAACTGCCTGCGATCGCAACTATCCCGCCCATATTACTGAATTTATTTTACTTCCCTTTGTAGGAGAACAAGCCCCCGCCCCCTTGCGCCGTCGAGTCGGTCGAGATCAACCCAGTCTCGCTAATACTTTGCTCCTCACTGCGGTTTCCCGGATCTTCCTCGGCAACTGGATTCCCAACCATCAACCGAGTTGGGTGAAACTGGGATTAGAGGGTGCAACAAAAGCCCTCAACTGGGGATGCAATGATATTGGGGGAACCTTAATGGAAGAACATATTACGACAATGGCTGGGGCGAAAGGGGGAAGCTGTATGGAACCGGAAACCCTGCGATCGGCGATTACCTCAATTAACCGCCCTTACCAACAACGAGATACCCTATATCGCCCCATCACTGTCCCCATTTACTCTTAAAAAAATGTGACTACCCAATTCAAAAGAACATGACCCCATTTAGGCTAAATCTGATGCAACCAAGCGGAACCGATGTTCACGCTAATCCCGTCTATGGGGTCAGTACAGCAGAGGAAAACCCCCGGAGGTTTTCAGAAAATCCCTAGCAATTTTGCACTCTCTATGGGCGATAAAATTGTTTTTTTCCTTTTTATTAAATCCGGTATCCTCAAACCAAGAATTCACCCCAGGGATGTAAAATAGTCCCTGAAATTTCTACTTAAAAAACCCGGGTGTTCCCTCCCTTTAATTCTTCCCCTGGCTTATTTCTGTATCCTGTATCAGCGGGGTTCTGCCAGTAGGCGGATCCCACATTTTTGAAAATAGGGGGAGGATACCCGAAAGAAAGGAACAGTTTGCGTTAAATTGTCAATTGCACTCCTGACGCTCGGTAATATCATGTCTGAGACTAACTCTGAGACCCAAGACACTAAAGAGACCCCAAAAGTAAAACTGGAGAAACAGAAAGTTTCCATCGCGATCGCTGCTGTTGCTGCGGTCCTGTTACTCGGTGGAGCCATTACGGCATTCTGGGCGATCGCCCAAAAACGGCCTTTACCTGAGATTCCAGTGGGTGCCGAACTGATTCCTGAAGATGCTTTAATGACCCTTTCCCTCACCACTGATGCGGGACAATGGCAAAAAATGCGCGAATTTGGCACTCCGGAAAGCCAACAGTTGCTGGATAATTACCTGGTGCAGTTGCGCGATCGCTACCTTACCGCCAATGGATTCGAGTATGAAAAAGATATTAAACCTTGGGTAGGGTCCGAAGTTACCCTCGGGGTTTTACCTCCCTTCCCAGTGAATGCCGGTGGGGAAAAGAACGAAATAGTGCCCTCTCCCGCAGCATTTTCGGGTCGTCAGTCTCTGCTGATGGTGTTACCGATCGCCAATCCCAGTCGCGCCAAGCAAATTTTAGAATCTGCCCAACCTCCACAAGGGGGCAGATGGGTCCCTCGGACCTACAAAAATATAGAAATTAAAGAAACCCAAGGGGTGCCGGATGAGAAGCGCTTTTCAGTCACTGTTATCGATGGCAGCTATTTAGCGATCGCCAAGGATAGCGAAACCATCAACCGCGCCATTGACACCTTCCTCGGCGAACCCTCCATCGTTGATGCACCGGGTGCGATCGCCGCATGGCAACAAATCGAAACCTCCCGACCCTTTGGCCGTTTTTATGTGAATGTCCCCGTAGCTGCCGCTGTTGCCTCGTTAAACTCCGATCGCGCCGTTCCCGAAGAAATTGCCCAGCAACAACAAAACCAAGGGTTCGCCACCAGTATCACCCTCCAACCGGAAGGGATTGCCTTTGATACCGTGGCATGGCTCAAACCGGATAGCGAACGGAAATATGCCGTCGAAAATAATGCCAAAACCATGACAACGCGCCTCCCTGCGGACACCGTAATGATGATGTCTGGAGGAAATTTACAGCGCGTCTGGCAAGATTATAGTCAAGGAGTGGCAACAAATCCCCTGGGACCGATTGATCCCGAGTGGTTGCAAACAGCAATCCGAAATACCACGACCCTCGATTTAGAAAAAGACTTACTCCCTTGGATGCAAGGGGAATTTTCCCTGGCAATGCTGCCAGCGCCAGAAAACAATCCCTCATTTTTTTCCGTTGGGGTGGTATTAATGGTCCAAGCCAGCGATCGCCGTGCAGGAGAGGCGACTCTCTCTAAGCTGGATCAGGTCATGACTGAACAATATAACTTTAAAGTTGAATCAGCCCAGGTTGGGAAACAGCCTATAGTCAAATGGACGGCTCAAAATGGGTCCGTGAGTGTCAACCACGGCTGGTTAGATGGGAATGTCGCCTTTATCAGCGTTATGGCCCCAGTTGTTGAGAGAATCGCCCCCAAACCTCAAACCCCCCTGGGTATGAGTCAGCAATTTCAAAGCGTGGTTCCCTTAGAGTTGACCCCGAACAACGGCCATTTTTTCATCGATATGGAACGCGCCCTGAATACCAATACTCCCGCCTGGTTGCAACTACCTCCCCAGCAAAAAATCGCCTTTAATGCCATGCGGGCGATCGGGGTGACTGCGGCAATTGAAAACCAACGGACCACCCGTTATCAAGTCTTTGTAGCGATGAAAAAAGCGGGTAATCCCCAACCTCTCCCCGGTGCCGCCCTTCCCAGTGCACCACCGACGACCCCTTCTCCCGCCCCTACACCACAACCGACTCCAGGGGCAGAAACTCCCAAAACTCCAGAGTAACAGCGACTCCCAGAGACTGGCGGGGCGATCGCTACAAACCCACACCCGTTCTAAGCGGAACGTTCCGCTTAGAACGGGTGCGGGTTTTTTCTCCAATGCGATCGCCTCTGAAAACTCCAGTGCGAAATTCACAGGTTTGAGCCGCCCCAAGAATGGTTAGGATGGAAATAACTAGAATGTCTCAATCTAAACTGATGGGAGAATGCTTGTGGACCTCAGTAGCCTTCAGAATTGGCTAGACAATACCTCTTTCTGCGTCCTATTTATCACCCTGTTGTTGTATTGGGTAGGTGCAGCATTTCCGGGAATTCCTGCTTTGTGGCCCTTGGGGACCAGTGGCATGGCGATCGCCAATCTCTGTATTGCCGCCTTACTCGGTGCCAGATGGATTGAAGCGGGATATTTCCCCCTAAGTAACCTCTATGAATCCCTATTTTTCCTCGTTTGGGGAATTACCACGATTCATCTAATCGCGGAAAATATGAGCCGCAGTCGGTTAGTTGGGGTTGCCACTTCCCCGGTGGCAATGGCAATTACGGCATTTGCCGCCCTCACATTACCCGGGGAAATGCAGCAATCAGCACCCCTCGTCCCGGCGTTGAAATCTAACTGGTTAATGATGCACGTCAGCGTCATGATGCTCAGTTATGCCACCCTGATGGTGGGTTCGTTGCTGGCGATCGCCTTCTTAGTCGTGACTCGGGGTCAAAATATCGAACTGCGGGGGAGTTCCATAGGGAATGGGTCCTATCGCAGCGATCGCTACCGCCTCCAACGTGCAGGAACCCCCATTCCCGCAGTGGAAGCTCCAACCCCTACCCCTGAATTTACCACCGGATTCTCCAGCGATAACAATGGCAAGGGCCTCAGTGGCAACGTTGCCTTGCTTGATGTCGTCCAAGTTGAAACCCCCGCACAACCTGCTACCGCAACCCTCCAACCCTCCCTCTCTCCCCAACGCCTCAGCCTCGCCGACACCTTGGATAACATTAGTTATCGGATTATCGGATTAGGGTTTCCCCTCCTCACCATCGGGATCATTGCCGGTGGAGTTTGGGCAAACGAAGCCTGGGGTTCCTACTGGAGTTGGGACCCCAAAGAAACCTGGGCTTTAATTACCTGGTTAGTCTTTGCTGCCTATCTTCATGCGCGCATTACCCGAGGTTGGCAAGGACGAAAACCAGCAATTTTAGCAGCCGCTGGGTTTGTCGTAGTCTGGATCTGTTATCTTGGGGTCAATCTTTTGGGTAAAGGGCTGCATTCCTACGGTTGGTTTTTCTAAACCGTCAACACAAAGCGGTCATGGGGTCCCATCAGGAGTCGCTCTGAAAGGGCGATCGCCAGGGTCGAGGGAGACTGAATATCCACCCCATAACCGCAGCCGGGAAACTGTCAAATTAATAGAACGCGGAGATAGAAATGGATCAGCAATTTGAGGCGCTCGGAAACGAAGACGTCTTGTCTACCAGTGGCAGCAATCTAATGTTTCAATGCACGTTCAAAGTCAGTGAACTCATGGACTTGCTACAAACAAAATTAGAAGAAGAAAGTTTATTTACCGAGGGCTTAGAATGTGAAGTGTTAAGTCCAGGCAAATACTGGCGACGAGGAAAAGTTCAACTGCGTCTTGAATTTTGTCCCGAAGACAGTAACCCGGTTCAAAATCATCTCAGCGGGTTTGCCGAAGCTTCCACCATGAAACAAGAATAATTGGGAATTCTTCTTCCCCCACCTTAACTGGGAAAAAGATACAAGATTGGCTAAGTTTATATAGCAAGTGTTGGCTTAATTTTCTTATCCAATCTAAACTCAGCAAGACAACCTATTGGGTGCGTTAAACTTCTCTAACGCACCCAATTTCATGGAAAATTCCCTCAACTTCACCTCACTATTGTGTGTACAGTCAGACCAGGAGGAATAAAACAGTGGATGAAAGCTGGATAATATTAAATTCCGAAGAGGATGTAATTTCTCAACAATTCAATTCCGAAAATCAAATTGAGGATTGGCCCTTGAATTTTACGGGTATCCAAATCCTTGATCACCTGCGAGAGCACCTGAGTGAGGACGAGCAAGCTTTTATCGATGGGTTTGAGTGTAAAGTCCTCCAACCGGGGAAAAAAGGGCAGACTGGAAAAATTAGAATCAATGTGCAATTTTGCCCGGATAACCTCAAGGAACCAGATTCTCCCCTGGATGATATTCGGAAAATGGAGCGTTAGAATCCAGCCGGAGTTATGCTGGTCAAGCGGGGTTAGCTCAAAAGTTGAGTTTTTGTACAACGTAAAACCCCAGCTTTCGCCACGATAAAAGAAGGTAAAAAAATCAAAGGGAGAGACGAAAATGAATGATAAATGGATTGAGTTGCATCCAGAAAATGACGTAATTTCTCAGCAATCCAATTTTGCAAAAATTAGTAACTTGCCGGAGCTATTTACACTGGCAAATTTACTCAAATCCTGGGAAAATCAAAGTTACGATCCGCTTAAAAAGTTTTTTCTCAATGGATGGGAATGTAAAGTTCTCCAACCTGGAAAAGGATGGCAAACTGGAAAAATGAAAATCCATATAGAATTTTATCCCGATCGCCCCACAGAACCAGAATCTCCCCTGGATGAAATTCGGAAAATGGACAGTTAGGATAAACAACCGATGCTCAATGACTCATGACTCAATGGACGCCTCTCCATGTTAAACTCCATCGGACTTTGCGACAGCGCGGGTTATTGTCACCGGGCGATCGCATTTTAATCGCCGTTTCCGGTGGACAAGATTCGCTTTGTTTAGCCCAGTTGCTGTTAGATTTACAACCTAAATGGAATTGGCATCTGGCGATCGCCCATTGTGATCATCAGTGGCGTAGTGATTCCACTCCTAATGCCAAATATGTGGAAACTCTCACAAAACAATGGCAGTTACCCTTTTTCCTCCAAACCGCAGGCACTGAAGTCCCGCACACGGAAGCCGGTGCGAGAGAATGGCGCTATCATGCCTTAAGCGCGATCGCCCATGCAGAAGGTTATCCCACCCTCGTTACGGGTCACACCCAGAGCGATCGGGCGGAAACCCTGCTGTTTAACTTAATGCGGGGCACCGGGTCCGATGGATTACAAGCCCTTTCCTGGAACCGGCATCTCACTCCCACTCTGCGCCTGGTGCGTCCCCTCCTAGAAGTTACCCGCCAAGAAACCGGCACATTTTGTCAAAACCGTGAGATTACGATTTGGGAAGACCCCACCAACCTCGATATCACCTATTCCCGCAACCGTATTCGCCAAGAATTGCTCCCTTACCTCACACAACAGTTTAACCCCGGTGTAGAGCAACATCTCGCACAAACTGCGGAACTCTTACGCGCTGAGGTGGAGTATTTAGAAACCCAAGCTAGGGAATTGTTACATCAATCCTTATCACAAAGTGAGTCATTTGTCAAGGGTGAATTTGCAGAGATTACCCAGAAAATCAATCGCCGCATTTTGGGGAATGCACCCCTCGCCCTCCAGCGTCGTGCCCTGCGGCAACTGTTGCAGCAACAGTTACCGAAAGCGCCGAATTACGAGCAAGTGGAGAAAATGACCGCCTTAATTCAGGCCCCGAACAAAACTCAAACCGATCCCTTTCCCGGAGGGGCGATCGCCCGGGTAGAAGGAGATTGGCTCCTTCTGACCCCTCCAGAGAGGTGAAGGGACCACTGAACGCACCCCCTTCCCTGGGGATGCTACGATGCTGCCAACTCAGCCGACTGGGAATTCATCAACCCGATGAGGAGGTCCCGGAGTTGGGCGACAGCCTGCTGTTGATGACCCTCGGTTTCCTGGACCTGAGTCAACAAGCTGCTGACTTCTTCCAGCTTAGACTTGAGTTCATTCAGCTTATCTTGCAGCGGCTGCAACATCTCCTCATAATTGGTAATTCGACCCCTTAATTGAGCAGCGCTACTCCGCAGTTGAAGCAAGTGCGCCTCCAATTGCTCGATCGCCTGTCGTTTCCCGTCCATTTGATTGGCGCGATCGCTCACCTGACCCTGAACCCCCTCAAGAGACTGTCGAGTTTGCTCAATCTCCTGTTTAATCTGAGCCAGTTGCTGTTCCAAAGTTTGTTTCCGTTGGTCAATTTGTGCCAAAACCGGATCCAGCGGTTGACCTTGTTTAATCGGCGTCGCATCCCCGTGCCCTTGACGACGGGCCAAAACCGCTTGGTGTTGAGTCAACGTTTCTTGACGTTCCCGGAGATTTCGGCGCTGACCGACCAAGGTTTGGTCTAACATTTGATAAGCTTCCTGCTCATCGGTTAGATTGCGCTGAATATTCCAGCGATCGGAGTCATTAGCATTTGCCAACTGTCGCTCTAGCTCTTGAATCGTCTCCCGCTGTAACTTCAACTCCTCTTCTTGACCATTCACAAATTGAAAGATTTTATCCAAATCTTGCTGGAGATTTTGTGACAACCCTTGCAGTTCTTCAATAGGCATCCGTTCCAGAGCTTCTATATCCACCTTTTGAACCACAGCCACCTGTTCAAACAGCTCTGAAAGTTGAGCCAATTGTTCTTTTAACTGCACCTGGTTCTTAACCTGCGCATCCAGCGTATTCCCATGATTTTGCTGAATAGAAAGGGTCTTTTCCAGGAGTTTCAATTGGGAATGAGCCTCGGCTAAATCTCCTTGATTTTGTTCCCACTCTTGACGCAATCGCCCTAATTCTTGTTGTTTCGCCTCCGCTTCTTGTTCCTCTATTTGCGCTTGGGAACGATGTTGTTCCAACCGTTGCCAGTGTTCATCAAGAACCGCCTGCTGTGAGGAAATTTGTTGAAGCACCACTGCAATCTGTTCCCCAAGGGAGGCCGTCGGAGGGGTCGTTTGGGTTAAATAATCAAGCAATTCCTGAACGTGAGTGGCGAGTCCCTGATCCAACTTAACGGACTGTTCGGATTGAGCCAGTTGCGCCTCCATCCCCTGTTTTTCAGACTGGAGTTTTTCCAGCGCCGCATCCAGTTCCTGCTGTTTGGCTTTCAGGTCATCGCGAATGCGTTGTGCTTCCTCCGAGGAGCCTTGAATTTCTTGGCGTTGAGACTCCAGTTGAGCGATTTCTTCTTCTCGAACTTGAAGTTCCATTTCGCGGCGCTGGAGTTCTTGACTTTGGTAAGTCAGCGACTGCATCCACTGCTCAATTTCTTCTTCCTTGGTTTTAATTTTCTCTTGGCCTCGGGAGAATCCCTGCAAAATACTGACGAGACGATTAGCCGCCTCTTCAATATTGCCTTTAATTTGTTTATTAGGACTCAGATCGACGAGTACCAGAGTCCCCGCATTCAAATTATTGGCATCGTCCGCTGGGATCGTCTCCGATCCGGGTACTGCCGCCCAACTTTGTTCACCTCGCTGACAGGCGAGTAGTTTGAGTTCAGCTTTTCCGCTACCCAGGCCAAAGCCGCTTTTCTGTTTTTGTACTTCCGCTAGATAAAGCACGCCGATCTTCCTCTTCCGTTTCTATGCCGAATTCTGATCTCAACCAATACTTTTGATACGTTTTTGCTAACCTAAGTTAACCCATTAATCCGTTGAAGGCTGGCCTCAACCCAACTGTATCAATTTCAGAAACAATCCGGTCTTTCTTACTAAAAAAGTAAGGGTCAACCGTGATGAAACTCCGCTTAGGTATCCCCTTCTTTGGGGTCACCGGTCCTAAATACTCAAGATACATTCCTGGCGTTTTAAGAGCCAACTTAGGGAACAATCCGGTTGGGACTTTATCCAATCGACTGCTATCTTCATTTTGATGAATCTGCGCCTCCTTTTTTGACCCGGGTTGGCTTAATTTTAGTGCTATATCCGCAATCTTAACTATATTTTTTTTAAGGGGAGGGGGGACTAATTTAACCTGTTTTAGCAGGGCATTTAAAATAATTGGGGTGATGGCTATATCCGCTGATCGCTGGAGTAATAATTGAGCTAAGGTCAGCTTAGGGATATCGGTTTGGCTTATAGTTCCAGAGTTTAACTTCCGGACTTTTTGGGGGTCGAAAATCAAGTCAAGGTTAGCAGATAATGACCGGCTTAATTGAATCCGGTGAATCCTATTCAACGGAATAAATTCGTGGGTTTTGAGCATTTTGGGTGCAGTTGATGTGGCCTTCATCTGTTAAAAACCTAGTTGAAACCCCGGAGGTTATGGTAAGAAGGGGGAGGGATTTTTCGGGCATTTAATTCCGTTGGAACTCTTTGAAAACTGGATTTGTTCCTTTCAACCATACTCAGGAAAAGTCTGCCTTTGAGTCGAGTCTGACAACTGATGAAAAAGCAGAGCAAGGTAACTAGGGGGTATTCATTCAGTATTGATGGGGTAACGGTGTGATTGGCACGGTCAGCATTTTAGTCCGGATGGTTGGTCTAAGTCCCTTCCGATTGGGAGGGTTGCTGACATTTTCTTTACTTATTGGGGGATATTCCCCTTAATTTAACTGCGTTGAGTGCAGTGGTATTATGCCTTACCTAAATGGTAGCGTATATTAGCATTTGTTAGCATAAGTTCACCTGTTAATCAACCCCAATGATGACTTAAGTTTAAAGGGGAGCTAAGTTTTTTGACCTCCGGTGAATGGGTAAAATGATCGGGGTGGGTTAGGATAACTTGACCCCACGCGATCCCCGAGGGGCGATCGCAGCGCTGATCGCTAAGTGTCAATCCAACCGGGGAGAAATCACCCCAGCGATCGCCGAGCTTGATTCAGGCGATCGCTCCAAGCAAGTGGGGAGAGGTTGACCTATAATCAGAACGAACACTGTAGATCAGATCCCTCACGGAAGATCCCCAGATGGATCAGTTGCCGAGCTATCTGCTGTTTTATCCACTTTTAGAGCTTGAACAGCGTCTGGGAGAGTGGCAGTCACAGAAACCCCAGTGGATCTTCTGGCTTACCCTTCACCCACTGCTGGCAATGGAAAAAGTCTAAAAATTTGGAACATCCAGATGGCAGCTCCGGGTCAGAACCTAATAAATCAGAACCTATAAAGGCGTATCATACCCTATCAGGGAAGCGATCGCATAAAGACTAGGTTGCGTGGTAGACCCCGGAATCTCCAATCGGCCTAAAAACCGGGAGAGAAAGAAAATTTTGTTCTATTGTATCAGGCCCAGGATGGTTTAAAGCCAGTTGTTGCACGACTCCTAAACCCGGGAATCGTCAAAACCCAGAGTTCTGGGGTGGGAATAGGCCAGCCGAGGAGATCATCCGGCTTATTCACGCATCATAACAATCGGCGTTTACCCTTCCACTACCGGGGGATAAGACGGTACAGTAAAAGGACAGCTTTGGCAATTCTAGTCCGACTGCTTTGATCCAGACCCCTCAAATAGAGGCGGATCTGCTTGAAGATCCACGGTCAATACCTTGTCAAGGTGCCATAACCGGCTCAAAACAATGACCCGAATGAGAGGGATTGTAATTTAGCTCACATTATGATATGGAAATCTGCTGGTCATTGTCTGTCACCCATGCGGTGTTAGGTCTGCTCAACCATTCTCAGACGTGCGGGTTCAACGGGGCTTCAGCATACAGCCTTCTGGGTTAACCCAGAAGTCTCACCTTATTTCAGGGGTTCCCCAGGCAGACCATTCTTCGGGCAGATCTTTCGAGCGTAAGCTGCCTGCTTAACTCGGACTCAATGAAAGAAGACACCGCCTTTGTTCCCTGCTCTAAATCAACAGGGATTCCAGGCATCCCATACGTTCAGGTGAACAGTGTATTCCCTACCCCTGCGGGCCTTATAGCACGGTCGGGTTCAAACGGTTTTAAGGAGAAAATTTTAGTGGCATGCAGGGAAATTTGAATGAAATCGATATTCGGAGCATTCTACAACTCATTGAACTGGGACAGCGAACCGGAGAACTGTTTGTAGAAGCATACGGAATTAACTCCGGCAATACCTGTGGCGGACGCGATAACGTGCGTGACTCCTTGGTGTATCGCTATCCTTACCGAGATAAGCGATCGCGCTCCTGTGACCAATCCTGGTTTGTGTTCTTCTCCAATGGACAAATCATTTATGCGGCCAATACGGATACCAGCCTATCCCGATTGCGGGACTTCCTGCGGCGCTATAACGTAGAAGCAGCCTTAGACAGCATTACCAACCTCTCCATTTCTGCAACCAATGCCCTAGAGTATGGCTATTTATGGGCTTTACTCGAAAACCATATCCTCACCCCAGCCCAAGGACGTAGCATCATTCAGGGCATGGTTCGCGAAACCCTCTTCGACCTCCTCAGCCTCCACCAAGGCTCCTTTATTTTTGAAATGGGTCCGGCACTCGCACCGCAACTGACCACCCTGGAAATTGCCCCCCTCGTGACCAAAATTATCAAGCAAGTCCAGGAGTGGAAACAGTTTCATCCCCATATCCAATCCCCCAATCAATGCCCGGTGATCTCCGATGCCGTCCAGATGCGGGAAGCCCTGCCGGAAAATACTTTTAATAACCTCAATCGCTGGGCAGATGGGACCACCAACCTCCGCCAAATGTCACGGTATCTGAATCGGGATATCTTAACCGTCGCCCGGGCGATCTATCCCTTCGTTCAGTTGGGATTGGTCCAACTGTTTTATCCCAACTCATCTTTTAATGGCAACGGATTGGGAGAATGCGAGGTCGATCCGGGATTTAAAATTCCCCGAGTCGTTTGTATTGAAGATGACATCACCGTTGGTAAAACCGTGGAAGCCATCCTGGCCCAATATGGGTATGAAGTGACCGCCTTGATGAATCCCCTCAAAGCCCTGAGTTTAGTCTTTCACCTAAAACCTGACCTGATCCTGTGCGATATTACTATGCCGGAACTGGATGGATATGAAATCTGTGCCATGCTTCGTCATAGCAGCGTTTTTCGTCAGACTCCCATCGTGATGCTCACGGGAAAAGATGGGTTTATCGATCGCGTCAAAGCGAGGATGGTGGGAGCCACAGACTATCTCACCAAACCGTTTGGGGAAAGTGAACTCTTAACCATTGTGGAAAAATATATTGGCCCCGGTGACCCTGATGTTCCCGAACCGGACCGGGTATTAGCTGAGGTGATCGAAGCCGAACTCTAGGGGAAACTGTCATGGGAATACTCAGCCGTCCGAGGCGATCGCCCCTTGTGTCCCGGGCAAATTACACCCCAGCGATCGCGCCTCAAGGCGGGATCACCTGGAGTCCGTCCGGGTGACCCGCCGGGTTAAGAAACGGGGTTTTTTTGACAACCTCTTTGAATCCCTAATTTAGGCTACAAACCCGCCTTCTTGTCTGTGGCATCTAAAAACTGTAGCCCGCAACTAGAAGACGAGAAACTTTGGGAAACTAGAATCGCAGTCTATTTAGATCTAGGAGCGTGAAGAGGTAAACTATCATTAGCACCAAACCCGACCAACGAACACTTTTTTGAAAGAAAGGGTCCCAAACCAGAGGCTGCTCGTTCGTCCCCCTCGGTGAGTTAGACCCCAACCCCTACCCCTTGAAGCAACCCGGCGATCGCACCGGAGGCTAATCGGCGCTTTGAATACCCCCTTTGTGGGCTACCCAAATTGACCGCACCAGAGGGTGGGGGGTGAAAGCCTTGATTTTCATGAGTGCTTTGGGGCCAATATAATAGAATTTATTTCTAATTTTCAAAGGAAAATTACCTGTCACCCACTGTGTTGAAGACGCTTGCAGTATTAAACCCATCCCTCAAATGTCTCCGGTTGCATAACCTGAAGACAGCGGGGCTAAAACAAGCACGCCGCCATGAGGGCGGTCCCGTTCATCTATTTAGAGAGCTTTTCACCGAAGGGAAGTTATGAGCACAGTTCTGGTTGTAGAAGATAGCGTCACGCAACGGGAGATGATCTCAACCCTACTGAAAGAGAGTGGATTGAATGTTACCGTAGCAAGTGATGGCTTAGAAGCCCTGGAACGTATTCAGGAGACCTGCCCGGATCTCGTGGTACTCGATATCGTGATGCCTCGGATGAATGGCTACGAAGTTTGTCGTCGTCTTAAAGCTGATCCCAAAACCCAAAACGTTCCAGTGGTCATGTGTTCGTCGAAAGGTGAAGAATTTGATCGCTATTGGGGGATGAAGCAAGGCGCAGATGCTTACATTGCCAAACCGTTCCAGCCGACTGAACTGGTAGGAACGGTCAAACAGCTACTCAGAAGATAGGGGACTTGCAATCATGGTGGGTAATCCGGACTTTTTAACGGGGATTGGCTTAGAACAAGCACCGGAATTTCAAGAATTAGAAAGCCCTGAAGGAGAGTTACATCTCCGGTTTTTCGTGCCTTCTGGCAATGAATTTGCGTTAAGTGCAACGGGGATTCGTGAGGTGATTTCCCAATCCCCCGATCGCATTACACTGATTCCCAACGTTTCCTCCTTACTGTTGGGAACACTGAATATTCGAGGGCGGGTGATTTGGGTGGCGGACCTCGGTCAATTTCTCGGAGAACCCACAACATTGAATACCGATCGCCCAGAAATTCCCGTGATCGCAGTCGAAGACCAAGACACTATACTAGGGTTAGCGGTTGATCAAATTGTGGGCATGGACTGGCTGGATGTGGAGCAAGTCCGACTACCCACCAATGTTCCAGACAGTATGGCTCCTTTTTTACGAGGGGAATGGGTCATCCCACCCAAAGAAGAAGTCAAAGAAGAAGAGGAAAAAATTTTGCGACTGCTGGACCAAGTGGCGATCGTGCGATCGGCACGATGGGCTGCCTAAATCGCCCCGACCCCCAGTATCGCCCAGGATCACCCATCCAGGAGATTTAAAGGCAGATCCCGCTCAATCAACCGGGTTTTTACCCCAGACTTTACCCTCGGACAAGACTCTATTTTTAAACCCCTTCTCAGTTTTGGAAACCTGATGATTCAGGAAGTTGAGAAACTTCTGCCACCGATTCAAGTTAGCCAGATTTTCAACCGTCTGACAACTGGAGTCGGTGTCACAATCATTCCATCGCCCTATTCAAACTGATGAGGTAGAGCCCAGATGAGCGAGGCAAAGGGTTAAGCCTGGGTCAAGAGATAAGGGATTTGGATCAAATCGGAAAAGGCTATCGTTACGTCCATACACTACACTCATTTATAGCACACCTCTTAAAAGCCGTCTGAAAAGGACGGGGCTTTAAATAAATCCATTTTTTGTAATATCAGTCTCCTAGAATCCCATCAAGGCAGTCCAGAAATCCAATGGATATAACTATAGTTTTAGTTAACCTTGATAAGATTTCACTAGAAAAATTGTAAGAGCGCACCAGGTAGGCACCGCCAGGAGGGGGCAAATGGTATCAAGTACGGACTATCAGCAGGAGTACGAACAAGCTTTAACGGCCTATACCGAGAAAAATTATGAAGAAGCAGCGGGAATCGTCAATCAATTAGTGGCGAATTTTCCCGAGGATCCCAGTGCTCGACTCTTAGCCGGTCATATCTATTGTTATGGATTGCAAATGTATGATGTGGCACTGGGTCAGTATGAAGGGGTACTGAATCTGACGGATGACCCAGCTTTCGTGGAGGGAGCATCCCAGGGCATGGAATACGCCAATCAGTACGCTACAGAAGGGATGCTATCTTCGGAGTATGGGTATGAGCCGGAGAACGAATTTGAATCCGCAGCGGAGGATTTCGATGCGGATTTTGATCCGATGGAATCGGAACAAGAAACCGCCGTGTTTGAACTCGAAGCCCCAGCCCCAAGCGAGCCAGAAGAATTCTGGGAAGAAGATGAGTCTGCCCTGGGTCGGGCTTACAATGAAGCCTTAGCCATTAACCAGATTGGGTCAGATTCACCGGAGTTGAGTATGGAACTGGATCCGGTGGACCCGAATCTCGAACTGGAATCAATGGAATTTGACGAGTTTGAGCCGTTTGATTCGGGGGATTTAGGAGCCGCTTCGGGGACCGAAGAAGGTGGACTACTCAATCCTTTTACGAGCGAAGAGGGTTATGAAGGGATAGCGGACGAAGACCCCTTTGCCATTGATGATGAAGAAATCTTGTCCGAGATTCAAAATAACCGATGGAGCGATCCCCTGGCCTCTGAGTTACCGGACTTTTTGCCTAGAGAGGATGAAATGCCGGATTTGGTCGGGGAAGAGACAGCGATCGGGGTCTCGAATCCGGCCCCCTTTAATCAGGGTCATGAGGACTTGGACCTCATGGATTTGGCAACGCCGTTTCAGGAGTTTGAAGATGCTTTTGCTCCCGATGATGAAATGGACTTTGAGTCCGATTCAGACCCCCTAGAGGATGACGAACCCACCAGTTATTACAACAACAATGGGTCGGCGATCGACTCAGATTTTGACCTATTCGATGCTGCCGATGATTTAGGGAATGAGTTCAGCCCACAGGATGAAGACGCACCTTATCACCAGAATGGAAACGGTGCCGGGGAACTGGGCATTCCTTATGATATTGACGAAGACTTTGACTTTAGCTCCCCTTCCGAGGAAGAGGAAACCTTGTTGATGGGACGCAAACAGCTTGAACAGACTCAAGCGCTCAACACCATTTCCAAAGCATCGGGGCCTCCGTATTCCCAGCCCAAAGGACTGGCTCAACCGAAAAGAGTAGAAGAAGACGATGATGATTACGATAGTAAGACCTTCGTCTCTGAACCCACCAATGGATACAACCGGGCGGATAGTTACGATTTAGAGGATTTTGACGACGCCTTTAGTGGGGATAATTCCTTTGATTCAGAGGGCAACGGCGAGGAGTTTCACAGCGGCATCGCCACCTCGTCCCCCCTCCAAGAAGACGGAGTTGATTTTTTAGGTGAGTTTGATGATTTTGATGATTTCGGCAATATTCCCGATAATATTCCCGATTTCGATCTGTCGGAGGATACCACAGGTTCGAGTACAGGTGGATTCGGAATGGGCAGCATGGGGAGGAAAGCCTCCTTCCGAGATATCGATGATAGCTACGATATTGGCGAAGATACGGATGGGTCGATCATTCGAGATGATGAGATTTTTCGGTTCGCTGGAAGTGCTGAACAGGTCCCAGTCTTTACTCAACCGGAAAATCCTCCGGTAGAAGCGGTTGCGAATACAGAACCGGGGATTTTGAGCTTTTTAGAAAATGCGTCCTTGGGGAAAAAATTCCTGTGGATTGCATTAATTTCTGGAGGAGTCTCGGCGATCGCAGCGGCTTCGGTTTCTTTTGCGTTTTCCAGTCAACGTAGTTGGCCCCAACAACTGAAGGATCCTATGATGGCCTTAGCCGCTGGCGGGGCCAGCATTCTGACCTGTTTTGGGGTGGGCAGTGCCAGCGCTAAGTTGATTCGCCGTTCTATGGACGATTTACAAACGCAATTCGATACGATGTCTCAGGGCAATCTGTCCGCCCGAGCAACGGTTTATACCGAAGACGAATTCGGCCAGCTTTCGGCTAAATTCAACCAAATGGGGCGAATCATCTACACTACCACCTCGGAAGCCCAACGGAAAGCAGAAGAACAGGAACAGTCCAAGGAAGACCTGCAACGCCAAGTAATTCGTCTGCTGGATGATGTGGAAGGGGCGGCGAGAGGGGACCTGACCGTTCAGGCAGAAGTTACGGCTGATGTCCTCGGTGCCGTCGCTGACTCTTTCAATCTGACGATTCAAAACCTCCGGGAAATCGTTCTGCAAGTGAAACTAGCGGCGCGACAAGTGACCAAAGGAGCAACGGATAGTGAATCGTTTGCTCGGAGTTTATCCACGGATGCGCTGCGACAAGCTGAAGAACTGGCGGCTACCCTCAATTCAGTCCAGGTGATGACGGATTTGATTCAACGGGTGGCTGATAACGCTCGGGAGGCCGAAGAAGTGGCAAAATCTGCCTCGGCAACCGCCAAAAAAGGCGGAGAGGCGGTGGAACAAACGGTGGCGGGGATTCTGGAAGTCCGGGAAACCGTTGCAGAAACCACGAGAAAAGTCAAGCGATTGGCGGAATCGACTCAAGAAATTTCCAAAATTGTGGCCTTGATTGCAACGATCGCCGGACGGACGAACCTCTTGGCCCTTAACGCCAGTATTGAGGCGGCTCGTGCCGGGGAAGCCGGTCGAGGGTTCGCAATTGTGGCGGATGAAGTCCGTCAGTTAGCCGATCGCTCCGCTAAAGCTCTGAAAGAAATCGAACAAATCGTGATGCAAATTCAGAGTGAGACCGGCGGGGTGATGGTGGCAATGGAAGAAGGTACCCAGCAGGTCATTGAAGGGACGAAGCGGGCCGAACAAGCCAAACGGGCCTTGGAAAATATCATTCAGGTGACCAATCGCATTGATGTGTTGGTGCGATCGATTACGGCAGATACGGTGGAACAATCCCAAACGTCGCGATCGGTTGCCCAGGTTATGCAAGCGGTGGAACTGACGGCCCAGGAAACTTCCCAAGAAGCCCAGCGGGTCTCGGGTTCTCTGCAAAACCTAGTGGGTGTGGCGCGAGACCTGTTGACCTCGGTGGAACGGTTCCGAGTGGAAACCGGAGAGCGTCGCTAGGGTCTACAAGCTGCTTTTACCCACAGGGGAGAGTTTTAATCTCTGCCTGGGTGTGGGGCTGAGTTGTTGAGGGTAGAGATGCTCTAGGGCGTCTCTACAAGGGTTGACAACCACCGGCAGCCGTGGCTTTTGATAAGGGAATCCGTAGGAATGGGTACATTGATCCCAGGTGACCCGTCGTCAAACTCATCAAGGACCGATCGCCAGAAACGGACCTTAACCCCGAAAAGACGTCGGGTTATCGGCGGACGACAACCCTTCTCAGCGGGCGGAGGCTGTTCTCATCAGCAACATCCGGACCCAAACAAGGGGATAAAACTCCGTTAAATAAGCCGATCAGACCCTGGTTTAATCAATAGGAATGGGACACCCGCTATGCAGCCGGAACAACGAGCGCGAATCATGGGCTATTTTATTGAGGAGGCCACAGAACACCTCAATACAATAGAACAAGGGTTGCAAAATCTGTCGATCGCGGTACAAGATCCGTCCGTACTCGCCGAACTCTTTCGGGCGGCCCACTCCGTTAAAGGGGGGGCAGGAATGCTGGAACTGGGTGCGATTCAAAAAATTGCTCACAAACTAGAAGACGAATTTAAAGTGCTTCAGGATGTGAAAATTGAAGTTGACCCCACGCTCTCCTCCCTATTTCTGAGAGTGTTTCGGGGGCTTCAGGAGACTGTCGCCTTAATCCGCATACCTGGACCCTTAGACGAAGCAAAAGGAGCCGCGATTTGTGCCGAAGTCCAACCGGCGATCGCTCAACTTCACGAGCATTTAGCCCAGCTTGTCCAGGATTACGAGAGTCCATCGGCCTTCGTGGCCCACACCCAGAAGAGAATCCAGATGGAGGGCGAACTCACCCGCCTCCAGAGTCCGCCCAAGCACCGAGTCACCGAAGAAGACAGTGCCAAACAACTCATTTTTAAAAGTGACGTGTCTCGGCTGTTGCAAGAAATGGTGCATCTGTTGAAGCAGGGAGAAAATCCTGAACGACAACAACGGATGCAAGAAATTTGCCGCCAATGGATACGAGCCGGAGAGCAATTCGATTTAAAATTATGGTGTCATTTAATTGCGCAGGTAGCCACAGCGATCGCTCATCCAGAACATAGCTATCGGGTGCTTGCCCCTATTCTTATCAAAGAAATCCAAAAGGCCAGAGAACAGGTTCTCAGTGGTCACGCAGAAGCCATTACAGTCAGTCCAGAACTCGAAAGACTGCTACGCCCTCAACCACAACCCACCACTTCATCAGCCCCCAAAACCCGATCGGAAACGACTCATACAAACTCAAAATTTAATCCTATGTCTAATAACTCGTCAAACTCCAATCAAAATCAACGTCGCTTTGAAGGGCGCGACTCTACAAAAAACAAAAATCATGATTCAGAAAACACCCAGACTTGGGCTGAAGATAAACGGGCTGCCAAACCCACTTATAATAGTGGCCCGGAAGTAGGTGCAGCGGAACTCAACACTCTAGCAGACTTATTTGAAGGGGAGAGTTCCTACTTTGATGAAAACTGGGAAGGAGAAGAAGTCTCAGAAGAAGCAACTCCTGGAGAAGGGACCCGGGAAACTCTACCCCCGGACCCTGGCGAACTCTTCTCTAATTCTGATGATTTTGACGATTTATTATTTGAACCCCCTTCCGGCAATCGCACTGAAATGAGGAGTCCGGAAAATGAAGAAGAGGATTTAGGCAACTTATTCGGACTGGAGGGATTTGTGGAGATGGAGGATAGCAGCATCAGCGAACCGCTGCGCAGTCCCTCCCCCGGAACACCCCTCAAGTCCTCCAGTCAAAAACTAGATGACTTGGGCGATTTGTTTGAGGAAGTTGCTACAGAAGAACTCAAAGAACCGGATGATTGGGAGCAAATGTGGGATGATGAGGCCCTAGATTTGGGCCAGGAAATCACCCCCCCGGAACCGGATACGGAGTTCTCCCTAGAAAGCGCTGACGATTCAGAGTTTAACGATTTGCTAGAAATCAATGGATTTGAAAGTGGCCCAGCATCTGGATCCGACCCGTTTGAACCGGAATTGGCAACTGAAATCCCTGTGGATGAGGAAGATTTTAACGAGTTGTTTGGAGAGACAACGGAGGAGGGGGAGGCTTCCTCGAATCTGACCGCATCTGATGAATCCGTGGATTGGTTTGACTCTGACCCCTCGGAGAGTGCAGCCCTCGAAGATGATTTGACGGATTTATTTGAACTCGACACCGCACCCTCCATTCCAGCTCGGAAAGAGCCGGTAGCGCCGGGAAAACCGGCCCCTAGGGCTGAACAGTCCGACGAGTTTTGGTTGGACTTTGAGGAAACCGATTTAGAGCCACAGTCCAATATCTTAGAACCCTTAGATGGACTGTTTGATGATGAACCGTCCCCGCCGATCGCAGAGCTTGACCTACTGGCGGAGTCGTCTTTAGATTCTGAACTATTTGGGGATGAACTCGCGGCAGGGGATGACAACAACAATCTCGACGGTGAGGAGTGGAATTGGGACCTGGACCCGGAGAGTTCGGAAGATAAGGAAGACACCAGTGATTTTTATCAAAACTTAGAGTCGCTGTTTGATGAACCGACGGGGCGATCGCCCAATCTGGATGTCAACCAAACCGCCCCACCCCCGCAAGGTTCATCCAAGGCAACTCCTTCAGGGTCTGGATTTTCTTCGTCTCCAGAGGCTAATTTAGACTTTGATGCCTTGTTTGGGGACAATCAATCCGTCTCGCTGATGAGTGACTCGGGCCAAGTCCCGCCTGTTGCCATATCCGCCCCCATCCGAGAGCGCCTTGACTTGCCTCCGGAACCCAAACTGACCCAGGGATCCGATGTTTTTACGGAATTGGACTATTTGTTAGCAATGGGGCCGCTCAAAGCGAGTTTTGAGGAGTTAGAACTCCTGTTAAACCCGGTGAGTAGTCAGAAGCCAGGAACAACCAGCCCTTCCACGGCTCCCGCTGCATTGGCGGCAAATGCCAATTCTGCAACATCCTCATCCAGCTTCCCCCCATCGGATGTAGATACCACGGCTTCCGATGATTGGGCGACCCTGACGAAATTGATTGAAACTCCAGGTACAGGCTCCCATGACTCCGGGGGGAGAACCCCTCGGCGTGGGGGCTTTGAGCAAACGATGCGGGTCCCGGTGCGACAATTAGACAACCTGAGTAATCTGGTGGGGGAACTGGTTGTTAATCGCAATAGCATCGAGCAGAATCAAGAACGTATGCGGCAGTTTTTGGATAATTTGCTGCATCAGGTCTCTCAGCTTACGGATGTCGGGCAGCGGATGCAGGATTTGTACGAGCGATCGCTCCTGGAGATTTCTCTGCTGGCTTCGCGACAAAACTACCACTTTATGGTGGGGAACAGTAACAGCCATAAGGACCAAGGCAATAATGGGTCGGATTGGAGCGCCCTGGAAATGGATCGGTTCACGCCGTTTCATAGTCTGTCCCAAGATATTTTAGAACTGATTGTTCGGGTCCGGGAATCAGCTTCAGATATTGAATTTTTGGTAGATGAAACGGAACAGGTGACCCGCCAACTGCGCCAGGTGACGACTCAGTTACAAGAGGGCCTGACGCGATCGCGCATGGTGCCTTTTGCTCAAACTGCCGATCGCCTCCCGCGTGGGGTCCGCGACAATGCGATTAAGTTTGGCAAACAGGTGGAGCTTCAGGTTGAGGGTCGCGAAACCCTGATCGATAAGATGATTCTGGAGCAACTCTCCGATCCGATGACCCATTTGGTTAACAATGCTCTGGCTCATGGGGTGGAAACCCCGGAAGAGCGCCGGAAAAAGGGTAAACCTCCGGTCGGGCGGATCGTCGTGCGGGCGTTCCACCAAGGGAACCAAACGGTGATTTCAGTCTCCGATGATGGCGCGGGGATTGATTCGGAAAAAGTGAAAGCTAAGGCATTACAACGGGGGCTGATTTCTCCGGAAGTGGCGAAGATTATGACCCGGTTGGATGTCTATGATTTACTGTTTATGCCTGGATTTAGTACCCGGGATCAAGCGGATGATTTGGCGGGTCGCGGGGTCGGAATGGATGTGGTTCGGACCTGCTTGAGCGCGATTCGCGGGGTGGTGACGATTGATTCAACCCTAGGCAAGGGGACGACCTTTACGATTCGTTTGCCCCTGACGTTGAGTATCTCTAAGGCCCTGTGCTGTATTAGCGATCGCGCCCGGATTGCCTTCCCAATGGATGGGGTGGAAGATATGATCGATGTCCCCCGCGATCGGATTAAAACCCAGGACGATGGTCAGACGTTTATTCCCTGGCGGGATACGATGTTGCCTTTCCGTCACCTGCGCGAACTGTTGGTTTATAATCGCCACCTGGGTCGTGGGGTGGTGTATGGGGCCAATCCCGAAGAGGATATCATTTCCGTGGTGGTCCTGCGCTCTGCGGGTAACTTCCTGGCGCTTCAGGTGGATCAGGTGTTAGGGGAACAGGAAATCGTCATTAAACAACTCGAAGGACCTGTACCCAAGCCCGTGGGAGTTGCCGGTGCAACGGTGATGGGGGATGGTCGCATTGTGGCGATCGCCGACGTTTTAGAGTTGCTCGATCTGGCTGCTGGACGTTTACGGCGCGAAGGCACCGGCACTCTCTGGGAGGATGCCCTGGGTAACCGGATTCAGCCTGAACCTGAACTGGAGCCGGTGATTGACCCGACAGTGCTGATTGTGGATGATTCAATTACGGTCCGTGAACTGTTGTCCATGACCTTTAATAAGGCGGGATACCGGGTGGAACAGGCCCGGGATGGTCAAGAAGCTTGGGAAAAAATGCGATCGGGCCTCCCCTGCGATTTGGTCTTCTGCGATATTGAAATGCCCCGGATGGATGGGTTGGAACTGCTCTCGCGAATGCAGAAGGATCCCCAACTTACCACTCTACCGATCGCGATGCTTACCTCTCGCGGTGCAGACAAACACCGGCAAATGGCAATTCAAATGGGAGCTAGTGGCTATTTCACCAAACCCTATTTGGAGGAATCGTTACTGGAAGCTGCCGGACGAATGCTGAAAGGTGAAAAGCTAGTCTCCCTGAAGGCGGAGGCTGGGGTATAGCCTTAATTTCATGGGAAGTCAAAAGGGCGATCGCTTGATGGCGATCGCCCTTTTGATAGGAGGGAAATTTTCTTAAGTTTGTGATATGGAATCCGGTTGTCCTAATAAAAACCCGCACCCTTGAAGGTGTGGGTTTTTACAGACTTAAAACAACCGAATTCCAGAGGATTTGGGCTCAGGTTGCAGGCGATCGCCCGTGGGGTTTAGGCAACCTCAGAAAGCTGCTGGTCTTCATGTTCTATTTTGAAGACATTGGCATAGAGGTTAGCGACGATTTGTTTACCTTGTTGGGTCAAATTCAAGTAAGCCAGCGCTTGAGTAATAAAGGGGAAAACGCCATGCCAGTAGAATTTGGGATAGTTCCGGCGGAGGTCTCCCGGATGGCGGTAGTTGAGCTTTTTATTCGCCCCAGTTTCATCAAACTCATAAAATAATGCTGCAATTTTTTGCAAGTAGCGGGGATCACTTAATTGACCGATGAGATCTGCCGCCCTAACCATTCCCGCATAATTAAAAGTATCTTTATGATCTTCATCGGCGGGAACGGGAAAGCGAGTGAGTTCGATATTCCGTTTAATGACTTCTGCATCAATGAGGCGATGACCTCCGAACCGTTCGGAGATGAAAAGTTTACCGCGATCAACATGATAGGGGGTTAAACTGGCATCCGTAGAGCCAAAGGGAATGGGGACTTTCAGCCCATCTCTGCCGGTGGCATAGAGTCGTTTACTATCTTCATCTTGGCGACAGACTCCCTTCACATAGCCAATATCATGACACAGCAAGGAAATGATGAAATGTAGCCAATCTTCGCAGGATACGCCCCCTTCTCGAATATGTTTACCGCGCAAGATTTCTTGCCCAACTAAGGTGACCAAAATGGTATGCTCTACGTTGTGATACAGGGCATCACTGTTGGCAATATTTTCTAATGCCATACCACCGGCCCAAGCTAGGATTTCTGCGTAATCCGGTTTATATCCTCCGTAAGTCCGATGGTAGCCTTCTTGCAGGCGGTCTACGAAAGCTTCAATGAGTAGTGCTGTTGAATTAAACATCTTCCGTCTTCTCAATCAAACTAAGTCTTAAAGTTGGGGCAGGTTTCTTGACCACTCAGAGGGCTTTATAAGATCGGACCCCCCCAGAATTGGGGGTGTATCGCCTTTCCCTCTGGATTGGAGTTGGAGGTTGGAGCGACGTCCTGCCTTGAGAACTGAGGGGTGAAACCCACTCATTGCCCAGGTGGATTTCGGCATCGAAATGGGCTGGTTTACTTAGGGTTTAAGGTGACACCCAATCCGCTAATTGTTTTGAGGTTTCCATAAATGCTTCTATTATGAATTAAACCCTATCCAGATGATGTGATGCGAGTCATTTGACCGATGTGACAATGGAGTTATCTCTGGAGGGCCTAAAGCCTAGAATCGGCTGAATTCGAGGGGAGGATGACGGCTAAAACGATTTTTTGACTCAAAAATGAAAAAATCATGACATGAAAGGGATTGCCGTCAGATTAGAGAGTCTCCCCAGGGGTATCGATGGACCCCTGGGAGGAAAGCCGTAACCGTTAGGGGGATTGAATATCTGAAACTGTCTCCGGTAAAAAGTTCCCACAGGGGGAGCGCTCTTTTCGATTTCGTCAGCGATCGCGGGTTAGGGAAGGCTCCCGGGGTCGGCGGTGGATTGCACCAGGGGGAGTTCAATGACGAACTCTGCGCCTTCTTCTGGGGTGGAATTACAGGAGAGTTGTCCTCCATGTTTTTGGACGACTATCTGGTAACTAATGGAGAGTCCCAATCCCCTCCCTTTACCCACGGGTTTGGTGGTAAAGAAGGGGTCAAATAAGCGCGATCGCCCCGATTCACTGATTCCGGGACCATTATCTTTGATCCGAATCAACAGGGTTTGGCGATCGGTTAACCCTGTAGAAATCCGAATGGAAGGCACGAACTCAGGCAGTTGGGGATTGACTTCCTGAGCCTTGAGGCGATCGGGTAAGATATCGCTTAAAACATCAATAGCATTATTTAAAAGATTAAAAAACACTTGGTTCAGTTCGCCCGGATAACAGAGAATCGGCGGAATGTTTCCATAGTTTTTAATTAATTCAATCTCTTGGTTATCCGATATTGTTAAGCGATGTTTCAATAAAATTAGGGTGGTGTCCAAATTTTCATGAATATCAACTTTTTTAACGCCTGCTTCATCCATGAGGGAAAACTTCCGCAAAGATAAAACAATTTGATTGATGCGGTTTGCTCCCGCAGCAATTGAAGTCATCATTTTTCTTAAATCATCGGCTAAAAAATCAAAATCTAACTCCTCCATTATTTCTTGCACTCGGGCATTGGGGGGATGTTCTTGTTGATAAACTTCCAAAAGATTGACTAAACTAGAGAGGGCATTTTGAACATGAGAGATATTCCCATAAATAAAATTAACCGGATTATTAATTTCATGGGCAATTCCCGCGACTAATTGACCTAAGCCCACCATTTTTTCATTTTGA
Source organism: Laspinema sp. D2d (assembly GCF_025370755.1). Taxonomy (GTDB): domain Bacteria; phylum Cyanobacteriota; class Cyanobacteriia; order Cyanobacteriales; family Laspinemataceae; genus Laspinema. Next base: position 125,329 of record NZ_JAMXFC010000009.1, on the reverse strand, counting down.
ACCAATTGGACTTGAGCTTCTTGAAGCTCTTTTAAGGCTTGTTCAATTTTTTGCTTTTGATGGCGCATAATAGCTTCAGCTTGGAGTCGAGCAGCATCAGCCTGTTTGCGAGAGGAAATATCCCGGGCGATCGCCAGCACCTCTGATGGGCCACTTTTGACATAGCGCACCTCATAAGAAACCCAGCGATCGAGGTTTTTATCCCGTTGAATATATTCCCCAAGCTGGAGTTCTGAAGTCAGGAGAGTTTGCTGCACATAATGCATAATCCAAATGGCTAAATCATCGGATAAAACTTCATTAATATGCTGGCCCACAAAACTCGAAGCAGTGGCTAACGATTCAGAAATGGGAAAAATATTCTGAGTAAAATCCTGACTCTTTTGGACAGTATTACTGGATGGATTCCCGAGACTATCTATCATTTCATCAGGACCCCTTAAAGAGGGACTCCGATAATCCAAGAAGAATCCATCCTCACCAATCCGAAACATCACATCAGGAATGGCATTGACCAACGCCAAATTTTTGGCTTCAGTGATTTCCAAAGAGCGTTGAGCGTGTTGATGTTCTTTAATTTTTTGTTCTAAACAAAGATTTTTTTCTTGAAGATTAATCTGGAGTTGGCGGATCTGTAAATGAGTTTGAACTCGGGATAAAACCTCTGCCTCTTGGAAGGGTTTGGAAATATAATCAACCCCTCCTACTTCAAAGGCTTTGACTTTATCTTCTACCTCATTTAAGGCACTTAAAAAAATTACGGGAATTTGGCGAGTGGTTTCCTGTTGCTTCAAGCATTTGCACACCTCATAACCATCCATCCCTGGCATCATGACATCCAGAAGGATTAAATCAGGCAAGGTATTTTTACAGACGGTTAAAGCCATGTCTCCCTTCAAGGCTTTACAAACTCGATAGCCATTATCAGTCAATACAGAGGACAACAGGCGCACGTTATCGGGAGTATCGTCCACCACCAAAATATTCGGGCGATCGTTTTGGGATACCCGGGGTTTACTTAATTCACCTAAAGCGTAATTCATGCCTCCTCCTGTTCCGTTAATGCGATAATCATTTCAAAATCAAAATTTTTCGTTAATTCTCTCAAAGTATGAGCCAAAGGGCTAATTTCTTCGGGAATAAACTCTAGTAAAGAAAAAATTCCTTCATCGTAGCCTTGACAAGCGGATTGATAAAGTTCGGTGACAAATTTAGGAGGCATTTGAGATAAATAATTTTTAATTTCATCCGTATTCAAAACGTGGGAAGTTGGGCCGCAGTCTGGAGAATCGAGAGAAATTTCCGGTTGATAACGATAGCGAACTCCCAGATGAGTGGATATTTTTTCGAGAAGGACTTCCTCTCGAAAGGGTTTGTGCAGAAAGTCATCACAACCACATAACAAAATTCCTTTTCGTTCTTCTTCAAAAGCACTAGCTGTCAGGGCGATAATCACAGTTTCCTGTCCTTTCAGACTGGCTTTAATCTGTTGGGTGGCTTGATAGCCATCTAGGACAGGCATCCGCATATCCATGCAAATTAAATGAGGGTCCCAAGTAGACCAGAGGGCGATCGCCTCTTGACCATTTTCTGCTTCCCGAACCTCAAACCCAATCTCGGATAGCAGGTTTGCTAAAAACAGGCGATTGTTAACGGCATCATCGACTACTAAAATTCGATAGCGTTCCTGATCATAGTCTAACCCAATCACCTGTCCCCTCGTTTGCAGCGGAGGTTCTGGGGTGGCGTTGATTTCCATAATTTGAATCTTAAAGCTAAACACCGTCCCCACTCCCAGGGTGCTACTGACGTGAATATCTCCCCCCATTAATTGCACAAATTTGCGACTAATTGGCAATCCTAATCCCGTCCCTTGTTGGGATTTTCGTCCCGTTTCAGTTTGGGAAAAGGGTTCAAAGAGCTGATTCATTTCTTCCGGTGCAATGCCGGTTCCCGTATCGGCAATTTCTATGCAGAGATTAGATGGAGTTTCGGTAAAATCTGAGAAATTATTGATGGATTTAGGGTTAAAACAGGGTTCTATTTTGGCCCGTAAGGTCACCCCACCGGATTGGGTAAATTTGATAGCATTGCCTAACATATTAATTAAAACCTGACGCAATTTCCTTTCATCTGAAATTATCATTTCAGGCAAATTGCTATCTAACTCAAAGTGAAGTTCTAAGCCTTTGAGTTGAGCTTGAAACTTTAGCATTGCTTCTAGGTTTCTGAGTAAGGAAATTAAATGAAAGGAAGTCGGGTTAAAGACAGTTCTCCCCGCTTCAATTTTTGACATTTCCAGAATGTCATTAATTAAGGATAATAAATGTTCTCCCGCTTGATTGATAATTTTCAAGTGTTCTTGGTGCTGTGGACTTAAGGATGAATTTCGATTCATCAGTTGGGTAAATCCCAGAATTGCATTGAGTGGGGTGCGCAATTCATGACTCATGTTCGCGAGAAATTCACTTTTAGCTTGGTTGGCTGCATCTGCTGCGATCGCGGCTTTTTGGAGGGCTTCTGATTGCTTCTGGGTTTGTTCGAGCAATTCCGCTTGCTGCAACGCTACCCCCAATTGATTGCCAATTTGGATGACAATCTGCCGATCGCTGGGTTGCCAGTGGCGCGGGCGATCGCTTTCGTAAGCGGCTAACAATCCCCAGAGTTTGGGTCCACAAAAAATCGGAACAATAATGTAAGCTCTAACCTGAAATTCCTCTAATCGGGCTAAATAACAAGGGCTAAAGTTGCGTTGATAAATATCTTCCACCACCAAACAACTCTCGTCTCGGTTAAAAGCACCTCCTTTAGTCTGACTGAGATGGGTATCTTGCCATTCTAAACAAGAACTAATTAGAGATTGCATTTGGCAAGTTTCCCCGGGAGAGGGTTGCGCAGAGAGGTGCAGGGATTGGCGGTTTTTTTGCAAGACTGAAACCCGTGGTGATGTGACCGCTTCTGAGACAAATTCGCCACTGTAGTCCGGATTAAAGCGGTAAATAGCAACAATATCACACGTTAAACATCCTTGTAATTCTTCCGTAGTCGCCGCAAAAATTGTCCCTAAATCGAGGGATTGACGAATGCGGTGGACTGCGGAAGCTACAGCCTTTTCCCGTTCGGCACTTTCCCGCAAGGCGGCTTCACTTTCTTTGAGTTTGGTAATATCTGTTGCTGTGCCTAAGAGTTGTTTAACAGTGCCATCTTCCGTTCGGGCAAAAATCGTTTCTCGGGCTAAAACATTCCGCCATTCTCCTTTAATATTTCTCATTCGATATTCCAGTTCCAAAATCTCTCCCTCTTGAGCTTGAGAGAGGGTTTTAAAATGTTCCGGAATTTTAGCTAGATCATCGGGGTGAATTAGGGTGGCTAATAAATTATTCCCAAAATTAGAAATTGCTTCAGAAGAATATCCCAACATTTCAGCAATTTCTCGGTTAACATAAATATTCCGCTGTTCTAAAATATCGTAAATATATAAAAGATTGGGAGAAGTATCCGCGATGTTCTGGACGAAGCGTTGGCTGGATTGCAAGGCTTCTTCAGCTTTTTGGCGCTCAACGAGTTCAGCCTTGGCTTGTTCAAATAGAGTAGATTGTTGAACAGCGATCGCTAGTTGTCCGGCAATAGAGCGCAGGGATTCTATCTCAGAAGAATGCCATTGTCTGGGACTATGGCAATGATGGGCAATCAGTAACCCCCACAAATTTTGCTCTTTTAAAATGGGAATGACCAATTTAGCCTTAATCTTGAGAGTTTGGATTAATGCCCATAGACAAGGTAAATGTTTGACTAACTCCGTATCTTCAATCGCGACTATTTCCCCTTGGGTATAACGGTCTCTTTCTTCTGGGCTAAAGTTTTCTTGGGGAAACGTATTCCCGTTAATCTTAGGCGCTAGGGGATCGGAGGAATGGGTAACAACGATGCCGGTCCCATCAGGATCAACTCGGTAAATTAATACGCGATCATTGGATAAAAATTGCCGCACTTCTTGGGCAGCAGTTGTTAACACTTCTTCTAAATTCAAGGACGAGCGAATTCGGTCTTGAATGGCATTGAGTAATTGCTCGCGCTTGAGTTGTTGTTCCAGGGCGATTTCGACTTGCTTGCGATCGGTGATATTAAAACTGGTTCCAATCAGACGATAAATGCGATCGCTACTATCAAAAATGGGGCTTAAGTGGGTCAGCCACCAACTCTCTTGACCATCCAAAGGCAGCTTTTCCTCATAGGTTATCCGTTCTCTCGTTTGGATGCAGTGCTGATACCGCTGCGTCACCTGCTGGGCAACAGCTTGAGGCAAGAGTTGTTCTGGAGTCGTCCCGCTCATTTCTTCCGCAGAAATTTGCCAAATCCGTTCATGAGTGGGATTACTATCAAAGTAGCGAAATGTGCCATCCGCCAAAACATCTACGATAAAAATTGCCGTTTCTACCCCTTCATAGATGCTGCGTAAAAACTGTTCGCTTTCTTTCAAAGAAGCTTCGGCTCGTATCTGCTCGGTGACATCTTCAAAATACACCGAAATTCCCTCTTTGGCAGGATAAGCATGAATTTCAAACCAACGATTGAGGGGGGGATAAAATTCTAGGAATTCCCGGCTAATGTTTTCCGCAACAACTCGATGGTATTCCTCATAAAATTTACCCTGACTGGCTTCAGGAAATTCTACCCAGAGATTTTGCCCGAGGAGTTCTTCTTGAGTTCTTTGAAAGAGCAACTCGGCTTGGGGATTGATATAAGTAAATCGCCAATTGGAGTCGAGGGAAAAGAAAGCATCGGTAATACTTTCTAAGATATTTGTCACCCGATTTGTAGCGGTTTCGGCTTCGGCGCGGGCGACTTGTTCGCGATCGAGCAGTTGCAAACGTTCTTGTTCAGTCTGTTTGCGATCGCTGATTTCTCGGACCAGGGCTAAAATTGATTCTACTTCCCCGTTTTTTCCCAACTCCGGGACAATTCGAGCAAACCACCATTTCACTCCCTCTAGTCCAGGCACTGCACATTCCAGGGTTCGTTCACTCGCCGTTTCAAAGGCTTCTTGTAGCACTTGACTCCACTGGGATACTACGGCATTTGGAAACCCCAATTCTTGAAGGGTTTTGCCGAAAATTTCCCCACTGGGAATGCCAAATAAACGTTCCGAGGAGGGGTTGGCATAAAGATAGCGAAACTCCCGATTAAACCGCCAAATTAAATCCGGCGAGTTTTCAACTAAGGCTCGAAATTCTTGTTCCCGTTGAGCCAGGGTCTCTTCGACTCGGATGCGATCGCAAATCTCAGCCTGCAATCGAGCATTTTGGGCTTTCAATTCCCCCTCCAGTCGGGACCGTTCCTGCAATTCCTGTTCTCGAAGGGTAATTTCTTTTTGGAGACGATTGTTGACCTGATTTAACTCCATTACTCGGCGATTGACTTGCTCCTGTAACACCTCTAAGGTTCTGTCCATTTCAATGGGATCTAGGGCTTTTAACAGGCTGGTTTGAGTGAGGAGACCTGCTAAATTTCCGGAGTCATTCACAACAACTAACCGACGAATTTCATGGGTTTTCATTAATTGATGAGCATTCCACAAAGAATCGCCGATTTTAATCGTCAGTAACGGGGTACTCATGACCTGGGAGGCCATACTTTCGGCTAGGTTTAAATGGGAAGCCCGAAAGTTCACGATATCCCGTTCGGTAATCATCCCCAGGGGAACCGTTCGTGAGTCATCGGTACGGTCAACAATCACAATACAACTGACCTGATCTCGGGTCATTTGTTGAGTGATTTCCCATACAGAAGCAGTTTGAGGTAAGTGAATCACGCGATCGCTCATTACCTGAGCGACTTGCTTAAATTTTAATAAATCCGTCGCTTGGAGGACTTTGCGGATACTATGTTGGGTAATCACCCCTAAGAGATTTCCCGACTCATCCAGAGCAGGTAAGTGGCGAATTTGGCGCTGGCGGAGGGTTGATAAGATGGAAAAAATATCCAAGTCAGCGGAAACCCGAATTCGGAACGGATTCCGGGTCATAATTTCGGCAACTTGGAGGGTGTTAATATCCATCATTTCGGCGGTCATTCTGACCACATCTCGTTCTGTCAAAATGCCGATTAATTGATGATTATCTACGACTAAGGCACAACTGACTCGCTGTTGACTCATGAGGGCGATCGCCTCCCGCACCTCAGTATCTGGCGCAAGTATTAACGAGTCTTTTTCAATGATATGAATTGGATCTGAATTCATGTTCTATCCGTGCTTAGGGACTTCAGTTTATGGGGGTCTGTCCCTTGGAGTTCAACCACCTTAAATGGGTTAAATTGATTTCTCTAAGGAACTTACTGTTTTTATTGATAAATGCTATGTCTGTAATGTTTTAGGATTTTCCCCGGGGATGGTTTGACTATTTTGATCCGGATAGAACCTAGTTTAATAATGGGTAGACCCCACTGATAGACTTTAGAAGGAAGTAAAGCCCAGGTAAAAATTGCTCAATTTACTTTAATTTACTAGATCCTGAAGGGAGATTTTACATATCTTTACAATTCTTAAGGGACCGCCAATCCCGAAGTCCGGGGGGCAGGGTCCGCAAGGGGCGGAATAGAGTTTAGTGATTTTGATTGGCTTGATTCCCCCTAAAAGCTGGGCTCCATCCTTCGGATATCCTGCGCCGGGGCAACCCTACCAATTAGAATAGCCCGCTTAACCGGCTTAGACCGATTTAAAACAGTAATTTTACAGGATTAACACTCTTTTGACAAGCTTTTTTTTCGGTTGATCTCCCGAAATTTTGAGGGGGGAACGGCAGAAACTGGGTTAGGCAAACTCCAGGGATTCCTAAACTCTATCGGGATTGATCAACCCTCAGCGGGACAGCGGGAAAAAAGGCCCTACCTATTGCTCAATTCCTGACATTCTGCGTAATTAATCCTTTGGATATTATACGGAATCAGGTTTTTAAACGTCTATAAAAACCCCCACCCTCAAGGGTGGGGCTATAAGGACGAAGCCAGAAAAGTATGAGTTAAAGAGAAAATAGGTCTTTGACAACGGGATTGAGTATGAGAATTCTGGGTTTCCTTCGAGGATTAATCCTCCCAACCCTCCAGCCGATCGCACTCCCCTACCCTTTTTTAACGGGGAAGCTAGAGAAATAAAAATTGGATTCAGGGGGGGCTTAAGACAATTGTGCAATAGGTCTATTGACCTAAAAAAACAAAAATTCCCGGAAAAAACTCCTCCCTAATAGAGGGTGAGTTAACCGGGAGAAAGGCTGCCAGGACGGGTGAGAAGAAAACCGGCTTTTAAAAACCCGATTGGGTCTAATTTTAAACAGGCTTTGAGAGGGGGATTAACTAGGGATTGAATGAGGAGGGAGCCAGGGGTCCCCGAGTCCTCCCTATGGGGGAACCACACCGCAGCACCTTAGCACGATAGGAGACAAAGGTCATGGCTGCCGAGATCCCCGCGATGCCAGTGAGCAGGGTCAGGGTGGTAGTCACGAGGTTTAATACACACAAGGTCGATAGGGCAGTTGATGTGGCGATCGCAGCCCAAACGGATAAAACATCCAGAGTATAAGTGAGAATGAGTAAAAGTAGGGTAATTACGATCGCACTTAGGGCGCGACGCTGTAGGGTGTGGATTCGTACTGCGGCCTGATTTAAAGGGTTTACTAGGGGGGGCAGGTAATGGAATGGGGCTGAGGTCGCCTTGAGGGTCATAAAGATTATCCTTTGGGGACAAGGAACAGGCTATATCTGCTCAGAGATGACGGGTGATACCGGGTGATTCCTGGAGGGCGATCGCATCCAGGTGGGGGCAGGGGCACTCATTGCCCTGGGATGGCGATCGCCGCTTTGTTGGAAACCTAATAGGTGAGTTCGGGAAGGGTTAAGGCTTGAGGAGAAGTCGGTGCATTCAAGTCCTTCAGATATTCCAAGGCCAGCAGATAACCGGCTTGATTGTTATTCTGACGGTAAACCTGGGCCGCTTGTTCTAAGTCGGCGATCGCGGCTTGAATTTCCCCTTGATAGGCGCGGGCCTGTCCTCGAATCAGATAGGCATTCCCTAACGCCGGTTCGATATCGATCGCCCGGTTGGCATGGAAAATAGCATTTTGGTAATCTCCCACATCGAGGGCGTCTTCTGCGAGCACTACAAAGTCATAAGAATCGACTTCAATCACACTCTGGGATTCGGCGACAGAGGACTCAGATAAATTTTCTGCGATCGCCGGTGGGGCGAGGCCAATTCCTAAACTAATCGCTAAAACGGTAACTATATTATAAATGCCTTTCATGGATATTCTCCTTAATTTTTGTCTCTTCAGTTCGCCGATCGCAGGGCCTAAAAGTTTGAATTTCGTCTGGTGTTTTGGACTCTACCTGTGCGATGGCAATGAACACCCTGAAGACCCGCAATTTTCAGTGAAGCCGTTGAAAAAATTGTTAAGAATCTTTAAATAATGCAGGTCGCTGCCCGAGATTATCGATAGTCTCTTTGAGTCAGGCTTCCAGGGTTTGGGCGGTAAATTTGGTGATTGTTATTCTATCTTATCTGCAATTCGCACTGTTAGTCTGAGGCAAATCAGCCCTATTATTGATTGATGCGATTACTCCTAGTTTCGCTTTACCTTATGTTTCTATTGTCTCGATATGACTACAGTTAATACTCCCCCCCGGGGCAGAGATTTTTAGGAATAGAGGGGAGAGAACCCCTCTATCATTGGGGTTAACAATAGGGAATAAATTTAAACAATTAAATAAGGAAATTTTCCCCTTGGGTTGCTCAAATCCTTACCGGGAGTTGATTTCGCAAAACATTAACAAATATTAACTAATTTCACAAATAGCGATCGCTAATGTTGGGGCTGGAACGCTACTTGCTCAAAAGAATGCTTTCGTAATTTCTGCTGATACACCTGTTCCAACCGGGCGATCGCCCGGGCGCGATCGCCATTGCCTACATCGTGAAAGGAAGGCCAGACGGGAATCAACTCGATGACCGCATAGGTGAAGGAACCCGCTTCAATATCTTCTAAGACCCCATATTCATCCAACAGGGCGATCGCGGCGCGGTCTTGATTGGCCGGGGAGAAATCAGACGCCCCTATTTTTTTAGCCATGCGGTCCCAAGTGGTACTCAGAAACTGGTATCGGCCTGCGGCATCGGAACAAAGCCCGGACCCACATCTAATTTCCCGGGGATGATCCTGAAAACTCGCAAACTCAGTCCCCGTAAACTGCATCCGATAAGCCGAGGGACCGGCAGTCCCTTCAGCCCAGGCGATCGTATCGAGAAAAGCCTGGACATGAGCCGCTTTGAGGTCTGCGACCCTCTGACGTCGAACTTGGGGTGTGGGCTGGGAAAGGGTGATTTCTTCAGGGGTTTCCGCTTGAGAGTTGAGATGGGCTGGAATCACTAACGCCACCCCGGCTAAACAGACGCCACTCCAAAACACGGCCTGCTTCTGAGGGGTCACGGGTTTCCGAGACCGTCGCCCAAATCTCTGTCTGAGGGTAGATTCTAAATGAGACCAAATCTCAGTGAGAATTGCTGAACCTGAAGGTGAGGGTCCCTTAACCCGGACTTTGGGCCAATGTTGGAGGGGAATATTGACGGGCCACTGCCCCTGACGATACCCATAGGTAAAGAGAGACTTGATCACAGACAATCGCGCTTGAGCTTGTCGGGGTGGGATGCCCCGGGCAGCAAGGCTTTGAGCAAAGGCGCGGACATCGACTAAGGTAACCACCGCTAGGGGTTTCCCGACAAAGGCTAAAAACTCTCTCACCCAGAGGCAGCGATCGCGGCGTTTATGGGGAGGCTGTTGTTGCAGCCAGAGTTGAATCGCCGCGCGATCGCCGTGGATTTGAGGGTTTAGCGGGTCTGGATTCATAACAATGCACCTGTATTTCGGTTTTTCCAGGGAAAATGGTCCCTTCAGGTCCCGATGTCCGATGAGGGTCAGCCCTAGGTCCTCGGATGGTTTTAGCCTTCACGCCCCTACAGAGGAGGGGAGATTGAAGCGATTCTCAGATAGGAGAGGCGATCGCCTGGGCTGGGGATCAGCTTCCTATACATCAGCCTCTCATCTACAGGAAGAGAAAAAAACACTCCCCAGGTAGACCTAAATTTAGGGATTTCTCAAGGTTGGATTAACAATCTCACCCAATCGGGAGATCTCAACCCCCTTGAGTCCAAGCTAGTTTAATTCTATGGCGTTGAAGTTCAGGAAATTATCAATATTTATCAATAAAACTATTGCAAAATAAAAAACTAGGAATGGTATGATAATAGATCCTCTACTCTCTCTGTTTTCCCAAATTTCGTCTCATAATGCGCCGATCCCCAACTAGCTGAAGGTGAGCAACAGGAGCGATCCCCCCGGGGACTTTACCGCCATTAGAGCCTGGATTTTTATAACCGAGGTCTGGCTAACTGAGGGATATTGGATGAAAAAACCCGGTTTCTTGTCCGGGGCGGCTTCATGAAAACCCCGATTTTTTCACCGGGTTTTGCTGACTGATTGCCTGATTTGTTGTGAAGAAACTCGGTTTCAAGTCCTAGGCAGCCAGACGATTCTAGGGCGATTCACCCCGAAGCACTACCCACGAAGCAAAGACTGAGGGATAATACAAAGGAGGAGTCTGTGCCGTACAAAGGAAGTCGATGAGCATCTTTACCCTGCAATCCGTCAAAAAAGATTTTGGCATTAAAGAAATCCTCCGGGATGCCAGCTTTAGCCTCAATCCCACCGATAAAGTTGGCTTGATCGGCACGAACGGATCTGGCAAATCTACCCTATTGAAAATGATTGCCCGCTTAGAACCCGTGGATGGCGGACAAATCTTGGTAAATTCTGGGGTGAGAATCGTGTATCTCCCACAGCAACCGGATCTGGATGAAAACCGGACGGTATTAGAACAGGTTTTTGCAGACTGTGGCGATCGCATGAACCTGGTCCGTGAATATGAGGACCTCAGTCATAAAATTGCCCGCAACCCTGAAGATGGGCAGTTAATGGCGCGGTTATCCGAAGTCATGCACAATATGGAAACCAGCGGCGCATGGGAACTGGAAACCCAAGCCAAAATTATTCTCAGTCAGTTAGGAATCGAAGATTTTGACGCCCAAATCGGCACCCTTTCTGGGGGATACCGCAAACGCATCGCCCTGGCTGCGGCTTTACTGAGTGATCCAGATGTGCTGTTGATGGATGAACCGACAAACCATCTGGATGCAATTTCCGTGGAGTGGTTACAGAGTTACTTAAATAGCTTTCGCGGGGCAATTTTGCTGATTACCCACGATCGCTATTTTCTCGATCGCGTCACCAATCGGATTATTGAACTTGATCGCGGTGAACTTTACACGTATGACGGAAATTATTCTTATTATTTAGAAAAAAAAGCCCTCGCCGAAGAAGCAGCCGCCAGTCAGGAACGCAAACATTATGGGCTATTGCGCCGGGAATTAGAATGGCTCAGTCGCGGACCCAAAGCCCGCAGTACCAAGCAAAAAGCTCGGATTGGTCGGGCGATGGATCTCCAGGATAAGGAGTTTAAACAGAGTTTAGGGAAGGTGGAAATTTCCACCGCCAGTCGGCGGATTGGCAAGAAGGCGATCGAGCTAGAAAATGTCAAGAAATCCTATGGCGATCGCACCTTGATCCAGGACTTTTCCTATAAATTTAGTCCCGAGGATCGCATCGGAATTATCGGCAAAAATGGCATCGGCAAATCCACCTTACTGGATATCATTACGGGACGCCTTGCCCCGGATTCAGGAACCGTAGAGATTGGCAGTACCATCCATATCGGTTATTTTGACCAACACTGTGATGATTTACTCGCCGCTGCGGATCAAAATCAACGGGCGATCGATTACGTCAAGGAAGAAGCGGAATTAGTGAAAACTGCCGACGGACTCCAAATTACTGCCTCCCAAATGTTAGAACGGTTTCTGTTTCCCCCGAATCAACAATATTTACCCATTCATAAACTCTCCGGAGGCGAAAAACGGCGACTGTTTTTACTCCGCGTCTTGATGAGTGCGCCCAATATTCTCATTTTGGACGAACCGACCAATGACTTAGACGTGCAAACGTTATCCGTCCTAGAAGATTACCTGGATGATTTTAACGGATGTGCGATCGTTGTCTCCCACGATCGCTATTTTCTCGATCGCACCGTCAATACCATTTTTGCCTTACAAGAAGGGGGTAACCTCCGGCAGTACCCCGGCAATTATACAGTTTATCTCGAATACCAAAAAGCCGAAGCCGCAGAAGCCGCACGTCTGGCAACAGCCAGCCAACCCGAGAAAAAATCCGACTCCCCAACCGCCACCGTTGACAAGTCGGAACGGGTCAGTTGGGATAAAAATCGCCAGCGCAAACTTTCCTCCAAGGAAAAGCGAGAGTATCAGCAACTCGAAACCAAAATTGCCGAAATGGAAGCCGAAAAAGCCGCAACGGAAAAAGCCCTTTATCATGCTGAACCCGGGGCTGTTACTGAAGTCCAAAAACTTCATCAAAAAGTTCAGGATTTGGCCCATGAAATCGAAGTAGCTACGGAACGTTGGATGGAATTAGCTGAAATAGAAAGCGCCTATTCTAGCAACTAATCCGGCATCCGGTTGTGATCAGTCTATAAAACCCTGTACCCTCAAAGGCCTAGCTCCACAGACGTAAACGCGCCTGCGCGGGCTGAAGAAAAACCCGACTTTTAACAACCGGATTTGGTATGAACCCCAGGCGGTTTCAGCCACTTTTATAACCCAGTGGGGCAATTTTATCCCCAAATTATTGACTCTAAACCTATTGTTTATTCTCCTGAAATTATGACCCTCACCTGTCAAGAAATCCTGAAAACCCATCAACCAATTTGGCAGAAAGCCACGGTGCATCCGTTTTTAGACGGGTGTAAACAAGGCACGATTACTCCAGAGCAATTTAATACTTGGCTCGTGCAGGATTATCAATTTGTGGTGGAATTTACGCGGATGGTAGCCCGAATTTTATCCGTTGCGCCTCGCCATCATTTTGATGTATTGTTAGGGGGACTAACCGCCTTAAAAGATGAATTGAATTGGTTTCAAATCAAAGCGGCTGAACGGAATTTATCCTTGGATGTTGCTAAACAGCGCACCTGTGAAGAATACAGCCAATTTTTAGCAAATCTCGCCGGGACTCCTTATGCCGTCCAAACAACAGGATTGTGGGCGGTAGAGTTAGCTTATAATCAAGGGTGGCAATTGCCCGGACCCATGCCGGAACCCTATACTGAATTTGCCGATCGCTGGGGAAATCCGGGCTTTACCGATTACGTCAAATTGTTAGAACAACAAGCGGATGAAATGCTCAAGGATGCCTCACCGGAGGTTCAGAAAGAAGCGGAACAAACGGTAATCACCATCGCTCAATTTGAAACAGAATTTTGGCAAATGGCATTTAATGCAAGCTAAACTCAATGGGTGTCAAAACTGGGAATAATCAACATTTTGATACCCATTGACCTTATTTAAACTGACTTAGATAAAGTCAGAGAACTCCTCGTTATCGGGATTTAATCCGACTATATAATGATAGTTTCCTTCGCCCACCGACTTGTTCAAGGTATTAATAATTGAGGTAGGATTGTCGTAGGGTCCGCTATGATATAAAGGTTTTCCATTGTCTCCGAATTCGATTTCAACTTCCCGATCCCATTCCCCTAAATACTTTTTGGCTTTTTCAAAATCCGCATGGGGTTTAAAGCCTAATTTTTCGGCATATTCAACCGCACCCCAGACAATGGCTTGAGCCTCAGTTAAGGAAATTCTCTCAGAACCTCCAATTAAGGAGTCATAATACAAGTTGATAATTCTTTCATATTCACTGCGGTTGTATTTGCGCGGTCCCGAGGCATCTTTGACCCCTAAACACCAATAATCGACCAGGTAATTACAAGTAATATAGCGATTAAATCCAGGCGATCGCGTTACGGTAACTATTGCAAAACCCGGCCCTCTCTTGTTATGGATTTCGTCATCCTCATCTTCGTCCGAGGCTGGGTTGAGTTCATCTTCGGGTGGAAACAGCCTGTGCAGACAATTGGTATTGACTAAACACTCGACTAAAGGGGGTAATTCTCCAGATTCCTCACGGGCGATCGCTACTTGTTCCGCTTGTTCCTTCAAAAACCCGGTAACGTCTGAGACTTTCAATCCCATTTTGCGGGCGATTTGCTTTGGCGTTAACTTTCTCTCCCGCAAACTGAGAATTTCTTGAGTTTGTTCGCTATCCATAATTGACTCCAATCTGTTCAGTATTACAGTACAACAATCCAGCCGTAATCAACATCATGCTTCCCAAAGATGAACGCAAAAAATTCATCTCCCCCATCCTCCCAATCTCCCCCATCCTCCCCATCTCCCCAATCTCCCCAATCTCCCCAATTTCCCCCATCTCCCCAACAACCGACGCTCTAAGGTAATATAGGTCTGTCATGGGCGATCGCACCTACTGAGAACGCCCTTAAATCTGAATCAATTGAAGGAGAAACCTATGCCTCGCGCCATTATGGAAACCGACAAAGGAACGATTCATCTGGATCTGTTCGATAAAGATGCCCCGAATACCGTGGATAATTTTACCAAATTATCGGAAAGTGGGTTTTATGATGGATTAACCTTCCATCGCGTCATTCCCAATTTCATGATCCAAGGGGGATGTCCCAATGGAACCGGCACTGGGGGTCCGGGTTATAAAATTAATTGTGAAATTAACCCCAAAAAACATCTAGCGGGTACATTATCAATGGCCCATGCAGGGCGTAATACCGGGGGAAGTCAATTCTTTATTTGCCACTCTCCCCAACCCCATTTAGATGGACAACATACGGTTTTTGGTAAAACCGAAGATATGAATGTCGTCAACTCGATTCGCGCTGGAGATAAAATTCTATCGGTTAAAATTGAGAAAGACTAAGTAAAATTGGTAGGGGGTTTCCCCAGGGATTTCCCCTACCGAGTCATCTGACCTCAAACTTAATACAATTCATATTTAAGTAAGCTACAAGGTAAGGAACCGTTGTAAATGGGAATGCGTTTTGAAGATTTCAGCCCAATTTTTTTGGTAAGTTCTTTGTTCCCGGATAAAATATAAGCGGTCCATCCGGTAAAACGCTGTTTTAAAATATCTCCCATAGATTTATAAAAATCCCCGAGTTGATGAACTTCACCGAGACGTTCTCCATAAGGAGGATTGCAGATCAAAATCCCGCTTTCGGCAGGGGGTTCTATCTGATAAAATTCTTGAATGGAAAAGTGAACGTGAGCATCTAATCCACAGTTTTCCGCATTCAGATACGCTTGTTGGATCACATCCCGATCGCGATCGCTGCCGTAAATGGGGGCCGCTAATTCTCCTTTTTGACCGTCTAGGGCTTCTTGGCGGATATCCTGCCAAAGTTCTAGGTCAAAATCGCGCCAACTCATAAATCCAAACCGTTCTCTAAACAATCCGGGGGCGATATTTAATGCCTTTAAACCCGCCTCTAAAGGTAAAGTTCCGGACCCACAAAGGGGGTCTAAAAAGGTTTGTTCTGGGGAATATTCAGCCAGTTCTAAAATAGCTGCCGCTAAGGTTTCTTTCAGGGGTGCAGTCCCCATTGCTGGACGATATCCGCGTCGATGTAAGCTGTTTCCCGAACTATCTAAACTGAGAATAGCCCGATCGCCATGAATATGCAGATTTAGCAACAAATCCGGGTCCTTCGGATCCACCGTAGACCGTTCTCCCGTGCGATCGCGCTGTTGGTCTACAATCGCATTTTTGACCTGTAATGCAGTAAAATGAGTGTGATTGAGTTTCTGATTGCTGCCGGTACAGTTCACCGCCAAAGTATTACCGGGATCGAGATACGCCTCCCAATCAATAGATTGGACTTCTTGATACAGGATTTCCGCATTGGGACAAGAAAATTCTCGGATTGGAACCAGAACTCGAAACAGCGTTCTTCCCCATAAATTAACTCGGTAAAGTAACGCGCGATCGCCCGAAAAATGGACTCCAGTAAAGTCCGGACGAACATCCCGCGCACCTAACCGTTCTAATTCTTGAGCAGCAATGGGTTCTAAACCCCGAGCAACCGTTGCAAAGTATTCAGTCATCATAAGAGATAGTTTATCAGAACAGCACCCGCCCAGACCCGTTAAACAGTCATTTCCACTTCCCCAAAATTCGGGAAGCGGCAGAATTGAGCACAGACGGATCAGGATAATCGGCTGAGGATAATTATCCCACTTGCTGCGACGTTGAATCTTCTTCTCGCTGTCGGCTATACAAAGGAAGTCTAACGGTAAATGCGGTCCCGAATCCTACCTCACTTTTGACGGAAATTTCCCCGCCATGTAAGTCGGTACTGCGTTTAACCATTGCCAACCCCAACCCTGTACCGGGAATATTTCCGACATTTCCGCAGCGGTGGAACGTTTGGAACAGGCGGGGGATTTCATCGGAGGGAATCCCAATCCCCGAGTCTTTAATCATAAAAATTACATCGGTTTCGGTACAGGTTAATTCAAAATACACCTCTCCCCCCTCCGGAGAGTATTTAATCGCGTTGGAAAGCAGATTGTTTAGAATATATCGTAATAATTTTTCATCAAAATAAGGCTTCCGAAATTTATTGCTCAAAAACTCTTTAGAGTAATGTTGAACAAAATTAATCTTGTAATTTTTGGTTGCAGAAAACTGAAATTCCTCTACAATTCCTTCACAAAACGGGGCGAGGTCAAGGGGCTGTGGATTAAAGGGAAGTTGGCTCATTTCGGCCCGCCCGATGAACAAGACATCTTCCAGGAGTTGGGTCATGTTCACCGTAGCCGATTGAATGCGATGGAGGGCTTGGAACTTTTTATCCAGTTTGTCATGGGGCCATTCCTCTAAATAATATTCGAGTAAATCAGCGGAAGAAAGAATGGTAGTCATGGGGGTGCGGAATTCGTGAGAAACCATTGAAACAAACCGGGTTCTAAACTCCATGATTTCTCGTTCTTTCGCCAAGGCATGACGCAATTGCTCTTCAGCGCGTTTGATTTCAGTGATATCTTCAGAAATTCCGGCAATGCGGTAGATTTTGCCTTCTTCATCACGGATGGGAAAACCCCGATCGCGTATCCAGCGGATAGAACCATCGGGCCGAATGATTCGATATTCGCGATCAAGGCGATCTAACGGCATCAATCCAGTCAGGACGGCTTGGCGATCGTCGGGATGAATTGCCTCTAAACGGGCGGTGGGTTTCTCATACAATTCCTGGCGTTCTAGTCCCCAAATTTCCTCATAGGCGGGGGAAACGTACAGGATTTGACTATAATCTGGATCGCTAATCCAAAAGACCTCTTCGATATTTTCAGCTAATTGGCGGAACCGTTCTTCGCTGGCTTGAACCGCTGCCTCGGCTAATTTACGTTCCGTGATATCTCGTCCCACGGCTTGAAACTCACTCAACACCCCCTGGGCATCAAAAATGGCGCGATCGGTCCATTGTTGCCAGCGCACTTCTCCATTGGTCAGGATGACCCGGCGTTCCCGCGTAACCACGGGCATGGTAACCGGATTGCGATCGATATCGGGTATCAAAGAGACCACCGATCCATCCATGAGTTCTTTGCGACTCACGCCGAAATACCGGCAGTAGGCATCGTTCACAAAGGTTAGGGTACCATCGGGGGCAAACCGACAAATCAGTTCCGTTTGATCTTCAACAATGGCCCGATAGCGAGCTTCCGAAGACCGCAGGGCCACTTCCGCTAAGGCCCGCTCTTTATGTAGAGAGACCGCAGCAGCAGCAGCTTGAAGGATGGAGACTTCTGACTCGGACCAGACCCGAGGTTCGGTGCAATTGTCAAAGCGAATAAATCCAAAGAATTCCCCATGCACAATCAGGGGCAAAATCAGCAGGGATTGAATCCCGGATTGTTCTAAAATTTCCCGTTCGGAGTCGGGAAAGTTACTCACAACATCAGCAATGACTTCTCCTCGCGCCAACAGGGACACCCACCGCTCAATCAACACAGGCGCTTTTAAGGAGAAACATTGCGCCGGTTGGGGAGTGGTGTCGGATCCGGGTTTAATTTTTAATTCTTCGCAACTCCACTGGGCCACCAAAAGGGGAGAATGGGCGGTTTGCGTGGAATTCCCCGTAGACAGGGGTGGATTTTGGCACAGGTAGACTCGACTGGCATGAGCCGCTTGTCCCAAGGGTTTGAGAATTTCCGTATAGGGGTAGCTGGGACTATTATCTGTGGTGGTGTCTCCCTTAAAGGCGAGGAGTCGGCGCTGCACTTCGACTAAGGCTTCTAACTGCTGATTGGCTTGGCTGAGTTCCTGGGTTAAGCCCTGCAATCGTAAGGCGGCTCGGATCCGTGCCAGAAACTCTTCGGTTTCGATGGGTTTGGAGAGAAAATCATCGGCTCCTGTGTTGAGTCCCTTGATGCGATCGCCCACTTCTTCCCTAGCGGTGAGCAGGATGAAGAACATCGGCGCAAGTTCGGGGTCAGACTTGATTTTTTGACACACTTCTAATCCATCGAGTCCGGGCATCATCCAATCGCAAACGATCAAGTCAGGTTCTAGTTCTCTAGCCAGACGCAAGCCCTCGGTCCCATCAGACGCTACGGTGATGCGATGTCCGTCGCTTTCGAGTAAGTCCTGGAGGACGAGCTGCACGGTGATGTCATCATCAACAATTAGGATTTTAGCCATAGTAAAAAATGTAGCACTGTAAAAAAAGAAAGGGTCAACTTCACTCGAATACGGGGTTAATTCAAAACGGCTTTTTTATACTTCCCATTGTTGGCTACCCAATTGCTGGCGCTTGTATTCTAAATAAGTCGGAACTGGAAGCATTTACCTCAATCTAATTTATGTAGTCCAGGCAACGGACAATTCCTCCATTCATTGATACAGGCGATTTAGGGGGGATACCCACTTTCTCGGGGTCCGCTTTAGACCGGGGTAAACAAGAGGGCATTTTTCCCTGATAACCGCTCTGTAGACGCTCCAGGACAGGTTATCTGTTTCAGAAAACCCTTAGTCCTAGCCGCGCTGGATCAGGATCAGTTAGAGTTTGAGAGAGTCGTGCTCCCCCTATGGGGTGACACCCCGGAGGATTTAGACCCTACCCTAGCATTAAGCTGTTTCTACACCCGATGTTTTTCCCTTTCTCTCTTGTTAGGGTACATGGAGTGGGGAAAAATTCGGTGACGAGTAGAACTCAATTGCAACTGCAATTGAGTTGTTTCTATTCTGCCTCGACTGAGGGGAAAATCTGGAGATGATTACCGATCGCCTCGGGTTGGGGAATCCGAGTTCCAGCCTCAAACTGCAAATGGCCCTCGGGGTTGCTATTACCCCCACCTGTGGCGGTTCTATCCCCATTCCTCCCGAGGGAGGGGTCTTGATTCGGAAGGGGGATCCTGGGACCCGATCGCTGCCGATCGCCCATTATAGTCAGTAGGTACAAACGCCATCACACTCACAGGCAATGCTTCAATCCTCTAGGCAAAACGCTACACTAGAATACACTCCTTAATTCCCTAAGTGTATGTCCTATTTCGACGGAACCCTCAGCTATCCCCAGACTCGTAAAAGCGATATCGTGGATGACTACCACGGTATCCAGATTTCCGACCCCTATCGTTGGTTGGAAGACCCTGACGCTGAGGAAACCAAAGCTTGGGTAGAAGCGCAAAATACGGTGACCTTTGCTTATCTTAACGAAATTCCTCAACGCGATCGCCTCAAACATCGCTTGACGGAACTTTGGGATTATGAAAAATACGGTATCCCCTTTAAAAAAGGCGATCGGTATTTTTATTTTAAAAACGATGGACTCCAAAATCAAAGTGTTCTCTATGTCCTCAATCACCTTGATGATCAACCTCGGGTCTTACTCGACCCCAACAAGCTCTCTGAAGATGGTACCATCGCCCTAGGGGGGATTGCCATTAGTGAAAATGCTCAATTCATGGCCTATGGCCTCTCTTCCTCCGGTTCGGATTGGCAAGAGTGGAAAGTTCGTGACATTGAAACCGGCGAAGATTTATCCGACCATCTCAAATGGCTTAAATTCTCCGGGGCTTCTTGGACCCACGATCATCAAGGGTTTTTCTATAGTCGCTATGATGAACCCAACACCAAAGGTCAATATGAAGATGTTAACTATTATCAAAAACTCTTCTACCATCGCCTCGGCACTCCCCAATCGGATGATATTTTAATCTATCATCGTCCCGACCAAAAAGAATGGGGATTTAGCGGGGGAGTCAGTGAAGATGGCACCGTTCTCATTATCTCCGTCTGGCGCGGTACCGACCCGAAAAATTTGGTATTTTACAAAGATTTAACCCATCCTGATGCGGAAGTCATCGAATTAATTACCGAATTTGAAGCACAGTATGGGTTCATCGATAAAGAAGGGGATTTGTTTTGGTTTCAAACGGACTTAAATGCCCCCCGGAGTCGGGTGATTTCCCTGAATATTCGTACCCGTGAGGTTCAAGAACTCATTCCCGAAGCACCAGAAACCTTAGAAAGTATTGGCCTTTTAAATAATCAGTTTGTCGCCGATTATCTCAAAGATGCTCGCAGTCAAATTAAACTATTTAACCTCGATGGTTCCTTCATTCGAGAAGTCGAATTACCGGGAATTGGTTCTGCCGGTGGATTTAATGGCAAACGCCACGATACTGAAACCTTTTATAGTTTCACCAGCTTTACCACCCCACCCATGATTTATCGTTACAATATGGTGACGGGGGAGAGTACCCTGTATCGAAAACCCGAGGTAGACTTTAACCCGGATAACTATACAACGGAGCAAATCTTTTACCCCAGTAAAGATGGTACTCAAGTGCCGATGTTCATTATCCATAAACAGGGAATTCAACGGGATGGAAATAATCCCACCTATTTGTATGGATATGGGGGATTTAACATTTCCCTCACCCCGAGTTTTTCCGTTTCCCAAGTCGTCTGGATGGAACTAGGCGGCATCATTGCCATTCCCAATCTGCGCGGTGGGGGAGAATACGGAGAAGATTGGCATCAAGGGGGGACGAAGCTCAATAAACAAAATGTATTTGATGATTTTATTGCCGCTGCGGAGTGGTTAATCGAACATCAGTACACGCGACCCCAGAAACTGGCGATCGCCGGTGGCAGCAATGGCGGATTATTAGTCGGTGCCTGTATGACACAACGTCCGGACCTGTTCGCTGCCGCCCTCCCTGCCGTCGGCGTCATGGATATGTTACGCTTCCACAAGTTTACCATCGGCTGGGCCTGGTGTTCTGATTACGGTTCCCCGGATAATCCCGATGAATTTAAAGCCTTGTATGCTTACTCTCCCTTACATAACCTCAAACCCGGTACTGCCTACCCCGCCACGCTGATTACTACAGCGGACCACGATGATCGCGTTGTTCCCGCACATAGTTTCAAGTTCGCCGCTGCCTTACAAGAAGCACATACCTCCAATGCACCCGTCTTGATTCGCATTGAAACCAAAGCGGGACATGGTGCCGGAAAACCCACGGCAAAAATCATTGAAGAAGCTGCTGATAAATGGGCATTTCTAGTCAGAACCCTAGAGATGGATATCCCCGTTAAGTAGTAACAACTTCAGTCGTTAGGGAACTCCAAAAAATAAAACTTGTAGGGGAGATCCCCCCAACCCCCCTTATTAAGGGGGGCTTTAGTAATGCATTAAGACCTCGTAATGCCGCCTTTTTTTATGGAAATTCCTTACTACAAATATTAGACTTCTTGCATAAATTTCTTGAACCCCCCGTTAAACAAACAAGTATTCCTCTGACTTCCCCCAGCAATTAAACATTCATTCCTCTGGCCTCCCCCGTTAAACAAACAATTATCCCTCTGGCTTCCCCCGTTAAATAAACATTCATTCCTCTGGCTTCCCCCTTCTTAAGGGGGACGGGAGGGGGATCTAAGGGGGACGGGAGGGGGATCAATCCAGAATGAAAGCAGGAGGTTTATTAATCAGGACTGACGTCTTGATGTTGAACTTAGAGGGTTAAAAGTCGTTATTTAACTGCGCGATCGCCCGTTCATAAATGGACCGGGCGAAGTCAGTCCACATTCCTTGTCCCCAGTAGCGGAAACAACTGGTTTGGGTTAACAAATTGTTCAGTAAGGCTTGACGATAACGCGGTTCTTGGGTAAAGTTTTCATCACCCATGAGCGGATCGATTTTTTGATGAAATAGGGCGCTGAGGGAATTCATCGGTCCGACTACATTTTCATAGCCTTGCACCCAATTGAGGTTATTCGTCCAGGAGGAACCATCTACATGAAATTGATGGTCTTCTTGCTTTAACTGCGCGATCGCCTCGGCCATTTTTTCTGGGGTGACATTCTCTGGATCAAGCCGTTGCCAGATTTTATGTTGTTGCACCGCTTGACAAGGAGAATAATCCTCCGGGGAACAGCCTGCGGCTTCAATGAGTTCTAAATATTCCGTCCCATTCAGAGCAACAGTTCCCGATTTTCCCCCATTATTTTGGGCGATTTCATAGGTGGTCCGTTTGAATCCATCGGGAAATTCATTCATCATCACGCCTCCATTTTCCCCGTCCCCAATTTGGGTAACAATCGGGGGAACAGTCACGGAACCAATTTGTTGTTTAGACAGGGTTTTGGCTTCATAATAAGGCTGCATTTGAGCCACTAATTTTGTATCAGACCCTTGGGTTTTAATTAAAGCGGTGATGCTGGTGGTTTCCCCATTGGAATTTCGAGCAATTAGGCGGTGAGGAAGATGTTTGTATCCGAGGCTATGACCCTCTAAGGTTTCCACAGAATGTTCTTGAACCATAATCCAGCGATAGCCACTTTCTTTGAGGGCTTTGATAAACTCAAAAAGGGTATCCGGATGGTTAGGAAGGTGCATTTCTGGAGGAGAAAATCCTTTGACTCGGGCGAGGGCTTCCCAGCCAAAAATTGAAGCAAAATAATGTTGCCATGCTTGAATATGTAGTTTGAGATCCGGCAGGGGAGTGGAGGGAACTACGGCATGACTCCACATGGTTCCTAACCATTCAACATGGAGATAATATTGGGGGTCGCAGGTGATGCGTTTGAGACTATCAATGACATCATGGCGTCCCATTTGTCGCAATCCCCACAATAAATTGCCCGAGTAATCTAACATGACTCGGGGATTACAACCGTTGGCAACGAGTTCAGGGATAAATTCCCCCATGCGACTGTAGCACCAGGAGAAGGGTCCGGCATTGTGATTATCGCCTTCGCCGGTATGTTCAAACATATATTGTAAGTGGCCGATATACTCACCATTGGGTCCGGCAGGGATGGTGGGTTGGTGCATATGCAAGGCGATCGCAAATGCAGCACTAATATCTTCTAATCGGATATTTGTAATAGGCAAAAATACAGGTTCGTTGTGTTGAACCACAGAACGAACTGATTTTTCCCAGCCGCAAATATTGGGTAATCCTTGGGCAAATTCATCTAATTTGGGAAGTTCTGTGGGTGTGGGAGCGAGAGAAACCATAATTTTAATTGCTGCTTTGACGTGCTATTTTTAGTTTACCGTTGATTGAGTGTCTTGCAACTGACACTTTTGGACTCTAGCTAAAATGATGTTTCCGAGTTTTCTGCCTTCTGCTGTTGAGTTTTTGACTGAATCCACTTCGATCGCCCTGGCACAGAGCATTGAATGTCAGGATATCCTGACTTCCTTGAGCGATCGCCCAATTCCCACGAGTTTTGTTCGGGAAGGTCAAGGGGGTTCGCCGATTTTGTTGCTACATGGGTTTGATAGTTCCGTGTTTGAGTTTCGCCGTTTGCTGCCGTTGCTGGCAGGGGAACAGGAAACTTGGGCGATGGATTTATTGGGATTTGGATTTACCCATCGCCTGCCAGAAATCCCGATTACACCCCGGGCAATTAAAACCCATTTATATGAATTTTGGACTCAGTTCATTCAACAGCCGATGATTTTAGTAGGGGTATCGATGGGAGGTGCAGCGGCCCTCGATTTTACCCTATCTTACCCCAATGCGGTGGAAAAATTGGTATTAATTGATAGTGCCGGTTTTGCCAAGGGTCCGGCAATGGGGAAAATGATGTTTCCTCCCTTGGGGTATTTGGCAACCCAATTTTTAAGAAATCCTCGAATTCGCCAACAAATCAGTTTGAAAGCGTATTGCGATCGCGCGTTAGCGTCAGCAGATGCCGCCGCTTGTGCGAGTCTCCATTTACAGATGCCGGGGTGGGATCACGGTACAATTGCTTTTACCAAAAGCGGCGGTTACAACTTTTTAGCGGATAAAATTGAGCAGGTAGAGAAACCGACTCTAATTTTATGGGGAGAAGATGACCAAATTTTGGGAACAGCAGATGCTTACAAATTCTCAGAAGCGATCGCTTCAAGTAAGCTAATCTGGATTCCCAACTGTGGTCACGTTCCTCATTTAGAACAACCCCAGATGACGGCGAAGCACATTCTGGAATGGGGAAGGTCCTGAACTTCTCCCCTGCTGTTCTCCAGTTGTCAAACTTTTTTGGCAACTGGGTCTTTTTCACGACAGAATATAAAGAGATGGCAAACCCTAAAATTAGGGAATGCAGGCAGTGCCCACCCTGACGTAAACTCTCTGGGATTTTTGTCGTGAAAGCCTAGGATTAACGGAATTCCTCCCTTGGGAGTCCAAAAAACCGGCGGGTTCAGGCCAAATCTGGAAAGCGTCAGGGACCAAAACTCGACCCCCGAGATGGTTTGGGGTTCTCGGCTGGAGGTCGTCAGGAAAGCCACTGCCGCTGGAAAATAGCAGTTGTGAAACCTTGAGGGGTTTGAGTTCGGGAAGGAAGGAATGCAAAATTTTAGCCAACAGCCAGAGAACCGGATGACTAACTGGGCCGCCCCCACCCGTCCCCCCTTGGAGGGTAGGGAAAGTCTCCCATCGAATCAAGAAGAACTGCGGCAGGCTTACCAAAGATTAACCTTTCATGTAGAAAATTTTCCCCTAGGGGCGATCGAGTGGGATTGTGAGATCGGAGTAAAGCGGTGGTCGTCCCAAGCCGAAAAAATTCTGGGTTGGAAGGCGGCAGAGGTCATCGGTATTCCTCGGCAACAGTGGCCTTGTAACTATCCGGAAGATGAAGGCTTAGTTGCGGAAGCCGTCACTCGCCTCATTGAGGGAGAAGAATCTCACAATGTGGTTTATCACCGAAACTATACAAAAGACGGGGAAGTAATTTGGTGTGAGTGGCATAATTCCGCGCTGTTAGATGAGGGGGGACATCCGATTTCGATTTTATCTCTGGTACAAGATATCACAGAGCAAAAACAGGCGGAGCAGGAACGGGATCAATTGATTTCTAAGATTGATCGCCAAAATCAAAGCCTAGAAGCGTTGGTACAAGAGCGAACTGCGGAATTAGCCCGGACGGTGGAACGGCTAGAAATTGAAATTGCCCGACGAGAGCAACGCGATCGCCAGTTTTCCGCGATCGCCGCCAACTTGCCTGGGGTGATGTATCGGGCGATCATGCGCACCGATGGACGAATTACAGTGCCCTTTATCAGCGATGGCATTAAAGAACTCACCGGCATCGACCCAATGGATGCAATGGCCGATTTATGGGGATTATTTGGCCGGGTCCATCCCCACGATCGCGAGGGGTTTCGTGAGCGCATTGCCTCCCTCGGGGGGAGACAACAACCCCGGGATCATCAGGAATTTCGCATTATTAGTGCGTCCGGAGAACTGAAGTGGGTGCAAGACAATACCCATTATACTTGGATGGAGAATGGGGATGTCATTGCCGATGGAGTGATGTTGAATATCAGCGATCGCAAACAGGCGGAAGAGGCGATGCGGCAACAGGTGGAACGGGAACGGTTGCTGGGGGCGATCGCCCAACGGATTCGCCAATCTTTGGATTTAACGGCGATTTTGAGCACCACCGTTGAGGAAGTGCAGCAAGTGCTCGGGTGCGATCGCGTCCTCGTCTATCGTGTTTGGGAGGATGGAACCGGCAGTGCGATCGCTGAAGCTGTTAAACCCGGTTGGCTGAAAGTCTTAAATCGAGTTTTCCCCCCAGAAGTGTTTCCCACGGAAAATTATCAACGGTATATCGAAGGACGAATTTGTGCCTTAGTGGATCGGGATGCTGGACAGGTGCTCCCCTGTTTAGTGGAGTTTATGAAAAGCATTGAAGTCCGAGCAAAATTGGTCGTTCCCATCATTGAAAAAAATACTCTGTGGGGATTATTAATTGCTCATCAATGTTCAGGACCCCGGCAGTGGCAAGGCTGGGAAATTGACCTTTTAGCCTCTCTAGCCACTCAACTGACCATCGCTATTCAGCAGTCAGAACTTTATGAACGGCTGCAAGTTGAATTGAGCGATCGCAAAAAAGCCCAATTCCAAATTAAAGCCTCCCTCGAAGAAAAAGAACTCCTCCTCAAAGAAGTGCATCATCGCGTCAAAAATAACTTGCAGGTGATTTCCAGTATCTTCTCCCTGCAAAGTTCTTATATTGAAGAACCGCGAATTTTATCAATTTTACGCGATAGTCAGAACCGCATTGCTTCAATGGCCTTGATTCATGAAAAACTTTACCACTCGGATACCCTCGCTAAAATAGATTTCAATGATTATATTGAAAGTCTGACCAGCAACTTATTTGCCTGCTATAATATTAGCCCGCAAAAAGTTCGCTTAAAACTGCACATTGAAAATGTTTCTCTTAACTTAGATACCGCTATTCCCTGCGGATTATTGCTCAATGAACTGGTGTCAAACTCCCTCAAACACGCTTTTATTGATGAGGGAGCAGGAACCATCTTTATTGAATTGACAGCTCAAGATAATCAGCAATTAAATCTGATGGTGCGCGATACAGGGCGGGGCTTACCTGACGAATTAGACTTCAAAAAAACCACCTCTTTAGGACTGCGCTTAGTCCGTGCGCTGACTCGACAATTACGGGGAACCCTAGATATTAAAAATAGTCACGGAGCTTGCTTTCAAATTACCTTTCCCTCTCCCCAAGGTCTTTAATGCTGTTCCGGGGACCCGCAACTAGGTTTAATTTCCAACCTCTTTGTGCTTTACCCCAGGCGATTTCAGTTTTATAATTGACACAAAACTTGAGGGACAGGAATTCTGTCTCATCGTACCGATTAAAGTTGGGGGAAACCTGTCATGTCACATAAAATTCTGGTTGTAGAAGATGAAGCCATTATTGCCGAAGATATTGCCCTGCGCCTAGAAAAAATGGGATATGAGGTGGTGGATATCGTGGCATCCGGAGAAGAAGCCATTGCCGCTGCGGCAATTCATCAGCCGGATTTAGTGTTGATGGATATCATGCTGCAAGGGCTGATGGATGGCATTATGGCAGCGGATAAAATTCGGGAAACCTTAGAAATTCCGGTGGTTTATTTGACCGCTTATGCCGATGAAAATACTTTAAAACGGGCGAAGGTAACTCAGCCTTTGGGGTACATTCTCAAACCCTTTCGGGAAACTGAACTCTGGGTAACTATCGAAATTGCTCTCTCCCGGCATCAGGCAGAATTGGAGGTCAAAAAAGCAGTTTCTACCGCCGAAAAGAAGCGGGATAATGCCGAAGAAGTGAGCAAAATTAAAGCGCAGTATTTGTCAATGGCAGCTCATGAATTTCGCAATCCCCTGACGACGATTCAATCTTCAGCCGAATTAATTCAGGAGTATGTGGGTAATTGGCCCCCAGAAAAAAC
Source organism: Laspinema sp. D2d (assembly GCF_025370755.1). Lineage (GTDB taxonomy): Bacteria > Cyanobacteriota > Cyanobacteriia > Cyanobacteriales > Laspinemataceae > Laspinema. The sequence continues at coordinate 97,528 of NZ_JAMXFC010000009.1, read as the reverse complement.
CCAAAAACATCTGGAACAAATTGTGACGGCAACGGAAAGCTTGAATCAGTTACTGGAAGATATTTTAAAATTTGGCAAGGCGGATTTTCAAAAAACCAGTTTAAACCCTGCCCCTTTAAATTTGGCCTCGTTTTGTGAGGGGATTGTGGAAACCTTTCAATTGAGTGCTGGAAATGAATATCGCCTAATTTTTACCCAAAAAGGAGAATCTCGGACCGCCTACCTCGACCAAAAATTACTGTGGCATTTGTTCAATAATTTAATTGCCAATGCGATTAAGTATTCTCCGGCAGGAGGGGAGATTTTAATTACCCTATCTTTTGATTTCGATGAGGTAGTTTTTCAAATCTGCGATCGCGGAATTGGCATTGACCCTGAAGAAATCAACACCTTGTTTGTCCCCTTTTCTCGGGCTTCTAATGTGGGAACCATTCCCGGAACCGGGTTAGGATTGGCGATCGCCAAACGGTCCGTGGATTTGCATCAGGGTCAAATTACCGTGGAAAGCCAACTGGGTCAAGGGACGACGTTTACCGTTACCCTTCCCCTCAACCCAGTCCTGTAACGCTTACCCTTTGACCCGTTCTGCCAGACCCTGTTCTAATCGGTCCAATAACGTATCCACATCCGTAGATATCATTTCAAAACATTGGGGAGGGGGTGGATCGGTGACAAATTCTATCACCTTTAGCTGCCCTTGATTAATCCCCACGAGAAGCACCTCAGTTTCTGGATTAAACCCCTCAACAATTCCCACGACTTCTTGTAAGAAACTCCCCACGGTTTCATTGAGTTTAAGCACCGCCTCTTTTGGGCAGTAAATAAAATGGGGTGTGGGTTGTAAGTCGATTCCCATCACGCTGCCATTATGTTGATTTTCTAGCCAGAGGCCCCAGGAAAGAGCGGCTAATTCCTGTTGGTGAGCTTTGGCAAAATCCGCTAATTCATAACGCCATCGGTCCTCGGCTTTCTCTGGCTGAAGGTTCCCCGGTAAAAAACCAGTCATTGCTATTTACTCTTGCGTTGCGATTGGATAAATTGGATTATTTTAAACCCATTTGTACACGCCATAACCCTGCATAAATCCCTCCTCGTTCCAGAAGTTCCTCATGAGTGCCGCGTTCTACCAATTCTCCCCGATCCATGACATAAATGCAATCCGCATTTCGGATGGTAGAGAGACGATGGGCGATCGCAATCGTTGTGCGGTTTTGCGTAATTCGTTCCAACGAACGCCCGATCGCCGCTTCCGTTTCATTATCCACCGCTGATGTCGCTTCATCTAAAATCAAAATCGGCGGATTTTTCAACAGGGCCCGGGCGATCGCCAACCGTTGTCGTTGTCCCCCAGAAAGTTTCTGCCCCCGTTCTCCTACAATGGTGTCATACCCTTGGGGCAGTTCCATAATAAAATCATGAGCTTCTGCTAGTTTTGCTGCTTCAATTGCATCCTCGTAGCTGGCATCAAAACTGCCATAAATGATATTTTCAGCGACAGTTCCATGAAATAAAAACACATCCTGACTCACTAACCCGATCGCCCGTCGCAAATCCTGCAACTGAATATCGCGCAATTCTATCCCATCTAAGGTAATACTTCCGGACTGAATTTCATACAGTCGCAGCAACAGCTTCACCACTGTACTTTTCCCCGAACCTGTCGCGCCCACTAAAGCAATAGTTTTTCCGGCAGGAATCTCTAGGGATAAGTGATTAATCACCGGATTGCGCTCAAAATAAGCAAAGCTAACATCTCGCCATTGAATTTCGCCCCGTACTGTCTGAAACGGTAACGGTTTGTTCCCCGGATGGGTGGCGATCGGGGTATCTAATAAATTCATCACGCGGGCGACAGAAGCCGTTGCCCGTTGATACAAATCTAAAGTCTGACCCAACCGCGTTAACGGCCATAATAACCGCTGAGTTAAAAAGATTAAAACACTGTACGTTCCCACCGCCAGATTCCCTTCTACCGTAGCTAGACCCCCAAATAATAAGGTTGCAGTAAAAGCCACCAGAATAATAATTCTAATTAAGGGAATAAACGCCGCCGATAAAGCAATTGCGCGTCGATTGCTTTGACGATAATTTTCGCTCAATCGTCCAATACGTTTGCTCTCATAAACCTCAGCCGTATAGCTTTTAATCGTGGTAATTCCACTTAAATTATTGCTGAGTTGGCTATTGAGCAAACTGACCTGTTCTCGAACTTCAGCATAGCGCGGGGTGAGCAATTTCTGAAAGGCGATCGAACCCCAAATAATAAAAGGCATCGGTAAGAGTGCCATCCAGGCCACCGACGGCGCTAACACAAAAAAGACAGTGCCAATGATAATCACCGTAGTGACGACCTGGAGAATTTCATTCGCCCCGACATCCAAAAAGCGTTCTAATTGGTTAATATCATCATTTAAGATAGACATAAAACCGCCAGTAGAACGCTCCTCAAAATAGGCCAAATCTAGGTCTTGTAAGTGGCGATAAACATCCAGGCGTAAATCATGTTGTAGGGTTTGGGCCAGATTCCGCCAGAGGCGATCGTAAGCATACTGAAAGACCGATTCCAACACCCAAACAATAAAGGTTAGCCCACTGAGAATCAGCAATTGTCCTAAGACATCAGTCACTCCAAATCGGGCAACGAAAGAGTTTTCTTCATTGACAACCACATCTACTGCCGCCCCAATCAGGGCCGGAGGTGCCAAGTCAAACAATTTATTGAGAATAGAACAGGCGATCGCCTGCCAGATTTGAACGCGATATTGATGTCCATATTCCAGCAGACGCCCCAAGGGATGCCCTGAATGCTTACGGGTCATAGTGCGATTGACTGACACGGAATTTATCAGTATAGGGGTTGAAGGTCTCCCTCTATCATACGCAATCGGCTGGCCTCCCCTGATGACGGAGTGGTTTACCGGGAACGGCTGGGGGTCCGTACAGTATTAGAGATCAGCAGACAAAACACCGGGTTTTTAGGCCCAAGGGGTTGCGCAGGGGTAAAAAACCCGGTTTCTAACCTTTACTGTACCCCGGGACTAATTTGCTGTTGTTGCGGCTGAACTCCGGGACTAATTTGCTGCTGAACTCCGGGATTGACTTGCTGCTGAACCCCAGGATTAACTTGAAAATTCTCAGGATTCGTTTGAACGGGAGTCCCTGGAGAAACCTGCTGCTGAGTGGGAGTCCCTGGAGAAACCTGCTGCTGAGTGGAAGTCCCTGGGGAAACTTGCTGCTGAGTGGGAGTCCCTGGAGAAACCTGCTGCTGAGTGGAAGTCCCTGGAGAAACTTGCTGCTGAGTGGAAGTCCCTGGAGAAACCTGCTGAGGAGTGGGAATACCTTGTGGGGCTTGTCCGGGCAGGGTTTGAATCGGGTTAGAACCCGTCCGAGTTGTCACTGTTGTGCCATTGGGGAGGGTTTGAATAGTCGTACCATCCGGGAGGGTTTGAAGAGTGCTGCCATCGGGGAGGGTTTGGACCTGACCGGGGGTTCCTACCTCGGCCCCTGGGACATTTTCCCCTTGTCCGGGGGCGAGGTTGCCCGGTCTGGCGGTTTGCAAGGGAGGTTCACAGAGATTATTGAGATTCAGGGCTTGGCCGGAAGAATCAATCATAAAACAACCGGGATATTCTTGGGCGATCGCCACTTTGGAAACAGGCAGCATTAACGCCACAACTCCAGATGCTATTAAGCTGGCTTTTAAATTGTTTAACATTTTAAGGGATTCTCCTTGATTTATTTCTAATGGGCTGGCTTAACGGGAATTCATCAATAAAGTCAGAAACAGATGGAAAAAAACTCTAAAATTTTGATGGAAGTATCGTTTAAAATAATGGAGGGGTTTAAATTAAGAACCCCTAAAAATATTTCTTTAAGTCTTCTACCCTTCAATTAATCTGTAGAAAGAATGCTTAGTCCTGGCAAAAGCCAAGACTAAGGCACGCCGATAGTAGGAGGGTTTATTTAGAAACTGTTACTATTATCCAAAAATAAAAGGAAAAACTGGCTCCCTCACTAGAGAGATTTATCCCTCATCCCCCAGACAGAGTTACCAAGAATCTGGCAGTCCAACATTTAAGGTTAAATTTAGCCCCCTGGGCGAGTCATTGATTGAGGGCATCGGTATCGGATTAAAGAAGGAACAGCAAAAACCTGGCTTTTGGCCCAAACTGGGTGTTAAAGGGCAGAAATATTGCCAAAAACCCCAGTTTTTCCTGTTTCTGTACCGATGCCCTAGGCTTTTTCAGGGATTATTTGCCAATTTTGACAGTATTAGCCGCCCGGGTTGCTTTTGCCCTTGCTTCTGCAATGGTTTGACCTTTTGCTAAAGCGACTCCCATGCGGCGGAAAGGACGAGAATCGGGTTTACCAAATAATCTTAAATCAACATCCGGTTCGATGAGGGCATCGGCTACCCCTTGATAAGAAATTGAATCGGAATAGTCTTGGGCTAAAATAACGGCACTGGCAGAAGGACCCAATTGTTCAATTTTAGGAATAGGCAGCCCTAAAATGGCTCTCAGATGAAGCTCAAATTCATTAAGATTTTGGGAGATGAGGGTTACCATGCCGGTATCGTGGGGACGGGGGGAGAGTTCGGAAAAAATCGTCTCATTTTTAGTGATAAAAAACTCGACGCCGAAAATACCTGCACCGCCTAAAGCATCGGTAACTTTTTGAGCGATCGCCTCTGCTTCTTGGATTCGTTCTAGTGAAATATCTGCCGGTTGCCAAGATTCTTGATAGTCGCCTCGTTCCTGACGATGACCGATCGCCGGACAAAACAAGGTGGGACTATCCCACTGGCGGATTGTGAGGAGAGTAATTTCGAGTTCAAACTCAATGAATTCCTCAACAATTAGTTTTTGAGTATCCCCTCGGGAACCGGCGATCGCATAGTTCCAGGATGCCTCTACTTCGCTGCGATCGCGTACCGTTGATTGACCTTTTCCGGAAGAAGACATCACGGGTTTAACCACATTGGGAAATCCGATTTCTTCTGAAGCGGCGATTAATTCCTCTAAGGTGGTAGCATAAGCATATTTAGCAGTTCTAATGCCCAATTCTCGATGGGCGAGTTCCCGAATGCGATCGCGATTCATGGTGTAGTTGGTTGCCTTCGCCGTGGGAATAACCACAATGCCCCGATCTTTCTCAAATTCTAGCAATTTTTCTGTGCGAATGGCTTCAATTTCGGGAATAATAAAATTAGGCTGATGGTGATTGACGATGCGTTCCAAATCGTCCGGATTTAACATAGAAATCACTTCCGAATAATCCGCAACTTGCATTGCGGGAGCATTCGCATAGCGATCAACAGCAATAACTGTATTCCCGAGACGTTGAGCGGCGATCGTAAATTCTTTCCCCAGTTCGCCGGACCCGAGAAGCATTAATTTTTGAGGTAAACGCATTGAATTGATTCCTAATTGACTCGACTGCCAACTATTTTAAACTGTTTATTCTAAAATTCAACAGACAGCAAGCAAGGGTTCCAACCCCTAACTCATGTCTCATTGCCTTAAACCCATAATATAGAGGCGATTCCCTGACTCACTTCTATATTATGGGTTTAGGGGTAAAGACTGGGGAAGTCCTATTTCTTTCCCTTACACTGCATAACTTTCCCCGATACGATGCACTTTAATCAGGTTAGTTACGCCGGTAATGGGGAGGGGTAACCCGGCAATAATTACCACCAGATCGCCTTTCCCGACCAATTTCTGTTCCAAGACTGTTTTTTCTAATAAAACAATCATTTCATCTGTATTAGAAACCTCTTGAAGTTGCAACGATTGCAATCCCCAATATAGCGCAATGCGCCGCTGAATAAACTCATCGGTAGTGACTGCGATCGCCGGAATAGATTGACGATATTTCGACAATAACCGGGCGGTAAATCCATGCTCTGTAAAACAAATTAGTGCCTTTGCATGGAGATTTTCCGCCAGTTGACAGCCTGCATGAACCACCGAATTTCCAATAGAATATGCCTCAATTCCCGTGACATATTGTCGGGAAGTAGTTAATTGAGCCTCAGCAGTTTCCGCAATCAGCGCCATTGTTCTCACCGACTCAATCGGATAATCGCCCACCGCCGTTTCTCCTGACAGCATCAGGGCATCTGCGCCATCATAAATCGCATTGGCAATGTCAGAGACTTCCGCACGAGTCGGGCGCGGATTGTGAATCATAGACTCTAACATTTGAGTTGCGACAATCACAGGTTTTTGATGAACTCGACAGGCTTGTAAAATCGACTTTTGGAGCGTAGGAACCCGCTCTAAGGGAATTTCTACCCCTAGATCTCCCCGGGCTACCATCACGACATCTGCGGTTTCTACAATCTCTTCTAAACAATCCAGGGCTTCATGACGCTCTATTTTAGCAATAACATGAGCGTTTTTATCTTTGCGCCTAATTGCGCCTTTAACTTCTTTGATATCTGAGGCTTCCCGCACGAAAGAGAGGGCAACATAATCAATGTTTTGTTCTAAGCCAAAATTCAAATCTTCAATATCTTTTTGAGTCATGGCTGGAGCAGAAATTGAAGAATGGCGGAGGTTAATTCCTTTGTGACTTTTGACCGGACCGCCATAAATTACCGTTCCGTAAATTTCTTTTTCATAAATTCGATTGGCTTGGATACAAATTAGACCATCATCAATGAGAATTAAGTCTCCTTCTTTAACATCATCAGCTAATCCTTTATAGGTGGAACTAAAACGTTGAGCATTGCCGAGAAGCTCTAGCATGGTAATGATGGTTTGATCCCCAGGATGAAGAATCACCCCAGTTTCCATTTCTCCGACTCGGATTTTCGGACCTTGTAAATCCTGCATAATCGCGATCGGTTTATTTAATTCGGCGGAGACTTCGCGAATGGTGCGGATATTTTGTTCGTGAGTGGCATAGTCACCGTGGGAGAAGTTTAAGCGAGCTACATCCATTCCCGCTAAAACCATTTGTTTAATGGTATTGCGATCGCTACTAGCCGGACCGAGGGTGCAGATAATCTTCGTTTTACGCATGAGATTAAACCGATTAGAGAGGAATGCACGACATTAATTAGCAGTTTAACCGAATTTTTATTATAAGTACGGACATTTATCAGGTATGATCCAAGTAGGTTTTTCCATTCGGAGTTGAATCCAATCAGAACCGGGAACATGAATTAAAAATTTTAATCTCAATGGAGAGGGTTAAATGTGCCGCAGGATACATCTGTTTGGTTGACCACCCGAAACCTGCCCAAATTAAAAAAAATATTTTTTTATCATTAACAATGAAATTAATTATCATAGGTTTAAAATTTTTAATAAAGTTTTCCATTTTATCTTGTTGTTGAGACAAAATCGACAAGATTTATTTCCTTTTCTCCCCTATCCTCCCCATCTTCCCCATCCTCCCCATCTCCCCTATCTCCCTCTCCGGTTAGAGGAACCCGGCTTCCCCTCGTGCTATGTCTGTTAAATTGGGCGTTTATATTTCCCAATCGGTCAATTCATAGGATATATTTCTAAAATAACCTAATCCAAACGGTTTTTATCCCCCTCTTAAATTCCGGCAGCGATGGGGATGCCCATGTAGTTTCCAGCAGCGATGCTGGCTTAAAATGGCAAATCAACACCTGCCTTTATCCCACTCCTTGAGCGATGAATATTGCGGAAATTCTACATAAACAAGTTGAAGAAACCCCAGAGACTCCAGCAATCCTGGAGATGCGGCGCGGTGCAAGAGGCAGGGTGAGTTTTGCGGACTTGGAGTTGAGGGCGAGTCGGGCAGTCACTCTATTACGACAAAAAGGGATACAGATGGGAGATACCATTGTACTCATGCTACCATTGTCAACAGATTTTTACGTGGCGCTGATTGCTATTTTTAGACTTGGGGCGATCGCCTTAATCCTCGAACCCGAAGTCCAATCTGATGAACTTGATCGCGCCTGTACTTTGTGCCGTCCGAAAGCCGTCATTACCACCACTAAAAATCTAATTTGGCGGTTTTTCTCCCGAGCTTTTCGCAAAATTTCGCGTAAATTCACTGTGGGATTTTCTCTGCCTCCCTTCATTTCCTGGCAGCGATCGCAAACCCTAGAACCTGACCCTAAAATTACTGAAATTGAGTCCGAAACTCCAGCAGTCATCGTCTCTACCGTTGGATTATACGAGCAATTAAAATTTATTCCATTGACTCATGAGTATTTGAGTTTACAGCAAAAATCTCTGGGGCAAATCCTCCTCACCCATCCAGCAGAAATAGATATCACTCTCCAACCGCTTTTAGGATTAATTAATATGGGGTTAGGACTGACTAGCCTCTTGCCAAAATTTCAAACCAAACTCCCTTTGGTTCATCAAACTAAACCGATTATTGATGCTATTAATAAATATCAACCGACTCGAATTGCCGCCTCTCCCAGCTTATTAGAGAACCTGATCGAGGCATTGATTAAAAAAAGAGAATTATTAAGTCCGGCGTATAAAATTTTTATTTGGGGAACGCCAGTTTTGCCCAGCCTTTTGAATCAAGTGAATCAAATTGCACCCCAAGCAGAAATTATCGCCATTTATGGAGAAACCGCCGCGATCGCCAGCCTCTCCCGGCGAGAAATTGAAGCTGGTGACGTCAGTCAAATGCAGACCGGAAAAGGCTTACTCGTGGGCAAACCCGCCCCAGATATTCAATTAAGAATTATCCCCAACCAATGGGGCGCACCCATCGCCCCCTATCCAAATCAAGCCGAATTTGAAGCCACCTGCCGCCCCTATTTAGAACCCGGAGAAATTGTGTTGCAAGGCGATCGCTTCATTACCCGAACCTTAAACGAACTCGGGGACGAACCCATGAACTTTCGAGTTGGGGACCAACAATGGTATCGCACTGGCGATGCAGGATACTTAGACTCCCAGGGACGATTGTGGTTACTCGGACCCTGCCAAGATTGCATTCAGGATAAATTCGGCGTGATTTATCCCCTCACTGTAGAATGCGCCGTGGATTACAATCGAGACGTCCAACGAGTGGCCTTTTTTTCCTATCGCTATCAGCGAACTTTAGTGGTAGAAATGGCTGATAAAAGCTCATCCCAACGTAGTTTATCCTCCGTCCTAGAATCCCTACAATGGGCCAATGTAGAAGCATTGCGCGTTGTCGAAAAAATCCCAATGGATAAACGCTACCCCCGCCGAGTCGATCGCGTAGCATTGGAACGAATTCTGGATGAACAGGATTAATGGGTGATGGGGGAGATAGGGGAGATGGGGGAGATGGGGAGGATGGGGGAGATGGGGAGGATGGGGGAGATGGGGGAGATTGACTGAAGTCGTTACCCACCGCTCCCCCATCCGCCCCCTCGCCCCGATCCCCCCCCTCCTCCCGATCTCCCCCATCCTCCCCATCTCCCCCATCCCTCGATTACCGGAACAAGAACCGGCTGAGTTGTAAAACCAGCGAGTACCGAATGGTTGAGAATTGCCCAATTCGGGGTTAAATAATTGAAGCTCTTTCGCGATTTGTGAAGATTTGTGTCTGACCTAAAAAAACCCGCTCGTTCTCTAGCTGGAATTGCCGGACTTGTGGCGATCGCCACTTTGATCAGTAAAGTCTTTGGTTTAGTGCGTCAACAAGCGATCGCCGCTGCATTTGGAGTCGGTCCCGCCTTTGATGCCTATAACTATGCTTATGTGATCCCCGGTTTTTTGCTGATTTTACTCGGGGGCATCAATGGACCCTTCCATAGCGCGATCGTCAGCGTCCTCGCGAAACGGAAACCGGAAGAAGCAGCCCCCCTCGTCGAAACCATCACGACCCTCGTGGGCGGATTGCTGCTGATTGTCACTGGGGTTTTAGTCCTCTTTGCCGAACCTTTAATGGGTTTAGTCGCACCAGGTTTGAACATTTCAGCGGCAGAAGCAGCAGCCCAGGGCCTTTCCAGCCCCGAATTTGAAACCCTGCAACTGACCCATGCGATCGCCATCCAACAATTCCGGATTATGGCCCCCCTCGCCGTCCTTGCCGGATTGATTGGCATTGGATTCGGAGCTCTCAATGCGGCTGACCAATATTGGATTCCCTCCATCAGTCCCCTCTTTTCCAGTGTGGCGCTCATTGGTGCATTAGGCGTCTTCATCCTCCAAGCAGGCAAAGATATTGGCCTTCCTGAATATGCCATGACGGGTGGGATGGTGTTAGCTTGGGGAACCCTTGCCGGGGCAGTTCTCCAATGGCTGGTGCAAGTAGTGACCCAGTGGCGCAGCGGCTTAGGGACCTTGCGTCTGCGGTTTGAGTTTAATCGTCCGGGGGTCAAAGAAGTCATGAAGGTCATGGGACCGGCTACCTTTTCCTCGGGAATGCTCCAAATTAATGTCTATACAGACTTGTTTTTTGCGTCTTACATTCCTCAAGCGGCTGCGGCTTTGGGTTATGCCGGACTGCTAGTCCAGACGCCCTTGGGGATTGTTTCTAATATGCTGTTAGTGCCGCTGTTGCCGGTATTTTCGCGATTAGCTGACCCGAATGATTGGCCGCAACTGAAACAGCGGATTCGTCAGGGTTTGATGCTGACGGGGCTAACAATGTTACCCCTGGGAGCCTTTACGATCGCCTTATCCGTGGCGATCGTGCGAGTCATTTATGAACGCGGGGCCTTTGACCAAGCGGCTTCGGCATTTGTGGCCCCGATGCTGATGGCGTATGGAATCGGGATGTTTGTTTATTTGGGACGAGATGTGCTGGTCCGGGTGTTTTATGCCTTGGGAGATGGGGATACACCGTTTCGGGTCAGTCTCGTGAATATTGTTCTGAATGCGGTCCTGGATTTCTTTATGGTGAGAGCCTTTGGCGCACCGGGTTTAGTCCTAGCAACCGTCGGGGTGAATATTATTTCCATGCTGGCGCTGTTGATTTTACTCGATCGCAAGCTGAATGGATTGCCCTTAGCCGAGTGGAGTAAACCGATCGCCTTGTTAACCGGGGCCAGTGCTGTAGCCGGTGTGGTGAGTTGGGTGATTCTCCAAGGCTGCGATCGCTTCTTTGAAGGGACTGGATTATTGATTTATCTCGTGGAATTGGGTCTATCTAGTTTGGGGGGATTCCTAGTATTTGCGGCGATCGTCACTCAAATCGAATTACCCGAAGTAGATATATTTGTGCAGCGCATCCGTCAACGCTTTGGGCGATAAACCAAAGCCGAAGGCTGGATTCTAATTGCATTAATAGCCCGCTCAAGCGGGCTATTTTCATGGGGAACAATTCCACAGGAGGCATTGGTTTTAATAGATGTCTTGCAAAATTCTCTCAAGCCCCCCTTAATAAGGGGGGTTGGGGGGATCAAATGGGGTTTTTGCACAATGTCTAATAGAGGTTCTGTTCCGCTTGTTGGAAATAAAAGGCGATCGTTCCGCCTAGAAATATCACCCCGGTAAAAATTAAAACAGTCCCGATCGCACTCGCTTGACCCAATCCCACTTGAATCATCTGCCAGTTAATCAAGAAAAATAGCCAGATAATTTGCACCTTCATCCAGCCAAACAGTTCACGCACCAGTCCTAACAGTCGGTCCCCGTGATCCTCGGGGATCGGGAACGGACTGTCTAACAGTTGCGGTAATAACGGGGACAGGGTTAACACGAGGTAAATACAAGTTCCCATGCTGGGTAATAGCCAGAGAATCGGTTTGGAACCCCAATTATTCGGTTGTCCCGTGATGCCAAAATGAATGGGGATAGTTTCGGGAAGATTGCCCCAGGATTGGACAATCGCCAGAAAAGTGCAGAGAATCCCGGCTAAAGCGGCAATTTCTAAAGCCAGTTCCAAGGGCGATCGCACGATTGCTCCTAACAGACTTTCCGTGTTTTTGTTTTTATTCATAAGCATTTTTAAGCCAAGGTGATACCTATTGTTTTCTATCTTAGCGAATTACCTCGGAACCGGCTAACGTCTTCCGGGGTAAATAGGTCACCCCGTTTGCATCCGCTTCCCCTAGACTGACCTTCTGCCAATTCATCACAATCCTACCTGTTTTCAACTTTTTATTTGTACGGAAATCTCCATCTCTACACTTCCGTTTCCTCCGACCCTCTTATGACACTTTAAATTTTTACTTTTTAAAGTAACAAAGTTTACAAAATGCCTAAATTTTTGTATTAAATACAACAAAATTGTGTCATTAAAATAGCCTGTGGCAGCTAGGCCCGTCTAAATCATGAGGAGAATAAAATTGACGGGGTGGGAGCATCTTGCTTCCTAATTCTGCAATGGAGATCACACCCTCCCACTCCTGCATAAAAAATTATCTCATTCATTTAAACAAAGTTATATTATAGGCCAGTTTAAATGAATTGTCCCAGGACTGCAAGACGCACTATAACTGCTTTTATCAAGAGTTCCTAACCTTAAAAAAAGTCAAATCGTACTCAAAGAAGGAAGGAGACAGGTACGATTAGGGCATCGGGTCACAATCCAGCTCACAATCTAACCTCTATAAAACAAGTCCATGTTAGATAACCTTGATCTCAAACTTTCCCTGGATAAAAAGACGTATCATGAACAGATCGAAGCCTTGATGCAGCAGATCCGGCAGCTACAACAAGCCTGTTGGGAAAAAAAACTAACCTCTATCTTTGTCTTAGAAGGTTGGACTGCCGCTGGGAAAGGGTCTCTGGTCAAAAAAATGGTGGGGTATATGGACCCTCGGGGATTTCAAGTTCATCCAATATGGCCCCCCAGCGAAGAAGCACGGCAGTATCATTTTCTGTGGCGGTTTTGGCAGAAACTGCCAGCGCGGGGCAGTATCGGAATTTTTTATCACAGTTGGTACATTCGGATGTTAGAAGATCGGTTATTTGGTCGCCTCACCGATGCGGAAGTACCCACCGTGATTCGACAAATCAATGCTTTTGAGCGGCAGATGGTAGATGATGGGGTGGCGATCGCCAAATTCTGGATTCATATCAGCGAAAAAGAACTGAAACGACGGCTGAAAAAATCCGCAGCAGACCCCCTTACCGCTTGGCGAGTCCGTCCCGAAGACTGGCAACAAGCGAAAAAATACGACACCTACCGCGCTTTAGCGGAAGATATGGTAATTCAAACCAGTACCGGACCCGCACCCTGGACCCTCGTCGAAGGAGACAATCAGCAATGGGCGCGGGTGAAAGTGCTGGCAAAAATGGCAACCACCCTCACTGAAGCCCTTGATCGCCTCCACTATCACCTACCCGTGCCGGTTTTGCCCGCCCAAGAACAACTCCAACCCACCGAACCAGATTTTCTCTCCCAAGTTGATCTGAGTGTGAGCTTAGATAAACAGGACTATAAAAAACAACTCCGCAAAGAACAAGTTGAACTCACAAAACTGCAACTGGCGATTCACGCCCAACAAATCCCCGTCCTCGTCTTATTTGAAGGATGGGACGCCGCTGGTAAAGGGGGAGCAATCAAACGCTTGACGGATGTCCTCGACCCCCGGAGTTATGCCGTGAATGCCTTTGCCGCCCCCACGACGGAAGAATTAGCCCATCATTACCTCTGGCGCTTCTGGCGACGATTACCGCCCCCGGGAACCATTGGCATTTTCGATCGCAGTTGGTATGGTCGAGTTTTAGTCGAACGTATCGAAGGATTCGCCAACGAACCGGAATGGCGCAGAGCCTATCGAGAAATTAATGAATTTGAAGAACAACTTACCAGTTCCGGTTATGCCGTGGTCAAATTCTGGCTACATATTAGCCCGGAAGAACAACTGAAGCGGTTCAACGAACGCAGCAATAATCCGTTTAAGGAACATAAGCTCACCGATGAAGACTGGCGCAATCGGGAGCAGTGGTCCCTTTATAATGTGGCCGTGAATCAGATGATCCAGCGGACGAGTACCCCCTCGGCCCCTTGGACGGTGATCCCGGGGAATGATAAATATTATGCCCGAGTCAAAGTAATCCAAACCGTGATTCAGGCGATCGAGAGTGAAATCAAACGGCGTAAATAATTCAAGCCCCCTTCGGTCCCCTCTCCGGGCGATCGGGAAGGGGGACCGCAGTTGCAACCCACAGGGATTAATAGAGAGTCCCGAGAGTCATGGACGGAGAAAAAGCTGCACTGTCAGAGGTGATCGCCGCACCATACTGTTGCATCGCCCCTTCTACATCATTGAAACTCCGAAATTCTGCGCCATCGTAAGTCGCGCCGGAGAAGTTGGCATCCCGCAGATCCGCATCCGTGAAATCCGTCCGGGTCAAATTCGTAGAATTTAACCGAGCTTGATTTAATAACGCTGAACTTAAATCCGCCCCGGTTAAATTCGCGCCGGTGAAATTTACCCCGCGCAGTTTAGCATCTGTAAAATTTGTAAACCTCAGATTCGCCCCAGCGAGATTGGCACCACTGAGCTTGGCCTCACTCAAATTTACCCCATCGAGATCCACCCCATTCAAATCCACCCCATTCAAGAAAGCCCCGCTGAGATTCACCCCGGTTAATTGCACCCGATCCAGGATGGCACCGCTCAACCGGGCACCACTCAGATTGGCCCATTTCAAATTGGCTCCAGTTAAGTTCGCACCGCGCAGGTTCGCCCCTTGGAGATTGGCCCCACATAAATTGGCCTCTCGCAAATCTGCCCCTCGGAGATTGGCGCTGATCAGATTTGCCCCACTCAATTTGGCGTGATTTAACTGGGCTTGGACCAGAAAGGAACCCTGGAGATCCGCCTTTGTCAGATTGGCCTCGCTTAATCGGGCGTCACTGAGTTTGGCAAAATTAAGATTAGATCGATTGAGGGCAGCACGAGTTAAATTGGACTTGGTTAAAAACGAGCGAGCGAAATTCACGCCTTCAAGATAGGCACCCGTGAGGTTAACCCCGATCAGGGTCACCCCCATCAATTGAGCTCCACGCAAGTCTAAACCCGAAAAGTCTCTAATTCCCTGTTCGTAAAGGGTCAGCCAATGATTAATAGTCATAGGGGTGCTATTTGTATCAACCCAACACTTGGGAGGAACTGAGGATTTTAATTTTAATTGCTCAACTTCTATCAAGTATGGCGCGGTATTGGAGGATTAATCGAGGATTTTTTATTAATCTTTGTAACACTTTCATGCCATCGATTAAATGATTCTTAATCAGTTTAGAGAAAATAACGAATTCCATCGGTTAACTGCCAAGACAGACCGTCGATGGGGCCGCCACTCTGCCTCTAAGGAAAGAACTGGCATCCGGGAGTCGGCTTTCTCGCGGCTCTAAATTCGATCTTACTGCGGTTGACCTTCAGAAAAATTTAAGAAACTCATAGATTTGTCAACAAAAATGTAACAAACGAGAATACCTCCGAATAAATACTTAAATTTCCCGGCGATCGCCCGGTTTACCCCAGACTTAGACCTGAGTTTTCCCAGAGTTCATTGTTTTTACTGAATTACCGCCGTAGGAGCATACAGAAGATGATTCGATCGCCCTTTAACTTGCACCTTGAGGACGTCCAGCAATGTTTCTAGTCATAACCCAGCTTCTCCTATGGGTGGTTGTCGCCCTCCTCATCTGGTATGTCCTCCTCCAGCTTATTCCTCGGGAATACCTAACCTGGCTCGGGGGCGCAATCCTGTTAAGTATTATCGTCTTAGCATTCTTCTTTCCCACGGAACAAGGGGTTGCTACCCTGTGGTACATTCTCTCGTTTCCCCTACGACCCCTAGGATTGTGCATCGTTCTCTTATGCACGGCTACCCAAAGGCCGAAACAGCGACAGCCTTTGGTTTGTGCCGCCCTCGCTGTCTTGGTTCTCTGTAGCGTTCCTTGGTTGGCTCAACACTATCAATATTGGCTAATTGGCTCTAATTTCCCCATCGCCTCGGTTTGTCAAGCCCAAGGAAACCCTAATCTGGTCCCGGTTGTCGGTCGTCCCGAAGCGATCGTCCTCTTATCCTCGGGGATTTCCCAGCCTTCTTTGCCCTATCAACCCGAATTGGTAGAAGCAACCATGAGCGATCTGATCGTCACCACCGTTCGTCAGTACCAACTCCAGCAACAGGTAGGACACTCCCCTCGGGTGATTATCGCCGCTCGACCCCAACCCTTTCCCTGGCAAGGGGTGAGCGCTCCTTGGTATTCGGTTAACTCCACGGATATCCTTGAAGCGGACATCATTAGAAGCCTGTTAATTGCCCAAGGCGTCTCCCCTACTCATATTTTTGTTTTAAATAAGGTCGAAAATATCCGGCAAAGTGCCGAAGCCGTTGGAGAACTCCTCCCTCCACGAGCTAACCGTAACCCTCGGGTGATCCTCGTCGCCTCAGTTTTGCACTTACCGAGGGCCAGCCTCTCCTTTGAAAGCCTCAATCTGGAAATCATCCCGCGATCGCCGAGTTTGTACCCCGAAATCTGTGCCTTAAAACAAGCTCGCACCGGCATTTATGACATCATCCCCAATGCCACCAGCTTGGCCCTCACCAGCCGCGTAGTCGAAGAATTCTACACCTTGATGTACTATTTCCTCCGAGGTTGGGTCGAACCTTGTGCGCGCTGCTTGTCTAAATAACTTGGGGCGATCGGGGGATAGGGAGGATGGGGGATAGGGAGGATTGGGGGGATAGGGAGGATGGGGGGGATAGGGGAGATTGGGGGGATAGGGGAGATTAGGGGGAGCGCTATCGAGATTAGGTGAAGCGCTATCGAGATTAGGTGAAGAATAATCCTCCCCATCTCCCCCATCCTCCCCACCTTCCCCATCCTCCCCATCTCCCCCATCCTCCCCATCTCCCCCATCCTCCCCATCTCCCCCATCCTCCCCATCTCCCCCATCCTCCCCATCTCCCCAATCTTCCCCATCCCCCCGATCGCCCTCTACACTAAAAGAGGGGTAAAAACATATCAATTCGACATGGCTCGCTCAAAACTTCAAAAACTGGCCTCTTATATGCGTCCCCACTGGCAGAATGCCTTAGTGGGGGTGGTGGCCCTATTTATCGTCAACGCTTTGGGGGTCTACATTCCCCTGCTGATTCGCAATGCAGTGGATGAACTCGAAGTCACCTTTAGCTTCGATCGCATTCTGTATTTTGTTGGCATCATCCTCATCCTAGCCTCTCTCATGTGGGTAATTCGGGTCGTCTCCCGAATGTATCTATTTGGGGTGGGACGGCAGGTAGAGTTTGACCTCAAACAAGGCATTTTTCAGCACGTCTTGACTCTGGAACCGGCCTATTTTGCCCTGAACCCACCGGGCGATTTGATTAACCGTGCCACCTCGGATGTGGACAATATCCGGCGTCTGCTGGGATTTGCGGTGTTGAGTCTGGTGAATACGATTTTTGCTTATGGATTAACCCTGCCGGTGATGTTGGCGATTAATGTCAAGTTGACCCTGTGGGCTGTGGCGGTCTATCCGTTTATGCTGATGATCGTGCAGTTATTTAGCGATCGCCTCCGCACTGAGCAATTGGAAGTCCAAGAACAACTCTCGGGACTCAGTGACTTGATTCAAGAGGATATGAGCGGGATTTCTTTGATTAAAATCTATGCTCAAGAAGAAAACGAACGCCTTGCTTTCCGCCAACTCAATCAACAATATTTACGGGCGAATCTCAAATTAGCGCAAACCCGAAGTTTTCTGTTTCCCGTCTTAGGGGGATTAGCCAGTATAAGCTTACTGGTATTACTAACGTTTGGTGCCGGGGCGATCGCCGATGGGGTAATTTCCGTGGGGGATTTCATCGCCCTGTTATTGTATGTCGAACGCCTAGTGTTTCCCACTGCCCTTCTTGGATTTACCATTACAGCGTATCAACGGGGAGAAGTGAGTATCGATCGCATCGAAGCTATTTTTGAAGCGAAACCAAAAATTCAAGATACACCGGAGGCGATCGCGCTGACAGAACCGGCACAAGGTCATTTAAGAGCCAATCACCTCACCTACCGCTATCCCGAAGCACAAATCTCCGCCCTGAATGCTTTAAGCTTTGAGATTACTCCAGGTGAGACGGTGGCGATCGTCGGTCCCATTGGTTCCGGGAAATCGACCCTTGCCAATGCTATCCCCCGCTTACTGGATATCAACCCTGGACAACTGTATCTCGATGGCAAAGATATCACCACCCTCAAACTAGAAACCCTACGGGGGAATATCGCTTACGTTCCCCAAGAAAGCTTTTTGTTTAGCACATCTATCCGGAACAACATCCGGTATGGGAAACCTCTCGCGGAGGACCCAGAAATCATCGAAACGGCCAAACAAGCCCAAATTCACCCAGAAATTCTCAATTTTCCTCAACAGTACGAGACATTGGTGGGGGAACGAGGGATTACCCTTTCAGGAGGACAGCGCCAGCGCATGGCCCTCGCTAGAGCCCTGCTGATGGATGCGCCCTTGCTGATTTTAGATGATGCCCTTTCTAGTGTGGATAATCAAACGGCAACGGATATTCTCAAAAATCTCTCCTCGGGGACACAGCGCAAAACGGTGTTGTTTATCTCGCACCAAATGTCCGCTGCTGCCTCTGCCGATCGCATTTTTGTCATGGATCGCGGGGCGATCGTCCAAGTTGGCACTCACACTGAGTTAGTCGAACAACCGGGTTTGTATCAGCAACTGTGGAATCAGCAAAAGCTAGAAGCACTCTTGAAATAAGCTGGAAAAGCAGTCTCTTAAAGCGTGACTCTAGTTCTTTCTCCTGCTCATTTCTCTCGGGGATAAGCGTGCTGATTCCCCTTCAGTCCAGATTTTCTAGGACTTTGGTACAGGAGGAAATGGGAAGACGAACCGGGGTTTTTCACACCATAACTTATGCGATCGCGCAATCCCTCGGGGAGCAAAACCCGGTTTCTTCTCCCCCCGCTTGAATCCTGAATCCACTTCCTACGCTACTCTAAATCTGGGTATTCTTTGCAGTCCTTTTTGAATGAATGAACATGGAAACGGAAAAATTTATCACCATTGATGACGAAACGATTTCACTGCGGCAAGCCCTCGGGTATCTGCGAACCAGTGGCGACCTGCAACAGTTTATCATGAAGATTCTCAGGCAGCACGTCATCGAACAAGAGTTGCAAAGCCAAGCTGATTTAGAAATTGATGCCTCCCTCTTAGAACAGGCAATCATTAACTTTCGCCTCCAAAATCAACTGGTGCAATCGGACCGCTTTGACCAATGGTTACAAAGTCAAAGCCTAACTTATGGGACTTTTCGTAATCAGTTTGCCGCTGGGTTAAAAATTGAAGAAATCAAAACTAAAGTCACCGCTGAAAAACTGGAAGACTATTTTCAAAAAAATCAGCAAGCTTTTGAGCAAATTGTTCTCTCCCGAATTGTCGTAGAACAATATGATAAAGCCGTAGAACTCAAAGCTCAACTCGAACAAGCTGGGGCGAGTTTTGAAGCCCTCGCAAAAGAACATTCCATCGCCGGAGAACGGGCCTATAATGGCATGATGGGAGCGATTTTGTTCAGTCAACTTCCCCCCGCCATTCGCGATGCAATTTCCAACACTCAACCCGGAGAGATTATGGGTCCATTAGAATTGGAAGGCCGCTACAGCTTATTGCGCCTAGAACAACGGATTCCTGCCACCCTAGAGGGCCAACTCAAACGCCAGCTTCAAGAACAATTATTTGAGCAGTGGTGGCAAAGCAAACTACAAAATAAAAACGTCAAGTTGCAGGTTGAATAACTCAGAAAATTAAAACTGAGTAAACCTTTATATACCAGAATAAAAGACCGAGTTTCTTGATAAAATATAGACTGATTGTCAAATATTTTATCAAGAAACTCGGTTTATATTTGGGGGAAAGTGATTAACTTTTCTTGAACGTGTGCAAGGCTTTTTTATCTCTATTTTATAATTTTTGCAGGGGTTGGAGGGTAAAATTAACAATATAAAATATTATTTTTGTTTAATCACTAATAGTGTGATGTCATCATATCCCTCTTCTGTCACTCTAGGCAGAGTATAATAAAAAAAACGGCTGAAAGCCAGAGCAGGACCATGATTGCCCCAAAACAAGCCAAGCCCACCCACCCTCTAATTGATGAATACTGTAAAAACTATAAAAGCCTGTTTTCAAATGTTAGGACTTATGAGGCATTTAAGAATATTCATGTAGAAATATTATCCGAAATAAAACGAAAAAGTTTACCAGAAATCGCGAAAGTTTTGGGACTAGAAAACGCCCAGGGGTTACACCATTTTCTAACTCGCTCTCCTTGGGACATTCACCAGCACAGAAATTCGAGAATCCAGCTCATTTTAAATCATTTAAAAGGTCGAAGAATTCGGGTGATTATTGATGAAACAGGAGACCCTAAAAAAGGCAAAAAAACTGATTATGTAGCTCGGCAATATATCGGTCGATTAGGAAAGGTAGAAAACGGAATTGTATCTGTAGTTGCTTACGGATTAATTGATGGAATAACTTTTCCAATCCTCTTTGAAGTTTTCAAGCCTCAAAAGTGCTTAAAAGCGGGAGATGTTTATAAAACTAAACCTCAAATTGCCGCCGGATTAATTGAAGAGATGGTCCACCTTGGTTTCCAAATAAAATTGGTATTAGCCGATAGTCTTTATGGAGAAAGTGAGGCATATTTTTTGAGCAAACTGGAGGAATTAGGACTCTTGTATATCGTATCAATCAGGAGTAATCATGGAGTCTGGCTACCTGAAGGACAAAGCATTTCAGCCAATGAATGGACAACATCTACCCGGAATATGAGTCAGGGTAAAACAGAAACTCGCTATATAAGAGAGGTTATTTTTGGTGAAAAAGGACGGAGAACTTATTGGAAACTCACAACAGATAAAGAAACTTTGCCGAAAAACTCAACAAGTTTTGTGATGAGCAACATTCCGAGCCTTAATTATAAAAATGTAGGGGATATATACGGAGATAGAACTTGGGTTGAATATGGATTTAGGCAATGTAAGTCTGAGTGGGGATGGGCCGATTGGAGGCTGACTCATTACTCGGATATCGAAAAATGGTGGGAACTTGTCTGTAGTGCTTATTTGCTTGTTACTTTGACCACTGCTCCTTTTAAGTCTTCAGCAACAAGTTCGGAGACTCCAACCTCAAAAATTTTTAGGTCTTCGGTCACTCAACATCCTCATTGGAATCATCAAACGAATTGGAAGAGCGCTTTAAATAATCTTCAATTACTCCTCCTGCCGATGCTCGGTTTTAATTCTATTCTCTATTGGTTACAAGTGTTTCCTATTCCTCAGTTATCTTGGGGTTTAAATAGATTAATTTCTTTTATAAATCGGGCTTGTTTCGCTCTTTTCCCTCCTTCGGCTGACGTAGACTTCTTATTTTCTTCTGCCTAAAGTGACAGAAGAGGGATATAATGTCTTTAGCATTTTTTGTCAGGGTGGCTCCAAGAGCCACCCGCTTTTTTACGACTTCTTCATTATCTCAAACAATTGTCCTGTCTGGGTTTCCCCTCCGTTGTCACCCTCTCAGGTTTACAAATCTCTCTTGTCTTGAGTTTGCGTAAGCAGGTTTTGTTAGTGTAGCTGCACCCTTGAGGGTGTAGGGCTTTGTTGATAAAAATGGGCCTTGCCAACTCAAACCGTTGAGGATGATTCCAGATCCGCTCTAGGTGGGTTAAACTGACAGACATAATTGGCAAAAACAACTCAGGCAAGGGTTATCTGTGTCGGAACCGATGGAAGAGTGGGAATTTCTGATCCAGAAAGAAGGCGATCGCTCGTGGCTTTCCGTAGAATCTCCAGAAGTGGAAATTTTGGAAGGGCGCTATCGCATGGTTGCGCGGTGTAGCCGGAATAATGTGCCGGTAGAGATACGGGCGATTTATCAATCGTCGGAAGAGTTTCCGCCGAAGCGTCGGATGCAGAAGCGGGGGACTCGCACCAATGCAGAGGGTTTGATGGTGGTGATCCCGTTTACTCGTCTCAAGCCGGGATTCTGGGATTTTACCTGCTTTCTGGACCAAACGACTCAAGGTTCGATTCGGGTTGAGGTTTTATCCATTGAGGAGGAAGGGGGTAGCGATTTCTCCGGGGGACTGACTTCGGCAGGTTTCGAGGAGGGAACCGAATCGGATCGGGAGGAAGAATTTTCGGAGTTGGAAGGGGTCGATCGCGTCCAAGCTGCGGCAGAAGCGGTGGCAGAAAATGAGGCAGCCGGTGTGGTCCCGGAAGAAAACCCGGTGATTGCGGACCCCTCCCCCCCGGGGAAATTGTACGCGTTTCCCGATCGCATCTCCCCAGTGGCGGAAGGATCCAGAACGAGTCCGCCTTTAGTCCCCCCCTCGCCACCCCAGGTACAACCTCAAAAACTGCCGCCCTTGCAACTGGTGTTGCAGCAGGAAACCTATATGGTGAAATGGGGTAAAGTCTTAACCCTAGAGGGTCGCATTGAGGCGGTTGATGGGAAAGCAGGCGATCGCATTTCCGGTTTAGAATTGCGGGTGATGCTGCAAAATCCCCAGACGGGCGCAAAAATTGTTGAGGTGGAACATCCCTTGTCTCAGGGAACTCTACCGATGTCATTTTCTTGTCCGGTGGAGATTCCAGAACAAACCAAGAGTCATCTGCTGTTAGGAGAAGTGAGTTTGTCTGATAGCAGTGGAACTCGCTTAAGGGCGCGATCGTTTACAATTACGGCGGATTTAGATGACTTACTGGGGGCGATTTCCCCAGACTTGACTGAGGAAAAGCTGTTAGAGCATTCTTGGGAATCGATACATCAGCAGAATGTTGAAGAAATCGATGCCTCGTTTGATGAAATTCTGGAAACGATTAAGAAGAGTCAACCGATTTCCTTTGAACCCTCGGGAAATCAGGTGTTGCCGCCACAGATTGTTAAACCCCAGGCAAAATCACCCCAAGCTGGGAAACCCCTGGATTTGCCAACCTTTAAGCGTCCCCAAGCCTCCCCGCCCGCAGAGGAAGTGAAACCGCCGGATTCCGAGACTGCCACCCCGACAGAACCGGAAACCCCTACTACGAGTGCGCCAGTTCCCCAGGAATTGTCCACTACAGCGGGGGAAACTGAGAGAGTTGTTCCCTCCCCGGAGGTGAAATCAGGACCGGATCCGGTTGCTAAAAAGGGTTCTCCAGTCGATCAAGCGTTTAAATCCTTGCATCTACAGGATCGGTTCTTTTCTCGGTTGAATGCCTTGGCGGGCGATCGCGAATTGTCCGATTGGCTGAAAATTAGTTTTACTCCGGTTTCTGACGAGTCGGAAGACAATCCATTTGAGATGGATGAGGCGCTCTCCGATGAGAATTATGCAGAAGGCTCCAGGAAAAGACCTCCAGAACCGGAAGAAATCGACTGGGAAGCCCGGGAAATTGTCGTGGATGATGAGCTACTCGCGGAAGCCTCGGTTGCCGCTGCCCATGCTAAATCTGAAGGAGCGGCCCTGTTGCTGTTACCAGAAGATCAGCCGGTTCCGAATCCGCGCCTGAGTTTACCCAAGGGAGAATTAAGCGCAGGGCGATCGGTTAAGGTGACGGTGCAACTGCCCCAGATGCTACCTCGAATTTATGTCAAATTATGGGTCCTCGATCGCCAAAGTCGGACCGTTCTGGATGGACCTCATTGGTTAACTCAGTTTTGGCCGACGGGATTTGGGGATGTGGAAGGCAGTCGGGAATTGATGGTGCCTTATGGCAGTTTGCAGGTGCAATTTGAGGCGATCGCGGTGGAAATGCAAACCCAGCGCGAGAGTCATAAAGTGTCCCTTGAACGGCAAATTTCACCCCCAAGTCCACCGAGTTTGCCTCTCTAGGGCAACCGGGCATGGAAGATGGGTTTTTCTGGAATAAAAATACCGCCTGCTGTAAAGTGGGCGGCATTTTTATTCGGGATGGTTAGATTTTAGAGAGTAACCGAGGGCTTTGTTCCAAAATCTAGCATCAACTTTTGAGACAGATAGGACCGAAATCTACATCGAGGAACCTACACCAACGTAGGCTCCATAGAAGAACAGACCCACAACCGTGAGGACACCCATCCCGGCGATCGTACCGATAATCCACAAAGGAATTCTTGTTTCTCCAGACATTAAACTTGCCTCCCCGTTAAAAAATTACTAATTGGGTTAAATCAACTCAAACTAGACAAACTTTACCAGTTAGTTGAAGAAATAACTGGAAAAGAGAATCCCGAGAACGAAGACCAGAAGTAAGCCCAAGTACAGGGAAGTACGATTGAGTTCAACAGGCTGTTTATTGGGATTAGAACTACGTGCTGGCATTGGCTTCTCCTAAACTTATCGTTGAATGAACTGCATCGCCGCGATCGCACCCAAAAAGAATACCGTAGGAACAGCTAGGGTATGAACAGCTATCCAGCGAACGGTAAAAATGGGATAAGAAATTGGCTCGTTTGAACGATTTGTCGCCACGATGGACTACCTCCTGAAATTTATTTACTTAACTATGAAGTCGTTAATCTGGTCTTTCGCATTAAAGCGATCCTGAACGATCGGCACTTCCAAGCGTTCTTGGCTGAAATATTCGTTCGGACGAGGGGTACCAAATGCATCGTAGGCTAATCCAGTGCTGACAAACAGCCAACCGGCGATAAATAAAGCGGGAATGGTGATGCTGTGAATCACCCAATAGCGAATGCTGGTAACAATATCAGCAAACGGACGCTCTCCTGTCGATCCTGTAGACATTCAGATTCCTCCTGTAACAACGCGCAAAATCTTAATCTATGATACAAAACTTCAGAAACCATCACAAGCAAGTTCAGGGAATAAAATCCTAAAACTCCGGCGATCGGGCGATCGCCCTCCGGTTTCTTAACGGCATCAAGTTAGGCCGCTTCCGAGGCCCCTTCATATTTCAACAAAATCCCTTGCTGACCGATCGCAAAACCCATCTCTTCATTCAGGAATAGGACCTTGTAAAAATTAGAAGGCACATCTTCGACCTCACGGTCTTTTGCCCAGGTGAGTCCGCCATCGGTACTCTGGAGTAAGTTGCCACTTCCACCCCCAATCCACAATTCATTAGGGGTCCGGTACGCTAAATCCAGCAGCCCCCAGCTCGTCGAAAACTCAGGATAGATCGCTTCCTCCCAGTTTTCTGGATCCTCTGGAGTGCTAAATTGCAACTGTCCCCCACGAGCCAACATCCACAAATGACCATCCGCAGAAAATCCCATATTTTGGATGCGTCGGGAACTGTTGCGATTATGAGGGACCCAGGCACTTTGACCCGGTTCCCACATCGAGAAGAAGTTTCCTTTGGCAGAGACGGCGATATATTTCCCATCAGCCGAGCGATCGAGATTTCTAATCACCCCAACCGCTTCTTCTACCATTGCTTTCCAGGTTTTCCCACCATCTTGGGTGCGATAGATCGCCCCAACATTGGTAGTCATCTCCGCTGAATTGGACCCTAGAGCAACAATCGATAACGGAGTACCCGGGAGCTTTTCGCTGAGTGCAATTTGTTCCCAAGATTTTCCCGTATCTGTAGTATGCAGCAAAATTGAAGGTTCACCGACGATCCATCCCTCTGACCCGGCAAAACTGACCGAATTCAGGCGAGAGCGTTCGTCATCCAAGCCTAACTGCTTGAGTTCCCAGGTTTTGCCACCATCGGCAGTTTCCAGCAGCGTCGCTTCACTGCCAACTAACCATCCATGCTGGAGGTCATCGGTAAAGCTAATGTCATTGAGGTTAGCTTCTGTGGGTAAAGGGACGACATTCCAAGGGTTGGAACTGACAGAAGGGACCTTACTGCAACTGACACAGAGTAGGACAACTGCCAGCAATGTAACAATTCGTTTCAAACTTTTTAAGATGGAGTCCATCACCTTCAAAATTTATCTATTTCTCAATCATGAACGGGCTTAACACCTAAACCATTGGGGCAATTACCCCGGCAGTTAGCGGCTGGTTCTATCTTGGGGTGAGGGATTCAGCCGAATCAGTTCCTTAGCGTAAACCATACAAACTCAGGAAAAAAATGAATCCCAGTGCCAATGCACTAAAAATCAAAACATTCTTCTGCGCCCCAGTTAGGGTATTGCCCCCAAACCCAAAACCGTAATTTTCCTTAAACCCCGAGGCAGTCCCTTTTGGTCCAATGTTGCTAAATTGTGTGGGTTTGGCCCCACAAACTGGGCAGCGCCAAGTCAGGGGAACCTCCGTAAATGCTGTTCCAGCAGCAATTTTACGGCCATCTCCCTTCTCGGGTTCATAAACGTAGCCGCATGAGCGGCATTCATACTGATCTAGTTCTTCAGGTTGAACGGCTTCTTCAGTATTCATCGAACTCAAAGGATGGGAAGGTCCAAACATTAAAACGATGTTAAAGATTATGACATAGTAGTGAACCGCTTTTTCTGGAGATCGGGTACTGCTTCAATCTTTGCGATCGCCCCCACCCAGACTGCCCCCATCCTCTTCTTTCCGGTTCGTCGTAACAACTTCACTCGTTATCTCCGGTTTGTCGTCACAACTTCAGTCGTAACTACAAACCGGGGATGTCCTATCTTAACGACCTGGCCTTGGGTGGACCCATCACAGAGGAATAGTTCTCTTAGCGGCTGCCTCCACAATTATGTAAAAATGTAAACCAGTCGTACAAGTCCTATCTGGCTAGAGTTACTTATTGTGTTTGTCCTCTCCGGCTACGAATATCTCCTGGGTTTCCTGTTAGTTTGCAGCCTAGTCCCGATCCTGGCCCTCAGTACATCGAGATTAGTGAGACCCAAAGCAGCCTCTCCCGAACGGAGAACCACTTATGAATCTGGTGTTGAACCCATTGGCGGGGCATGGATCCAGTTTAATATCCGTTACTATATGTTCGCCCTGGTCTTTGTGGTCTTTGATGTGGAGACCGTCTTTCTGTATCCCTGGGCTGTCGCATTCCACCGACTCGGCGTGTTGGCCTTTATTGAAGCCCTCATTTTTATCACAATCCTTGTGATTGCTCTCGTGTATGCATGGCGTAAAGGAGCCTTAGAATGGTCATGAAATCTAATTCAACTCCCCCGAATCTGAGTGAAGGACGGCTCATCAACCCGATCGCCAGACCGGAAGTCACTCAGGAACTCTCAGAAAATGTCATCCTCACCACGGTGGATGACCTCCATAACTGGGCTAGACTGTCTAGCCTTTGGCCCCTGATGTACGGCACTGCTTGCTGTTTCATCGAATTTGCGGCCTTAATCGGGTCCCGATTTGACTTCGACCGCTTCGGTTTGGTCCCCCGTTCCAGCCCTCGCCAAGCAGATTTAATCATTACCGCTGGCACGATTACGATGAAATATGCACCGATTTTGGTGCGGCTGTATGAGCAAATGCCGGAACCGAAATATGTAATCGCAATGGGCGCTTGCACCATTACTGGCGGAATGTTTTCGGCAGATTCCCCCACCGCAGTGCGTGGAGTGGATAAATTGATTCCCGTTGATGTCTATATGCCGGGATGTCCTCCTCGTCCCGAAGCGGTGATTGATGCGATCATCAAACTTCGTAAGAAAATCTCCAATGATGCGATCCAGGAACGGGGTCAGATTAAACAATCCCACCGCTTCTACACCCGCAAGCACAATATGAAGGCGGTTGATCCAATTCTGACGGGGACTTATTTGCAGTCTGCCACGCGCCAAAACCCACCGAAGGAGTTAACCGAGGCGATCGGAATGCCGGTACCCCCAGCCCTCAAAGCCAGTCAGAAGAAGGAGGAAAAACGTGCCTGAAGAGAAGAAAGAAAGTCAAGGTTCTGAAGAAAAAATTGTCCCCACGGGGAAAATTTCTAAATGGTTGACTGAAAATGGCTTTCAACATGAAGCCTTAGAACCGGATCATCTGGGGGTCGAAATCCTCAAGGTTGATGCTCAATTTTTGATTCCGTTATCCACAGCACTCTATGCCTACGGATTCAATTATCTGCAATGTCAGTGCGGTTATGATCCAGGTCCGGGACAAGATTTGGTGAGTATGTATCACTTAATTAAGGTCACGGACTTTGCCGATCGCCCGGATGAAGTTCGGATCAAAGTGTTTGTTCCCCGAGAAAATCCCACAGTGCCATCGGTCTATTGGATCTGGAAAGCTGCGGATTTCCAAGAACGGGAATCCTATGATATGTATGGCATCGTTTATGAAGGACATCCGAACTTAAAACGGATTTTGATGCCAGAAGATTGGATCGGTTGGCCGTTACGGAAGGATTATATTTCCCCAGAATTTTACGAGTTACAAGACGCTTATTAAGTTTTGGGAAAATATTTCCGGGATGAAAATACCCTCCTTTTCGATAAGGAGGGTTTTATTTTTTACGGGTTACTCTGAGGCGATGGGATTATTGATGTCCTCTTGATTTTTGATATGCTTCAAGTAAAAAGCGATCGCTTCATTGGCTAATCTAGTCGGAGACTTATCTCGTACCGTCGCTACCGCTTGCAGTTGGGAATAAATCGGGTGATCAACTGCAACCGTGGTAGGGCGATCATAAAGCAACAGCGAACGCAAAGGTTGAATATAAAAGGGTTGCTTGAATTTCTCCAGTTCATCCTTAGAACTCAGCAGAATTTTTTGATTAAAAATTAAAACTCCTGATGTTCGCTGCAATACCGTATATTCTGAATTAAACAACAAAACTGCATCTCCGGATAGATGCTTCAGGACCAACATTGTTGCCTCTAGCAAAATCTCCTTTCCCCGTTGGTAATTTTCCTGCGAATCCAGCCAAAACCATAGATCTAAAGTTGGCTGAAATCCAAAGTTTTCCATCATCATCGATTGAGGATCATAGGTTTCTGGAGTAGCCCCCAATACAATTCCTGGACCAAACAACCGAGTCTCTTCCCACTCTAGTTCCAGTTCTCGTGACAACAGGTTTAAAATATCCAAGGGTTGCCAATCGGTAACAATTAATAATTCATATTCTAATGACATAAACTCCTCCTTATGTTAAGATAAATTAAGGAAAGAACGGAAAAACTTTATCATCTTTAATGATAAAAATTTCTTCTAAGCCTGGAATGACTGTACTGGTCAGTTGGTTGCGAATTTCCTCGATAGAAACGGCGCTATCATCAAGATTAAGAATGATTCGGTTGGTTTGTCCTGTTCCCACTTTATGAGCTATGGAACGAACAATATTATATGCCTTAGCCGTTTCAGGCGCATAACAGTCAAATATCCGTCCTTCTATTAAATAGTCAGGTTTTTGTCGGCTTCCCAGGGGTGGTATTGGGTTCTGCTCTATATTATAACCGGCACGAGCAATAATTTCTGCCGATTCATTTTCCCGGAGTAGTGATCGCTTTGTTTCCTCATCATTATTAGGATTAATTAGGGTCGGATTGCCCCGAGGAACATCTCCGGGTTGTCCGGATGGCATGGTTCTATTTGTTGTCATTTTGATGAATTGTTGTAATGCCAATCAGGAAAGTGGTGGGGAATTCCCACGGGACTGATCTACTCCCCTGAACTAAAATAGTGCAATTGCCTTATTTCTTAAAATTATGATTCTCCAATAAAGGGTGCGATCGCCTGGACGAATTCGGCGGTTGTTTCATAAGGTAAAACATTCCGTCCATTAATTTTTACTCCTTTCCCATTGGGTAAGGCATTCAAATAAGCCGCCAATCGCTCATCTGGCGTTTCCTTTAACCCTTCCCGGCTGATATTCGAGGTATTTTGTCCAATCACCACTAAAGTGGGTTGCTGAATACTGGCGATCGCCCCTTCATAATCTTCCCGCCAAAACCCAGCAAGAAAGGCAAACACTGCATATCGGGTTTCCAAATTGGCTGCCCCTTTTTCCAACATATCCAGCCAATTTTGATCTACCGAATTGGGATTTTCAAACAATTGTTTAATCGAAAACGACTTCAAAAACTTGCGACTGCGGGCATACCGATAAAATGCCGTTCCCAAGGGCGTATCAAATAACAAATTCCACCGGAGTTTATTCTGTCGGGGTGACCCTTCTCGGGTCATGATTTTCCAGCCTGGAGGCCCCGACAACACCAGCTTTTCAATCCACTGGGTTTCTCCTGATGATTGTTTTTGAACAAGTTGCACTAATTTAAGCGCTACGGGAAATAAAGCGCCTTGGGTAACAAGAATAACCGGCTTTTTAACCACATTTTGGAGGAAAAATAATAGCTGTTCAGCCCAATCCTGGGGAGTATAAGTCACTCGCGGCATATCGCTATTTCCACAACCGACTAAATCCGGATTGTAAATCGGATTGCTGCTTCCCCCTTGATACCATTCTTGGCAAAAGCGGCCCCAAAAATTACCGGATAAACCCACCCCGATCGGATGAATTAAAACTAAGGGAGTTTTGGATTCATCCCCCGGATAAGCTTGATAGGCACATCGATAGGTTTTCCAGGTATAAAACTGGGTTTGGGTGGGAGATTCAAGAAGCATGATAGATGACTCAGTTAAATAAGGGTAAATAAGGGACAATCAAAATACAAGCAACGCGCCGGATGATGCGATCGCCTAATCTATAGAAACCGCATCCACATCAACGGTTTGAGTTTGCGCTGTTGATGACTCAGAATGAAACTCTTGCTGAACGGGAGTGGGATTTAAACCTTGCATCCAGTTGGTCAGTAATTCTGAAATCCCTCCAACTAAGAGAAATAGCAGGGCAACATCATCCACTTGTCCTAAAATTGGAATAAAGTCGGGGGAGATATCCAAAGGACTAATCAGATAGAGCAAACTAGCCAAAATGACAGGCCACCGATATTTAGGATTGCGGAGGACCGTGCGATATAATTTAGAAATAATAGGGACAGGAAATTTCATTTACCACCTACTTAATTATCTATTTTGGGGGTCAAGACTTTCCAATTATAAACCAAACCTTGCCCAATTTGAAATGAGGGAAGAGTGGGGAACAAAAATGCCTTTTCGGATCCAGACGAATTCGGCGATCAATCAACTCTTCCCGTCTTCCAGAGTCCGTTATATGCTATCCGTCGTACTCGTGAAGTTAAAGGCTTTGACACGCACGCCGGGAACAACACTACCCCCAAAGCGTTGTCCCGTTGTGAGAGCGTCCACCTCTCCTAACATCTCCGGTAAACTTTGATTAAAGCGCAGGTTTTCAATGGGGTAGGCAATTTCCCCATTTTCAATCCAGAATGTCCCATCCCGCGTCATGCCGGTGACTTCTAAGGTGCGCGGATTGATATAGCGCACATACCAAGCACGACTCACTAGAATACCTTGTGAGGTTTGGGCAATTAAATCGGACAGACTAGCATCGGAACCCGTCATGACAATGGGGTACATCATACCCGTGGGTTGTTTGCCCTGCTGTTGCGCCCAATATCGACTGTAAGACAGGGTTTGGGGAATGCCATTAGTGATGATATCCAAGGGTGTATTACTCAATCCATCCTCGAAAAACGTACCGGATTGCAATAAGGGATGGGCGGGATTACGCTGGACTTGGACCAAGGGGCTAAACATTGTTTCTCCGATGCGATTCCCAGCGGATTTGCCTGCTGCATCGGTTTGAGACATAAACGATCGCCCTTCATCTGCTGCCCTGGCATCCATATTCCAAATGACCCAAGGGAGTAAGTCGGCAAAAGCCGCTGCATCAAAGATGACGGGATAAACACCGGGTTGAATTTTGCGGGGAGACTGCGAGGCAATGGATCGGGCGATCGCCTGTTCAGTCATCTCGGCGATCGGGAGGAGATCGATCGCAAAGGCAGTCCGCGAAGTCCAACTGGACCCCTTGCCAATTTTAGCCGTAACACTAAACTCCGCCTCGGTTTTGCGATCGCTGGCTAATACCCCGAGAGAATTGCCGATCGCCCGACTTGTCGCCGCCACACTCAGGGTCCCGGAACTTTCCACCCCAGCTTGTGCCGCCTTCTCACACACTTGTTTGACCATTTCTCCTCGCCGCAGGGGAGAAACTGTGGCAGTGGCATGATCAAAAGCTGGAATCCGGCGATCGTAGGTTTGCGGTTCGAGGAGGGGAACCCATTCTGGGTCTTCCGGTGCAATTCGGGCAAGTTCTTCGGATTGGCGCAGGGTTGTTGCGATCGCCTCGGGATCCTCTTCCGAAGTTGATGCGGAAGCACTGCGTTTGCCAAAATAACTGGTAATCGTGAGATTAAACCGACTGCGACTAATATTTTGAGTAATTTGATTTTCAGAAAACCGACTCAGGGAAGATTCCCCATCACTCAAACTCACAAAAACACCATCCGCTTGGGATTGCTTCAGGGTCGATTCCACCAAGGATAAGGCTTGGTCCTCACTCATTAAAATGGGGGCAGTTGCTGGAGTCATTTTACAACAATTTTCGAGGGATTACCTTCAATTATAGTGTAAGTCATTGAAGACGAGATTTCGAGGGAAGTTAACCAAAGTCAGCTAGGCGAGTTTATTCCACATTTGAGCAGCAGTATTGGCACTATCGAATTGCCGGATTTTTCTTAAAATATTTACCACTGTTTCCCCAAAAATCTGTCTTCGCTTGGGATTAAGAATGCTAATCCAAAATTGCAAAGCTTCGTGGATATTAATGAGAATGACATCCATATTTTCACCCCTATAATTTCATCGTTAATCTCCGATTCTTGCCCTACTTCTAGTCCACTTGCCAAAGTAAAACAGTATTCAGGTATTCCATATTCTTTTCCTTTAGTAATCCCGTGTCTAATATCATCTACGGTAATAGATCGATGCTTGCACTCCGTAGCACTGATTAAGATCTTGTCATTCCATATTTCAATATCTCCGGCAGTTTTTCCAAATTTATCGGAAGCATTAGGATGATAAATTTTAACCTCATATTCTGGGTTGAAAAGCTGCAAAAAAGCCCCGGTTATACTGACTAAGCGGACTCCACCCTCTGCCTCAAGGAGAAACTCTTGTACAAACTGAAGAAGACGATCATAATTCGGATCAGCGGAAAACCCCACCTCTACAATAGTTGCACCTCGTTCTTTTGCGAGTCTGAGTGTATGAACCAGACTAGAAAACACGACTTCCTGTCCTGAACAAGCAATTATTTCAAGAACATCATGTAGAACCTCCGCTATTCGTTTATTTTTTAGCTGTCGATTTAATTTATCATGTTCTCGATGTCTAGCAGGTTTACTGAGAAATGGCTCATTAGAAAGGCCAAATAGATTTCCTTTTCTTTTTTCAAATCGGACAATTACAGAATGGCAAAGGCTACGAGCATCATAAGCCCCAGGCAACTCGCTTTCAACTTGTAAAGCTCTAGGATGGATACTGGGATTAACATATTTGGCTAAGATTCGGGTGATGAGAATATACTTAAAAGCAATATTACCCGGGGAAGTAATAATTAATTTGATGCGTCCCGCTATTTCATCTAAGTTAGGGGCAATCGTCTTCTGCTCTATACTGTCCCAAGCCAATTCAAGTGCCTGGGCCGCCTGTTGATGATTTACAGTTTCTTTTATCATTTTTATGTTCCCTTAGTTTGGAGCCGTTTTATTCTAAATACTTACGTCAATCATTCCATCAATGACTCATAATAATTTAATTTTTTTAGGGTTTTTGGGTTGTTCATTATTCGGGTATTAATTTTAATTAAAGGTTGACAAAAATTTGAAAAAATGAAATAATTAATAAGAGTAAGAATGAGGAGGTAGTACCCACCTTGGACAACCTCTCTTTAGTTTAAATTTGGAATTGGGTAGCAATAAACCGTGCATTACAATTATTCTAAAAACCCTAAAAACACTGCAATTGACCTATTTGCTGGTGCAGGAGGGCTATCTTTGGGCCTCCATCAAGCAGGATGGAATGTAACCACAGCAATAGAAATCGATTCCTGGGCGAGCGCCACCTACCGACACAACTTTCCAGATACCCATTTGATTACTCAAGATGCTCGTGAAATTGATTTTACTCCGTTTCAAGGGATCGATTTAGTCGCTGGAGGTCCACCCTGCCAACCCTTTTCTGTCGCTGGCAAGCAGCTTGCACAGGCTGATCCTAGAGATATAGTACCAGAATTTATTCGGGCAGTCAAACAAATCCGTCCCAAAGCCTTTATTATGGAAAATGTCCCCGGATTACAAACTGCCAAACATTTACCCTATTTTCAATGGCTTAATCAGCAATTTTCTGCGCTTAAATATACCCTTTGCATTAATATTTTGGATACCGCCAGTTATGGAGTTCCACAACATCGAAATCGGTTATTTTTTGTAGGTTTATTGGAAGATATTTCTTTTTCTTTTTTGCCCAAAACTCATGGATTGGGAATGCAGAATCCTTATATTTCTGCGGGGGAAGCTCTAATAAATGTGCCGAATGATACACCGAATACCGCTAAAGTGACTTATGCAAAAAATCCGATTCTTCGCCCGAGTCCTTGGGCCGGTATGCTGGTGAATGGTCAAGGTAGACCCATTAATTTAAACGAACCCAGTCGGACCATTCCGGCAACTGCTGGAGGCAACCGCACTCATATCGTGGATCGTGATGGCATTTTACTGGAATATCATCGCTATTTAAGGAAGGGTGGACGACCTCGATCAGGCCAGGTTGAAGGAGTGAGAAGGCTCACTTTACGGGAGTCTGCCAGACTCCAATCCTTTCCCGATCAGTTTGTCTTCAGGGGGCCAAAAACTGCCCAATACAAGCAGGTGGGAAATGCGGTTCCTCCCTTGCTGGCTAAAGCAGTTGGACTATCTGTGTATCAAGCTTTATTTAACAATAGGCTGGAATTTGAATACCGATCTACTCCAGAATTAACTGTAAAATATTAAAATTAATATCAGTTAAAATTATTACTTAATTGGAGAATAACACTGAAATACCCAAATCCGAAGTTGGTTGTTTGCTGAGTGTATCAGTTTGTCAATTTTCCATTTTTCATTGCGTCTCTAAGCAAAGGGTTCTACTCATCTTTCCCCTTCTCTAAGCTGACGAATCAATTTAGTATCATCCGGTTGGGGCGGTAATTCTTTGTTGAGGGCTAGAATTTTTTGATGGGCGGCTAATCCTTTCCGGCGTCGCACTTCCCGCTCCAATGCGAGGATAACGACATCATTTAACGTTTCCTCGGGACTGCTCAGGCGTTGGGCGCTTTCTAGTAGTTCTTGGGGAATGTGAATACTTAGAGATCCTTCCATCGCTAATCACCAATTGGGATAACTCTACCATACCACAATCTGACGTGGATGATTGCCCGATCGCCTTCCTTTATCAATCTTAGATTTCCCATCAGGTAGCGGTGAAAAATTGGATTTTTAGCCCAACAGGATGAGACTTTGACAAGCATTTGTATTGGAAAACCCGGTTTCTTGTTCCCCGCAGCCATCATCGGGTTGATTTACTAGGCGATCGCTACCGTAATGGATTATAAATAGATTATCCCTCGCCTGAGAGGGTGTGTCTTGATTCCTGTATCGATTAACTTACTGTATCGGATGCAACGGATTTATGGCTACAGAGTCGTTTGAGAATGATAGTATTGGGTGGCAAATTCAACTCCTTGGACAAAAGATATCTGAATGGTGGGAACTAGAAATGGCTAAACTCGAACTCCCCGAATTCCCTCAGTTGGAAATTTCGGGGTTGGATCAAGTAGCAAGGGTACTCGGATGGACGATCGCTCTTTTACTGGCAGTTTGGTTTTTTTGGCGTCTTTCTGATGTTTTAGTTCCTTATCTGTATCGGAGGTTAGGTCCCACTCGTGTTCGGGCTAAAGAAACCACTCTTACCTCAAGATTATCGGTGGAGGAATGGTTAAAGCGATCGCGTCAGTTTCAGGGGAGGGGCAATTATGGCGAAGCTTGTCGATGTTTGTATTTAGCTATGCTCCAAGGATTGAATGATCGAGGGATTATTCCTCATCAACCTAGCTTAACCAATCGTGAATATCAGGCATTACTCCAGCAAAGCCAACGCAATCAAGCTTATCAAATTCTCTTTGAAACCCATGAACAATTTTATTTTTCCAATCAAGAGATTACCTCGGATAAATGGAGAGAATGTCAGAAAGCTTATCAAGAAATTGAGAAAAAATTATGAATTTATCTACTCGTAAAATAGGGGTGTTTCTGGTCCTGGCGATCGGGGCAATTATTCTGTTAACTTTTGTGATGGCCCCGGCCAGTAGTGGTCGAATCAATAGCGGTTCAACTTATCGAATTAATCCCGATGGATATGGGGCATGGTACGCTTATATGCAAGCCCGCAAAGCCCCTATTCAACGATGGAAAAAACCCGTGGATGAATTAATTGAAAGTGAAGAAATTGATACCCCAGTAACGTTTCTCCATGTTGACAGTCGGTTCACCCGGGAAATCCGAGGCGAAGGCAATTTCAACCTCCTGTCGGAATCGGAACAAAACTGGGTCAGCCAGGGGAATGTTTTAGTCATTTTAGGGGTGAAAACGCCGGTTACAGAAGCCCCATTTAGGACCCTCCAGAACAGTCCGTTTGGGGAGGTGAAAATTGAAACGAGGAGACGCCGGATGAACGCCAGTCAAATTCTGTTAGGCGATGAATTTGGCGCAATGGTTTGGCAGCAAAATATCGGTCAAGGCAAAGTGATTTATGCAAATACTCCCTATTTAGCGGCTAATGGGTATCAAGATATCCCGGGGAATTATGAGTTTTTAGCAAATTTGGTGAGCGAAGGCGATCGGCCTATTTTTATTGATGAATATTCCCACGGCTATAAAGATTCAGAAGTCATCGAACGGGAACAAAAACAAACCTTAGTTAATTATTTGCTTCAAACCCCAATTTTTCCAGCCTTGGTACAGGGTATTTTGTTGATTATGGTCCTGACTTGGGCAAAAAATCGGCGATTGGGACAATTGAATCGAGTCTCGACATCAGGAGTGGAAAATAGCAAAGCCTATATCCAGGCATTAGCTGGCGTGTTGCAAAAAGCAGGTTGTCATGATTTTATAGTAGAAGTCGTGGGAAAAGAAGAACAATTGCAACTGCAAAAAGCATTAGGATTGGGTTCAGTTCTCCTGGATTCTGAAACCTTGGCAAAAGCTTGGTCCGAAAAAACTGGGCGTCCAGCAAGGGAATTAATGCAGCAATTGCAGGGAAGTTCTAAACCGCGTCGTCTAGGCGAGTTTGACTTGCTACGTTGGCTGAAAAAATGGGCGGCTATTCGTCGGGCTATTTCATTGTAAAGTTAGGGATTCAAAACATGAGTGAAACAAGGGCAATTTTAAAACGCCTGGGTCAGGCATTGGACAAAATTGTTGTCGGACAATCGGCAGTGGTACAACAATTGCTGGTAGCGTTATTATCGGGGGGTCATGTCATTTTAGAAGGTGTCCCGGGAACGGGAAAAACCTTATTAGTCAAGGTGTTAGCCCGCTTAATTCAAGCAGATTTTCGCCGAATTCAGCTCACCCCGGATATTTTACCTTCAGATATCCTCGGGACGAATATTTTTGAGATGAATACTGGAAGTTTTACCTTAAAAAAAGGACCTGTTTTTACCGAGGTTTTGCTGGCAGATGAGATTAACCGGACTCCCCCCAAAACTCAAGCGGCTTTGTTGGAAGCGATGGAAGAACAGCAGATTACTTTAGATGGAGAAAGTTTGCCATTACCGGATTTATTTTGGACGATCGCCACTCAAAATCCCCTGGAATTTGAAGGAACCTATCCCCTGCCGGAAGCACAACTCGATCGCTTTTTATTTAAACTGGTGGTGGATTATCCGGACCCGGCAGCGGAAAAGCAAATGTTGCTGAATTCTCAGGCAGGATTTCAAGCCAAACGCTTAGAGTTAACTCAAATCAAACCCTTGGCAACGGTGCAGCAAATTCTCAAGGCCAGAGAAGAAATTAAGGGAGTGCAGGTTGCTGATAATCTCTTGGATTATGTATTAGCTTTAGTACAAAAATCCCGCCAATTTCCTGATTTAGCATTAGGGGCTTCTCCGCGATCGGCTGTCGCTTGGTTACAAAGTAGTAAGGCGCAGGCTTGGTTAAATGAGCGGGATTATGTGACCCCAGATGATGTCAAAGCGGTGGCATTTCCTTTACTGCGTCATCGGTTTATTCTCAAACCAGAAGCGTTACTTGATGGAGTACAAATTGAGAGTGCGATCGCCTCCCTACTCCAACAAGTTGCCGTACCCAGATGAATGCTCAAGGATGAGGGATGAACGATTCTTATCATAAGTTATATCGACTATTCCTCATCTTTTTAAGATACCTGACCCTGGCTCAACCCTACAAAAAAAGGTTTTATGATTCCATCCAGACTCTTTTATTTCTTGTTAGGACTCGGAATAGCAATCGCCATTTTTACGGCGATTGTACTGAATCCTATTATTAGTATTTTAATAACCTTAGTGTTAGATTTTATTGTATTATTGCTAGGGTTTATTGATAGTCAGCGCGTGCAAAATTATCGGGTTAAAGTGACGCGATCGCCTTTGGGTAAATTGTCCATTGGGCGGGATAATCTGGTGGTGCTTGCTGTCGAGTCCACAAACCAATCAGCAGTGATTCGGATTGGCGATCGCTATCCGATGGCATTTGACGTCTCTGCGCGGTACTTGCAAACCACTGTAACCGCAAATACTACCCAAGAACTCACTTATACAGTGAAACCCAGCAAGCGGGGAGAGTACGAGTGGGGGGATATTCAAGTGCGGCAGTTGGGTCCCTGGGGTTTGGCGTGGTTGGATTGGACTATTCCGGCAGGGGTGAAAGTGCCTGTTTATCCGGATTTGGTGGGATTGCGATCGCTGACCATTCGTTTAGCGGTGCAGTCT
Source organism: Laspinema sp. D2d (assembly GCF_025370755.1). Classification (GTDB taxonomy): domain Bacteria; phylum Cyanobacteriota; class Cyanobacteriia; order Cyanobacteriales; family Laspinemataceae; genus Laspinema. The sequence goes on along the minus strand of NZ_JAMXFC010000009.1, from coordinate 58,813 downwards.
ACCGGAACCATGCGACAACGGATGCGCCGCCTCGGAAATGGGACCGAATTTGCGGAATTGCGGGAATATGGGATGGGGGATGATACACGCCTGATTGATTGGAAAGCAACAGCGCGGCGTCATCGTCCTCTAGTGCGCGTATTAGAACCGGAACGGGAGCAAACCCTACTCATTTTACTTGATCGCGGACGGTTGATGACCGCACAAGTGCAGGGGATGCAGCGGTTTGATTGGGGATTAAATGCCACTTTATCTTTAGCATTGGCGGGGTTAAATCGAGGCGATCGGGTTGGAGTGGCGGTATTTGATCGCGATATTCACACTTGGATTCCTCCAGTACAAGGTCAACATCAGCTCTCTCACTTTATCGAACGTCTCACCCCCATTCAACCCGTATTACTCGAACCGGACTATATGGGTGCTGTCACCCGAGTCCTGTCCCAACATACTCGGAGGGCGCTGGTGGTGATGATTACGGATATCGTCGATGCCACCGCTTCTGCGGAACTGCTGGGCGCTTTGCAACGCCTTACCCCCCGTTACTTGCCCTTTTGTGTCACCCTCCGCGATCCTCAAGTTGATGAAATTGCCCACCATTCCACAGAAAAGATTGACACTACCTATTCCCGTGCAGTCGCCTTAAATTTATTATCTCAGCGCCAATTGGTATTTGGTAATCTCAAGCAAAAAGGGGTTTTAGTTTTAGATTCTCCAGCTAACTTAATTAGTGATCAACTGGTAGATCGCTACCTACAAATCAAGACTAGAAACCTCTTGTAAAAAATAGGAAGACGCTGATTTTTATCGGAAATTAAGTCTAATTTATTCAACTACTCCGGTAAAATTATGCAATATTTTAAACCATAAAAATGCAGTTATCGAGCATTTTTATGGGTGATACTTTGGATTTTCTCGGTAGGACTGTTTTTTTTTGATGACTTTTGTGTTTGGGAGTTTGCTGGCGGCCAGTTACGGATTCGTTCCTTTGTTTACTTTGATATTTTGTGTATTAGGGGTTGTTATCTATGCCTGGTTTTTTGTGCAATTAATTGAAATTTATTCTCTGTTCTTTATTTATGAAAATTCCCTAGCTATGGAAAAAGATATAACCTCATTTACTACTATCAATCGCTCCCGTCAATTATTCAAAGGAGTAAGACGTTTTGTTGTAAAAAAAATTATTCTTGCTGTTTGTGCGACAATCCCTCTCACTATTTTAACCTTGTTACTGTGACTATTGATTGTCGGATTCATGCCAGGGGGGACTTTCACTAATTCGGAAGAGTCTACTTTTATCGTAATTGAACAAGTTATTTGGATAATTTACTGGACTAGCTTGAATATTCTTATCACTCCCTTTTGGCAAGTCTTAAAATCTCAGGTTTATTATAACCTCCGTTGTCAGAAAGAAGCCTTTGATTTACATCGAAATCTATCAAGTCCTGCGCGATATAATCAAATCAGAGGTCTTGATGTTGAAAATTTAAGGTAGAAATAATCCAATCATTTAAGTTTAAGATTTTACAAAAATTTCTTTTAAATTGAGATAGCATCTGGGGTTAATTAAATCGATGAATTTATCGATTTTTTACGAGTACAATAGCGAAAGAGGAGGGCTAATAAACCAATACCTGTCACATATTTGAGGGAGTCTGGAATCGAGGGATTGGGAGAGAAAAATCCCTCAATCAATCCAGCAATAATTAACATAGGTACAATCCCAAAGAGGAGTTTAGCTGCTTGATATCCGTACAATTTCAGGGCATCAACGCGGCGATAGGGACCGGGAAATAATAGCCCACGACCAATCAGCAAACCTGCACCACCGGCAAAGAAAATGGCGGGTAATTCTAGGGAACCATGAGGCCAAACAAAGGCCCAAAAGGGATAGGATAAATTATATTGAGCAATCAAAGTGGCGATCGCCCCAATATGAATGCCATTATAAACTAAAATAAACAGGGTATAAAGGCCAGCGGTAATGCCTCCCCCCACTGCACCAAACGAAACTTGCAGGTTATTAATGGTGATGCTACTAGAAGCAAGGGGTTCCATTCCTACAATAGAACCCATCCATAATTCCCCGCGATCGCGGACGATTTCAATAATATGAGGAGGGACAACGATCGCCATAAAAACGGGGTCTTGCCACGCATACCACCAAGCGACTAAAGCCCCCACTGCAAAAGTCGCTGTCGCCACAGCAATATATCCCCAAGTTTCTTGAACGATCGCCGGAAAACCCCAGCGCATAAACTCTACAACCGCCCCCCATTCCTGTCGGCGAGACCCTTGATATATTTGGTTATAACTGCGCGAAGTCAACTGCTGTAACTCCTGGACTAACGTCATCCCCAGCTTGTGAGTTCTTGCTCGTGCTAAATCTGCGGACACGGACCGATATAAACTGGCGAGTTCCTCAATTTCTAACGCTTGCAAGGATTTTAATCCCTGGGTTTCAACCTGCCGCAACAAGGTATCCAGTCGCCGCCAATTCGGTTCTCTGCGAGCAATCCATCTTTGAATATTCATCAGATTTCTCAAAATTTCGTGATACGCTTTAGCCAGTCTAAATCATTTCTGGACTCGGTGAGCGATCGCGCTTCCCAGACTCGATAACGTCATGCCTAGACCGTCCGTCCTTCGGGACACCGGATGATCCGCTGTACCCACTGAACAATCCCTGGCAATTCAGTGCGATCGCCCCTTGAGCAACCCTTCATAAAGTTTTAATTAAAATTTCCCCCTCTAGTCGTAAGATAGCTTTAAACTTGACAAAATCAAGCAAGGGGAGAAATTCAGGGATGGCTAAAAATCAAAGGAATGTCGGACGGATGGGACCCTTGAGTGTCGGGAATGTGGTCACGGGGGGTATTCGTTTGTACCGCGATCACTTTCAGGAATACTATCGTCTAGCATTGATTGGTTCTCTGTGGGGAATTATTCCGATTTATGGCTGGGCAAAATATTCAGAAATGCACGGATTAATTGCGCGTCTGGCATTTCAGGAAGCAATAGAACGTCCGGAAACTGTGCAGCAAGCGCGTCAGCGCGTCCAACCTCGAATGTGGAGCTTTTTAGGGGCGGGTTTTTTAATCTTTCTGATCTTCATGGGAGCGATGTTCGGAGGGGGTATTGCTGTTGGCATCATCGCCGGAATCATCGGTGGAATTTTGGGGCAAAATAATGGAGTAATTATTTTGGTCAGTATCTTGGGTGGGTTGGCTTTGATAGTTTTATATATCTGGTTATATACCAAACTATCGATTGTAGAATTACCCATTGCGATGGAAAATATAGGCGCAACAGACTCTATCAGTCGAAGCTGGAATTTAACGAAAGGATTGACCCGACGTCTCATCGGAGTCTATCTCCTGGCCTTGGTTATTTCCCTACCCATTGCCCTTATTTTGCAAGTGGTCATCGGGATACTTCAAATGACATTAGTTACCATTTTCCCGAATAATATTCCGCTGAGTGTGAGCTTATATTTGGTGGGTAGTTTAGTCGTGAGTCTTCTAGGATCCGCTTTGCTGATTCCCTTTTGGCAAGCGATTAAAGGGATTATCTACTACGATTTGCGCAGTCGTCAAGAAGGGATGGGTTTAAATTTAGGCCGTCGTGGCAAAAAATAAATTGCCTCTGCTGATTCCCTCAATCCCTTCTCTGGATCTAGCCAAAAGAAACCCTGATTTTGCCCCCAGTGCTTACTCGCTGATTCGGTTGAGAAGCCATAGCGTTCTCTAATTCCTGTAAATCGTTCAGCTTTGAAGGGTCTACCCTATAACCCGAAATATCCCCCCGGTCTAACTTTAATGAACTGCCATGAGATTGTTTAATCGTATCCAAATCCAAACCCCGGAAAGTGTTGATTTAGAATTTACCTTAGCGGGAATTGGGAACCGAGTTTCTGCCCTAATGTTTGACTATTTTGTTTTGGGGTTAATCCAACTAACATTAGTCGTAGTTTGGCTATTCGGGTCGCTGTTTTTAGCGGATGTGATTACCAATCTTTTAGGAACGAATGAGCGCGTGCAACAGTGGTTAATTGCCATTTTATTGTTCGTTGTCTTTGGGGTTTATGTGGGCTATTTTGTCTGGTTTGAAGTGTTTTGGCAGGGTCAAACCCCGGGGAAGCGGCGAGTCCAAATTCGGGTGATTCGGGATGATGGACGGCCTTGCGGTCTTCAGCAATCCACACTACGGGCGTTGTTGCGTCCGGTGGATGATCTGCTCTTTATTGGGGCGTTTTTGATTGCCTTAACCTCTCGGGAAAAGCGCTTAGGGGATTGGGTAGCGGGAACGGTGGTTATTCAAGAAGAGCGGGCGATCGCTGAGGCTAATTTTCCCATTTCTGAATCGGCCCACCTGCTGAAAAATCAGGTAGTAGAACGGGCTAATCTGTCCGCCTTACTACCTGATGATTTTGCAATTATTCGCGAATATCTGCAACGGCGCACTCAACTCACGAGCGAGGCACGAGGGAAAATTGGCCGTCAATTAGCGACCCAGGTTAAACAGGTGATTCTTCAAGAACCTCTGCCTCAAAAGGTTTCGGCAGAGGAGTTTTTAGAAGCGGTTTATTTGGCCTATCAAGACCAGCGATCGCGGCCTTGACCCTCTTACCATCTTGACTTAAACCCATCGATTGGAAGCCTGGAATTTTACCAGTTGTTAACTAACTTTCCCTCCTGAATCAGCAATTGAGAAGCCATTTCGCTATCAACTGGGGGTGAAAACAGATACCCTTGAGCCATCGCACATCCCAGTTCTTGGAGTTTCTCTAACTGGGCCGATGTTTCCACTCCCTCGGCAATCACTTCCATGCCCAAATCGTGAGCTAAACTCACAATTGTCAGGACAATTTCAGAATTTTCTCCTTCGACTCCAATCCGATTCACAAAGGAACGGTCAATTTTTAACGTATCCAGGGGAAACCGATGTAAGTAGCTTAAGGAAGAATACCCGGTACCAAAGTCATCCATGCAGAGGTTAATTTTTCTCTGTTTAAGCTGCAACAACATTTCAGTGGCTAATTCAGGATTATCCACGATCGCGCTTTCGGTAATTTCCAGCTTTAACATACTGCCATCGATTCCCGTTTCGGCCAGAATCCGATCGACTTGGGCGATCAAATCCACTCGGGAAAATTGTCGTCCCGATAGGTTCACCGCCACGGTTAAGGGTAAGGATTGGGGAAATCGATCTTGCCAGATTCGCAACTGTTGGCACGCCTCACGGAGTACCCACTGACCGAGGGGAACAATTAACCCCGTTTCCTCAGCGATCGAGATAAATTCTCCCGGAGGTACGAACCCGAGTTCAGGATGATCCCATCGTAAAAGGGCTTCAAATCCTTCGATTCGTCCCGTTTTTAAGCAAATAATCGGCTGATAATGTAAGGCAAAGGCGGAGGGTTTTTTGACCGAATTAAAGGGCAGGGATGGAGTCTGAATTCCCTGGTCTTCTCCGCTGTCATTGCCTTCGGAATCGGGGTGGGGAGAGAGGTAAAACCGGGGGTTTGGCAGTCGCTTTTCTCCGTCGGAAATAGCGCGGCGTAGGTCATTTTCTAACTTGAGTAATCGGACCACGCGATCGTGCATGGCGGTATCAAAAACCTCATGGCGAGACCGTCCCAGGGCTTTGGCGCGATACATGACGATATCCGCATCTCGTAACAAGTCCTCGGGACGTTCATACCCTCGGGAACTGAGGGCAATCCCGATACTCACACTGGTAAACACTTCTTGTCCTTCGATCGCAAAGGGACGGGTTAAGCAAGCGTGAATTCGTTCCGCCACCCGCCTTGCGGTGCGTAAGGCGCGGATATCTTTGAGGAGGATGGCAAATTCATCCCCTCCCAGGCGGGCGATCGCGTGTTCATTGCGCCGGAAACTATGGGGACGGACGGCCAGGGTTTTGCGAAGGCGTTCAGCAATCTCGATTAACAGGCGATCGCCAACTCCATGACCCAAACTATCATTAATGACTTTAAAGCGATCTAAATCCAAAAATAGGACCGCAAATAAATAGTTAGGATTTTGTTTCCCCCGTTCCCACTCCTGACGCAATTCTTGCATAAATAACGTCCGGTTGGGGAGTTCGGTTAAGGCATCATGAAAGGCATTATGCCGTAATTTTTCTTCGATTTTAGCTTTTTCGGAAATTTCCGCCCTAAGCCGATCATTCATCGCTTTCAATTTGGCGGTACGTTCCTCTACGATCGCCTCTAATTGAGCATTCAAGGTCGCCAATTTGGACTCGGCTTGGTGGCGGGCGATCGCCCCTCCAATGCTTCCCGCTGCTGCTTTCAAAATTGATTCTTCAGTTTCGGACCATTCCCGTTGATGATGGCAATCGTTAAAGCCAATAAACCCCCAAAACCGCCCTTCAATGGCGATCGGCATGACTAAAATGGACTGAATCCCTTGGGCTTCTAAGATGGACCGTTCCACCTCGCTCAAATCTCGAACCGTTCCCCCGATCGCTTTTCCTGCACAGAGTGTCTCGTACCAACCCGGCAAATTTTCCTCATAAGAAAGGGTTTGAAATTCTGGGTTCTCCTTCGATGAAATAATTCCGTCACCGACCCATTCCCAGCACATCCTCATCAAATGTTCTTCGGTCAGACTTTGGTAATTTTCCATCAGGTAGGCGCGATCGACTCCGGCAGCCTTTCCTAATTCACCCAATGCCTTGGAAATCGCCTCGGATAGATTGGATGCCGTTAACAGCGCGTGGGTTGCTAATGCCACCCCTTCTAACAGGCGATCGCGCTGTTGGAGTTGAACTGCCGCCTCCTTGAGTTCCGTAATATCTTTTTCATTCACCAGAACCGCGCGATCGCCCGTCACCGGATCCTTCGCATTGCGAATCTCCACCGCGTGCCATCGCACCCCCTGCAAGGTTTGCATCTGGGTTTCGTGATAGAAGACATTTCCCGCTTCAATACAAGTTAGCGCGCGTTCTGCATCGCTGCTGCTGACAAATCGCTGTCGCCAGGAATTTTTGACCGAAATTTCCCCCCTTTTTTCCTCCCCATAACACCGCTTCGCAACTGGGTTTTGCATTACCATCGTGCCATCGGCTTTGTACAGGGAAATCATGACCGTCGCCTGCCTAAGCACTTCATTTGATCGCCACAGTTCCCAGTCATGGCGTTTCATGACCTCCGTCATTCCCTCCACCAAGACCCCCATTCTTCCCGATTCAATGCGAATTCCTGAACAAGCACATCGAATGGATATCGGTTCACCATCCGTTTGAAAAGTCCATTGTTTCACCACAGTTGTACCCTGTTGTAATTGTTGTAGATCGAGTTCAATCCCGCTTGAATGCTCGTCAAATGGGTGGCTCCAATTTCCATCTGGCAGTTCCGCTATGCTTTGTACCTGCCACAGACCTAGGGCTGCCGCGTTTGCCCACCACACCTGTTTTTGGTCAAAGTCCCAAATCCAGATGGGGGAAACCAATACATCCAACGACGCTAGTTCTTGGCGATTGAGAATGGAATCGCTGAGTTTTAGTTGTGGCATCAATCGGGGTTTTTATTTAATAAATTTTTTAAGGGAAATCTGAAGAAAACCGCTTTTTTTTTTATGGGGCTGGGTTGGCCGGAGGGTCAGGGTCAAAAGCGATGGTTTCTCTTGGTCCTATTTCACTTCTTTTCTGCTCTTCCTGCGCTTTCTCGTGGTGTTCATATCTTGATTTCTCAAAACCGTATTATTAATCTGATTCTATCCGCAATTTCTGTCCTTGTCTCCCTAGCTTTTTGAATTTTTGATAAATTAGGTCCATCCTCTTGTATTTTCTAGGCAAAGGGGACCAACTTTTAACTCGCCCGTAGCCCAAGATGCCGGTCTAGTCAGGGGAAGATTAACCTGTTTTTTACCCCATCTCTGCCTTAAAAGCAACCAATTTGACCCAAAAATCCGGTATCAGTCCCATGCCGCGAATCCTCCTGTACCAAGGCTCTAGTCTGGGGGACTGTCAGGGTTAGAAACTGGCTTTCTTGACCCCGATGCAAATTACCCAGAAACCGATCAGGTTGATGAAACCCGGTTTCTGGTCCGCCGGATGTCATCCGTTACCGATATTCTAGGGGGTTGAATGGGGAACAACCCCCTAACTATCTGTACCCCATGAGTCCCGGAACCGCGATATCCCGAGTCCCCAAGGGTTAAGAAGGGCCGCCAATGAAAATGTCGCGGACCCTGACGGGGACACAGGCATGAGTCATTTGGGCAATCTGCATAGGTTCTCCTTTTCCACAGAGATTGGTGCCACACTGAATCTGTTCAGATTTGGGCCCGATCGCATCCACACTTTTCCAAAAATCTGTCGTCATCGCCTGATAGGTGACATCTTTCAACATTCCAACTACTTTGCCTTTTTTAACTTGCCAAAAGGCATCTCCGCCAAATTGAAAATTTCGCCGTTGTTGGTCGATAGAATAGCTGCCAATCCCATCAATTAAAATCCCGTCCTCGGTATCGGCGATCGCTTCAGCGAGAGTCGCTGTATGACTCCCCCCATCCGGTCCCGGTTCTAACCCCAGATTAGGAATCCGCACCATTGGCACATTATACCAACTATCAGCATAGGCACATCCATTACTGTTCCCCCGTCCCAGTCGCGCTGCCGTCTCGCGATCGGTGAGATAATCCACTAAAATTCCATCCTTGACAACGTACCACTCTTGTGATATAACTCCTTCATCGTCATATCCCATTGTTCCCCGTCCCCCCGGTTGGGTGCGATCAGCCTTAAAATTGACCCAAGGGGCGGCATATTGCAGGTTTCCCAAGCCATCCGTAGTCGCAAAGCTGGTCCCGGCAAAGTTTGCTTCATAACCATACACGCGATCGAGTTCAGTAGGATGTCCCACCGATTCATGAATGGTGAGAAACAAATTGGTAGGTTTCAGGATTAAGGTCGTTTTAATGCCCGAGGGTCCCTTGGGAGCATGAACTTTGGCGATCGCCTCCGTTGCCACTCGGTCCACTTCTCCCAGCAAGTTGGCACGGTCAATATGTTCATAGCCACAATTCAACGGAGGCCGTTCATAACTACGACTTTGGGCATCTCCATTGGCAATGGCTGTACAATTATATCCTGGATAACTGCGGTAAATTGTTTGTTCAATCAGTGAGCCTTCTGTTGAAGCAAAGGTTTTCTGTTCCTGGGTAAAGCGCAGGAAAGATGAAGCTTTTTTAATCCCGCGATCGCCATACCCTAACAACCGCTCATTAATCTCTAACAACAACTCCGCTTGCTCTTCAATGGGAATCGTAAATGGATCAATTTCTATCGGGGTCCTATAACTATCCCGATACGCTTCTACGGGGACTAACTTCACCGGAGTCTGTTGCGTGAGGTGACTGCCTTTAGCAATCTCCACCGCAAGGGCCACAATGCGTCTAACTTCTGCTGCTGTTCTGCGGTGACTTGCCGCAAATCCCCAAGACCCTTGATGTAAAACCCGTACTCCAAATCCCGAACTCACGCGATCGCTCAAGTTGCTTAAGGAGCGATCTCGGGCGGTTAAACTGCGATCGCGATAACGGCACAGACGGATCTCCCCATATTCACACCCCGCTTGGCGAATCAAGGCGATCGCTTCCGTGGCTAAATCCTCATGGGTGATTTGGGTGGGCGCTTCTAACATAACGGGTTCTTAATGAGTTGTTTCCCTTAATTTTATACCGCTTCTCCAGTATTGGTGTAGAGGCAGTCCATCGAGCATCTCGCTTACCTTTAGGGTAAGAGTCATCACTTTTTCTGCCTTTTACTCCTGGGAAGATCCCCCTAAATCCCCCTTAAAAAGGGGGACTTTGAGTTGAATTAGCGGGAAACACCGTGATTTTAACCTGACATCAGATCCCCCTAAATTCCCTTTAAAAAGGGGGACTTTGAGTTGAATTAGCGGGAAACACCGTGATTTTAACCTGACATCAGATCCCCCTAAATTCCC
>NZ_JAMXFC010000009.1:0-48740 GCF_025370755.1 Laspinema sp. D2d | reverse complement strand
TTTAAAAAGGGGGACTTTGAGTTAGATTTCCGGGAAACACTGTGATTTTGATGCTACATTGGATCAGGTGACTTCTCCTAATTTGGCGGAGTCTGGATTGAGTTGGTTTGTAAGCTTCCCTGACTCTCTAATAATGTGACGATCGCATCAGCAATCCGTTGGGCGGAACCGATAAAAAAAGCCCGATCAATCTGAAGGGGAGTATCACTGGATTGATGGTAGTGCGGCGATCGCAAATTTCCTGTATCCGTCACTAAAACGGCCCCAATTCCATGATACCAAAAGGGAGCATGGTCACTTCGCAAAGTATCAGGAATCAATAACCCTTTAAAGGGAACCGGCAAGGTATAAACCGGCGGTAAATTAGCCGCAATTTCCATCTGGAACACTTCCAACAGGGGTAAATGTTCTGTATCCCCAATGACGGCTACAAAGTCACCGCGATCGCTCGGCGGTTGTATAGGAAGTTGACTCGGATAATCCTGACATCCCGCTTGATAACAAGCAAATCCCACCATATCCACTACAATTGCACCGCGCAAGTCCGCCACTAAGTTGGGATCGCTGGCAAAGGCAAAACTGCCATGTAATCCGATTTCCTCTAAATCAAAAAAGGCTAACTCTAGCGATCGCTCAGTTTGCCGGTCCTGCAACAGTCGCGCCACTTCCAACAACACCGCTACCCCACTGCCATTATCACTCGCACCGGCAGAACCGGGAACGGTATCATAATGTGCGCCGAGGAGGATACTTCCCGATTCGGGATTCTTACCCGGTTTTTTGGCAAGCAGGTTGATTCCGTCTGCAAAAGGTTGAGATTGCGGCGTCCATCCCGCTGCTAGGAGGCGACTGCGGATATACTCTCGGGACTGCGATCGGCTATCGGGGGTTGAGCGATCAAAGGCTAATGCTTCTAAATCTGCCATCAGGCGATCGGGGACGACTGCCGGAGCCCGCCTGAGCTTCATGCTGAGGGGACTCGGTTTGGGAAGGGTGGGGACTGGATCTGCGGGTTGCTGTGAGAGAGGTACATCCGGTGGATTATCAAATGATACCGGGGATTGATGGCGAGCAAGACTCACTAAGATAATGGCGATCGCACTCACCAAGCAAAGCAGAATCCAGATTTTTTGTCTCATGGTTACGGGTTAATCCTATCAAATCAGGCAGGCACCGGCACCGCCGGTTGTGGTATAAATCTTATTATGAATGATAGGAGTACGAGCTTATAAAAGGAGTGGGAGCCTCTTGCGGGCTACTGAATGTTAGTGAGCAAGATTCTCCCACTCCTTGAACGCTGAAATGGGCTAATTGTAGGGCGATCGGAACCGATTTTAGGGGTTATTACAAACTGTTACCTTTGTTTATCCCAGCTTGTTTTCCATTACTACGAACTGTTGCCTTTCTCTATAGAGTTTTAACGTAGGAAAGCCAACTTTGGACGGGACGGAAGCCCATTGCGTCATACAATCGCGGTGCACCTGTGGCACTATCGGCATCGACCCCAAGCTTGATGCTGGTTGCACCGGCGCGGTAGAGTCGTTGCATGGCAGCGATGAGGATGGAACGCCCTAAACCCATCCGGCGGAAGCCCCGACGAGTTCCTAACCAGCTAATCCAGCCGGTTTTGCTGGAGTGGGGTAAAGCGGTTTGGAGGGAACTTTGGCAAAGGGCGGCAAAGGTGCCATCGGGGGCGACTGCCACTAAATCAAATTCCGGTTGATAGTTTGGATCCTGTTGCCAATCCTGATAACTACTGAGGGTTAAATCGTGGTGATCCCAGTGGTCAATAAAAGATTCGTTATATAAGTCTACCCAGGCTTGATCATCTCTTGGGGCCTCTACCGATCGCAGGGTAAATCCTGGGGGAAACTCTGGGGGGGGTAGGGTTTCCAGGTCAGATTTAACCAGGGTCAAAAAGGTTCGTTCTAGGCTAAAATTATGCCGTTCTAGGCTGGAAATTCTAATTAAGGCTTCGGCGCGAGTTTTGGTGTGTAAGTGGATACTCAGTCCACTCTTGTTACCGATCTCGCGTAGGCGATTTTCTGCCCAATCTAAAATCTCAGTTTCTAAAGGAATAATCCCCTCGGTAAAGCTGTTTTGGAGGGCATCTTTGGGGTCAACATAAAACCACAAATATCCATCCAGTCGTTCCTCGGGTTCAGGGATCCAAAGTTGTCCAAACCCGCGTAGGTGACCATTTGAGTCTTTCCATAAACGCCGGGACCTGACCGATGAGGTGGTGACGATCCATTTGAGATCGGCGATTGATTTATCTTCGTCTAGTAACCCATCGACTTCACAGGTTTTAACTAGATCAGCAATCTGTTGTAAGTCTGTTTCGCCCGCTACGGGGCATCTACTGATGATACTCATAAAAAAAATCAAAAAATGGGAAAAAAGGACAGGACAAACGCCACTGCGTTTGTCTATAAGTTGTAAGGCAAACTGGAGATCCATGCGGTATAGTTCTGAGTCCGTCGGGACAGAGTTGCGAAACTAAGTTTTAAAGACCCAAGCTCTGCAACGTCATCGCCCTCTGGAGGGAATAAAAGTCAGTATGCATCAAGAAAACAGTCGGACTGTAGATCCGGTAATCGGACCTTTTGAGCCTATTCCCTCAATTTTTTGTATAAAAATCAAGCTAGAACAGCGATCGCTAGTCCGCCACAGGTCATCACAACCGCCCGATCCCCCAGGGCGATCGCTTCAGCGATTTGTTTCAGTGATGCTTTTTTAAGACTCAAACGCTAAGTATGAGGCAGTCTCATACAAGTTCCATCCTTTATATGACTGGGTTATATTGCGCCAGCAAGCTCGATCCAAGTCGAACCTTTCTGTTCGCTTGCATCCGTAGAGTGACCGAGTTTCCTGTTTTTGACTTATCGATTTGTTATGGTTTGGTTATATCCAATTTAAAGTTATTCACCCCCAGCTTTAGGTTCGTAAGTCTATTTTGATTATACACCACAACCCAGGCAATCTGGGGAGAAATTTATAAAAGTGGGGGGAATAGAAAGGCTGAAACTGGCTTCGGAAATAGATAAAACCGCCTTTTGAAAATTGCCAACGTTCAAACTTGAATCCCTAAAAATTTCTGAGTTATTAATTCTTTATTCTTTATTTTATATCCGTTATAGGGAAGAGAATACAGCGGGATACCCCCATCTATCCCCCTCCCGAGCATAGAGATTGCCAGCTAAATAAGATAAGATAACGAAGCTAAAGGAAGGGCGAGGGGAAACTCCGGTGAAAATCCGAGGCTGTGCGGCAACTGTCAGCGATTGGGGGTCTGGAGTCCCCTATTCTCAGCCCGGGGACTCAGACGCGATCGCAAGCCAGAACGCCCTCGCCCGTTATTTGCTCAATCGATTTCCTGCCTCGCACGGGACAAGGAGCCTGAAAATTAATGCCTAACGTCAAAACATCCGATCTCATCGAAATTACATCCGAAACTTCCGAGTTAGAGTCTGTAGAATTGCCTCCATTACCGATCCAACGTCCTTTATTATTGGTTGGGCATGGCACCCGAGACGAACGGGGACGGCAAAGCTTTCTGGATTTTGCAGCCGCCTATACAGCCTTAGACTCGTCGCGTTTGGTTGTGCCTTGTTTCCTAGAACTGACGGGCCCGACGATTCAGGAGGGGGTAGATCGGTGTGTGGACCTGGGATATTCTGAATTTTCCGTGTTGCCCGTCCTACTGTTTGCCGCGCGCCACAATAAGTTTGATATTACCAATGAATTAGACCGCGCCAGGGAAAGGCATCCCCATCTCAAGTTTTATTACGGACGGCATTTCGGGATTGCGCCGGGAATTGTGGAGTTATGGCGATCGCGACTGGCACAACTAGACCAACCGGAACATAACCCCCATCAAATTGAGCGATCGGACACGGTATTACTCTTCGTCGGACGCGGTTCTAGTGATCCGGATGCCAATAGCGATGTCTACAAAATTGCCCGAATTTTGTGGGAAGGTAGCGGTTATAAAACCGTGGAAGTTTGTTTTATTGGCATTACCCATCCGCGCTTAGAAGAAGGATTTGACCGTGCCCGACTCTTCCAACCGAAACGGATTATAGTGGTTCCTTATTTTCTGTTTACCGGCGTTTTAGTACAGAAAATTTTCGATATCACTGCCGCGCAACAAGAACAATGGACAGACCTTTCCATTACCGCACTGCCGGAAATGGGAATTACTCGGGAATTGCTCACCCTCCTGCGCGATCGCGAGATTGAAACCCATCTAGGGCAGGTGCAAATGAACTGTGAAATGTGCAAGTTCCGTTTAATGGCAAAGTCAGAAGGTCACGGTCATAACCCCGATCACGGCCATGCTCACGGCCATGCTCACGGCCATGCTCACGGTCATGATCACGACCACGGCCACGCCCACGGTCACAGTCACGATAATCCCGACCCCTATGCTAATGTGGATGCCTACCATCAACGGATTTGGCAAACACCCTAATCTTAATTCTTAAAAGCCCCCCAGTAAGTAAACAGTTATTCCTCTGGCCTCCCCCTTTTTAAGGGGGACGGGAGGGGGATCTCAGGGGGGTTGGGGGGATCAATCCCTTTCTGTTTAAGATTTCACCGCTTTAACTAACAACTTGGTCAAGACCGTAAGCTGTTTTTTATCAAAGGTTTCGATCAGTTTCTGCGCGGCTGCTTGTGGCTCTGCTTTAATGATAAACTCCTTATCTTTGAGCTTGATACCTGCGGGCGGGGGTGACTGACCGGCTAATTCCAATAATAATGAACTGGGGGGCATCGTATCCGGTTTGCCCACGGCGATAAAATCGCTGGCATATTTGAGTTCTTTAATCGTCACAGGGGCGATTAGGTCATAGCTGTTTTGGGGATTGGCGATCGCCCCCGCAGCAGTTTTAACCAAACTTTGCCAATTCTGCATCTGAGGACTCATTTCAGCCAGTTGATTGCACAAGGTCCCGATCCGTTTGCGGTTTTCTGCATCGGGCTTTTGCTTGAATAGCATCAACATTTGTCTCAACAGATTGATCACTTCGTTAGCAATCTCTAAGCCCACGTCACGGCTGGTTTGCTGTGCCTCCGCTTCAGCCCCTCCTTGAACAAGGGCATCCAGATATTTTTTCAGTTCTTCAAACACCGGCTGGGACTCTTGGACAATGGCGGCCCCATCTTCTTCTCTTAAGCCAAAAGGTCCTTGGAGGCGTTCCAGTAATTTTTGCAGGGTATCATACCCTTTTAAAAATAAGGTTTCTAGTTTTTGGTCAACAGGAACTGGCTCCTCTTTGAGAATCTTAAAGCAATCCTCTAAGCTGTGGGCTGTCTTTTGAATACTCCCAAAGCCCAACATCGCTGCACCCCCTTTGACTGAGTGGGCAGCCCGAAACAGTTCGTTCAATTGTTCCTGATCGTTCATGGTGGACTGTAACTCTAACAGTCCTTTTTCGATGGTTTCGAGGTGTTCCCGAGCTTCCTCGATGAAATACCCCATGATCTGTTGTTGCTTCTCCGGATCCACAGCAGACTCCCTCTAACTAACGATTCTCTCCTTCTCAGTTTTAACTGAGATCTGGCACCCATTGCATGAACTGCCGACGGTTGATCACCGATAGTCACGCCAGACTGGTTTGAAACCCTCCTATCCACAGGTTTTAAGGGCGATCGCATCCCCAATCCCAGATAGGATTTATTGCCCAGGGGCCAATCTCCCCTCCCCACCTGACGAGAGTTGATATGTTTTCACCTCCGGTACTTCCTGGAGGACCACATCAATCGGGACAAGCCGTCCCACAGTGGTGTAACAACCGCCTCCTCTAATGGGAGTCGTGGTTGACTTGGACGGAAACCGTTCTAGGTGGTTCAGAAACCAATCCCGGGTCTGAGGCATCGGCAGCAAGTACAATAGGCCAATTTCTACAAAATAATAGCATAACCAATCTGCTTCGGTGTAGAGAAAGCAACCCGGGGTATTTTTCTCTTGATTGGTTTGGGTTTCAAAAAAGAAATTGCCAGTTTTATGATAGCGATCGCCTTTAATTTCTAGTTTAGATTCCCCCCGGTCCGTCGTTACCAGTAAATCTACATCAATGGCGCGATAGTGCGGGTCATTTTCAACGTTTTGAACAGAAATAGTCCGGGGAGAATTTTGCAACCACTGGGTAATATCCGCCGTTGCCCGATCTGTAACCTCGGTACTTTCTTGCATGGTGTAGGTCCGACGTGGGACCGGATTAGCCACCCTAGGCGTAGAGGGTTTTGGCATCGGTTTCGGTAAGGGGGCTTTGGGGGCGATGGTGTCCGATGGGGGAATTGTATAATTGGCAACAGCCTCGGCGATCGCCGCAACTTGTTGGGCTGTGAGGCAGGGTTCTGACCCCTTTAACAAGTCAAGTAAGGCATTGACGCGATGCAAAATCGGGACGCTACATTGAGTTGTTCCCACCCAATCGGCGATGGGAAAAACCACAGGTGCTGTGACAAAATTAGCCGGTAAATCAGAGAAAATGGTCCGAATCCAATCCTCGAACATTTGCTGATGATAGGCACTTTGGGAACTGGGACTTTGGTTTATGGGAACCCATCGCTTTCCTTCCCGGCGTTTCCATTGATCTTGGTAGGCTCTAAATGACCCTTTCCAGGTTTTGAGTTCGACCAGAAAAACCCCATTTTTACCAATAATTAAATGGTCAATTTCCGTTAGAATCCCCGGTTTTCTAGTGGGAATCAAGGCATTGTTGAACAAAACGTCAGAATCTGGTAACCATTGCAGGAGGAAGGACACGACGCTTTCTCCCAGACTGCCTTTGACTTGCTTACTAACGCGGTTAATTTCCCCATAAAAAAAGCGAAATTGACCGAATAAACTCGTTCCCAACAGGTCTTGCTGGGTCTCTCGTTGCCCTTGAATTTTGGATTCAATTTGATTTTTCCATGCGACTCTCAAGGTGGAAGACTGGGATAAAATCTTCATAGTCCTGCCTCGTTCGTGAGTAGTAGCGATCGCATCCTCAACCGGCTAAATTTTACACCCCAGCTTAAACACTCGCCCCGGATGCCCTCTCAATCCTGACTGCGATCGCTTCTACTTTACACCAAAAGGGGCGCTTAAAATTCCGTTGGGTTCTCAACATTTGCGCCCTAACTAAGGGATTTCCCTAAAAAATGGGGGATTTCCCCAATCCGATTTTATTTTTTGGAGTCCCCTAAAATAAAGAGAGGAGAAAAAGCGATCGCTTCTTCTCCTCTCTTTTGCACACCCATGCATCACCCAATCATTACATCAATAGACAGTGTTTTAACTGCTAAAAATCACCCAGAATTTTATCGGAACTTAACAAGCTGCTAGTTGTTGCCCTAGGAATTTTGAGACCGTTGTGAAAGATGAGCTGCTCTCTTGCATAACTTGCAAGCGATCGCATTTCACCCGAGCCGCTAACTGCAAACCAGAATTCTGCGCCTTGTAAATTTCTAAATGGGCTGTAGAAAGAGCTTCAAAAAAAAGCCGTTGTCCCGGAAATACAACACGCTCAAAATCCCAACTTTCTCGACATTCACTCTTGATTACCTGAATCTCACTGGTAGAATTCAAATAATAACAAAGAACTTCATCAGAGCAGGGGAAAGAGAGAGAATTCATCGATTGAGGCATAGCCGTCTCGTTTGTTTCACTGTTCTCTAGTATCTTTTTCCCATAACCCAACAGGCGATGACCTCTATCTAAAGGAATAGTTTAATTTTGCATAATTTATTTTTATCGCCCTAACCTTGACTTCCCCTGCCTCAAGGTCGAGGTCATAAGACCCCTAGCCTACTCCAAAAATCAGCAAGACAGGAATATTTCAAAGAATCCCAGGATTCATGCCCAGGATTAAACCCGAAATGCCCTCAATTCTAAATATAAATTTAACTTATAAAATACCTCATAGGGTTCAGGTCCCTCTCACAGATCGAAGACATTTTGACCCGTTTCCTTGTAGAGTAAAGGATGCAGACTCCATTTAGGGAACTCTATTGTGTCAAATCTTAGCACCCTTGCTCCCGTGGATACCTTGCACTTGTTGGGGCGAGTTGGGTTATCCTTGTTCGTCGGGGCCGTGATTGGATTCAATCGGGAAAGAGAACATAAACCAGCCGGTTTAAGAACCTATATGCTGGTTACTTTTGGAACAACTCTTTTAACTTTGTTGCCTGTGCAAGTCGGTGTCGCATTAGAAAGTACCGATGCCTTTAGTCGAATCATTCAAGGCATTGTGACGGGGATCAGTTTTTTGGGAGGGGGAACGATTTTGCGCGATCGCGATCGGGTTCGGGGATTGACCTCCGCAGCCGCAATTTGGGTCGCGGCTGCCCTCGGATTGTTAATTGGTTGCGGGTTGTGGCAACTGGGATTAGCCAGTGTCTTAATCTGTTGGGTGATTTTGCGAGTAGTCAAACAAATCGAACCGCTGTAATTTAGGTCTTGATTGTTGATAACATAACCTGAGTTTTTAAATCCATAAGATTCATTCAAATAACGCGGGTTCCTCATAGTTTTGATGCACGGGCAACTCAATCATTAACTCCGTCCCTTTTCCCACTTCCGAGGAACAAGTTAACTTGCCTTTATGTTGTTCCACAATAATTTGATAACTAATTGATAATCCCAATCCCGTACCCATTCCCACAGGTTTGGTCGTGAAAAATGGATCAAACATTCGTTGTTGAATCTCTGGGGTCATCCCCGGACCATTATCGATAATTCGGATGATAACCCAGTCAGGGCTGGGTTGTTCTGCGGAACTTTGCTCACGGATAACGGCTTCAGTCTGAATGATGATTTGGCGGGGAGGGTCTTCGGTTTTGAGAACATCGATCGCATTGGTGATGATATTCAAAAACACTTGATTGAGTTCGCTGGGGTAACAATCAACCTGGGGCAAATCGCCATACTCTTTAATCACCGTAATTCCGGTATTTGAGTTTGGATTCGGGCTTTCATCTTTGAGATGGTGTTGTAAAATTAACAGGGTGCTATCAATCCCTTCATGAATATTCACCTGTTTATTTTCCGCTTCGTCTAAGCGGGAAAAATTACGCAGCGATCGCACAATTTCCCGAATTCGTTCCGCCCCCACTTTCATGGATCGCAACAACCGAGGCAAATCTTCAAATAAAAACTCTAAATCAATTTCCTCAATCTCTTCTAAAATTTCTGGATCCGGTTCGGGATAATGCTGTTGGTAGAGGTTCACTAAATTAACCAAATCATCAATATAAGAAGTGGCATGAACAATATTTCCATAAATAAAACCCACGGGATTGTTCACTTCATGGGCAATTCCCGCTACCATCTGTCCCAACCCAGACATCCGTTCCGTTTGAATCAGTTGAGTTTGAGTGCGTTGCAGTTCATAGAGGGTTTCTTCTAACTCCTGTGCCCGTAATTCTAATTGAGCTTCCGACTTCATTAAAGCTTGCTGGGCTAAATGGCGATCGGTAATATCTAAAAGACTTCCCAACACCTTAACCACTTCCCCCGCTTCATTAAAAATCGGTTCTCCATTGGCCGAAATATAGCGGATTGAACCATCAGATTGAACAATCCGCTGTTCTACCTGATAGGATTCTCCCGCCTCAATGGCGCGTTCGATAAGTTGTGCAGCCGTTTCTCGGTCTTCCGGGTGAATTTTTTGCAAATATTCGGGATAGGTTGGGGAGGCTTCATGCAAATCTAAACCTAACATTCGATAAACTTCATCGGAACAAATAATTCGGTTTGTGGCAATTTCAAATTCCCAACATCCCACATGAGCCAATTTTTCGGCTTCCGACAACAAAGAAGCCATTGCCCGAGTTTTGGCTTCACTTTTTTGTAATGACGCAATTAACCGAGCATTTTCGGCTTCAGCTAGTTTGCATTCGGTCATATTTTGAGTCATAACCATGCCCCCTAAAACTTTTCCGGCTTCATTTTTGATGGGCAGAATTTGGGCTAAATAAATGCGACTGCCAAAGGTGAGTTCAGTTACTCGGGTTTCTCCGGCGAGTACCTCCCGATACAAGGGTTCTAGGGTTTGGCAAATGTCCGAAGGAAATGCCTCTTGAAGTGTCTTTCCTTCTACGGTTGTTTTAGTCAAATCAATCGCTTCT
This sequence comes from Laspinema sp. D2d, assembly GCF_025370755.1. Lineage (GTDB taxonomy): Bacteria > Cyanobacteriota > Cyanobacteriia > Cyanobacteriales > Laspinemataceae > Laspinema. Next base: position 38,618 of record NZ_JAMXFC010000009.1, on the reverse strand, counting down.
AAATCCCTGCCTTCTGCTAAGGTATGATGCAAGTCTCGGTCAAATAACAAAATTACGCCATTGGGAAAGTTTTTGACAAAGGTCCGATAGAGATTTTCCCGCTGACGTAAGGAATTTAAAACTTGTTTGCGGGAAGTAATATCACTTAAAAAGACTAATATCCCCGAGTCATACGGATGAGCGCGCACCTCTAACCAAGTCTCTTTATAGGGATAACAGGCTTCTACAGGTTGAGGATTTTGACCCGATAAAGCACTTTTCAAATCTGCAAAAAATTGGGCCAATTCGGGAGAGAGTTCGAGAGCTTCCTGGGGTTGACAAAGGGTCTGCTGGGTGGTGTGTAATAACTTTTCGGCTTGGGGGTTGATATAAATGACTTGACTTTGGGAATTTAAGTTTAAAAAGCCTTCATTAATTTGTTCTAAAATGGTCAATTTTGGGGCAATTTTGGGGTTGAATTCGAGGATATTTTCCTCAAGAGGGCGAGAGAAACTCTCACCCAAGGGAGAAATAGTTCCATCTAATCCACAAATATTTCCCTGGCGATCGCAGATGCCTTGACCGATTTCACGGACCCAAACCATCGTCCCATCGGCTTTGAGCAGTCGGTAGTCTAACGTATAAGGCTGTTGTGATAATAAAGCCGCTTCCACCCTCTGTTGAGCCATCCCCTGATCCTCGGGATGAACCAGAGTTTTAAATCTAAGAATGGAATGGTGGAGAAAATGGGAGATTGGATATCCAGAAATTTGTTCAATTCCTTTGCTGATAAAGGCAATTTTCCAGTTTCCTTGATAGGTGCATCGATAAATGGCACCGGGAATATTATTAATAATACTGTGCAACAGCGCTTCGTTCTCCGCTGGGGGATGATCCGAGGATGGGGACCCCTCAAACCCGGGAGTTTTAAACGGTTTCATCGGTAAATTGGATGAGGTAACGTGCATGGGTTAATAACGTCCTAAGTTTTCCACGGGTTCTATCGATTTAAAGACCTTCAATCCCTGAATCCCTACTGAATAGAGTAAGGCGATCGCCCTATTTTGCAACCTGAATTCCCCAATTCCCCTCCGTATAGCTAACATGAACAAGGAGGAAAAGTAGTATCTGTAACAGACATTACTGTAACAGACACTGCGGATCCCCTTTCTCAACGTAACCGTTTACCAGCTTACCTAATTCGATACCTATGCAGCGTCAATCGCAGCTTTTACCACAGCATCTCGTTCGGGGCATCTCCCCAACTCGGTCCTGTTTCAGCCTACTCGTGAGCTTAATCACCCTGGCATTAGCGACTTCTGTCGCCGATGCCACACCCCCTCGCGCCCCAGATCAAGAAGTCGCTTGTGAAATGTTAGTCGCCGGGGGTGGATTAGCAGGTGCTGCCAGCGCCTATGAGTCCCTATTGGCGGGTCGGACGGTTTGCATCACGGATATTACCGACTGGATAGGGGGTCAAATTTCCTCCCAAGGCACTTCCGCCCTGGATGAACGACCCACCCAACGACAACAGTTATTGTATCCCCGAGGATACTTGGAATTTCGCGAGAGTATCCAGCGCAAGTATGGACGCCTCAACCCGGGTCAATGTTGGGTGAGTGAATCCTGTTTTATGCCGTATGACGGCCATAAATTGCTATTTGAGCAATTGGAAAGAGCAGCCAAACGGGGGAAAGGAACTCTCAAATGGTATCCCAACACGGTGATCAAAGAGTTGGATATTTCCCCAGGGACCGAAGGGGGCGAACAAATTCAAAGTGCGATCGCCATCCAAATCAAACCGGCCCCAGGTCAGCCCCCAGTGAATGCGGAACCCCTCTCGCAAATCCTGGAAGATGCCTATCGCTACGAAAATTCCGCCCGGTTTAATAAAAACATTGTGCGGTTTGTGCCCATGACGCGCGATCGCAATTCCCGCAATGGGAACAATGTCGCACAACCGGCCCAATGGTATGTAATTGATGCGACAGAAACTGGCGAACTGATTGGGTTAGCGGATGTACCCTACCGCCTCGGGGTTGATCCGCGATCGCCCCTGGAACCCTCCGCTTCTAGCGCCGAGGGCAATCCCTACTGTACTCAAGGGTTTACTTATACGTTCGCCATGCAGGCCACGAAAGAACCCCAGCAGCACGTTAAACCGGCATTTTACGACCGTTACGCGCCTTATTACAGTTACGAACTGGAACGGTTGGCGAATTTTAATTTAGTTTATACCTACCGCCGGATCTGGAGCGAAAAATATCAGAAAACTCTCCCTTCCAACCCCCGAGAATATCCCATTAATCCCGGGGATATTTCCATGCAAAACTGGACTTGGGGGAATGATTATCGACCAGGAACGGCTCAAGATAATTTAATCTATACCCGTCAGCAGTTAGAATCCACCGGGCAACTGGAACCGGGGGGATGGATGGGAGGATTAAGAACCGAAACCCTGCAAGCAGGAGAAGAACACGCGACTGGCTTTTTCTATTGGTTAGTCCAGGGAACAACTGATTCTCAGTTAGGAGATGGGGTGAAACAGCCTAACCCGAATCATCGGTATCTTTCCGGACTCGATTCGCCAATGGGAACCGCCAATGGATTATCGAAATATCCTTATATGCGCGAGGGACGGCGGATTATTGGGCGGCCCGGTTGGGGTCATCCCGAGGGGTTTATGGTTTGGGAAATCGATATTTCTCGGGCGGATTATTCTAACGAGTTTTATCGGACAAATTTGCTACCCGAAGATTATCGCCGGTTGTGGGAATCCCTATCGGGATTAGGAACCTTAGAGGCGATCGGACAAAGGCCGAATTTGGAGGGACGACCCTCGCGATCGCGCTCTACAATTTTCCCTGATTCTGTGGGAATTGCCCACTATGCGATCGACTTTCATCCTTGCATGACCCTCTCGCCTCCGGAAGCCCCCGGAAACACCGAACTAGAGGGAGAACGTCGGGGGGCAGGCACTGCTTATCCCTTCCAAATTCCCCTCCGGGCCTTAATTCCCCAACGGATTGACAACCTATTAATTGCTGGGAAAAGTATCGCTACAAGCCATATTGCTGCCGCTGCCTATCGAGTACATTCCTTTGAATGGTCCTCTGGAGTTGCAGCCGGGAAAACTGCCAACTTTTCCCTAGAAAAAGGCATCCTCCCCTATCAATTAGTAGACAATCTCCCCCAACGAGAACCCCAGTTAGAAGAGTTACAAACTCGTCTAGTTGATAGCGGCAATCCCGTTGCCTTTCCCAATACCTCCATCTTTAATAATACCTGGGAAGATTGGAAATAGTTAGGCGGCTATTCTAGGATTAGTTTGAAAAAAAAAGAAACCGGGTTTCTTCCATGAATGGTTTGCTAATGTACAGACCGTTTAAAAAGAAACCCGGTTTCTAAATCCTTCTATATCTTAGCTGGAACGATGGGCTTGAATCATTAACATGACAGGGGCTTGCTCACTATTGGAGTGAAGAAACAACGGGTATTTAAGGCAAAATTCAGGAAATGCAAAAAATAAGAGTTTTGTCAAGAGGCGTATTTGATAAGAATTGTCACAAATTTAATTACTGAAATGAACAAACGATAACTTTGTTCTGGGGTAGCATGACAAGGCGTAAAAAGAGGGTTATAGTAAACGTAAGCATTAGGGTAGCCTTCTGCGAATTCTCTCCGATTTAACGGATTTAACTCTTTGTAAACCCCGACCAAAAAACATTATGAAGCGCGTAATCATTGTAACCGCCTCCATTGTAGCCACAGTCTTACTGAATTCCAGCATCGGGATTTCTCAACCCAGTGAAACGGGAGGACGAGAACCCGGATTTTGGCAACCGGAAACCGATGTAAATGTCAACCTTCCGATCAACATTACCCTGCTGAATAATGCAGGAATCTCTTTGGAATATAGCCTTCAAGATGGCGGATTTCGACAAATAGGGGCGGGAACCCGAGTCGGGTTAGGCAATTTCCTGCTCAATCCCACTTCCCAGACTGATTTGTATCGAAACTTGAATGTTTTTATCAATTCCCCAGTGGGTGCGAGTGAGGTTCCTTTACATTTTGATATTAATTCCGTCGGAAATGATGTCACCATCACGATTCGCCCTGCCATGACGGGAGAACGAATTGACCGAGGATTCTATACCGATGAAAAAGGCCGAATTTATGCCTTTTAATTGGAACCATTAATTCAGAGACCTGTTGTTAAGGTAAAAAGGGGAAAGCCGGGATGATTAGGCTTTTCCTTTTTTATTAAAATAATAAAAATTAATTTTTATTATTTAAAATAATAAGATTTTAGTAAAAAAATTAAAGAAAATCTAGGTCTTTTAATACCCAAAATCTGGCGTAGTTTTATCAAAAAAAGTTGCCTAATTCTTTAATATTTGCCGTTTCATTCTGCTAGAATCAGGTTCAAAAATTCAGATTACTAGCGCGAAGAATGACTCTAAGTTTTGATTAAGGGCCTACAAAAAAAACGGAAATGTGAAGGAAACTCGATAACCGTCCTAATGATTCAATCCTGGACTGACCCCCTGAGATTATAGTAAAGTTGCATGATTATGCTGGGTTGACAAGCCTTGATCAGTTCTGTCACAATTGAAGCAGTTTGCTAACAACGCAATTCCCCAGCCATTTTCCTCCTTTTCACTGCCCTAGAGATCTTTAGTTAGGGCAGCCCCCTCATTCAGTTGCTAGACTTGTTCTTCCAAAACCCGAGGAAGAACAGGTCCCTCCATATCCCGTCTTGGAATCATGAACCCCATGAATCAAACTGTGAGCACCCATTCTAAATCTGACTCTAATAAAACCTTTCCCGCCTCTGTTTTATCCGTCAGTCGAGATGAGTTTGGTTATCCAGAAGATAACCCCAATGCCCAATCTCCGCCGTTAACCCTCAAAGAAAAAGATGGGAAACCTCTACCCACTGATTTGCAGGGTCATGCCTTTATTATTGGGGCAACGGGTTCGATTAACTCTTACCGACCGGATGTTACCAGCAATACCGTTTGGCCTTCCCATGACGGAACTACCCCGTTGTACAATGGCGATGGCATGGTTTACCGCATTGATTTTGAACCCTTGACCGAAGGGGCGAAATTATCCGCTAGACAAATCAAAGCTCCGTGCTACTACGCTGATATTGCCACAAATCATTGCCAAAAATATCAGGGTTCTGAGGGAAATCCCAAATTAACAGATTTAAGATTTAAAAATCTGGGTATTACCCGAGTTTCTGGCCCTTTAGGAACCCGCAATCAACTCAATACAGCTTTTCTTCCCCTGAAATTTTCTGAGGCCGAACATGAACGGTTACTGGTGACTTGGGATGTGGGTCGTCCCTACGAAATCGACCCCAAAACCCTGGAAATTGTTACGCCAGTGGGGAAAAATTCTGAGTGGGAAGAAGTTAACGAAGTGGAAAAACTCTTTTTTAAACCGACCACTCCCTTTAAAACGATTCAAAGTTCAGCCCATCCCGTTTTCGACCCTTATACCCATGAAATGTTTACGGTGAATGTGGGGCGATCGCTCTCTAACGTCTTGTCTCAATTCATTCCCTTAGTCTATTTGGGTAAAGAGTTCCTAGACTGGATCAAAAAACAATTCCACAAATTATACTGTAAAAAAGTAGAAAAACCCGCAGAAGAATTATTGCAGGTTGGTTACTTCCCCCCCCCCCGAAAAAACACCTCAAAAATTTGTTTTAAATGTCTTAGAACCCTTTAAAATAACGGGTAAAAGTCTTTTACAATTTTTGAGAGCTTGCATTGGGATATTTACTGATAATTTTCTATATTTAGTCCGGTGGGATGGTTCAGGAGACCTGGAAAAATGGCAAGTTCTCTACCAGGGTTCTCCACTCAAAATTAAGCAAAGCACTCACCAGATGGGACTGACTAAAGATTATCTGGTGTTAATCGATACCGCTTTTAAAATTTCCGTTGAGGAAATTCTACCAACTAGGGCGAACAAAAGGTCTGACCAGCTTGAAAAATGGTTGAGAAACGTATTTGATCATCCACAATTAAACGACAATACAGTTTATATCATCGCGCGCAATAAACTGGACAAAGAGAATCAGTCAGTAGAGGCTAAAAAAGTTACAATTCCCCGAGAGGCAGCACATTTTCTCGTGGATTATCAGAATCCGGATGATCAGATTACCTTGCACTTAGCTCATGTTTGTGCATGGGATGCCGCAGAATGGGTGACCAAGTTTGATGATGCCGGTCCGGTGGACGGGTCAGGAACATCCCCTCTCTATGGGGCGATCGCCGGACCGATGGATATCAGCAAATTGGGATGTCACGTCATTAACGGCAAAACCGGACAATTCATCCGCAAAAATCAAGATATCTTGATGCATAAAGATTATACCTGGGGGGCGGCCATCTACGCCTACCGTGAGCGTCCTTTTCCAGACCGTTTAGAAAATATTTACTGGAGTTGTATGGGATGTTGGGCTGATCTAAAAACCCCCCATATTGAACATCTGTATAAACATTATCCCTATCGAGAAGTGGGATTGGAGGAATTAGATGAGATCACGACTCAAGGCAAACCTTCCACCTTATTCCGACTTCACATTGCACCCTTAGATCAGGTTGCTGACGATGAAAATCGGTTGAGCATTGCTGATGGATATCAATTTCCCGAGGGTCATTGGGTCGTTTCACCCCAATTTATTCCTCGACCTGGAACTGAAGGATCTACCGATGGTTACATCCTTTGTGTGGTTCATTATGACGAGAGTGCAGAACCCCAAAAAACTAACGGGAATGAACTGTGGATTTTTGATGCGGCTGATTTAAAAAGCGGTCCCCAATACAAACTGTGGCATGAGCAATTTAATGTCGGGTTTACGATTCATACAGCTTGGTTGCCCCAGATTAAAAAACGAAATGCCAGTTATTGTATCGAAATGCGCGATGATTACGCGGATATTTTAAACCAGCAGTCTCCGAAAAACAAAGCCTTGATCCAGGATTTATTTGAAAATTGGGTTTATCCGAAAAAAGAAGCCGCAATTGACCAGGAAAGTGAAATCAACTGAGATTTCCATTAGCCTTGATTATCACAGTTTTTTGTGAATTAGGGCTTTTCTATCCCCTTAGAATAACTAGGCCGAAAGCTAATCGCCTCATTTTCTGAAACCGGGCGATTAGCATTTTAGCTAGAAAGAATAGTCAAAAAATTAACCTATTTGGATCTTCCAATTTTACCCTTTATTTAGGCCATTCAAACTTATGTTAAAAATTCCCGGTTACTGCAATCTTTCGGCAATTTATGAAAGTGAAAATACCGTTGTTTACCGAGCAATACAAGAATCAGATAACCAATCAGTTATTTTGAAATTTCTTAAATCCGAGTATCCCAGTTTAGAGCAAATTGCCCGCTACAAGCTAGAATATGAAATTAATAAAAAATTGCTCCCGGTGGAAGGGGTAGTCCAATATTACAATTTGGAAAATTATCAAAATCATTGGCTGATTATTTCTGAAGACTTTGGGGGAGAAAGTTTAAAATCATGCAGTGAAGAAATTTCCAGAAATTTAAAGCTATTTCTATCCATTGCTCTTCAGGTTACCCAAACTTTAGGAGAAATTCATCACGCTAATATTATTCATAAAGACCTGAATCCTTTGAATATCGTTTATAATCGGCAAACTGAGCAAGCTAAAATTATTGATTTTGGCATTTCTACCCTGTTTTCCCGAGAAAATCCCACATTTAAAAATCCCAATGTTATCGAAGGGACCTTAGCCTATATGTCTCCCGAACAAACCGGGAGAATGAATCGTGCCCTCGATTATCGCACGGATTTTTATTCTCTAGGGGTAACGTTTTATGAATTACTGACTCAACAGCTTCCTTTTCCGACTCAGGATGCCTTGGAGTTAGTGTATTGTCATATTGCCAAGCAGTCAGTTTCTCCACGGGAGATTAATCCAAAAATTCCCGAAGCCGTCTCTGCTTTGGTAATGAAACTTTTAGCTAAAACCGCAGAGGACCGATATCAAAGTGCCTGGGGACTTGCATCTGATTTGCAAAATTGTTTGAATCAACTGGAAGAAACGGGAAGCATTCAACCCTTTACCCTGGGGGAAAATGATAGTTCTAGCCGGTTTCAAATTCCCCAAAAACTTTATGGCAGAGAGGCAGAAATTACGGTACTGCTAGAAGCCAGCGATCGACTGAATGACCCGGAGTTGAATGGGGGAAAGGAAATGATGCTAATTTCCGGTTATTCGGGAATTGGCAAATCGGCTTTAGTGCGGGAAATTTATAAACCCTTAACTCAAAAGCGCGGATACTTTATTTCAGGTAAATTTGACCAACTCCAACGAAATATCCCTTATGGGGCGATCGCCCAGGCTTTTGCAACTTTAATTCGACAGTTATTAACGGAAACTCCTGAACAGATCGAACAGTGGCGATCGCAATTAATCGAGGCGTTAGGGGTTAACGCGCAGATTATGGTAGATTTGATTGGGGAATTAGAACTGATTATCGGCCCACAGCCCCCAGTTAGCCCCTTGCCTCCAGGAGAATCTCAAAATCGATTTAACCTCGTTTTTCAAAACTTCATCAAGGTTTTTACCCAAAAAGAACATCCCCTCATCATTTTTTTAGATGATTTACAATGGGCAGATGCCGCTTCGTTAAAAATCATTCACCAACTGATGACGCGAGCAGATAGCCAACATTTTCTATTGATTGGCTGCTACCGCGATAATGAAGTTAGCACCACGGATCCTCTGATGTTAACTTTATCAGAAATTCGGGATAGTGGAGCATCGATAAATCATATTTCTCTGAGTCCTTTGGGGTTACCCGATATTAGTCAGTTAATTGCCGATGCGATAAAAACTGAAGCCCCAGAAATTTTATCTTTAGCGGAGTTGGTATTACAAAAAACTAATGGCAACCCATTTTTTATCAATGCGTTTCTGGAAAAACTTTATACTGAGCATCTCCTGAGCTTTGAAGTAAACGCTCGCCGCTGGCAATGGGACCTCAACGAAATTAAATCGGCCCAAATCACCGATAATGTAGTGGAATTGATGGTGCTTAAAATTCAATCTCTGCCGGAAGCGGCTCAGAAATTTGTTAAATTAGCGGCTTGTATTGGTAATCAATTTGATTTGTTAACCCTCTCCCTCCTGGATGAAAGTACCCCTCCAACTATTGCCCGTCACTTATTTGATGCCGTAGAATTAGGGCTTATTTTTACCCGAAGCGATGATTCAAAATGGATTAACTCCGGGACAGAGGTGAACCCTTTATCCAATTCCTATAGCTTTGTTCACGATCGCATCCAGCAAGCCGCTTATACTTTATTAGAATCCGAAGCCCAACGGGCTATCCATGTCAAAATAGGCCGAGTTTTACTTCAAAATACTCCGGAAGCTGAACGGGGAGCAAATCTGTTTGAAATCATTGATCATTTGAATCTGGGTGAAGGCTTGATCACAGAACCGGAGGAACGGATTAAGTTAGCTGAGTTAAATTTATCAGCCGGAAGAAAAGCCAAAGAATCAACAGCTTATGCAGCCGCTTGGGAATATTTGCAATTTGGCATCAGCTATTTACCAGAAACCTGTTGGACGGAACACTATGATTTATCCTTGGCCCTGCATAAGCAATGGGCAGAGGTGGAGTATCTCAAGGGAAATTTTGAGGCGGCTGAGGAATTAATTACCCTGGTCCTGGCGCGATCGCATACGGATTTGGAAAAAGCTAAAATCTACAACCTGGCGATCGTCCAGTACACCCTCCAGTTCAAATATGCTGAAGGAATTGCAGCGGGGCGAAAGGCATTGCAACTATTGGGAATTGACTTACCCCAGAGCGACTTTCAATCTGCCTTAATGCTGGAAATTGGAAGTATTGAAAAGGAATTGGGCGATCGGGAAATTTCCTCTTTGATTGCCCACCCCCAAATGATTGATCCAGAGCAAATCATTGCCATACAATTACTGGTTAATCTTTTAGCAGTCAGTTATATTATCAATTTAGAGCTATATTCGATTATTGTTGCTAAAATTGTTCAAACCTCCTTGAAATATGGTCATTCCCGAGAGTCAGCTCAGGGATACTCTACCTATGGATTTTTGATGTGCTGCTTTGGTAATTATCGCTTGGGCAATGAGTTTGGAACTCTAGCTGCGGAACTTTCTGAACAGTTTAATGACCCGGCATTAAAATGCAAGAATTACACCGTGGTGGGCGGCTTAATTTATCCCTGGGTTAAACCCTTAAAAGCCTCAGATTCTTTGTTAAGTGAGGGATATAAAGCTGGATGGCTATCGGGAGAGTTTCAATACATTGGCTATATTCTTCAGTTCCAAGCGATTCGGTTATATTGTCGAGGGACTCATCTCCCCGATGCTTGGACGGAACTCAGTAATTTTTTGGCAGTGACTCAAGAAACCCAAAACCAATGGGCGACGGATAATATTTTAGGGTTCAAAATCGGTGTCGCTAACCTCTTGGGACATACAACCAATGAATTGACTTTTGAGGGGGATGAAATTTCCGAATCAGCCTACTTATCAAGTTCTCAAGCCCATCAAAGCTGGCAGGGAATTTGTTATTATAAAATTTTTAAGTTTGCTATTTTGTATTTATATGGCTCATTTGCTGAAGCTTTAAATTTAGCCCCGGATATTGTCCTACTCATTCCAACAATTACCGGGAATATCATTGTAGCCGACTATAATTTTTATCACTCCCTCACCTTAGCGGCCCTCTATCCTACCGCATCCAGTTCAGACTCAGCCCTCTATTTGCAGCAACTGGAAGCTAACCAAACCCAGATGAAAATCTGGGCTGAAAATTGTCCCGAAACTTTCCAGCATAAGTTCCTTTTAGTCGCAGCAGAAATCGCTCGAATTTTGGGACAAGATTTAGAGGCAATGGACCTCTACGATCGCGCGATCGCCCAGGCGAGTGAACAGGAATTTATTCACCATGAAGCGATTGCTCATGAACTTGCAGGTAAATTTTGGTGGAACAAAGGAAAAGAAGACTTTGCCGCTGTTTACCTTAAGAAGTCTCACTATAAATATCAGCTTTGGGGGGCCAAGCGGAAAGTGGAACAGTTGGTGCAACAGTATCCGGCTATTTTGGCGCAGCGATCGCGCAAGGCATCAGGGGAACTGCAAACCACAGTCACTCTAAGCACCACCGATAACCAAACGGGGGAAGTCCTAGATTTTGCTACCATCATGAAAGCTTCTCAGGCGATCGCCAGCGAAATTCATCTCGATAAACTCCTGACTCAATTAATTCAAATTACCCTAGAAAATGCCGGAGCGCAACAAGGATTTTTGATTTTATCTGATCATCAGCAACTCAGGATAGAAGGGTCAGGGACGATGGATAGCGAAATTCAAGTCTTGCAATCCATCCCTGTACATCAAAGCCAACAACTCCCCCAGTCTATCATTCAGTATGTAGCCCGCACTCAAAAATCTGTGGTTTTAAGTGATGCCACAACCTCCGAAATGTTTGCTACCGATGCCTATATTATAGAACAGCAACCCAAATCCGTTTTATGTAGCCCGATTGTGAATCGTGGTACCTTAGTCGGCATTCTTTACCTAGAAAATAATCTCACGCCTGAAGCCTTTACCCCCGATCGCTTAGAACTTTTAAACGTTGTTTCTGCACAAGCTGCCATCTCGATTGAAAATGCTCAACTCTATCAAAACTTAGAAACTAAAGTTAAGGAACGCACCGCCCAACTCGCCGAAGCCAATCAGGAAATTACCCTACTAAACGAACGGCTGAAAGCAGAAAATCTTCGCATGAGTGCGGAACTGGATGTGACCCGTAAGCTGCAAAAAATGGTCTTACCCAAAGAGCGGGAATTGCAGCAAATTCCCGATTTAGAAATTGCCGGTTTTATGGAACCTGCGGATGAAGTTGGGGGGGATTATTATGATGTACTCCCTCACGAAGGCGGCGTAAAATTTGCCATTGGCGATGTTACGGGACATGGATTAGAAAGTGGGATGTTGATGATTATGGCACAGATGGCGGTCCGCACCTTATTGGAAAGTGAAGAAAATGACCCAATTCGGTTTTTAGAAATTATTAACCGTGCCATTTACAAGAATATAGAGCGGATGAATATTGATAAAAACATGACCTTAGCCATTCTGGATTACCACCAGGGAGACTTGAAAATTAGTGGGCAACATGAAGAGGCGATCATTGTTAGAAATGGGGGCAAAATTGAACGAATTGATACTCTTGATTTAGGCTTATATGTGGGGCTTGAACCGGATATTGCAGAGTTTTTGAATTATACTGATATTCGGTTGAATCCTGGAGATGGGGTTGTACTTTATACCGATGGGATTACGGAAGCAGAAGATATCAATGGGGTTCAGTATGGATTAGAACGCCTGTGTGAAGTGGTGAGCACTTCCTGGAATTTCAGTGCTCATGAAATGCGAGAAAGAATTATTGATGATGTCATGAGCTATATTGGCAGTCAAAAAGTCTATGATGATATCACCCTATTAGTGATCAAACAGAAATAATGTTTTCGGTCTTTGATTCTACCTTAAACCGAATTCAGAACCAATAAAAACAGCAAGGAAACAGGCTTACTCCCTCTCGAAAAAGGCAAGGCTATTTCATTCCCAACAATTCCTTAATTAGTTTAAGGCCAAGTCCCGCCAAACGTTGGGTTTGCGCCATATTATCAAATCCATAATCACGGTATATGTTCCGTGCAAAATTTCGAGCGATCGCCCAAATTTGAACCAAGGGTTTTGTTCTTATACGAGAAGCCTCTTCACCTTGAGTTACATCCCGCACATAATGCATCTTGTTTTCAACGCCCCAATAACCTCGAATCCGCTTAGAAAATTCTTTAGCTATTTCACTCAAAGAAGAAACGTAAAAACGAATTTCAACACTGGGTTCAATAATATTTGTTCGATGGACTTCGCAGTATGACGCAACGCGAATCACGGTTTTAAGTCCAGGAAATTTCGGAATATTATCTAACTGATTACTAATACTGACCCTGCGTTTTTCAACGCAACCGTGACCAACATTGTGAGATTCATGAGTCTGAATAGCTTTAAAATTGGCTTGGACTGCTTCAACTAGACCTGATTGGTTGCCTTTGAGCGCTCCAATATACTCATTCCCACTGTCTACGATGACTTGAGCAGTTTTTTTTGGGTACTGATTGCATCAAAAGCAAACACCAGGCAATTGAGGGCCATTTCTTTAATAAATGCGGGTAAGGCAGTGACTTCATTAGTTATTGAATCCACTTCGTAGGGGTCAAGAATTAGCCCTCGTTCTACGATGTAGGTACTTACTAATATAATGGCCCTCTAAGAATCTACATTAGCGTTATCATTAATGGCTTCATAAGACCCTCATAAAACTTTGCTGTCCACTGCAATAGTTTCGCTTTATCTAACGATTCTGGCAGCGGTTTGGGATGGGTAATTTCTGAAAGACTCCCTAGAGCAGTTTTATGGAAGTTGGAGACGCGACATTGAAATAAATTCAACAATGTCTCAATATCGAGAAAGAATATCGGGCGATCGCCTCTTGTTCTGTTAGGCGATCGCACCCTGATAATTTGTGCCAGGTGGGTCACCCCACCCAACCCTCCAATCTACGCGCCTACCGATTCTTTCGCGGCATACATCACTTCCAAAGAAATCTGACTGAACCCACGTTCCCGCGCAAATTTCTCCGTATTCCGCTTCACTTTACCCCGCACAAAACCAGGAACCTTGTTCAATTCTCCTTGTGCTTCCTTGGTCCAGTTCAAATCAGAATCTGCAGAAATCGTTTTCTGAATTACCTCTTTCGTATCATGTCCACCAAAGATTTCCAGCAGGTGGTCTTCCATTCCCAAAGTAAACGAATTATAAACCAAATCCGTGACTTGATTGGTTCCTTCATACCCCAGGAACGGTTTATATCCAATCGGGAAGTTTTGGATATGAATGGGTGCCGCAATCACACCACAAGGAATATTTAAACGCTTGCCAACGTGCCGTTCCATTTGCGTACCAAAGATGGCTGAGGGTTCAATGCGGGCGATCGCATCTCCAATTTCCCCATTATCTTCACTAATCAGCACCTCATCACAATATTCGCTCACCTGTTCCCGGAACCAGTCTGCATCATATTTGCAGTAAGTCCCCGCCAAAACTACATGAATTCCCATTTCCCGCGCCAGCACCTTTGTCATTGCTGCGGCATGGGTATTATCCCCAAACACCACCGCCTTTTTACCCGTCAAATTCTGGCAGTCAATGGAGCGAGAAAACCAGGCTGCTTGGGAAACAAACATGGTTTGATGATTGATATACTCTTCATAATCCACATTTGCCCCTTGCTCATTAATCACCTGCTGAATCTTGCGAATACAGCGGGCAGTTTCAACCACTCCCATCGGTGTGATATCCACATAAGGCATTCCAAATTCTTCGGCGAGATACTGGGCGCTCATCATCCCAATTTCCCGATAAGGAACCAGATTAAACCAAGCGCGAGGCAGGTTTTTTAAATCATTAACCGAGGCACCCTCCGGGATAATGGCATTAATTTCAATGCCCAAATCAGCCATTAATTTCTTCAGTTCAATGCAATCATGCTGATTGTGGAAACCGAGGGTCGTCGTGCCGATGATATTTACCGAAGGTTTTTCCGTTTTACCTTCTGCAATTTCCCCTTTTTTGCGACCTTTGGCGATATAGAATTGTAGAATTTGGAGAAGGGTTCTGTCTGCCGCTTGCAGTTCATTCACCCGGTAGTGATTGACATCTGCCAGCATGACATCGCCTTTTGACTCCATCTGGGCCCGATCTACAAAGTTTTGTAAATCTTCTTGGAGAATGCTAGAGGTACAGGTGGGGGTGAGTACAATCAAGTCGGGGGTTTCTTCTTGGTCCTTGCGAACGATATTATCGATGACTTTTTCTTGGGAACCCCGGGCGAGAACGTTGCGATCGACGATACTCGTTGTTACTGGGGTATAATTCCGCTCCCGCTCCAGCATAGACCGCATCACGTTAAAATAGTCATCCCCAAGGGGCGCGTGCATGATGGCATGGACATTTTTGAAAGAACTTGCAATGCGGAGGGTGCCAATATGGGCGGGACCTGCATACATCCAGTAAGCCAATTTCATTTGAGTGTTCTCCGTTGTTCGGTTTAAATACAGCGTTTTGAGCGACTGCGATAAGCTGTTGTTGATTATCTCAAAATTCCAGGGGTTCTGAGAGGTGACTTTTTCAGGTATAAATTCCTAGGAAACGTCGAAAGAACCTAGGCGACTGCGATCCAGGTTAATATTAAAACAATATTTTTGTTGTTTTTGTAAAAAATATTAATATTTTGATAACTTCCGTAATTTTGGGCGGGGTTGGGGATTTTGAGGAGGGGGGAGAAGAAAAACCACAGATTACACAGATTTTCACGGATTCAAGTCTGTGAAAATTTGTGTAATCTGTGGTTACCAGATTGACAAGCCATAGGAGTAGAGTTCTATCCCACATTCCGCAGGTAAAATTAGGAGAGTATGGAATAGAAATCTCCAAAAATTACAGGCTCTGCTATAAGAGGAGCAATTTTAATTTTTTGCATTGCTATGAGCCTAGTTCTAAAAACCTGAGTGCCTCATTTTTCGGACAGAAAAGGTCATGGGCAATTTGGGTCAAATTTTTATCAGTTTAGGGCTAAACTTTAGACTTTCTCACTAAATTTAATTATTTTTTAGTATTTTGGAAATTTAGGATATTCAATTTGGTAAAATTTAGAGTTAGGGATTTCCATAAAAAAACTTCTAATGCAGAATTAGAAAAGCCGATTGGCGTTCTTAAAAGGGGTTGGGGGGATCTCTGATAGAAGATTTTATTTTGTGGAGTTCCCTTAGAAGCCTAGATATATATAATCTTCAGCTTCCAATCTCGCGAATAAGTATAAAATAGATTAGAAAAAACTATTCCTAGAAAGTCTGAAGAATCGAGTCGATTGAGTTTGAAATCGCTATAAGCTATTGTTTATTCGCTCGGACAAAGAGCTGAATTAGAGTTTGCATAACAGGGATTCATATCCTGGGGGTATCTTACTCCTTTTCTTGCAGCAGTGCGTCATAGAAAATGCCAGCAAGACATGATGACTCTTATGGTAACCGGGAAATTCAGCTATACTGGGGAAGAGAATGCCTTGGGCGATCGGCCCTGTACTTTAACCCCAGATTACCCAAGCGCCAACCTTGGCAAGACCCTCAGAGGCATTTCCAAATCGTTCAGGAGAAAACCGTTATGACTCCCGCAATTCAATCACTGACTGAGATTACCCTAGAAGACTTCTTGCAGTTACCCGAAACCCAACCTGCCAGTGACTATATCAATGGAGTAATTTATCGAAAACTAATGCCACAAGGAGAACATAGCCGATTACAAGCTCGTCTTTTATCCTTAATTAATCAACTTGGTGAACCTCAGAACTTAGTTTCTGCTTTTCCCGAGTTACGCTGTACATTTGGTGGCTCTGCAATCGTGCCAGATATTTCTGTATTTGAATCCCACAGGATTCCCCGAAAACCGAATGGCAGAGTGGAAAATCGATTTACAATTGCACCGGATTGGACGATTGAAATTTTGTCTCCCGACCAATCCGCAACTCGGGTAATTCAGAAAATTATCCTATGCCTCAATCATGGAACAAAGTTGGGATGGTTAGTCGATCCAGAGGATGAATCGGTGTTAATTTTTAAACCCAATCAAAACCCAGAATTAAAAACTGGAGAGGATGCGTTACCCGGTTTAAGTGTATTAACCGATTGGCAATTATCAGCCCAAGATTTATTTGGATGGCTGTATTCTTAGTAAACATAGGAGGACCCAAGGATGATAATTTTATCACAATCTCCACCAATCCAGTCTCTGGATGATTTTTTAGACTTACCCGAAACTGAACCTGCCTGCGAATATATTGACGGCCAAATCTATCAGAAACCAATGCCCCAGGGAAAACATAGCAAACTGCAAGCTGAGTTAGTATCGGCGATTAATCATCAAGGGAAGCCCTCAAAGTTAGCCTATGCCTTTCCAGAATTAAGAGTAACATTTGGGGGGCGTTCTCTCGTGCCTGATATTTCGGTGTTTGAGTGGTCCCGCATTCCTTTGGATGAAAAGGGAGAAGTTGAGAATCAGATTAAAATTGCCCCGGATTGGGTGATTGAAATCTTATCTCCTGGACAAAATCAGACTCGGGTGATGGATAAAATTATTTTTTGCCTGAAGCAGGGGACGGAACTGGGTTGGTTTATAGATCCGCAAGACCGATTAATGATGGTGTTTAGTGGCGATCGCCTCCCCAGCGTTAAAGCAGAATCGGATATTCTGCCTGTTTTAAGCAGTTTTCCAGATTGGGAACTATCAGTGAATCAAGTTTTTGATTTATTAAGTTTTTAAAGCTATAAAATCATGTTCAAAAGAGGGAAGTTTGCCAAAAACTGACCCGCAAAACATCACACCGGGTCTCGAATTGGAATTAGCGACGGTTGAATCGCTGACGGATGAGACGATAGAGGATTAACAAAATAAACCCAATCAAAGCAAAGGGAAAGGCGACAATAAAAAGGGGAAAGGCGACAAAACCACCGATAAAACACACTACCAGATGAAAATTACCACGTTGCGCGAATTTAGCAATTCTTTTCATCCAATTGGGAATCGGGTAAGCGTCCAGAGATAAATTCAATTCTTGATAAATTAACATCCCCTGCTGTGAGGCTGCACAACCTTCTCGAATCCTGCCTATTTTTTGATACAAACCACCTAAACCGATTAAAGAATTGGCTTCCCCCCGTCTGTCGCCGATTTGCCGTTGGATTTCCAGAGATTGTTTGTAAACCGTGATCGCTTCGGTGTCGCGTCCTAGGGAATTGTAAGCGGCACCTAAACCCATTAAAGAAGCGGCTTTTCCCCGTTTGTGGCCGATTTCCCGAAAAATTTCCAGAGATTGTTTGTAAACCGTGATCGCTTCGGTGTAGCGTCCCAGAGAATTGTAAGAGGAACCTAAATTGTTCAAAGAAGCGGCTTCCCCCCCTCTGTGGCCGATTTCCCTTGCAATTTCCAGAGATTGTTTGTAAACCGTGATCGCTTCGGTGTAGCGTCCCAGAGAATTGTAAGGGGAACCTAAACCGTTTAAAGAATTCGCTTCCCCCTCTCTGTCCCCAATTTGCCGGTAAATTTCCAGAGATGGTTTGTAAACCGTGATCGCTTCGATGTAGCGTCCCAGAGAATTGTAAGGGGAACCTAAACAATTTAAAGAATTCGCTTCCCCCTGTCTGTCCCCAATTTGCAGATAAATTTTCAGAGATTGTTCGTGAAAGCTGATCGCTTCTGTGTAGCGTCCCAGGGAATGGTAAGTGGAACCTAAACCGTTTAAAGAAGTGGCTTCCCCCCGTCTATCGCCGATTTGCCGGTAAATTTTCAGAGATTGTTCGTAAAAGCCGAGCGTTTCTGTGTAGCGTCCCAGGGAATTGTAAGGAGTACCTAAACCGTTTAAAGAAGTGGCTTCCCCCCGTCTATCGCCGATTTGCCGGTAAATTTTCAGAGATTGTTCGTGAAAGCTGATCGCTTCTGTGTAGCGTCCCAGGGAATAGTCAGTGGAACCTAAGTTGTTTAAAGCAATAGCTTCCCCCCGTCTATCGCCGATTTGTCGGTAAATTTTCAGAGATTGTTCGTAAAAGCCGATCGCTTCTGTGTAGCGTCCCAGGGAATGGTAAACGGAACCTAAATTGTTTAAAGAACTGGCTTCTCCCTGTATATCACCGATTTGCCGGTCAATTTCCAGAGATTGTTCGTAAAAGCCGATCGCTTCTGTGTAGCCTCCGAGGGAATGGTAAGTGTTACCTAAATTGCCTAAAGAACTGGCTTCTCCCTGTATATCACCGATTTGCCGAAAAATTTCCAGAGATTGTTCGTAAAAGCTAATCGCTTCTGTGTAGCCTCCGAGGGAATGGTAAGTGTTACCTAAATTGCCTAAAGAACTGGCTTCCCCCTGTCTATCACCGATTTGCCGGTAAATTTTCAGAGATTGTTCGTGAAAGGTAATGGCTTCTGTGTAGAGTCCAAGAGAATGGTAAGCCGAACCCAAATTGTTTAAAGAAGTGGCTTCCCCTCCTCTATGGCCGATTTGCCGTTGAATTTCCAGAGATTGTTCGTGAAAGGTAATCGCTTTTGTGTAGCGTCGGAGGGAATGATAAGCATTACCTAAATTGTTTAAAGAAATAGCTTCCCCCCGTCTATCGCCGATTTGTCGAAAAATTTCCAGAGCTTGTTTGTTAGAGTAGATCGCTTCTGTGTAGCGTCCGAGGGCATGGTAAGCCGAACCTAACGATGTTAAAGAGGCAAGATATCGCAAATCTTGCCGATTGGGGAGATGGTTTCTTAATTGCTGGTAGAGTTCGGCAAGGAGTTGGTTATTACCGCGTAAAGCCAGAAACCTATCAACACAATTATCGCTATAACTTCCATCCCGAATGACATAAAACGCCGCCTCATACTCGCCCAACTCACACCGATGATAAAACACCTCCAAATATTCCCGCACATCCTCCACCGTCTGCCACTCGGGACGGGACTTGAACCGACTTTGATAAAACTCGATCGCCCGTAAATGCCCCTCCGGCAAATCTCCCACTCTAAACTTGAGATAGTCCAAAATCAAAGGTTGGAACGTATAACCCCCCGCCTCTGCAACCAAAAAACCCCGTTTTGCCAACCCCCGCAACTCCTTCTCCGCCACCGCTTCCCCAACCATCGCGCTGGCTACCTCAGCATTGAAGGCTTGACGGAACACCACCAGAGACAGCAACACCTTCCGCCAAGTCTCGGGCAACCGATTAAAACTGGCATCCAACACCGCCACCAACTGCACCAACTCCCGACGGTGGTAGCCTTGCAAACGCGACATCAACGCCCCGACATCAGCGCTTCCCAACTCCGTCAAGTCCGCAAGGGTCGCCCCGTCGCCGAACTCCCCATACAACAACCCCGCCACCAACCGCAGGGTCAGGGGATGTCCGTTCACCTGGTCAACAAAACCCTCCAGTTCTTCCGCAGTCCCCCCAAGGCCCAAATCCCGCAGCAGTCGTGCCCCTTCCTCTGCCGATAGTCCGGGTAGGGGCAATTCTGTCGGTTTATCCTGCACCAAATTCGGCGGAATTTGAGTCGTCACCAGAATTTCCGTGTGATGACAGTCCCCCACCCACCGCTGCAAAAAGTCTTTATATCCCTCATCCTGCAACACCGACTCCAAGTTATCCAACACCAGCAAAAACCGCCGCCGTTGCAGGCAATGAACCAACCCATCAGTCAGGCGAGTTTCTTCGATTTGTTCCAATTGCTGGGGTGAGAGTTTCCCCAACTGCTGCAATATCCCCCTCGCTACAATGGAATAAAGCGGACGCCGCCCCAAGTCCAGCCACAGTTTATCCTCAAAATCCGTCCGTTCCCAAAACACCTTCGCCGCTAGGGTGGATTTTCCCATTCCTCCTATCCCGACGATGACACCGAGTTTAGTATTCTCATCATCCAGCCAACGGTTAACGGTGGTCAATTCCGCCTCCCGTCCCTGCCAATTCGTCACCTTTGGGGGGTTGGTATCCAAGCTGAAGGAAATTGCTTGCAGGTCCGGTTTTTTCCCAGTGAAATAATCGCTAAGTCTTTTATGGGTTTCTCTGATGGCTTCTGCTAAACTCCATAATTCCTTCTGCAACTCACTTCGCATCTCGGCAATTTCCACCCGAGTGACTCCTAACTCCTGCAATACTGCCTCGAACCCAGATTTAATCTGTCTCCCCAACACTTGAAACCGTTGGGAATTTTCCTCTAACTCCTGTTGCAGTTGCGTCACCACCGCCAATTTTGCGGTTAAATCTTCTGCCTGCGCGTGGGAACTTTCCTCCCGCAACTTCTGCAAAATGCCGCGCATTTCCCCCAGTAGGGAGAGGGTTAACCCGGCGAAAGCTTTTCCCCCGTTTTCAAAGTCGGCTTTCAACACCTCCCGCAAGGCTAAGGCAAATTTATTCCGCAACTCGGTTGCCAGTTTTGGCACGACACCATCTGGTAATTTGACGTTAGCCCCCGGACATAGCCAACTGTTTAACAAGTCTTGCCAATCTTCCTTTTCCAACACCGTTTGACCGACATAATCCGTCGTTCCCCCTTGAAATAGCGCGGTAATGCTGGTTTCTTGGAGGGGGGCCAAATGGGGATCTTTTACCTGTTTTAGGTTGTCGGCGACCTGCTGCCACGCTTCGAGGGTATATTTGGCAAGAGTTTCTAATTTTTTAGTTGAGTTAGGATAGGTTCCGGCTTCCGCGAGGCTTTTGATAATTAAAGCAATGGCGAACCCTGTGGCTTCGGTTAAGTCATGATTTGCTAACTTTTCCCCACTGCCACGCAGGCGGACGGCAATATGGTTGAGGTGTTGGGGAACGATATCGTTGGCAACAATACCCGCAGCAACTGAGGCGGCAATGGTACCTAACGGACCCCCGCACACTGTCCCACCCACCACTAAAGCACCAGCGGTCAACAATCGTGTTTGACGCTCTGTGAGAAGATCCATCGCCGTCCCCTGGTCAATTGGAGTTTTTCAGCCTTATTCTAAATGATTAGAGCGCTCCTTGGGCAGAGTTAGCTTATCTAAATTCCCCTTGACGAAGGAACGCCTCAGCGAAACGATCCAACGCCTGTTCTCCCCAACCGCTAACTCCTCCCAACTGCCTCGGCAATATTTCCCAATCCATTCTCCTCTAACTTCTGCACTAATCCTGCTAAAATTCGCCGGACCATCCAGGGTCCTTCGTAAATTAAACCCGTGTAAATTTCTAACAAACAAGCACCTGCCTTTATCTTTTCCCAGGCATCTTCAGCAGTGAAAATTCCCCCGGTGCCGATGATTGGCATTTGTCCTTGGGTTTGTTGATGAATATAGCGGATAATTTCAGTCGATCGCCCTTTTAACGGTGCACCACTCAATCCTCCCGCTTCTTCCGTAACCGGGTTTCCCGTTAACTTAATCGTTTGAGTTTTTAATCCATCCCGGCGAATGGTCGTATTTGTGGCAATCATCCCCGCCAGTTGATAGGTTTGAGCCACCGTTATCGCCTCAGAAATCGCTTCCCATTCCAAATCTGGGGCAATTTTAACTAATATCGGTTTAACCCCTTGATTCTCCTGTTGCAAGGCGTCTAAAATCTCCGCCAGTTGTTTCCCTTCTTGCAGCGATCGCAATCCTGGGGTATTCGGTGAAGACACATTCACCACAAAATAATCTCCGAACTCTTTCAACAGCCGAAAACTGCCTAAATAATCCCCTGGTGCTTCTTCTAATGGCGTAATTTTGGACTTGCCTAAATTAATCCCAATAATCGGTTTTTCTGAAGTAACTTGTCCTTTATCTTTATCCGCACTCAGGCGTTGTGCTAAAGCTTCTGCACCATTATTATTAAACCCCATGCGATTGATAGCCGCTAAATCCTCCGGTAAGCGAAACATTCGGGGACGAGGATTACCCGGTTGAGCATGAAACGTCACCGTCCCGAGTTCAGCAAACCCAAACCCTAAATTAGACCAACTTCCCCCTACTGAACCATTCTTATCAAAACCCGCAGCTAATCCAATGGGATTGGGAAATTTGATGTTCCAGAGGGTTTGTTCTAATCGGTTATCAACAACCGTAGAACTGCGATTTAATTGGGACAAAATCGTGCTAATGGTGGCGCGATCGCGATTCCGATTCAACCACTCCATCGCCACCATCGTTTGATGATGCCACCACTCCGGATCCGGTTGCACTCCTGAAAAAATTAAAGGACGTAGTAGAGTTTTGTAGATATCCAAGGTTACAGATTTTAGGTAATTTTAAAAGAGTTTTAGGTGTGTTTCCGTCAACATTGGGACCCCCCCTAGCCCCCCCTTGCTAAGGGGGGGGACCGGAATTCCTCTTGTTCCCTCGCTTTAGCAAGGAGATGAACTGGAATTTTAGCTACCTCTTGTCCCCTCCCCTTGGCAAGGGGAGGGTTAGGGTGGGGTTCTTCTTACCAGGAGGGGACTAGAATACGGTTTCTTGATAAACCTTCCGCTTTACCGTTCCGCCACAGCAGCTTGCGCTTGTTGCATTTGCGGCTGGAATTGGAACAACGAATAGACCACATTCCGACGAATCGCCGTCATCATGTCCAGGAACAACTCATACCCTTCACTCTTATACTCCAACAACGGATCTTTTTGACCGTAACTCCGCAACCCAACAGATTCCCGTAAGGCATCCATTTGTTGCAAATGTTCCCGCCAAAGGGTATCAATTTGTTGCAGAATAAAGAACCGTTCCGCTTGCCGCATCAATCCGGGTTGAATGCGATCGACTTGCGCTTCTTTCAAATCGTAAGCAATCCGGATTTGTTCATGAAGGAAGGTTTTAATTTCATCAATGGATAAGTCTTCCAGTTGAGACGGTTCCAAATCTGCTAACAGATAGACAAACTCTTTAACTTTATCTACCATTTGATCCAGTTGCCATTCTTCCGAGGGTAAATCGGGGTTGACATACGCTTCCACGATATCATCCATCGTTTGTTCCGCGTACTTAATCACCTGTTCTTTCAGGTCTAATCCTTCCAAAACTCGGCGACGTTCGGCATAGATGGCGCGCCGTTGGTTGTTCATCACCTCGTCATACTCAAACACCTGTTTTCGGATGTCGTAGTAGTAGGTTTCCACCTTTTTTTGTGCGCCTTCTAGGGAACGAGTCAGCATTTTAGACTCGATCGGCATATCTTCTTCCACCCGGAACATATTCATCATGGATTCGACACGCTGACCGCCGAAAATCCGCAATAAGTTATCCTGTAAACTGAGGAAAAACTTCGTAGAACCGGGGTCACCTTGACGTCCAGCACGTCCGCGTAATTGGTTATCAATCCGGCGGGATTCGTGTCGTTCTGTGCCGATGACGTGCAATCCACCGAGTTGAATCACTTCTTGATGTTCACTGCTGGTAAACGCTTCGTATTCTTCGCGAATTCGGTTGTAGATATCCCGGAGTTTTTGAATCGCCGGGTCATCAGTGGGGGCTTTTTCCGAGGCGATCGCAACTTTATCTTCCGCTTCTAATTCCGCCAGCTTCCGTTCCCCATATTGTTGCACGGCAAATTCTACCGCTTCCTTGAGTTGCTGTTCCGTTTCCCGAGAAAGTTGGGTGGGGAAAATTTGCGGGGAGACTTTCCAAGTTTTGACTTTTTTATCAGAAGTTCCCGCAAACCCTTCAGGTTTATTATTGCGGGAATCTGTCCCCGCAACTTTCATCGGGTTCATTTCTCCTTCTTCCTCCGGTCGCACAATGCGAGGTAACAGGTATTCTCGCACTTTCAGACGGGCCATATATTCGGCATTACCCCCGAGAATGATATCAGTTCCGCGACCCGCCATGTTGGTGGCGATCGTCACAGCACCCTTGCGACCCGCTTGAGCGACAATTTCCGACTCCCGTTCCACGTTTTCCGGTTTAGCATTCAGCAGGTTGTGAGGAATCTCCAGTTGATTCAGCAGTCTGCTGAGAACCTCGGATTTTTCAACGCTGGTTGTACCCACCAACACGGGACGTCCCGCTTGGTGCATTTCCGCACATTCTTGGGCGATCGATTTCCATTTCCCTTCCTCACTTTTATATACAACGTCGGACATATCTCGACGCTGGAGGGAGCGATTCGTAGGAATCACGGTCACTTGAAGGTTATAAATCCGCTCAAATTCTGCCTCTTCCGTCTTGGCAGTTCCGGTCATCCCGGCTAACTTAGGATACAACAGGAAGAAGTTTTGATAGGTAATCGTCGCCAAGGTTTGAGTTTCCGGTTGAATTTCTACTCGTTCCTTTGCCTCGATCGCCTGGTGCAATCCATCACTCCAGCGCCGTCCGGGCATCACCCGTCCGGTAAACTCATCCACAATCACCACTTCATCCTGACGGACAATATAGTTCACATCCTTGATAAACAGTTCCTTGGCTTTAATCGCATTAAAAATATAATGCGCCCAAGGATCCGCCGGGTCATAAAGGTCCGTCACCCCCAACAATTCCTCAGCTTGGGCAAACCCTTCATCTGTCAGCAGGATATTTCGGGCTTTTTCATCTACTTCATAATGCTCTTCAGCATTCAACGCCATTGCAATCTCAGTGGCGCGGGTATATTTCTCAGTGGGGCGTTCAATCTGTCCAGAAATAATCAAGGGGGTCCGCGCTTCGTCAACCAGCACCGAATCCACTTCGTCGATGATGCAGTAGTTGAAGGGACGCTGCACCACCTCTGCCATCGAAGTTGCCATGTTATCCCGTAGATAATCAAACCCCAGTTCGGAGTTCGTGCAGTAGGTGATATCGCAGGCGTAGTTTTTCTTGCGTTCCGTCGGGGACATTCCCTGTTGAATCAGTCCCACCGATAACCCGAGGAACCGATGGACTTGTCCCATCCATTCCGCATCCCGTCGCGCGAGATAGTCGTTAACGGTAACAGCATGGACGCCTTTGCCATTTAATGCGTTTAAGTAGGCAGGTAAGGTGGAAACGAGAGTTTTTCCTTCCCCGGTTTTCATTTCGGCAATCTGTCCCTCGTGCAGGATGGTCCCCCCAAGCAACTGCACATCAAAATGTCTCATCCCCAAAACCCGTCTAGCGGCTTCTCGGACCACCGCAAAGGCTTCGGGGAGGATGTCATCCAGGATTTCTTTTTCTTGAGTGATGGTTTTGGCTTTAGAGAGCTTTTCTTTGAATTCTGCTGTCTTAGCCGTTAATTGTTCATCGTCGAGGGCCTGGATTTCTTCTTCAAGGAGGTTGATATCAACGACGATGGGTTGATATTTTTTTAACTTGCGTGCGTTGGGGTCGCCTAGCAGATTTTTAAGCATATCAGGACAGTAGCGCTACTTTTAAGAGGGTTTGATTCAGCCAGTTTTATGTCCCGTATTGTACAGAGGTTGGCTGACGGGAGTTTGAACTGATATGAATTTTATCATTTCTACCGAACGGATGAGTGGATTGGGGAGATGGGGAGGATGGGGGAGATGGGGGGGATGGGGGAGATGGGGAGGATGGGGAGGATGGGGGAGATTAGAGTGGCTCTGGTGTCATGGCTCTGCCGTGACATGGGCAGTTTGCGGCTCTGCCGCCTGATAAGGGACTGGAGGCAGAGCCTCCAAGGGGGCATGACTTGGCAGAACGAGCCAAGTCACGAGGAACCTCTCCCCAATCCTCCCCATCTCCCCCATCCTCCCCATCCCCCCCATCCTCCCCATCCTCCCCATCCTCCCCATCCCCCCCATCTCCCCCATCCTCCCCATCTCCCCCATCCTCCCCATCGCAACAATCACTCAGCATTCTCCCACTCAGGGGCTAGGGTGCGAAAATTGTATTGCTCACTCCCGGGATGGCATTGGATGCAAGTTTTTAGGGTGAGGGAATCGGGTAGTTCGACTCGCGGATGAAGGGCTTTGAAATAGTTGGAGTCGCGGATGCGATAAGGGATGGGGGTATCAGGAGTTTGGAGGCGGGAGAAGATTCTCAGGTAATTCCAGATGACGAGGCGTCCCGGATCGACAAGCGGGGGGATTTGGATGCCGTAGTGGTTGCTGTCTTGGATGATGTCTCGCCAGGTTTCTGTTGGGAAGATAGCTGGAGGGACGCCAATATGACAACTGGTGCAGGTATCGAGGTAGAGTTCTTGTCCGAGTTGCAAGGCTTCGGGGACGGGATCTACGGTGGGGATGGAGGGCGGCTCGATCGCCTCGGCGAGTTGCCAGGAGATGATAACACTCCAAAATAAAAGCAATAGAAACAGGACGAAGGGCGATCGCACCCCCTGCCGTCGGAAGATTTTTGTTCTTATAAACCTTAATATCATGTTCATCATGGAGCGTAAATTGATACCTCAAGCTAGAGGGAGGGATGTTGGAAGCTAACTCAATAGCTTCTGGTACTCAATACTCCATCCCTCCCCTTTACCCGTTAAGGAATGGAAACCGATCGCAAGAGTTGCTCCACAATGGTTTTAGCACGACGTCCCCCCGAAGGAATCAGGCGGTGGCAGAGGACATGAGGCGTTAAAAATTTGACATCATCAGGAACAGCATAATCGCGACCCTCCAGAAAAGCCAGCGCTTGGGTAGCGCGTTGCAAGGCGACTGCACCCCGGGGACTGACTCCGAGGGTAATATCCTCTGATTCTCGGGTAGCGCGGACTAGATTAACGATGTATTGCTGCAAGGAGCGATCGACCCGCACCTGAGAACAAAGGCGTTGCAGTTCGAGGATTTCTTCCAGTCCCAGACAGGGTTGCAAATCTCGGAAGTTGGAGCCTTTGTTTTCTAGGCGTTCCAACATTTGCAGTTCTTCGGCTTCACTAGGATACCCAATGGAAAAAGATAGGGTAAAGCGGTCCATTTGGGCTTCTGGTAAGGGAAAAGTGCCTTGATACTCAATGGGGTTCTGAGTGGCAATCACAAAAAAGGGATGGGAAACAGTCCTAGCAACGCCATCGACGGTGACTTGTTGTTCTTCCATCACCTCTAACAAGGCAGACTGGGTGCGGGGGGTCGCCCGGTTGATTTCATCCGCCAGCAGGATATTGGTAAAAACGGGACCGGGGAGAAATTGAAACTCGCCGCTATTGGGATTCCAGATATTGGTCCCGGTGATATCGGTAGGTAAGAGGTCGGGGGTACATTGGATCCGTTTAAAGTCTCCAGCAATGGAACGCGCCAGAGATTTAGCAATCAAGGTTTTGCCGACGCCGGGGACATCTTCGAGCAAGGCATGGCCCCCACTCAAGAGGGCCACGAGTACGAGGCGAATGGCATCGGTTTTGCCGACAATGGTTTGACTGAGGTTGTGGGTTAGTTTTTCTACACGGTCTCTCATAATTGGCTCAATATCACCCAGAGTTATCTTGGTAAGCGGGATTGATTTCGGACTCGCCGATCGCACCTGGAGAACAGATCCCTGTTACCAGCTTACGGTTAAACTGGGCGATAGGAAATTTCGTACTCATCGCTCTATAAAAACCCAATATGAATAGCCCGCGCAGGCGTGCTTTGTCTGTATAGCCCCACCTTTGAGGGTGTGGGTATTTCTGGATTACTCTATGGCGTTTAAAAGGGTTCGGGCGCTGTCGCAGTCGGTTTGGATTTGTGCTGTGAGTTGGTCTAGGGAGTCAAATTTTTGTTGGGGGCGCAAAAAGTGTTCTAGGTGCAATGTCAAGGTTTTCCCATATAAATCCCCGGACCAGTCTAATAGATGCACTTCGACGGTGGGGGTAGCGATCTCATCGACGGTGGGACGAGTCCCGATATTCAAGGCACCGATCGCCCCTTTCTGTTCACAGCGGCTGGATGCACCATAAACCCGCACGGCATAAACCCCGTGGCGGGGTAGAAATTTTTCTGGGGGAAGTTGCAGATTAGCGGTGGGAAATCCCAGGGTTCGGCCAATCTGCTTTCCTTGCACCACTTCTCCCATGAGGCTGTAGGGTCGTCCCAGAATGGAGTTAGCTTGAGGAAGGTTGCCTTCGAGGAGGGCTGCACGAATGGCCGAACTACTAATCCGATCGCCGTTGGTGGTTTGCAAGGGAACGAGGTGAACTTTGACCCCGTAACGAGCAGCGATCGCCTTAAGTTCGGTAACAGTGCCTGAACGTTGCCGCCCAAAACAAAAATCTTGCCCTACACTAATCTGTTGAGCGTTGAGCTGTCCTACCAGAATCTCTTCTACAAAAGCTTCCGGCGTCATATTGGCTAAATCCTGGTCAAAGGGCAGCAAAATAAGCTGTTGAACCCCGATCGCTTCTAAATATTTGACCTTTTCACTCAGGGGGGTTAACAGAGTCCGTCGTTGCCCAGAAAAAAATTCTTGAGGATGGGGATTAAAGGTAACGACAGTGGGGTAGGGTTCTAAACTTGTTTCCTCGGCATCATCCAGGGATGTCTTGGGGTTGGGGGGGGAATTTTCCCCATAGCTGTCTCCCGTCAGAGGAGGGACAGAAAGCGGCTGACGGCGCAAGGACGGACTTAAAATAGGCTGCATGACCTGTCTGTGTCCCTGATGAATGCCATCAAAATTTCCCAGGGCAACAGAGGCGGGAGTCAAAGCCGTTGTTAGAGAAGAGGTAATCCACACAGTTTACATTTTTACACATAAATGGGAACTCCCCAAACTCTAGCCAAAATTTTTTCAGTAAAATTGCGCTCACCCCAAAATCTCCGGGGGCGATCGCCCTTAAGCTAGGGTGATGCTTCAGCAGCAACTGGACAATTCAACCTCTACCTCAGTGGTGTTGAAGCCTCACCCGTTCTAGTTTTAGACCGACTGGTGTTGATTAGACGGAGGCTTTTGCCTGTTGCGGTTCGTGAACCGCTGGTTCTTCCCCGGGGGTGATTAACTGGACGGAGAGTCCCTCCCGTGCCATGAGTGAATTCGGAAATAGTTGAGCCGCTTGCTCTCCGATCCGATCTAAGAAATCATCATTATGCAGGGGG
Organism: Laspinema sp. D2d; assembly: GCF_025370755.1. Classification (GTDB taxonomy): domain Bacteria; phylum Cyanobacteriota; class Cyanobacteriia; order Cyanobacteriales; family Laspinemataceae; genus Laspinema. The sequence goes on along the minus strand of NZ_JAMXFC010000009.1, from coordinate 9,027 downwards.
TCATGATGGAAAATGACTAATCGTTTCACATTGGCTGCCTTGGCAACTTTGACCGCTTCCTGCCAGGTGGAATGTCCCCATCCGACTTTGCTGGAGGTGGGGGAGTTGTACTCATCATCGGTATAGGTCGCATCGTAAATCATGACATCAGCATCGCGAGCTAACCATAGGACATTTTCATCGAGGCGATCGGGAAAATGTTCCGTATCCGTGATGTAAGCGGCGACATACCCGCGCCAGCTTACCCGATAGCCGACTGCCTCTCCGGGATGATTGAGCAGGGCATTTTCAACCTTGACCTCTCCAATTTGCACCACTTCGCCGATTTGGATATCGTGAAATTCCAGTTGAGCACCCATAATCTGCAACGGCACCGGAAAATTGGGGTGCAACATTTGATCATTGAGGCGTTGCTCGATCGTGGCTCCATTCGGTGCGATCGCCCCATGAATGTGGAAGCGATTGTTTTTAATAAAAGCCGGTACAAAAAAAGGAAACCCCTGGATATGATCCCAGTGGGAGTGCGTGAAGAACATCGAAGCTTTAACGGGCATCTGTGATAGCAGGGATAGTCCTAGAACCCTTAAGCCCGTCCCTCCATCAAAAATTAGGCGCTCACCACCCACTCGCATCTCAATGCAGGGTGTATTACCACCGTACCGAACGGTTTCGGACCCGGGACAGGCTATGCTCCCTCGCACGCCCCAGAAGTGAACTGTGAATTGGTTTTGCATCTCTTGCATGGGTGTATTTCGCTTGTAGTCGCAATGGGGTCTATCAGTCAGGTTGTACGTTTCGGCTCAATCTCTAAGAAGGAGAAAATAGAGATAACTATATTCAAAGTTAACCAGGTTTTAGAAACATAGGGCAGCATTCTCCTGTTATACCCGAAAAAGTGGAAATTCGGATGAATGTTACAAACTTCTTTAACAATTTCAAACTCCTTGGGTTTTAAGGATTGACAGGGGTGGGGTTCTTTTTCTTGGGCTTGTGGGATTCCGTTGTCAATCCGTGGAAACCCGGATTGCGGTAGCTCATGCGATCGCAATTTGCCTTCAGTTGAAGGGTCTTGCTGCGGCAATCCTGAATCGGTGGGTGATTGACTGCCGGGGTAATCAGTTCAATCCCGGATCACTCTTGGCGCATCACGCAGAACCGATGACGGCCCGTTTTGAGGTCCGATTTCCCACTTACCCTATTTACCCTGAATGCCTTGAATAGTCCCCCTTACTCAGGATTTTGGTCCGGAACCCTTGCGTTACGCTGATGCTGCCCTCCCTATTCCTTGAAGGGTCCAAAGAGGCCAAAACTCTGCTCTAGCTGGGGTCAAACTGGGCCAATTTCAGGAACCCCCGATCCCCTGGGAGAGATGACTTCCGGTGGGAATGGGTCAGTTGTCCCCTTTTCATGATGAGAATTAAGGGCGAGGGTGTACCTGATGCCCAAGGGCGTCTAAGGCGATCCCTGTATTTTGCTTTTCCCTACTTCTACTCTTATTCTACTCTAACAAGATTGATAGACCCAGGCTGAGATTCATTGTAAATATTTTAGGGTTTGAATGGGTGTACCCTTGGGTTGATTGCCTTAAACCCCTAGGGCGGTTTCAGCTTTTTTAGGTCAGGAAGTGGCAGCACTTGTTAATAAAAATTGGTGAGTCTGCTTTGACTCCATCCTGGGTTGCCTTTTTCAGTTAGGCTTTTCCAGAACAACAGCCTCAGTTTACCCCCACTGATCATCCCATCTTGCCCCCGCATTCAATTGATCCCATGACCGGGCTGAGTCAGCTTTCCTGGCGAAACCCTTGAGTTCCCTAGTCTTGAACGGGATTACACCTCTTGCCAAGTTCCGGACCGCTCCCCCTCCCGTCGCCTTTTTTAAGGGGGAAGCCAGAGGAATAAATGTTGGATTCACAGGGGGCTTAAGATAATTCTGCAATAGGTCTATTATATAGCAGGCTGAGTTCAGACTGGGGTCGAGGGTAATGTTTAATTACCGGGGGAGTACCCACTAAATTAAAGGAAGATTGTCCGGATTTTTATAAAATTTTGCGATTAAATTAGCTTGAAAATAAGATATTATAAAAATAGCCAGCCTGATTTCTACGGTTCTACGTTTCTACCTTCGGTGATTGGCGATGAACGAGATTGCAGAATCGGTTAAGGCTCAAACCTGAGAACCAACTGCGATCGCCTCGAAGGACGGGTTAATCAGTTTGAATCTGTAGAATCGGCTCAGAATCCCAGAGAGCTAGAACGGTCAGCCCGGAGTCCGGCGAAGCCCTGGCAATTTGACCTCATCTGGCTCAATTCAGCCTAAACTCTCCCCTTAATCTTCAGACAACTTTTAACTTAAAAGTCAACTGAATCATTTCCCTGGGATAGGGCTGCCCTTTGTGCAGTTTACCGAACCCGTACTCATAGGGAATCCGGTAATGATAGGTCTATAGAACCCCACACCCGTCAAGGGTGGGGAGGAAAGCGGACGAAGCCCGCGCAGGTGGGGTCTTAGAGAAACCCTACTTTTTCCAACGGGATTGGGTATCATCCCCCATTTTAACAAGGCAGGGATAAAGATATTGCCGGTTAATCCCAACTTCTAGCTAGTTGGGCATGATTCCCTCGATCCAGAGAGTTATCGGACTCAATGATGAGCGCGATCGCTCTAGGGGCATCCCTGGAAATTGCCCTACCTTGAAGGTTGACTCGCAAAATCGGTCTAAGTCCTGCCCTTGTTCCAAAAAACCACACTCAAGAGCGCTACAGGGTCTTGGGAAAATGAGAAAATAGCAACAAAAGTTAAAACTTCGGACATTTTCACTGCATCGTGATTCCATGACAGCCCTCCCTCCCTCCGATCTGTTACGTCCTGGGCAAGCCCCTCCTGCCCCTTCTAAGTCCTCCCTCACGAGTTTTCTGAACCGATTGCAACCCACCCCAGAAACGGTTGTGCTTCTGCTGGCGGTCTTCATTGGCAGTAGTACCGGGATGGGAATCGTCACCTTTCATTACCTGATTCACCTGATCCATACCCTGATGCTGGAGGATGTCATGGGCATCATTTCCCCCGCAGGCCCTTGGACCTTGGCTTGTATTCCGGCCCTGGGGGGCGCAGTGGTGGGATTGATGCGCTGGCATCGGCCCGATTTTGGTCCAGGCATCTCGGCTTTAATTGCGGCAACCCAGGGCCTGCGGGAACTCCTGCCCCTGAGACCTGTGACGAAAATGGTGGCGGCGTCAGTTTCCTTGGGGACTGGGGCCTCTTTAGGCCCGGAAGGTCCCAGCGTGGAAATTGGGGCGAATTTTGGAATGCTGTTGGGGGAAGTGCTGCAAGTGTCGCGAGAACGCCAACGCTTACTCTTGGGTGCTGGTGCAGCCGCCGGGTTAGCGGCGGGATTTAATGCCCCGATCGCAGGGGTGTTTTTTGCCCTGGAGGTGGTCCTGGGGACTACCTTTGCCACATCAGCAGTCAGTGTAGTCTTACTCGCAGCGGTGGTGGCGGCGTTAATTGCTCAAATTGGCTTGGGTTCTCAACCTGCTTTTACCTTGCCGATGTATGACGTCCGTTCTCCCTTGGAACTCCCCCTGTATTTGGGTTTGGGTTTATTGGCAGCCGGAGTCTCGATCGCCTTTACGGAAACCATTCAATTCGCCCGTCGCTGCTTTCGGGGAGAGGTAGCACTCGTGAGATGCTTGGGTAAAATTCCCCGCCCCATTCATCCGGCGATCGGCGGAATCTGCGTGGGATTAGTGGCGCTGCAATGGCCCCAAATCTTGGGAATTGGCTATGAAACCGTAGAGGCGATGCTTCAGGATGTGGAGTTTTCCCTGCCGTTGTTAGTAGCCCTGCTGGTGGTTAAGTTGGGGATAACGGCGTTCTGTCAAGGGAGTGGTTTGGTGGGAGGGGTATTTGCTCCTGCCATGTTCCTGGGGGCTTCCTTGGGTTCAGCCTATGGAAAAGTTTTAGCCGCTACTTTACCGGCGATCGCCCATCATATTGCTGCCCCTCCTGCCTATGCAATGGTGGGCATGGCTGCCGTACTGGCGGGAACGGCTAAAGCGCCTCTCACGGCTATTTTATTGCTGTTTGAACTCACAAGGGATTATCGGATTGTCTTACCTTTGATGGCAGCCGTGGGTTTGGCTGCTTGGTTAGTGGAAGGGTCTAAGGTTCGCAATGATTCGGAGTTGAATCCAGAACAGATGGGGTTTAATGTGGCTCCCGATCGCAATGTAGAGATTTTACAACAAATGTCCGTGGCGGCGGCGATGCATAAGTCTTTTCTGATCTTGAAGGATACTCAGTCGGTGTTGGAGGCCGGGTTAGCGTTGACTCAGGGAAGGTATTACAGTGCTTTGGTCTTTGATCGCAGCGATCGCCTGATTGGAATTATCAGTTTACAGGATATTGAGCGGGCGATCGCCCTGGGAAAACGACCGGGAAGTACCTTGACCGAACCGGACTTAGGGGAAGTCTGTTGGAGTGAACAGGCGATCGCCGAGATTTGTACCCTAGAAGTGTTGTATGCCTATCCCGATGAGTTACTCAGTGAGGCATTAGACCGTATGGCGGCCCGAGGATTGCGGCAATTACCTGTAGTAGACCCGGCTGATCCACATCGGGTTTTAGGGTTGCTTGATCGCGAGGGGATTTCTTTAGCTTGCAATGTTGCTGCGGTTTCTGAAGCATTGAAACCTTATGTATTGTTGCCCAATGCGGCACCGTCTCTGGAGTTATCCGAAGGCGATCGGGCGGCTTAGGAAACTCTCTATCATCCAATCTTGGATAGCGCAGTGTGGTGATCTAGGGTCGGGAAGTGCGATCGCCTGGGATTTGCCTTGTTGGGGGTTGGGTCATTGATTTTTAATAGCGGTTGTAGGGCGATTAACGGTGTCTAAATTTTGCCCAGAGTTTCCGTTGAGGGGGTGGTGGCGAGGACAGATTGTTAGGGGTTGTGACCCATCGGAAGAGTCTTTCAATGGTCCGGAACGCGCGATCGCACTCAAGCATCAATTTTCATCAACCCTTTTGTTGAAGGCGATCGATATATGTCAGGTATCGATCGCGACAGGTGCGCAGACTGGCAATCAGGATTGAGAGGAAGAGGGGTTCTAAATCGTCATTAAATCCCCCTCTAGGGGAATAGACAGTTAGGGTTGGAAGGGTAGTATTTAGGATTGGGACTACAGCATCTGCTGGAGGGTAGAGGGGAGAGAATAGGTCGATGCAATCAGCAGGGGAGCGATCGCTTGATTTGACTTAATGGGCAAGGGAGAATGTTAATCCCGCCTTTATCCCAGTTGGGTAACGGAACTCCTGGTATTTTTTTAGAAAATGTAATAGTTTTTGAGGGGTTTATCCGGGTTTCATCGGATCCTTTGCCTGAGATTGGAGGATAGAGCGATGGAACGAAGCGGGTTAAAAATTGATAACTAGAGTTGAGGGAGTGGTCTGGGTTAGGATGAGATGCGATCGCCAAATCTGGGCTTTTTTACCCGGGCGATCGGCAAGCTGACCTGTTCATCTCCCCGCCAACGGATGACCCGGGAACTGATAGATTAACCGCTTCTGTGTTACCCACCCGAACACTGCTGTTCTAGGGGGTGAGGCGATTGAAAGGGAGGGTGCGGTTACCGCAGGACTCCAAGCCAAATTAGAGCAGTGAATCCACTGAGATTCCTGCCCACAGAACTGAGGATATTGAATTAGTTTGTCCTTGACTTCAGGAGGCATTAACAGCACCGGGCTGAACTCGTTAGAACTAGATGCGGCAAGGATTTTGGCACTTGCCGCCGCGATTGACCAAGCGTCAGAATTACTCAAAAGACTAGGTAAGGGTTGGGATACAACCCTCTTTGTCCTCTCCCCAATGAGTCAGCTTTCTGTCGCTTGTTTAACTGCGGCGACCTGACTGGCATGAGCCGTTACAGAATCGCCGTCTGGAACTCATTCGTCGTCAGAATCTTTATCGATTTGACGCAGGTGAATGTGTTTGCGTCCTAGGGAAATTTCAAATTCATCTCCCGGATTGAGATCCATTTGCTTCGTGTAAGCCGATCCAATCAGTAAGTTGCCATTTGACTGGACGCTAATCCGATAACTGGCACTACGTCCGCCACGACCTTGACCATTTTGCTTGCCATCGAGTTCAATACCCTCAGCATCAATCAGGGCATTGAGGAATTTCATCATATTGACGCGCTCTACTCCATTTTTTGTAACGGTGTAGTAGCCGCACTCTCTGGCTTTTTCTTCTTTGCTGAGATTCTCTAGATCTTTGACTTTCTGGAGAAGATCTTCACCAACTAGGGGTTCCATCTTTTTCTTTTTACTCATTGACTTACAACGACCGCCATGAACAATAGGTCTAACGAGTTCTATTTTAGCCGAGTGTTGCTAAAAATTAGAACTTTTTTTTTCGGGCAGTCAGGTTATTAAACTATATTACACGAATCAGATGGGATAGTCACTAGATTTTCAGCCCATCTGTGGCATCAGGAATGGTAAAGGCTTTACTGGAATTGGCAAAGGTGAGTGATAACTAGGGGGGGAGTGATAAGAGGTACTACCCAGTACCCGTCGAATTGACCCTAACCTATCTGAGGATAGGCAGGGCTCAGGAGTGAATGGTAGTCTAAAGATTGAGAGGATAAACGAGAGGATCTGCCTCGAAGGAATGTAATGGTCTCGAATGGAGTTATTCAAGGGCAGATGAAAGAAGCTCGATGGATTGAAAAAGGGGTTAACATGAGTCAGTTATCCCGGAAATAGCCACTCTGCTAAATGAGTGGTGAGTCGAAGCGTTCCCTAGAGAATGAGCGAGTAAGGATAGAGTTAGAGGGGCATCAGGCGCAGTTGAAGGGTTAGGTTTGAAGAGTTGAGTTGAGTTTCAGTGGGGTTAGGAACTGACTTTTGGATCAGGCTTATGTCATCTTATGTCAATCAGAATCAATTTAGAAAGGGTTGGGTTAACCGGAGGGAGATTTTGTTGGTAAAGGTTCCTTCTCTTCCAGAAAAAGTAGGGAACCCTCCCTCATTAGAGTCTTGACGTCATCGCTTTTTTACTATATAGACCCAATAGAAGGCAATGGCTATCAATGCCGGAGGGACAAGGGTCACCGGGTACGGGGACGGGATAAATTGGGTCAGTTCGGTCCTATAAAACCGGCGATAAAGGGCCGGTATCTAATTCAGGCAGAGAAGATTCAACTCAAGGAAGGGTGGATACTCCATTGCAGACGCGATCGCATTGCACCTTTAAATTTTTGAGGGGTAGATGGGAGAAAAGCAGCGGATGAAGGGTGCAGAATATTTTCAATAGAAATCCCGCTTCCGGTTGAAAAGCGTTATAACCAAGTTTTGATGCACTATCAGATTCTATTCAAGGGATGAAGCTAACAACCCGAGGACACTATAGCGTTAAGGCGCTGCTTGATTTGAGTTTACAGCCACAGTTTGGCCCAACTTCTGTAAAAGCGATCGCCGATCGCCAGGAATTACCTGCCCCTTATCTTGAAAAATTATTGCTCGAAATGTGTCACGCGGGTTTAGTCAAATCTGTTCGCGGTACCACCGAAGGTTATCAACTCGCCCGACATCCAGCACAAATCTCCCTGGGTCAAATTTTAGAAGCAGTTGGAGAAACGATTGATCCATTACCCCGATCCTCCCGGGATAGCGAACAAGCAGAGGACTGGGTAACCGATCGCTTATGGAATCAATTGCACCAAAAGTTGAAGGAATCTCTCTATACCATTTCCCTCGAAGATTTCTACTTTGATGCTAGAAGTTGGCAAGCGTACCAAGAAGAAGAAACCAATTTTGTGGTATAGCAACGGGCAGTTTGATTTCCCTAATCCGGACCGAAAATGAGTTTTTAGACTCAGCTTGAAGCTAAAAACACCGATCGCTAATAATATAGATGAGTTAATGTTGTCCCCGATGAGGTTAGCTGTACCGATTGTGCAACCTACGGAATTTGCACTAGGCGTTCTAGCGATCGCCGCTTATCTGGATTTTTTAATTGGCGACCCCTGGGGTTGGCCCCATCCAGTTCAGGGGATGGGTTGGGTGATTTCTATCTATAGTCAAGGGGTGTTAAAGCGCTGGAAAACTCCCATTGTCCGCAGAATTGCAGGTATTATTCTGGCGATCGGTGCGATCGCTTCCACTGGATTAATCGGATGGGGAATCGCCCAGGGGTTCTATTCTTTGCATCCGCTATTGGGATTGGCGATCGAAAGTATCCTCTTAGCGAGTTGTTTCGCGGGTCGGAGTTTAAGAACTGCGGCTGAAACCGTATTAGCACCCCTAAACGACTCCGATTTAGAAACAGCGCGTCAAAAATTAAGCCTATATGTAGGCCGAGATACAGACAATCTCAGCGAATCTGAGGTGATGCGGGCAGTCTTAGAAACCGTTACAGAAAATGCTGTGGATGGAGTCATGGCACCCTTATTTTATGCGATCGTCGGGGCTATGATTTTTCATCTTGGGGCCTTACCCTTAGCCTTTGCCTATAAAGCTGCCAGTACCCTTGATTCAATGGTCGGTTATCGGGATGAACCCTATACTGACTTAGGATGGTGTAGCGCCAAACTCGAAGACATTCTGACTTGGTTTCCCTGTCGCTTAACTGTGATTACATTAGGATTCTTAACCAACTGTCTCCCAGAGATTTGGCGGATTTGTCAACGAGATGCCACCCAAGACCCTAGTCCCAATTCCGGTTGGAGTGAATGCACCTATGCTGTTATTCTGGGTGTCCAACTCGGCGGCATCAATTATTATCGCGGCATCCCTAAACCCAAACCTCTCTTAAATACTCCCCTCAATCCCATCACCTCAGACCGAATTTACCACGCTATGTTACTCACAAGATGGTGCTTTTTAACTTGGTTAAGCCTTACCCTCAGTTGCTGGTTCCTGTCTACTCGGTTTGGAGGGTGATCGAGGGGAGATGGGGGAGATGGGGAGGATGGGGGAGATGGGGAGGATGGGGGAGATGGGGAGGATGGGGAGGATGGGGAG
>NZ_JAMXFC010000074.1 GCF_025370755.1 Laspinema sp. D2d | reverse complement strand
TCGAAATTTTCGGCAAGGATTAAATGCTCTATCCCTTGTACAGCAATTAGTCTAGCTGTCTTGTCACCCTCTCAGGGGTAGAAGTTTTGGCTAGAAAGGAATTCTCAGCAAGGGTGAAACTGTTGTATCTCACCCTAACTCGGATTGGGTATGAAACCTTCATCTCCTGATCTGCTAATCAGCAATCATTAAGTGAGTGGTTAGTTAACGAATCCTCACAAAACCGGCTTTTTCAATTAAGGCTTGTCCCTGTTCCGTCAGCAGGAGTGCCGCGTAAGCTTCCGCGAGTTGTTGGTCAATTTGACCATTTTCTTTGACGATCGCAAATAAGCGACGAGTGAGAGGATATTCCCCACTTTGAAAGGCTGCGGCATTCACTTGGTTGCGCCGGTTTGGACAATCTTCAACGGGGACGAAGGGTTCTCGATAGGGGGGAATCAGGCGATTGGTTTGTCCGGCGATCGCAATGGGGGTGACGCTACATTGTCCCACAATTTCCGGGGCCGAAGCGTAGTAAATTCCGCCGAGGCGACTGCTTACTTCTCGTAATGCTAGGGTTGTCGTAGAAATAAACTGTACATTACTACCAAACGCCTCTCCACCCATCACATTTTCCATAAAAAATGCGATCGTGCCACTGTTTTCCGGGCGGCGAGAATAGGGGACAATCTCCACATCGGGTCCGCCAACTTGACTCCAGTTCCAGATATCACCCGTATAAATTTGTTGAAGTTGAGTTAAAGTTAATCCAGGAATATTTAAGTCTGGATTGACTGCTACTGCAATTCCATCTAAAGCGACTGGAATCGCTTTTAGAGTAAATCCTAATTGTTTAGCTCGTTGTTGTTCTTCTTCTGTAATGGAGCGAGAGGATTGAGCAAAAACGAGCTGATTCTCTAACATCATCTCAATTCCCGTACCAGAACCAGAGGGTTTCGTAGGATGTTGGGTATATCGTAATTTAAACTGAGGCAGAACCATTTGAATCACCGGATCCACGGTTCCCCGAATCGGGGCCCAACTCGTGCTCCCGCCATAAGTCGCTAGTCCCGAGGGCAGGTTGGGAACCTCCGCAAAACTCCCAATTCTAGCATCCGGATTGAATTGATAGGGGGCTTTGGATGGAGTGGAAGTCCCTTCCGAGGGTAAATTATCCGCTGCAAAGGGTGTGCCAAATCCTCGGATCAGCCCCCAGATAATTCCCCCGGCTAAACTGATAGTAACTAGAACGGTTAAGACTAAAATTGTTGTTTCGTTTTTCAGTGACATTGCTAATAATTAAACGGAATTAGGAAAGTGGAAAACCTGACTCAAATAGGCGAGAGAAGCTTTGGGTGAATGAGGGTGAAATTAAATCTAATAATTCTGAAGCTTATGATTTAACAAGTTAAGGTGTCAAAGATTTATGGTTTATTTAATTCAATTTAAAATTTTCCTTGAATAAAATGGGTTTTCAATTCGGGATGTGTTTGAGAGTGACAAGAGTACCTGGATAATTTTTGGGCTAGAGGGCTTATAAGAAGTTAGCGATTAATTTAGAAATCAGCCGGAATAGGGCGGTAAAGGCGACAGCACAACAACTGGCAAAAATTGGAATAAATAAGATGGCTTCCCAAAAGAATGCTTGATTAAAAAGCGGAATGAAGAAGACAAGTGCAAAGGTGAGCACAGCGAGGATGAGTAAATCATACTTTTCAATAAACCGACGATATTGAACAAAAATCAGGACAGTTAATAGGAGTAACCCGGCGATCGCGCCGATCGCTGGTGCTAATCCCAAGCTTTGTAAAACAATGAATAGTAGGCCCCCTTCAAATCCGGTAAAGGCGGCTCCTCGTAGGACTTCGAGGGTGGAGAAGTGGGGGGATGAGGGGGAGAGGGGGGATGGGGGAGAGATGGGGGATGGGGGAGATGGGGGGGATGGGGGAGATGGGGAGGATTGGGGGTGTGGGGAGGTAGAGGTGAGGGCGGTTAGGACTTCTTGGGCGGATTGAAAGCGCTGACTGGGGGTAGAGAGGAGGAGGCGATCTAATATATCGGCGAAGCGATCGCTTAGGGTCGCTTGACTGCGCCAATTCCATTCATTGCTGTAGGCATCGAATAACTCCTGGGGTTCTTTTCCGGTTAGTAACATGATGCAAGTCACCGCTAGAGCATATAAATCTGTAGCGGGAAATACTGTGCGCCCTGCCATTTGTTCGGGAGGCGCAAACCCCATTGAATAAATGCCGGTGGAGCGTCCACTGCCGGTTATACTCGGGGATTGGGTGACTTGTTTGACTGCCCCAAAATCTAATAAATAAAGGCGACCATTTGTTTGCGATCGCATGATATTCGAGGGTTTGATATCCCGATGAATCGTGTCATTTTCATGCACAAAAGAAAGGATTTTTAGGATTTCTACAAAAACCTCCCGTACTTGTTCTTCAGAGAAATTCCCTTTTAATTTTAATTCTTCTTCGAGATTTTGGCCGTCAATAAACTCCTGAACTAAATAGAAAAATTGGTCTTTTTTGCCGGGGATTTGGCTGGAAGTTTCTAGGGAAAAAAACGCCATTAAATCTGGAATTTGGGGGTGTTTGTTGCCGAGGCGATCGAGGACTTCGGCCTCTCGTTCAAAGAGGGTATGAGCGATCGCCAACTGTTGGGGACCTAGATCCCCCGCCGGTTGAAATTGTTTCACCACACAGGTTCGCATGGCTGGCGTGCGGCGATCGCGAGCCAGAAAAGCCGCCCCAAAGCCCCCTTGGCCCAGTAACCGTACCGGGAGATACCGACCATCTAAAATCAACGGCATCCCACAAGTCGTACAAAATTTTTGCTGGATCGTTTTGAGGGTTGTCATATCATCGAGATCCGCAAAACTATTTTGAGGACGCAAGCAGCCCGGACGAGTACAGTAAATTTCCATATCAAATGCCGTAATTTTACTGAACAGATTTTAGATTTCAGATGCTAAAGTTGATTGAGCATTGTTCTCCAATCGGGTCATCTAAAATCTAAAACCTATTTAGCTCATCGTTGAATTGGTCGAAACGGGTTTAAGGGGTTCTACCTCCATAAATTCTAAAGGTTTTTCTAGGGTGCTTTCCACCCAAGGTTGAGTTGAAAACTGGGGTAAAATTTCTTGACTAAACGCTTCGGCAGCTTTAGAACGATACCGATTGGGATTATAAATCACCGAAAGCATTCGCTTAACCACAACCCCCTCAATGGTGGCGCGGTGAAGAATGCCCATTTGTAACTCTTTTTCGATCGCAGAAATCGAAACAAAAGCAGCGCCTAAACCCGACTGAACCGCATTTTTAATGGCTTCAATCGAATTGAGTTCCATCTCTAATTTGAGACGGCGGGTATCAATATCACAACGACTGAGCACTTGATCAATCACCTTCCGGATAGTCGATTGGGAGTCCAGCGCGATGAATTGTAGCTTATAAAGGTCTTCTTTTTGAATTTTTTCGAGTTTGGCAAAGGGATGAAATACCGGCAGAATCAACGCCAATTCATCTTCCGCATAAGCCTGGATTTCTAAAGACTCTTGGAGTTCCGGGGGGACTTCACCACCGACGATCGCCAGGTCAATTTGTCCATTTGCTACACTCCAAGCAGTCCGCCTGGTGGAATGAACGTGCAATTGCACGGCTACATCCGGATACTTCTGCCGAAACATCCCAATCATCCGAGGCAGGAGATAGGTCCCGGTGGTTTGGGAAGCCCCGACAATTAAGGTGCCCCCTTGAAGATTTTGCAAATCCTCGATGGCGCGGCAGGTTTCCTGACAGAGGGTCAGAATTTTTTCCCCATAACTGAGCAAGAGGTGACCCGCTTCCGTTAGTTGGGCGCGACGCCCCCCTCGATCAAATAGTGGGACATCCAACTGCCGCTCTAGGTTTTGCACCTGTAGGCTGACGGCGGGCTGAGAAACGTATAAACTATCTGCCGCCCGTTTAAAGCTTCCCTCAGCGGCGATCGCTTTGAGAATGCGTAACTGATCTAAAGTGAAAGGTAGATCGGACATACTGCTAAACCTGAAAGGGGCAAAGGGTCTGATGGCAACCGACGGATTAACATCAATGGACAGTTCATGGACAGGTTCAAGATTGCTATGGGATCAATCAATCTCGGCAGGCGAGGGAAAATAGCACAACTTGCCATTCTAGTCCTGGATAATCAGTCGTCAGGTTGTATTGGAGTTTACCAAATCGCCAGAGATAGCCCTATCTAAGATAAAAGCAAAACTAGGTGGCGATCGGCGATCCCGTCAACGCAGAGAGTACGATCCCCTCTGTCAAAAATTATGATCCCCGGCTAATGGAGATCGGATAACTGACTCAGTTTATCTTATAGTTGAACTGACGAACCCACCTAAATGAAGGTGATTCATCGATCAGTTGCATATAGAATCCAGGTCAAGCGCATCAAACCCCCATCGCTTTTTGTTAGGGGATGCCTTAAAATGTTTTTCACCTCCGACGAGCTTAAAGCATCGATTCCGGCATCTGTGGCAATCTGAACGAGCCGGATCAAGGATTGCAGGGGTCCGTTGGAGTTGGATATTTGGAGTGGGAAAAAGCTTGGGATGTTCTCAGACTGGTTGACTTCTAGCCATTTTATAATGATTGGGCTGTTATTTGGGTTCGCGATCGCCCATAGTGGATTAGCCGCCCTGCGCCCTCGGGGGGAACAACTCATCGGCCCCCGATTGTACCGAGTTTTATTCGCTCTGGTTAGTTTACCCTTCGCGGTGGTGCTGATTATTTATTTCTTTAACCACCGTTACGATGGTCTCCAACTATGGCAAGTACAGGGCGTGCCCGGGGTCATGCCGTTGGTCTGGACCCTCTCGGGGATTTCGTTTCTGTTTCTCTACCCGGCGACGTTTAATTTATTAGAAGTGGCAGCGATCGCCAAGCCTCAAGTGCACTTATATGAAACGGGAATTATCAGAATTAGTCGTCATCCGCAAATGGTGGGTCAAGTGATTTGGTGCCTTGCTCATACTCTGTGGATTGGGACTTCTTTTACCCTGGTGACCTCCATTGGCTTGGTATTGCACCATTTATTTGCGGTTTGGCATGGCGATCGGCGCATGAAAGCCCGGTATGGAGAGGCATTTGAGGCCGTCAAAGCGCGCACCTCTGTGATTCCCTTTCTGGCGATCGCTCAGGGCCGCCAAACCCTGAAATGGACTGAATTTCTCCGTCCCGCCTATCTCGGCGTTACCCTGTTTACCCTCGGTTTCTGGTGGGCGCACCCCCTGTTAATGCGAGCCACCAGTAATGTTCCTTGGTAAGAGGGAGATGGGGAGGATGGGGGAGATGGGGAGGATGGGGAGGATGGGGAGGCTTACAGGTATATGTTTTTATCACCTAGGGTATAATAGGGAAGGGAGGGACCCCAGGTATCCCCGGATGATGAAA
>NZ_JAMXFC010000008.1 GCF_025370755.1 Laspinema sp. D2d | reverse complement strand
CCCTTCCACTTCCAGTGAGCCTTCTGTTATGGTTTCCCATCTCAGGGAGTAGGGTCAAAAATGAGCGAACCGTAAGTGAGAAGTTCTAGTAAAAATTCCACCGGATAGCGCAACCCTCGAATACAGGGTTTCTCATGACAGATTTCTGGATCAATGGTGATGCGTTGTAAGGGGGAATTATCCATGATGAATCGCTGAATAAAGAATTTTATCTGGCTCAGGATTGCTTACTATTTGGGAGATTATCGCTGCGCTAGGCAGCAAGATGCTCCCAGTTTTTATTAGAAAATAAGGTGGGCAATGCCCACCCTACTATTCTACTATTCTTCTACTCTTAACCTTGAGTGACAGGTTCTTTGGCTAAGAACTTCTCTAATTCGGTTAAGGCGTCGGCGTCTACTTTGGTTTGCATGGGGCAGAATTTAGGACCGCACATGGAGCAGAATTCGGCGGTTTTGTAGATGTCTGCGGGGAGGGTTTCATCGTGGTATTCTCGCGCCCGTTCTGGGTCGAGGGAGAGTTCAAATTGGCGGTTCCAATCGAAGTTATACCGGGCGTGAGAGAGTTCGTCATCGCGATCGCGTGCTCCCGTGCGATGCCGTGCGATATCCGCAGCATGGGCGGCGATTTTATAGGCGATTAACCCATTTCGCACATCTTCGGCGTTGGGTAATCCCAGATGTTCTTTCGGGGTGACGTAACATAACATGGCAGTTCCGTACCATCCCGCCATTGCGGCCCCGATCGCTGAGGTAATATGGTCATATCCTGGGGCAATATCCGTGACTAACGGACCCAGCACATAGAAGGGTGCTTCGGAACACTCTTCCATTTGCTTTTTGACGTTAAATTCAATTTGGTCCATTGGCACATGACCCGGCCCTTCGACCATCACCTGCACGTTATGTTCCCAGGCGCGGCGAGTGAGTTGTCCGAGGGTTTTGAGTTCGGCGAGTTGCGCTTCGTCCGAGGCATCATGTTGACAACCGGGACGGAGGGAATCGCCTAAACTAAAGGACACATCGTATTTTTTGAAGATTTCGATAATGTCATCGAAATGAGTATAAAGGGGATTTTGTTTGTGATGATGTAGCATCCACCGGGCTAAAATTCCGCCGCCACGAGAGACAATTCCGGTAATTCGGTTTCTCACCAAGGGCAGATGTTCGATTAAAATCCCCGCGTGAATGGTCATGTAATCTACACCTTGTTGAGCGTGTTTCTCAATGATGTGGAGAAAATCATTGGGGGTGAGATTTTCCATGTTACCATGCACGCTTTCTAATGCTTGATAAATGGGAACGGTGCCGATCGGGACCGGGGAGGTATTAATAATGGCGGTGCGAATTTCGTCCAGGTTTCCGCCGCCGGTGGACAAGTCCATGACGGTATCGGCACCATATTTAACGGAGAGTTTGAGTTTGTCTAATTCTTCGTTTATATCAGAAGAATTGGGGGATGCCCCGATGTTGGCATTGACTTTACATTTGGAGGCGATACCGATGCACATCGGTTCGAGGTTGAGGTGGTTAATGTTGGCAGGGATAATCATCCGTCCTCGTGCCACTTCGTCCCGAATGAGCTCAACAGGAAGGTTTTCCCGCTTCGCTACATAGTCCATTTCTTCAGTGATGATGCCTTGTCGGGCATAGTTCATTTGAGTAACATTACTTTGGCCCTGACGTTTGGCAACCCATTCTTTTCGCATTTTGAATTCCTCAAATAACAGCTTCCCTCCGCCGGTATTACCCGGACTCAGGTTCTAAGGGTTTGTTCTCAGCCCGTTGGTCGGACACCCCTAGCTCAATTTCGGATTCTATCACTGTTTGTAGAGAAGAGTGATTTGCCTTAAAAATCTTTACAATTGGCCGGGGTCTAGGGAGTTGTACCAGGGGAAGACAACGGTGTTTCTTCAGGAGTTCTCTACCTGAGTTGTAGGCAATTAGGGCCAGAAACCCGGTTGTTTGACCCCGGGATCTAAAACTTTCCGCAAACCTCTCGGGTTTGAGGGTACTCAATTTAGGAAGCTATCACTTTTAGTTTTACCCTCAGATGTGGGTACAGTAGAGTGTAGGCGAGTGGGTTTGTTGAGGGAATTTTTAATTTTTATCAAGGATTTAGGGGTGGACACTATTTTTTTTTGAAGGCACTCGAAAGAATAAAACTTCTAGGGGAGATACTCCCCCCAACCGCCCGGGAGATCCCCCTTTTTTCCCCTTAGATCCCCCTCCCGTCCCCCTTCTTAAGGGGGAAGCCGGAGGAATCAATGTTTATTTAACGGGAGAAGCAAGAGGAATAAATCTTGAGGTTTTGGAGGGTTTTAGTAATGGGTTAAGACTTATAATGCCGCTTTTTTATGGTAATTTCTGGTATAAATTAGAGGATTTTAAGAAAATTGAGCAATCTATTTATGATTTATTTTAAATTAAGTTTGAAAATTATATTAAAATTTATAGACTCTAATATTGCAAGTCATGGTAGAGTTATGTCCCAAGTTTTAGGATGATTTAAGTTTTCTTAACTGAGGTTGGTTATATTAGATCCAGAGCCTACAATGTTGTAGAGTATAGCGGAACTCTGTCACGAGTTAAAGAAATTTTTTATTAGAAATTGATGGAGAATTAAGCTGAATTAAGCGTATTTAAGCAGGACTCGCCCTTGGAGCTATGGCGTGAGTAAACTGTAGATGAGGTTAAAGTTGGGGATAGGGCGGGGAAATTTCTAACTCTCACGCTAAAATAAGATTGGAATAGTCATGCAAAGCGAGGGAAAGGCCCGAATGACCAAAATCTTAGTAGTAGATGATGTGCCGAGTGAACTGGAGATGATTGGCCGGATTTTAAAAAAAGCAGGGATGGAGGTGGTTGTGGCAACCAATGGGGAGGAGGCGATCGCCCGGATTCAGGAGACTGCACCGGATCTGGTCATCCTGGATGTGGTAATGCCTCGCATGAATGGATTTGAGGTGATCCGAGAGTTACGTGGCGATCGCAAGACGTCCAAGTTACCTGTTGTGTTTTGCAGTCAGAAAAATACTGAAATTGATAAGACTTGGGGTATGGATTTGGGTGCCGATGCCTATATTACCAAACCTGTTGACCCCGAGCAATTGATCAATATTGTTGAACGGTTATTGTGAAGAATTCAGCGGAAAGAATTAGGCCGGGTCTTCTCATCCGATGACAAGTTACTTAATTTTTTAAAAGAATAGTTGATACATCTTCCGTTAATTCTTTACCGCTTAATTCTTCGCAATATTTCAGATAACTCAACCGCAAGCCGCTAACATTTAAAGGCTGGATTTTCTCAACATTTAAGACAGTATGACTGGAAAATTGACCCTCAGTTCTGGGATGAGTGAGTTGCCCGGTTCCCCTAATCCCGGGAACCTCAAGCAGTTTTTGTTATTTGGTCAAAGAGAGAGCCTCTTTGCGGTGGATTTGCTGGCAGTCCGGGAGGTGCTATTTTTGGGGCAGCAACCGATCGCGCCGGTTCCAAATACCCGTCATTTTGTCTTAGGATTGACCAATTTGCGCGGAGAAATTTTAGCGGTGGCAGATTTCGGTCGGTTTTTGCGGACCGAGGGAGTGGATAGTCATTCCGTACAGAGTCGAATTTTAATTTTAGAAGCCCCGGATCCCCGAGATGGAACCTTGGTGATGATGCGAATGGGATTAGCCGTTTCTCGGGTGGAAGGGGTGATTTCCGTTCATCTGGATCGCATGGTTTCTAGCATGGATGTGGGGGAAGAACTCGCTCCTTTTTTAAGGGGATTATATGATTGGACGGGACGCTTAGTGATGATTTTAGATGTAGAAGCGATCGCCCAATCTGAAGGGTGGTAAACCGTTTATAACCCCTATCAAATTTTGCTTTACTTTGGGACTGAATTATGCTAATAAACGGAATAGGTTCTCAACTGTATTTCGCCATCGAGAGCAATATTAATTGGGTCGAGATACAAAACCGGGCAGAATGGGTCATTGCACTGTCCTATTTGGGGATAACTGTAATCCTCCTGCAAATCACAATGTCTCGTCTGCATTGCCGTTTTTTATGGATAGTTAGTGCTTTTTTAGCGATCGCCACCGGGAGTCGTTTCTTCCATCTATTCTCCACCCCCGCCCTTCCGGTTTCAACGGCAGGGGAAACCCTCACCTCTGCATTGGAAGGGGTGAGTGCGATCGCCTTGTTGCTTGCCCTATTCGCCTACCGTCAAGGCATCCGGGAAACCCTTGGCAGTGGCATTTTTTCCAGCGGTTCATTCCTGCAAATGGCCCTCGACTCCGTACCTTGGGCGGTATCTTGGCAAGATTCTCAAGGGGTTTACCTGGGAGGAAATCAACGCTTTGCAGAACAAGTGGGGGTGGTATCCCCTGCACAAGTCATGGGTAAAACCGACGGCGCACTCTCTTGGGGGGGTAAACGGTTGGAAAATTGGGCAAAAATTAATCCAGAGGATTCTCAAACCCTGGTAGTCCAAGTGCCGAATTCTCCCCTAGGCGACGGTTCAGAATTGCTTTGGAAAATTCATAAATGGCCCGTTAAAACTCCCCAGGGAAAACCCGTAGGAATCATCTCAACCTATGAAAAAATCCTGGGATATACGGAAGCTATAGGGTCAGATTTCACAGATTTCCTGAATCAAATTGATGAGGGGATTTTGCTTCAGGAGTGGGATGGAACGATTTTAGATGCCAATGAAAAAGCTTGTCAATTGTACGGCATGGAACGAACCCAACTTCGAGGCAAAAACTTTTTTAATCAGTTATCCAGTTTTGGGCAATCTCAGGCGGATTTTGAGGCGGCAGTCAGCAAGGGTGGCTCGTTAAGATGGAAAGCCCTCAAACCGAAAGCAGGTAGTATATTGGATGTAGAAGTTTCGGGAAAACGGCTCACCCTGGTAGATAATCGTGAGGTGATTGGGTTGAGTGTGCGAGACATCAGCCATTGCTTGAAGCTGGAAACCGAACTGCGCCAACGGGAAGAAGAATTCAAATTATTTCTGGAACATCTTCCGGCAGCGGTTGCCATGCTTGATCGCCAGATGTGCTATTTGGTAGCCTCCCAACGGTGGGTGAAAGATTATAAACTGGATAAGAGAGAAGATTTCCAGAGTGTTAAAAACATTATTGGGCGATCGCACCACGAGCTATTTCCGGAACTGCCTGATCATGTAAAAGATATGCTACAGCGCGTCTTAGGGGGAGAATCCTTTAGCTGTGATGCGGAAGGTTATACCCGGGTAGATGGGAGCATTGATTGGGTGAAATGGGAGATGTATCCCTGGCGCGATCGCCAAGGAGAAATCGGCGGCATTATGCTACTGACGGAAGTGATTACAGAGCGCATTCAAGGGGAACAAGAACGAATGCGATTGTTTAATCTCGTTGAGTCTAGTCTGAACGAAATTTATATTTTTGACGTGGATACCCTACGCTTTGAATATGTCAACAAAGGAGCCTGTCTTAATTTAGGGTATTCTCAGGAAGAAATCCTCCAAAAAACACCAATGGATATCAATCCAGAGGTGGTAAGTTTAGCAGAAGCTAAAAATGCTTTCATGCCATTATTAGAGGGTCACCAACAGAGAATGCGGTTTGAAGGAATCCATCGCCGCGCTGATGGGAGTATGTATCCGATTGAGATGTATCTTCAAATCGCCCAGCAGACACCAAAACTCTCCTGTGTGGCGATCGCCTTAGACATTACGGAACGGAAACAAGCCGAACGCGCTTTACAAGAAAGTGAACAACAATTTCGGTTGATGGCGGATACAGTTCCGGCCACAATTTGGATTGCCGGTCCCGATAAACAGGTTACCTATTTTAACAAACGATGGGTCGATTTTACGGGACGACCGTTAGAAAAAGACCTTGGTTATGGCTGGATGCAAATTTTGCATCCCGATGATAAAGACCGCTGCATTAATGTTTATCAAACCGCCTTTGAAGAACGCCAACCCTTCCAATTAGAAGTGCGATTCAAACGGTGGGATGGGGAATATTGTTGGAGTTGGATGAGTGGATTACCGAGGTTTGATCGGGAAGGGAAATTTTTCGGATATATTGCCTCGGGGTTAGATATTACTGAACGAAAACAAGCGGAAGAAGCGCGCCGAGAAAGTGAAGAAGGATTTCGCGCCCTGGTCGAAAGTGTCAAGGATTATGCCATTATTCGACTGGATGTAGCGGGTCGGGTAGCCAGTTGGAATGCGGGAGCGCAAAGAATTAAAGGGTATCGTGCACCCGAAATTCTGGGTCAACCTTTTCAGCGGTTTTATACCCTAGAGGACCGCACCAGTGGTAAACCAGAAGCGGAACTTAAGGCAGCCGAAACCGAGGGGCGGTTGGAAGATGAAGGGTATCGGGTCAAAAAAGATGGGAGTAAATTTTGGGCGAATGTGTTAATCACACCTTTACGGAATGCCAAAGGAGAGTTGCAGGGATTCTCTAAGATTACCCGAGATGTGACTGAACAGCGGCGGAATCAAGAAGCCCTAGAACAGTTAGCCGCAGACTTAGAAAATCGAGTCGCTCAACGTACCCAAGAGTTGCAGGAAATCAATGATAAACTGCAACAAGAAGTGGGCGATCGCATCGGTGCTGAAGCGGAAAAAACCCAGTTAATTGCCGACCTGGAAATTATGTCTGCTCAACGGCAAGCGGAGATGGATTCCCTAACTCAACAAGTGGTCAAAATGTTGGGAGAAATTAAAGGAGCAGCCAAAGGGGATTTAACCGTTCGGGCTGCAGTCACTAATGACATTTTAGGGGCATTAGCCGACTCGTTTAACTTTTTGATTTCCTCTTTACGCAAAGTGGTCAAGGGAGTTCAAAAACTGGCAACCGAAGCCAATGCGGCCACGGGGGAATCGATTTCTAATACTCAAGAATTGGCGCAACAAGCCCAAGAACAAGCTGAAAAAATTGAGGAGACGATTCAGAAAATTCAGAAGATTGTGAACTCGATTGAAGAAGTGTTTACCCTGTCTCAACAAGCGGAAAATGTGGCGCAACAAGCGGCCAAAAAAGCGCAAGTGGGGGGAGAGTCGGTGGATCGGGCGGTGGCTGCGATTAACGAACTGCGACAAACCCTTTCTCAAACGGGGAAAACCATCGAACGGTTAGGGGAGAGTTCGGGACAGATTGGTAAAATTGTGACTTCGATTTCGCAAATTGCGGCTCAAACCAATTTATTGGCACTTAATGCTACGATTGAAGCGGCCAGAGCCGGAGAGCAAGGGTTGGGTTTTGCTGTCGTCGCTGAAGAAATCCGCAAGTTAGCCGATCGCTCAGGATTGGCAACGGAGGAAATTTCTGAAATAGTTGAACAGATCAGGAGTGAAATTGGACGGGCGATTGTAGCGATGGAAGCAGGTACTCAGGAAGTGGCGATCGGAACTAAACTAGCTGCAGAAGCTAAGACCCATTTAATCGAGATCATCGAAGTCAGCGGGGAAATGAATGCCTTGGTAGAAAATATTACCCTCGCAGCTACGAAGCAGACAAATAGTGCTACGGAGATTGTGAGTATGATTCGTGCCGTCAGTGCCATTTCTGGCAATACAGCAGAAAAATCAGTGCAGGTTCAGAATTCCCTAGATGGTTTGGCGATCTCAGTAGAAAGTCTTCAGCAATCTGTGGCCCATTTCCGAAGTTAACCTAGGCTCATGCAATACTCAACCGGGTAGGGTTTTCGGTTCTGTATGCTTTTTCTCCTCCTGGAGATAATTTTTCAAGGGCATCTACAGCCTCAACTCAAGGGGACTCAAAACCAGGTTGCGGTTTTGAAGGAGTGGCAGTTGATTAAGCAAGCTTTTCAAGAGACCCCGTTGATCTTCCCTGTAGGATACTGATGCCTAGAACTTCCCCCGATTTGGGGAAATACTAAGCTTGGAAGGTGAGGCGGTAAGCCTTTCTGTTGGGGGTAAAGTCCATTAAGGATCCCCCTAAATCCCCCTTAAAAAGGGGGACTTTCCCGGGAGACTTTCCCGATCGCCCTAAATCCCCCTTAAAAAGTGGGAACTTTCCCGATCGCCCTAAATCCCCCTTAAAAAGTGGGAAATTTCCCGATCGCCCCCGTGATAGAAACATTGATTCCTCTGGCTTCCCCCGTTAAATAAATATTGATTCCTCTAGCTTCCCCCGTTAAATAAACATTGATTCCTCTGGCTTCCCCCTTCTTAAGGGGGACGGGAGGGGGATCCAAGGGGAACAGGAGGGGGATAATCAGGGGGACGGGAGGGGAATTTAAGGGAGAGCGAATCAACGTACTTCATGAATGTGAAAATTGCTATAGATCAACTGCCCCTCATCTCTATTCTGTCCCTGATTCTGACCCCTCTCAACGCCGTTACTGATTGACGCACCCTGTATGTTGCACCCCTTATCTACCCTCCTCACGGCCAATTTTATTCCCCACGGTCATTGCTACCTGTGGAATCCGTTTTTAGTTTGGCTGCACGTGGGATCGGACTTTGCGATCGCATTGGCCTATTTTTCGATTATGGCGATGTTGATTTATTTTGTCCGACAACGGCCAGATTTACCCTTTAGTCGGATTTTTCTGTTATTTGCAGCCTTTATTATTAGCTGTGGATTCACCCATTTGATGGAAGTTTGGACCCTTTGGCATCCAGACTATTGGGTTTCCGGGAGTATCAAAGCCCTTACCGCTGGCATTTCCCTGGTAACGGCCCTAGAAATGGTCCCGACTCTGCCAGTCGCCCTATCCCTCCCCAGTGCGAAAGCGGCACTAGAGGAGGCCAATAAAGCCCTGCAAGGGGAAATTAAAGAACGCCAACAAGCAGAAGCGGCCCTGAAACGATTGGCGAGCATTATTGAAAATACCCCCGATTTTGTCGGCATCTGCGACAGTCAGGGGAAGGGTATTTACCTGAATCCAGCCTGCCGCAAAATGACGGGGATTCCCAAGGATCAACCCGCCTCGGATTTCACCCCCTTTGATTTTGTCCAAGAAGGACCCGATCGCCAGAGATTAGAAGAGGCGATGGCAACCACCCTTACCCAGGGGGTTTGGAGTGGAGAAACGGTGATCAAACGCCGCAATGGGGAATGTTTTCCCGCCTCCCAAGTGATCCTCGCCCACAAAAAAGATAATGGGGAAATTGAGTCGATTTCGACGGTGATTCGGGATATTAGCGATCGCCAAGAACAACAAAACGCCCTCGCCGAGAGTGAAGAACGGTTCCGGCAGTTGGTGGAAAATGCGGCGGATGCCTTTTTCTTGACCACCTTAGATGGCAAAATCTTAGCCGTGAATCAGCGGGCTTCGGAAAGCTTAGGATACAGCAAAAATCAACTGTTGACCTTGAATTTAGACGCGATTGAACCCCGATTTCGCACCGAGGAACGCACCCTAGCGGTGACTCAGTTGCCTCCTAGCGAAGCCCTCACCCTGGAAAGTCTCCATCGTCGCGCCGATGGGAGTACCTTCCCGGTAGAAATCCGCCTGGGCAAATTTTCCCGCCAGGGAGAAACCCTCCTGCTGGCGCTAGTCCGGGATATCAGCGATCGCAAAGCCATTGAGAAGGCATTAGAAGCCGAACGCCAGCGACTCACTAACCTGTTTGATGGGATTCCCGCCTTCCTCTATCTCGTCGATCGCAGCAATGCAGTCCAGTTAGCCAACCGCCAATTTATCGAGTTCTTTGGGGACCCGGGTTCCGCTGCCACCCTCTTGAACCCCGGTGGTAAACTGTACTCCGAGATTCGGACCCAAGTCTTTGAAACCAAACAGCCGCAACAGTGGGAATGGCAAGACCCTAACACCGGGCGCACCTACCAAATTTATGATTATCCCTGTAACGATGTGGATGGGAAACGGCTAGTCCTAGAAATGGGTATCGACATCAGCGATCGCAAACAAGCCGAAAAAGCCCTTCAAACGTCCGAAGCACGCTTCCGTTCCCTCATTGAAGCCACCTCTCAAATCATTTGGAACACCGCTGCCGATGGCGAATTCGTCACGGAACAACCCGCTTGGAGTCGCTTCACCGGCCAAACCTTTGACCAATACAAGGGGCATGGATGGCTCAATACCCTTCATCCCGATGAGCGTGAACAGACGGCCCAAGCCTGGTCCCAGGCGGTCCAAAATCGAGCGCTTTATGAAGTTGAATACCGTCTGCGCCGTCACGATGGCGAGTATCGATATATGAGTGTTCGCGCCGTCCCCATTCTCAACACCAGTGATGGCAGTATTCGGGAATGGTTAGGGGTTTGCAGCGATATTACGGATCGCAAATTAGCCCAAGTCACCTGCGATCAATTCTTTACCATTTCCCTGGATCTACTGGTTATCTTTGACTTTAATGCCGTATTTCAACGGATTAATCCCGCTTGGACAAGCACCTTGGGCTATAGTGCAGCCGAACTAATCGGGAAACCCTGTTTTGATTTCATTCATCCGGATGATCACGAATCCTCCCTTGCCGAAGCCCAAAAACTAACCACGGGTATAGAAACCATCTATTTTGAAAATCGCTACCGCTGTAAAGATGGCTCTTATAAATGGTTAGCTTGGAGTGTGAATCCTTCCAACGAACAGCAACTGCTCTATGCCGTTGCCCATGATATCACCCCCCTCAAACAAACCGAGGAACAATTTCGATTGCTGGCGGCGGAACAAGCCCAACTGCTTCAAGAACTCAAAACTCGCCAAAATGCCCTTGATGAAGCGGCGATCGTCAGTGAAACTGATAGCGAGGGCAACATTACCTTTGTAAATGATAAATTCTGTGAAATCTCCGGATACTCTCGCCCCGAACTTATGGGCAAAAATCATCGCATGATTAACTCCGGATATCATCCCAAATCCCTCTTTGAGGAAATGTGGAAAACCATCAGCGGCGGTCGAATCTGGAAAGGAGAACTCAGAAACCAGACTAAAACCGGAGGATATTATTGGGTAGATACTACCATTTCTCCCATTTTTGATGCTCACGGCCACCTCGCTAAATATATTGGCATCCGGTTTGATATCACCGATCGCAAAAAAGTCGCCCAAGAGTTGGAAAAATTTGCTCAAGAACGTAAAGCGGAAGCTGATGCCCTCACGGAACAGGTCCTCAAACTCTTAATGGAAATTAAAGGGGCAGCTAAAGGAGATTTAACCGTTCGGGCTGAAGTTAACAATAATGTTCTCGGGGCTTTAGCCGACTCGTTTAATTTTTTGGTTTCTTCCCTCAAAAAAGTCGTAACCGGGATTCAAGAACTCGCCACGGAAGTCCGCAGCGCCACCCGGGAATCGATCGCCAACACCCAAGATTTAACGGAACGGGCGGGAGAACAAGCTCAACAAGTTGAGTTCTCCTTGCGCCAAATTGAGCGCATGGCTAACTCCATTCAAGACATCTGTACCGTGGCTCAAAAAGCCGAAAATGTCGCCCATCAAGCCGCCGAAACGGCGGAAGTGGGAGGCCAATCGGTAGATAGAGCGGTTGAAGGCATCAACGAACTGCGCCAAACCATTTCCCAAACCGGGAAAATGATTAAACGGTTGGGAGAAAGCTCTCAGCAAATTGGTAAAATTGTGACCTCAATTTCTCAAATTGCTGCTCAAACTAACTTATTGGCCCTGAATGCTACCATTGAGGCGGCCCGCGCCGGAGAACAGGGATTAGGCTTTGCAGTAGTGGCCGAAGAAATCCGCAAATTAGCCGATCGCTCAGGTTCCGCAACGGAGGAAATTTCCGAAATTGTCGAACAAATTAGAAGCGAAATTGGACGGGTTACTGAAGCAATGGAAGCAGGCACTCAAGAGGTAGTTGCGGGGACTAAATTAGCCGCTGAAGCCAAACATCATTTAGTCGCTATTATTGAAGTGAGTCGGCAGATGAATGCCCTAGTTCAAAATATCACCCGGGCAGCAACCAATCAAACCGAAAATGCTTCCGAAATTGCCGCCGTGATGCAAAAAGTTAGCTCCATTTCTACTACAACTGCCGAAAAATCCGTGCAGGTTCGCCAGTCTTTAGATGGACTGGCGATCGCAGTCACTCAACTTCAGGATTCAGTTTCTAATTTCCGCAGTTAAATTAGGAAACCTAACCCCCAAACCCCTTCCCTCCTAGGGAAGGGGGGCCGGAAAGCCTCGTTGTCTCTCTCCTTTTAGGAAAGGACCAGGAAGAGGTTCAAATCCGAGGGTTTTTGGAGGTGCATCTACTGATTTCATACTCAACGAATCTTGAAACAGGAAGGGCTGAATCCGCCTGTGATTGCGTCGAATTTGGTCACGGACACTTGTACTCTGCACCATCATGTCATCATTAATGGACTTTAACGATATTCAAGAACTACTGGGGGCATTTATTGCCGAAACCGATGAGTTTTTACAGAGTTTAGAAACTCAGTTGTTGGCAATGGAACAAATCGAGACCGCAGAAGCTCGAAAAAGCACCATTAAGGAAATGTTTCGGGCGGCGCACTCCATTAAGGGTTCGGCGTTGATGTTTGGCTTTCAGTCCCTATCGACTGCGGCACACCGGATAGAAGATTGTTTTGCAATTTTGCGCGATCGCCCGGAAGATACTCCTCTGAGTAGTCGTTCTATTACTCAACTCCTCCAAGGGGTGGACCTGTTAAAAAAACTCACCGCCCAATCTACCGCCCTCGTCCAAGAAAAGCAAGAAGAAGACCCCAAAGATTTCCAAGCGGATTTGGAGGCGATCGCCCTCATCAAACAAGAGTTAGAAACCGAATGCGGCAGCTTAAAAAAACCGGCAGACTGGATGCAAAAACATCCCGCCAATACCGGAATAATTCAGGCAATTTTCCAACAAGATTTACCCCCGATCTTTAACCGCCTAGAAACTGAACTCTCCCAAATGCAAGAGGAGACAGTCGAAGAATCTTGTCGGGTTTTTAATGAAATTTATTATCAGCTTTCCGGTTTATCCGGAATGTTGGAAGTTCCGGAACTGGGTGAAATTGCCGAATCCCTGCGGACTGCTGTGGATAACCCCAATTTGTCCGTAGAAGACCTAAAAAAATTGGGGTGGGCGATCGCTCAAAATTTAGAAACGGTTCGAGAACAAATCTTACAAGAATTACCCATCGTCTTACAACCGATGGAACTTCCGGAACCCACCCTGGATGATATCACCATTTCTGCGGTTCCTTCTCCCCCTCCTCCCCTCCCCTCCGACAGTCCCCCCACTGCACCCCCTGCCGACCCCTCCCTACTGCCGAGTGCTACCCCCAGCGAATCGGGAGTCAAACCCACCATCCGAGTCGAACTCGATCGCCTCACCGAACTGGTGGACCTCGTGGGAGAATTAGTGATCAGTCGCACCCATTTAGAAGTTCAGGAAACCCAACTGCGTGGGGAAGTCAAACGTCTGCGACGACACATCCGCGATTTGAATCAATTTGGGATACAACTGCGGGAAGAATATGACCGCCTTGCGGGAGAAAAAAGCCATCAGGGTCGAAATATCCCGCATCCCCTGGGGTTCGACGCCCTAGAAATGGATCATTATACGGAGTTCCATGATCTCGCCCGAGAAACCATTGAAACCACCCAGGCGATCGCTCACTCCAGTACCAAAATCGACGAAGTAGCGCTCAATCTGGACCGGAGTACCGATCGCCTCCGACGAATTTGCGATCGCCTCCGGTCTCAAGTCATGCAGTTGCGCGTCGTCAGTTTCAGTCGCGCCGTGGATCACCTCCCTCGTGCCATCCGCGATATGTCTCGCACTTATAACAAAGATGTCAACCTCCTCCTCATCGGACGAGATACAAAAATCGATGAAAGCTTATTACACGCCTTGCGCGACCCCCTGGTACATTTAGTGCGAAATGCCTTCGACCACGGCATTGAATCCCCCGAAGACCGCAAAGCAGTCGGCAAACCTCCTAACGGCCAAATCGAAATCGAAGCGCGCCATCAAGGGGGACAAACCATCATCACTATTTCCGATGACGGTCAAGGCATCGACCCGGAAATCATTCGGTCTCGTCTGGTCGAATTAAATCTCGTCTCTGAAGAACAGGCCCTAGAACTCTCCCTCAACGAACTCTACGACTTCCTATTTTGGTCCGGATTCAGTACCAAACGTGAGGTCAGCGATTTATCAGGACGCGGGGTCGGTTTAGACATCGTGCGAAGCAATTTGCGCCAAGTGCGAGGTACTGTTAAAGTAGACTCTCGCATCGGTCGGGGAACTACCTTTATCATTAAACTCCCCTTGATGCTTTCGATTTCCGATGCCTTATTAGTCCGAATCGAACATCATACCCTCGCCTTACCCCTGGATGCCGTAGAAGAAATTCTGCACGTTAACGCCAGTGAGATCCAGATGGCGATGCATCAACCGATGTTACGGTGGCGGGATGAGTATATTCGGTTAGTTCCCTTAAATCATTTACTCCATTACAACGAGTCCTCGCGGGATATTCCTTCTCCGATTCCCGTTGGAGAAGATTATATGCCGGTGCTGGTTTTAAGCGCTAGTGAAGGGATTCTGGCGATCGTGGTCGATCGCCTCGTCGGCCAACAGGAACTGGTGGTTAAACCCCTCCCTCAACCGTTATCCAAACCCACCGGCATCCTCGGTTGTACCATTCTCGGAGATGGGGAAGTCGTCAGCATTCTCGATGTAGATGACTTGATAGGACAACTCCATCCTCACGTGCAAAAAGCCGTGGTTATCCCCACGGAGAGTCCTGCACGCAGTACCCTTCTCCCCCCAGGCACGCGTTCTCCCGTCCCCCTGCTTCCCCCCCTACCCTCTCAACCCCAAATTTTAGTGATTGATGACTCTTATACCATTCGCCAAATGCTCTCGTTAACCCTCACCCGTGCTCGCTATCGCGTTGCGCAGGCCAAAGATGGTCAAGATGCGCTGGAACAATTGCATCAGGGGTTAAAATGTGCCTTGATTATTGCTGATATTGAAATGCCCCGTATGGATGGGTTTGAATTCCTCGCAGCAGTCCAAGAAAATTCCCAGTTTTCCCAAATTCCCGTCGCGATGTTGACCTCCCGCAGCGGTGCTAAACATCGACAACGCGCCCTCGATTTGGGTGCAGTTAAATATTTTACTAAACCTTATAATGAACGTCAATTATTAAGTGCGATCGCTCAATTAATTGGAGCAACTCTATAGCAGTTCCTAGTAAAGTTCTAAATTCACCCTCCCCTAAAAAACAATCCCTACCATGTTTTCACCCTCTAAATACAGCCGCCGATTTCACAATAAAAAAGCCGCTATTCAGCGCACCCCCACGCGCAAAATCGTCCTTTTTGAAGTTGCCGGAGAAACCTATGCGATCGCCATTGAACAGGTGCAGCGTGTCCTCACCGAATTTACCACCCAAGGGACTGTCCAAGGGGGCCGTAGCTTAGTGAAACTGGATGCAGATTTGATTACCCTGTTAGATTTATCCCAGCTATTTGTCACCCCCAAGGATTCTCAGGAGGAGCATTCTTATTTAATTGTTTGCACCGTTACCAATGGCGATCGCATTGGTATTCCCCTGCAAGAGTTACCCGCTATTTTAGACGTTCCTGAAGATAAATTTGTAGAAATCCCCGCCTCCTATCGCCAAGGCAAGGACGGTAAAAATGCTGCACCAGCAGCGGTAGAAAAAATTATTACCACCGATGCCGGTACCGTCGCTTTCTATCTGAATTTGGATAAACTCTTGGATTGAGACTTGTTGGAAAAATGACCTCATCAAGTCAGGGTCCGATGATAAATAGCCTCAATTTCGATGAGAAAACTTAGGCTATCTAAATAAACATCGTTCCCGGACTCATATCGATAGGTTTCCCAAACTCCCGGTTCAATTTGACGCCAACAATTCAGTTTGGGTTGAGTGGGATCAACCCAAACATATTCCTCTAAAGTTTCAATTTGGCGATACTGCTCAAATTGAGCGAATCTCTCACCGGAAGAAATAGAGTGAGATATCACATCAATAATCAAACAGGGATATTGAATCACCCCATCCCGTCGGTGGCGGCGATCTAAATCCCGAGGGTCATGGGTGACCATTAAATCAGGATAACAGTAGGCAGATGCGGCTTCAATATAAACCGGCCTCGGATGAAGAGAAACGATCGCATTCGTGCCGCGCAGGTGCTGAATTAAAAGCTGGGAGAGCATTTGGGTAACCCGTTCCTGAGGGGGAGATTGCTCAGATCCGGGAGTCTGATCTGCGGGAAAGGGGTAAGACAGACCGTTCTCCAGTGCTAAATCAGGGAAAGGGAGGGTGTAACTGTTAAGTTGGCGATCGCCCATGCTAACCTCGTGAACCGTTCACCTAATTTTATCATCTACGAGGGGCGATCGGTAGTCATTTGTCATTGGTCATTATGTTCTTGGTTTATGGGGAGGATAAGGGAGATGGGGAGGAGAAGTCCCCTTACAAACGTTCACCGCTCAATGTGTAAGTTCTGTGATGTAAATGCTCCATTTGCAGTTAGCGATTGATATGCTCCTCCCGATCGCGCTCTATAAAGTGAGAATTACTAATGCCGATCGCTCATCAGGCGATGGAGGAGCAGGGGAGCAATATCCGTAATCGGGAGAATATACTGCGCCGCATTTAAGGCGATCGCCTCTCTGGGCATTCCAAATACCACAGAACTGGCCTCATTTTGGGCGATCGTAATCCCCCCCTGTTTGAATAGTTCTAACATCCCATCCGCCCCATCTCGACCCATCCCTGTGAGCAAAATTCCCAATGCTGCACGGCGATAAACCTTCGCCACGGCATTAAACGTCACCGTTACCGAAGGGCGATGTCCCGAAACCGGACCGGCGATCGAATGCAGAAACCGACCGCTATTATCTAACTCTAAATGCTTTTGTTCCGGGGGAAAATAAATAATTCCCGGTTCGGGTCTTTCTCCGGCAGGGGCAATTTTCACCGGCAAATGACATTCTGAACCCAACCAATCCACCAACCCTTTTAAAAACCCCTCACTAATGTGCTGCACACAAATTACGGGCACCGGGAACTTCGCCGGGAGCTGAGATAAAATGGTATGTAAGGCTTGGGGTCCTCCGGTCGAAGCCCCGATCGCCACGATTTTTACCCCGTGAAATGAACCCGCCACCGTCGCCGCATCGGGACTCCCAGGCGTAGCGGGATAACGAGGAGTCGGAGTGTAAGACGATGGAATTTTGACCGTTTGAATCACCGGATCGACCCGCTTCTGTTCTGGGATGAGGAGTTTTTCAGTATTTCTAGGTGGGACAACTCCGGGGGAGGAGCGCAGCATCTCCCGATGTGCTGCATCCCGACGATGCAACGTAAACACAGTCACCCCAGATAACACCTTAATCTTAGAAATCAATTCCTGACGAATCGCCTCAAAATTCCCCATCACCCCCTGACGAGGTTTGGGAAATACATCCACCGCCCCTGCCTTGAGCAGATTAAATACGGTGTGAGTATCCTCCGCTTGTACCGAAGAACTGATCACCAAAATCGGGCAAGGGAACTTTGCCATGACCTCTTTAGTAAACTCCAACCCATCCATTTTTGGCATATGGAGGTCGGTACAAATCACCTGGGGATGAACCTTGGGAATCAACTCCAACCCTTCAATTCCCGTCCCTGCTGTCCCCACAATTTCAATCTCGGGACTTGAGCCCAGTAGGCGCTTAAAAATCATCAACGCTACGGGAGAATCCTCCACTAACATCACTCGAATCGGCTTCTTGTTCATACTTTACTCTGGCTGCTTCTTACCCTTGGACCCATCACCCGACCCGGTTCAGTTAGGTATCGAGAACTCCCTCGATCGCGGGTCTAAATCAGCCGTTTGAGCGTTTCTAATAACACTTCTTGATTGAAACTGCTTTTGGGAATGTAGGAATTGGCCCCGGCTTCCGCACCGCGTCGTTTATCATCATCACTGGCTAGGGAGGTTACCAGAATAATCGGCAATTCAGAATATTCCTGATGCTGACGAATTTTAGTCACTAGCCCTAACCCGTCCAAATTGGGCATTTGGACATCGGAGATCACCGCATCAAAGTCGCGACTTCTGAGCTTATTGTATCCATCCATACCATCCACAGCGGTGACCACTTCATATCCCGCATTTTCCAAAATGCGTTTTTCTTGGGTACGGGTGGCGATCGAGTCTTCCACGAGTAACACTAATAATTTGCGATCGCCCTGGGGCTGTGGTTTCGGGTGGGAAATGGATTTTCCCGGCTTGCGCACGGACTTGAGCAAGTCATGAGGGTTTAACACCATGCACACTTCCCCTGTTCCCAAAATCGTTGCTCCCGCCACATTTCGGACCCGTTTGAGCAATTTGCTTTGAGGTTTGAGCACCACATCTTGCTCATCCACTAAGGCATCCACCAAGAGACCTAAGCGTTCTTCTCCGACTTGCAGAATAATGCAAGGGAGACTGGAATTATTCATGCTTTTTGACGAATTCAGAATCCCTCTCGGGGGCAGTTCCAGCAAATCGGCGAGTTTGACGACCGAAACGGGTTGTCCCTCTAAAATAATCGTTTCCCGTCCTTCTAGGGCAAAAATATCGTTCTCTGGCACCAACCGAGCCAGTTGTACGAACTCCACCGGCAGGGCGTAAGCAATGCCTTCCACCTCGACCAGCAGAACATGAGCGGTGGCGAGGGTCGTCCCCAGAGATAAGCGCAGAGTCGTCCCCACTCCTGGGGTCGAGTCAATATGAATACTGCCTTTGAGCCGTTCGACGTTGGTGCGAACCACATCCAGTCCCACCCCCCGTCCAGACACCTCAGTAACGAAAGTTCGGGTGGAGAATCCCGGGGTGAAAATGAGGCTATGAATTTGGTGAGGGGTCATGGTGGCGAGTTCTTCTTCCCGGCAGATTCCCCGTTTGATGGCGGTTTGTTTGATTTTTTCTACATCGAGTCCGCGCCCATCATCACGGATTTCAATGACGATGTTGTTAGCGGTTTGGTAGCCTTTGAGGACAATGGTAGCTTTGGGGGGTTTGCCGGTTTGTTGCCGATCGCCAGGGGTTTCGATGCCGTGGTCGATCGCATTCCGGATGATATGCATCAAAGGGTCTTTCATTTCTTCCAGGATCCGCTTATCCGCGCGGGTCTCTCCCCCTTCAATCAGCAGTTCTACTTGCTTGCCTTCTTGTTTAGCTAAATCCCGCACCATCCGAGGAAACAGGGTAAAGATGGTGGATAAGGGCAGCAGGCGCAAGGTCCGGATGCCTTCTTCGAGTTCATCGGCAATGGTATCGAGGCGGGCATTATCTTCATAGACTGAATTTCTGAGGCGGTTGACAATTTGCCCGAGGCGTTCGAGTCGCTCTTCGCTGCGATGATGAAAGCTTTGTAATCGGTCTAAGGCTCCATTATGGTTGCCCCGCATGACTTCTTCCAGGGCAAAGCGATTGACAAAGCTATCGCGACTCCATTCTTCCCAGAGGGTGACAATTTCTTCGACTTCTGCGAGGCGATGTGCGATCCGGATTTTGCTGACGGTGAGTTCCCCGGTTTGGGTCATCAGACTATCCAGATTGCGGGTTTCCACCCGAATGGTATCGATTCGGTAGTTGCTACTACCCGCTTGAGCGGGAGTGACGGTGAGGGCGGGTAGGACTGGGGTTTTACTAGGGCTGGACTCGCGACGCCGATCGCCCCCGGGAGGGGCTGTGGTACTGGGGAGGGGTTTAGCCATCTCCGGTATGGGATGCTTGGGAGTTAAATGATGTCCGTTGGCACTGACTGTCGCGGGGTAAGGGGCGGCGATTTCTACGGGGGAGAGGAGCTCTAGTCGTTCGGGGAGGGCTTCCTCTGGGGCTTCTTCCGGGTCGAGGTCGATCGCGTCCTCGGCTTCCTCGAAGGGTTCTGTCCCGGCTGTTTCTATGTCCGCCTCTATGGGCTCTAAGGTTTCTTGGGGACTGTCCCTCTGTTCTGGGGGGAGCTTTTCTCTAGGTGCAGATTTTTGGGGTTCTTGGGGTTCTTGGGGCGCGGATGCTTCAGTCTCGGTGGTGTCCGAGGAAGCGCCCATCAAATAGGCGAGGACGTAAAAGGTATTAACTCCGGCATCTTCGCCAGTGACGGATTGGTGAACGAGTTTGGAGATCGCATCTAGGCCATGATAAAGGCGATCGCACAATTCTGGGCTTAAGGCGGTTTCTTTGCGCTTAACCGTTCCCAGCAAATGTTCCCACTGATGTGCCAGGGTAGCAATATCTTTCACCCCCAACATTCCCGCATCCCCTTTTAGACTATGGGCTTCTCGCATCAATTCTTCAAGTTTCCCCAAGTCGTCCGGCTGCTCTTCTAGGTGCAATAACCCTTCGTTGAGTTTTTGCAGGTGTTCTTCACTGGCTACTTTGAATGTAATTCTGAGTTCTTCATCGTCGATCATCATGGTTTTAGCTCCTCCAAAGTCCGATTTAGGGATTTTCCGGGGACAATTTCCCCTACCTTGAAGATTCCCCTTTTTTAGTCAAATTTCCCGCTGTTCTCCTTGGCCTGCTTCCCGGCGTGATCGACTCTGTTTTAGACGGGTTTAATGCTTTAAATTCTAACCCAAAACGCTCCCTATTTCTTCGGGTTTTCATCAGCTTCTCTGCGGGTTTGGCAAAGTCATCAAGGCCAATCTTTTCCGGGCTTAAATAGGCCATCTTTTTGCTCAACTCATTCCCGGTTTGGTTCCTGAACGGAGGGTGAATGTTACCGTTCCCCCTAGGGTTTCTACCCGGGTTTTCTGGTCACTGAACGGCGGGTTGAGGAGAGACCTCTATTGAGGAGCAGTGAGGAGACAAAACTCGGAGGCGATCGCCTGCTGAATTCCTCAACAGGTGGCTCGATGAACAGTCCCCGATTCAAACCGAAAACCAGACTCCCAGGAGTTTCCCATCCCTGAATCTACAAAAAGTGGGGCTAAATTTCCCAACTTTCTGGCTCTTCTCAAGCCCAACTCTAGGTCTGGGGACTGTCTCGACCTCTGGGCCTCATCGAAACGGCTATGATATTTTGGCTTATTGCAATTTTCGCATAATTTATGGACAAAGGCAAGGGAAAGCACCCCCGATGGATGGCTGATTTCCGCCTGGATAACCAGATTCAGGATAATTGAGCCGCAATTTCCAGATGCCTACCTGACTGATTCCGGTGAACTCTCCCAGGGAGAGAACGGACCCGGGCTGATAAATCCCCTCAAAGCCAAATAGAATGCTCAGACCATTTCTTTGAGGTCGAGGGCGGCTTGATTAAGTTTTTCAGTTCCCATTTTAGCCTGAGAAATGCTGTTAACGGTTTCGCCAGCAATTCTATTCAGGGCATTCATGGCTTCAAAAACTTGCTGAATGGCGATCGCCTGCTGTTGGGCAGTTAATGAAATTTGTTGGGTATTATTAACAATTTCATCAATGGCTTGCACAACCACCTCCACGGTTTTTGTCCCTTCTTCTGTGACCTGAACAGTCAGGGACGTTGCCGATTGAATTTCTTTGACGAGAGAATTAATGCGATCGGCACATCGGCCACTATGGTCCGCCAGTTTACGAATTTCGGTGGCAACCACCCCAAATCCTTTCCCCGCTTCACCAGCCCGCACAGCTTCCACGGAAGCATTGAGCGCTAACATATTAGTTTGATTAGCAATATTGCTGACGTTACCGGCAATTTCATCAATTTGGGACAGTTGGTGGCTAAGTTGTTGGATGCGGTGGGCAATCTGATGGACAGTTTCTTTTAAGCTGGTATTTTGGGGTGCAATCTGGCGATTGCGGGACGGGCTGGTGCTGTAGTTGGAACCCAAACGGTAGGAGGGATGCACCGGCAGTTCATGATGGTTGGAGGAATCCACTAAGTTTAAGACGAGAATCGCGTTAGCTGCAGCGGATTCGGCTTGTTCAGCGGTGGCTTTAGAGGATGCATTCAACTCCTCCATTGAGGTGGTTGTTTGGTTGACGGAAGTGGCTTGGGCGCTGGTGGACGTTTCCTGGTGAGCGAAGGTAGCGGCAAATTCCGTAGATGAGGTTGCCACTTCATGAATGGCACGTTCGATGCGATCGCGGATGCTAGAGGCGAGTTTGGCACCAATGGCGATCGTTACTAAACCCACGATCGCTGTTCCCCATCCGGCAATGGCAAGGGACAAATTTAACGCCTCTTGCGCTTGTACTTGTTTAACCGTCAAAGTCTGTCGTTCTTGTTCAACAAAAGCATTATAAATCGACTCAATCTCCCGGGCGATATTGCTACTTTCATCCGTAGAAAATAAAGCCACAGCTTTTTCCCTTTGACCTGCTTGTGCCAGTTGAAGCATTTGCAAATCAGCTTGTTCGAGTTGATTTCCCAACTGAGTGTAATCCTGAAATCGCTGCTGTTGTACTGGGTCCTCCAATTGAGCAATATTTGGCTCTAAGATCTTAATCACCCGCCGATAGGACTCACGCCCGCTTTCAAATCCTTGGCGATGGCGATCGCTTGCATTCACCAAATATCCTCGGGTTGAGCGTTCCATCCGAATCGCTTGCAGGGTAGCTTCTGCCAAATGATCAATGACCTCGGAAGAAACCCCAATCTGTTCATCGAGTTGCTCGGCTTTTCTAACGGTTGAAACAATCAGGGTAGCTAGTACACTTGACACAAACAATGGGATAATAATGCAAGCGAGAATTCGTCCCCTCAGTTTTAAGCTGTCCAACATAATCAGATGATGACTCCTTAAATTTGACCTCAATCCCCGGATTTAAACCGGGTTTATTGCAGCCCTGAGTGGCTACCTCAATGATGATGAGATTTCCCAGAGGGAGATGCCTAAACTCAGAATCAATCGATTCTGATGATTGACTGTCCCATCGCTTATATTGTTGTTGCCGCTTCGGGCTTATCTTAACCTAGGACTTCCGCCTTGATGCTACAGTTGGGGGCTTTCCCGGCTGGAAAAGCCCCGACACCTTCATTAGACTTCTTGCAGAATACCGGATAGATCCCCCCAACCCCCCTTAAGAAGGGGGGCCTAAGAGAATTGGGCAAGAAGTCTAATATTTATTTCTCTGGCTTCCCCCGTGAAATCAACATTCATTCCGCTGGCTTCCCCCGTGAAATCAACATTCATTCCTCTGGCTTCCCCCTTCTTAAGGGGGACGGGAGGGGGATCTAAGGGGGACGGGAGGGGGAGCAATCCGGATTTTTGGAAGAAGTCTAATAGACTTCTTGCAGAATTCTCAAACTCTCCCCGGAGATCGGGGAACTGGGGGGAGTGTTCCTCAAATCAAAGCCTGAGCAAGTCTGATGCTATCTGGAAAGTGAACCCTAAATGTAGAGGCGATTCGCAAAGGATGGCTCTACATTTAGGGTGGATTCTCAAAATCTGCGTCAGTCCTGGAGCGGTTTATTAAATATAGACCCCTAAATTTCGCGTTGTAACTTGAGGGCGACGTGATTGAGTTGTTGAATGCTGATTTTAGTTTGGGCAATCCCGCTGGCGGTTTCTTGGGCACTTTGAGTTAGACTGCTCATGGCATCCAAGGTTTGTTGGATCGCCAGGGCTTGTTGTTTGGCACTCAAGGAAATTTGTTGGGCGTTGACGGCGATATGATTGACCGCAGAAACCACGCTTTCTACGCTGCGAGTTCCGTCTCTGGTGACCATCACGGCTGAATTGGTCGCCCGTTCAATATCGGTTACGAGGTCGCTAATCTTCTCAGCGGATTGTTTGCTGCGATCGGCCAGTTTACGAATTTCCGAGGCGACGACGCCAAAGCCTTTGCCTTGCTCTCCGGCCCGGACTGCTTCTACGGCAGCATTCAGGGCTAACATATTGGTTTGATTGGCGATATCGCTGACTAATCCAGCAATTTTGTCGATCTGGTTGACTTGCTCACTCAGATGCAAAATTTGATTGGCAATTTGTTCAACTTGAATGGTGGTAGCTTCGGCGCGTTCGGAGGACTCCTGAGAGGAGAGGCCCAGTTGTTCCATTGTGGTACAGGTTTCATGAACTGCACTGGCTTGTTGGTTGGCAACGCGCTCTTGTTGTTCGGTCATTGCGGCGATTTCCGTGGAGGAGGAGGCGATGGTGTTGGTGGTGTCGCTGAGGGTGTCAGTAATCCGACTGGCGATCGCCCATCCTAATCCCCAAGCCACGATCGCCGTGATGCCGGTACTCAGTAACACGACAACACTCAATAAATTTAGGACGTTATTGGTGCGATCGCTTTTTTCCTTCTGAAGCTCATCTTCCCGGTCGTTCAACTCCTGTAGGAGCGCTTCTAGTTCCCGATTCAATTGTTCTCGTTCCGGGGATACATAAGCTTTGATCGCGTCTTGAACTTGGTTTTTTTGGACTAAATTAATCAGATTTTTATTCAAGTCAAGGGTTCTTTTAGTCAGTTCTAAAATTCGCTCTAATCTAACTTTTTGTTCGGGGTCTTGTACATGACTTTGTAAAAAAGTGATCGAGTGCTGTAGATGTTCTAGGTCAGTTTCAATGGCTTTAGGAATAATTTCTTCCCGATCAATAATATAGCCTCTTGCAGATCGTTGGATGGACATTAAACGTAAAGCCAGACGGTCAGACTCTCGGACTATCGCTGCCCCCTCTTCTGAGTTTTTGACTTCCTGCTGAACTTGCTTGCTACTGAAAAAAACTACCCCAGCGGAAGTGAGGGAAAATATTAAAGGGATGGAATACCCTAATAAAATTCTGGCTTTTAACTTTAAATTAAATAACATTGAAAATCCTCTCGTGCTATTTTTAAAGCGTGTTAGATGTTAATTCAAAACTTAATCCGTTGTTTGGTTGTTATCCCTAAATAGCAATTTTAATGGAAATGAGGTGCCTCCATTCAGTCTGTAACCCTGACTTTCTCCTAAACCAGGGATTTTAAGTTTTGTTAAGCAGACCCGTTACCCGCAAACTGCTATAAACTGCCGGAACCTTCAACAATTAGTAGAAGTTTTCCCCGAATTTGAACGAACTAACTCCCGAGATCAAAAAATCGGATTTACTGTCTTGACACTTCTGATTTTATCACGCTTTTCAAAAACTGATAAGGGGATTTGCAGCTATTGAAGGCTTATAAAACGACTGGGGGTTAAAATGATGGATGAGGAGTTGAGAATAAGAAAGAACGAGGATTTTGAGGGGAGCCAATTGTAGTAACAGGACCCGGAAGACAAAAAAACAGGCAAAAGATCGAGGAAAAACTCGAACCTTTTGCCTGCTTGGAATTCATCGATTATTTAGAATTTCCGTTGCTATTAGCGGCGGCGGCTAAGAGGCGATCGGTAATTTTATCAGGGACTTCTTGGAGATGATCGAACTTCCAGCGGAAGAACCCGACACCCATTGTCAGCGATCGCAACTCCACAATCAAATCCTGCATTTCTGCTTGGGGTAAATAGGCCAAGACCTTATCCCATGATTTCCAGTTTTCGAGGGGTTCATAGCCTAAAATTTGGCCCCGTCGTCCGCTGATCAGTTGCATCATATTCGAGGTAAAGTCCGTCGGTGCACAAATCTCTACGGAGGCGATCGGCTCCAGCAAGGTGGGTTCACATTGGGCTAACCCCTCTTGCATTGCCAACCGGGCCGCCTGTTTAAAGGACTGTTCTGAACTATCCACGGAGTGATAGGACCCATCGGTGAGGGTAACGGCAATATCGACCACCGGGAATCCCAAGGGTCCTTGATTCAGGTACTCACGCACCCCCATTTCTACGCCAGGAATATACTGTTTGGGCACGACGCCGCCGACGATTTTATCGTTGAAGCTATACCCTTCCCCCCGAGGCAGGGGCTTGATTTCCAGGTAAACATCCCCAAATTGCCCGTGACCCCCACTTTGGTGCTTGTAGCGACCATGTACTCGGGGCGCTGCTTTGCGAATGGTTTCCTTGTAGGGGACATGGGGAACTTGGGTCACCATCGGCAGGTTGTACTTCCGCCGCAAGCGATCCAAGGTAACTTTGATGTGAATTTCCCCTTGACCCCAGAGGATAATCTCGTGGGTATCGGGATTTTGTTCCCAGGCGAGGGCGGGGTCTTCTTCCAGGAGTTTGGTCAAGGCGGCGCTGATTTTCACTTCGTCGCTGCGCCGTTCCGGGGCGATCGCCAGGGCAAAAACTGGGGGCAGTTGTTCCGCTTTGGGTAATTCCGATTTAAGCTTGCCTTCCCCGGTGGTGAGGGTATCTCCCGTCTGAATCCCTTCCATGCGCGACAGGGCTACAATATCGCCCTCAACGGCCTTCTGAATGGTTTCGGTTTGCTGTCCCTTCATCCGATACATTCCCCCAATCCGGACACCGTTGAGGGTCATACTATCGGTGATTTCACCTTTCCACACTCGCACGAGGGACAGCTTGCCTCCTTGGGGGGTGTAGTAAGTTTTAATGACTTGGGCTAAGGGTGCGCCAGCATGAAGGGGGATGCCCCGGCGATCGGCGGTAGTGGCGGGTTCTGGCGCTTCCCGAATTAGGGCATCCAGCAAGGGTCTGACGCCATAATCTGAATCGGCAAGGCCCATAAAAACAGGAACGATTAAATCAGCCCCTAATTCCATTTTGAGGTTAGCGATGATTTCATCTTGGGAGGGTTCGATTTCTTCGAGGAGTTCTTCAAGAAGGTGATCGTCAAAGTTAGCCAATTCTTCTAACATTTCTTGACGCGCTTCATGTTCTTCTTGTTTGAGTTCCTCGGGGATAGGGACGGGTTCGGGGTCGCTGCCACCGTGGTAGTGATAGGCTTGTTCGGTGACGAGATCGATAAACCCAACGGGGTCTGAGCCTTTGAGGATGGGATATTGATGGGGGACTAAGGGCCGGGTAGAGACGGCTTTGAGGGCGTGGAGAACGTCCATAAAGCTATCTTTGGCGCGGTCCATTTTGTTGACAAAGACGAGGTGGGGGATTTCCCAGTCATCTAAGAACTTAAATAAGGGGGCTAAGGTGAGGACTCGGCTGACTTCGGGTTCGCAAACGACGACGGCAGCACCCGCGCCTTTGAGGGCGTTGTAGGTTTCTTGGATAAATTCTACGGACCCGGGGCAGTCTAAGAAGGTGAAGCGGACATCATGGTATTCGGTGGTGGCGGAGGATACCTCAACACTCATTTGGCGATCGCGGGCTTCGGTGGAACTATCGCTAACGGTTGTACCTTCTTTGACGTTCCCTTTCCTAGTAATTGCACCCGTTACAAACAACAGGCTTTCGAGTAAGGTGGTTTTTCCACTCAGATATGGGCCGACAATAGCGACGTTTCGCACGCCAGAGACAACTTTTTCGGTCATGATTCACTCCCGTGAGTTAGTTAGTAAAGATTAAAAAAATTTAAGCGTGCCAAGAGGATGGTCTATTTAAAGTAAAATCCTTATCCTGACTCTATTGGAAAGACGGCAATCAACATCAGCACTTCTCGTATGGGTCTTGATGTATTTTAGAGTACCGTATTTTTGGACCCAGGAATTACCGATTGAAGGACTTATTTTTCTAAGGTTAATCCTTTGTTTTGACTGTTAAGAAGTGTCATCCGTTGAAAATTTTTGTGCCGGTGACGGTTGGGTGCAAGGGGCGATCGCCGGGGTTCCAATGTCGATCCCGTAACCGGGAAAACTGAGTTTTTGGCTCGGATTTGGGACGGATTAGCCTAGATTCTGTGAAGAATCCCGGCTTGGTGATCTTTTAAGTTAATCGGGAATCCGCTTCAGTGGAACTTGTGGCGTGTGATTGGGGCGGTTTAAGAACTCTCGTGTATCGTTGCCCATAAATTTTGACGGATCACCTTCTGACGGACTCTAGTCAGAGGCAGGGATTTTAGGGTAAAACCAGGTTAAACCACATCGACTCGCAACCAGGAGGGGCGATGCAATTACAACGGAACAAATGGTCAGGAATCGTGGGCGTGACGCTGGGGATTTGGATGCTGCCGTTGCTGTGGATGTCATGGGATGGGATGCCCGGGATGCGCGCTGCCGCCCAGGGGAATTCCCAAGCAGCCCTGGATTGGGTCAACCGGGGACTGGGGTCGATTCAAGCGGGTAAGGTATCTGAGGCGATCGCCGCGTTTCGGCAAGCGGCTCAACTAGACCCGACCCTAGCTGTAGCCCATTATAATCTGGGCTTGGCTCTACGGCAATCTGGAGAATTACAAGGGGCGGCGGATTCGTTTTACCAAGCGACTCAAGCCGATCCTAGCTTTACCTTGGCTTTTGCCAATTTGGGGGCAGCCCTGATTGAGGGGAATAATCTCGATCGCGCCCGGGATTATTTACAACGGGCGATCGCCTTGGATCCTCAAATGGGCTTGGCTCATTATAATTTGGGTCTGGTCCTGGAGAAACAGCAGTTATGGGATGCGGCAGCGGCTTCGTTTCAACAGGCGATGCAGTATAGTCCAACGACCCCCGAACCCCCCTATCATCTGGGATTGGTCTATCTCGAACAAGGGCAACTGGAGGCGGCTAAATCGGCGTTTAACCGGGCTGTCGGGATTACTCCGACTCATGCTGCGGCTCATTATCATCTGGGGTTTATTGCGTACAATCAAGGGGATTTGAATGGAGCTTTAGATTCATTTCGGCGGGCGGCTGAAGGGAATGCCAATTATGCCAATGCCTATTATGGGGCGGGGTTGGTTTTTATGCGTCAGGGGAATTTTACCGAGGCTCAACGGGTGTTGGAATATGCCCGAGACCTTTATACTTTGGAGGGCAATGCGGAACGGGCGATGAATGCGGAACGACTGTTAGAGCGATCGCGCAATCCCTAATCCCTGGGTTCGGTGATGACAACGGGGCGATCGCTCTGGGTTATGACGGGTTGGTTTGCCCAGTTTGACTCACCGGAAGTTGAATCTGGAATTCGGTTCCTTTTCCCAGTTTTGAAAAACAGTTTAACTTGCCTAAATGTTTTTCAACAATAATTTGGTAGCTAATTGAAAGCCCTAATCCGGTTCCTTTACCAATGGGTTTAGTCGTAAAAAATGGATTGAAAA
Source organism: Laspinema sp. D2d (assembly GCF_025370755.1). GTDB lineage: Bacteria > Cyanobacteriota > Cyanobacteriia > Cyanobacteriales > Laspinemataceae > Laspinema. The sequence goes on along the minus strand of NZ_JAMXFC010000008.1, from coordinate 181,960 downwards.
TATTGGGGATAATCTCTGGAGGAATTCCCGCTCCATTATCCTCAATCCAAATCACGATGAACTCGGGGTTGACCGCTGCCCCCTCAGTGGAGGTTTCCTTTGGACTTTTTTGCAAGACTTCGGTACAGAGGGTGAGGGTAGGGATATAGTCTTTGGAAGAGGTTTGAGCCAGGGTGTCTTCTAACGCATCAATTGCATTAGCTAGAAGATTCATAAAGACCTGATTCAGTTGTCCCGGATAGCACTCTACTAAGGGTAAATTCCCGTATTTTTTGACCACCTGAATGGCCTGATGTCCGGCGGTGGCTTTCAGGCGATGTTGCAAAATCATTAAGGTACTATTCAGCCCTTGATGAATGTCTACGGCCTTGATTTCGGCTTCATCGGTGCGGGAAAAATTTCGCAAGCTCAAGACGATATTTTGAATTCGTTCTGCCCCGACCATCATGGATTTGATGGTTTTGGGTAAATCTTCTATCAGAAAATCTACGTCGATGGCTTCGGCTTCTTGTTGAATTTCTGCTACGGGTTCAGGATAATGTTGTTGATAGAGATCCAGCAATAACAGTAAGTCTTTTACATATTCATCGGCATGATTAACATTGCCGTAGATAAAACTCACGGGGTTATTTATTTCATGGGCCACTCCGGCTACTAATTGACCAATAGAGGACATTTTCTCCGCTTGAATCAGTTGCCCTTGGGTGGTTTGCAATTTTTGCATCGCGGCTTCTAAGTCCGTAGTTCGGCGGATAGAGAGTCCTAAATAAATGGCGATAATACCTGTGAGTAACAAGCCGATCGTCAGGGTGGCAATGGTGCTCTCCATGAAGCCTTCAAAGGTGGAGGTAGGACGAAGTAATAGAGTCCATTGGCGATCGGCAATCTGAAGGGTCTGGGTACAAAGGTTAGGATTTTTGTAGCACAAAGACTCCCGAGAGATGGGTTCGGGGGGTTTCAGACGGGTATCAGCAATAAATCGATGGGTGCTAGAGTCATAAAAGATGAGGACTTGATTATGAGGTTCCCCTGCCCGGTCAATTAAGTAAAAATCTAGGTGATTGAGGTTTAATCCGCCCAGGGACTTTTCTAACAAATTGGAGAGACTATAGACTGTGTAAGTCATTCCCCTAAAGGCATTGCGGCGATCAAAGATGCCCTCGGGCCGATCGCCCCCTTCATAAACCGGGCGAAACATTGCTACCCCATAAGTCTTGCCATCGGCTAACTTAAATCGTTCCGTTAGTACGATTTCTCCCTGATTTTTTCCCTGGGTGATTGCAGCCTTAACCTTGGGGTCATAACTAGGATCCAGTCCCAATAGATCTCCTTGATAGCGACTGCTGGGCTGTCCATAGATAATGGGAAAATATTCTAGGCGATCGCCAGCCGGGACTAAGTTGCCATCAGGGGCGCGATCGCGAATCTGGTAATTTTCTTTCCCTTGGGCTTGCATTTTTTCCTCAAAAGCCCTCCGTTGTAACCTAGGTACTTTTTCTATCCATGCCATCCCAAAAATTCCGGGGTAATTCTCCAAAAAAGATTGGGAAAACCGCTGAAAATTTTCTTCAGTCACCGGGCCGGAAATATCATATAATGCGCCCAGCGATCGGGTCACTTGAAGATATTCCTCGATATCACTTTTTAAGGTGACAGTCACGGTTTCCCGGCGTTGGGCTAAGTTGTCTTGGGCGGATCTTCGTTCCCATTCATACACGCCCGTAGCAGCGATCGCCGACAGTGACAAACCCACGAGTAAAGTTAATCCCACCGGAAGGTAAGTCCGGATTCCCAATAGGGTATTTTTAACTTCTCCAACATCTTTCAAATGAACCGCCATACAACCATTTGTCTTTTCTAATTTAACCGGATTCGCGCTTAAAAAACCCCGGGTGATTACTGCTGTTTTAAAAACTTTGAGCTTTGAGAATCTCGGACTGGGTTTAAAAATCGCTACGGTTGGGATAATCTGTTCTACAATAACATTTTCACTCCCAAGATTGGGGCCAAAAAAAACCTGAATTTCTCAGTATTTCACGCAAATATCCCGTTTCGGGGGGTTCCGGCCTAGAGTGGGAGGGGTGGGTAGAATCCAGGGGCTTTCTTGGCGTATTCTTAGAAAGAGTTGTTGAATGGGGTTGGCTGTTGGCTTCAGTTGGAAGGCACAAGTGACCTCTAGTCCTTTAGAGTACGATCCGATATGGCTACCTTTCTATTAGAAGTCGGTACAGAAGAATTACCCGCAGGGTTTCTCGAAAGCGCTATTACCCAATGGCGATCGCGCATTCCCGACTCCCTCGCTGAACAGTTCTTGACAAATGACGCAGTTTATGTTTACGGCACGCCTCGCCGGTTAGCGGTGGTGATAGAAGGGTTGCCGGTTCAACAAGACGATCGCGAGGAAGACATTAAAGGCCCTCCCGCCTCCGCTGCCTATAAAGACGGCAAACCTACCAAAGCGGCGGAAGGATTTGCTAAAAAACAAGGGGTGGAACTCGATGCGTTGGAAATTCGCCCCACGGATAAAGGGGATTTTGTATTCCTGCGGAAAACTATCACCGGACGTCTCACCACCGACATTCTCCAGGAACTGATTCCGCAATGGATTAGCAAACTCGAAGGCAAACGCCTCATGCGCTGGGGGAATGGAGAAATGAGGTTTTCTCGCCCCTTGCGCTGGTTGGTGGCCCTATTTGACCAGGATATTTTGCCGATTCAACTGGACAACGGGTCCGAAAGTCTCACCAGCGATCGCATTTCCTCGGGTCATCGCGTCTTACATCCTCAACCTGTGGAAATTGCCACCGCCGCCGATTACGTCAAATCCTTAGAAAAGGCGTTTGTTTCCGTAGATCCGGACCGCCGTCAAGCTATTATTCAAGACCAAGTAAAAGCGGCAGCCGAAAAAGTCGGAGGAACTGCCGATATTTCCCCGGATTTACTCCAAGAAGTTACCAATTTAGTGGAATGGCCGACGGCAGTTTTAGGTAAGTTTGATGAAGAGTTTCTCATTTTACCCGCTGAAGTGATTACCACAGTCATGGTCAGCCATCAGCGGTACTTTCCCGTCTTGAAATCCGCAGAAACCTCCGGTAAATCCCCCGAACTTCTCCCTTATTTCATTACCATTTCTAACGGTGACCCGGCCAAATCTGAACTGATTGGGTTAGGCAATGAACGAGTCATTCGCGCCCGATTAGCCGATGGGCAATTTTTCTATGAAACCGACCGGGCTAAACCCCTAGAAGCCTACCTGCCCAAATTAGAAGAAGTCACCTTCCAGGAAGATTTAGGCTCAATGCGCCAGAAGGTTGATCGCCTCTGTCAGGTCGCCGCTTTGATTACGGAACAATTGCAAATTCAGGGCGAACAAAAAGAGGAAATTGCTCGGGCGACTTTACTCTGTAAAGCCGATTTAGTCACCCAAATGGTCTATGAATTCCCAGAACTCCAAGGGGTCATGGGAGAAAAATATGCCCGGGCCTGTGGGGAATCGGAAGCCATCGCCACCGCTATTTATGAACATTATTTACCCCGAAATGCGGGGGATAAATTACCCGAAACTCCGGTGGGTCAAGTGGTGGGATTAGCAGACAAATTAGATACGTTAGTCAGTATTTTTGGCTTGGGCATGATTCCCACGGGTTCATCGGACCCCTTTGCCCTGCGACGGGCGGCTAATGCGGTGATTAATCTAACTTGGACGGCGAATTTACCCTTAAACTTAGGGGAATTACTCGGGAAAATAGCCGGTTTGTTTACGGCCAGCCATCCGAAAACTTCCCCAGAATTGCTCTCCCAATTACAAGAGTTTTTCTTACAACGGATTCGGACCCTGTTGCAAGAGGAACGAGGCATTGATTATGACTTGGTGAATGCCGTTTTGGGGGAAGAAGACCCGGAATATAGCCAACGGGCTTTAGAGGATGTCTTGGACGTTCGCGATCGCGCTTTATTCCTCCAATCCATCCGCAAGAATGGCAGTTTGGATACCATCTATGAAACTGTGAATCGGTCCGCAAGATTGGCGAAACAGGGGGATTTGGAGACAACGGTTTTAGATCCAACTCAAGTGCTCAAACCCGAATTGTTCCAAAAATCCTCAGAACAAGGGTTTTATGATGCCTTAATCCGGTTAATGCCCACCACCCAAGCAGCGCGATCGCAGCGCAACTATCAGCAGTTGGTAGATGCCTTAGCAGAAATTACCCCCGTCGTCAGCCAGTTTTTTGATGGGGAGGACAGCGTACTGGTTATGGATCCCGATCCAGAAATCCGCCGCAATCGCCTCAACTCCATCGGTTTACTGCGAAATCACGCTCGGGTTTTGGCGGATTTTGGTCCGATTGTCAAGCCCCAATAGTACCGGGAACAGTGGCAACAGCCAGCAGGGGTTTAAACCTTTGCGGGTTGTTGCCGGAAATCTTTTTGCAGAGAAAACCCCCTGTAGACAGAACAAGAAACGGTAAGATGAAGGTTAGACTTTGAAAAAATACGATCCATAAAAGTATGCCAAAGGCTCATATCATTGGACTAGGACGGTCAGGGGTTGCCGCAGCGCGGTTATTAAAAAAGCAAGGATGGGATGTCACCTTGAGCGATCGCTCAGACAATGATGCCTTGCGACAACAACAACAATTGTTGGCTGCTGATGGTATCCAGGTACACCTTAATCAGTCCTTTGAACCGGAAAAGTCTTTGGATTGGGTGGTTGTCAGTCCAGGGGTTCCCTGGGATCTTCCCGCCTTGGTGAAGGCGCGACAGATGGGAATTACAACCCTGGGGGAAATGGAATTAGCGTGGCGCAATCTCAACGCTTGTCCTTGGGTGGGGATTACGGGAACCAATGGAAAAACGACGACTACCGCTTTAATTGCTGCAATTTTTCAGGCTGCCGGACTCAATGCACCGGCTTGTGGCAATATTGGATATGCCGCGACGGAGTTGGCGTTAAAAGGATTTGACGAGGACCGGGCAACCCCTGAGTACCCAGATTGGGTGATTGCGGAAATTAGTAGCTATCAAGTCGAAGCATCCGAAACCGTAGCGCCGCAAATTGGAGTGTGGACGACTTTTACGCCGGATCATTTGAGCCGTCACGGTACGTTAGAAAATTATTTTAATATTAAGGCATCTCTGTTGGAGCGATCGCAGCAAAAAGTATTAAATGGGGATGACCCCTACTTGAGAAAAAGTTTAAGCGATCGCTGGCCGAATGCCTGCTGGACGAGCATCAAAGGTAAAAGTGAGTTATTAGGAAATCCCGATAAAGGCGTCTATATTGAAGACGGTTGGGCGGTGGCAATGGGCGAGGCAGTCGTCCCCGTTGATGCCTTGAAAATGCCCGGGGAACATAACCTCACGAATCTGCTGATGGCAGTGGGTGTGGCGCGCTTGGCGGGAATTGATAAAGCGGCGATCGCCGATGCGGTTGCCAACTTCCCTGGTGTTTCTCATCGCTTAGAACTGATTCGTACTTGGCATAGCATTGACTTTATTAATGATAGTAAAGCCACCAATTATGATGCGGCACAAGTGGGATTAGCCTCCGTGGCTGCGCCAGTGATTTTAATTGCCGGGGGTGAAGCGAAAGAAGGGGATGATACCGGGTGGTTACAAACCATCGAAGCGAAAGTTGCCCAAGTGCTGCTGATTGGCGATGCTGCCGATGCCTTTGCCAAACGCTTAGAACAAGTGGGAAATCCCCGCTATGAAATCGTTTATGGTATGGAACGGGCGGTCATTCGCGGGGCCGAATTAGCGGAAGAATTGGAGGCACAGGTAGTCCTCCTATCTCCAGCTTGTGCCAGTTTTGATCAATATCAAAACTTTGAGCAACGCGGGGATCATTTCCGTCAACTCTGTTTGGAAATGCTGCCGGAGTAATCCAGGAGAAAGGGTCAGTGGGTTAGGATCTGGGGTTTACTGGGTCCTAACCTAGGGGGATAACTACAGGCGATCGCAATGGGGTGCGATTTGAATCACAACTGTAAGTGATTAATCTAAGGGGTGGGTAATACTCAAATCACCGCTCACCTTCACCCCTTGCTGCAAACTAGAAACACAGTAGAGTTGAATCCAAACTTATGCCTGCACCTACTCTGAATCTGGAAGATAACCTCACTGACTTGTTCGCACAAGCCTGGTTTTCTGGGAAACTGACTGCGATCGAACAGCATAGCCTTCAGGTTGCGTTACTCAATAACGCCTTGAGTCGGGAGGATGCGTTGCTCGTGCATCGCTTATTCTATGCGGTCCGTCGCGGATGGCTCCAAGTGAGTGCGTAAGCTATTCCCACCGGAATCTCACTCATTCCTAACCTGACCCCTTAAAAGCGCGATCGCCACTCTGATCCGCCTCTGTGTACTGGGCGATCGAAACCTTTTTATCTCACTCCACAGATTAGCGACTGATACAGTCGTTATTTTTTACACTCAGGGTCCAGGATCGGGCAGCATTTCCCCGATCCTGGGTAGGGCAATTCCGGTTTAGCCCCTAAATTTTAGGGTCACCAGGATTTAAACAGATTATATAAGTGATCCTCACCCCAGGCCATAACTTTCTCTAATCAGAGAAAAAGGGGATAAAATTTTATCATTAAACTTGACATTTTAGGTAACAGGTGTGGTTTCATAGTCAAAGTAAACTCCTCCGTTCACAAATCGTAACAATGAAACTCCATCTCCTTGGATCTGGACTCCTCACGGCAGCAGCTTGTCTGTGTCTGGAAATGCCAGTCTTTGCGACTACTGCCCCTTATTCGGAACTTGACGCCGAGTGGGGGGTGAATGCCACTGTGGAAATTGCCCAAACCCCCGAAAACACCTATAACGCCTGGGGAAACGAATGTAGCACTTTGGTGGAACAACAGCGCTTCAGCGAGGCGATCGCCGCTTGCGATCGGGCTGTTACCCTCAAACCCGACTATTCCCTCGGATTAACTAACCGCTGTGTCGCCCTCCTGCAACTCGATCGCTATCAAGACGCTGTAGAATCCTGTCGCCGCGCACTCACGGGGGATGGCAATTGGGGAGAGAGAACCGAAGCCAGTGGCTGGCTGAATTTTGGCGGGTCCCTCATCCTTTTTGCTGGAGAAAAACCCAGTCCTAACGAAGCTATTCCCCTGCTGCAACAAGCCCTCCTCGCCTTTGATAAGTCCCTGGAAATCGAACCCACCAACCCCAATACCCGCCAACTCCGCAACGAGTTAGAAAAACTGATCAAAGAGTTGACTTAACCCAATTTCCTCAACCCGCGCTGACAGGTGTCTACTATTAATGATGTTGCTGATTTTTTAGCCCTCAAGGGTGCGTCAGAATCTAACTTATTCCTACCATCAGGACCTCTACATTCTGACGCACGCATCCTCCTATTTCAACCGCACCCCCCGAATGGATAAATCTAATAATTCCATCGGGTGCATCAACGGGATATCTTTCCCCTCTAACTGCAAATGCTTTTGAATTTGTAACGCACAACCGGGATTGGGAGAAGCAATTAATTCGGCCCCGGTATTGAGTAAATTTTGCACTTTTTGCTGACCCAACTCTTCCGATACCTCCGGCTGGAGCATATTATAGACCCCCGCACTGCCACAACATAACGCTGCATCAAGCGGTTCTTTCAGTTCAACCCCGGGAATTTGTTTAAGAATTTGGCGCGGTTGCTGACTAATTTTTTGACCATGTAAAAGATGACAAGCATCCTGATACACCACGGTTAATTTCCCATCCGTTAGGGGAGAAAGTTGAGCCGTTAACCCCACCATTGCCAGGAATTCTTGCACATCTTTAACCTGATTTGCAAAAGCTTGTGCTTTCTCTCGATAATTGGGGTCATCCTGGAGAATATGACCATATTCTTTTAAGGTATGACCACATCCAGCGGCATTAATAATGATATAATCAACCTCAGTGCCTTCAAAACTATCAATCATTTGACGAGCGATCGCCTGTGCCTGTTCTTCTTGTCCCTGGTGTGCCGGTAACGCCGCACAACAGCCTTGTCCTTCGGGAATCACCACCTCACAGCCATTGGCAGTTAAAACCCTTACCGTTGCCTCATTGACGGGATTAAAAAATAACCGCTGTACACATCCGAGTAACATCCCCACCCGATACCGTTTCTCTCCTTGTGCCGGAATCACATCGGGATAATTTCCCTTAAAAAACTCTCCCGTAATATTGGGTAAAATTGACTCCATTGCTGCCAATCGGGGGGAGAATTTCTTTAATAAACCCGTCTGACGCACTAATTTATTCATTCCCAACTTTTGGTAAACATAAAGGGGAACTAATAAAGGACGCAGACGGTTGGGATAGGGAAATAAGTTAAAAATGAGACTACGAATCACGCGATCGCCTAGGGAACGTTCATAATTACGCTCAACTTGAGGACGAGTTGCCGCCAGCAATTTATCATATTGCACCCCCGAGGGACAAGTGCTGACACAAGCTAAACATCCCAAACAAGTATCAAAATGCTCTACGGTTCCCTCTGCCAGAGGTGCTTCCCCGGTGGCGATCGCATCCATTAAATAAATCCGCCCTCGCGGCGAATCCATTTCTTTCCCTATCACCCGATAACTGGGACAAGTAGACAAACAAAAGCCACAATGAACACAAGTATCAATCAATTTCGGATCCGGTGGATGTTTGGCATCAAATCCCGGCAACACTTCCGACTCGCTTAACTCATTCAAATGCGGATTCTGACCCAAAAAATTACTAGATTTAGCGGCAATAGTAGATTCAACAGGTTGCATATTCATCAACTCAATATATTTTCCAATGTTCGTAGTAACGCCTGAAGAGGTTCTCTTGCAAATGTTAACCGCCCTCTTAAATTCCCCCAATAAATCGATGAGGACTTAAAATATTATCTGAATCAAACTGCTGCTTAATCTTCCGCATCACCTCAAGAGCATTTCCCTGATATCCCCAAACATCAACCTGATTTTTAAAGGCGATCGGTGCAACCATCACACTCAAAAACCCCCCAGAAGATTGACAGAATTGCCGCATCGATAAAACCGACTCCTTCTGTATCCCCTCCCCAAACCGCAACCAACCCAACCCACTACTGACATGAATTTGACCCAACCCAATACCCTCAGAAAGTGCCGCAAATTTCGATAAAGCTGCCACTGCTTCTGTAGGACGTACTCCCATTTTGCAGGCGATCGCCCCTTCTGTGTCAGCCGGTTGCATTCGTTCTCTCAATCCTTGCCATAAATCCGCCTCGTCCTTCTGCGTATGACAAGTCCCCTTTAATCCTAACGTTTCCCCCACAGATATGAGTCGCGCCGATTGTTCTTGCACACTTTCTGCTACACTTTGAAAACGCACCAGCAGTCCCATTTCCTCCCCTCTCCCCAGTTGCTTCACCAATCCCGGGGACAACAAATCCGCTGCTGTTGGCGTGAGGGCGGAAGCGAGTAACGTTTGACTCGCAGAGGCGATCACCTCCGTATCCCCAGACAACATCACCGTACCCGATGCCTCCGCTTGAGGATAAACTCGAAATGTGACTTGACAAATCATCCCCAATGTGCCGTAAGACCCGGTGAATAATTTCATCAAATCATATCCCGCCACATTCTTGACGACGCGTCCCCCTGCCTTCGCCAACTCCCCATCCGATCGCACGAAAGAAACTCCTAACAGTTGATCGCGCACTCCCCCATACCGTTGCCGCCAACTGCCAGTATCCCCAGTGGCAACAATTCCTCCCAAAGTCGCGCGATCGCCATAAGCTGGATCTAAAGCCAAAAACTGCCCCGCATCTGCGAGAATAGACTGTAACGAGGCTAAACGCATCCCCGCTTCCACCGTCACCGTTAAATCATTGACAGCGTGTTCAATCAGGCGATTCAGACGTGCGGTACTCAGAATCACTTGCACCCCCGAAGGAACCCCACCCCAATCGATTTTACTCAAGGACCCAGCAGGGACAAAGGCACAGCGACTGGCAGCAATAGCGGCGATCGCCTCAGCGAATTGTGCTTGAGTTGAGGGATAGGCAATGCAATGCGGCAGGGAAGACTCCGGAAAAGCGCGACGGAGACGCTGTTGAGTAGGGGAATCCAGACTATCCCACTCGATAACACCGTCGGAACCAAGAATACTGGATAAAGTTTGGGCGATCGCTGACATGATAGAACGGTTGAACCCTAGGACATCTCTTACTATCTTTGCACTCTCCCATCTAAATTTTAAAAACTAAAATTTATGACCGTTTTTGCTAAACTCATTGGACAACCCCAGGCAGTCGAACTGCTGAATCAGGCTGTTAACCGCGATCGCATTGCACCCGCCTACCTCTTTGCTGGTGCTCCCGGTGTGGGTCGCAGTTTGGCAGCGCGGTATTTCCTGGAACTCCTCCTCACCGCCAGAAATCCCGGCATAACCCCTCCCTCTACCCGCAAACTGGAAAATCACCCCGATTTACTCTGGATAGAACCCACCTATCTGGATAAAGGCAAAATGCTCACCGCCACCGAAGCGGCAGCAACCGGGTTTAAGCGCAAATCCCCCCCGCAAATTCGCCTTGAACAAATCCGTGAAATCGGGGAATTTTTGGGACGCCATCCATTAGAGGCACTCCGCAAGGTAGTGGTCCTAGAAGAGGCACAAACCATGAAAGAAAGTGCTGCCAATGGATTACTCAAAACCCTGGAAGAACCGGGACGAGCGAGTATTATTTTAATTGCACCAGGAATTGATTCTCTCCTCCCCACCCTAGTTTCCCGGTGTCAGCGAATTCCTTTTTATCGCCTCACCGAGGCACAGATGAGGGAAGTTTTAGCAACTGTGGGATACCCGCAGATTTTGGAGAATCCAGCAGTATTGGCAATGGCGCAGGGGTCTCCGGGAACGGCGATCGCCTGCTGGGAAAAACTCCAGGAAATCCCTGCCGAACTTCTGGAAAAACCCCTAAAACCCTCCCTCTCCACCAAACAAGCGCTAGAAATTGCCAAAGAAATCGATCGCAGTCTGGACACCGAGTCCCAACTCTGGCTGATTGAATATCTGCAACAGGCATACTGGTTATCCTCCCAACAGCGCGGGACCTTCAACGCCAACCCCCTCCATATCCTCGATCGCGCAAGGCGTTATCTCCTCAGTTATGCCAGTCCCCGCCTCGTCTGGGAAGTCACTCTCATGGGGATGAAGGAATGAGAATTCCAGATTTTTGGGGGTTGGCACAAAATGCTTGTGCAAGAGGGCAACCTCTGCTAAGATAAACTTATGCGGACGTGGCGGAATTGGTAGACGCGCTAGATTTAGGTTCTAGTGTCTTTGATGTGGGAGTTCGAGTCTCCCCGTCCGCACTCTATTATGATCAAGAGTTTACAGCTTAGAGCAAGTTGTAAACTCTTTTATTTTTGGATGCGCTCTTTTTGGCTATCCTTAAATCTTTTATTGACAATTTGAAATCTAACAAATACCTAGACTAGAGTAACTCACAAAATTCCCTGGATAAAAAGCTGTGGCGGCAAGCTGATAAAGCGTTGCAGATGAAGATAACCAAGCCAAAGTTCAATAGAACCTCAGAACTACTCTTTGGAGAAACCCAGCTCAATTGTTATTGCTTTTTCAATTTTACTCCAATATTCATCCTCTAAAACCCCCTGTTTTGTCTTGATCCGTTGAGCATCTACTGCTCTGATTTGGTTGGCTTAAATTGATATAGCGATCGCCATCCAATCCATTTTGTAACGTTGGCTTGACATTAACAACAAACGGATATTTTTTACTCCCTGGCAATAAGGGAGCAATAATTGTAGTCGAACCCTGTTGATTCCCAATATCATTTTGCAAAATAAAACAAGGACGCTGTTTATCAGTTTCACTGCCAATAACTGGCTGAAGATCCACCCACCAGATTTCGCCTCGTTTATAAGTTAAAATTGCGTTAGGCATTTAAACCATCGCTCACCGTAACATCCCAAGCTAAGACCTCTTGTTGAAATTCTGGGTCATTACTTTGTTCTCGATAAGCATCGGCAAGCTCTCTCATTAACCGCTGCTGTTTTTCTTTTAAAAGAATATCATTAATAAATCGGCTACGGTTATGGCCCGGTGCAATTGTATCTACAAATTTTAAAACTTCATCGTCTAGGGTGATGCTAACTTTTTTGCTCATAGTCTAACTTTTAGCGGTCTGGTAGCATTCCTTTATTATACTAGCTAATCTTACCGTGATTGTCAAGAGGTTATGGGATGCGCGATGACAGCCCTATTTCTTATGGTAAGACTTACGCAATATTTACTACTATTAAACGCCTAATGGAGAGTTGATTCGCGAATCAACTCTCCATTAGGATGCGACTATACGGAAACGTTCTTAACTCCCTCCATTTCTAGCCTCTTCGGCTAAACTTGACCCGCAATCCATCCCGAGGAGAGGGGGTTGGGATCATGGATAATTGTAAATTTTGGTCCGGCAACAATTCCCAGTCATAACCGTGGACTAAATGGGCTGTAAAAACCCGTAAGGCTAACATGGCAAATGCCTTACCTACACATTCTCTCGCACCGCCTCCAAAGGGTATCCAGGTAAAGGGTTTTGGCTTATCTTCTGCGCGGTCTAAACTAAAGCGATCGGGGTCAAATTCTTGAGGATTAGAATAAATTGAACTATCTTTGTGCAGTTGATTAATTTGATACAAAACCATCCAACCTTCGGGAATTTGATAGTTATTAAATTCGCAAGATTCAAGTACGCGGCGAAATCCTCCGGCAACGGGTGGCACTAATCGTAAGACTTCTTTGACCACCTGTTCTAAGTAAATCATCTCTTTGAGTATCTCCATATTGAGAGAACCCGTAAAGCCGACTTTTTCCTGTTCTTCCCGCAATTTGGTAATCACGTGGGGATGTTGTGCTAGGAGTAGACAGAGGGATGAGAGTGAAGAGGTTTGGGTTTCATGACCGGCAAAGAGGAGTAGCAATATTTGGTCTTTGATTTCATCTAAGCTTAATCCATTTCCCTCTTCATCTTTGGCCGCTAACAGTAACCCTAGGGCATCGTTTCTAGGTGCGGTTTCTTGTTGGCGGCGATGGACAATTTCTTCGATTTTTTCGAGTAGCAGTTTCCGGCAGTGGAGGGCTTTTCCAAATGGTGTCCAAGGCAGATTGATGGGAATCGAAAATAATCCTTCAGCCCAGGTTTTAAAAATTTGACTGAGATAGATGGTTTCGGATCCGGTTTCAGTGCCAATTAATAAGGTACTGGCAATGTCAAACATATAGGTTCGGAGTTCCGGATACCAGGTCAGTTCTTGGAGGGTTTCCCATTGTTTCAGATAGCGATCGGTGAGTTGTTCCATGCCGGGAAGGTATCCAGCGATCGCTTGGGGAAAAAATGCCTGTGCCATCAATCGCCGTCTGCTGGTATGTTCGTTGCCGCTTTGGATGGTGAGGGAGTGGGGACCGAGTAAGATGCGGGTACTCGGGGGAAAAGAGGCGGTAAAATAGCTATTATCATGGGTGAACAAAAAGCGATTCGCTTCGGACCCAATTAGGACGATTGTGGGTTGTCCAAACAGATGGGTTTTGTAAACGGTTCCATATTTTTCGCGGCGCTTCTTATGGAAGTCGCGATCGCGAAAAAAGCTCAGGGTTTCGCCAATCAGAGGTAAGCCTAATTTACCAGGAGGGAGGGGACGCGATCGCAGGGTCTCGTTGGAAGTCATGGATTTGTCTGTCTCGAAACTACTTCCCCTCTATTTTGACATTGGAGGGCGAAAACGTGAAACCAAACCCCCTAGTTTGAGGTGAATTGATGACATTTCCCTCCTCCTTTAAAGTTAGGGATTAGCGGTAGAAGCAGGTGGCGTAATATTAATAAATGGCAAGGCTCCATTACCCCCCATCACCATCGGAAATTGTCCATTCCATTTTTCAATGGCTTCTTTTTGAAGAATCGATGGAGTTAGGTTTTCTCGTAACAATCGTTGGGCTTCAGCTTGACCTTTGGCCCGATTAATTTCCGCAAAAGCTTCTTGTTCGGCTTTCTGGGCAATAAATGAGGCTCGTCTGGCTTCTTGTTCTGCAATTTGCTTGGCTTCAATGGCTTTAGCAAATTCCGGAGAAAATTCAATATTTACCAAGGAAATATCATCAACTAAAACGCCATAACTAGCCAGTCGTTGCCGAATATCACTATCGATTTCTTGTTTTAATTCTCGGCGTCGGGTGATGATTTCTTCAGCATTATTTTTAGCCGTTGCTGCTTTCACCACTTCAGAAACAGCGGGGGAAATAATCAGGTTGACAATTTGAGTTTCATCGCCTATGGTCTGATAAACCTTGTTAACTTGAGTAGCATCCACACGCCAATTCAGGGCGACATTAATGGTAACATACTGTAAATCTTTAGAAGCAGCATCGGCTTTGAGTTCATCTTTTTGCACCCGAACGCTGAGGGTTTCCACGCGGGTGACTAAGGGAATAATTCCGTGAATCCCTTCATCGAGAATGCCTTCCTGGACTTTTCCAAATTTCATGACCACGCCCCGTTCCCCGGCGTTGATAATCACAAAAGGTTTTAAATTGGCGGCTAAAATTAAGAAGAATATTCCTCCAATCACGGAACCGGCAATCCAGAAAATGGTCTTTGAGTCGTAAGAATAACTGGTTTTAGCTGGCATTGGAATTTACCTTAATGAGGTTGAAACTTACGGTTTGTAAAAAACACCCCATCCCGAACCTTTATTAAATTTTTCTTAAGTTTTTAAGAATTTCAGTCCAGATGGGTCTAGGTTTGACTTTGATATTCCCAGGGACTTGCGGGACTATTGTTGTCTCCCAAAGTTTGATACAAATTGAGTGACTCTTAAAATGTTAAACCGGAATCCAGAAAATTGTCTTAAAAGTAATAAAATGTTATGAAAATTGATAAGCCCCAAAGTTGGCCGGAGACGGTGGAGGAGGCGAGGGCAATTCAGGAAGAGTTACGGGAACAAGTCATTGTAGAAGATGACTTGCCACAGGTTCGATATGTGGCGGGGGTGGATGCGGGATATCAGGAACAGGATAATGTGACGCAGGCGGCAGTGGCGGTGTTAAGTTTTCCAGATTTGCAACTGTGTGATCAGGCGATCGCCCGGTGTCCGACTCACTTCCCCTACATTCCTGGATTCCTTTCGTTTCGCGAAGTTCCGGCGGTTTTGGAGGCCCTGGAACAGTTGTCTATTGTGCCAGATTTGCTACTCTGTGATGGTCAGGGATTGGCCCATCCCCGGCGGTTTGGGATTGCTTGTCATTTGGGGGTCTTGACGAATCTCCCGGCGATTGGGGTAGCAAAATCGCGCTTTATTGGTACTCATGAAGGATTACCCCCGGAACGTGGCAGTTGGCAACCGTTGCTGGATCAAGGGGAAACCGTGGGGGCGGTTCTGCGATCGCGCAGTCATGTCAATCCCCTTTATATTTCCATTGGTCATCGCATTAGTTTACCCACTGCCTTGGATTATGTGCTGCGTTGCACTCCGAAATACCGACTCCCGGAAACTACCCGAATCAGCGATCGCCTCGCTTCAAGTTAGAACCATTCCGGAGTGCGATCGCGATCGCACTCCGGTTAGATTGGGGTCACGGCTACACTTGATCACGATCGCACCTTTAACGTTCAAGCGATCGCTGTGCGGTTAGAGTTTTTCAGAGATAATTATCGTAGTTAAAAAAATAGTCGCTGTGATTCAGAAGCGATGGGAGGGTTCTGCCATGACAACTCATTTCCAATCTATTGATTCCCCCAATCATGCCCACGGAAATCGGGATGCAGAACAATTACTTCGCCATAAAAATTTGCAAACCTTTAGTCATCGAGTGAGCATTTTGAGTAGTCTCGCAACTGGGGGAAAAATTTCTTTAGAAGATGCGTTTGAAAAAATGAATACGTTATGGGAGGAATTGAGTGAGACGATTCCCTAAACTCATCAGAGACATTTGCCCGGTCCTACAGAACGGCGAAGGGCTGGAGGGCCTTGAGTAAGGCTTTTTAGCTTAGTTTACTCAAGGGTCACTTCCCCACCTGAACCGGATGCGATCGCAAGTATGAAGATTCGTTAAACCCAGTCCATTCAGGGAAGGAACCCGGTAAAGTTTCAAGAGGACCGATCAACTGGAAACCCGATTATCACATCCGGACCCGGTAGAGAAGATGGCATTCTGGGTTTGTCCCCTGATGTTGGCCTAAACTCAATCGTTTCTGTACAAAACTCAAAATCCCTGTGAACTCCTCCCCTGTTCCAGGAAATGGATAAGGGATAGGAGACTCACAGAATGGTGTGCTTCTATACTTGCTCCTGAACCGAAAAAAGCTAGATAATAAAGATATCTTCCCGAGTCAGGGGCGGAAAACAGGTGCTGCTACTATGGAAACTTGCGATCGCCATGCATGAACTAACCCTAAAATGGATTGAAGCGGGTGAGTTTAGAACTCAAACTATCTGGGATAAGCAACCGAGCAAAAATCCGGGGACCGTCCGGATCGGTCGCGATCCCACTCGCTGCGATATCGTGTTGCTTCATCCGACAGTCTCTGGGTTGCACGTTGAAATCTTTTATGACCCCCAGAAAAGTCATTTTTATTTGAGAAATCTTCGGCCCAGCAATCCTTCTAAAGTAGATGGGCAACTGTTAACCCAGGGTGAGATGATGTTAACCCTAGGTAGTCTGATTTGTTTGGGACAAATTAAACTGAAAGTCATTGCCATTGACCTCCGATTTTCTCAGGGAGTAACTCTTTCTGCCCCAGAGGATGATGATAGCGAAGCCTCTATCAGTCAACCCCTACGCCGTCGCCTTCCCCGCAAACCGCTGCCGACCTATGGTTTAAAATGTCCCAATTGTCAGAAAATTTCTCATTATAAACTTCTCGATTTTGGGTGTCCTTGGTGTGGTACATCTTTGGACTCAGCCAATAGTGTTTTGATGTCCACTCATGCCGATTGAGGGGAGAGAAAAAAGTTTATCCTGTTAGGTGGGTGATGTTACCATAACTCGGAAACTTTCCCGGTGAACCGTCTGTGAAAAAATCTGAATCTCCCCTCAATAGCATTTGGCTGTTTCTGATGGTAGGGTCTACCGTCGTCGCAACAATGCGTGGGACTCTGCCGGAATTGACCGAAGCGGCATTTGAGTCGGCAGCGAATGCGGTTACCTTGGCGATCGGGTTAATTGGGGCGTTAGCCTTGTGGTTGGGAATTCTGCGGGTGGTGGAAGTGGCGGGAGTCATGGAGGCGATCGCCCAAGGGATTCGTCCCCTCATGTTACGACTGTTTCCTGATATCCCGGCAGATCATCCCGCCATGTCTGCCATGATCTTAAATCTCGCCGCTAATGCCCTGGGTTTGGGCAATGCTGCCACTCCCATTGGGCTCAAAGCTATGAAGGAACTGAATCGGCTGAATTCGGACCCTGGAACTGCCACCAATGCGATGTGCTTATTTTTAGCCATTAACACCTCATCGGTGACCCTTTTACCCATTGGGGCGATCGCTGTAAGGGCCTCCGCAGGGGCCACCAATCCCGGGGCAATTATTATTCCCTCACTTGTGGCAACAGTTGCTTCCACCACTGTAGCCATTGTAGCCGCTAAAGTTCTGGCCCATCGCAACCAAGATTCTGCCCCGAATCCCCCAGTAAACGCCCCGGAACTGGATTCAGACAGCCCCTCACAGAGTCCTGAATATGCCCAACCTGTTGAACCTTTAGAACCCCCGGGACGGGTAGGACGGTTATTCTTTGGTGGGTTAATTGTGCTATTTTTTGGGGCACTTCTCTATCGATTAACCATCACGGGAACGGCGGGATTGGCAAGTACCCAAATCATTGAGGCGATTTCTAATGGGTTGTTACCTTTAGTGATTTGTAGCTTCCTGCTGATTGGCTATTTTCGCGGGGTGAAAGTGTATGAAGTGTTAACGGAAGGGGCGAAAGAAGGCTTTGATATTGCGGTGAGAATTATCCCGTTTCTGGTTGCAATCTTTGTGGCGATCGGGATGTTTCGCACCAGTGGCGCATTGGATGTGATGACAGCAGTGTTATCCCCCATCACCAACTTGATTGCCATGCCACCGGAAGCCTTACCAATGGCGCTAATTCGTCCTTTATCGGGCAGTGGCGCATTTGGGGTGATGTCGGAAATTGTAGAGAATGACCCTGATGGGTTCTTGTCTTATCTGGTTTCAACGATGCAAGGTTCGACGGAAACCACCTTTTATGTGATGGCGGTTTATTTTGGTAGTATTGGAGTGAGCCGGACGCGCCACACTTTACCCGCTGCCCTGTTAGCTGATGCGACAGGAATGCTTGCCTCTTTGTTGATTTGTCGTCTCACATTTTGAGAGATCTGCTTCAAAAAAACAATAAACCGGATTTCTGACCTAAATTTGCTACAAAGTAAGATGGTAGGGTGTGCTTCTTCCCACCCTATTGCTCACTTAACCACCTCAGAATTCCTTTTCTTTAAGAAAACCTTTTTAGAATCAACCATATCAACCGTTATAAACTCTATATTTTGTAATATATCCATCAGTTTTAAAGCAGCAAAAAATTGCTTTAAGGTAGACCTGATTGGTACTTGATAAACGTTATAAAACTCTGTTCCGATCTCCTGGATCTCTATAGTGGATTGGTTGGATTCTCTCGCTATTTTTTTGATAAGCTTGCCAATCACTTGCTGCAAGTCTTCTACTGTCTTAATTTCTTGAAAAACTTTATCCTCCTCAGTATCATCAATTCCGTATTGCTCTAAAATCTTATTTTTACGGGGTTTGATTTTAGGGTCAATCGCCCAATTTGAAGGAGGTTTTTTATCCGAAGGCATATTCAGAGAATGTGATAGAGACTCCATTTGATAAGGAAAACTCTCTGCTAAGGCAATGTAAAAATCGTTCGGTTTACACATCGGATAAGTCCTGAAATCCTGATTGTTATTCAAAAAAAACCCTGGTTCAACAGCCATCAGTTCATAGGATTTTAATGCCGAACAAACTTGTGAATATTCGACCCAACAAGATTTGATAGTGATTTTCCGGATGATATCTTTGATTAAATTTATATCCATGCCATTCAGGAATTCAAGTTTAATCAAGTGGGCTGTGCAGACCCTATAGAAATTTGGACCTACAGCCTTGCACTACGCTCTAGTATAACTTACTCAATTCCTGAAGCAGTAAATGTTTATGTTTCTTAATATCAATCTATCTCTGTGCTATCCGGGTTTGCTCCTCTTGGGGTCTTGATACTTTAATAGGAAGAAAACCCACTTTCTTCACCAACACCAATGTGGATCAGTACCAAAAGTCAGAGTGAAGAAACCCGGTTTTTGATAATAGAATTACTGACTTGTGAATTCCTCCTCAATTTTCCCATTGAAACCAGGCGGTTAAGGCGACGGCTAAGGCATCTGCTGCATCATCGGGTTTGGGAATCGTCTCTAAATTTAATTCCCTCGCTACTGCTTGTTGCACTTCATATTTATCCGCATTACCATAGCCGGTAATCCCTTGTTTAATTTGTGCGGGAGTATATTCAACTAACGGTAATTGATGTTGTGCTACCACCAGTAAAATTACCCCTCGCGCTTGGGCGACTAAGATGGTATTTCCCATGCGATAAAAGAACAATTTTTCCGCTGCTACTAAGTCCGGTTTGAACTGGTCAATCAGGGCGTGTAAATCTTCATAAATCGTACATAACCGCTGACCCAGGTCAGTCTTGGCGGGGGTTTGAATAATGCCAAAATCCAGCAGGGAAACGGTTTCGCTGCGACTTCTGCCCGTGCCTCCAGTTTGAGCGGCGATCGCCCCAAATCCTAATGTTGCTAAACCCGGGTCTAATCCTAAAATTCGCTTTTCCATAACCGTTGGATGTAGAGGCGCTTGAGGGCTTTTTTGATGTACTCTACCCCAGCGCCACTACACCGATTTAACCTTCGGTTGGCATTTCCACGCCAAAGACACTACTAAAGACTTTTTGAACCTTATAACCACTATCAATGGATTCTAAGGGGTCTTTACGGAGGCGGTGACGCAGACAGAGGGTAATGACCCGGCTAATATCATCCAGGGTAACTTCGGTGCGTCCTTCTAACGCCGCGATCGCCTTGGCAGCGCGGTTGGTAACAATATCTCCGCGCAATCCATCTACATCTAACTCAGAACAAACCTGGGAAATTTGGACGCGCATTTCATAATCCAAATTCACCGAAGGTAACAAGTTTTGAGCATCAATCAGCTTTTGCTGTAACGCTTGTTGTTCTGCTTCGTGTTGTTCCAAATAGGTTTGAGGATTTTGGTCAAATCCTGAGCGTTCCTCAACGATTTTCACCCGTAAAGCGGGTTCTTTTACCGTGCGGATTTCGGCGTGCATTCCGAAGCGATCGAGCAATTGCGGACGGAGTTCACCTTCTTCCGGGTTACCAGACCCCACCAACACAAATCGCGCCGGGTGACGAATGGAAATCCCTTCCCGTTCAACGGTATTCCACCCCGAAGCAGCAGAGTCTAACAACACATCCACGAGGTGATCGTCGAGTAGGTTGACTTCATCCACATAGAGGATACCGCGATTGGCTTTGGCTAACAAACCCGGTTCAAAGGCTTTTACCCCTTCTGAGAGGGCTTTTTCAATATCAATTGTCCCACAAACCCGGTCCTCTGTGGCACCGAGAGGGAGATCAATCATTTGCACCTTGCGCTGCATCACGGGTAAGGTTTCTCCCCGAGAGGCGCGATCGCGGACCACATCACTCATCAGTTCCGGATCCGAGGGATGACTGTTGAAGGGGTCATCTGCCACCACTTCAATTTCTGGCAGCAGATCAGCTAAGGCGCGGATGGTAGTAGATTTGCCAGTGCCGCGATCGCCCATAATCATCACCCCGCCAATCTTGGGGTCAATGACATTCAGCAGCAATGCCAGTTTCATTTCTTCCTGCCCCACAATAGCAGTAAAGGGAAACACAGCACGCCGCGCGATCGCGGGTTGAGTTGGAATAGCTTGGGCAATCGGACTCACGACTTTACCTATATTTCTATCTGTTTATGGCGTTTCTCATTGTGCCATTGTTTAACCCCCCTTGTCTGTCCTTTTGCGATCCGTCTTGGGGTTTAGGGTCATCCCCAACTCGGAAACAGGCTGTAGGTTTTTGGGGTTACCAAGTGGGGTCTGACTTTAATAAGGCTTCAATTTGTGCTGCCGGTAAGGGTTTGGCGAAAAAGTACCCTTGTCCACACTCACAGCCTAGCGATCGCAATTGGGCTAATTGTTCCGGTGTTTCCACCCCTTCGGCAATCACATCCATGTTTAAATTATGGGCTAGGGCAATAATTGTTTTAACAATTGCTGAATTTTGGTCTCCTTCCACCATCCGAGTCACAAAGGACCGATCCACTTTTAAAGTATCCGTGGGAAATCGGTGCAAATAACTCAAAGATGAATACCCGGTGCCAAAATCATCAATGCCTAATTTCACATTTAAAGCTTTCATTTGAGACAACATTTCGATCGCCAACTCTACCTCATCCATCACCACACTTTCAGTTATTTCTAACTTCAAACAAGTTGGATCAAGATGGGTTTGGTCTAAGGTTCGTTTAATAACTTCGATTAAATTGGGTTGAGCAAACTGCTTCCCGGAAAGATTCACACTCACCATTAACGGAGGTTCTTGAGGAAATTCCTCTTGCCATTTGCAAATTTGCCAACAGGCAATGACTAACACCAACTCGCCTAATGGCACAATGGAACCTGTTTCTTCGGCAACAGTGATAAACTCACCGGGAAACACTAAACCCCGTTCCGGATGTTGCCAACGGACAAGGGCTTCAAATCCGCTAATTTTTCCCGAGGTTAAATCCACCAAAGGCTGATAATAAACCAAAAACTCGGATTCAATCTTGCCATTGATTGGGGTCGCCCCTGCATTAATCGCACGGCGCAAGTCCGTTTCTAGCTGGAATCGGGCTACGGCATTATTTTGCATAGCACTTTCAAAGACTTGCGGGCGAGCTTTGCTCAATGCTTTAGCACGATACATGGCGGTGTGAGCATCGCGCAATAAATTCCGAGAGTCATCCGCCCGCCCGAGGGCCATACCAATACTGGCAGTAGTATAGATCGGTTGACCTTTCAAGGTAAAGGGTTTAGCAATTTGGTGGTAGAGAGATTCGCCAATGTTGATGGCATCTTCAGAACGGTAAAGATTGTCCAGGAGAATGGCAAATTCATCTCCACCGACTCGGGCAATGGTAACTGCTTCAATGCCATCGGTGCGAGGTTGACGCATCAGCGTCCGAATACGTTCAGCGATCGCAATCAGTAGCAGATCCCCTAGCTCATGTCCGAGTCCATCATTAATGACTTTAAATCGGTCTAAATCCAGAAATAAGACGGCTAATAACCGAGGTATAGGAGTGAATTTAGAGTCCAAGAAGAGAACCGGAGGTTTCTGTTCTGAAAGAGTTGGGGAGCGCTTTCCTAAAGGTAGGAAAAACGGGAATGTTTTCGGTTGTGATCGCCGATAAACGCGATCGAGTTGGTTCATGAATGAGGCGCGATTCGGCAGTCCCGTTAAGTCATCATGAAACGCGGTATAGAGTAATTTTGAGGCAACAACTCCGCTCAGGGCAAGGGTAAAGGTTAGCACCGGGGCCGCAACTGGAATCCATCCACCCCAGTGAAATAGGGCAAATCCAATGGCGACAATGCCGCCCACTCCAAGCATAAACCCTAAACCCAATTTCAGGGGATGTTGAATTTGCCATGCCACAATTCCCCCGATCGCACTACAAGTGGCAATCCATAACATCTCGATCCAGTTGGGCAAAAACCAAAAAATTGCCTTACCATCCAGGGCGCTACTCAGGAGTTGACTCACCATTTGAGCGTGCAGTCGCACCCCAGGCATTTTAAACGTTTCGGTTTCGGTTTTGATGCCGTAGGGCGTAAAAAATAAGTCTTTTTCGCTCGATGCAGTCGTCCCAATTAAAACAATTTTATCTTTGATCCAACTGGGGTCAACTTCTCGATTTAAGACTTCGGTAAGGGTCACTTCTTGAGAGATAGAACCCGGTGCACGATAATTGAGGAGAATTTGATATCCCTCAGCATCAATAGTTTTATAGCCTCCCGAATCCTGCTCTAAAGGGGATAAAGTAGCTTTTCCCAACAAAATACGCTGAGGATCGGTGGGACTATTTTCAATAACAATGCCGCGATCGCTCAGATATTTTAAGGTAACGCGCAAGGCAAAGGAGTAAAACGTATTTCCCTCGGCATTTTGGGCAAACAGTAAATTTCGGCGGGCAATGCCATCAGGATCATTGACAATATCATTAAATCCCACCGCTTCTGCGGGTAAATGAGGTGGGGGGGGAACGCCCGGTTCTTGAGAATCCGAGAGTTTGGTAATGCCAATTACATTATCTAAAGATTGGAGTTGAAAACGTAGGTCTTGATGACCCGGTGAGTGGGGGACATCGCGATACAAATCTAACCCAATCACTGCCGGTTCAAATTTGGCAAGTTCGTCTAATACTTGGGCGACAATGCGATCAGAAAGCGGCCATTTTTGTTGGGTTTGAATATCGGTTTCTGTAATTTTTACCAGTAATAATCGGTGATCGAGTCCGGGATTGTACCAGCGATTTCGCATCATCCAATCATAAGTCACCAGTTCTAAGGGTTGAACCCCGCCGGTTTCTCGAATTGGGAGAACGACTCCGATCGCAATAGCAATGGCGATCGCCACAGAACTGACCGGAGTATGCACCCGGTTGAGCTTGATTTGGGCAATCTGGTTATAAACCCCAGATGCCAACGAGTTGACTTGCCTAGAAAATTTATCAAGCACCGTATATGGGTTAAAAAAGTGATAAAAAGGGGGATCAAGTATCCAGATTAGAGGGAGCGATCGGCTCAATCCAGTTTTGCCGAATTCTGAGTCAGTTGTAGAGGATGTCCCGGTCTAAATTCCCAGCTTCTTGATCCTGCCTTCCCTGCCCTCAATTGTCAATGGCCCAACTTAACTTAAGATCTCCCCACCACCGGGATTAAAATGGCTCAAGGTTCAATCCGGGCGGCAATCTCAACCGGGCAAGACCCACTCAACCTTACTATAGTATCAATATGGAGATGCCCACGAAGCGGGGTAAAATTCCCTCATCTAGTTCCAGGGGACTTTATTGCAGTATGACAAATCAACTTCCGATTCCAGTTGTCGTCAATGGCGCTGGGGGCAAAATGGGCCGTGAAGTCGTTCAGGCGGTTTCTGAGGCTCCAGATATGATTTTAGTAGGGGCCGTCGATCGCAATCCGGAGTATCTGGGTCAAGATATTGGGGAAGTGATTGGATGTGGACCTTTAGAAATCCCGGTTTTAAATGACCTGGAAGGCACTCTGGGGATGGCACTTCAGGAAAAGCAATCAGCGGTGATGGTGGATTTTACCCATCCCAACTCGGTGTATGAAAATACGCGGGCGGCGATCGCCTATGGGATCCGCCCCGTGATTGGCACCACCGGCATGAGTCCCGAACAGATTCAAGATCTGGCAACCTTTGCAGAAAAATCAAGCATTGGTTGTGCCATTATTCCCAACTTTTCGATTGGGATGGTCCTGCTACAACAAGCGGCGATCGCAGCATCTCAACATTTTGATCATGTAGAAATCATCGAACTCCACCATAATCAAAAGGCAGATGCCCCCAGCGGGACCGCCATTCAAACCGCCCAAATGTTAGCAGAAATGGGCAAAACTTTTAATCCTCCCCAGGTGAAAGAAACGGAAAAAATTGCCGGGGCCCGAGGCAGTGACGCGGGAGAAGGGATTCGCATTCATAGTATCCGCCTCCCGGGTTTAATCGCTCACCAAGAGGTGATTTTTGGTGCACCGGGTCAAGTTTATACCCTGCGTCACGACACTAGCGATCGGGCCTGTTATATGCCCGGAGTATTGCTCTCTATTCGCAAAATTCTCCAACTCAAAACCCTCGTTTATGGCCTAGAAAAACTCTTGTAAGTGTTTTTTCGGGATTGAATATAGCAATTCCCATTCCTCGTGACGTGGCTCCGCCGCGTCACGCATTATTGGCGGCTCTGCCGCCTGTATCTCTGGTAACGAGTTCAAGCCGTAACAGATAGCATCATAGGTAGCTTAAGCCCTTGCTTGGGGACTGGAGGCAGAGCCTCCTATGGTCCATGACGTGGCAGAGCCACGTCACGAGAAAAAATTCTGGCTAAAACTGTCTTGAATTTTCCTAATTTCTCAAAACCGTCTCTTGCCTTTATCTTTGAATAATTAACCCATCCTGAACCCTATTAACAATGCTAATTCCTTTAACCCGTGAAACCTTTGAACAACTCATTCCCGGCATCGCAACCGGCGCGCAATATGCTTATTATGGGGGTAAAATTGACAAAATTTTAAAACGAGTCCTGATCTCCGTAGCTGGAATTGGACTACTCACCCTAACCGCCAATGCACTACCGGACAACTGGCGACCCTTTTTATTAATTATTGGTATTATTTTCGGTCTCTATTGGTTGTGGGGCCCGATCGCCTCCGCCTCCCGAGAAAATTACCAATGTCGGCGTTATAAATACAGTGGATTTTGGCGGGGAGAAGTTTGGGATGTCTTTGTCACCGAAGAAGTCGTCGGCACCAAAGAAACCGTCAGTCCCCGGGGAGAACTGGTCATCGTAGAAAACCGCGAACGCCGACTGAATTTAGAAGTGGGTGACGAAACCGGATTTAGTACGCGAGTGCTGGTCCCTTTGCGGAAAGAACACAAGGCGATCGCCCCGGGAGATATGGCCGAAATGGTGGTCATGTCCAACCGTCCGGACCTCGGACGCATTGCCAAAGTCTCCGATATTTACCTCCCCCGGATTGATTTTTGGATTAGTGATTATCCCTATTTACGCCGAGATTTATTTGTAGAAATCAGCCAAGAAATGGAAGCATTAAATCAACCGCGACCCCGCAGAAAAAAAGTCCGCCGAGAAGAATTTAGGTAAAGGTTTAAGGCTATAAATTCGCTAATTCATCCTCAAATCATTCCCCGTCCTTCCTGTCCATAAGCTTGCCATGCCAAGTCTACCAATCCATTTAAAATAGCAACCGCAACCACTGCACTCCCTTTGCGTCCATCCACCCGGATATTCTGAATCATCGAGTCATTCAGTCTCGCTTTTGCCGCATCCACCCCGACAAACCCGGCAGGAGTCCCAATCACTAAAGCGGGACGAATTTCCTCCGCTTCGATTAACTCCACCAGGGTGGTTAGGGAAGTTTGGGCCTCACCCAGGATGAAAATGCCTTCAGGATAGCGTTTGGCAAGGGTTTCAATGCCCCAGGCAGCACGGGTTTTCTCTTTTTGAGGACGGGTGAGTGCATCCATCGAACAGTAAACCGGATTGGCAAAGGTGTTTTGGATGTGGGGAGAAATGCCAACTTGCACCATCGGCACATCTACCACAATCGTTGAACGTGCCGCCAACGCTGCCGCACCCGCCTGAAGTGCTTGTTCCGAAAAGCGAATCAGGGATTTATATTCAAAATCAGCGGTGGCATAAATCACCCGCCGCACAATCTCATACTCCGCCGGGGAGAAAATGTGATCCCCGATTTCCCGGTCAATAATTGCCAGACTCTGAGCATCGCTGCCGTGCCATTCCATCTTTAGCGTTTTGTTATGAATCGTTAATTTTCAAACTGAATCGCCCTAGTTTATCCCGGTTTCGGGACATCCCAAAAGAGCGATCGCGCAAAGAGTGTGCTATTTCCCTTAGCCAGCACAATCATACCAGTCGATCGCCCTTCCACCAACAGCTAGGTTTTGGTTTCTCGGGACCCAATTTTGGATGCTTCTGAGTCCATCCGGTTCACTCTGCCGGTTCGTTCCCCTCCAGTAACCCCACAAACCCCAGCAGTGCCTCGGAATGGCGATCGCCTGCCAGGAAGATTACATCATTATGTCCAGCACCCTCCACCCACAGCGCCTGCTTCGGTTCCGGTGCCGTCGCAAACAATGCCTCCCCATGCCAAAAGGGAATCACCTCATCCTCAGTCCCATGAATCACCAACACCGGACAATTCACCCGTTGAATGTTCTGAATATTATTAAATTTATCCACGGGATAAATTGGAATTCGCGTCACGGTTCTAAAAATGGAAGTAAATGAACTTTCCACCACCAATCCCCCCACCGGATACCACGCTGCTAACTCCAACGCCGGTCCCCCACCCACCGATCGCCCATAAACAATAATTCGCTCCGGCAGAATCTTCAGGGTTTCCGTGAGATAAAAATAGGCCGCTTCCATATCCTGAACCGCCCTCCGTTCCGTGGGATTCCCCTCAGAAATTCCATACCCTTGGTAATCAAAACTCAACACCGAAAACCCGATCTTCTGGAATTCAGTCAAAACTGGCAAAACATCCCCTAAATCTTCCGCATTGCCATGACTATAGAGAATGGTATAGTCTGCTTGAGGATTCGCTAAATAAACCGCTGCAATTTGCTTCTCATTTGCCGAGGTCAACGTCAGCATCCCCGGCAGTTGAGAATAGGAAACGGGTTGAGGGATAAATATCATCCGTTCGGAAAAGAAGTAACCATAAATGCCAATGGAGACATAAACAAACAGGAGCGATTTAACCAAGCGCTTGAGAGAAAACTCGCCAATTAGGAGATGCTTTAGCTTAGGATTCATAAATTCCACCATCCCAGTGACAAAAGAGATGTCTAAGCGCCCGGTTAAAAACTCGGTTTCTTAAAACCGAGTGTCTGAACAAGTTACCCGTGAGAAATCGCTGCTTCAGGTAGCGCCCCTTGCATTCGGCCTAACCAATCAATCAGGGTTTCTAATTGATACTCGGGACGCATGATGCCAATACCGCGAACGGTGACTTTGCCCGGTCTATAAACAAACTTTTCTTGCACATTGGCAGGCAGATTTTGGGCGAGTAAGTTCCAGGCGGGTTCTTCCATTGGAGTTTCTAAAACAATGTTTTGAGTGCCTTCCGGTTTGATTCGCGAGAATCCTAATGGTTTGGCGATTTGTTTGAGTTTCATGACTTGCATGAGTTGAGTGACGGGTTTGGGAATCGGTCCGTAGCGATCGCGCCAATCTGCTTCGATTTGGGCTAGTTCTTTCTCCGAGGTTGCTAAGGCCACTGACCGATAAGCACTCATCTTTTGGTCCAAATCTACGATGTAATCCCCAGGAATAAACGCGGTCAAGGTGAGGTCGATTTGTGTCTCTTCTACGGTGGGAATTTCTTGGCCGCGAATCTCTCGAATTGCTTCTTCTAGCATTTCCATATAGAGATCAAACCCGATCGCATCTAATTGACCGGACTGTTCCGCCCCTAACAGATTGCCGACGCCTCGGATTTCCATATCGCGCATGGCGAGTTGATATCCTGACCCTAATTGAGCAAACTCTTTAATTGCCCTTAATCGTTTCCGCGCTTCATCGGTTAATCGGCCACTTTTGGGGTAAAATAACCAAGCATGAGCTTGAATTCCAGACCGTCCCACTCGTCCTCTTAATTGATACAATTGGGACAATCCGAAGCGGTGAGCATCTTCAATTAAAATCGTGTTTACCCGAGGAATATCTAATCCCGATTCGATAATTGTGGTACAGACTAAAATATCCGCTTCTCCCGAACTAAAAGCAATGGTAATTGCTTCTAATTCTGAGGGGTTCATTTGACCATGAGCGATCGCCACTCTGGCACTGGGAACCATCTGTTGCAATGCCGCCCCCACTTCCTCAATGCCTTCCACCCGAGGCACCACATAAAACACTTGTCCCCCTCGGTCCAATTCTTGGCGAATGGCCGATCGCGCAGTTTCTAAGTCATACGGGGCCAGATGCGTCTGAATTGGGCGACGGGAGGGCGGGGGTGTGGCAATCAAACTCATTTCTCGCACACCGGATAGAGACATATACAAAGTGCGTGGAATGGGTGTAGCTGTCAACGTCAGCACATCCACTTGGGTTTTCAATGCCTTGATTTTTTCCTTCTGATTCACCCCAAACCGTTGTTCTTCATCTACCACTAATAGTCCCAAATCTCGGAACTGAATCGATTTACTTAGAACCGAATGAGTTCCCACGACTAAATCTAATTCCCCTGTCGCGAGGCGGTTTTGGATATCTTGGCGTTCTGCTTGACTGCGGAAGCGATTCAGTAATCCAATTTGGATCGGATAGGGGGCAAATCGTTCTTTAATGGTGTGATAATGTTGTTGGGTTAAAATGGTAGTCGGGGCCAATAATGCGACCTGTTTTCCCGCTGTAATTGCTTTAAAAATGGCCCGGATTGCCACTTCGGTTTTTCCAAATCCCACATCTCCACAAACTAAGCGATCCATCGGACGCTCACTTTCCATGTCCCGCTTCACATCGTGAGTCGCCTTCAACTGGTCCGGCGTGGGTTGATAGGAGAAGGAATCTTCTAATTCTTGTTGCCAAGGCATATCCGGCGGATAAGCAAACCCTTGTTGATCCGATCGCTTGGCATATAAGTTCAGCAAATCTACCGCTAGTTTCTTGACCGCTTTGCGGACTTTGTTGCGGGTCGTTTCCCAGGATTTGCTCGTGAGTTTATTGAGTTCTGGTTTTTTACCCCCAGTCGTCCGGAAGCGGGAGAGCGATTCTAGTTGGTCTACGGGAACTCTGAGCAGTCCATCGCTATATTTAACAACTAAATATTCCCGGTTTTGGAGTTTTTCTAGTTTGATAAATTGGCCGATGCCATGATGCCGGTGGACAACAAAATCCCCTTGACGTAGTTTATTGGGGTCTACCTGTTTGGAAGCAGCGCGACGACGTTTACGAACGTAGGTGGGGGTGGCGAGGGTATGTTGTCCATAAAATTCGCGATCGGTGATAATCACAATTCTAAAGGCGGACAAAATAAACCCTTCAAGTTCCGCGAGTCCACTATATTTCAGGGCAACGGGAATATGTTGGACTTGCAGTTTTTCGATCGCCCGATAGTCCCGAGAATTGGGAATAAATTGCGCGGGACAGTCATGTTCTTGCAACAGGGAAACCGATCGACTCGGTTGCGCGGAAATCAGAAAGACATTAAACCGGCGATCGCGTTCTTCTCGTAATAGTTCGGCAAGTTTGGCAAACTGATGAGGTAACACCGGAACTGGACGACTATCTAAGTCAAAACTAATCTGAGGACCCTCGGTTTTGCGCGGAATCACCAGTTCTGAGAGGGAAATGCGGTCAAAGGATTCGGCAGTGGCAAGGGATTCGCTAAAGTTGCGGTGCACCCGAGACAGGGGAATCGGTTTTGAGGGGAGAGTTTGGAAATGTTCTTCGACTTGTTCCGCCCAGCGATCGCCATGTGCACTACAGCGATCGGGTTCATCAATGGCAACAATGGTATCCGGGGAGAGATAGTCCAGCAAGGAGGCCGGATGCTCAAAGGCAACTCCGAGAAACCGATGCAGAGAGGGGGTTTCCGGGGAATCTTCGAGTTCTAAATCATTAGAGATAGCTGTCCCTACGCTTCTGAATGCTTCTGGGAGATGGGTTTGAATGAGGGGACTGAAGGAGGTGGGGGTGAGGACCAGTTGCGCGATTTTATCGAGGGAACGCTGGGTGGAAGGGTCAAATTCCCGGATATTTTCTAGTTCGTCCCCAAACCAGTCTAGGCGGACCGGAAGTTCGGCAGAAACGGGAAAAATATCGACAATATCCCCCCGGCGACTCCATTGGCCCTCGGTTTCCACAAGGGCCACGCGCTCATATCCCATGCGGGCGAGTTGTTCATCTAGGGTTTTGGAGTTCCATTCGCTTTTGGCCGTGAGGGTGAGGCAGTAGGGTTTAAACTGATTCACCGGGGGTAAATGGGGTTGTAGCGCCCGTTCTGTCGTGACAATGGCGAGATTGTTTTCTCCTCGGACTAAATCGGCGAGGACTTGCATTTGGCCCCAGGTGGTCTCTTCTTCCGGGTCAAAGAGTTCGTAGGGAGATGCTTCGGAGGTGGGGTAAAAATGCACCGTAGGCCATCCCATTGCTTCGAGTTGGGCGGCCCATCGCCCTGCTTCTTCCAGGGTGGCGGTAACCACCAATAAACTCTGGTCCCGTTTTTGCGCGATCGCCGAGACGACCAATCCTTTCGGGAAGCGGGAGATGCCGTTGAGTTCGATGTGGTGATGCCGATCGAGTTTGGTGAGGAGTTCGGTCGCTAACGGCGATCGCCCCAGGGTGCGGATAATGGAAGAACAGGCCATGACTTGTCACAAATGCGAGAGCGTAGGTTGAAAAAAATCCCCGGATCTTTTCCTCTATTTATTTTAGAAGCCTAGGGACTAACTGTGCGGATCACCTCGGACGAGGAACGTTAGGAACACAATTTCTAGGTGGGGATGATTCGGCTATTGCCGAGAAATGTTAACTTAGCTAGAATCTGGCACTAACTGCATCTGTCCACGGTGGCGATCGCACTCCTATAATTAAGGGGCGATCGCCACATTCGCCGAATCCCAAGGCAAATTCCACACAACATGAATTCTTTTTCCCTGGAAATTCTGATCATTCTACTCCTGATTCTCATTAATGGGATATTTGCCATGTCCGAAATTGCTCTAGTTTCGGCAAGGAAGGCCCGACTACAACAATGGGCTAATCAAGGGGACCTTAAGGCCAGAGTTGCCTTAGAATTGGCAAATTCCCCTAATCGCTTCCTCTCAACGGTACAAATTGGAATTACTTTAGTGGGAATCTTTGCTGGGGCCTTTGGCGGTGCCACCATTGCCGAAAAAGTGGTCGTTCAGTTGGATCGTCTTCCAGTAGTCGTGCCTTATAAAGGGGCCATTGCACTGTTGATTGTGGTGGTTAGCATTACTTACCTTTCTCTGATTCTCGGGGAACTGGTCCCCAAACGCCTCGCCTTAAACAATCCCGAACGAATTGCCACTCGGATTGCAATTCCTATGCGATTGCTGGGGCGCATTGGTTCCCCGGTGGTTCATTTGTTGAGTGCTTCAACGGATTTGGTATTAAGAATATTGAGAACTCAACCGTCTAACGAACCCCAAGTCATCGAAGAAGAAATTAAAATTTTACTGGAACAAGGAACTGAAGCGGGGACTTTTGAGCAAGAAGAACAGGCAATGGTCGAGCGAGTTTTTCGCTTAGATGAACGGCGCGTCAGTTCTCTAATGACTCCTCGACCCGATGTCATTTGGCTGAATTTAGATGATTCTATAGAAGAGAACCGCCATAAAATTATTAACAGTACCCACACCCGCTTTCCCGTCTGTCAAAATGTGTTAGATAATGTTTTAGGTGTGATTCAAATTAATGATTTATTGGCCCGTTCTCTGCTCTCCCAACCCATCGACCTCACCGCTGCTTTGCGTCAGCCTTTGTTCGTGCCTGAACATACCAAAGCCCTCAAAGTCTTAGAATTATTCAAGCAAACTGGTACTCATATTGCCTTAGCCGTCGATGAATATGGCGTGCTTCAGGGATTGGTGACGTTGAATGATATTTTAGAGGCGATCGTCGGAGATTTGCCCTCCATGAATCAACCCGATGACTTGCAAATTGTCCAGCGTGAGGATGGGTCCTGGCTATTAGATGGTATGGTCTCTATTGAAAAATTCCGGGAAGTTTTTAATTTGCAAGAGTTACCCGGAGAACAACAAGGGAACTATCACACCTTGGGCGGGTTTGTAATTACCCATCTGGGACGAATTCCAATGGCGGCTGACCATTTTGAATGGGCAGGATTTCGCTTTGAAGTCATGGATATGGATGGTAATCGTGTTGATAAAATATTGGTAATGCCGGTCTAGGAGACTTTTCAACGTTCTTTTTCTAGCTAAAATTGATGGGTAGTAAAGAAGGGAGTATCTTGCTCCTGATTATCCGTAGGTAAACAATTGGGAGCGAGATACTCCATTTTTTCGGGATTAAAATTCTAATCTAGGTTAGATACTACTCTGGATAAAAAAATTATTCCCAGCGTTTTTTGACGTCAGCATTTTGATTGATAAAACCCACAATTGAATCGGCAATATAAGTGGCAAAGACTTGATTTCCGGCTTTATTGTAATGACAGCAACTATCAATATAAACTATGTCATTTACATTATCAAAAATTTGGGTGGCGTTAAAAACAGGGATATTTTCTGTTTTTAACTGTTCTAGGGTTTGAAACAACATCGGATAGCCCTTCTGCACCCCAAGTTCATAGGGATGATTATCAATAATGGCTAACTTTCGCTCCTCCTCACTAAACGATCGCCCGGTGGGATAATACTGATTGGGTTGGATAAAATGGAAATACAGACTATTTTGCTTCTCCAAAGATTCCTTCATCAACCGCGATGAATTTCCCCATAACTCTGCCATCCGGCTAAATGCTGTATCTACATCCACCGCTTCCCGGGCATTTTCAATGCGGAGGATAAAATCTTGGGCGGGATTTTGTTGTTTTTGCCCTCTGATTTTCTCAAATTCCATCAAGTTTTCTTGATAGTTCTTTGCCGCTGCCTGGGTGGAAACCATGCGGAATAAATAAGTAGAAGCTAACTTGCTTTGTTGTAAGGTTTCTTGTTTTTCTTGTAACTGTTCCCGATTTTCGATAATTTTGGCGATCGCACTCAATTCATCAACCCCTAAATTATTACTGGCAACATCCCGCAAGGGCAACAAATGCTGAACACTCGGCATGGAAAGCGCAATATTTTCCTGGTAATTCAGATTAGAAAGCGCAACTTCATTAAATCCATCAATATTAATGACAAAATCAAACTCTTGCCCCAAAGACAAGATATAATTTAAAATAAGTAACTGTTGGGGTTGCTTATACCCTCCCAAGGCAAAAGGCAGAATAATAATTTCTTTATTAGCTAACTCGGGTATTTTCTCTTTCAAGGTTTTGGCAAGCACTTGATTTTCGATTTCATACATCGAAAAATTACTCGCAACCGAACCCCCAAAGACACCGATAATCACTTGATTGGGATTTTGCCGGATAAAAGGATAATCATAATCCGCAGGAAATCCCAAATTATTAACGGTGAAAACTCGGGTAGAAAACTCTAAATTTAAAGGGAGGTTGGGTTTGAGAACATATCCAAAAAAGGGGTGTAGTCTTTCGAGAACCGTTTCATCGGTTGCCGTTTGACTCAGGGGTAATCCCAATTGGGCGATCGCCTCATTCGTTTGGTTCTCGTTACGGGTATAAAACAGTTGTTTATATTTACTCCAATATAAAGCCGCCGCCCCTAACTCAATAAAAATTGCCAAAAATACCAAATTAATTAGAGCAATTTTAACAATTTCAGGGATTTTTTTTTGCAATGCAGACAATCGTTTCATAAACTTATAAGACCCTTGTATTAAATAGGATAAATATTCACGGAATTGGAAGCAAAATGCTCCCAATCCCCGAAAAAGAACCGTTAAAATAACGTATAAATAAACGGGGCGATCGCGGATGCCTGAGTTAATACAATCACCGCACCCAGTAACACCAAGGTAATAATTAAAGGAGCCAACCAGTATTTTTTACGCTCCCTTAAAAATCCCCATAAATCCTTGATAAAATCCCAAGTTGCTTCCAACATTAAAACGGCTTCTCCATACTTTCTCGATTTCTCAGAGTGCTAGAAACTCGATAACTTTCTAGCTTCGCATCCAACTGGCGTGCCATCGGGTCTTTTTTAAACACTCCCCGCATGACTAATCCCATTGGCATCAACAACAAATAGAAAATAATCCCTAAAATAATTCGGCTATTAATCGCCCCGAGAACCAGTCCAATTTTCATCCAACCGTGATAAACAGGTTCTAACGTTTTCGGAGCAATTAATGCCCAAACCCACAACACTCCCGCCACAATCCAAGGCCAAATTGGTAGAGAATGATCGCGAATCCAGGGAATCAATAACCCGAACAATCCGACAAAAATTGCTCCTGTAACCAGTCCAAATTCACGCAATCCTTTCTTATCCAGCTTCGGAATCGTATGAGTCATAACCAAGGCATCAGCCATCAACAATAAAAGAGCTTGTTCTCAAAATCAGCCCGCGCAGGCAGGCTTTGTCTGTATAGCCCTACCCTTAAGAGTGCGGGCTAATTCCCCCCTAATCTAATTCAAATTCTTGTTTCCAAGACTCATCCTTTTTCCAAGGAATCTGCTCAGTTTTCGGTAACAAGAAATTCTCAATCACCAAATAATCCATCTCGGTGCGCATAAAACAGCGATAGGCATCTTCAGGAGTACAAACAATCGGCTCACCGCGCACATTAAAGGACGTATTCACCAATACCCCACAGCCGGTTTTTGCTTCAAATTGACGGATTAATTCATAGTACCGAGGATTGGTTTCGGGATGCACTGTTTGGATCCGGGCGGAATAATCCACATGAGTCACCGCTGGAATTTGCGATCGCGGCACATTCAGTTTCTCAATTCCAAATAATAACTCCTGTTCCGCTGTCATGGGAATCCGTAACCCCTCTTTTACCTCCGCCACCAACAGCATATAAGGACTCGCCGAATCTATT
This sequence comes from Laspinema sp. D2d, assembly GCF_025370755.1. Classification (GTDB taxonomy): domain Bacteria; phylum Cyanobacteriota; class Cyanobacteriia; order Cyanobacteriales; family Laspinemataceae; genus Laspinema. The sequence goes on along the minus strand of NZ_JAMXFC010000008.1, from coordinate 146,382 downwards.
TCAAAGTAATCCGAAACGCGATCGCTTAATACGGAAGGGGCAAAGGGTCGAAATGACTCCCGATATTTAATTTTTAGGTTCATCACAGACTGCATTTTTGCACTGCGGGGGTCGCCAATAATCGATCGCCCACCTAACGCCCTTGGACCAAATTCCATCCGTCCTTGGAACCATCCCACCACATTTTCATCGGCTAAAATTTCCCCTAACCGAGGCAACAATTCCGCATCATCTAACCGATAATATTTTGCCTGAACGGTATCCAAATAAGACCGGATTTCCTCATCTCCAAACTTCGGCCCTAAATAAGAGCCTTTCATGCGATCGCCCACGGTTAAATTCGACTTAGGCGAGTCTTCCCTCTCCGAATTCACTACCCGAGGTTGTTCACCATACTGATACCAACCTGCCAACGCGGCCCCTAACGCTCCGCCTGCGTCTCCTGCTGCGGGTTGAATCCAAATCCCTTTAAAGGCGCTTTCCCGCAACAGTCTCCCATTAGCAACGCAATTTAACGCCACCCCGCCTGCCAAACACAAATAATCAGCATCTAACTCTTTATGAACTGTTTTCGCCAGACGCAATACCACCTCTTCCGTGACATATTGAATCGAACTCGCGATATCCATTTCTTTCTGAGTTAGCTTGCTTTCTGCACGGCGGGGCGGTCCTCCAAATAACTCATCAAACTTGCGATTAGTCATGGTTAAACCCGTCGCATAGTTGAAATAATCCATGTTTAAGCGGAAGGTGCCATCATCCCTTAAATCCAGTAAATGATTCAGGATTTTATCAATATATTTGGGTTCGCCATAAGGCGCTAACCCCATCAATTTGTACTCCCCAGAATTCACTTTAAATCCGGTGTAGTAAGTAAACGCTGAATAGAGCAATCCTAAAGAATGAGGAAAATCGATTTCCCATTGGGGAATCAGTTGATTGCCATCCCCCAACCAAACCGAAGTTGTCGCCCATTCTCCCACGCCATCCAAACACATCACTGCCGCCCGTTGAAACGGACTGGGAAAAAAGGCACTCGCCGCATGAGCTTGGTGATGTTCGGTAAATAAAAGTTGAGGTAATTGGGAGGTTTTGCAGCCTGCCAATTTAGCCAATTCTTGTTTTAAAATAGTTTTTAAATAAAGCTTTTCCTTTAACCAAACGGGCATCGCTGCAATAAAGGAACGAAACCCATTCGGTGCATAAGACAAATAAGTTTCTAAAAGCCGCTCAAATTTAACCAGCGGTTTATCATAAAATATAATTTGGTCTAACTCCGTGAGCGAGAGATTGGCCTCCCGAAGACAATAGGCGATCGCACTCTGAGGAAATCGAGCATCATGCTTTTTCCGCGAAAATCTTTCTTCCTGTGCCGCCGCAATAATATCGCCCTCAATCACTAACGCCGCTGCGCTATCGTGATAGTAACCAGAAATTCCCAGAATTTTCATAGACAGTCGTTTCGCCCTTTTTGAGAGATGAAATAGAAATTAGATCCAGTCAACTCGCACCCTAAACTCCGCACTATAATTCCCGGGTTTCTATTGGTTTATACCTTCGTCAGGGAATTATCGCCGCCAATTAAACCAAATGTCAAGCAGGGTCTGCCACCCTGTATTTTGCTTAAACCGTCCCTCCTGCCAGAGCTGGGCCGTTTGTTGATTAATCTCCGACAGACTGGGCCAAATATGGGGTAAAGTGGCGATCGCCTCAACTTTCAAGTTGTTTTGCATTCCTAAAGCAAAACTGTGAATCAGTTCCGATGCTCCAGGTCCCAAAATATGAGCGCCCAAAATCTCCCCATTTCCTCGCACTAATACTTTACAAAAACCCGTTGTTTCCTCCTGTAATCGCCCCCCAGCAATGCCTTTAAAATATTGCCTCAAAACAACCACATCATCATATCGACGTTTCGCTTGGGGTTCAGTAAGTCCGACTCGGGCAATTTCAGGATAGGTCTGAAAGGCCCAGGGAATCCCCCAATAATTCACCTGATGACGGGGGAAAAATAAGGCATTTTTTACGGCGATTTCCGCTTCATGTCGGGCTACATTAACGAGGGGATAGCCCCCTGCTAGGTTCCCACAGCCATAGATCTGCCGGTTCGTCGTTTGTAATTTAGCATTAAGTTGCACTCTTTGACCCAGGGGGGTCTGGTAGAATTTCACGCCCACGCTTTCTAAGTTTAATCCGTGGATATTGGATTGGAAACCACAGGCAATAAAAATGTCATCGCAGGCGATCGCCCGGGTTTCAGTCTGAACAATCTTTTTCCCGGGACTCGATTCAACAGCGATAACTGGGGTATTCGTCAGGACCAAAATCCCATCTGCTTCGAGTTGTGCCTGAATCAGTTGCGCCGCCTCTGGGTCTTCTTTCGGCAAAATCTGGGGTGCAGAAGTGATCAGAGTAACTGCAATTCCTAACCGAACGAGGATTTGTGCCAATTCAATCCCATTCGGGTCGCTGCCAATAATGGCAATCGTATTCGGAAGGGTTCCTTCGGTGAAGTGATGAAAGGTTTCCCGGGTGAGATACCCCGTGGTTGCCAGTCCGGGAATGTCAGGAATCGCTGACCGAAAACTGGGGGCTAATAAATAATGGCGAGAAATTAGGCGTCTAGTCTTGACATCTAATGCAAGTTGTGGTATAGAAATAAACTCTCCCGCCTCCGCAATCACATCAATGCCCTGAGAGGCGAGCACCGCTGGGGACCGTTCCTCCCCCAGGGATGCAAGGGCCTGGGTTGAGTGTTCTAGGGCGTGGGCCAGTTCCGGGAGGTCTTGGGGAAAGGGCGCACCCCAGAGAATTGAAGGAGAATCAAATAACTCCGCTGTTTGTAAAGCCCCTGTCCCCTCATAGAAGGGAGGGGCATTCACCGCCTGTTGAGGCGGTTGGACTAGGGCCACTCGTGCTTGCAGTTTGGCGGCAGCGATCGCCGCTTCTATTCCCGGGCGAGTGCCGCCAATCACCACTAAATCGTAATCCAAGGTCACGGTGTTCGATTCCCCAATCTAAGACAGAATATCGGTTAAGGCGGCAATTAGGCGCTGGTTTTCTTCTGGGAGACGCACGGCCACCCGAAAATAGGCGTCGCCGAGTTCAGGAAAACTCAGGCAGTCCCGGATCAAGATGCGGTAACGGGTGAGTAGGTCCCGTTGCAGTTGAGAACAGGAATACTGCGATCGCACCAGTAAGAAATTCGCCGCTGAAGGCAGGGGCTGCAATCCAGGGATTTTGGCTAATCCGTCAAAAAGTTGCGATCGCGCGGTCGGCAACCAGGCCCAAGTTTGTTCCTGAAAGGGCGTATCCTGAAGCACCGCTTCCCCGGCAGCCGCAGCGAGAATATTGACCGGCCAAGGGTCGCGCCACTGTTGCCAGCGTTGCAGGCGATCGGGATGGGCGATCGCATAACCCAGGCGGAGTCCAGGCATCGAGTAAAACTTCGTCAGCGATCGCAGAATTACTAAATTGGGATAATCCTGGATCACCGTTATCAAACTTTCTTCGTTCCCTGGGGGGAGAAAATCCATAAAAGCCTCATCTACCACCACCAGGGCAAAACGCTCCAGATACGGCAGAATTTCGGTTTTTGAAAACAGTTGACCCGTAGGATTGTGCGGATTATTCAGTAAAAGCCCCCCAGGAGCTTTCTGCTGCTGCAATTTAGGAATGAGGCAGTCCAGTCCCGAGGGGGTTTTAGCCGTAGCTTCACCCACCCCCAGGAATCCCCCTTCCTCCTCTCCCAATAGAGGACAATCAACCACCGTTGCGCCAAAGGTTTGTAGACACCGACGGTAATCGCCAAAGGCGGGGGTTAACAGCAACGTAGTAGGCAGGGTGGAGAATTCCCATCCTGCCCAGGTTAACAACTCTGCCGCCCCATTACCGGGCAGGATCCACTCTGGAGGAAGACCGCAAACCTGACCCAACTGCGATCGCAAGGAATAGTAGCTGGGGTCAGGGTAGTTTCGCAGTTCGCCCAAGTGGCTGAGAATCGCCGCATCCACCGATGGGGGTGGCCCCAACGGACTGATGCTGGCCGAGAAATCCAGGATAGAGGAAGGGGGACAGCCTGCCAGAGTTGCTGCCCAGGCTAAATTCCCCCCATGCTTTGGCTGATTCAAAGGGCGATCGGGATGTGACTCCCTTACTTAGGAGCGACTTTTTCTTTAAAGAACTTACCAGCAGAGAAGGCAGGGACCTTGGTTGCCGGAATTTCCATTTTGTCGCCGGTTTTGGGGTTGCGACCTTCACGCGCTTTGCGCTCACGAGCTTCAAACGATCCAAATCCCACCAGGGTCACTTTATCCCCAGAGGAGACCGCTTCGATAATGGCATCGAGGGCCGCAGTCAGGACGGCATCTGCTTGTTTTTTAGTGACGTTAGCCTTCTCGGCTACAACATCGACGAGTTCACCTTTGTTCATTTTGTTACTCCGTACAGGTTAATTTGAGGGACTCCAAGGGACCTCCATTGCGACAGCAATTCAGTAGGTCTCTTAGGTAGTTTAAGGGAAGAATCAGAAATAAATCGCTGAAACTCCCACTGATTCGACTTTTCACTGCATTATTCTAAAGGGTGTCAACCCAATATGGATCGGTGAAACCTTTAATTTATATAGATTTGAGGATTTTTTTTTCATTTTACCCCCGGGTCGCACCAATGGATCCATACAAGAATTACCCTCAAAAACAACACAATTGTAGCTACAGTTAAATCCCTGAAGCTCCTCTAAAAAATAAAACCCCCTGGGTTTTAGCTACCAGGAGGCTTTATTAATTCTCGATTCTACTCCGGGAAGTCATCCCAAAAAATAAATCTAAAGGAATAGAAGTCAGCAATGGGGGCAGATCCACCTAGAAAATTACCGATTTTGATTCAGCATTTGCTGGGCCTCTTGTCCTGGGACATACCCATACCCGAAGTTGGCATTTTCGGAATCATCCAGAATCTGAGGAGTCAGCAAGACAATCACCTCAGCCCGTTCATTCGTGCGGTTGGTGCTTCTGAACAACGAACCAATCAGAGGTAAATCGCCTAAAATCGGGACTTTGCTTACCGTGGTTCGGTCTTGATCCTGAATAATCCCAGAGATAATCAGAGTCTGTCCGTCCCGAATCCGAATCGTACCCGATTGTAGCAGTCGTCGTTGGATAGGGGTCACAAAACCACCCAGACCTGTGTCTACTGACGCTAGAGGTGAACTGACTTCAGGGATTAAATCTAAAGAAATAAAGCCATTGTCATCAATCCGCTCAACGTTCACACTGAGGGTTAATCCAACAGGTTCCAGATTCGGGCTAATTGTTTCTCGTGGGCCTGCCACCGTATCTTGAGTTTGAATGGTGACGCTAGAAAGTACCTGCTGAGTCAGTTCTACTCTAGCCGTCTCTCCTTCTTGCACTACTAAAGTCGGGTCCGTGAGGATCTTGGCATTGCGACTTTGGATCTGGGCTTCCAGAAGTGCCAAAAACTTTTTCGGATATTGGAATAAGGTTGGTAAACTGAAATCAGCCTCACCCGCTGTAATCACCCCAGTAGTGGGATCAACCTCAAACACCTCATAACCTGCAACCCTTACACTCAAAGGATCGTCTGAAATTCCGGGAACCGGGCGCAGAAATAATGCTCCTGCACCAGGACCCGTGAGGGGAACTTGAGTGGTTTGGTTGCGATCGTACTGGATTCCGGCGTTGATCAGTGGATTTGGGATTACAGGCCGTGAAAGCGTCCCCGTCGCTACGCCTTCCCGACTGGGCGGATTAATCCCCCCAAAGTTAACCGCTGCGGCTCCTCCATCGTTGACAAAGAAACTATCATTAATTCCGAAGGAAAAGCTACTATTAAACTCATCAATGTTGCTTAAATTGACGTCAATAATTTTGACATTCACAGCAACTTGACGGCGGCGGACATCGATTTGACTTAACAGAGCAACTGCAACCTCCACTTGGGTAGGATCGCCCACTACCGTAATCGAATTCGTTCGCTGATCTCCCGAGACTAATACACCTCGAAGTGGCAACGCAGCACTACCTTGATAGGGGTTGTCAGTAGTATCGGCTCCAATTAATTCAACAGTAGTTGTCGTATTTGTGAAGGATTGAGCCGTTGCACCTTCTCCAGTGACCACGGTTTGAGTGGTGGTTTGAACCTCATTGCGCTCGGCACCTTGAGAAACAAGGAAGTTGAGCGCTTGGATTAAATTAAGCTGATTGACCCGCACGGTTCGACTAATCACATCCCGAGCAATATCGGGTAGTCGAACCCCCACAAAGACCGTGTTTCCCTGTCGGTTTGCTTGTAACCCACTTAAACGAAGAACGTAGTTAAAAACATTTTGAACTGGCTCATTTTCAATATCTAAAGATATTTTCAGTTCATCTTCTGTTCCCTCTCCTCCTTCCTCTCCGGTCGTCGCGCCAGTAGCATACGCCACGTTAACACCTGCGACGCGGGCGAGGAGCGCTAACACATCACGCACCGGGGCATCTCGCAAGACTAAGCGGGGGATGACCTCCCCCGTGTTGAGATCAATGGGTCTCGCAGCGGGATTTATATTAGAAACCGCGATATCACCGACCGGGGGGGCAACGGCTCGCGGCTGAAATGGGGGGACAGATGACTGGTTTGGTCTAGCAATAGGAGCAGGTCCACCCTCAAGGCTGATGGGGGGAGTAGGCATCCCCGGTTCTAGGCCCTGTGTGGGGGCTGGGGGTGGCGTCATGCCTGGGGGTGGAGGTGGTGCGGAAGGGCTGAGATTGGGAACTGTAGCTACTCCGCCGGTGTTGAATCCGAGATTGATGCCACCGGCATCAGCTTGGTTGATGGCGACTTCTGGGGCGCTGCTGCTGCCGCTGACGATCACCCGGACGCTGTTGGCATCCAGGGGAGTGACGACGATGGAGGCAATACCTGGGGCGGGATTATTTTGACGGAAGCTCTGTCCCCCGGGTAGGCTGAGTTGAGTATTGATAATATCTGCAATAACGTCTGTACCTCGGTTGACGGTAAAGACTTGGGGCCGATCGCCCCCCTGGGTATCCAAAATCACCTGGACTCCGCCACCGCTGGTATTGACGTTCACTCCTGTGATTTGAGTGACTGCCATTGCTGGGGCGCTTGCCATGACCACGATCGCACTAGCTCCGAATAAGCACCCAAGTGCATGAGGCTGTTTCACCGTTCCCTCCTCCCTTAAAAAAGTCCACTCTGATTAAACTGCGATTAAAGTCTTATATAGCGCTTCAATCCCTAACTGTCAAAAAACGGATAGGTTTTATTGATTAATACTCCCCTATCCGGATTTTGACTTTAAATTTTTGTAAAGGGACACGGCTGTATCGAAATGGGTTACGATCGCCCTCCCCGGATTTCCGATACCGTGACCTTTTTGTTCTGAAACTCCTGCAACTGCGATCGCTATTTTCAACATTATTGAGCCGGTGGCTGTTCTCCTTCCGCCGCTGCCGGTGGGGGCGGCGGTGGCGCGGCTAAGTTTTTTAGCTGCTCCGGTGGTAACGGCATCACTGCTATCAAATTAAAATTGGTTTCGAGACTTGCTTGGGCCTGTTCGGTAATTTTACCATCAGGATTGACAAAAATCGTCTGACTGCCTTCACCCAATGTACTGGTCAATTGACCAAAGACTACCATTTGTTGCAATCGTTCAAGCCGTCGCAAGGTATCTAGGGTTTGCTGATAGTTTCCCGCCATTTCCAGTTCCATTGTCTTTCCTTCCACTGCTTGGGACAGCGTTAAGGAAGGCGTAGGGGGTGGGGGAGCAGCGGCTGCTGGGTCAGCTGGGGGAGGAGTTGCTGCTGCTGCGGGTGCGCCTCCCGCTGCGGCAGTGCCTTCGGTAAAAATCCAGTCGTTCGGGCTGGTTTCTAGGGGCTTGAAGGATTCTAATTTTCCGCCACTTTGCCGCACAATTTGGTTAACATCCAGCAGCAAGGTTTCTAAAGTCGCCCCCTGAGCAAATAAAGCTAAGACATTTTCCTTTCGCTCTTGGGTGATAACTAAATTAGCTTTAGCCTCATCCATTTGACGAATTTTCGATTGTTGATTGGCGATTTCGTCTTGTTTGGCAGCAATTTGCGTCTTTAAGTTGGTCTGCTCTTCCATCGCAGGCAATAGCATTTTAAAGGCTGCAAATCCGGCAAGTCCCAACCCGAGTACCGCAATTAAAATCCCTTGAATTTGCGGGGTGAGAACAAAGCTACCAATTTTATAACTTCCTGGCGGTGCAGCCTCTTCAGCCCGGGCTGCCTGCATTGCCATAAACTGTTCGCTGACGGTCATCGTTGAATTACCCCCTGTTGTTCGAGTGAATTGATGCGAGTGGTCAGTCCTTCAGCCCGAGTTCGCTGGAGATCGGCGAGAATTTCTGAAGCCAGAACGTTGCTCACTGTGGCACTAATGTTATATTCGACAACTTTTGGCAGTTGAAAGTCAGTCGGGGGACAGGTGGTTTGTTGACCCTCAAAACTGGGATCGCATTCTACCTGCACCGGATTGTCTACCAGAGTGGCGTTAATTAACTGGGTTTGGCTCTCATTAAAGAAGGGCGATCGCTTCAGGGTGAGCACAAAATCATTGACATCATCAAAGGTTTTGGCATATCCCTTGATCTCAATTTTTTGTTTAACTTTGGTCCAGGGTGAGGAAGCTTGAATTTCTTCTGGAGGGGCTTGTTCAATCTGATGATTCAGATTAGCCAGTTGCACTCCCGGCGGTAGGCGATCGCGCAATTCTTGTAATAGCGCTGACATCGGCTTGACTGAAGTATTAAAAATATTGGCAAAAAATGTGATTTGGGTATTTAACTGCTCAATTTCCGCATTGATAGTTTCCACCGCTTGAACTTGTTCACCCAAACTCCCGGATTGACTCTCCAGGTTAGCCAACTGTCCCTGGAGTTCGGTATTTTGGTTATTCACCACAAACCAGCCCCCCATCACCACCGCGATCGCCGAGACTCCTGCCGCCAGTCCCCCAATCAACATCGTCGTTTGTTGCCGGGAAGTTGCACCGGGCGCTTTTTTAACAACTGGGGGCTTATAATCAGCGCGATCGTTGAGAAAATTAATTTCTAGACTATACATTTCATTTGGCCTCCCGCATGGCTAACCCCAGCACAACTCCCAATCCTGGGCGCTGCATTAGGGGCATTTTTTCTTCATCTACTTCCAGGGCTAAATTCTCCACTGGATCCACTACGATGCTTAATAAACTTAATCGCTGATTGAAAAAGTCATCTAACCCTCCAATCGATGCGCCCGGTCCTGCCAGCAGGAGCTGTCCGACCTCCAATCCTTCGCTCTGATTCATATAAAAATCAATTGAGCGCCGCAGTTCGTCTCCTAGCTCGGAAAACACTTTAATAATAGCTTGAGTTCCGGGGCTACTTCCCCCTCCCATTGTACCTGACCCGGTACTTTCTGTTGGGTTAGCCGGAATCGTCATCCCCTGCAACATATCCGTATTGCGAGAGGGGGGTAAATTCATCGCTTGGGATAGGGCCGTTTGTACCTGATAGGTCCCGATCGGGATGGTTCGGGAAAATTGCGGAATCCCATCCACCACGATCGCAATTTCGGTACTATCAAACTGAATATCAGTCAGGACTACTGCCTCTTCTGGCGGTAACTGTAGCAGTTGTTCTCGAATCGTCCGTAACAGGGCAAAACTAGAAATTTCCAGAATTTCTATCCCTAATCCCGCTTCTTGAAAGGTACTAATATAAGTATCCGTGACTTCCTTGCGAGTTGCCACCAGCAGCACCTGGACTTTTTCGATGCCATCCTCATCCATGAACTCCCCTAATTTTTGGAAGTCTACATCTGCCTCTTCTCGGGGAAACGGCAAATAGAGTCCCGCCTCTTGGTTCATGTACTCCCGCAATTCCAAATCATTCAGTTCTTTGGGAACGGGGATAATCCGAATCACCCCTTCCCGCGCCGGTACAGCCGTAGCAACCCGCTTAATATTGGTTAAATTGTGTTCCGCTAGGGTCTCTTGGATGATTTGGGCCATCTCCGGGGGGTCTGCAATCAACCCTTCTTCTACAACGCCTTCGGGGACTTCCGCCGTGGCGTATGTTTCTAGTTGATAGGAGGCACCCTGTTGACGCAGTTGCACGATATTGAGTCGTTCTGGAGCAATTTCCAGTCCAATTCCATTGGATCCTTTAGACAGGAATTTTTTAAAGAAATTAACCACGGTTTTGTTCCATATTGAATTAAAGGGGGTGGGTTTGAACTCATCAAAACTAGATAAGACTGTAGGCAGTGCTTTTCCCTAATCTTAGCAAGCTAACCCTGACGGGCATCGCCCAAGGCGTTCCCCAACTGGGAGCCTGCAAAACAGTCTCCCAGGGGGATAGAGTATTCATAATCTACCCAATTTAAGTTACGATCAGCACGCTTTACCTGGGTCAAATTCCCTTCACCCGCGTTATCTCACCAGACCCTAGGGGTCCTATGCTAATTAGGTTATGAGAGTAAGAATCAACAGTTGGAAACGGTTTGGACTATTTGCCTTATCCGGGTTGTTACTGAGTTGGGCGATCGCCTGCACTCCCGGTACTGGCTCCAATTCGGGACAACCCGCTTCGGAAACTTCGGAAGTTGAATTTTGGACAATGCAACTCCAGCCCCAGTTTACGGACTATTTCAACAGCTTAATCGCCACATTTGAATCGGAAAATCCAGAAATCAAAGTGCGGTGGGTGGACGTGCCTTGGTCCGCAATGGAAAGCAAGATTTTGGCCGCTGTTTCGGCTAAAACTGCCCCAGATGTGGTTAACCTGAATCCTAATTTTGCCACGCTTCTTGCCAGTCGCAATGCGTGGCTCACCCTGGATGATCAGATCCCGGCTGAAATTCGTCAACAGTATCTTCCCAACATTTGGAAAGCGAGTACCTTAAATGGCACAAGTTTTGGTATTCCTTGGTATCTGACCACGCGAATTTCTATTTATAACACCCAACTCTTCAAGGAAGCTGGCATTGACCAACCCCCCAGCACTTATGCAGAATTAGCCCAGGTGGCGCAACAAATTCGCGACAAAACGGGCAAATATGCCCTCTTCATGACATTTGTTCCGGGGGATTCGTCGGAGGTCCTCGAATCGATGGTTCAAATGGGGATGCAACTGGTGGACGCTGAAGGTAAAGCCGCCTTTAACACCCCCGAAGGGCGCGCCGCGTTTCAATATTGGGTAGACCTCTATCAAAAGGGTCTGTTGCCTCGGGAAGTGCTCACTCAAGGGCATCGTCAAGCCGTCCAACTGTATCAAGCGGGAGAAATCGCTATCCTCGGTTCTGGCCCCCAATTTTTCAAGACGATCGCCGAAAATGCCCCCAGTATTGCTGAAGTCTCGGCGGCAGCCCCCCAAATCACCGGCCAAACGGGCAAGAAAACCGCAGCAGTGATGAATTTGGTGGTGCCTCGGGATACGGATGTTCCAGAAGCAGCGGTTAAGTTTGCCCTATTTGTCACCAATGATGAGAATCAGTTGACCTTTGCCAAGGATGCAAATGTCTTGCCTTCTACTCTGCAAGCCCTCCAGGATAGTCATTTCCAGACCTTACCGGCTAATGCCTCCCAGGTCGATCGCGCCCGAATGATTAGTGCTGAGGATCTCAAGAGTGCAGAGGCCCTCGTCCCGGCGATGGAAGATATCCAGCAACTGCAACGGATTATTTATGATAATTTGCAAGGGGCCATGTTGGGTGAACAGTCCGTAGATCAAGCCGTTACCAATGCGGCCCAGCAGTGGAACGCTCGCAATTAGGCGGGTCAGTGAATGAGATTCCGGCGAAAACCTCAATTTGTATCCCCAGTTTTAGGCTGGGGAAGAGGTTTTCTCACCCCTATCTATTCATCCTTTTTGAGTTATGGTATCGGCTAAAAAATAGCCCAGCAAATAAAGAGATCCACACAATACGGTTAAGTTACTCTCTCGTTGCAAGGCTTCTTTTAACGCGGGAAAAAGGTCAGAATAACAGCGAATGTCCTCTAACTCCGGACAGATATTTCGAGCAAGAGTGGCTAACTCTTCCGGTTTAGCCGAGTCATGGTCAGGGACGGGAACTAAGTATAAATTATCGCCCGATCGCAGCAAGGCGCTGAAAATCCCGGCATGATCTTTGGTGCAAAGCATTCCCATCACCCAGGTTACCTTCGGTCGCGAGGCCCCTTCAGGAATGTTGGGGAGGGTCTGCGGGGCCTTGAGACTGGCGACATAATTCCCCAGGATTTGGGCCGCTGCTGCATTGTGAGCCCCATCAATGAGGAGGGGTCGATGGTCGCGAATCACCCACTGAAGACGCCCCGGCCATTGGGTTTTAGCCATTCCCTGGGCGATCGCCTCATCGGAAATGTGCCACCCCTGCTGTCTGAGGGTTTGCACGGTGGCGATGGCTAAGGCAGAATTAATCAATTGCGCTTCTCCCGGAAGGGTCTGAGGATAGGAGAGTTCTTGCGTCTGGACCCATCCCGGTTGCATGGGGATCGGGGTGGCAGGTTCAGGAAATAAGGCGGGACAGTTGAGTTCCGCAATCCGGCGATCGACTACGGTTTTTGCTTCCGGGGGTAAGGGTCCGACAATTGCGGGACATCCCGGTTTGAGAATTCCGGCTTTTTCCCGGGCAATATGGGCCAGGGTAGGGCCTAGGCGTTGCCAATGTTCCCAACTAATTGAAGTAATCACACTCACCAGAGGGCGATCGCAAACATTGGTAGCATCCAAGCGGCCTCCAAGTCCCACTTCCATCACCACCACATCAAGCTGTTGTTGGGCAAAATACAGCCAAGCTGCGGCGGTAATCACTTCAAACTGTGTTGGGGAAGGCGCTGCGGGGTCGATCGCCTCGGTGACTTGGATGAGGACCTCCTGCAACCCTTGTTCAGAAATGGGGCTGTCATTTACACAAATTCGTTCCGTCCAATCCACCAGATGCGGCGAAGTATAGCGCCCGACTCGATACCCTGCTTCCATAAGAATGGCAGAAAGATAAGCACAGACAGACCCTTTGCCATTAGTTCCCGCGACATGAATCAAGGGAACGCTGTTTTGGGGATTGCCTAAATCATTTAAGAGTCGTTTGATGCGATCGAGGCCCAGTTCGACGCCAAAGCGTCCAAAGGAGGACAGGAGAGAATCCACAGTTGCCAGTGCCATTACCACCCAATCTCGTAAAAGTTACACCCATTTTGGTTAAGAAACTCCACTATATCAAGCAAGAGTCCTGCTGAGACCAGATATTTTTACTCAGCTTGTTCCAGCGCCATCAACTCCCCCAGTAGCAATTTCTGAAACACTACTGACGATCGCCCTAGGGAGAGGTTACGGTAGCAGATAAGTCACTTTTTAACGATCTCAACGTCCAGCACTTATGGCAACAGAACTGGCAATCGATACTCGTGGACTCACTAAGCAATTTGACCGACATATCGCCGTTAATGATGTTCATTTACAAGTCAGTCCCGGGGAAGTTTATGGACTGATTGGACCCAATGGTGCCGGTAAAACCACCTTAATCCGAATGCTGGCGACGGCAGAGGAACCGACCATTGGGGAAATTTATATCAATGGGGAACGCCTCCTGCGGGATAGTAATAATCCCACCCTTAAACGTCGTCTCGGCTATTTGCCCGATGATTTTCCCCTGTATGATGATTTAACCGTTTGGGACTATTTGGACTATTTTGCCCGACTCTATTATCTGCGGGAACCCCGGCGCAGTCAGCGTCTTTATGAAGTATTAGAATTAGTTCAGTTAGAGAATAAGCGGAATAGTTCCATCGCCACCTTGTCCCGAGGCATGAAACAGCGGCTTTCTCTGGCGCGAACCATTGTCCATGAACCGATTTTACTCCTACTTGATGAGCCTGTTTCCGGATTAGATCCCATCGCCCGAATGCAGTTTAGGGAAATTATTAAAACCCTCCGGGAAGCGGGGATGACCATTTTGATTTCCTCTCATGTGTTGAGTGACTTGGCGGAATTGTGCACCTCTGTAGGAATTATGGAACTTGGATATTTGGTGGAAAGTGCGCCTTTAAAAGAACTCTACGAACGTTTGAGTCGCCAGCAAATTTTAATCTCCACTTTGGGTCAGTTAGAGGTATTAGAAGGGGAACTGAAACAGTGTCCGCAAGTTGAGGGATGGGAAGTCAATCCTGATGGGAAAACCCTGCGGGTGCATTTTGCGGGGACTCCGGAAGACAGTGCCAATTTGTTGCGATCGCTGATAGATGCCAAGATTCCTTTGCATGAATTTCACTCTACGCAGGAAGATTTGGAAACAATTTTCCTGAATTTAGGGCATAAGCAGGCATCTTGACCAGGAACAATAGGTCTGGTTTTTATTCCGAAAATTTCAACTGGTTGTTAGAAAGTTTCCGTATTTTTTCTCTTCAAATAAGGATAAAATGATCGCAAAAGTATTCAAGGATTGGAATGAATGGAATCCCCAGTTAGTTCGAGAACTAAAAGGGCGTTTGAATCCCCGTTCCCTTAGACTTGTTTTGTATTTATCGGCGATTACTCAGTGTGGGATAGTAGGATTCTCTTCCCAGCGCGATTGTGCAGATTGGTCCCAGTCGGGTAGTGGATCCTGTCAACACTATCAACTCGCGATTCGGTGGGAGTGGGTCTTTCAGACTTTCAGCTTTATACTACCGTTGCTGTTATTAGTTGGAGGAGTCTATTTATTAAGCAGTGATTTGGTCAAAGAACAACGCCGAGGTACTCTTAATTTCCTGCGGTTGAGTCCGCGAACCAGTCAAAACATTTTGTTAGGTAAATTGTTAGGGGTTCCGGTGCTCTTGTACTTAGGAGTTGGGTTTGCTGTTCCCTTACATTTGATCGGTGCGATCGCCGCAGGTATTCCTCTGGGGTGGGTTTTGGGTTTTTATGCAGTCATCCTTGCCTTGGGTGCTTTTCTCTATCTCGGAGCCCTTCTCAATGCGTTATTTGTGGCTGAAGTCCAATATCAAGCCATCATCAGTAGTGCTTTAGCGGGTTGGCTGGGTTACAGTTTGGTCTCGTTCATTTTGTACTACTTAAGCTGGAAAAATAGCGATTTTAACGAATTTGCATTTAAGTGGTTTTTCTCCGAAGACTTGGGGAAAAATTATAACTTGGCATTTGCCTGGTTATGCTTCAGTTTCATGGGGGGTATTTACTGGATTTGGCAAGGGCTAAATCGGTATTTCAAAAATCCCAATGGCACATTATTAAGTAAAGCTCAAAGCTATAGGTTAACAGCCAGCTTTCAAATTTGGATACTGGGGATGTTCTATCCCTGGATTTCTCCGAGTGCTATCGACGAGGATTTGATGCCGATGATGTTTATGATGTCTATCTTGACGTTAGTCCTGTTTTTATTGATTATTCCCGCGATTTCTCCCCGACGACAAACCCTCTTGGATTGGGCGCGGTATGCTCATGAAACCAGGCGACTAGGGCTTAAACGTCTCAGAACTAAATGGCAAGATTTGATTTGGGGAGAAAAAAGTCCATCTATCGTGGCGATCGCCATTAATTTGGGCATCGTGACTGCAATTTGGGTTCCTTGGATTATGCTCTGGAAGGGCAGTTTTGAGGAGAATTTCCAAGTGGCAATAGGGCTGATGATGACGTTCAATTTAATCTGGATCTATAATATGATTGCCCAGCTTTTGACCTTAATTAAATTCCCAAAACCTGCACTTCTTTCAATGGGAATCGTCATGGGAACTCTAACTTTACCGCCTCTGGTGTTCGTCTTATTTTTCAAGACTGTTTCTGTTAACACCACCTTATGGATGTTGTTCGTCTTTGGTTCACCCTGGTTTGCTCTCATTGAAGCCTATCCAATGGCTATATTGATCAGTTTGTTAGGTCAGTTGGCGGCGATCGCTGTCTTAACCCTAACCCTAACCCATCAAATCCATAGAGCAGGTGCGTCCCATTCTAAAT
The DNA here is from genome assembly GCF_025370755.1 of Laspinema sp. D2d. Classification (GTDB taxonomy): domain Bacteria; phylum Cyanobacteriota; class Cyanobacteriia; order Cyanobacteriales; family Laspinemataceae; genus Laspinema. Next base: position 130,409 of record NZ_JAMXFC010000008.1, on the reverse strand, counting down.
TGCTGTTTGCTGTCAATCCAACGCCAATTGCTCCCAAAGCTTAAGCCCGGGGCAGCCTCCCTTTATCTTCCCTTGTTTAAAGGTTGTTTTCCCTTAAAAAAACTACTTCAATGACCAGTCGTTTAATGGATCATCTCAGAGAATGGAATCCTCAGTTTGTTCGGGAATTAAAAGGTCGATTGATAGCGGGTAAGGTCACCTTAGCAGTGAGGGTATCCCTCGGTGTTCAACTGGTAATTTTTATCGCCTTCATCAGCCAACTTCCTGGACCTGAAGACCTACACAATCATTATTGTCTATACCAAAAAAGTAGCCTTTGTACTGTGGATTGGATGCAGTGGTGGGAAGATTTAAATCAGGTATTTTATTGGATTTTGCCCCTGGCCCTGGTCAGCGGGGGAGTCTATCTACTGATTGCCGATTTGGCAAAAGAAGAACGACGGGGAACGTTGAATTTGATTCGCCTCAGTCCCCAGTCAAGTCAGCACATTTTAATCGGAAAATTACTCGGGGTGCCGGTGTTACTTTACCTCGCCGTGGCGATCGCCTTACCCGCCTATGTAGCAACGGCAATGATGGCCCACATTTCCCTATGGGAAGTGTGGATATTCTATGTCTTCCTGGCTGCCCTTTGCGGCATATTTTACAGTGCGGCAACACTTTTTGCCTTGAGGGGAGGTCATCAAGCCTTAGTTGGGGCCGGTATTACCCTCTCGATGCTGTGGTGGTTAAGAGATCAATCAGGGTATAGCATTATAGATTTAAATTTTCTGCGACCCTATTATTGCGATTGGGTATGTACCCCGGGAGCCCGCCTTCAGTTTACATTTGGCTTATTATTCCAGGAAGATATTTTCTTCGCCGGTTGGATATTTATTTTAGTTAATTGTGCCTTTTTGGCCTACTGGATTTGGCAAGGGGTTTATAGACAATTTCACAACCCTACCGCCACAATCCTCAGTAAAAAACAAAGTTACCTCTTGGTTTTTTACTGGAATTGTTTCTTTTTAATTTGTTGCATTAATGTCTTTCCTTTCGGATTCACAAACCTCGCCCTAGACGCACCCGAACCCGTTTATTTATGGTTTGAAAGACTGGATTTTATCGCCATGCCGAATTTATTCTTATTTTTGGGTCTAATTGCCGCCCTGTCACCGCCGCGACAAACCCTCTTGGATTGGGCAGGTTATGCTCACAAAGCGCGCCCTCAAGCGGTGTTCCAAGATTTAATCTGGGGGGAAAAAAGTCCGTTACCTGTGGCGATCGCCATCTGTGCCACCATCACCGCCCTCATCTTTATTCCCTGGGTCCTCTTATGGCCTGTGGAAATGGTTTATAAATTGCAGGTGATCACGGCGATCGGCTTCTACGCCATCTTAGTAAGCATTTATGCAGTCCTGGCCCAGATCATGCTGTTGATCAAATCCAAAAAGGGAGCATTATGGGCCACTGGCGTTGTGGCAGCAGCGATCGGCCTTCCTCTGTTCATCCTCACTCTATCAGGAGAACACCCCCGGACAATCCCTGACCTCTATCTGCTCTCCATCGACTTCTTCAGGGGCCTAGAATACGCCAGCGCGACTCCCATCTTCATTGCATTCCTAGGGCATCTCGCCATTTTAGCTGCACTCTCTCTGAGGTTACGTCAGCAACTCAACCGGGCTGGGGAGTCCGCCACTCAAGCCCTACTCCTAGGCAGAAACGTTAGTTAATTCCCTTATTCTTCCAAGATGTCTCGGTTAACACTACATTATGGATAATATTCGTCTTTGGTTCGCCCGGGATTGCCCTCCCGAAAGCCTCTGCAATGGCTATATTTGTCCGGTTTTTAGGTCAGTTTGTGGCGATCGCTGTCTTAACCCTAACCCATCAAATCCATAGAGCAGGTGCATCCTATTCTAAATTGCTGCTGACTGCTAATCAAAGCAAGTGAACTCCTAAATGTTAAGGACGGATTCACCTTTTTACTCCCGGTTTTAAATCTTGTTGTTTCTTTAAGGAAATATTTCAATGAACAGTCGTTTAATGGATTATCTCGGGGAATGGAATCCCCAACTTGTTCGGGAATTAAAAGGTCGCTTGATAAGTCGTAACATTACCTTATCCCTAGGACTTTCCATTGTTGCTCAACTGGTGATTTTTATTGCCTTCATTAGTCAAATTCCCGAACCTGACGCCCAATACGGAACCTATTGTATCTACCAAGAAAATAGCCCTTGTCTCGTCAATTGGATTCAGTGGAAGGAAGACTTAAATCAGGTATTTTATTGGATTTTGCCCTTGGTGTTAGTCAGCGGGGGAGTCTATCTGCTGATTGCCGATTTGGCCCGAGAAGAACGACTGGGGACTTTGAATTTTATTCGCGTCAGTCCCCAGTCGAGTCAGAGCATTTTAATGGGAAAATTGCTCGGAGTTCCCGTGTTACTTTATCTCGCCGTGGCGATCGCCTTACCGAGTTATGCCGCCAGCGCAATTGTTGCCCAAGTTCCCCTCTCAGAAGTCTTGAGTTTCTATCTCGGCTTCCCTGCCCTTTGCTCTGTATTTTACAGTGCGGCGGCCCTTTTTGCCTTGATGGGAGGTCATCAAGCCTTGGTGGGGGCCGGTTTGACCTTCGGAACACTGTGGTGGTTAATGTATTATGAATGGTATTACTATGGAAAAGATTGGGTTTCACACCAATGGTTTGGGTTCAGCTTAAATGGAGATAATCTCTTCAATGTTCGGCTATTTGCTTTAATCAATTGTGCCATTTGGACCTACTGGATTTGGCAAGGATTGCATCGACGATTTCGCAATCCTGCCGTGACCCTGATCAGCAAAAAACAAAGTTATGCCTTAGTTTTTTGTGTGAATGTTTTATTCTTAGGATTAGTGACATCCTATTTGGGTTCAGAGTATGACCCCAAATTATCAGGGGCTTATCTCTGGTTTGACAGTCTGCGTTTTATAGCCACCCTGAATTTATTCTTATTTTTGGGTCTGATTGTCGCCCTCTCACCCGCGCGACAAACCCTCTTGGATTGGTCACGTTATGCTCATAAAGCACGCCCTCAAGCGGTGTTCCAAGATTTAATCTGGGGGGAAAAAAGTCCCGCACCTGTAGCGATCGCCATCTGTGCCACCATCGCCGCCCTCATCTTCATCCCCTGGGTCCTCTTATGGCCTGTGGAAATGCTCTCCAAATTGCAAGCGATCGCGGCGATCGGCTTCTACATCATTTTGGCGAGCATTTATGCGGTCCTAGCCCAGATCATGCTATTGATTAAATCCAAAAAGCGAGCATTGTGGGTAAGTGGCGTTGTTGGGGCTGCGATCGGCCTCCCCTTGCTCACTCTAGCCCTATTAGGAGGACAAGCCCAAACCATCCCCGAACTCTATCTGCTCTCCATCCTTTCCTTATCCGGCCTAGAATACGCCACCGCAACCCCCATATTCATGGCATTCCTAGGACATCTCACCATTTTAGCCGGACTCTCCCTCAAGTTACGTCAGCAACTCAATTTAGCTGGAGAATCCGCCACCAAAGCCCTACTCATGGGCAGAAAAGTCAGTTAATCCCCATCCGAAGGCGAGGTAGGCTATAAACTGCCCCGCCTTCTTTAATAGCGGTCATGAGTAGTTCCGGGGGTTACTTCTCAACCTGTAACACTTTAATAATTCATGACCTTAATTACCGGACCTGTTTCGGGCAAACTACCCGTACTCAGTTGAATCGAATTGGCATTGACCTTTTCGACAAGCGGATTATCCAGAACGGATAAGAACTCATCTACCTCGACCAAATCGCACATTTGAGCATCTGCTGCGGTGGTGCGATAGTGCATGGGAATCACAACTTTCGGGTTCAACTTGAGCATCGCTTCCTTCGCTTCGGAGGGGGTATAAGCTTTCGGTCCTCCCCCGACAGGCAATAACAGCACATCGGGGCGTCCCATGAGGATTTGCTGTTCTGAATTAATCGGTGCCGCTGCGCCGCCTAGGTGGAGGATTTTGACCCCGGCTTGGGTCCAACTCCAGGCGACATTGATGCCGAAGCGTCGTCCGCCATAGCGATCGTGGTCGGTGCGAATCCCTTGGATTTGCTTGTTGCGAAACTGATAGGACCCGGGTTCAAATAATAATCGGGGTTGTCCTGGTAGTCCTTCGGTATTTCCTTCGTCCAATAACCGAGAACTAATTAAGACTAAATCTGCGGAGACCAACGGGGGGGGATATCCTGCGGTACATCCGACAGTTCGGAAGGGATTGACGAGGACCCGCTGGCCTTCCCCTTCAAATAAAAAGCAAGTATGGCCTAACCATTGTACCGAGAGGGAATTGGTGTTGTTAGCCAAGTTTTCGGAGGTGGGGGGCATTTGAGCGGCCCACTGTTGCCATGCCGAGGGAAGGGTGGTGGCAATACCGGCCAAAGCCGCTACTTTCCCATAATGGAAAAACTGTCGCCGATTAATCATGATCGAAATCGCTACCAACAGCGGAATTTAAAGGTCAACGGTCGAGGAGGAAAGGTTCGATTACACGCGGGATTTCAACTGATCCAGAAAGTTTTGTAGCAGTTGTTTTCCCGGGGTGGTGAGGATGCTTTCCGGGTGAAATTGCACCCCTTCTAGGGTGGGATACTTCCGATGTCGGACTCCCATGATGGTGCCATCTTCAACCCACGCCGTAATTTCGAGTTCCTCCGGACAGGTTTCTCGGTCAATGACGAGACTGTGATACCGAGTGGCGGTAAAGGGATTGTCGAGGTTTTGAAAGACGCCCACACCGTTGTGATGAACTTCGGAGGTTTTCCCATGCATCAGTTCCGGTGCACCAACGATTTGACCGCCAAAGACTTGTCCGATACATTGATGGCCGAGGCAAACGCCGAGAATCGGCAGAGTGGGGGCTAATTGGGTAATTAAGTCTAGGGAAATGCCTGCGTCTTCTGGGCGTCCGGGTCCTGGGGAGATGACGATCGCATCAGGTCCTAATTTACGAATTTGGTCGAGGGTGATTTGGTCGTTCCGGTAGACGCGGATATCTGAGGCGATCGCCGTTTCTTTGCCCAGTTCTCCGAGATACTGGACGAGGTTATAAGTAAAACTATCGTAGTTATCGATAACGATAATCAAGGTAAAGACTCCTTTTTAGGCGAACAATCATGATAATAATTGGAGATTTTAGAGTTTAGAGTTTAAAGCTTAGAGTTGCCAGTTTAGGCCAATTGGGTTAAATCAATAAATGGACATTCTCTGATAAAATAATCAGTTTTTTAACCAAAGTTGAGCGGGTCGGATTCAGGGGGTTAAGGACCCCAGGATTCGGGTGAGGGGTGGATGAGTTCCACCCTTCCCGATCGCGATTGAGACTGTAGCCTTGGCAATTCATAACCCGAGGAGTTTAGGCGGGGACCGTACAGGGTGTGAACGGGACCGGGGACGGTCTCCACTGGGTAAGGATAAAGAGGAATAGTCAAAGAATACTTTGCACCCAGGTGAATAAGGGGGGTAACAGCAAACATCCGGCAACCGCGATCGCCACGATGGCCGAAATTAAGACTGCACCAGCGGCACAATCTTTGGCAATTTTAGCCAACTCGTGGTAACTTTGCTGCACGGTTAAATCCACAACGGATTCTAGGGCAGTATTTAGGAGTTCCATTGTTAAAACGGCTCCAATTGTTAATGTAATGATGGAAATTTCTACAAAGCCGACTTGTAAAAAAATCCCCAAGGCGATCGCCACCGAACCAATAACGACATGAATCCGAAAGTTACGTTGGGTTTGGAAGGCGTAGCTGATTCCCGTTGCCGCATATTTAAAACTAACCAATAAGTTCGTAGCAACCTGCCAGGACAAATCCCGATTGAATCGGGTAGGCTGATGCGATGATCGCTTCGGTGGTTGGGTCGATCCCTCTGGAGACATAGGCAGGACAGTAGACAAATTTGATAAGGGGGCAACGGATGGAGTCGGTTGGCCGGTTATTTCCGAACGGTCTAATTTCATGGCAGATATTACTTCCGTGCGCTAGGAAAGCTCAGATACTGAACCCATACTACAACTTCACTTTTTGAGAAGTTGTGTTGTCTGTATCGTTACAAAGCAAGACCAACAGCGATGAGTAAGGTTTCTTGTTGACCTAGCATCTGCATCAAACTCTCTTCATCCGGATGATCCCAACCCAACAGATGAAGGAGTCCGTGCGCCGCCAACCAAGCGAGTTCTACGGTGACGGAATGCTCCTGCTGTTCGGCTTGTCGAGCGGCTGTGTCCACGGAAATAATAATGTCCCCTAAATACAGAGGAATCTCTCCGGGGATAGACTCTATCTGTGGATACTCTACCTCTAAAGCGGCAAAGGACAACACATCGGTGGGTTTATCTTGATGGCGATATTGGGCATTGAGTTGTTGGATTTCCCCATCGTCACTCAGGCGGATGCTGAGTTCATAGCCGATCGCCGGGGGTAGTTCGGCGGCAAGCTGTTGCAACCAAGTTTGGAACCACTGGTCCCAGGTTTCCTCGGCGATCGCCTCAAACTGCACTCTTCCCGCCACATCAGACTCCCAATACGCATTCTGCACACTCAGATCGAGTGGAATCGTTTGACACTGCACTATATTTTTGTCCTCTGCTTAACGGGTTAGATACGCCAATCCCACCAGTAGCCCCAACAATCCCGCCGTCGTTAGGAAGAAGTGCTTCAAAGAGGTCCCCCGCTTGCGAACCATATTTCGCATGGCTAGTTTCACATAGCTATCTTGGGGGCTTTTTGGGGCTTCACCGGGTTCTGATTCAGTCAAGGGGGCCGTTTCTGGTGCGGGCTGGTCGGACAATTCAGATGGGGTGGATGGGTGACTCATTGCAGTTAATAAAATTATGAGTTCAGAACAAAATGGATAGGATTTTTTTCAATTCTACCACTTTTTTGGTGTTGAATTCCCCCAGCTTTAAAAAACCCAGACATAATTTCCCCATTCCCTGAAGTCACTCTGATGATAAAGAACAAGAAATGTACCCATTCTATCCCGTTACCTCGGAAAAATTTGCTCAATCCTGGCGGATCAACTGAGTTAGAATTCAAAAAAAAGCCTATTAAAAACTCAGAAAATTAAACCCGTTATTCTGAATTTTTAATAGGTGAGACTCAGGGAGAGGACATCAAGCAATCCGGCAATTTTTAAATAGAATTGCTATCCCCCAGTTGGGTTTCTTGGCGAAGATAGGCTTCGATGAAGGCATCGAATTCCCCATTCATAATGTCCGTAATATTGGTGGTTTCGACCCCAGTGCGGAGGTCTTTTACCATTTGATAGGGGTGAAAAACATAGTTGCGAATCTGGTTCCCCCAGGCGGCTTCTACCATATCCCCTCGGATTTCCGCAATTTCTTGGGCGCGTTGCTCTTGAGCAATCACAAGTAATCTGGCTTTGAGTAAAGCGAGGGCTTTTTCTTTATTTTGAAGTTGAGATCGCTCCTGGGTACAGCGCACCGCGAGTCCCGTTGGTAAATGCACCACCCGCACGGCAGTTTCCACTTTATTGACGTTTTGACCACCTTTTCCCCCCGAACGGGAGGTAGTAATTTCTAAGTCTTTCTCGGGAATCTCTAACTTGACCGATTCATCTAACATCGGCATGACTTCGACTCCAGCAAAGCTGGTTTGTCGCTTGCCATTGGCATTAAAAGGAGAAATTCTTACCAGTCGGTGAGTTCCTTTTTCTCCCTTCAAGTAACCATAGGCATAACGTCCCTCAATTTCCAGAGTAGCTGACTTAATCCCCGCTTCGTCTCCCTCGGAGATTTCGCTACATTGGACTTTATACCCGTGACTTTCACCCCAGCGGGTGTACATTCGCACCAACATTTCTGTCCAATCTTGAGCATCAGTACCACCGGCACCAGCATTGATGCTCAAAACCGCACCACTTTTGTCGTAGGGTCCACAGAGCAATTGTTCTAATTCCCAGCGATCCAATTCTTGGTCAAGTTGGGTGAGGGTGGATTCCGCTTCTTGACACAGTGCCTCATCGGCTTCAATTTCCAGCAGTTCTAAGATAGCCTTGGTATCTTCTAGGCTATTTTTCCACTGATGATATTGGTCTAAATGAGACTTGAGGTCGTTGAGTTCTTGCAGGGTAGAAGATGCCTTGTTCTGGTCATCCCAAAACTCGGGTTGAGCGGCTAATTGCTCTAAGTCGTGGATTTTGGCAGTGAGGGCGGGAATGTCAAAGATAGTCCTGGGTTTTACCCAGGCGATCGTACAACTGTTCAACTTCCCGTTTGATTTCTAAAACTTCCATGTTGGCTGTCGCGGATTTCCTTTCTCAATCAAGCTGATAACTGATTGCTATTGTAGCTAAAGTTGGGCCAAGCAGACTGTGTTCTTTGGGGTGTCGATGCCCGGGACCTCACCCTTAGAAAAGTAGCTTTTTTACGCTCATAGTGATTTGCTCCACTTCCGGTCCCCTCCCCTTGCTAAGGGGAGGGTTAGGGTGGGGTCCTCTTGCCCGATCTCGCATCACGAAGAAACAGGGTTACCCAGCCTCCATACAGGTGCGATCGCCTCCTTTGAGTGCGTGACCTGGCGGTAAGCGGAGCTATCCCGTAGGGAATCGCCACATCAGAAGGACCCCACCCTAACCCTCCCCTTGCTAAGGGGAGGGGACCAGAGGGGCGAATTAACATTTCTTCACAAGCCCTGGAGAGACTTTACATTCATCAAAAAAAATTTCCGTATTTTTGCGTAACTCCCTCGTTTCAACCCGGAGGAGTTCCGTAAAACAACTCTACCGGCTCCCTCTACCTTAAGGCATACTAAAAGTAGGTTAAATTTATTGACTAACTCTTAAAACAGTTTTTCTTATTCCCGAATCCACCGCCCCTGAAAACCAGGGAATACCTTTATTTGAGGATGTAAATAAAATGGCGACTCAATCCTCTATGCACTACCGAGGGATGGAGCTCTTAGTCTCCTATCACCAAAATCCCTCAGTGCTTGTTCGCAATCAGCTTGTGCGTTTAAATGCGGGCTTGGTCAGAAAAATAGCTCACCGAGTCAGCCATCAATGTGCTGAACCCTACGAAGACCTGGAACAAATTGGTTATTTGGGCTTAATTCGGGCGATCGAGCGCTTTGAACCCAGTCAAGGTTGTGCCTTTAGCTCCTTTGCCGTCCCCTACATTCGCGGCGAAATGCTGCATTTTTTGCGGGATAAAGGCTCTTCAGTGAAAATTCCCCGGCGGTGGCGGGAATTGCAAACCCGAGGTGAACGGATTCGCGAAACTTTAACTCAATCCCTTGGGCGTGTCCCCACGGATACAGAGATTGCCGAACAGTTGCTGGTTTCTGTGGAAGAATGGCGGCAAACGAAGTTAGCCACACAAAATCGGATGCCCCTGAGTTTAGATGCCTTGGTTTCTGTCCAGGTTGATTCTCCGGTGACCTTGGGTGATACCTTGGTGGATCATCACTATCAATCTCTCCAAAGTTTAGAAGAAGAACGCCAACAACTCCAACAAGCGCTCAGTCAGTTGGAAGATAAAACTCGCACGGTGATTGAGTCGGTGTTCTTTAATGAAATTCCCCGCAAAGAAGTGGCGGAACAAATTGGGGTGAGTCCCATGACCGTGACGCGCTGGATTAAACGCGGAATTGAACAGTTAGTCAGTGGCTTACAACCTTCGGTAAGTCCGACGGAATCCTAAAGAACAGGAGCAGAAACCGGGTTTAAGCAGGATAAGAGGCTTTCACCCGATTATGTTTCATCCCCGACAATGTTCCCGATTTTCAGTGGCAAGGTGGATGGAATTGTTGAAAATTTTGAAGCCACTTAATGCTCAAAAATATCTTTATATTGCAATAAATCTAAGGAAATAAACACGGGCAAACATTGGAAGCACTGCTGGGCGAGTTCCCAACGTTCCTCTCGTTCTAGCATGGCTTGTAACTTCTGCTGTACCTGGAGTAAATAGCGCACGTCATTGGCGGCATAATTTAACTGTGCTTCTTCCAGGTTGTCAGGATTGCCCCAATCGGAACTTTGAGCACTTTTATCCAGTTCAACTTTACAGAGTTCTTGGACGACTTCTTTTAGTCCGTGGCGAGGGCTGTAGGTACGGGCGAGTTTGCTGGCGAGTTTGGTACAAAAGACGGGTTGGACGGCGATGCCGAGATGATAGAGCAAGGTTGCCATATCAAAGCGGGCAAAGTGAAAGACTTTGAGGATATTGGACGCTTCGAGAAGTTCTTTGAGATAGGGGGCTTCTTTTTGGCCTCGGGGGATGCGAATGACGGTGACATGACCTTGAGGATCGCAAATTTGGACCAAACAGAGGCGATCGCGCTGGGGTAAGAGTCCCATTGTTTCCGTATCCACGGCGATCGCACTAGCGGATAAATACCCCGCCAACTGTTCCGGTGTTAAATCGCGATCGCACACTTGAAATGCTTGCAATGTCATAACCTACCCCTCATCCTCCTGCAACACCCGCAATACCCGGGCAATATATTCCGCCCGCCATTGCTCTCGTTCCTGTTCACCTTGGGGATCAGGCTGATACGCCTCAATCTCCGCAGCGGTGAACAGTCCTTTAGTCTCAGCGATTCTTTCGATTGTGTCAAGTCGTTCCCGCAGGACCGAGACTTCCCCTGCTAATGCCAGGGCGATCGCCAATAACTGGTCTTGTTCCGGGTTTTGTAAATAAACGGGCCTTTTTCCCTTGGATTTTTTTTTCATCCCCATCCTTACTGCTTATTTCCAAGCTACCAACATGAACCAGGTCCCGCGACTGCCAAAACCTTGACCCTTGGGAATCCCATTCGATTGGGCTTGCAACCAGGCTCCATTGGGTGCAAAGGTTTCTAACACTTGGTCTGGCTCAAACCCCGCATTTGTGGCCTCTGCTTTCAAATCCAGGTCCCGAAATGCACTCCAAAAGGGTTCATTATTATTCACCGTTTCCCAATCGAAGGCGAAAGCACGATAGGGATCCATGTGGCGATACAGAGGGGCTTCGATATGGACCATCATTCCCCCCGGGGTCAACAACCGATAGCACTCCCGCAGGACATTCCGAAGCGCGGGAACCGGGATTTCATGGAACAAAATGTGACTCACCACCAGATCAAAGGACTGATCGGCAAAATTGGTTTTTTCCGCATTCTGCTGGGAAAAATGGACCCGCTTCCCTAACGCTTCCGCCCGGGCATGGGCATATCGTAACAGAGAGGCTCCAATATCAATGCCGTGAACGGCTGCCTCCGGATAGCCTTCTACATAAGGTAAAGTGCTGTGACCCACCGTACATCCCATATCCAAAATATGGCGCGGGTGAAAGTCAGGGTATTCCCGTTTGAGAAAGTTCTGCACTGCCGATCGCCCCATATCATCATTTAGGGGACCCAGCATTCCTTGGGCATATAAATAAACCCCGCGATCGTAGAGTGCACCGGCAGCTACATCATCGCCGTCCAAGTCACTGTGATAACTTCCCGGCATACAATGAATGTCTACTGCTTGTTGATAGCTGGGAATCACCAGATCAGGGTTTAACGTTAAAGAACCCAAGGGCTGCGTGACCCCCTTCGCCCGTTCCCGTAACGCTGGGAGTTGACGTTCCACACTACTAAGAACTGAATCCCACATCAGTTCTTGGCCCATGCGTTTCAGGGCGCTGACCCATCGATATTGGGGCTCGTCCTTCATCGCCTGCTGAATTTCATAGCGGGTTTCTGGGGACCGCTGATGCTCTTGCTCAAAGCGAGGTTTCGCACGGGTTTCGTAAACCCCTTGATTTTTGACACTCAGACTAAAAACGTGCTTTTTCAAGCTGGTGACGAAGTTTTGCCGTGCCAACTCGTCATGGGTGGTCTCGGGGAGAATGGGATGTCTGAATTGTGGGTTCATATTGGGTATTGGGGATGAGTGGAATTTAGAAGCGGAAAGGGGTGTAATGGCCCTGGATCACTCCGACCAATCCAGGGGGGCGCTCACCTTACCGACGCTTGATAAAAATTTGGCTGTAATAATACTCGCCTTTGGCATTTTTAGCCATGCCGATGCCGGTCAAATCGTAAGCCCCTACCATATTTTTCTGATGGCCGGGACTCCCAATCCACCCCTCGACCGCTTGATTGACCGGATCCTGATAGCCCATGTTATAGGCTAGATTTTCCGCAGCCCTGCGATAGGACAAGGATTTACCGATCGCCTTGATCCGGTCCTCAAACCCATCATGACTAAAGGTCATCTCACCCCGGGCCATCGCTTCACTATGTTTTCGGGCCTGGTCGCTGATTCGGGGGTCTATGGTTAGGGGCAGCAGGTTTTGGGCCTGCCGATATTGATTCACCAGTTCATGAACCCTTTGCTCCATCTGGCTTAATTCAGAATCAGAAGGTGCGGGAATGGGGGTTGTGGGTTGAGGACTCGACCCCATTCCCACTTCTTCTAATCCGGCTTCTAAATAGGTGGAAAACTGACAACCACTGACCGTCGTCGCCATTGTCAAGAGTGCCAGCTTTGCCAGTAGAAATCCGAGTTTCATGGGGTTTGATCCGGTTAGGAGTTAGGGAGAAGATGTTTCGCGACCGTTTGTACGTCTTTATCACCCCGGCCTGAGCAATTAATCACAATCCGAGGACTACCTTCAACTTGGGTACAAAGGGTTTCTAAATAGGCGATCGCATGGGAGGTTTCCAAGGCAGGAATAATCCCCTCTAATTGCGATAACCGCTGAAAGGCATCTAATGCTTCTTTGTCGGTAATGCTGTAATATTCCGCCCGTCCCAGGTCTTTCAAATAACTATGTTCGGGACCGACTCCGGGATAATCCAACCCGGCACTAATCGAATGGGCCTCAATGACTTGCCCTTCATCATCTTGCAATAAATAGCTCATTGCCCCATGCAAGACTCCGATTTGGCCGTGAGTCAGGGTCGCGGCGTGTTTATCGGTATTCACTCCTTCCCCCGCTGCTTCTACCCCAATCAGGCGGATTTGGGGTTCGTTGACAAATTCATGAAATAACCCCATTGCATTGGAACCGCCGCCGACGCAAGCGAGGAGAATATCCGGCAACCCGCCCCATTTTTCCAGGCATTGGCTGCGGGTTTCCTGACCAATTACCGCATGGAAGTCGCGGACCATCATGGGATAGGGGTGGGGTCCAGCCACGGAACCGAGGATGTAATGGGTGGTTTCCACGTTGGTTACCCAGTCGCGAATCGCTTCGGAAGTGGCATCTTTGAGGGTGCCCGTCCCAGCGGCAACGGGGCGGACTTCAGCCCCCATCAGACGCATTCTAAACACGTTCAAAGCTTGACGTTCCATATCGTGAACGCCCATATAAATCACGCATTCTAGGCCAAAGCGGGCGCAGACCGTGGCGGTGGCGACCCCATGTTGACCCGCGCCCGTTTCAGCGATAATCCGCTGTTTGCCCATGCGTTTGGCGAGGAGGGCCTGGGCGATCGCATTGTTAATTTTATGAGCACCCGTATGATTGAGGTCTTCCCGTTTCAGATAAATTTGTGCGCCGCTGCCGTCGGGTCTAGCATAATGTTGGGTCAGGCGTTCCGCGAAATACAAGGGGCTGGGACGTCCGACATAATCATGCAGCAACAAGTCCAGTTCAGCTTGAAATTCCGCGTCGTTGCGATATTGCTGATAGGCGGTTTCCAGTTCCGCTAGGGCAGGCATGAGGGTTTCAGGGACATATTTGCCGCCAAAGCGTCCGAAGCGTCCAAAGGTATCCGGTTGTTGCGGGTTAGAGGTGGGGGTTAAGGGTCTGGGTGTGGTAGTCACGGCGATCGCAATAAATGAAACAATAATGGAATCAGACTTCCATTATACGAGGCCAGCGCTCATTCCGGAGTCCTCCGGCTGTCTCCCTTTGCCGCTTTTAACTCCCTCGGGTTTGCCCTAGGCTAAACTACAATGGATTGCTGTTTCTTATGATTTGATACGGTTTATGGACGCTTCTAAAAAGAAATCCGCTCGGGACAATCGCATCGCTTATCAAGAATTCGGAACAGGTAGCCAACCGAATGCCGCTACGGAGCGTCCGGTTACAGAACTGCCGCCTTCTCAGCAAAAGATTCGCGTGCAAGCCTCGCGTAAGGGGCGCAAGGGTAAAACGGTTACAGAAATTACTGGCTTTCAACTCAAACCCGAAACGTTATCGGACTTAGCAAAGCAGCTCAAAAGCCAGTGCGGAACTGGGGGAACGGTAAAGGAAAATACGATTGAAATGCAAGGGGATTGCAAGCAAAAAGTTGTGGAAATTTTGACGAGTTTAGGTTATTCGGCCAAAATCAGTGGCGGCTGATTTTAATTCCTCAAAATTGCACCCATTTACGGGTAAATCCACTGAATTATGCCTTTGAACTGGGGCAAACTCTGACAGCAGTTTTCAAGAGTTTAGCCCGGTTTAAAGCGCAGGAGTTTTAAACAATTTGCTTCAAATTTTGAGCCACGCTGTTGAGGCGATCGGTGCCAGTTTTAACTTGGCTAATGCCTTGGGCGGTTTGATTGGCAACTTTATTCAGGGAGTTCATAGCTTCGACGACTTGCTGAATAGCGATCGCTTGCTGTTTGGCGCTCAAGGAAATTTGTTGCGTACTTAAAGTAATGTTATTAATGGCTTCGGTCACTCCCTCGAAGGCTTCAGCGGTTTCTTTGGCAATTTTTAAACTAGCTTGGACTGTTTTACTGCCTTCATCGGTGACAATTACCGTGGAATTAATCGCCGATTGAATGTCTCCAACTAGCCCATTAATCTTTTCCGTTGATTTCTGACTTTGGTCGGCCAGTTTTCTAATTTCACTGGCAACTACGGCAAATCCTTTGCCATGTTCCCCCGCCCGAACTGCTTCTACGGCAGCATTTAAGGCCAACATATTCGTTTGAGTAGCTAAATCACTGACGAGTCCAGAAATATTACGAATTTGAGAGGTTTGTTCGCTCAAGCGGAGGATTTGTTCGGCGATTTCTCCGACTTTGGCTTTTAAAGCGGACATATCCGCCAAGGTTCGTTCAACGGCTTTGCTACCGCCTTCGGTTAACACTAAAGCATTGCGTGCATCAGCGGCAGCCGCTTCCGCTTGTTCTGCGGATTGTCGGGAGGATGCACCCAATTCATCCATTGTGGTAGTGGTTTGATTCACCGACGCTGCCTGATCATTGGCGATGCGTTCTTGTTGCGTCATGGTGGTGGCAATATCCGTGGAGGATTGGGTGATTTCTTGGGCGACTTCCTCAACTCTACGGTTCACGCCGGAGGCGATCGCCCATACGGCATACCCCATTAACCCTAGTTCGATTAATCCCCCTAAAATTAGGGTGACTTGTAAGTTATTGAAGCTATTTTCAAGGTTCCTAATTTCTTGAGTTCCGAGTTGTTGTTCAGTTGGGGTTAAGACGGTTTCGCTTCCCCCTAAATTTTGGGTACTAATGGGCTTAAGACGGGTCCAGGATTGCTCGGCTTGTTCTCGGTTAGAATAGAGCAAGACCAGAAGGATCAATAATCCGCCAAAAGGTAGCAACGCTACTCGCCAAATGTATGAGTTGAGTTTCCGATTTGAATCCATATAAGTTTTCCATTCTTTAGCAGGAGAGCGACTTCGAGTGACCCTTTTCGGCCTAAAAACCCCTGATAATTCGTTGTAGTTGTTACCGATTGAAGGGAGGGAGTTATTTTCTACCCGGTGATGAGAATTTATAGAAAATTATATCATTTCGGGGAGTTTTTTTTGGAAATCTGGGGAGGGGGACGAGTTCAGTAGGCTGAGGTGGCGCAGAAAGAGGAATGGGTCCAGCGATCGCTAAAGAGGGGATTGCCCTAGGGGTAAAAAGTTCCGTAGTTTTACGGAAAAAAGGCGGAGCATCCCCGGAACACAGCAGGACCTTCTCCTGGGTTCGACGAGGGCTTATGCAGGGACTGGAAGCGCGCGCGATCGCCCCTTAGACCCAGACTAAGAACACACCAAGGGCGATCAACTGGTCGGTTTTCCAGGGGTGCGGCGTTGATCCTCAACTTACCAAACCCCAGGTTAAATCCCGACTCGAACACAAAATAGAACCCGATTAACGCAGATTTAAACCTCGAAAACAGAGGCTATTTTTCGAGGTTTAGTAGTAGGATTGTTCCTCGGGTTCTTGCCCGGGTAAAACCTTTTCTAAAGATTCCACAAGAACAGGTAAATCTTTTTGAACCGTATCCCAAACCACTTCTAATACTATCTTATCATATTCATGGATAATTCTATTCCGCATCATAATAAAAGGAATTCGGGACAGAGAAACTCGGGTGCGTTCGGACAGACGACGTTCCGCCTCTCCAATCACCTCTAATCGCCGAATTACTGAATCTTGTAATTGAACATCTTCTACAAAACTGGACCAGCTACTTCTCGAAACGTAGTTCAAAGCGAGTTTTGCCGAGATTAAAATATCCAACAGATATTGCAGGTCACGGGGTGCCAGCATAAATTACCTCAGCTACACTTTAAAGATAAAACGGCAGATATCATGGTGCGTTGACGGAAGGGAACGGAACCTAAACCACTCTGGCGCGGCCCTTCCCATCCTAAGAACCCTCGATTACAAACCCCGATCGGTTCAATTGTCCTGTGATTCCCTGGTTTTGGCAGGGACGCAGTAGGAGCAAAAGCCTCCCGAGCAAAAATACAGCCAGCCATTGGTTCGCACTCCCTTTTTTTTCCAGCTTGAGATAATTAAGCACCCAGGTGGGATGCTCTCTTTTTTGATCTCTATTCCTAGCTTGTGTTTGCGAGGGTCGAGTCACCGTACCGGATCTACCCTACCATCGTTTATGCTCTGGGTGCGATCAAAGTTGCCCCTCCAGACCCTCAAACCGGAGATGAGTTGATCTAGAGTGGCAACCCTGGGGCAGCCCGCCCCCGCCCTAGATGGATGCCCTCAGAACAGCGCTTTCCTTGGCGATAAAAGTCCGTACAAAATCCCAGTGATAGACCCCCAGGGTCAAACCGCTTCGGGTGCGCTCACCGATGCATTCTTTCGGAAAAAGCTAACATAGGAAATGGACCGGACGAGGACAACGCTGAGAGTGCTTCTGCGGTGAGCGTTCGAGATCCGTTGAGATGATATTTAACAAAAGAGGTAAAAAATGGATCCTATTCGCCTGATTTGTGCTATTTTTCTGCCGCCCCTAGGCGTTTTTTTACAAGTGGGTTTGGGTCGAGACTTTTGGATTAATCTGATTTTGACGTTTTTGGGCTATCTTCCCGGCATTATTCATGCAGTCTGGGTGATTACTAGAAGGTAACCGTCCCGAAATACTCCGAGTTACAAAACGCGGTTGATAATCATCCAGACATCCCCATCGGAACGAACGTGGGGGACTGAAATACTGGTAAATCCGGTAATAAAAGGTTTGTAATAAACCTGCCAATAACGGGGAGAAATTTCATCAGCGATCGCCTTGAGTGCTTTGACTTCTTCGCTCAGTTCGTTCGCCAGTTCGTTAATCCGGTGGGCATGAACCCGGGCACACTCTCGGGACTCTTCAACCTGGGCGGCGATCGCGTTATTTCCGCCTTGGCGCTTCAACTCGCTCTGTTTCTGAGAAAGTTTTCTGTGCAGGGCGGCGATCGCATCGTCAATTCCTTTCACTTCTATAGCAACCGCCGCCGTTTCTCTTGCCGCACGTCGATACGCCATTGCGATCGCTTCTGGAGAGTCCTCTTCTAAAGAAAGCTCATCAATGGCAAGGGTACTCCGTTCCCGTTGCAACTCCTCAATTTGCGAGAGAATGGCTAATATTTCATCTTTCTGGGGATCTATCATCGTTGACTTATTTTGCCTATCTGAAATTTCTGGTGAGTTCGTCGCCCCTATAGCTTTCATCTCCAGGCACAACGAACGGGAGCGACCCTATGCTATAGAATATCCTACATTAGACCCCTTGCAGCACACCCTCCCGCGCCCCTCACCTCAAAGCCGGACTCAAGCAGGAATAAGGCTAGGGTTCTAGGTGACTTTCCTCAGACACTGGATTGTGAGTGGAGGCTTCCCGAAGAAAAACCTCTGACTGCATCCGGGCCTCTTTAAAATTCAGCCCCTTAGCTCTTGATGTTATGTAAATGATGTAACAGCCGCTCAAAAAATCCCACCAGCGGGATCCTACAAATGGGTTAAAATTTGGAGCCTTTGGGTCAACCGGGGTCCAATATCCGCGTTGATAGAGATCAAACACCGGATCCTAGAGGTTTTGACACGGCTTGCAAAATAATTTGATACGACGATAAAAGGTTGAGAAGATTTTACCCTCTCCCCGCCCGGGCAAATTCTACGAAATCTCAACCCGCTCAATGATGCAAAGCTTTACCCAAAATTGAGCTAACTGGTAACGATCATACTAAATGCAGTTGTTAAAAGGCTATTATTTTTTGTGCTAGAAGTCTATCTCCGTAAATTCTACATTCGATGGAGTAGGGGTGAGAGTGTGAGAGTAAAAGGCGTACTCCCGGAGATAGAGCAGTATAACTAAATCTCTATTCTACAATTAGAGTTTCGTGAATATTTGTATAAAACTTAAAGCAAAATCTATCTATAGACAGATGACCCTCAACTATTTTTTTTACAAAGAGTAAAATAGATACTCCAATAGCATGAATATTCTCAATAAAGAGAAGTTAATGACAGTCGGAATCTCTTTCCGTGTATTCATGCAGGGGGATGTCATAAAGGCTCCGGCTATGGAAAGATAGTTTCAATACCAGAACCACAGGTAAGTACCCGGTTTATCTCCTATCATTTTTAATCCTGAACCTGAACTGAAAAATGCTAGTGTTGCTGACTGGAACAAGAACCTGTAGTTTAATCTCTCCGATTCTCTCCCGAGGCGATCGCCATCGATAATCTGAGGTAGGCCATCGACTCAGATGAGGGGAAACCGGAAATTGCCTCTCAGGGGTGGGTCAGAACAATCGAAATAAATTTTTAGAAATCTCGTGAAAAATCCGGTAAAAGCAAGATTGTCCACATCTCTTATTCCAGGGGTTGATTCAATGAACAAAATTAACATCTTAAATGTAAGCATCGATAACGTAACCCAAGAAGAGTTACTGAGTCTCCTTAAAGACAAAGGCGGAGTCGTAGTCACCCCCAATGTCGATCATTTAATAAAATTGCAAAAAGACCCAGAGTTTCATCATATTTATCAAGAAGCAGATTATCGGGTTTGTGATAGCCAAATTGTTAAAATAGTTTCCAAATGGCTGGGGAGTCCTATCCGAGAAAAAATATCAGGTTCAGACTTATTTCCCGCTTTTTATAACTATTTCCAAGATGACCCAGACACTAAAATTTTTCTACTCGGTGCCGCCGAGGGAGTCGCCCAAAAAGCCCAGGAAAATATTAACAGTAAGTTAGGTCGGGAAATAGTAATCGGCTGTTATTCCCCTTCATACGGGTTTGAGAAAAATGAAGCCGAATGTCAAAAAATTATTGAAATGATCAATGAATCCGGGGCCACGGTTTTAGCCGTGGGAGTGGGTGCACCCAAACAGGAGAAATGGATTTACAAATATAAAAATCAGTTGCCGAATATCAAAGTGTTTATGGCAATTGGGGCAACCCTAGATTTTGAAGCCGGGAACCGTCCGAGATCGCCGGAATGGATGAGTAAATATGGGGTGGAATGGGCATTTCGCCTGATGTCTGAACCCAAACGCCTCTGGAAGAGATATTTGGTAGAAGACTTGCCCTTTTTCTGGTTAGTATTTCAACAAAAGTTGAATCTCTACCAATACAAAAGTCCCATCGGTCAGTTGCTCCAAAAAGCTGGCTTAATTTCTTCCGAACAAGTAGCAGCAATTTTGCAAGAACAAGCTTATCAACGGCATCTGCGCTTCGGAGATTTACTCGCACGCCGAGGCTGGGTTAAACCGGAAACCGTTGACTTTTTTGCGGAACAGTTACCCCATTTAGAAACTGCTCATCCTCAGCAGCCTTTAGGACATTATCTGAAGAAAGCGGCTTTGTTAAATGATGACCAAATCACCCGCATTTTAAACTATCAACGTCAAACCGGGATGAAGTTTGGAGAAATAGCAGTTCTTAAAGGGTGGGTGAAGCAAGAAACCATCGATTGGTTTCTGGAAACAGTTAAGGCTGAACATAAGGTGCGGTCCTTAGAGGACAAGCAAAAGTATGGCAAACACTCCATGACGCCGATCGCTTCTTAAGTTAGCTTCAAAGTTTGAATGAACTATCCCTTTCAAACTTTAAATAATTCTTATCTAAAGCCGAGGATTGATTTACTTCAACCCTCGGCTTTATTGGGTATAAAAATTCCATAATTATCTTCATAAAACTTTTAATATTTTATGAGTTTAAATTCAACTATCAAAGATAAAATAAATCCATAAGATTGAACAGGTTTCCGACCCAAATCTTGTAAATTTTATTAATAAAACAGCGAGTGGAGTGATTCAACAAGGTGCGATCGCCGCTCAACTGTAAAGGCAACAGGGAGAAAAATCTTGCTCTTCTGTTCTCAACAGGCGATCGCTTCGCAATTTTCCGCCCCAGGGCTTCTAAAGCCCCTCAATTACACGGCCATATTTTCTTTTTAAATAACCCCTAATGAATCATACAAGAGGACCCTATGATGACCCAATTTGGCTTGACTCGTCCCGGATTAGTTGCTCTCTCCGCTGCCGTTATCAGTTCAATGGGCCTGCTGATTGGAACTCCAGCAAATGCAGCAACATTTAAAGGAATAATTTACCAAACTGACTTTCCCGCTTTAGAAAATAGTGAAATTGAATATACCCTTGCTGATGGCATTTTTGAAACCATCATTTCTTCGCCACCTAATACCTTTTTCATAGATGGAGATTACACATTCGGTCCTGAACCTACAGTACCGATGAGCCTTGCAACCCTTGTACCAGAAGTGGTAACGAAGTTTAAATGGACAACTAATGAGACCTATACAGTAGGGGATCCTGTCAATGTAGTGGACGTCCAACTTTCTATTTTTGGAATCACCGAGGCTGGATTATTCCTCCAACTCCTTGATGTGAGCCAATCCCCCATTTACCAGAATATTTTCATGTCCACCATAAAAGCACCGGAGGGACTACCCTTGAGCGCTTGTCAAACGCAGGCTTGTGATGCTTCTGCCGACTTTGGAGGGAAAGGCGGATTATACGGGTCTCGGATGACGGTAACGCCAGTCCCCGAACCCAAATCGATTCCCGAACCGTCAGCGGCGATCGCCCTCGGTTTTGTCGGTTTCTTGTTCTTAAAACGTCCCCGAAAAGCGGTCAGCATACCAGCGGTTGTCATTGCTGAGGCCGACTGAAAGCCCCAATAAAACCCCTAAAATTGGGTGTTTGGATGGATTGATTTTCTATCAGAACCAGGCGATCGCCAATCTCCCTTTGAGTTCCTGCTAAATTCAAGGCTCGAAAAATCCACTCCTCAACGACCCAATTGATTCATTAAATAATAGGAGCATATTATGCCAAAACTACTCTTGAACCAGCCCCAATTTTTGACCCTTTTCGCCGTCCTTTTTAGTTCAATGGGAGTGCTGAGTGCAACTCCAGCAAATGGGTTGACCTTTAAAGGCAGCCTTTCTGGATCTGCCCTGGCTTTTAAAAACTTTGAAATTGAATATACCCTCGCTGATGGGATTTTCGATACCATCATTTCTTCTCCACCTAATACGTTTTTCATTGATGGAGAATACACTGCCGCGCCCGGTTATTTCGACAGCATCAACCGGGCGACGGTGGTCCCGGAGGTTGTCACAGATTTTAAATGGTCATCAGGGGGAGGCAGCTTACAGCCATTGAACGGGGAACTTTCTCTTTTTGGAATCCTGGAGGACCGATTATACCTGTGGATCCTAGAGAATACGGAGCCGCGTTTCACAGATATTTTTAGTGGATACATAAAAGCACCACCGGGCTTGCCTTTGAGCGCTTGTAAATTTCAGGCTTGTGAGATGAGTGCAAAGTATGGGGATGGATACATGGGCCCCCCGGGTTTTAACATGATTCAAACCCCAGTGATGGAATCAGAATCTGTTTATGAACCCTCCGCCGCAGTTGCCCTCGGTTTTGTCGGTGCATTACTCATGAAACGTCGCCGAAAAACGCTCAGCGCTCAACCTATTCCCATTCTAAATCAACAGGAAAGGTAACGATTTGAGTAAAAATGGCGTTTTGACTTGCGTGTTATTCATCGCCGATCGCCCGGTAATAAATCCCCCGACCATTGGTCCCGACAAACACTAAGCCAAACTGCTGTTGACTGGCTTCCATTACATTGGGTTGATTGCCGATGGGAATCTCTGGATCGCCGATATTAATCCACGTTTCTCCTAAATCAGGAGACCAAAAAATACTCTCCGGTTGATTAACAATTTTGCCATATAGATATAGGGCGGGTACTTTCTGTCCGGGGGCAGCTTTTCCAAACGAAAATAAATAAGCTTGTTCAACTCCTTTTACCTTGGAAAAACTCTGTCCCCCATCCGGCGATCGATATAATCCGTCCTGGTCTAAACTGATCCAAACTTCTCCCTCAACTCCCGGCATTGTTTTAAGAAAATGCCAATCAGATTTGGGTAAGTTTTGATAAACTGGAGCAAAGGATAATCCGCCATCCTGACTCTGGTAAACTGTGCCTTCATGATAATAATAAAATCGGGTACCATTCACCGCATCAGCCGCTAAAGGTTGAGACCATTTCCAAGGACCTTTCATGCTATCCGGTAAACCTTGAATCGGTTGCCAGGACTGACCATTATCTTGGGTTTGGATGCCTTGAGCATTACTCAGAGTGATAACAAATAGCTGGGGATTGGTGGCTGAGACGGCAACCCGCATGGGCATCATTTCTTCCGGAAATTGAGGGAATCTTTGCCAGGTTAACCCGCCATCAGCGGAGGTGGCACCGCCATAACGAGAATTCCAGCGATCGCCTCCGACTCGGACTAAATGTTCAGGAGATTGTGCCGCATAATCTAGGCTATAAGTCTCTTGAAATGAACCGCGATCGGACCCAAAACGTTGGGGCGGAATCTGATCTAATCGGGAATGATAAAATCCTTCCACATCGGCTACAGCACTCAGGAGTAATGCACCCGTCGGGGGAGAGATGAGCTCAAAGGTAACGACTTGTTCATGACCTTGGCTATAGTTGGTCCAAAGGGGCCGATTTTCGTTAAAATTGTCCGTTTTCCAGACTCCATACCAATCGGATAACCAAACTCGCCCTGAAACAATTGGGTCAAATTCTAAAGCTGACAAATGATTACTAAAATAATCATCCGGCCACCAGGGAACGGTATTATTAATTTGAGATTTTTTCTCAGTCCAAGTTACCCCGCCATCTCGGGAATGGTAGAGTTGCGTTCGGGTGGTTTCGCCATGACTGACGATCAGTTCTTGGGGATGTTGGGGATGAATACTTAATCCATTAAAGGGGGGAGTTTCGCGACCCATCAAGGAGAGAAAAGGATTGTTCGGGGGAGTAATATCGTGCCAGGTTTCCTGGAGATATTTGCTAACCCCTTGGGCATGAGTTACATAGAGAGTGCTATCGGAGGCGACGGCTAATTTAAACGCTTGTGAGGGACTGTCGGGCAGGGGATTCCAGGTTGTTCCGCCATCGGTGGATTCATAGAGGCGATCGCCGTAAACGCTGGCATAAATTTGGCTGGCATCATTGGGGTCAAAAGCGATCGCCAGAATGCCAATTTTTGAGTCTGAAGGGGTGGGAAAACCGGGGATGGGGTTCCAGGTTATTCCGGCATCAAGAGACCGCCACAAGCCATTTTGTCGGGACCCAAATAACAGCAAATTCGAGTCATGGGGACTCACTACCAGGCGATTTCCAGCCCCGCGTAGTTCTTCGTTCCCTCCCATTGGCAGGCGGAGGTCCGACTGCACCCAAGTTTGACCGCGATCGCTAGACTTAAAAATTGTCCCCGGTTCGGCCCATAAATATTTGCCTGCCGCAATATACACCCGGTCGGGATGGTTGGGGTCAAGTGCTAACGCTTCCCCGCCATAGTAACCACTTTCGGACCGAGTAAAGCGATCGGTCAAGGGTATCCACCGGGTCTGGGTTGCGTCCCAGCGATAGAACCCTCCCATATCGGTTCGGATATATACTAAGTTAGGCACTTGGGGATGGAGATAGAGGCCCGTGACATATCCCCCGCCGCCTAGGGCTACGTTATTCCACCCCGGCTCAAACTCCGTTTGTACCGCTGGGGGTTGTATCTGTGCTGGAGACTGGCAACCCGTGAGGGCGATCGGGGTTAATAGAGCAACGGCTAAACGTGCGAGACTTTTGGGGAAAGAGATCCTCCAGTTTAAACCCCTGGGGTGGCTGTTCATCGGTGGGTTACTCGGGGTCAATTGCGAGGATCTTCTCCATGATTATCTTTCCAAACTTGCTCTCCCAACCAAGTTAAATTGGTGGGATTTTCACAGCTATCAATATGATGACCTCCGCCATTATCCGTAGTGGTTAATTCAAAATTATCGCCCCCCCACCAAGCCCAAACAATGCGTCCAATATTTCGAGGCACGGCTGTATTGAACATGAACTCAACAGGAGACTTAAATTCGGCATTTTTTTCCACCCCATATTCTCCGATAATCAGGGGGATATTTTTGGCGATCGCTCGGTCTAAATAATCGGCCATTTTGGTCTCAGAATATTTCCATTGGTCATAAAAATGGACACTAAACACTAAATTATCATAGCGTTTACCGTTAAAATTCATAAGTTTTTGAGACTGTCCTAAAATAGCACTTTTTTCTGAAGAAACTGCTTTAGAATTCCACTCTCCTACATCTTGACCCCAGTAATGCCCATCAATCACGATAATGTTCTCTGCGCCGACTTCATCGCGAATCACTTTAATGACTTCTTGATGAACTTTCAACCATTTATCAATATTGGCACTACTTTCATGACCCCCCGGTTCATTCATCACATTGAACCAGACATAAGGGTTATCTTTATAGGTAGTGGCTAGGTCTCGATAGAAATCTTTGAGGGTTTCTAAATCTTCCCCTTCATAGTAAGACCCGGTGCGGTCATGGGGTTCCACCATTGTGACTAAACCGCGCCCGGTGTAAACGTCAATAATTTCTTCAATCGTGCCATTTTCCTCGTAGGATTCTTCCCCGCCTAACAGTCGGATATTCACTCGCACGGTGTTGAAATTCCAACAGTCTGCCACTAAATCAACATAGCTTGGGGTATTTCCCGGCCAGCCAAAATCAGGACCATTGATATTGGTTCCTTTAATCAGAAATTCTGAGCCATCGGGGGCATAAATTTTACTATTTTTTACTTCAAAATTGCCTCGATTCTGGGCGAAGCGATCGCGATTTTCGAGAGCAAGGGACCCAATAGCGAACACCGTGGCAGATGCTGCCAATGCGATCGCCGTACCCGCTAAAACAGAGGTGCGCATCTTTCCTTGAAACCAATGGTTAAACATTGTCACAATCCGATCAGGTTTTCAGTGGGTTGAGGTCAAAACTGGTTTGTAAAAACCTTAAATAGACCGTCATCAGGGGGCTTAATCTGGAAAGCCCTAACCGGATAGGGTGAGGGCTTTCTCTCTATTTTAACGGACGATCGCCAGCGATCGCCAAGGGCTATTTGATAGAGACCCCGATTTCGATACTGGATGGGGAGGTTTCCGGATGGCGATCGCGGTGAATTTTCTGCTGTTGGGTGGAACCATTTAACTGATTGCCGCGATTTTCAATCCAGCTATAAATGGAGGGAGGTAACAATCGTAAGACATAGGCAGCAATTAGGGTTAAAACCGTGCGCCGGGGCTCTTCTAGGAGGATGCGCCAGTAGGTCCCTAGCGCTCGATTCATCAACTCTACGGCAACTTTGCCATTTTTGACGCGAATGGCACTGCGGGCTAAATATCGCAGTTCATAGGCGATCGCCAAATCCCACCATTGAGCGATCGCATCCGGTGCGTAGGACCGGGTTTTTTCTAACACCTGTTCCCAACTTTCAAGCTGCTTAAGATAGTTCGCCGAAAGACCCCCTGTATTCACCCGGTATAAGGTAAGTGCTTCAGGAATTCCCTCAAATTTCCAGTCGGTGGTTAACGCCATTCTTAACCAGCATTCAATATCTTCCGACTGCCGAAATGCTTCATCAAAGTAAAATTTTTCTACCGTACCGTAGCGGTTTTCTTCAAATTCAATAGCATCAAAAACCTCTCGTCGAATGACTGGAGTTGAGCCATTTCCTAAAGGACTACCCCGCAACAAACAAGGCACATCAATATCGGTTAATTGGGGCATCAAATAGGTTCCGGTAGGATTGCCCGCTTCATCAATTAAAGCGGAACGACAGAAACTAATTCCGACATCCCCCGCCCTATCCAGATGTTCAATATGTTTTGCTAGTTTCTCCGGTTCCCACAAATCATCACTATCTAAAAAGGCTAAATATTCACCTTGGGCGTGACGAATTCCCGTGTTTCTCGCTCCCGCTAATCCCCGATTGGCTTGGCGGATAATTTTAATTCGGGGGTCATCAAACTGTTTCTCACAAATTTCTATACTCCGGTCCGGTGACCCATCATCCACGATTAATACTTCAAAATGAGCATAGGTTTGAGCTAAAACTGAGCGAATGGTTTCGGCAATATATCGCTCGACATTGTAAACGGGAACAATCACAGAAACAAATTTCATCGGTTTACTATCCTCAGTTTAAAAACTCAATCAATTGTCTAGTTACGCTGTTCGCGCAGAATTCGTTTTTGTTGCGCCAGTCCCGCCATTTTCATCCCTCGGGCTTCGATTTGTTTATAAATAAATGCGGGTAAAAGATAGAGGGAATAGGCTGCCGCTAAAGTGAGAAAGGTCCGGCGAGGCTCATCCCGGGCGATTTTCCAGGAGGTTAACAGCGCTTGATTTGCCAGTTTCACCGCTTGTTTTCCCTTGCCGAGACTGACCATTCTGCGGGATAAAAAGCGAATTTGATAAGCCCGCGCCATACTGCCCCATTCTGCCACGAGTTCAGGCGCATAAGTGGCAGTTTTAAGCAGCATTTTTTCTAAGGAAGCTATCTGCTGATCAACCTTAGTTGAAGCCCCTGCTAAATTAACGCGGTAGAGGGTAAGTGCTTCAGGAATACCTTCCACTTGCCAATCACTTTTTAGGGCAATTCGGAGCCAGCATTCTACATCTTCTAAGTGGTGAAGACTCTCATCAAAATAGGAAATTGATGCACCATTATTTCGGGTTGAGGGATGTTTAATTGCTTCAAGGGCAGCCCGACGAATTACTGGAACTGACCCATTACCAATGGGGTTTCGGCAGAGAATATGATGGGGTTCAATATTGTGAAGCCGGGGCATTTGATAAATTCCCAAGGGCATTCCTTTGAGGTCAATAAACGCAGAACGACAAAAACTAAGGCCAATTTTGGGGGATTTTTCTAAATGTTCAACGTGCTTTTCCAGCTTTTCCGGAGCCCAGATATCATCCCCATCAATTAAGGCAACATACTCTCCCTTGGCTTGCGCAATTCCCCGATTTCGGGCGGCTGATACCCCTTGGTTCTCTTGATGAATCAGAGTGATGCGGGGGTCATCAAAGGTTTGAATAATTTCTATACTGCGATCGCTTGACCCATCATTGACAAGCAGGATTTCAAAATTAGAGTACGTTTGATTGAGAATTGACTGAATGGTTTCCGCAATATAGGTTTCAACATTATAAACCGGAACCACTACCGAAACTAGCTTCATAATGACTGGTTAGATTGAGAAAGTGAGTAAATTTTAAAACAGTTTAGGGAGAACCTGGTTTCCCTACGGCTAGAAAATCGAGGGTTGAGAAGGAACGGCAACAGAGGGGTTAAATTTTATACTGAAAAACTTGACGTTTTTGAAACCATCCTGCTACTTTCATTCCAAGGTCTTCGAGTTGTTGATAAATGGGTTTAGGCAGCACTGAAAGAACTGTGGCAGCCCCTAGGGTAACTACCGTGCGTTTCGGTTCTTCTAGCACCATTTTGGGGTGAGTGGCGATCGCAATCCAGGCTAATTTTAGGGCGGTTATTCCATCCTTTAATGTAACTGCCCGACGCGCCAAATATCGCAAGTGATAAGCGCGGGCTGGATTTTCCCATTGAGCGACGGCATCCGGTGCATACTGCCGAGTTTTTTCGATAACTTGTTCCCAAGACTCTTGTTTTTTTAAGAGTTTGGCCGAGAGTCCATGAGAATTCACCCGATACAAGGTTAAAATTTCGGAAATTCCTTCCATTTTCCAATCCGTTTGCAGAGCAATTCTAAACCAACAATCGAGGTCTTGTGATCCTTCTAATCGCTCATCCCAGTAAAAATCGTCCTGAGTTCCATAGAGGTCATCTTGGAATTTAATATCTTCAAATACCTCTTTACGAAGGACAGCACAGGATCCATTACTAATAGGATTACGACAGAGGACATCTTTAACCGTAATGTCAGTGAGTTTAGGCATTTGATAGAGTCCCATAGGGTTTCCTGCTTCATCAATAAAAGCGGATTGACTATAGCTAATGCCCACTTGTGGGGACTGTTCTAAATGCTCAATATGCTTGGCGAGTTTTTCAGGGAACCAGAGGTCATCCCCATCAAGAAAAGCAATATAGTCTCCTTGAGCTGCCCGCAGTCCCGCATTTCGAGCGGCATTTGCCCCTTTATTTCTCTGACGAATTAATTTTAATTTGGGTTCCTGAAATTGTTCGCAAATTTCAGCGGTTCGGTCGGTTGATCCATCATCAATTACAATCAATTCAAAATGCTTGTAAGTTTGGGCTAACACAGATTGGATGGTGTCAACGATATACTGTTCTAGGTTATAAACGGGAACGATGACAGAAATAAATTTCATAGATTTAACCCTGCAATTTACTAAAGGACTTAAGGAGAGGGTTGTTCTTTTTAAAAGGGGATACAAAAGAGGGGAATGGCCTGGGGGAAACGGTGATTAACGGTTCCCCCGAGTAAGGATTAGCGATTGCGGTTGAACGCATACCGACTCGCCCAAATCGTATAGGCCGGTAAGGCGATCGCATGAACGAGTAATACGGTTACTGCTAACCCAATCACTTGCCACTGGAGGCCGATAAACAGGCTGATGGTAAAGATTGTGGTAAAGATAATATTCCACTTAAAATCGATATCCGGTCGGCCAATTGCCACCATTAATTGAGAGGCAGCATCCCCAAACGGACGAGGGATAGCAGAGAGACAGATTAGCATTAAAACCGGAATGGCTCCGATCCATTTTTCTCCAAAGACAATCGGGACATAGAACGGGGCCATTGTGGATTGTAAGAGGGCTAAGGGAATGATTAAAGCAGCAATTACCTTTAAGCTCTTATAGAACTGCTGTTTCATTTTTACCCAGTCTTGTCGGAGTGCACATAAATGAGGTAAGAGGGCAGCATTAATGGATTTAATAATGCTCAAGCTAATGCCCAATCCAGCATTAAAGGCAAAAAAGTAAGCGCCTAGCTCCGTAATTCCTAAAAAGCGACCCACGAGGATATAATCCAGATTCGTTCTCAGGGTCTTTAATAGTTCAATGCCCAAGACATTTTTCCCAAACCCAAAAATCTCTTTCCATTTATCGTTCCGAAAACCTCCTTTTGGCCGCCAAGAGTGGTTGCGGAGGTAGATATAAGCCCATAAAGGGGTTACCATAATTTTCGGAATGACAATGGCCCAAATTCCCCATCCTAAGACCGCAAAAACCAGGGATAACAAGTTACTGGTTCCCTGGACAGCGGTATGATTGAGCGCTTGAATTTCTAAGCGATTTTCTCGACGGAGTAAGATGGCTTGCACGACCCCTAACGGGGTGATTAAAAAGACACCTCCTAAAACGGCGATGGGGAAAATTAGATTGGTATCGCTATAAAACCAGGCAATGGGAAAAGCAACCAGGGCCTGACCCAGAAATAAGCCGCCATAGAGGACCCAACTCATCCAATAAGCATTTCGGCAGAGGTCTTCGAGTTCTTCGGGTTCGGCTTGAATCAGTTTGGCACCGATGCCAATGTCGGTAAAAACATGGGTAAATTCATAAGTGGTTAAGACAATGGCTGCCAATCCATAATCGTACTGGGTTAAAAACCGGGCTAAGACCACGGTTGTCAGTAAGCGGACAATTCGGATGGCAAATTCGGCCCCGGTTAGCCAGCCAATATTCTGAACAAATTTGTTACTGAGCTTCTTTTTAACCTTAGTTTGTAACGTTGCAAAGTTCATGTTCCCACACCTTAGATCGCCAATATTGAGGTTCTTCTTCCAAAGAATGTCCATCTTCGAGCATAAATTGATAGCCCTGATAGGCACTCAATCGCACGATCGCTGTTGCTTCCGCTAATGTCAGGTTTGGCCCATCTGTACTAGAGAGAAACTTGACTGCGGACTCAAAAGCTTGAGTGGGAGACCACTGCAAGCACCAATAGGCGACCTGTAGGATGTAATACGCGAGGTCGAGGTAGGGAAACCCTTCCGCTACACCATATTCCCAGTCAATGGCAAAAATATTGCCATCGGGCGATCGCAACAGGTTCCAGGGGGAAAAATCCCCATGTAGGGCGACAATCGGCCAGGGGCGACGGTCCAGGGCTTCTAACCACTTGATGGCGAAGGGTTCGGCTGTTTGTTGGAACGATTGAACCCAAGGATGCTCATGTAGGGGCACAGGTGGGGCGATCGCATACTGATCGAGGAGAGTGAGAATCGCGGGTTCTGGGGGAAGCGTTCCACAAGAGATATGTTTTCCCTGAATCGGTTCGATTAAAAGGGCAGTCCCCTTACTCAATGGGCCAAATTTTAAGGGTCGGGGTTGGACATCCAATTGAGAAAGAACGGCGTATTCCCGGGCGATGCGATCGCAGGCGATGGGTTTGGAAGAGTATTTCAAATATCCAATCACTTCATTGCGATCGTTCCAAAGTTGGGCGGTAATTTTCTGCGCTTTACCCGGAACACCGACGGAAAGGGCGGCCCAACTAAACTCGGGTAAAACCTCCCGGACAAACCCTTTAATATCGATTGATCCCGACTTTTTTCGGTTGGCAAATATGATCGGTGACGGGCCTAACGCCACCCGAATTCGATACAAAATTCGCCTCAGTTTTGGGGGCAAGGCAATGGCATCGGGTTCCACCGAGGGCGGAGGACATAAGGAGCTTCCTTTCCACCGCTGCGAAAAATTTTCAGCCGGGACAAAAAGCCGAGGAGCATTCCAATCCGGCAGTGCGATAACTGGTGTTCCCCTCGTAAAAAAACGATCCCAGCGCATGGACTTTTTCATTAAATATCTTCCTTTCTATTGATGATTGAGATGTTGATCAGAACTTTTAAAAAAACAGACCGATTTTAACTTTGAGTTAATTCCAGCAGTAAGTTTTCCCATTTTGTTAAAAATTGGGTCCGGGCATCTTTGACCGAGTTCCGCCCATTTTGCCCCCAAGTCAACAGGTCATGATCGCCCAAGGAGGCGATCGCCTCGGCCAATTTAACGGGATCTTCTGGGGGAACCAAAATCCCACAATTGTCCACTTGTTCTCGTAACCCATCAATATCTGAGGCAATCACGGGTTTTCCTGCGGCTTTGGCTTCCATGCAGACTAATCCAAAGGGTTCCCAGCGTGATGAAATGACCACTGCATCACATCCTTCTAAAAACTGCGGAACATCGTCAATTGCCCCACAAAATGTCACGTTTTTTAAGCCGATGGCGCGCTCTTTCAAGTCATCTTTGTCCGGGCCATCACCTCCTAAATATAAATTCACAGTATGTTGGGGAATTAACTTCATGGCCTCTATCAAAATGTCAAATCCTTTTTGTTGGCAGAATCGACCATAGGCGGCTAAATGAATTTCTTTGCGGGGCTGGCGATCGGACACTTCTAGGAATTCTTTCAGTTTGACCGCTGGATTAATTTTATAAAGCTTTTCAGCCTCTACGAGGTTGTTTTTAAACATCCAATCGGCTTGGTCTTCGGAAACTGCCACCACGCGATCGGCTAAAGCGTAAGAAATTTTTAGCATCAACCGGAAGCGCTTTTTCTCAGGAACTTGATGGGTTTCAAATCCCGCCGTGTAGTGATGCTCGATAATCACCACTTGGGTTTTTCTTTTCCGGAGATATAACCAGAGTAAATTCGGGATTCTCTTCCAGGTACAGGCTTTATTAATCACCACGACATCGGGAGTCACCCGTTCATTGATGGCTTCATGGGCATCGAGGCACACGGTTTTAAAGTCAAACTGTTTGGATAGATAAGAACCCGTCAAACTATCCACCATTGTCATCACACCGCCCATCTTTTTATCAGAAATCAGAAATAAGATACGTTTCTTTTTCATCAGTGTCGCTCCAAACGATTAATTGTTCTTTAAAGGCCATGCCCATCAGAATCAAACAGGGCCAATAGAGGTAAGCCAAACCCTGAACATTTTCCGCAAAAGTGAACAAAAATAAAACTATCAGAAATTGTAAGCTAACTTTAGCAATTTGAGAGTGCTGGGCTTTAATCAGCATTTCTATGAAGGTCCAAATCATGGGAATCGCGATGGCGAAAAAGCCGACGAGTCCATGCAGAAACAACACCCCAACCCAAGTATGGTGAGAGCCAACGGGCATATATTCCACCACTTTTGGTCCTTTCGGTTGAAGAATGCCATGTCCCCAAATAGGGGCATCCATTTTCCATCGATAAAGGGCTATTTCTTGGAGTTGATCTCGAACGTGGGAAGAACTAGCCCGGGCTTGAGTAAATCGATTTTTAACGGCGCTGAGAAACTCGATCAAGGCGGGTGCAAATAGCCCTAAGCCTAAACTGGCAAACCCGGATGTAAAGATTACCCAAGGTCTTAAAAAATGGGTCAATCCCCACACCGCGACAGGAACCAAAGGCAAGGCGATAATTCCTAAGCGAGAAACCGATGAAACCGCCATTGCTGCTGCCCCCACCATCCCCCACCACCGCCATTTTTTGTCTTGCTCTTGTTGAACGATCGCAAAGTACATATTGCCAATCATTCCTAACGCCGGTGCCCAAGGTGCGAATAAAAACATTCGCGTTTGACCCCCTTCGGAATCATACTGATAGAGTAAATTGACGTTGTATAAAGAACCCCCTCCAAAAGCTTGCAAAGGAGAAGTATAGAGCTTGCTCGGAAGACCGGCCATGCTAAACAGATAACCGAAGGGAATCAAAATCAAACTTTGAATACAAAGAATAGCGATCGCTCGATAAATCAACTTTGGGCGAATATCTAAATGAGCGGCGAGGGGAAAGAGTGCCAACAGCGCCCAGCTTCGGAGCCATCCATTCACCGTAGAGCGAATGATTTGCGGTAATCCCATTCCAAACTCTATATGACCCATGATTAACGCGATGTGCATGATGAACATCGCCACAATCCACAGCCAGTTCGAGGGAGTAAACCTGACCCGTTCTTCTAGGGGTGTCTCCTCCGTTTGGTTCCACCATTTTTTTAGCACATAAAATAGCAGAACATAAGATAACAGAGGGGCAAGTACATACTGAGCGCCTATAAAGTAAATGATATAAGTGCCAAGAATGTAATACCACACTAACTTTTCAGGTAGATTTTCTGGCTTCATCGCTTAGACACTGCGGTAGAGGAATTTTGCTGAGGGTAAGCTGAGTTAACGGGAATCGGTTGGGGTTTAGGCTCTAGGATTACCCCCTGTTTACGCCGTTGATTTTTGACATCCCGCATCCACAGCAGCAGAAATCCAGTGGTAAAAAAGATCGAACTCATGCCTGCACCAAGTAAGGCTAAAACTTTTTTAGGCGAACTCGGTTCTTCAGGCAAGGCCGGTGGCGTCAACATTTGAATCCGTGGATAGCTGGCAAAAATGTTAGATTTACTGATATCAAGCTGGGTTAAAGTTGAAGAAAACACCGCTTCGGCGATTTGAACGTCCCGGCGTAAATTTTCCAGTTCTGACCCCTGCACGGACAAGGTTTTTAAGCGATTTTCCAAGCTGGCAATCTGCGATCCTAACTCTTGGGATTGTGCTTCTAAGCCCACATTTTCGGTTTGAAATGTAATTAACTCTTGGAAAAAGAGGTCTCGCTTAGAGGCATTGTCGCCACTTCCTAAGTTGGTTTGTTCCCAGATTTCCGGATCAAAGGGTCGCCCGACAATTTGCTGACTCCGTTGGGTTAATTGTTCTCGGGCTTCGTCGATTTCTTGTTGTTTAGCCAGAACCACAGGATGACGCGGAGTATAAACCGAGGTCAAGGTCGTTAACTCACCCCTCGCCGTTTGATATTTCAGCAGAGAGTCTTGAAATAAAGCATCAGACTGTAAGGCAAAGGCTTCGTTTGCTTCTGCGGGGGAAAGGTCTAAGTTTTGAGTAATTTGGACCATTCGGGCATTACTTTGCCGATTCAGGGCATCCACTTCCGCTTTTTGCTTCCGTAAGGCTTCAATGGTTTTTGAGAGATCAACCAATTGCTCAGAAGACATGATGCTGGAGCTAACTTGATACTCAGATAATCTAGCCTGGGCCTGTTCTAAGTTTTGCTGAGACTGACTGAGCAACATTTGTAAGCTGCGGTCCTGATCACTGATTTCTTCTTGCCTGAGTGCCTCTAACTGAAGTTCAAAGGCTTGGTGGAGGGCGGTTGCCTTTTGTTGAGCGAGTTGGGGAGTATCTCCGACAATTTCAAACTCCATTAGGGTGGAGTTGCCGATAATCTCGATCTTGGGTTTATTGAAGGCTTTCAGGTCGAGATTGAGCAATTGGGCTGCGCGGCTTCTCACCTCATCGCTTCCAGCAATATATTTGTAATTTTCCCGAGGGTCGTGGTGGGAATCATATCGGTAGGGAGAGTCGGTTTGGGAGGAAGCGATCCCAATATCGGGTAAGTCTACGCGGGTTGTAGAACCCGTACTCGGTAACGTGATCGACCATTTTGTCGTATAGTTTGGGGCTTTGAGGGTAATATAGGCGATCGCCAGCCCCCAAACCACCAGATTCGTTGTAATTCCTAAAAATAAGTAAATAGGCCACCGGCTTTTTTTAGACACAGAGCCTGACTTGGTATTATAATGAGAAAAGATTTTTACAGCATCATTCATAACTTTATCCTCTTCCTATCAGCAGCGATACTCACGGGGGTCTGTTGCTCAATTCAGACCCAGACAATCAGTGCGATCGCACAGTGGTAAATGCAGCCGGTCTTCCGATATTTAAGGAGTTAGTGGGTCAGGCCATCCCACCCCCTTTCAGAGTCCCGCCATTCTACTAGAGTTCGACCCGATAGAAAGTCTCCCCATCTTTAAGCGTTCTGTTTGGGATTTGTCCTCACACTGGACAGTCCATTTCAGGTCCGCTTTTGACTCTCGGAGTTCTCTATCGCTTGCTTATAATTCTCATCGATCAGTTGTAAAGCTCTCATCTGCCATTGGGATGAAGTTTTGAGGTGATTTTTTCTAAAAAAAACTTCCAATAGCTGATTACTACGCTAAAAATGAAGATTTACGGACCATGCCGCCAAGAAATAGCATAAAACTCTCTCCCTGTCATCTATACTCCAGGGTGTAAATCGTCCTACTTCATTGGGTCAAGTTTAGAAACGTGGATTACATTTGTTCCCACGCTTACTCCTAGAGGCGGATCTATCGGAAATCCCCTAGCCTGGAAGGGTGGAATCACATAAAATAAAGCCCGCTTGGGCGGGCTAATTTCAACAAATGCTTTGAGGTTACAAACCCCTTGTCTTTACACAATCTTTAATAATCAGCCATTTATTACCCCGGAGAAAGCCTGTTTTTTCTCCTTTTTATCTAATCCCCACCCGAAAGCTTTCCGGCGTTGAGCCTTAAAATATCAGCACCGTATGAATAAGATAAATCGAGTTTTTTGAGAAAATCTGTAGCAATTCGCACAAAATTTTGTCCAAAAATCTGGTTTTTAATCGGTACTGTACCGATCGCCTACGGCTCAGAACCAAAGGTGTTCACTCAACAGACTTTTAGATATTCACTATATATATACAGCGAGTCTAAATCATAGGGGATGCTTGCGGCATAGCAAACAAGTCCCTAAAAAGCGTTAAACTCCCGAATTCAGCCAGGATTCGGGAGTATGGGGTAACTGTGGGGCATGAATTGTCATGCCCCGAAATCTATTAAGCGCCCTTACCGATATCCGTCACGCCAAATAAAGCTTGAGCATCGACACGGGGGATACTGGGGGCGTAAAATCCACCGGAGAACAAGCGATCTTGCTGTTGAGCAAAGATGGGTAGGGCATTGCGAACCTCTGCGGCAACTTCCGTGGTTTTCACGTCGTAGGTTTGAGTCGCCACTTTCGGATATAACCCAATTCCGATAATGGGCAATAACAGACAAGCGGCGATCGCAATTTCCCGAGGTTTCGCATCCATGAACTCCCACGCCTCGACATTCACCATTGGCTCAACTTTGCCGTAGAACACCTGGCGCAGCATAGAGAGCAAATAAATGGGGGTGACAATTAAACCCACGGCAGCTAACCCAATCACCACCACTTTAAACGGGGTGCTGTAAGCGTAACTGGTGGAAAGTCCCAAAAATACGGTCAACTCACTCACAAATCCACTCATCCCCGGTAACGCCAAGGATGCCATTGCACCGGCAGTAAATAGGGCAAATACTTTAGGCATCAACTTCGCCAAACCGCCCATTTTTTCCATTGCCAGGGTATGAGTGCGATCGTAGGTGACTCCAGCGAGGAAGAATAAAGCGGCAGCAATCAATCCGTGAGAGATCATTTGCAAAACAGCACCGCTGATTCCCAGTTCCGTTAAAGAAGCAATCCCAATCAAGACAAATCCCATGTGGGAAATGGAAGAATAGGCTAAACGCCGCTTGAGGTGATCTTGCCCAAAGGCACTCAATGCGCCATAAACAATATTCACGACCCCCAGGATTGCTAGAACTGGGGCAAAGTAGAGATGGGCATTGGGAAGCATTTCCAGGTTCATGCGAATTAAGGCATAGCCGCCCATTTTCAGCAAGACCCCAGCTAAAATCATGGAAACTGGGGCAGAGGCTTCTCCGTGAGCGTCAGGGAGCCAGGTATGCAGGGGGAAAATGGGGAGTTTGACGCCAAAGGCGATGAACAACCCAGCATAAAGCAGCAATTCTAAGGCAATGGGATAATGTCTGGCACTCAGTTCGGCCATATTAAAGGTAATGGTATCGCCGTAGAATGCCATTGCTAAGGCTGCGACCAGAATAAAGATAGAAGCTAATGCAGTATATAAAATGAATTTAGTCGCGGCATAGAGGCGTTTTTCCCCACCCCAAATCGAAATGAGCAGGTAAACCGGCACGAGTTCGATTTCCCACATCAGGAAGAACAGCAGCATATCCCCAGCGGCAAAGACGCCAATTTGGGCGCTGTACAAGACCAACATCAGGGCATAGAATAACCGGGGCTTTTTGGTGACGTTCCACCCGGCGGCAATGGCAAGGGTGGTGACTAAGGCGGTTAAGACAATCAGGGGCATGGAAATGCCATCAACGGCGAGGGTCCAGTTTAGCCCCAGTTGAGGGATCCAGGGGTAAGATTCAGCAAGCTGCAATTCGGGGTTCTGGAGGTCGTAGTTTTGCCAAAAAGCGACTAGGGTGAGGGCGAGTTCGATCGCGCCGACGCCTAAGCTGTAAAGGCGAATGGTTTTACCCTCTTGATCGGGAAGTACCGGGATGACTAAGGCCGCTAGGAGCGGGAAAAGAATTATAGTGGTTAGCCAGGGAAAGTCTATGCTTAACATAGATGGTAATAAATACTTATTGCTTACTCTTTTAGTTTATTAAGCTATATAAAGTTTTGAAAAGGGATGTTAAGTAAAAATCATCAATAGGACTGATAAGCTAGTATAAATGCTTATCATGGTGAACAGTTCAGTCCCTATTGGGGGATTGAGGTCCCTTGAATTCTCGGGATTCCTTCCTGGCGATCGCCATCACCGCACCTGATTGGGTTAGATCACTGCTAAACCTCGTTAGAATCACGGAGGGGGTTCAGTAGAATCACGGGCGATCGCGAGAAAACACGGGATGATAAAGATGTCGAGTTCAACACCCTACTGATGTATTACCTCAACTTGCTCCCCGGTGCCATTCCTGAACTACTTGCCACGGTCCAAGATACCCACTGCATCACCAAAGCCGATCGCTATGGACTGATGGCCGCGATTTTAGATGAATCCCTCAGCGACGAGGACCGCTTCAGTCTCGATCGCCTCCTCCGTTCTCTGTGCCGGGGACGGGTGCAAGTCGTGGATGAACTCTCCATCGTCCGGTAAGCTCTCCTAGGCCCACCCCGGCGCTTCCGGGATTTATTCAATTGAGAACAACGGCATAGAACTCGACACTCGTCCCCGTTGATTCCTGAATTGAAGTCCTACCAAATCCGGTTGCAAATAGCCCCATTCTTTTGAGGTGGCAGGGTTTTATAGACCTACTACAACTGGATTGGGTATCACTGGTACTTGACCCGGGTCCATGACCTAGGCTCTACTGATGGGGCCGGTCCCTCAAGTGATGGCCTGTTAATTTCCCCGCCTGGTTTGCTGGCAGATGAGAAGCACTTTCTGTTATTAAAAAATTCCCTCCAAAACAGGGTCAGACCTGAGTGTTTATCGAGTCTTGGACCTTGAGAGTTTATTAAGTTTTTTAAAAATATCACCCGAGCCGAAAAAAATAGCCCTATAATTGCTTAATGTTTTGAGCTGGTTAGGGAAGGGTAAAATCCTTGTCAAGTATGACTCTCTAGCGCTAGATGAATTGTATATCCAATCAGCTAAAAACACCAGAAATTCGAGGAACTTTTCAAGTTTATGAGTGAAACGCCGAACTACCGCTTTGAGACCCTACAAGTTCATGCCGGACAGGAACCAGCCCCAGGGACAAATGCCCGGGCTGTTCCAATTTATCAAACCACTTCTTATGTCTTCAATGACGCGGACCACGGAGCCAATTTATTTGCTCTGAAAGAATTCGGGAATATTTATACCCGAATTATGAACCCGACAACCGATGCATTTGAGAAGCGGATTGCTGCGTTGGAAGGGGGGGTTGCAGCCTTAGCAACATCGAGTGGTCAAGCTGCACAATTTCTGGCGATCGCTACGATCTGTGAAGCCGGAGATAACATTGTTTCTACCAGTTTTGTTTATGGCGGAACCTACAATCAATTTAAAGTCGCCCTGCCCCGTTTAGGGATTAGCGTTAAATTTGTTGATGGAGATAATCCGGAAGATTTTCGTCAAGCGATCGATGACAAAACCAAGGCCATTTATTTAGAAAGTATTGGGAATCCTAAATGCAATATTCCTGATTTTTCTGCCATTGCGGATATCGCCCATGAACATGGAATTCCCTTAATTGTAGATAATACTTTTGGGTGTGGGGGTTACTTATGTAAACCCTTGGAACATGGTGCAGATATCATTACGGAATCGGCAACCAAATGGATTGGCGGTCATGGGACATCCATTGGCGGCGTGATTGTGGATTCGGGTAAATTTGATTGGGGAAATGGCAAATTCCCGATTTTTACGGAACCGTCTCCGGGTTATCATGGGATGAATTTCTATGAAGTCTTTGGACCCAAGAGTCCTTTTGGGAATATTGCCTTTATCATTCGCGCCCGAGTAGAAGGATTGCGCGATTTTGGACCGGCGATGAGTCCCTTTAATGCCTTCTTACTCTTGCAGGGGTTAGAAACCCTCTCTCTGCGAGTTAAGCGTCATGCTGATAATGCGATGGAATTAGCGACTTGGCTCTCTAATCATCCCAAGGTCGCATGGGTTAAATATGCCGGACTCAAGGATAATCCCTATCACAATTTAGCTCAAAAATACCTGACCAATGGGTTTGGCTGTGTGGTCAATTTTGGGATTAAAGGTGGCATGGAAGCGGGGCGAGAATTTATCAATAGTGTGAAGTTAGCCAGCCATTTAGCCAATGTCGGCGATGCCAAAACTCTGGTGATTCATCCCGCCTCGACGACTCATCAACAATTGAGTGAAGAGGAACAAACATCTTCTGGGGTTACCCCAGATATGATTCGGGTGTCTGTGGGAATTGAACATATTGAGGATATCAAGGCGGATTTCGACCAAGCTTTTAAAGCTTAGGGATTAACCCTGTTGCCTGCAAAGGAAGGAAAGGGTTAATTACAGAATGCTGCGTCACAGAGGCGATCGCCTCTGTGTTCGCACCTCTAACCTTCAGAACTTCATTCAAAATAGAGGGCCTTTGGAGTCTGATTTTTCCCACCAGAACTCCAGGGATGATCAATTCGTGACCTAAAAAATAGAACCCAGAACAAGATTGGATTACAATAGAAACAATAAAAATTGAGGGGAGTCGGTGACCGGCAAGGGGTACTATGTAGCAACAAGCCGTCAGCGAATACCCAACGCTAACGGTTATCAGACGCCAGGAGCGTTTCTTAGCCGATTGTTCACCGACCCATTATGCGATCGCTAGAGATGAAACATTATGAATGAGACCCGATATATTTCCCCTGAAACCCAGTTTTGTGAGCTTAAACAACCCGTTATCCTAGAATCTGGACAGGTTTTGATCGGGGTGCAAGTTGCCTATCGCACCTGGGGGAAGCTCAACCCTGAACGAGATAATGCCGTGGTTATCTGCCATGCGTTAACCGGATGGGCCGATGCGGATCAGTGGTGGGACCCGTTGTTTGGACCGGGAAAAGCCCTGGATACGGAAAAAGATTTTATGATTTGTAGCAACGTCCTGGGCAGTTGTTACGGCACCACTGGACCTACCTCGGTCAATCCAGAAACCGGCTGTCCCTACGGTCCCGATTTCCCTCGGATTACGATTCGGGATATGGTGCGAGTCCAAGCGGCCTTGCTGGATGAATTGGAAGTTGCCAAAGTGAAGCTGGTGATCGGGGGGTCATTAGGGGGGATGCAGGTCCTCGAATGGGGGGTAATGTATCCGGAAAAAGTCGAGGCGATCGCCACCTTTGCCGCCTCGGGAAGACATTCCCCCTGGTGTATTGGACTCAGCGAAGCCCAACGCCAAGCCATTTATGCGGACCCTTACTGGCGCGGTGGCTATTACACCATTGAACAACCTCCCGCCGCTGGATTGTCTGCTGCACGGATGATGGCAATGTGTTCTTATCGCAGTTGGGCCAGTTTAGAGCAAAAATTTGGGCGCAACAAAAGTGCGGATGGCAATTGGGAAATCGTAAACTATCTCCACCATCAAGGTCAAAAACTGGTGAATCGCTTTGATGCGAATAGTTATATCACCCTGACTTACGCGATGGATAGTCACGATGTGTCTCGTGGAATTGGGGATTATGATTCGGTGCTCGCCAGTATCCAGCAACCGACTCTCGTGGTGGCGATCGACTCGGATGTACTTTATCCTCCGGTGGAACAAGAGAAGTTAGCGCAGTTGATTCCCAATGCTCAACTGGGTTGGTTGAACTCTCCCCACGGTCACGATGCTTTTTTAATTGATATGGAAGACTTGAATGCAATGGTGGTGAATTTCCGCAAGTCCCTGGACTGGAATGCCGCCAATCGCGATCGCTCTCATCTGTCCCGAATTTGGCGCGTGGATAATTAGCCAGAACCGGCACTGGGGTAATTTTCCTCGTGACGAAAGCTCAACTTAAGTCACGCGCCGTTGGAGGTTCTGCCTCCTGTGGCGCAACTAGAGGAAAATTACCACCGACAAAGCCCTTACCCGGAGGTAGAAAAGTTAACGGGTTGGGGACAAGGAAGATTTCGCTTCCACACTCACCGAGCCTCGGATATCCAGTTGTACAGATTGTGCCTGGGAGTGAATTCCGGCTTGCTGCCATGCTTCCACCATTGCGATCGCCACATCTGCCGACTGCCCTGGAGAACATAACGCCAACAGGGTTGGACCCGCACCACTAATGGTCAACCCGTAGGCTCCCGCATTTAAAGCCGCTGCATGAACCGCATCATAACCGGGAATCAAACTCTTGCGATAGGGCTGATGGAGGCGATCGCTCATGGCAACGCGCAACCATTGACCATTGTTCGTAGCCAATCCCCGCAGGAGTAACCCCAAATGGGCGGTATTATAAATCGCATCCGCCCGGGTGTAGTGGGTTGGCAGCACTTGTCGCGCGGTTTCTGTGGCTAACTCAAAATCCGGAATTGCCACTACCGGGACAATTTCTGAATGCCAGGACACGTCACAGATTTCCCAACCAGGTCCATCCGTTGCTAACTCTTCCGGGATCGATGCCGCCAGACGACATCCCCCGAGTAAGGCTGGAACGACGTTATCGGGATGCTTTTCCATGTCAATCGCCAGATCCACCAGTTGCAGTAGCGTCAGGGGTTTTCCGGCAAGGTGATTGGCTCCCATCAATCCCCCGGCGATCGCCGTTGCGGAACTTCCCAGTCCTCGCGCGAGGGGAACGCCCAGTTCTATCTCGATTGTAACCGGCGGTGGAGATTGGCCGAGATGGGCGTAGAATTTAGCAAAAGCTTTATAGACCAGATTGGTCTCATCAGCAATCACGCGATCGGCTTCTAATCCCTTGACGAGAATCTGAAGCGGTTTTTGAGCCGGTGTGGATGGATTGAGGGCGATCGGCGAAAACTTAAAGTGATTGTACAGGGTCAATGCAGCCCCAAAACAGTCAAAACCCGGCCCAAGGTTAGCAGTGGTGGCCGGAACGGTAACGGTAACGGTGGATTGGGTAGAAGACATCAAAGGTTTTAAGGGATTACGTTTCGTCGGTTGAGAAAAAAGTTAAAAATTTTCTAAGGCAGGGTTCAGGATTAAATCCATAGGACCAGAGACCTGGTTTCTGTTCCTCATTCGTGGCTGATGAGCAAAAAGTTTGTCAAGAAACCCGGTTTCTAACCTCATGCAAACTCTAACTCCTGTCCGGATCAAGGGGGGGTTGGTGCGGGTGGGTTTAGAGGAATTTTGCCCGAGGTGTAATGAAATCAAAGTCAAAGTTCCGCGCCTGAGAGGATGAGGATCTGCAATGTCTTATCTTCATATTTAAGGGGGATGACTCATCTAAAATTTTCGTTTTTTCTGGTCTTTATCCAAGATTAAAGCGCCCACCCAAGCCAGTAACCCGATCGCCACGGGAAAGGCTGCTTTGCCGATCGCCCAAAATAAAACGGACCCACAGACTACCACGAAAGCTGTCATGAAGGCATCAGGAACGACGACTTTTTTCTCATTGGGGGTAGCCGCTAGAATTTGTACCCAGGCATAGCCAACTCCCACCACTGCAATCCAGGCAGAATTGGCAATTCGGTGGGAGAGAGCGGGTTCCTCTAGGATGCCTATCCAGGTTTGAGCAGCGATCAGTCCACCCCCGGCTAGAACCGTAGCCCCGGCCCCAGCTAAATAGAGAATATCCAGTTGGACGGCCCCTAACTTTTTGAGAAGGAAGCGAAAGAGATAATGACAGGCGATCGCCATCAGCAAAGCAGCGAGGGCAACCCCGAACGACTGGACCCCGAACAGGGCAGTTTCTTTAGCCATCGCCCCCCGCCTAGTAA
Organism: Laspinema sp. D2d; assembly: GCF_025370755.1. GTDB lineage: Bacteria > Cyanobacteriota > Cyanobacteriia > Cyanobacteriales > Laspinemataceae > Laspinema. The sequence goes on along the minus strand of NZ_JAMXFC010000008.1, from coordinate 86,763 downwards.
TGGCCCAAAACCCGGCGAGTAGCAATGCTCCCACCCCAGTTACAGCACTGACTCCCATGATAGTTTTAGCCAGGAACTTGAGGGTTAATTCAATCACGCATTCCCGTCTAGTTCCTACGGATAGTGATGAACTGTTGGCAATATGCTGGGCGATCGGCCAAAACAGGACCAATCCAGCCGGTATCGATAACGCTAGTTTCCAGGTTACAGAGTCGAGTCCGACTAGCACCCAACCCCATACTGCCCCCAAAGCCACAACCAGGCAGAGTCCAAGAAGAAAAAGCGAGCGTTGCATCCCCATTGGGTAAATCGCAGGTAGTTTAAGAGTTTTTCATTGTTCAAGGATTTTATCGCATTTATTCTGGCGATCTCAAAAATCTCTGACAACCCTACCCAGCAATTTCACCCCTAATCTGGGGGATGACCCATCGGCGATCGGTCCTGGTGTGGCGAGCGCAGGGGACTCAAGTTCGGTGCGATCGCTCCCTACAATCCCCAAGCCATTGATTAGACTTTTGGCAAAATTCTCTGAAGCCCCCCTTCAAAACCGCGATCGGTTGGGAGGAGCAATCCAGTTTTTTACCAGAGGTCTATATATATAAGGATATTTTAATTTTTAGATTGCCCTTACCGGGTATAAACTCTATTTCCTAGCATCCAAAAATCTAGGGAATAGCCCTCATTTTGCTCTTCACAAGCCACTACAGGCTACTCAGTGACCGGAGAAAGAGTTGCTCAATCCGGTAGCAGCAAGCGCAGTCATCACCGGCGCTTGCTTGCTCCTGAACCTCATCAAAGTTAACTCATCGGAGCGCTCACGACTCGCTCAGATTGATAGCTCGAACTGCCGCCAGTAGTTAAATAAAAGTAGCGCCTCGTTAGTTCGGGTAAAACTGCATCGGCAAAATTCGCCCCCTCGACATTCGTTCCCACCAACGTGGCATTACTCAGGTCCGCTTCCACCAACTCAGCCCGATTTAAAGAGGCCCAATTTAAGTTAGCTTTCTGGAGAGAAGCTCCCGTTAAATTGGCTCCACTCAGGTCCGCCCCCATTAAACTCGCCGATCGCATTGTGGCATCCGAGAGATTAGCAGCAATCAAGCTCGCCCCCTCTAAATTAGAGTTACTCAATTTAGCTTGCTTGAGATTGATGCCATTGAGATTGACCCCATTCAGGTCTACCCCGTTTAAATAGGCCCCCTCTAGGGTAATGCCGTTTAAATTGGCACCATAGAGCATTGCACCGCTGAGTCTGGCCCAATTTAGGATAGCCCAACTGAGGTTGGCACCCGTCAGGTTAGCCGCGCGCAGATTTACCCATTCCAGATTTGCACCTGTCAAATTTGCACTTCGTAGGTTGGCACTTCGCAGGTTTGTACTATTGAGATTCGCCGCGCTGAGTTTGGCTCTAGGTAATTTTGCTTTGACTAAAACTGCACCGGAGAGCGCCGCTTTGGTTAGATCTGCATCCATCAATTTAGCGTTTTCCATCTTTGCATAGCTCAGATTCGCCCATTGCAATGCCGCCTTACTAAAGTCCGCTTTAGTCAAATTTGCGCGACTTAAATTCGTTCCCCGCAACACTGAATGACTGAGATTTATACCGGCTAGGTTGGTTCGGCTGAGATCGGCTCCACTCAGGTCCACCCCAGAAAAATCCCTCTGACCCATTTCATACTGTTCAAGTAGTTCGCTAACGTTCATCCGATTCATTGCTCCCTCGATTTTTGTGAAAGGCTTGGCTTTCTCAACGGTTTTGTATTGGGACGTGGTTTAGGGCTGGCTTAGGATCAGCAGAATTATATAAAATTTTAACGCTCAGACCTATTCTGCCTCAAGCCATAATATGGGGGACTGCCCAAAAAATTAAATAATTTATTCATATTGTCATTGTAGGCTTAATGAGTGCCAGATGGTAATAAGTTTTGTTCCAAGAATTCTTGAGGATCAGCCTTGTACTTATGGTCAGGTTATCGCGCAGTCCCAGTGGTGTCAATCTCTAAACTGTATTTTCATACCCCAGAGTAAAAGTGCTTACTCCCGGACTCGCAAACCCCCCGTCTTTGATCCTCAAAGCATCAGCAATGGATCTCTTGATCGGGCTCCAATTGGGGCTAATCTTGATCCCCCCTTCAGCGGGTTTTTTGGTTTAAAGAAAAGTTTTTGTAGACACAGATGTAGCGATAGAACCTGAACACCTGATTTCAGGGTCAGCCATTGGGCGATCGGCGAATTGTTCTGCTGAGTTTTGTTCAATCCCGAATAGTTTCTACCGCGTCAGATGAGCGTGATTGGGAGGGGGTTGAGTTATTGAGTACAGAATTCAGGGGAGAGTGCTCCCGAGTATGCAGGGGTACATAAAAATTCGGTAGATTGGCCCCCTTATTCTGATTCTGCTGTAATTAAACCTAAAGCGCGATCGATAATTTCGACTCGATTTACTTTCTCAGCCAACTCCCGCACCTCATAACGCCCCTCTTCCACTTCTAAGGACGCTTCATCAAGGGCATTGGTATAGGCTTCTTCTACTGTTTCCAGTAACTCTTCCCGATTCAAGTAATAACCCCCAGCTTTCCGGCGCTTATTTTCCCACTGAATTTCCCGAACTGAATTACGAATTGACACATCCCAAGACCGAGTAGACCGATTTTCTACTTGTTGCTTAATCAGATGGAGCAGTAAAATCACCGCATAACTGCGAATGGTTTTGATGATGTCTTTCCGTCCCATTTCTGTCAATTCTTCAACCAGTTCTAAAGACCCTTGAATATCGCCTTTGAGGAGTTTTTCTTTGAGTTCTAACAGTTCTTCCATAAGTCAACATCAGAGAAAGTTTAGCGTCAAGTGATGCCGGTTTATCCCAGGGGGCGATCGCCGGGTCCAAACCCCGAGCAAAATCTAGTAGATTGCCCCCCTTATTCTGATTCGGCTGTAATTAAACCCAAGGCGCGATCGATAATTTCTGCTTGATTTAGTTTCTCTTCCAACTCCCCGACGTCGTAACGCCCTTCTTCCACTTCTAAGGACGCTGTATTAAACGCTTGTTGATACGCAGTTTCTAAAACTTCCTGTAATTTGTCTAGGGAAAGGTAAAATCCGGCTGATTTTGGTCGCTTATTTTCTTCTTTTATTTCTAAAATCCAATTACGAATCGAGACATCCCAAGACCGAGTAGACCGTTTTTCTACTTGCTGCTTAATCAAATGGATCAGTAAAATCACCGCATAACTGCGAATATTCTTGATGATGTCTTTACGTCCTATTTCTGTCAATTCTTCAACCAGTGCTAAAGACCCTTGAATATCACCTTTGAGGAGCTTTTCTTTGAGTTCTAACAGTTCTTCCATAAGTCAACTATTTTAGGTGTAGTTTTACAGGTTTAAAATTTATTTTGATGGGCAGCTCTTAATTGAAATTTTATAGAATTTGAGATGATGGGGTTGAGTAAAATCAATTGTCAAACTCCGAAATTATTTTTTTCTTAGATAAAAATATCCTTAATTTATTACTATTTTAGTTGTAAATTAAGCTTTTTTCCTAGCTGCAATAAATAAAATTTATTTTTAGTATTTTGATTGAATATTTTTACCAAATATTTATTCCAGATAGTTAAGCCTAATCTGCCTTAACATTTAATTTAATACATATTTTGCATGGATTTCTATTATCTTTCTCGGCTTCTTCACGACTGTTATAACAAATAATCTTGGTCTTTTCTTCATATTTCACTCTTTCTGGATACAATTTACAGTCTCTGTTAAAATGATATGTGCGCCTATTTATCCAAGATCTGATAGGTCCACCTTGAATTAAAATTTGGGGCTTTTCATTAAACACACCATCACTATTTTCAAAAAATACTGATTCATCATTTTTGGCAATCCAGTGCAACAAAATCCTGATTTTATATAAAAGTTTTATTCTTTTATTTTTTATCAATTCTTGGTCTAATTTTTCTAAGGATTCAGCTATTGCTAAATCTAAAATTTTATTTACTTCCTTGAATAGATCTCCCAAAAAAACTATTGTTAAATTAAATGAATCTATAAACAAAGGGTATTCTTTAAGTGTTATTGTCAAATTAATGAAAATCTCGTGAATTTCTATGTAATATTGTGTCGTTACAAAAACATAGTTATGAATCAACATATTTAATACCAGATTTGTTTTTGTTAACTCCCTATTACCAGGATTTATCGAAGAAAAAATACGTTGTATAAAATTTTGAATGTTGCTTAATAAAGTTAAAGTATTAGAAGGTTCATTTTTTAGTTCTAAAATAATAGCTCTTTGCTCATCAAGGGCTTCGATTGTCCAAAAAAGTCGAGAGGTACTAATTGAATCAGTTTCTCCTCCTGAAGCAAAATCTATAATCTTTATAAGAAGCCAATATCGCGAATCAAGCTTGTTTAGCCTTTTGGCCTCTCCCTTAATAGAATAAAATGGGGATAACTCTAATTGTTTGAGCTGTTTTTGTTGGCGTCTAACCTCTTGTCCAATTTTTCCAGTAAGAGAACACAACAGCAATGAAATAGCAAATTCAAAAGGGAAAGAATTTTTAGCAAACAATCCTAGGATAAGCCAAGAACAAAGAACACCTAACAAAAACAGAGATGTTTTCAAGTAGTTGGTAATTCTTTTGCCAGTAGCATCTAAAGATTCCCAATCCGAATCAAGTGCCTCAATCGTTGACAAAAAACTTATCCAACTCCTATCTCTCTCATGAAAATCCAGATTTTTATCTTGCAGTTCGGGCCATTCATGAAAAATAACCCTTATTGGGATTGCTTGTCCGCCCACTCCTCGTAAAATATCAGGTGTAACGCGTACGTTACGTCCACTTTTTATAATTCCACATACCTTTAGAGTGTGTTGATTTAGCAAAGGTGCTCCACTAAACCCTGGCCGCACGTTTTCATCTTTAATCGTAAGTAACTGCCCCTTATCAGAAGGGCCTTCACACTCAACAGTTATAGATGCACCGTCGCGGTCTTGATCTGGGTAACCATAACTGTAAAGTTTGTGCCCGGGTTTTACTTCCTCATCCAAATAAACACAAGGATGATGGTCTATTGGCAAGCTCAGAAGCGCTAGATCAGGTTCTGACAACGGCTCAACTCTGTCTGGAATGTAAATTTCCTCTTGCCAGCAAACTTGAATCAAATTGATATCTGCCCCCTTGACCACATGAGTACAGGTAAGGATTAGCCCAGGAGCTACCCAAAAGCCGGTACCGTAATCGCTAGGTGTTTTCAACCGGACTGTGCATTCTCGGAAAAGTTCATATAGCTGACCATCCATCTGTAACTACAACTCTTTACCTAAATTATTAGTTACTCCACTCCAGAGTAATCTTTAAGTTTGCTTTACCAGTACCTTTGACTATCATAGCGGTAAGTTCTCCGGACTCATAACCAAACTCTAAAGCAAATTCAACGCTTGCTTTACTCGGTTTAACTTTATCCAAGCTTTTTTTGATAGCCCCGGCAATACCTTCAATCGCATCCGTTACTTCTTTGAGTGGTATTTTAAAGGAAACATCGGTTTCTATTTCTTCGCCAATAGCAACAGGGGTTTCTTCTACAGATTTTCCAAAAACAGTAGCCTCAAGGCGGATTATTGTTCCGTCAGCAAGTTGTATTGGAACTATTTTAGTGGGAGATTCCATAAAATTTTATAGCACTACTCTAATATTTCTAACATTTTTTTCACGGGGGATCTGGAAGGGTGGATATTAATTAAATAGATGGTGCGCTTAACCTAAAACAGACAGAGCATAGAGATCTCCGCTTCCCCCTACTAGCTAGGATCGCAACCTTAATATATCCCAAAATCGCTTAAATCTTGGACGTTATTCGTGACGTGAGTAGCGCTCTAATGCCGTAAACGAGCATTGGGGCCACAATATTCGCATCATACCCATGTCTGCCACCCATGAGAATTTACTCTAGCAGGGTCTAGGTGTCTTTCGCTTATCGGGCGAAATTGCCGTTAAAAAAACGGATATCCGCACTCCAGGTCTCGATTCCCAGGGGATTGGTAAATTGCTGGGAGCAGGTAAGGTGAACTCAATATTACCCGATTACTGGCATAAGAGGTCCACAACTCAAGTTCGGAAGCGTGATAGCGATCAATGGCTTTGATCGCCGGTTAGTGAAAGGGCGATCGCATCCCTGTTACCTAGATTAAGATATTTCTGTCCCCAAATATAGCATTGGCTCTCCTATTGCTATCCATTTTTCCATGTTAGAGAAAATTTACCAGGCTACGGGCCAAAATTATTTAGGTCAAAGTTTCATGAGGGACCGGATTTGGCGTGGGATGGCTCCTGCTTGGGGTGGGGCTGTTCAGCGATCGCCGCATGGGATAAAATACCACAAGAGCCGCTCCACTTTGCCAAATTCTGTAGCTTGGAGCGCCTCTAATCGGGGTTGAATTGTGATAGAATTAAATACGATGACAGAAGAGATTCCTGAAGAATTTTGGCAAGCGGTAGAGCAGTTTAATGCTCAAGATTTTTATGCCTGCCACGACACCTTAGAAGCTTTATGGATGGATGCAGTAGAACCAGACAAAAAGTTTTATCAAGGGGTGCTACAGATTGCCGTATCCCTTTATCATTTAGGAAATCTCAACTGGCGAGGTGCGGCCATTTTATTGGGCGAAGGAATGAGTCGATTAGGGTATTATTCTCCTGAATATTATAATATAAATGTCGAAAAATTACTCAGAGAAAGTCAAAAAATTTTACGAGCTTTGCAGGAGTCAGGGCCTGATAATGTGGCAGAGTTTGCGCAACAGTTATTGAGTTCGGATCGACTCGAACCAACTGATGAAATAGCCGGATTGAAAGTCCCTCAAATTGTGAAAGTGGTCTATAACAAGTTTGAATGAATTAAAAAATTCCTCAAGACATTCGGTTTCTTGTCCTATTGACCGGATTTAGGGGATAAAAAAAGGACAAGATATTGCCTTGTCCCTACTTTGCTCGTTTTTGAAAGATTGGGGAATTATTTAGATTACCCAAGTTGCTAAATAGGCATCAGTTCCCCCTAATGGATTGGGATTGATGGCATTGGAAGTGGTGGCAACTCCGGGATTATTAACCGTTCCGAAAATCACTGCGCGATCGCCTGCCACGGCAAAAGAATTGACCGTTCCCGATGACCCATCCAGATCACCGGATTGAGTTAAGGGAGTCCAGAATTGGCGGGTGGTAAAATCTGCGGAGACTGCTAATACTGCCATTTCACCGAGGGTATAATTCCCCACAGATTCCCCATTAATGGTTTTTAAATTCCGGTTTTGGATAGAGGCAGCAGCAGCACCACCGATGTAAACAGTCCCTGATTCATCGACGGCGATAGAATTAGGGTTGAAACTATTGGCATTGCCATTACTCAGGCGAGTGGCGATAAATTGACCCCGGTCGATCATACCCGTATTGCTATCAATTTTCGCAAAAAATGTAAATGAACCACTGCCAGCGCCGGATAAATTATTATATTCATCCTGCTGAATTAACCGACTACCCAGGGTTGTGGTAATGGTATTGCCATCCCGCGTAAACACGTTATTTCCTCCATCAGTTTTTCCCAGGAAATAAAGAGTGCCATCATCGGCAATGGTGAGGCGTTCTCCCCGAGTATCTGCGCCTAAATTTTGAGAAGTGACTTCAGTGGCACTGTAATCCCAGGTATTCCAAAGTAGATTTAAGTTGCTATCAAATCCTCGGATTAAGGGAGTTTGTAAGTCAGAAGAAACTTGATTGAATCCGGTGACATACACTTGATTATTCAGGGGATTAATGGCAATATCTGAGGGACGAATATCGGTGCCAGTCAAGGTAGTGGAGGCGAGGGGAGTGCCTGTCTCACTCCAGAGGGTGACAGTATCCGTGGCGATGTTTAAGGCGGCGATCGCACCATTATTAGCGATCGCTACCCGATCCACTGTTCCCGGTTGGGACCAGAGAAGATTAGTCCCGGTACTATCAAATACTTTAATCCCAAAATCGCCGCCAGTGACGATTTCTCCACTGTTGCGATCGATATCTAAATCCTTGACAATCCCGCCTAAATCTGTTTCCGACAGCAGGGTATCACCGCGATCGGAAAATCGTAGGAGTTGCGCCGTTCCATTTAAATTACCCGCAACAGTAATGGCGCGATCAAGGGGAGAAATCGCTACAGCATTCCCTTCGTCATTTCCCCCACCTCCGAGATAGGTTGCCAGGGTGAGTTCTAAATTATTGAGATTATCATTGTCCAGAATTTCCAAAATGGCAGTATTTTGAGTCCCCAATACTGCACCACCGGAGAGATTGCCGAGAGATAAATTAAGGGTTTCTGTGGATTCTACTTCGCTATCATTGATGATGGGAATGAGTACAGTTTTAGGGGTAGTATCTCCCGCGCCAAAGGTGATTGTAAGTGTTTCATTAATGTAATCGGCGGGTGCAGTTGCGGTGTCATCGGTAAGGAATAAATCGGCACTAATTGCGCCATCGCTGCCATCAGTCCGAACAACGGTGACAGAGGCGATCGCTGTTCCATCTTCTTTTACGGTAAAGATCGGTGCATTCAATCCCACCGCGCCTGGTGTGAGTTCGGGTTCCGGAGTTGGTTCTAAGATGGGGTCTGGTGTGGGTTCCGGTGTGGGTGTGGGTTCGGGATTAGATATTCCTAGGTTTGGCGTGGGTGCAAATACAATTTTTGGATCAGAAGAAGAGGGGGGAGAAAGGGAAATAAAATTATTCCGATCAACGGTGGCGAAATCGACCCCATTTAAGATTGCTAAATAGTCAGCGGTGATTCTATCTTGAATGATAGTATGACTAGAATAAGCACCTGTTCCTTGAAAAATATACAGGTCTTCAAATGCCAGTCCACCGTCTAGGTAAATGCGATCAAGATTGTTTTTAAAATCTATAATCCAGTCCGCTTCTGGTAAGTTGGCGCTACCAGTGGACCGAAAACCGGGTACATCGTCTCTCCTGGCGATCGCAAAGACATTATTGCCACTGCCACCCGTTAAGGTATCCGCACCCAAATCCCCATAAAGGGTATCATCTCCTAAGTCTCCCCATAGGAGGTCATTTCCCTGACCCCCTCGCAAGACATCATTCCCTTGTCCCCCATGAAGGGTATCATTGCCTTGGTTCCCATTGATGAAGTCATCTCCCTGATTGCCATTAATAAAATCATTTCCTTCTAATCCAAAAACGCGATCGCCTCCATCGAGTGCTAGGATAAAATCCGCTTGATTTGTCGCCACAACTACCTCAGCATTGTCCGTTAAAAAGTAAGCGGTATTGTATCCGGCGATCGGTTGACGGCCTTCCGGTTTTCCGTGGCGTTGAAAATGTTCTAATCCCGAGGTAAATATCCCCGTCTCTACGGCTATTCTAACATCGGGATAAGCTGTTAAATAGTCCGTCTCATCGACCAGGACGGTAAAGGCATTTAAGTCTAAAGTTCCTTCCAAGGGAATTCCTCCAGTTGAACTTGAATGACTGCTATTCAAGGTTTGCCAATACCCTATTCCCCAGCTAAATTTTAGGCAATAGCTGGATAAATCTGGTAATTTTGGAAGCCTCTACTTTCTAGCAGTTACATTTTTAATAGTTCACTTTTCAAAAGCCGAAATAATTTTCCGGCAAACCTCATGAAGGAATTAACCTAAATTCAAAAAATAAAGATGAGTTTACAGGGGGAGGTTTGCTCAAAAAACAAGGTAAAATTTCAATCTATCTGTAGCAATAAAACTTGCTTTTTACCATAAATAAAGTTTTACTGAGCCAAAATTAGATTTTAGCTCTCTTAGATTTTTTCATGTTTAAGGGTGACGGTAAAATTTTAGAATTTTGTCCCTTATGGTGAGCCAATTCACGGGAAACTAGGAAACATTTATTAAAAATTTTATAAAAATTAGCTCAATCTGGGTGCGGTAAATAATAAGCGTTAAGGAATTTTCGGTGATCCTGTGATTAGGATAATCAAAAATTTGAAATTTTTGATCGGGGATAATACTTAAATTTTCAAACTTTTTAAATACATTAAATGAAAGTAGCCCAATAGAAAATTAAGAAAATTATAAAGTTTTCAAATCCTGAATTTGAAATCCGGAAAGATGACGCGGAGGCAATGACTGGGAAGGGAAAAAGGTCAGCCTAGGAGGGATGAGGCTATAAAAGTAAGCCTGAATTTTCCCTCTAAAGCACCTAATTTATTTGTCTGTAAGGATAGGAGGAAATCCCCCTAAAGATAGATGTTGTAAGCCAGGGCCTGAAAAAGCTGCCCCCTGGGTGTCCAAAAGGGGTCACAATAGCTAAAAAGAGAGAAAGCCTCTGGCCCTTAATCCAGAGGGAGATAAAGTTTGGTAAAATCTTGTCCTAGTCAAGGCTTCCGAAACTTCGGAAGACTGGAAACCGTCAAACATCAAGCAGAACGGAGGCTACAGAAGTTGCCCTCGGACGCGATCCGGATTACGGATTGGTAGGATTGGCTAGACTACCAATAGAAGATGGCAGAACTCCATCTGCATCCTCTTGCGAATGTGCTTATCATGCCTATACCAGTGAACTCAGCTATGATGCCCTCTGTCCGCTTAAGTTCCTCACATTTATTGCTTCGCCTCGGGTTGGCATTGATGATGCCAGTCGCCTTGTCGAGCGTTGTTGCCATGCCGAGTTATCCCCAAACTCCGAATGCGGCGCAGGACAACCGTGCCTTGCGAGTGCGATCGGATATGCAAGAATCTGACTCCAGAACCGGGATTATCACGGCACGCGGCAATGTCCGTATCAACTATCCTGCGAGAAATATGCAAGGGACCGCAGCCCAAGCCCAATTTTTTAGCCGAGAGCAACGCATCGTGCTCAGTGGGAATGCTTATGTGATCCAAGATAACAACAGCATTCGGGGGGAAACGATTACCTATCTTTTGGATGAGGGCCGATTTATTGCCCTTCCGGAAGACAACAAACAAGTGGAGTCGATTTATTTCCTACCGGATGGGACCGCTCCTGGACTCTAAGGGAGACAATGGACGCCTGAATGCTTAAAAATGGTTAAGAAGGAGTGGTTGGGGGCGATCGCCCCATCGGTAACTCCTTCTCTCCAATCGGGGAAAAAATTGCTCCGTTTGTAGACATTAGCCCTTAGTCCTAAGAGGATGGTCCCGAGTGAAAATATGGTTGGAGAATGTTCACAAATCCTACGGCAAGCGTGCCGTTGTTAACCGGGTGAGCCTTTCGGTTTCCCAAGGGGAAATTGTCGGGTTGCTTGGTCCTAATGGTGCGGGAAAAACCACCACCTTTTATATGGTGACGGGACTCGAAAAACCCACCCAAGGGAAAATTTGGCTCGATAACGTAGATATTACCCCTTTATCCATCCAAGACCGCGCTAGGTTGGGAATTGGCTATCTGGCTCAAGAACCGAGCATTTTTCGGAATCTGACGGTTCAAGATAACATTTTGCTGGTTTTAGAACAAACTAAAGTCCCACCTTGGCAGTGGCAGCAGCGTCTCAATACGCTGCTGCGAGAATTCCGTCTACAAGTTGTCGCCCAGACAAAGGGCAAAAATGTCTCCGGGGGAGAACGACGAAGGACGGAAATGGCGAGGGCCTTAGCTGTACGGGGCGAGGGTCCTACATTTTTGCTGTTAGATGAACCCTTTGCGGGGGTTGATCCGATCGCCGTGTCGGAAATGCAGCAAATCGTCGCCAAACTTCGCGATCGCGACATGGGGATTCTGATTACCGATCATAATGTCCGCGAAACCCTCGCCATCACCGATCGCGCCTACATCATGCGGGATGGACAAATTCTGGCATTTGGCACCCCGGAGGAACTCTCTACCAATCCCCTGGTCCGACAATATTATTTAGGGGAGAATTTTACGCTATCTTAAAATTAGCTCAATCTCGGTTAAATTTACCTTTTTTTCTTTAAAAATTGCTTTTCTAACTGGAATTCATTCAAAAAATAGCAGTCTGTAAATCTTGAAAATTTAGTAGAAAATAGGGATTAGTCCCTCGTTTGAATAACCAGATTCAGGGTTCATGCAGTCCTTCCTCCGGACTGCTAAAAACTGCCATCGCATCAACTCCTCCTCACACTTCCCATGATCTCGAATTCATTAAAATCGTTTCAATCCTTCAGTTGGTGGCTGTTGCGAGGCTCGGTGATGGATCGCTATATCGCCCTTGAATTAATCGGGCCGTTTCTCTTTGGAGTCGGCTCGTTTTCTTCCGTAGGGGTGGCGATCGGGACCTTATTTGACCTCGTGCGGCGCGTTACGGAAAGAGGCTTACCCATAGAAATTGCGCTGCAAGTTTTCTTCTTAAAACTCCCGGATTTCATCGTTCTAGCCTTTCCCATGTCCGTATTACTCGCTACCTTAATGGGGTATTCCCGGATGTCTGCCGATAGCGAAATCGTCGCTTTACGCAGTTGTGGGGTGAGTGTTTATCGATTAGTTGTCCCGGCGATCGCCCTGAGCTTTTGCGTGACTGGATTGACCTTTGCTTTTAATGAACTGATTGTTCCAGCAGCCAACTACGAGGCAACCGTTACCTTACAGCGGGCACTCAATCAAGATAGACCTTCTTTTCAAGACCGGAATATTATTTATACAGAATTTGACCGGGTAACCGAAGAGGATGGGGACCGAGTTACGGTGATGAAACGCCTATTTTATGCGGAAGAGTTCGATGGTGAACGGATGAAAACCTTAACCATTTTGGACCGTTCCCAGGTAGGCTTAAACCAAATCGTTTCAGCAGAATCGGCCATTTGGAATCCCAAAGAAAATACCTGGGATTTTTTTAATGGTACGGTTTATTTAATCGCACCCGATGGCTCTTATCGGAATATTGTCCGGTTTGAACATCAAGAACTTAAACTGCCTCGCACTCCGTTAGATTTAGCCTCCCGGGGGCGAGATTATGGGGAAATGAGCATCGCCCAAGCTAAAGAACGACTCGAAATTATTCGGTTTGGAGGGAGTGAAAAAAATATTCGGGAATTAGAGGTGCGGATTCAACAAAAATATGCATTGCCCTTTGTCTGTGTTTTGTTTGGTTTAGTCGGGGCTACCTTGGGACTCGGCCCCCGTCGTGCCAGTAAAGCGACCAGTTTTGGGATTAGCATTATTATCATTTTTGGCTACTATTTAACGGCGTTTCTTGCTAATGCTCTGGGTCAATTGGCGATTCTCTCTCCCTTTATGGCAGCCTGGTTGCCCATAGCCCTGGGGTTAGTGATAAGCGTATTTTTATTAGTGCGGGCTTCACGATAAACTACGGTTGATGGTAGCCCGATTTTACAGAGCCACGGCGATCGCAGTGGCTCTGAGGCGATCGCCATCCTAAATGATTTATAACCAAACTAACGAGCTAAATATGGGTGCTAACCTACAGATTAAGCAAACCCACGCTCAAGGCTCTCAGGGTTATAGCCAGAACAGAATAGATTCAGGAGTCCTATAAGAATGCTGAATCTAAAAATTAATAATCCTGATGACCCTTATAAATAAGGACCCATCAATCCATTGAAGGACTATAATACATAGTAGACAATCTTTATAAAAAGTTTATCCGGAACTGATTACCTGGGTTCTAAAGTGCGATTATTCTATAATCAGCAACATTAAATCAGTTCATCCCTCTACCTAGATCAATTAGCTCGGGATTAAAAGCTATGTCACACCCCAACTCAACCTCTCCTGCCATCCGCAAAATCCGAGCCAGGTTAAGACATTACACGCGACCCTTCGTGTGGGGTTCTGTGCTGATTCTGGGACTCTTAACCCTGTTAATCTGGGAGTTTTCCCAAAATCCTGAACAGTTCTATCTGTTTAGCTTAGAGGAGGATGAGGAGATGGAACTGGGGAATGAGTTGGAGGGGGAGATGGGAATGTCCCCGGAAGATAGTGCGATCGCCGCAGATATTGATAGTTCCTCAGTGCTGATCAATGATTTGAAGCAGATCCAACCGCCTCCATCCCTTACACTGCCCACCCCAAGGAACTCCAACCGGAGGTCTTCATCTAGGCGATCGCCATCGAACCCCGCTCAATCTCCGATTAACAGGGGTTTAGGGGGCGTGGAGGACCCGAATCAAAATGGGGAAGATCTATACAAACTGCCAGAACTCTCTATTTTACCCCCATCCAATAATGAGGCTAATGGGACCTCTGAAGAATTACCCGAGGTAAGCGTTCTCGGAGTGCCTACGCCTCCAGAAAATAGCAATGGGACCCCGCCACCTCCCGGGAATCGCTTGGGAATCTATTCCGGTAGCGTTAATAATTTTGAGACTCCAGACCTGTCCCGATTGCCGGTAAGTCCCTTACAATCAGCAATGGATCGCTTGTATTCTCCCGACAACTCCACCGATGGCGATCGCAACCCGGACAATCCCGAAGGGAGTCAAGAGCGAGAATCTACCCCTCAAGAACAATCCAATCGCCGGAACTCTGGGGAAAATCGCCCCAACGCCCCAGAAAATCGAGCGAACTCCGGGTCCCAAACTGCACCCAATTCCTCGGGGAACACTCCTCAACGGACGCCAACGCCGAACGGCACTCCCCAGAATGCGGCCAATCCTTCCGCCAACCCGCTTCAACCCGGGTCAAATAACCCTTACGGCACGCCCTTAAGTTCCCCCAGTCCCTACGGCAACTCGCCTCAACTGACGCCAATACCTAATATCACCCCGGAGACTCTCCTCAATCCCTACCCCGTTGAAGGGTCTGTTTTGAATCAGCCATCGGGAGATCCCAACCAAGTCATCACTCCCAGACTGCCGGGAGAAATCAGCCCCACCTATACCGTGGATTACTCTGAGGATTACAACAGTCCGAACAACTATCAAACCCTTCCCGCTACCCCTTTGACTCCGAATTCCATTCCTACTAATGCCTATGAGTATTTATTACAATTGCGCGGGACACAAGTTCCCTTGGCACCCACTGCACCCAGTGCGGTTCCCCTAGCACCAAACAACCTCGGAACTGCCAGGGATTTAACGCCGAACTCTTCGATCTATCAGCCTCCGACTAACCAACCTGTAGGCAACTCTCCTGCGGTTTCTCCTCCGGTTTCTCCAGGAGCGCAACCCCTACCCCTAAATCAACCCAGCCAGCCACCCAGTCCCTCCTCCCTCAATCCCGCCACCAATGTACCGATCAATCAACCCGTAAATCCCCCCTCGGTTCAGTCTACTCCAGTAGACAATTCGAGCCTTAATCTCAACCGAGAGACTCCCGGAGTGCAACCCCTTCAACCGATTCAGCCGTTTTCAGTCCCCAATTCCGTTCCCGGTCGCCATATTGGGGGCGGTAATATTAATACCTTTTCCAATCCCTAATGCCCGGTTGTACTATAGGTTAGAAACCGGGTTTCTTTTCTAAATTGCTGGCAATTGGCAATCAATTGACAGCAGAAACCCAGTTTCTTTTCCCTCCCTTAGAAATCAATGCTCAGGGGTGCACGGGGGAAGGGAATCACATCTCGGATGTTACTCATGCCGGTCATAAATTGGACTAAACGCTCGAATCCTAATCCGAACCCGGCATGAGGAACGGTCCCGTAGCGGCGTAAATCTAAATACCACCAATAATCCTCAATACTGAGTCCTTGCTTTTCTAACCTTTGTTGGAGAATATCCAGACGTTCTTCCCGTTGGGAACCGCCGATGATTTCCCCAATTTTGGGGGCGAGGATGTCCATTGCGGCTACGGTCTTGTTGTCATCATTCAGCCGCATATAGAAGGCTTTGATTTCTACAGGATAATCCGTAACGATCGCCGGTTTTTTAAATAACTCTTCCGCCAGATAACGTTCATGTTCCGATTGTAAATCTAGTCCCCACTCTACGGGAAACTCAAATTTTTTATCGGCTTTTTTCAAGAGGGTAACGGCTTCGGTATAGGTCACTCGCTCAAATTGATTGTTAATAATATTATGGGCGGTTTCCAGCACCGTTTTATCGATGCGATCGTTGAAAAATTCCATATCTTCCGGGCATTTTTCCAACACAAACTTAAAGATATATTTTAAGAATGCCTCGGCTAAATCCATGTCCCCAGTTAGGTCACAAAAGGCCATTTCTGGTTCTACCATCCAAAACTCAGCGAGGTGTCGCGAGGTGTTGGAATTTTCAGCCCGAAAGGTTGGACCAAAGGTATAAACATCACTCAAAGCCATTGCCATGACTTCGGCTTCTAATTGACCACTGACGGTTAGATAAGCCGGTTTACCGAAAAAGTCTTTTCCATAGTCCACTTGATTGCTATTTTCTAACCGGGGAATGTCCTGGAGATTTAAACTGGTGACGGCTAACATTTCCCCGGCCCCTTCACAGTCACTCGCAGTCATGATGGGAGTATGAACCCAGAGAAACCCTCGTTCTTGAAAGAATTGGTGGATGGCAGTTGCGGCAGCGTTGCGGACGCGAAAGACGGCCCCAAAAGTATTGGTCCGTCCGCGCAAATGTCCGATCGTCCGCAAAAACTCAAACGAGTGGCGCTTTTTCTGGAGGGGGTAGGTTTCCGGGTCAGATTCGCCATAGAGTTTGACTTCGGAGGCGTTGAGCTCGATCCGTTGTCCTTTGGCAGGAGACTCGACGAGAATGCCGGAGACTTCTAGGGATGCGCCGGTGTTGAGTTGTTTGAGAATTTCGGCGTACTGGGGTAAATCGGGGTTGAGAACGATTTGAAGGTTCGCCAGGGAGGAACCATCATTGACTTCAACAAAGGTAAATTCTTTTAATTCTCGTTTGGTGCGGACCCACCCCTGAACAGTTACGGATGTTTGGGGTTCGCCAGTTCGCAAAATTTCAACTATCCTTTGTTTCATTTTAGAGTTTCGCGTTTAGGTTGAGAGTGTAATGATTTTAACGGAGGAAAGGGCGTGAGGGTGGCGAAGGATGAGTTTAGCTGGCCCAGGCTCTTAATAACCAGCCGATAATAATACCAATTCCCCCAAAGCGAAGGGCTTGCCAAAAAGGTTCTCTGAGGGCGCTAAAACTGAAGAGTTCGCTTTCTAAGTTGAGTTCGATCGCCTCTAGGGTAGTCTGGATTTGTTTTAACTCTTGTTTGAGTTCCGGGATCAGCGATGGGTTTATGGTTTTGGCTTGACGAACTTCTTGATAGATGTCCTCTCGTCGGTTTTGGAGCTCTCGTTGGCGCTGGCGATCGCGCTGAACTTGCGCGATCCGCTCTTTGAGATGGGTGAGCGATCGCTCGGTTTCTTCAACTTGGCGCTCAATTTCTCCCAAGGGATTACTGTCTGGTCCGGGGGGACCCTCACGATTGACGCCGCGATCGCTTCGCAGTTCGCCCGATCGCTCAGAGTCTGAGGGGTCAAATGGGTCGGAGGGTAATGTCATTCGGAACTGTTAGAAATAAAAATAGATAATTTTACAAGCTCACCGTGCAGGATGCCATAAATATGGTATGCTACTTCTACTCTTTTTCCATTCAAGACATCTGGCCCCTGAAATGGGCTGGATTGATGCGCTCACCCATTCCTGACCGCGCACAAGAAATTTGCCCCCCTTGAATTCAGGGGATTTGTACAATGGCTAACCCAACTCCCACCCACGGCAACCGGACGATGGGTTTGCAGAGTCCGCTTTCGGACAAGTTACAAGAGTTTAGTACCCTAGAACTCGCTCAGGCCCTCGCAGAACGCCTGACTTTAACCGAAAAAGATTGGCATCGCCTGAAGTCTAACCGAGCGGTTCGCGCCCAAGAACAGGCTGCTGCTGCTTTAGTGTTTTTGCTCAAGGAGAACCCCGAAGAAGCTTTGTTACGACTACACCAAGCTGTGGGGTGGATTGATCGCTCAATTAGTGCTCCCCCCTGCCCAACTCATGGCGATCGGTCTTCTAAATCCTCTGAGCAATAGTCCATCCAGAAGGACCTCACGGGAGCATTTTTTCCCCGTTTGGGTCTAGCCTCAAGAAGAATCGACCCTTGATTCTGGAATTCCGTACCCTGGGCGATCGCTTATCGCAGTTTAGGTAATCGGGAGGACTGATTAAATTGTTTACATAATTTCAGTTCTCGGTTATTATCGTCCCAATTGACTTGATCAAAAATTTGGTGTAGAATAAAAAGCCCTCTGCCGCATTCTCCTTCATCATGAGGCAAATGTTCCTCGGGATCGACATGACAAGGGCAAGCACAGGCAAAACCTTTTCCTTGATCCGCGATCGCCCACCAGTATTCATCGGCCATCCCACTAAATCGAACCACCACGGTTTTTCGGGGATCTAAATTGTTTCCATGCTTGGCAGCGTTGACTAATGCTTCCTGAAGTCCGAGACGGATTTCGGCCTGCCATTGGCGCGGAATATCAACCAATAGCAGATCCAGGATTGGACACAAATAGAGCGTGGAAGCAAAGCTAATGGTGTTCCAGCTACGCTCTATTGGACGAGGTGAAATAGCAATCACAGAAAAAACCCCGCAGCTTTAGAAAAAATACATCAGTTGGTTAAGCAAGACCCTGTAGAATACCTGAACGGTCAGGTTACACCCTTTACCTTGAGTCGGTTGGAATCTTTTTGGGCTGAAAGAGGCCCTATGGATTGTTTCATGGGCGATTCCCAGACGGATTGCGCCGGTCAGGGGACTGTGAATCTCCATATTGCTAAAACCATGTTTGTGACCTGAATCACGAACTGCTTTTCACTTTTATTGTACCGAATTGCATTGAAAAAGCTACTATTTCACCGATAGAAACTCTCCCAACCGTTAGCCTTATGCGGTTAAAGGGGAGAGCGATCGCATCCCTGCGCCTTTAAAAATCCCGGTAAATCGGGAAGGGCTGTATAGGTGAAAACCCATTCATGGTAGGCGATCCCCTTATGAAGACGATCCGGCGAGCCGGAGTGCAGTCTTGGGTAACGGGGAAGCTCTAATAAAATAATAATATTTTTACATTTCTAACCCAGCATCGGACGGATTGGCCCAAAATTCTGAGCTTTCCCCTGTTCTCTGATTGGTTGTGCTTATCTTGGGAGAGGGGGAGATGGGGAGGATGGGGAGGATGGGGAGGATGGGGAGGATGGGGGAGATGGGGAGGATGGGGGAGATGGGGGAGATTATTTGTGGTAACAACTTCAGTCATTGCTCTCGTGTCATGGCATCCGCTATGGCACTTACTCTGAGCGGATTAAGCATCTGTTTGGGGACTGGCGCGATCGCCTCCTTCTGAACCCGTGACTTGGCATTAGCCAAATCACCAGCACTTATCTCCCCCATCTCCCCCAGCCTCCCCATCTCCCCCATCCTCCCCATCTCCCCCATCCCCCCATCTCCCTTAAACCGTCTCCTCACTCAACAATAAGGCTAACGCCTCCTTCATTTCCCCTTGAGTGGTGGTGGCGGTGCCGAATTGGCGGACCACAATGCTGGCGGCCAAATTGCCGAGAACTGCTGCCTCCCAGTAGGAACCCCCGGCACAGAGTCCGAGGGTGAGTGCTGAAACTACCGTATCTCCAGCACCTGTGACGTCAAACACGTCCGTGCGATTGAACGGGGGGATGTGATGTTCCATTCCGGCGCGATCGCATAACGTCATTCCTTCATCCCCTCGGGTAATTAGCATTTGTTGCGCCTGGGTGAGGGTCAGCAGGTCCCGTGACGCTTGGGTGACGGATGGAGGTGTAGTAATGGCGTATCCCACCGCTTGTTCGGCTTCTGGGACATTGGGGGTAAAGATTGTGGCACCGGCATAGCGATGGAGGGCGGTTTGAGCATCCACCACCGTCAGTTCATGTCCTAATGCTGCCTCAATCACCAGGGGAGTCAGGACGCCATCGCCATAGTCGGAACAAACAACCGCATCCACCGTAGGGAGTTGAGCGCGGATGTAGTCGGCGAGTTGTTGCTGTAAGTCTATGCTGGGTAACTCATCGGATTTGCGATCGACCCGAACCACCTGCTGAGTCACCGACTGACGCGCATGGCCCGAAATCCGGGTTTTGGTGACTGTAGGTCGATCGCCATCAAGGAAAATCCCCCCAGTATCGATTCCTGCTGCTTCAAAAATGCGGCAGAGGGCCTTTCCTTGTTCATCTTGGCCGATTAAACCGGCGACTTTAACCTTAGCTCCCATTTTTGCCAGATTGTAAACCGCATTCGCTCCCCCTCCGGGGACTTGGCGGGTGCTTTCATGGCGCAGAATTAAAACAGGCGCTTCTCGGGAAATACGCTCCACCTGACCCGTGAGAAATTCATCCAGGGTCAAATCGCCAATCACGAGGACCCGCGCTGTTGAAAAGCGGTCTATCAACTCTAGGGAGCGTCTTGCTCCTTCCCGGAGGCGATCGGCAAAGTGGGACTCAATAGCCATTTCGGTCAACTCTCTGTTAAAAGTTCAGACATCAGAATTCTGGACCACAGGGACGAGATCGGCAATCTTGACGATCGCACCAAAAAAGAGCGATCGCCTGAGCAAATCTCTCCACAGAGGTCCTGGGAGCATTCAATCCCCCTTCAACCCACGCCAATTCCCCGTCAGGTCAGACAGAAACGAGACGATGGGATTGAACTGAGTTTATTAACACCATCCCTGAGCTTAGGGACTACTTCAACTTGGTTTTGATCAGGGTCACCACTTGAGTCATTTGTTTCTTTAACGCATTAATTTCAGCTTGCATCTTAGCCATTTGTTGCTTGAGTGCCTGAATTTCTGCCGCACTGTCTCCACCACTGCTGGGTTGAGGTACGGGGGCCCCTTCCGGTTGCCATTTTTTGGCCTTCGCCATCGAGGTTTTAATCGCTTCAATTAGAGATTTCTTCTCGAACGGCTTCTCAATAAATTCAAAATAATTGAACGGTTCGGCAATTTTTTCGGCGACTTCCTCCTTCCGTCCTGACATCAAAACGAGTGGAGTCATCTTTCCTTCAGTTTTAGAGATTTTCTCCAACTGCTGGAACACCTCCCAACCGCTGACCTTTGGCAATAGGAAATCCAACATAATCAGGTTAGGGCGTTCTTCGCGGATCTGTTTGAGTCCTTGTTCGCCGTCTTTTGCTTCTAATACTTCAAAGTTACCGGCAGGCAGCATATCTCTGACCATGCGCCGGATCACTGCACTATCATCGATAACTAGGATCTTGTGACTTGCCACGACTGACTCCTCTGGGGGTGAGTGAAAGCTGTAATTCTAACAAGAGAGTTTTTTCATTATGCCTGCCCCTAGGATGCTGATGCACCCCCGCCAAAACTAGACGGTGGTCCAGGCAGATCCCAAAAATGACAGCTTTCTTGATTGTATTGGGCTTTGGGACCGGGTTGATCTCCCTCTTGGTTCTTTTTGCACGAACCAGGTCTATGCTAACCTCATCATGATGGCAATTCCCGCCCTGGAGCGTGTCTGGGGTTACAGATCAAGGCGCAAAGGCTTAGAGTAGAATAGGTTCGCTCCGCTTCAGTCCCCGGCTGGAATGAAGCAGTTTTTACCCCCTTCACCCTTTTAACGCCATGTCTGCTCAACCCAACCCCACGAATCCGACGGCTGCAACCCCGTTCCGCAATGAAATAGAGGCGATGCCGGACTGGTTGCGACGTCGCGGCATTGGCAAGGCGAGTGAGTTGTCCCAGGTGCAACGGATTATCAAGCAACGGCAGATCCATACGATTTGTGAAGAGGGCCGTTGTCCCAATCGGGGGGAATGTTATAGCAATCAGACGGCTACGTTTTTGTTAATGGGTCCCACTTGTACTCGCTCTTGTGGCTTCTGTCAGGTGGATAAGGGTCATGCGCCGATGCCGTTGGACCCCCAGGAACCGCAAAAGGTGGCGGAGGCGGTACAGTTGTTGGGTTTGCGGTATGTGGTGCTGACTTCGGTGGCGCGAGATGATTTAGCCGATGGCGGTGCGGGATGGTTTGTGGCAACGATGAACGAAATTCGCGATCGCACTCCGGAGACTCAGATAGAAGTTCTCACCGCCGATTTCTGGGGGGGACAAGGGACAGAGTTGGAGCGCTTACAACGGGAGAGAATTGCCACAGTTGTGGCCGCCAAACCGGCTTGTTACAACCATAATATTGAGACCGTCCGACGGTTACAAGGGCGGGTGCGTCGAGGAGCAAAGTTGGATCGCTCTTTGGCAGTGTTAAGGATAGTCAAGGAACTGGATTCAACGATTCCTACGAAGTCGGGTTTGATGTTGGGACATGGAGAAACCCAGGATGAGGTAATTGAGGCAATGGAAGAGTTGAGGGCGGTAGATTGCGATCGCCTGACGTTGGGACAGTATATGCGGCCCTCTTTAGAACATTTGCCGGTGCAGAAATATTGGACACCGGAGGAGTTTGATCAGTTAGGGACAGTCGCCCGAGAAATGGGTTTTTCTCATGTGCGATCGGGTCCTCTAGTTCGCAGTTCCTATCATGCGGGGGAAGCGGAGTAAATTGGGCAACTGGTTACGCTATAAATCAATCCCTTTTGGTTTTTAATTTCCCTCTACCAAAAGGGTGAAATGATTATAAAAAGCCCACGGTTATGTGAGTCAAATAAAAGTGCGAAAGTAGCGACTTTATAGCGATTTACGAAAGTCTTATCTTTCGATGGAGCCGGGAAGTTTTTGGAGGCGTTACAGTTGTTTGGGGACTGTCTGAAGCAAAATCCTGGCGATCGCGTGGTGCAGATTTATAGCGATCGCGCTCAACGGAAGCTTAATCCCTAAAGGAGTCGAATTAATTGGGTCCTGTTTTGAAAAGGGGACTCCGCAAGCCCAACCCTGAGAGAATCCGTGGCGGGGAAATGGGGATGAGTACCCCCAATTTTAGGGGCGATCGCCTCAAAATTCTGAGAACAGATAAGCTATCCTAGAAAGCACTTGCTTTCGTTCAGATGGGCGACAAAATTAAACTCAAACTATCTATTCCTTTGGGGTTCATGAGGGTCCTTTATTTTAGGGTTCCCCCGGGTTGATGTTTCCCTTCTGAGTGGCGTCAGTATCTCAATCCCTTCTCCCTTACAGAAAGGGTAAGGGGTGACCCTACCCTCATTTGGGCGGTTGATTTAGATAAACTAATAGATTAAGCTGCATCTATCTAAAGACTGATATTTAACGACATTTTTGGGTAGGACCTACTGTACGGATCGGGGATAGTCGGTTCAGAATTGTACGTTTGCCGATTTTAGCCCCATTGGGGGTGCGAATGTTGAGCGGGTTTGAGTGGCGATCGCCCCGGAATTCCCTCAAATTTCATAGCTTTCTAGCGATAATGTAACTATGCTGACTCTTCCTGGTGTTGCGGTTAAAGTGCAAATCTATGAAAGTTCTAATTCTCTCTTGTATCGAGGGATTCGTGAGGAAGATAATCAATCTATTATCCTCAAATTTCTGAAAGAAAATTATCCCACTCCTCAAGAACTCATTCGCTATCGCACGGAATATGAAATTACTAAATCTCTCAATGTACCGGGAGTGGTGCAAGTCTATGACTTGCAAAAATATCAGAATCGCCTCGTCATGTTTATCGAGGATTTTGGGGGGGAATCTTTAAGCTATTGGATGCAGCATCGCCAATTTACTTTAGCTGAATTTCTGCAAATTGCCATTGAAACAACCGAGGCCCTGGCCCAGATTCACGCTGCCAATATTATTCATAAAGATATTAACCCGGGTAATATTGTTTTTAACCCGACTACGGGGCAGATTAAAATCATTGATTTTGGAATTTCTACCCAATTAAACCGGCAAAATACCCCCCTACAAAATCCTAGTGGTTTGGAAGGAACTTTGGCCTATTTATCTCCGGAACAAACAGGCAGAATGAATCGCTGTGTGGATTATCGCAGTGACTTTTATGCCTTGGGGGTGACTTTTTATGAACTACTGACCCACCGATTACCCTTTGAAAGTACCGACCCTTTAGAATTAATCCATTGTCATATTGCCAAACAGCCAATTCCCCCTCATCTTCAGGTTGAAAAGTTAAATGCAGAAGGAAAGCGTTTGGAAACTGATATAGACGGAATCCCCAAGACTTTACCGGATTGTCTGATTCCGCCAGTTCTATCTGACATCATCTTAAAACTGATGGCAAAAACCGGGGAGGAACGCTATCAAAGTGCTTACGGATTAAAAGCAGATTTAGAACTTTGTTTACAGCAACTCCAGAAAACTGGTCAAATTTCTCCCTTCCCTATTGCACAACAAGATATTTCGGATAAGTTTCAACTGCCGCAAAAACTCTATGGCAGAGAGGTAGAAATTGAACGCTTAATTTCTGCATTTGAACGGGCAAGGAGGCAAAGTCAATTAATGCTGATTGCTGGATATTCCGGGATTGGCAAATCAGCTTTAGTACAAGAACTCTACAAACCAATCACGGCTCATCGGGGCTATTTTATTTCGGGTAAATTTGACCAATACCAGCGGAATATTCCCTATAGTGCTTTGGTGCGATCGCTACAGCAGTTAATCAAACAGCTATTAACGGAAAGTGAATCTGAACTTAAACAATGGCAGAAGAAACTCTTAACTGCGTTAGGGGTTAATGGTCAAGTCATTGTAGAAGTCATTCCGGAAATTGAATTAATTATTGGCAAACAACTTCCGGTTCCCACTCTCGGTCCCAATGAGTCCCAAAATCGCTTTAATTTAGTCTTTCAAAATTTTATTAAAGTCTTTACACAACCGGAACATCCTTTAGCTTTATTTATTGATGATTTACAATGGGCAGATGGGGCCTCTTTAAACTTAATTCAACGACTGATCGCAGGGGCGGTCCCAGGATTATTTTTAATTGGGGCCTATCGAGATAATGAAGTATCGGCGGGTCATCCATTGGAGTTAATGGTGGATGAAATTACGAAAAATGGAATCCTTATTGAGCGAATTTTTTTATCTCCCTTAGAGTTACCAACCATTGCCCAATTAATTGCCGATACCCTGAAATCAACGCCAGAACGAGTGATGGAATTGGCGGAGTTAGTCCAGTTTAAAACCGGGGGCAATCCCTTTTTTATGAACGAATTTTTAAAGTCTCTTTATACAGAAGGACTACTAAAGTTTAGAACTCAAGGATCTGAGGATCCGGATACCACTTCTCTCCTCCCTGATTCTCCGGAAAACTTAGGAAGTAGTAGGGTTGGCTGGTTCTGGGATTTAGGGCAAATTAAAGCCAGAGATTTTACGGATAATGTGGTAGAACTGATGACGGGTAAAATTCAAAAGCTACCCGAAGCGACTCAAGTATTAGTAAAATTGGCTGCTTGTATCGGTAATGAATTTGACTTAAATCTCTTAGAATTAATCAGTCAGCAATCTTTGAGAAAAACAGTAGAAGATTTAAACGCCGCAGTTGCCGAAAATTTATTAAAATCTCGCCTAAATTCTGGGGAAATCGAGTTAATTCTGAGTGAAGAGGATTATTCTTATTGTTATTTACCTCGCAAGGAATATCCCGCCCTGGTTTATCAATTCGTTCACGATCGCATTCAACAGGCGGCTTATTTTCTGATTCCAGATGCCGAACGGGTTGGGGTTCATCGAGATATTGGGCAAATTCTTCTGGAGAATACTCCCCCCAGTCGCCTGGAAGAAAAAATTTTTGATATGGTAAATCAATTTAATTTTGCCCTAGGGTTAGTGACTGAATCCCAGCAAAAATATGAATGGGCTGAATTAAATCTGATGGCAGGAGAAAAAGCTAAACTGTCCGCTGCTTATCAACCCGCTTTAAATTATTTAAAAGTCGGGATAAATTTATTAGAACAGAACAGTTGGAAAAAGCATTATACTTTAACATTATCTCTGTATGTAAAAGCGGCAGAAGTGGCTTATTTGAATACAGATTTTGCCTTGATGGACCAAATGATAGAAGCGGTTTTGAGTCATGCTAAAACGGTTTTAGATACAGTGGCAGTGTATGAAGTCAAAATCTTAGCTTATAATGCCCAGAGTCAATTTAAGGAGGCGATCGCCATTGGATTAAAAGTCTTAAAACTCTTGGGCGTTAAACTCCCCAAGAATCCCCACACCGGCCATGTTTTATGGGGCCTGTTGCAAAGCAAATTAGCGATCGGATTTAAACCCATTGCCAGCTTCGTCAATCTTCCCTTGATGACTGCTGCCTATCCGAAAGCCGCCGTGAGTATCCTCGGTAAAATTACCTCTTCAGCCTATTTTGCAGCCCCCTTAATGTTTCCCTTAATTGTGTTTAAAAATGTCACTTTATCCATTAAATGGGGCAATAGTTCAGAATCCGCTTATGCCTATAGTAGTTATGGGGTAATTCTCTGTGGAGTCGTGGGACAATTGCAAACTGGATATCAATTTGGTCAACTCTGCCTTAAGGTTCTTTCTCAACTGAATGCTCGAGATGTGAAAGCCCGAACCGAATTTGTAGTCGGGGCTTTAATTCAGCATTGGATTGACCCTCTCAATTCCGTCTTAAAACCCCTTCTGAGTGCCTATCAAATGGGTTTGGAAAACGGAGACTTAGAATATGCCGCTTATGCCGCTTGTCACTATTGCTATAATGCCTTTTTAAGCGGACATGAATTAGTCCCCTTAGAATCACAAATGGCGACCTATGCTACCCGAATTCAGGAAATGGGACAGGTGCGGGTTTTGAATTTACAAGAAGTCTTTCATCAGGGAGTGCTTAACTTACTGGGAAAGTCTGCGGATCCTTGCACGTTACAAGGGACCGCTTTTGATGAAATCATCATGCTGCCGGAACTTGAAAGCCGGAATGACCGGACTGCTATTTGTTATTTATATTTTAATAAATTAATCTTAAATTATCTGTTTGGCAATTTAGACCAAGCAATTAAGTCAGCTAATCTTTGTGAACCTTATCTGGATGGGGTTACCGCATCTCCTGTAGTGATTTATTTTTATTTTTATGATTCTCTAATTCGCTTAGATATGGCGGCTAAATCTGAGCCTTTATCTGTAAAACTACGGATTGAAAAAGTTAATATAAACCAGAAAAAACTTAAAAAATGGGCGCGGATTGCGGGCATGAATAATGCTCATAAATTTCAGCTAGTTGAGGCAGAACGGTATCGAGTCTTGGGTCAAAATCAACGGGCTGCCGCCTGCTACGATTCCGCCCTTGATTTGGTTCAACAACGGGATTGTCTCCCTGAGACTGCCCTAATTTATGAACGGGCAGCTAAATTTTATTTTGCTCAATCCAAAGGATTAATTGCTAAAGCCTATTTACAGGAAGCTTACTACTGCTATCAACTTTGGGGTGCAGTCGCTAAGGTAAAGCAATTAGAGAAATTATATGATAACTTACTCACCCCAGAAAATCGGAAAATTCCAGACACAAAAAAAACGATATCTGCCAGTGCAGCAGAGTTACTCGCCCATCTGGATGTATCAACCATGATGAAAGCATCCCAGGCGATTTATGGGGAAATTGTTTTAGAGAAATTGCTCTCTAGTTTAATGAAAATTGCCATTGAGAATGCCGGGGCACAACGGGGTTGTTTGATTTTATCTAATCAGGGACAATTGAGGATAGAAGCAGAGGGAACGATTGATGGCGATCGCATCACGGTGTTGCAATCGATTCCCGTGATTGAATCGGATCGGGTTTCAGTGGCGATCGTCAATTATGTGGCGAGAACTCAAGAAACCATTGTTTTAAATAATGCAACCCAAGATGGCGATTTTACCAATGATTCCTATATTCAAAAAAATCAAACCCAATCTATCCTCTGTGTTCCTCTCATTGATGGTGGTAAGCTGGTTAGTATTGTCTATTTAGAGAATAATCGGACTACTGGGGCATTTATCCCAGAACGGGTAGAAATTTTAAAACTCCTCTCGGGACAAGCTGCAATTTCTATTCAAAATGCTAAACTCTATTCCGAAGTTAGAGAGAATGAAAAGCATTTAGCTCAACTCAATCAAGCCTACCAACGATTTGTTCCTAGTCAGTTTCTCCAGGTGTTAAATAAAACCAGTATTGTGGATGTGGAATTGGGGGACCAAGTACAGGTTGAAATGTCAGTTTTGTTTTCCGATATTCGCGACTTTACGACCCTGAGTGAAAGTATGACCCCGGAAGAAAATTTTAAATTTATTAACTCTTATTTATCCCGAATGGAACCCGCGATCGCTGAACATTCAGGATTTATTGATAAATATATTGGCGATGCAATTATGGCGCTCTTCAGTGGAGAAGCCGATAATGCCGTTAAAGCGGGAATTTCTATGCTGCATCGTCTGGTTGATTACAATCAACATCGGGTGAGTTGGGGCTTTGCACCCATTAAAAATGGGATTGGGATTAATACCGGGTCCTTAATGTTAGGAACCGTGGGGGGGCAAAATCGCATGGATGGGACGGTGATTAGCGATGCAGTGAATTTAGCTTCCCGAGTAGAAAAATTGACCAAAAATTATGGGGTAGCGCTGTTAATTACGGAGCAAACTTATTCGCGGTTAATCCATCGCGATCGCTATGCCATTCGCCGGATTGATCGGGTCAAGGTCAAAGGAAAATCCGAAGAAGTAACAGTCTATGAAGTCTTTGATGCCGACCCTCCAGAAATCAAAGCGGCAAAGTTAGCGACCTTAGACCAATTTACTGAAGCTTTATCTCTATTTGATGACGAAGACTTTCTGGGATCAGCCCGTTTATTGGCCTATTGCTTAAATCAAAATCCCGGTGATCAGGTGGCGCATATCTATTTTGATCTCTGTCAAAAGCGCTTTACTGGATTACGCTAACTTCCGGCGTTACCCTGACTCTCTTTCCTCGGTTTGAATGAGGCGATCGCCCCACCATCAATTAATCGTATGCGTTGAGAATCGGGTCATGGTGTTGCCAGCGATTCCCTTGAAAAACTGTCAGACCCTTTGGGAATTTATAGTCAATTATGTAGCCCGTATTCAAGAAACTCTGATGTTAAATGATGCCCCACGCCGCAACAATTTTACCAGGGATTCTTATATCTAACAAGCTCAACCCAAGTCAATTCTGTGCGTCCCCTTAAGGGATAGAGGTAAACTGGTGAGCATTGTTTATGGTTTATTGGGAAAACAATAACACCCAGGGAGCCTTTACCCCGGAACGCGGAGAAGTTTTACAGGGGTTAGGAGTAGGGTTATACAGGGATGGAATTACAGAGGCGGTGGATAGTAACGAAGTGGGGTTGGGGAGAGGATGAGTCAAACAATCAAGACTAAACCTCACCCCAGCCCTTTCAGGGAGTCAGATACAAGACTACTTATAAACTGGCATTTCGCCACGGTTGAGACGGAGCATATAACTATCGAGATCCGCCCGAACTTTGTCCGCCAGCAGGAACCCGCCTAACATATTGGGAAAGGACATTGCAAAGAACATCATATCGGCGAAATCGAGGATGGCACCTAGGTTGATGACACTCCCAAGGAAGACGCAAACGACATAAATGATACGGTAGACAATCATGGTGCTTTCGCCAAACAAGTAGGTCCAGGCACGTTCACCGTAGTAACTCCAGGAAATCATGGTGGAGAAGGCAAACAGAAAGACCGCCAAAGTGAGAACGACGGGGAACCAACTGATCACGGAAGCAAAGGCGGCAGCGGTAGTTTCTACCCCAGGTGCGGTGTTGGGGTTGGCATATTCTCCGGTGATAATGACGACTAAGGCGGTCATGTTACAGATAATCACCGTATCGATAAAGGGTTCGAGGAGGGCGACAATGCCTTCGCGGACGGGTTCTTCAGTTCGGGCGGCAGCATGGGCGATCGCCGCTGAACCGACCCCCGCTTCATTGGAGAATGCCGCTCGCTTGAACCCTTGGACTAAGACGCCAATTAATCCCCCATAAGCCGCTTGAGGGACAAACGCTTCGGTAAAAATTTGGGCAAAGGCAGTCGGAATCTGAGGCAGATTGCTCAGAATAATCCACAAAGACGCAGCAACGTAAATGGTACACATAGCCGGGACAAGTGCACCGGCAACGTTCCCAATCCGGCGAATCCCACCAATAATCACGAGGGAAACCAAGAAGGCGAGAGCGATTCCGTAGAGCCAGTTGGGTATCATCGGGAATAAGCCAGAAATAGCCGCAAAGGATTGGTTCGCTTGGAACATATTGCCCCCACCGAAGGCCGCCCCAATACAGAGGATGGCAAACAAACTTGCCATGATATTGCCCAGTTGAGCCTTACCTTTTTCGGCTAAACCCCGAGAGAGATAGTACATGGGGCCACCGGCAATCCGCCCATCAGGCAAGACAACGCGGTATTTTTGAGCCAGGGTACATTCCACAAACTTGCTCGTCATGCCGAATAAGGCGGCGATGGTCATCCAGAACATGGCCCCGGGTCCCCCCAGGGAAATGGCGATCGCCACCCCGGCAATATTTCCCAGTCCCACCGTGGCGGACAGGGCCGCCGCTAGGGCTTGGAAATGGCTGACTTCTCCGATTTCGGCAGGGTCGTCATAGTGACCTTGGATGACAAAAAAGGCGTGCTTCAAGGCGCGGAAGTTGATAAAGCCCATGCGAATGGTGAAATAAACCGCACCGCTAATCAACCATAAGACAATGAAGGGAATGCCCAGGCCAAAATCGAAAAAGAGGACCGCAGACATCCAGTTCACCAGTTGCGTGAAGACGGCATCGAGGGTGGGGAGGAACCCGGTGGGTGCAGCCTCTTCAGCTTCTTGGGCGACTGCGGCGATCGGCAGGGCCAGTAGAAATAGGATGATTAGTGAAATCCAGCGTTTCTTCATAAGTGCAGTTGGTTAGAGGGAATGGGACATTGATGGGATTGTTCAAGATGTGAATCGACTGCCTTTGGCGGGTCAAGCTGGGCTTAACAGAAATATTACGCCTTTTTATCGTTCAAGCTGTAACCAATCTGGGTAGTTTTGTCAAGACACTGGGGGGTTGAGGCGGTTTGAGTTTGGGATCCTAGTCCGGGGATCCAGTAACGGTTAGAAAGCCGGTTTCTAGTCCTAGGGTCTCTAATTACGGTATCCGCGTCCTAGGTCCTGGTCTCGTTAGATATAGAAGGAGACTGGAGATGGCTCTGGTTTGAGGTAAGTAGGGACCTGAGTGCCCTCGATTCTTTACGTTTTTTAGCGCAATGGGTCAAAATTGTTCAGATTTGTAACGAATTTCCCAAAGAAATCTCAGGAATCTCTGATAAAATTTCATAAAAGTTAAAATTTCGTCAAACTATCCTGGATGAGCTTATTGGTTGTCGGTGCCACTGGTACCCTAGGCAGACAGGTTGCCCGTCGCGCCTTAGACGAGGGATACCAGGTACGTTGTTTAGTACGCAGTTTCAAAAGAGCGGCCTTTTTAAAAGAATGGGGCGCTGAGTTGGTCCGTGCAGACTTATGTGATCCAGAAACCTTGCCCGTTGCCCTAGAAGGGGTGACGGCGATTATTGATGCAGCAACGAATCGGCCAACGGATTCTTTGAGCATCAAACAAGTGGACTGGGAAGGTAAAGTTGCACTCATTCAAGCTGCCAAAAAAGCGGGGGTCGAACGGTATATCTTCTTTTCGATTCTGGATGCGGACCAGTATCCAGAAGTCCCCTTAATGGAAATTAAACGCTGCACAGAAGTCTTTCTGGCTGAATCGGGATTAGATTACACCATCCTGCAATTAGCGGGCTTCATGCAAGGGTTGATTTCTCAATATGCCATCCCCATTTTGGACAATCAAGCGGTGTGGGTGACTAACCAAACTGCTCCGATCGCCTATATGGATACCCAGGACATTGCTAAATTTGCAGTAAGGGCCTTGTCGGTCCCTGAAACCTCCAAGTCTGTTTTTCCCGTGGTGGGGACTCGTCCTTGGACTCCCCAGGAAATTATCGACCAGTGCGAACGACTCTCAGGGGAAAAAGCCAAGGTAACCCGAATGCCTTTGGGTGTCCTGCGAGCCTTTCGCCGGGTGGTGCGATTTTTCCAATGGGGTTGGAATGTAGCCGATCGCTTGGCATTTGCTGAAGTGCTCGCCTCA
The DNA here is from genome assembly GCF_025370755.1 of Laspinema sp. D2d. Taxonomy (GTDB): domain Bacteria; phylum Cyanobacteriota; class Cyanobacteriia; order Cyanobacteriales; family Laspinemataceae; genus Laspinema. The sequence goes on along the minus strand of NZ_JAMXFC010000008.1, from coordinate 54,779 downwards.
GAGAAACCCTTAACGGCCAATATGGATGAAGTGTATCCTGTCTTTGGATTGGACCCCAAGGACACAACTACCCTAGAATCGTACTTGAAAGAGTATTTCAGCCGAATTTTAAAGAAGTTGAAAGAATTAGATTACGAACAGAGCAAAACCAAGAAGCAGTCCAAACGCAGAGTCCCATTTTAACCCCTGCTGTGGGGTGAGCCCCATGAAAGGAACTCGCCTGTAGAGGGCGATCGCCTAAAGGCTCTTGACAAATGGCATAGCTTTGTTCAGACTCTAGTTTCACAGGGCTATTTGGCATCACAAGTGCCATTCATCCGCCCAGTGCATTCACGGTGACTCATCGGGAATGTTATTCCATCCCTAACTCTGGCAATTAATAAACCACTAGCAGGACTTTTTCGCGGTGCCCAAAGCTGGCATTATTTACAACGATGTTAAACCCGTAGCTTGTCGCGCTGCCGAAGAATGGAGAGACAAGCTGATTGGATTGGGTTGGGAAGTTGCTCTCGCCACCGGCATGGGCGGCATTCTGGGCTATTCTGACCTCGATAAGCCGGTCTGTCATACCACCGTCGAACAGCTCACCCCTCCTGGATTTAACGCTGAAATGTCTTTCGCGGTGGTGTTGGGAGGCGATGGCACTGTGCTGTCCGCATTTCGGCAGGTGGCAAGCAGCGGCATTCCCTTGTTAACGGTCAATACGGGCCACATGGGGTTTCTGACGGAAACCTACCTCAACCAACTTCCCGAGGCGATCGAACAGGTGGTAGCGGGGAACTATCAAATCGAAGAACGGACTATGGTCACGGTGCAGGCTATCCGAGACAATACCGTTGTCTGGGAGGCACTTTGCCTGAATGAAATGGTCCTACACCGGGAACCCCTCACCTGTATGTGTCACTTTGAAATTCAAGTGGGACGTCATGCGCCGGTAGATATTGCCGCCGATGGGGTGATTATTTCCACCCCCACGGGTTCAACGGCTTATGGTCTCTCGGCTGGGGGTCCGGTGATTACCCCGGATGTCCCGGTCTTGCAACTGGTGCCGATTTGTCCCCATTCTCTAGCGTCTCGGGCTTTGGTGTTTGCCAATACTGAACCTGTGACGATTTTTCCAGCGAATACCAATCGTTTGGTAATGGTGGTGGATGGGAATGCCGGGTGCTATGTGTTGCCTGAGGACCAGGTGCGAATTCAGCGATCGCCCTACTCGGCTAAATTTATCCGGATTAATCCCCCGGAATTCTTCCATGTTCTCCGAGAAAAACTGGGGTGGGGTCTGCCTCACATTGCGAAACCCACTTCCGTAGAACTGCCTTAATCCCGAGGCCCTCTGGTGCAGTCTCGGCCCAGTCCCTGGGGCGATCGCACTTGAACGTTTCGGGATAAGGCGACTACCCCCCTATACCAAGGGCTACCCTCCCCCTGCGGGACCCGCCTGTTCCAGGGTCCCAAACCCCCATCCCGTACCTTTTTCAACTAAAATAGAATCTAAACCCAATGGAAATCCGTCTCAAAAGAGCGTGAACCTTCTCCCAACCTGTAACGACAGCAGCAGAATTTCAGGGTAAACGTCGCTATATTCTACCTAGTCCGGATTCCACTGACGGATCCCCACAATGGGCGTAGTTCACCCTAGGGCTGATTTCCATAACTCCCTTTTCACTTGATAACCGCTCAGTTTTTAAAACCGATTACATTTGGCTTTGGCTCCCATATTTGTGCAAATGAACCTTAACGAAAGACAACAATATGTTTTATGGGCGACTGTCCGGCACTATATCGCCACTGCCGAACCTGTAGGCTCTAAAACCTTGGTGGATGAATATAATTTAAGCGTCAGTCCCGCCACCATTCGCAATGCAATGGGGTGGTTAGAAAAAGCCGGATTACTTTATCAACCCCATACCTCCGCCGGTCGTATCCCTTCGGATTCCGGTTATCGTATTTATGTAGATAAGCTAATTAAACCCGACGATGGCATCTCGCGCCAAGTGGAACAAGCCCTGAGCGATCGCCTGAAGTTAGAAAATTGGGCCTTTGAAGCCGTATTGCGCGGGGCTTCTCAAATCTTGGCGGCCCTCAGCGGATATATCGCCTTAATTACAATGCCTCAGACTCACACCGCTTGTCTGAGGCATTTGCAGTTAATCCAGATTGAACCGCGCAAAATTATGATTGTGGTGGTGATTGATAACTATCAAACCCAATCTGCGGTCATAGAACTTCCCGAGTCCTCAGAGGACTCCCTCGCTGATGCAGAAGTGGTCGATCGCGAGTTGCAAATCCTCTCCAACTTCCTCAATAACCATCTACGCGGACAAACCCTCGCCGAATTATCCGCCCTGGATTGGACGGAATTAGGCCGAGAATTTGAGCGGTATGCCCAAGTCTTGAGTCACTGGTTACAAGATTTAGCCCTCCGTGCTCAAACCCCGGGCAAAACTCAAATTTTGATTAGTGGCGTTTCAGAAGTATTGAGACAACCGGAATTTTGTGAACTGACCCAAGTCCAGACCCTGATTCAATTACTGGAAGAAGAACAGGACCAACTTTTACCCTTGATTTTTGAACCCCCTGCACCGGAAGGGTCCGGACGGCGGGTGCAAGTGCGAATCGGGGCGGAAAATCCCTTAGAACCGATTAGAACCTGTACCTTGGTTTCGGCGACTTATCATCGCGGAACCGTCCCTGTGGGGAGTGTGGGGGTTCTCGGACCCACGCGGATGGTTTATGAAAATGCGATCGCGATCGTAGAGGCGGCAGCAGATTATTTATCGGAGGCACTCAGCGTTTAAAATAGGGTTCATGTTGCTTGCGATCGCCACTCGAATCATGAACTCAACTCACACTCTGCGACAACTCCTCCAGCGCCCCGGAATGCTCGTCGTTCCGGGGATTTATGATTGTATCAGCGCCCAACTCGCCGAACGTGCCGGTTTTGAAATGGTTTTCACCAGTGGATTCGGCATCTCTGCCTCCACCCTGGGACGGCCCGATTATGGCTTCCTCACCGCCACGGAAATGCTATATAGTGTAGGCCGCATCGCACAATCAGTCAAAATTCCCGTAGTTGCCGATATTGATACCGGCTATGGTAACCCCCTGAATGTCATCCGCACTGTCACCGATGCCCTACAGCAGGGAATTGCGGGCGTGATTTTAGAAGACCAAGAATGGCCGAAAAAGTGCGGTCACTTCCAAGGAAAACGGGTGATTCCTGCCGAAGAACATATACAAAAAATTCGCGCCGCAGTCCAAGCCCGAGGTGAGAGTGGATTAGTCATTGTCGGACGCACCGATGCCAGAGCACCGTTAGGCTTACCCGAAGCCATTCGTCGGGGTCGCGCCTATTATGAAGCCGGGGCAGATATTGTATTTATAGAGGCTCCGCAGTCCGCAGAGGAGTTACAGGAAATTGCCACCGCCTTTCCCGATGTACCGTTGTTTGCCAATGCCATAGAAGGGGGAAAAACGCCGGTGTTATCAGCGCAGGAGTTAGAGGCATTGGGGTATAAAATTGCGGTGTATGCGTTGTCGGGGTTGTTTGCAGCAACGAAGGCGATCGAGGACTGTTTCCAGTATTTAAGACAACATCAAACAACGACTGGGTTTGATAATTTAGTGAATTTTCAAAACTTTGAAACCATCATTGATGTGCCGAAATATCGACAATTAGAACAAGACTTTTCGCAATTTAACGAATAATCCTTAAAATAAATAAAATTGGGTTTTATTGCGAAAGTTTCACTTATAAGGCGTGAAAAATTTTTATAATTGGGAAAAAATTATATGAATAAAACAGTGGAAACTCAAATTATTGATGCCGAAGAATGTCTAAGACAGGCAATGCTTGCTTCTGATGTACCCGTTTTGAATGAACTACTAGCCCCGGATATTCTGATTACGAGTCATCTAGGAGAATTATTGGCAAAACAAGATGATATAGGTGCTCATGAATCAGGGTTAATTAAGATTCATGAGTTGGAACCATCGGAGCAGCATATTCAAATACATGGAGAAGTTGCGATCGTTTCTGTCCGAATGAAAATCACTGGGAGTTACAATGGCAGCCCTGCACATGGAGACTTTCGGTTCACGCGAGTTTGGGCTGTCTCTTCAAGCGGAAGTTGGCATATCGTTGCTGCTCATATCGGGAAAATCTCTTAAACCCCGTAAATTTTGAGGCGATCGCCAATTCATCCGTCTCTGATTTCTGTAGAAGTCGTTTAGGGATTGGAATTACCCGAAAACCCAAGAGGCAACGTCCCTCCTGGGTACTTTATACGCGATTGGACAACTTTTTCTTTGATTATCCTCCCTATGGATTTAATTCAGATACAATACAATCGCGTCTATCCTATTTCCTAAACCCATGACTCAACGTTGGACTCGTCGTCAAACTCTGTGGATGCTAGTTGGTGCCGCTGGGGGTCTGGCTTTACACGCTTGTACTCCTGCAACTAATACCCAATCCCCTGCCCTAGGCTTATTTACTTGGGTGGGTTCTACTCCCCTTTATATTGCCCAAGCTAAAGGCTTTTTTCAGAACCGGGGATTAAACTTAGATATTAAAGTCTTTAGTGCTAATACCGATGCCAATACGGCTTTTATTTCTCGCCGCTTAGATGCGGTTTCTCCAGTGGGGTCGGAGGCGGTAACTTTAGCCGCAGCAGGTAAGGCATTTAAAATTGTTTTAGTCCAAGATACTTCTGTGGGTGCCGATGGAATTTTAGCCCGCAGGAGTATTACCAGTTTAGCTGATTTTCGCGGTCAACAAATTGCGGTAGAAGAAGGCAGTGTTAGTCATTTTTTCTTGTTGCAAGTGTTGGATACAGTGGGTTTGGGGGCGGGAGATTTTACTTTAATTAATGCGCCACCGGATTCAGCAGCGGCAGCTTATCAATCGGGAAATATTCCCATCGCCGTCACTTATGCCCCCTATTTACAACAAGCCAATACTGCCCAACCTGATGGACGAATTATTTATGATTCTTCCCAAATGCCGACGGCAATTAATGACCTTTATGTGTTCGATGCGGACTATGCCGATCGCAATCCAGAAATGGTAGAAGCCTTTGTTGCCGGAGTTTTGGAAGGATTGGCATTTCTGGAAGCCAATCCCGAGGAAGGGGTGGCGATCGCCTCCACTCAATTAGGCATTCCACTTGATGAATTAAAAGCCGGATTGCAAGGGGTGCGTCTCCCAGATTTGAACGCAAATATCGAGATGCTGGCAAATCCTGAGAGTGAATTCTATTTATTAAACACTATGAATTCCCTCGCCCAATTCTTAAAATCTCGAAATCAAATCCAACAACTTCCTGATTTAACGCCCTTCATTGACCCGAGATTTGTGCTTGCCCTACGAGACAAACGATCCAATTAAGTTGATGGGGGATGAGGGTCAATTTTGATTCGCTTCATCCCCTCACCTTTGAGTCAGCAATTCTCTATCTTGGCAATTGCGATCGCACCCACTGCCGAAATTCCCGCAATCTAGCATTTTCTCCTTTCTCCGAGTCTAACTGCATAAACCGCGCCAATTCTTTCACCGGAAACGAACCAAAGACTAAACTGTTTTCTGATTCTACATACCCTGTCTCAGTTAAACAATAAAGGCTGAGTTTCCCCTGCTGCCAACGCCATACCTCTGGAACTTTTAGTTCTGCATAAATATCCATTTGATTCACAGAGGAATGGGTTGTATCAATTTCAATGGCTAAATCTGGCGGGGGGTCTACGGCTAAATTAATCTTTAATTTACCGCGAATTACCCGTTCATTTTGAATATAAAAACATTCATCAGCTTCTTTCCCGACTGCTTTGGGTTGCGATCGCCAGGTTGTAGATTTCAACCCACAAATTTCCATCTCCAGTTCCTCCGATAGAGCCGTAATCAGACGTCCCAAGGTCCAGCTATAGCGTTCATGTTCCGGTAACGGCGTCATCAGTTCTAACGTTCCCTTGTAGTAAGTCATGCGCGGCGTCGGATTTTCCTCAAAAATAGCCAGCAGTTGTTCATACATCTCCCAACTGACGCCATATAATACCAAATGGGAACCGACTTCTGGTGGGGTAACTAAGGTTTGAGTCATCGTTAGGGGCAATCGGGTGGTTGCCAGGTTCGTTTTGCACTCTCCTATTGTATCCGATGTTTGAGGAGGCGATCGCGATTGGGGCGAAATCGAACGAAACTCCAGCCTGTTTTGTTAAGATGAATATAGAGATATAGAGTTTTCCGGACTCATCGCGTAGAGGGACTATTAGAATGTCCCTCATAATGATGCAACTCGCTCTTTTCCTTCTTCCCGAAGTTTAGGAGATGAAAACCAATTTTGATTGGCTTCATCCTCTAAACTTCGCGGTTAATGTTGAGAATGTTCTGCCCAAGGGGTGACTCGTTTGGATAGGGTTTTAAAGGCTAAATCTAGGAGTAAGCCGATCGCCCCAATTACTACAATGGTTACTAAGACGCGATCGGTTTGCACAAACCGTTGCGCCCGGGCTATTCTAAATCCTAACCCCCGATCGGCTGCAATTAATTCAGAAATCACTAAGAAATTCCAAGCCCCAGCTATATTCACTCGCAAGGTATCTAAAATGCTGGGTACTGATGCGGGTAAAATCACTCTGGTTAAAATATCCCATCGGTTCGCACCTAGGGTATAAGCTGCATTCAACAGTTCATTAGGAATAAACTTCACTGCATCCGCAATCATGATCGCATTATAAAAGACAATGCCTAAAAAAATAATCACAATTTTGGCACTTTCTCCCAGTCCAAACCAGACGATGATTAAGGGAATAAATGCTGCCACGGGCATATATCGGACTGTTCCCACAAGCGGGCTAAATAAACTATCCATGCTGTAAAAGGTTCCCATCGCAATGCCGATGGGAATGCCAACGGCAGCAGCAGCAAAGAATCCGGCAGTGACACGCAGGAAACTGGCAACTACATCCCCCCATAGGTTCTCTTGGGCAAACATTTGAATGCCTGCACTAAAAACAGCGGTGGGAGTGGGCAACAGCATGGGTGAAATCCACCCGCCATAGCTTAAAATAGACCAAACTAGCAGGGGAATGGCAAGGGCGCTGATGGCTAACAAAATCCGGAGTCGGTAGGGAAATCCTTGCCGAATACTCCAAAATATGGAAGGTTTAAGATGGGGTTTAGGCGATCGCGGCATAATCTTTTAGTCTCTCGTCGCAACGAATCCCGTCTACTCTATCGCAGTTGGCATCCAGACGAAGGCGATCGCCCAGGGATTAAAATAACGTTACAATTGCAGCGCGCCAACTTTTTTTTAAAATATGCGCCGCCGCTTGATTTTCATGATATTATATTAGATAATCAGAGTGGTGCTTATTATAAAATTTTATTCACTACTCTGATTATCTAATATAATAGCATAAACCGCAAGATTGGCAAGCCAAACTTAAAAAAAAATTGCGCCGCGCCCCCAAATTTTATTTAAAATAACCCGATCGCAGTTAATCAAATGAACCAAGCCGCTCCCGAACCTAATTCTCCGAAACTCGAAGTCAAAAGACTTTATAAAAGCTTTGATCGCCTGGTGGTATTAGAGAATATCAACCTCCACCTTCAAGCCAATGAGTTTGTCTGTATCGTCGGGGCATCGGGCTGTGGAAAATCGACCCTATTAAACATTATAGCAGGACTAGCAACCCCAACATCTGGAACAGTGTTGATTGATGGAGAACCCGTCTTAGGACCCGGGTGCGATCGCGGGATGATTTTTCAGAACTACTCTTTATTTCCCTGGCTAACCGTTAGCGATAATATTGGATTTGGTCTATCCCTCAAAGGTATGACTAAAGCAGAACGACAGGAGAAAATTCACTATTATTTAGAAGTAGTCGGATTAACAAAATTTAGTAATGCCTATCCCAAACAACTCTCTGGAGGGATGAAACAACGAGTTGCGATCGCCCGCGCCTTAGCCAACGAACCCGAAGTCTTACTCATGGATGAACCCTTTGGAGCCTTAGATTCCCAAACCAAAGAACAGATGCAACAATTCATGATAGAACTGTGGTCAAAAACCCAGACCACCATCTTAATGATAACCCACGACCTAGAAGAAGGAATCTTCCTATCCCAACGCATTTATATCATGAGTGCTAATCCGGGACAAATCAAAGAGGAACAAGCCATATCTCTACCACCCTCTCGCACTTTAGATACCAAACTCACCCCAGAATTCATAGAAATCAAACGCCAACTTATTCAAACCCTAAGAAATTAACTCCCCTTCCGCGAAAATCCCTGAAATCCCTGTTAATCCCTCTTAATCCTATCTAAATTCGCCCTCGCATTCCGCCTCCACATCGCCGGTTTAATCCGACGCAATGCCGACCCGCGAAACCTGCGGTCCCACTCTTCATCAGAAATATCCGCTAACTCTGCCAGCGTCGGTGAAACATTCTCTGGATAGGGTTGAAACTCACTAACATCTGTAGGTTGAGCAAAGCGTTGATTCCAGGGACAAACCTCCTGACAAATATCGCAACCGGCAACCCAGCGGTTTAAGTGAGGTTGGATGGAGTCAGGCAAGGTTTCTGAACGATTTTCGATGGTATGATAAGCAATACAACGATTGGCATCGACTACAAAAGGTTGCTCGATCGCCCCCGGAGGACAAGCCTGGATACAACGGGTACAAGTTCCACAATGGGAAGTATGGGGAGAATCCGGGGTTAAAGGTAAATTAGTGAGAACTTCCCCGAGAAAAATCCAGGAACCATACTGTCGAGAAATCACATTGCCATTTTTAGCAATCCAACCGATTCCCGCCCGTTGTGCTAACACTTTGTCCTGGACTGGGCCGGTATCCGCATAATAGCGGGCTTGAATCTCCGGGTTGTGCCCTTGCAGCCATAAAGTGAGAGCTTTAAGCTTTTTATGCATGATTTTATGATAGTCCCGCCCCCACCCATAGCGAGAGATTTTGGCATAACTGGGGTCTTGGGGGTGTTGGTGTTCCGTGTAGTAGTTGAGGGCGACACAGATTGCGGATTGGACATCGGGCATGACTTGGCGGATATCCTGGCGTCTGGGATTGTTCATCCACTCCATTTCAGCCTGATAGCCTTGGGCTAACCACTGTTGTAAGGCGGCGATGGGGGCGGGGTCTGGGGGGTCGATCGCCGCGATGCCGACTTGATGAAATCCTAATTCTTCGGCTTTGGCTTTAATTTGGGTGGGGGTGGGGTTCATGGCTAGATTTCTGGGTAGGTGAATGCGATCGCCTCTCTGGGTGGGGCGATCGGTGGCGAGGCGATCGGCTGAAATTAAGGCAGTCGCCGTGGTTGGGGACTCTCATTACTCTAGGTTAAGACAGTGATTGATAATTCTGATTATCCAGGGGTTGCTAGTTGTAAAGAAATGTTACATAATGGGAGTCAAGAAGGAAAAGCAGAAGCGAAAATAATCCGCTTACTGGCTTAATCCTCCGTGTTGGTGGCAGAACCTCCACGGCGAAGAATCTCTAAATTTTAAACTCTGTAAGTTTTTATCTGGATCTCTGGGAGGAGATACAACCCTCGCCTTGAGATTGATATAAGTTTTCCCAACGTTCTTGCCTCTCCCTAGGCAAACTTAATCTGGCTTGTGGAAGTTTTGGTTTTCTTCCGCAGCCAGATTTTATTTGGTGACCTAGAATTATAATGGTTATCAATTGAATTCAAAAATTTTACGACAAAATTATGACAACTATAGAGACCCTAACTGAGATTAATTATAACTCAAATTTGGATAATTCTATGTCCGAAGGAGGAAGACAAGAGGAGTTTCTTAAAACTATTCAGCAGTATTTTAAGGGCTTGAATGAAGGGGAGTTTGAATCAGTCAGCGAGTTATTTGCACCGGAGGGGGAACTGCAACCACCGTTTGAGGAACCTGTAGTGGGACCGGAGGCGATCGCCGCCTATTTAGAAGCGGAAGCTAAAGGAATGAAACTCTATCCGCGATCGGACTTTCAGGAATCGGTTGAAGAGGGAAACCAGCATTTTGAAATCCGGGGACAGGTCGAGACAGCTTTTTTTAAAGTGAACGTTGCCTGGTTTTTTGTCTTGAATCCAGAGGCAGAAATTCTCAGCGTCCGGGTTAAATTGTTGGCATCCTTGAAAGAATTAGTCAACCTGAGACGGTAGGGGATTGGGGATGGGGGAGATGGGGAAGATGGGGAGGATGGGGAGGATGGGGGAGATGGGGAGGATGGGGAGGATGGGGAGGATGGGGAGGATGGGGAAGATGGGGAGGATGGGGGAGAGAGAGTTTTTAAAATGCTTAGGGTATGCTAAAACATAAATTATCCCAATCCGATGGTTGAGAATTTACTTAACTCTTGTAGCGGGCTTAGGGAGGCTTTGTCCGCGTTTCTCCCCACCCTTGAGGGGGTAGGTTTTGGATATTTTATTTTGTGGAGTTCTTAGACATAGAATGCACCCCTTTTTTAGAGGGAGGGCGAGAGGAGAACGTCAAGGGGCGATCGCCTAGAGAGTAGCTTTCATAGGAGAATCCTCGCCGCCCGAACGGACGATCTGAACCCTGGAAAAAAATAGAGCGATCGCCGTTCCACAGGTAATCGCTTACACTTTTTGTTCTGACATACTCGCTTCCAACTTGAGACAGTTACGACCATCAATTTGGAGACTGTACTCAACGCGATCCATCAGACGATTCATAATTAACCATCCATAACCGCCATCGGGCATTTGTTCCGGGACTGGGGCCATATAGGTAGACAAATCGTACCCTTTGCCGTGATCCCAAACTTCCAGGGCGATATCCCGTTCCTTGAGTTCCAGACGAACCAGGACCGGGAGATTGGGTTGATCCCGGTGAGCGTGACGCACCACATTAGAATAGGCTTCCGCCAGAACTAAACGTAAGCGATTCGACTGACGGGGCCACTCAATATGATCTCCAAGCTCCATTTCCAGACAGCCCAACAGCCAGTTTTCAACAATCGTCAAAAACCGCAAGTCGCTTGGGACGTGCAACTCAGTTCTCATTGCTTACAGAACCTCCAGAGAAAGTATAGTTTGGTCATCTTCCTGCTCTTGAGCAATTTCGCGGACGCGAGCTAATAAGTGATTGAGGTCGAGGGGGTGATTTTCCTGACCGATCAACTGCCAGAGACCTTCTTGTTCCAACATCGACCCCTTATGATGTCCAATCGAGGAGTCTGGATTGGTGATGGTGGCCTCTGTGAGACCATCGCTCGTTAGCAGAAAAACTTCCCCTGGATTTAACTCCATGCTCCCCACCTTGCCTCTCCAAACGGGTAAAATTCCCAAAGGAATGCCCCGAGCTTTGAGGAAATTGGGTTCAATGGTGGCTGCATCAGAAGAAGTTAACATTTGATGAGACCAGACGAGGGGATAGATATGTCCAGCATTTGCATAGGCCAACTCTCGGGTAGAGGGGCGATAACGAGCCACAACCATTGTAATAAAACAGTTATTGCCCATTAGGTCATCGGCCAGAGCGCTGTTCAGGTTCATCATGACTGTTTCGGGTTCGGGCGAAGTTTCCTGGGCCAGTTCGCGCCGCATCACCGAAATAGCACTCGCCATAAACAGGGCAGCGGGTACCCCCTTCCCGGACACATCACCCACAGCGACCCAGATATCACCTTGAGCATGAACGTAGACCTCAAAGAAATCACCACCGACGGCGCGAGCGGGATAGCAAGAGGCTTGAACCCGAGCGGTTTCAAATTCCGGCCAACTTTGCCGAAGCAAATTGGTTTGAATTTGACGAGCCACCTCTAATTCAGCCATCATTTGCTGGGCTTGCTCCTCAGTGCGCTGATAGAGCTTGGCTTGAGACAGCGCCAGGGCGGCTTGTTCGGTCACCCCTTCAATCAATTGGATATCTTCAGGAGACCAACTGTTAGCGCTGCCATCTTGGTAGACCGACATCACCGCGAGCAGATCCTTTTGGTAGCTCAGGGGGACAACCAAGCGAGTGGAATCCTTGCCATTGTTGTCTCCTTGAACTAATTGAGTCTGACGGCTTTCCAAGACTGTGGCAATGAGGGCGTCCTCCTCCTCGGGTACATCAATGGAGCCTGTGTTAGGGTTCAGATAGGAAAACGAGTCTGGCGTGAGGCGATCGCCCTCTACAGGTCGCAGAATGCAACGAGTCGCCTCAAAATTTTCGCCAACGGTTTCCACAATGGTCTGCAACATACTGCGGTAGTCCAATGACTCCCGAATTGCGCTCATTACCGCATTAAATAATGCTTCCCGGCGCAGAGCGCGACGGAGAATATTTGTACTTTGCTTAACTACCTTATAAGTTTCAGACGCTTGCTGAACCACCGCCTTTAATTCTTCAGGGTTCCACGGTTTGGTGATGTACTTGAATACTTGGCCGGAGTTAATCGCCTCTACCAGGTCCTCTACATCGGTGTAGCCGGTCAGTAGAATCCGAATCGTATCGGGAAACCGTTCTACCGTTTTACTGAGAAATTCTGTGCCGTTCATTTCTGGCATTCGCTGGTCTGAAATAATCACGGCCATTTCGCCGCTTTCGTCCAGCTCCTCCAGAGCTTTAAACGCACTATCTGCTCGATAAACGTCAAAGTCCCGCCGAAACGTCCGGTATAGCAAGTCTAGGTTGTCGATTTCATCATCGACCACCATCAGTTTCAGCTTGCTCCCTTTTCCCCGACTCATGCGATACCCCACTTACAGGCTATATGGATTCAGTGTGACTTGCGCCCTTGTACGGCTGTTTTCGACGGGCCGATCTCAATCGGGTGCCTAACGGGTTGAGAACACCACTGGCAAATCACGCTTTGGGTGGGCATTCCTTTCTCTACAAAAGTACCCGGCGATCGGCAGGCACTAACGGGCTTTTCTCCGCTCAAATGAGCTTAACATAGAGAGCTGGCTTGTGAGCCGAGTGCAATTGAGTTCGGTCAATTTGTTAAAGACCGTGACTCTGTTGAGGTGAGGCAGTGGGTCAGTGTTTCTAGCCCCTCCAAACCCTTGACATCAGGATTAACCCAGTGGAGTGTCCCCTCCTAGGTTAGATCCGGCTCAATGCGCTCGAATACTCTTAACTTGGCCGAGCGCGATCGCGAGTTGTGGGCAATTTCTGCTTCCCCTGGCGTGATCGGCTTTTTCGTCAGCACCCTCAAAAGCGGTGAATCCCGCATCCGATGCTTGACCAGTCGATCTTCTAGGCTATGAAAGCTAATAATACCCAGACGTCCCCCCGGATGCAACCATTCAGGAGCCTTTTCTAAAAACGTTTCCAAAGCAGCCAGTTCCCCATTCACCGCAATTCGCAAGGCTTGAAACACCCGGGTTGCGGGATGAATTTTCCCATTGCGGTACTTCCCAGGCACCGAAGAAGCCACCGCTGAGGCAAGCTGAGTCGTCGTCTCCAACGGACGCCGTTCCACAATTCGCCGCGCAATCCGACGAGAAAACCGCTCCTCCCCATACCGATAAAAAATATCCGCCAATTCCACCTCATCCCAATGATTGACAATTTCCTCGGCACTCAAATCCTGCCGTTCATCCATTCTCATATCCAACGGAGCCTCATACCGAAAACTAAACCCCCGTTCCGGGCGGTCTAACTGCGCCGAACTCACCCCCAAATCCGCCACAATCCCATCAAACCGCATCTCCTGGGGCTGATAGTCGGCAAAATTCCCTTGCCAAAATGTCACCGCATCCCCATACTCCGCCAACCGACTCCCTGCGGCATCTAGGGCGAGGCGATCGCGGTCGATCGCCACCAACTGCACCCCCGGGGCCGCCTCCAAAATCAACCGGGAATGACCCCCCCCACCCACCGTCGCATCCAAATAACGCCCTCCAGGACGAATCGCCAACCCCTCCACCACTTCCCGACTCAACACCGACAAATGGACAAACCCCTCCATTGCCTCGGGATTTACACTCACTCCCTGATTTACCACGGACCCAATCTCCCTATAATGATGAAAGCAATGAAACAAAAAGAAACAATTGGTAACAGAACAGCCTTACCCCGTCCCGATTTTAGATTGGAGAAAATCCTTGTCAGGCGGGTAGGGCAGCCCAAATCTGTCTCAACAGGAGCACCCTGAATTTATGGCACCACCAACCCGGATAGAAACCAGAACCGATCCCATGATTCTCAGCATGGGACCGCACCATCCCTCCATGCACGGGGTGCTGCGCCTAATCGTCACCCTTGACGGCGAGGATGTCGTCGATTGCGAGCCAGTCTTGGGCTACCTGCACAGAGGCATGGAGAAAATTGCCGAAAACCGCACCAACATCATGTACGTTCCCTACGTTAGTCGCTGGGACTACGCTGAGGGAATGTTCAACGAAGCGGTAACCGTCAATGCGCCGGAGAAACTCGCCGACATCGCAGTTCCCCGACGTGCCAGCTACCTGCGGGTAATCATGCTGGAACTGAACCGACTCGCCAACCACCTACTCTGGTTGGGACCCTTCCTCGCCGATGTCGGGGCACTGAGTCCATTCTTCTACATTTTCCGCGATCGGGAAATGATTTATGACCTCTGGGAAGCCGCCACCGGGCAACGCATGGTCAATAATAACTACTTCCGCATCGGTGGCGTCGCCGCTGACATCCCCTACGGTTGGGTGGATAAATGCGAAGACTTTTGCGACTACTTCGATCCCGTTATTGACGAATACGAACGCCTAATCACCAACAACCCCATTTTCCGTCGTCGGATTCAAAACCTCGGCGTCATCTCCCGGGAAGAAGCTATCAACTGGGGTCTTTCCGGTCCCGTTTTGAGAGCATCCGGCGTTAAGTGGGACTTAAGAAAAGTTGACCATTACGAATGTTATGACGACTTTGATTGGGAAGTTTGCTGGGCAACCGAAGGGGACTGTTTAGCGCGATATACCGTCCGCATGGCCGAAATGCGCGAATCGGTGAAAATCCTTCGCCAAGCCTTAAAGGGTCTTCCCGGTGGACCTTACGAGAACCTAGAAGCCAAGCGGATGATGGAAGGACCCAAATCCGACTGGAACGGATTTGACTATCAATTCATCGCCAAAAAGATTGCCCCTACCTTTAAAATTCCTGCTGGAGAACATTATTTCCGAGTGGAAAGTGGCAAAGGAGAACTGGGAATTTATCTGATTGGTAATGATAATGTCTTCCCTTGGCGCTGGAAAATCCGCGCGGCTGACTTCAATAATTTGCAAGTCTTGTCTTCGATTTTACGCGGTAACAAAGTCGCGGATATTGTGGCAATTCTCGGCAGTATCGATGTGATTATGGGTTCCGTTGACCGATAATTAAATGCCCGCCTGTAGGTGCAACAACTGGCGGGGGTTTGAACCCCCGCCTAACAGCTAAAGTCGGTTGAAACCGACTAATAGAAATAGACCTTTCGTGTCATGGCTCTGCCGTGACACGCATTATTTGCGGCTCTGCCGCCTGATTGCGGTAGGGAAACCAATACCCACCCTACTCTTAAATCCTAACTCAAAATGTCCAATATATTAACCCAAATCATCCTAGAAAAAATCAAACAAAATCCCCAACGGCAAATCACCTTTGCCGACTATATGGAATTAGCCCTGTACCACCCTCAACATGGATATTATGCCGCCCATGTGGGAAAAATTGGCGCACAAGGAGACTTTATGACCTCCCCCCACTTAGGTGCAGATTTTGGGGAAATGCTGGCAGTGCAGTTCATCGAAATCTGGGAAATTCTCGGACATCCTACCCCATTGCATCTCGTCGAAATGGGTGCGGGTCAAGGATTAATCGCTGCGGATGTCATCAAATATCTCTATCGCCACCATCGAGATTGTTTCGCCGCCACCGAATATCTGATCATCGAACAATCTCCAGCAATGCGCCAGTTACAACAGCAGCAATTCTCAAAACTCTCCAGCAGTGGTGCCAATTTGCGCTGGGTGACTTGGGAGGAAATTGCAGCAAATTCAATCACCGGCTGTTTCTTTTCTAATGAATTAATCGATGCCTTCCCCGTACATGAAATTCAGGTAATAGAGGGAAAACTCCAAGAAATTTATATCACCACTTCGGACAACATCCCCGAGTCTCCCGAAGCATCTCCCTTTGAAGAAATCACGGGTGAACTCTCCACGCCCAAAATTACCGAATATTTTCAACAGATTGACATCGACATCACCGGCAAACCCTATCCCGACGGATATCGCACGGAAGTCAATCTTGCTTCATTGGATTGGGTGAGACAGGTGAGCGAAAAACTTAAGCAAGGATATGTGCTAACCATTGATTATGGATATCCGGCTCACCGTTATTATACGCCAACGCGACCTCAAGGAACATTACAATGTTATTATCAACACCGCTATCATGATAATCCCTATATTTTAGTCGGAGAACAGGATATAACTGCTCACGTTGATTTTACCGCCTTGGAACGAGTCGGGGAATCCTGCGGATTAGAGAAACTGGGGTTTACCCAACAGGCAATGTTTTTAATGGCATTGGGGTTAGGCGATCGCATTGCGGCACTCTCCACCACCCCCGGCATGGATTTGGGAACGATGATTAACCGCAGGCAAGTCTTACATGAGGCGATCGACCCCAGAGGATTAGGAGGATTTGGCGTGTTAATCCAGGGAAAAGGATTAAGTGAAGAGCAAAAGGGGAAGGGGTTAAAAGGGTTGAGAATACCGCCAATGAGGTAACATCATTGGTCCTTGCGCTTAATCCATAACCAGGCGATCGCTATAAACAACACCCCGGCAGCGAGACTATATCCCAAGGAACGAACGGGTGGAACCCAGGCGGTAGGAGGAAAACTGGGGTGGGGTTTCACCGAGGCGATCGCGTCCGTCTCCTGGGTTGCTGCCGTTGTTCTCACTTCCACCGGCACAATCACATCGGGAAACTGTAAGGAAAACAGCAGTTGTTAAAATGGGCTATTTTGATTAATTCGCTGTTGGAATTTGAGCAACTTATTGAATACAATTGTAGGGAGGATTAATTCCTCGGGAACTCTTGCGATCGCCGGACTAAAGATGCTAGAACAGAGGTAAGATTTTGAGGTTAGACTCGAATGAAACTATTAAAGTGTTTATCGGCTGTTGTGGCTAGTCTGGTCCTGGTTTCTGGTCCGAGTTGGGCGGTTCCTGCTACGAATGCGGATGGGGATTATTTGTTCCCCGGAAGGCGTGGAAATCGTCAGTTTAATTGGCAGGTGAGCGATCGCGATCCGAATGGGTTAAATTGTCGAATGCCTCGGCAATTTCTGGGCATTGTTATGGATAGTATGGAGGTACCGGAAACCTTACGCACGAATAATCGCAATGAAATTTCTCAGTGGTCGGTTGTGAGGGTTTTTGAAGGGGGCGACCGATTGGAGGCGGTGACGGGAAATCTAGCTAATCAGATTGTGCTGCTAGATAAGCGGGGGAAACCTTGGATTCCTGTCTCTATTGAGGAGGGGAATTGTTTTGTTCGTGCTAATAGTCGGTTTATTGTGCCGATTCCAGAGGACCCGGTAACGTTAGAACCGCTGGAATAATGGCTGATATCGCGGTTAGGGGTAAGTTTTGGGGAACATCTCTCGGGAAAAATTGGCAAAAGGTGAGGAGAAAAACCCGGGTTCTAATTCAGGGTGAGAAACCGGGTTTTTTGAAAAGATTTCGGGCCCCTAGATGCAATGTTTACAATTTTAGTGGGTTATGATTCGTCTATGGCATATTGTTTGAGTTCCTCTTCTGAGACGTACTCTAAAGCGGATGCGTGAGTAGCGGAGAGGACGACGGGGGGTGCAACTCCAGCATCCAGGGCTTCTTTCCAGCGAGAGGCGCACAAGCACCAGCGATCGCCCGGTTTTAAGCCGGGAAAATTAAACAAGGGAACCGGGGAACTCAAATCATTTCCCCGCTGTTTGCTGAATGTGAGAAACTCTTCTGTGACTTGTGCACAGACGACATGAGCACCGTAGTCTCCCCCGCCCGTGTTACATTTTCCATCTCGATAATATCCGGTCATGGGGGAGGTGCAGCAATTTTCCAGTTTTCCTCCCAGTACATTGGTTGCTTCTGTCACGACTGCCTATTCTCCAGTTAATTTGCATTGTTTATTAGAATAGCCGGAACAATTTGCTTTTGGCAAGGGTTCCGGTTATTCCACTTCTAAAATTTTACAAGTCTTTGAGAGAATCTTGATAGATACTGTGCAGTAAATTTTCCAGTTTTTCTTCGGGACAGCATTCAATAATGGCTTCATAAACGTCCCATAATTTAGCAGCGGTTTCTCCCAGGGTAGGACTCATTTCCCAGACATCTTGCACCCACTCTCTGGGGGGTTCTTCGTCAAAAATTAGCCGTTCTAATAACTGTTTGGCTTCAGTTTTCGTAATTGCCATCGGTTCGAGGGATAAACAACAATAATCAGTCATAAATGGAGGTCACTTAACTCAGTCTGCCTGAACCTTATCAAAAAAGCTGTTATTCCTGAGTTGTCGGGAATCTCAACTTTTTTTGAGGGCTGACGGGAGTTCGGTCTGATGATGCCGATTTAGGGACTGGAAGATAAGTTTACCATAGTTTAGGGTGGCGGGATGAGAGGGTGGATGGAGTGTTCCACCCGCTTTACCTGAATTGGATTAGGAATGACCCACGAGTTTATCCCGCAATTTTTTGATGCGATCGCGCAATTTGGCGGCCTCCTCAAATTCCAGTTTTTTGGCTGCTTCTTTCATCTGGAGTTCCAGTTTAGAAATCGCTTCTGGAATGTCTTCTAAGGGCAATTCCTGAAGGGCGACGGTGAGGGAATCCACGCCTTCGGCTGCGGCAGCATTTAAGCGGCGCGAAACGTCTAGGAAGGCCAAAATGGCATTACTGGATTTCTTGATAATGGTTGTGGGGGTAATGCCATGCATCTGATTGTAGGCGGTCTGAATTCCACGACGGCGATCGGTTTCTTCGATCGCCAAGGTCATGCTGTCGGTCATGTTATCTGCATAAATAATCGCTTGTCCCCGAATGTGGCGGGCGGCGCGTCCGATGGTTTGGACAAGGGACCGATGCGATCGCAAAAATCCTTCTTTATCCCCATCTAAAATCGCCACGAGAGACACTTCCGGTAAATCCAACCCCTCCCGTAACAAGTTGACCCCAATCAATACATCAAATTCCCCCTCCCGCAAGTCCTGGAGAATCTCAATGCGTTGGATAGAATTAATATCCGAGTGTAGATAACGCACTCGAATTCCCCGGTCCTGGAAATACTCCGTGAGGTCTTCCGCCATGCGTTTGGTTAAGGTGGTGATTAAGACTCGTTCATTGCGTTTCACTCGGTCTTTAATCTCACCTAACAAGTCATCCACTTGACCCTCCGTGGGACGGACAAAGATTTCGGGGTCTACCACTCCCGTGGGGCGAATAATCTGTTCAATCACTTCCCCGGCAGATTGTTCAATTTCCCAGTCGCCGGGGGTGGCGGAGACGAAGATACATTGATTCATCTTGTCCCAAAATTCCTCTGCTTTTAAGGGTCGGTTGTCCGCAGCAGAGGGGAGGCGGAATCCATGTTCGATTAAGACCAGTTTGCGGGCGCGATCGCCATTGTACATTCCCCGAATTTGCGGGACGGTAACGTGAGATTCATCCACTACCAATAACCAATCTTTGGGGAAATAATCCAGTAAACATTCGGGCGGTTCTCCCGCTTGCCGTCCCGCCATGTGGCGGGAATAGTTTTCTACGCCGTTGCAATATCCGACTTCTCGCAGCAGTTCTAGGTCGTAGCGAGTCCGTTGTTCTATGCGTTGTGCTTCAACTAATTTTCCGGCTTTTTCTAGTTCCTGAAGGCGGTCTTCTAATTCGAGTTCGATCGCCTGACACGCTGCTTCTAGGCGGTCATCAGGGGTAACAAAGTGACGCGCTGGATAGATACTTAAGGTATCCAGACTGGCGAGAATTCCGCCACTGACGGGATCAACGTAGCGAATCGCCTCGATTTCATCCCCGAAAAACTCGACGCGAACGATCCGGTCCTCATAAGCGGGTCCGATTTCTAGGACATCTCCTTTGACGCGGAAGCGTCCGCGACCGATTTCTACGTCATTGCGATGATAGTGGATACCGGCGAGGTCGCGCAAGAGTTGCCGGGGTTCGAGTTCTTGTCCGACTTGTAAGGGAATCGCGGCGTTAAGGTATTCTGAAGGCATTCCTAACCCGTAAATGCAGCTAATCGAGGCGACAACAATCACATCGCGCCGTTCAAAGAGCGATCGCGTGGCCGAATGCCGTAGCATATCGATTTCATCGTTAATGGCAGAGGTTTTTTCGATATAGGTATCGGTGACGGCGATATAGGCTTCGGGTTGATAGTAGTCGTAATAGCTGATAAAGTATTCAACAGCATTATGGGGAAAAAACTGCCGCAATTCGTTACACAGTTGGGCGGCGAGGGTTTTATTATGGGCGAGAACGAGGGTGGGTTTGCCGACTTGGGCGATCGTGGAGGCAATGGTAAAGGTTTTTCCAGTTCCAGTGGCACCTAAGAGGGTTTGATAGGGTTTTTCCCCTTGGATACCTTGGACCAGTTTGGCGATCGCTTGGGGTTGGTCCCCTGTCGGTTGATAGGGCGCTTCAAGGCGAAAGGGCTGCATAGTCGGATTGAGGATGAGTTCTTTCCTATTGTAGAAGGTTGTTGAGGGAAATATCTACTCAAAATACTAATCCCTGTTGATGCTTTTGAATGGATGCAGAATTTGTACTTAGTTCGAGATGTCCTCCTGCCGAACTTCTAGGTCCCATTTAGGAAAAAGACCGCTTTCTGGACCGATGGGATGAGTTGGACTGCTGCTGTTACCTCTTACTTTTTAGCGGGTTTTTTAAATATATGTCGGAGGATAGAGGGCATTTTAGGAAATAGGTTGCTACTATAAGTTTAAGGCTAAATATTTAAGTGTAAAACTCAAATAAACTAGCCTATAAAAACTAAAAATAAAGAGGAAAAATTCACATGAGTATGGAAAATCGCATGAAAGCCACGGCTAAGAATATCGAAGGGAAAGCCCAAGAAGCTTTCGGGGACCTGACGGGAGACCCCAAGCAAAAAGCAGTGGGTCAAGCCAAGCAAATCGAAGCCAATATTGAACATGGGGTCGAAAACTTAAAAGAAGAACTGGATATCAAGAGAACTCAAATAGAAGAGTTGTAGGCGAGTCAAGGGATCAGGGCCAGGGTATTGATACCCTGGCCCTTTTTTATGGAAGCTAAAAACCCCCGAATTAGACAAAATGGGATAGGAAGCTGCTTAGATTTCAGCGATCCCCGATTTGAAATCTTAAGGGGTAGGACGAGAATATATCCATTGATAGATGCTTTAGCCGGGTGATCGTTGCTAATCTTAATTCAGATAAAAACCAGTCAAAAAGACGGAGAATAATATGAGCGCTGAAGATAGAGTTAATGCAACGATGAAGAATGTAGAAGGGAAAGCACAAGAAGCGTTAGGAAACGTGACCGGCGATCCCAAAGATAAGGCTCAGGGCAAAATGAAGCAAGCTGAAGCTGAAACCCAACACGCCAAAGAAGATATCAAAGATAACTTAAAAGAAGCTCTGGACTAGAGCTTAATCTTTGAAGAGAGGGAAGGGCGGGGAGACTCCCCGCCTTTCCCTCCAGTCTTAACCCTTTTGCTTTCAGGTGAAGGGAAACCTTCCAATGCCCCATTTTCAGAGGGGAAATTGGAGAAAAATTCAATATTTTGTTTAAAGGTTTGTTGAAGGGGTCGGTCCAAAATTTGATAAAACAGTGATCAATTCACCTCTCAATAAACCGGCATCCCCTGAGAACGGGGTGGTAAATTACTATAAATTTGGGAGGAAAATTCAGGTGAGTCTGTTTAAGCGAGTTCAGAAAGGGTTGACCGCTTTGGTCTTGGTATTAGTCCTCAGCGTGGTCAGCGCTTGTAGTGCAGGAGCTCCGACGGCGCAGCAACCCAACCGCCTCTCCCCTTCCGTGACGAGTCCGCACAATTACAGCCAACTTGAACGGGGTAATACTCAAACCGGGGAGAATTTTGGCAACTGGGTGGTAAGAAATGCCAAAGGACTGATTCAAGATGCCTATGTGCGAGACAATGATAAATTAGGGGTGGTGATTACGCCGGAAGTGCGACCGAATGAAGTGCGAGAGTTAGCCCGATCGCTGGCTCAAGGCTTTCATCACAACTTCCCCAATCGGAATTTAAAAGTGATGGTGTATGCACCGGATAAACAACTGATTCTGACGGCTGATTATGATGTGCAGTCCCAGCAGATTCAGTATAAGGCGGGATAGGGTGTGAGGCCAAATTGCCCCCCTGTTGACGACCGATCGACAGTAAAGAATAAATTAGGAGAATAAGATGGCGACCAGTGACGAATATAAACGGGAAATTATGGGCGATTTGGCAAGAGGCGATCGCGACATGATGCCGAATGCTCCCCAGACCGACGATTATCAAAATTTTGATGATTTTGCCCAGCGCTCGACGCGGGAAGAGCGTAAGCGCTTATTTGGCGAGTCTCTGCAACACGATCGCATTCCTCCGGCCCAGATGGAACCGGAACTGAGAAAAGCGATCGCCCAAATTAAGCCCGATGAACGGGATGATGTGGCCCAGGAGTTCTTTAAAGAACTGAAAAAACGCGGACTGAGCGATCGGGATTTAGAAAAACAACTCGCTCTTTCTAGTCATCATCCCAAGAAAATGTCGGCAGATGATGTGTCCAAATTAGCCGCATTTGCCTATCACGCTCATCCTGATATTTTCCGGGATGTGTTAGCGGATAAACCCTGGATGATGAAGTTTTTGAGTAATCCCTTAGTCGCGGCTATTTTAGGAATTGCTGCGGCAAAATGGCTGAGTAATCGCAAGTAAGGCGAGGATCAGGCGGATTTAATAAATTGGGGGCCAAGGGGCGATCGCAACGCATCGCCCCTTGGCCCTTTTCTTCAGATCCCCCCCGTAGCGAATCTGCAAGAACCCTAGGATGCCCGAGGAACGGCTATCCCCGCTTATGATCCCAATAAGATTTTTTTTGAGAGTTTTACAAAAATTTACAGTAATGTAGAGTGCGATGAACTCGTCTGCAGATCCTTCAACCCGTATAATTAAGGCTTAAGTTAGAACCCTAAAAAAGATCTGACAGCGAAAGCTAGTCTCCGACTCATGAAATAAGGCCCTATCGCCATCGATGAGGTAGAAACGTACCGATTCAACCGTGCTAAAACAGGGCGGAAACGAGACGGATTTTCAGGAGGAAAGGAAAACTAACCCAGTGTTTTTGGAGGAGAATCCCGAGATGGCGGATAGCGCGATCGCTGATGAAACTGAGAAACCCAACCCAGAAAACGAACCCCAAGATAGTATGAAGAAAATACAAGATAAATTACCTGAAAAAGCCGCCCCGGAAGGCATTCAGCTCTATCGGCAAGGGGGTTTACCCGGAAACCGCCCCATCGGACTGAGCAACTTTGAGATTTCTGACAGTATCAACCTGTCCGGCAACCGTCCCGTTGAGGCTAGTAATTTTATCGTCGCCGATACCTTAAACTCCTCGGGAATTCGTCCGATTGGGGCGAGTCTGATTCATGTCGCCCACTCCATGCAGGTATCTGGAAATCGTCCGATTACAGAAAGCACCATCCTCATGAACTGCGATCATTTGATGGGAAACCGGCCCATTTGCTCGAATGACGTGGATGAGAGTGAGGGATTGATGGGTTTCCTCGATTAACCTAGAGAGGGGAATTACGGCCTCACTCAGCTACCTAGGGCCGCTGTTTTCCCGCCAAAAGTCCCCGGCGATCGCGCACAAGGGACGAGGGAAGAATGGGGCATTCGCAGCGATCGCCCCCGGTGATAGGCGCATTAGATCGCACCCTTCGATTGGAGCCCCCCCTAGCTCCCTGAGATCCCCCCCTGCCCCCCTTCTGAAGGGGGGAGCCGGAGGAATAAATGTTTCCATCAGGGGGGGACCTGGAAAGTCCCCCTTTTTAAGGGGGATTTAGGGGGGATTTTGAATGAGGAATAAATCTTTCCATACCAACCCGAGACAGGCTATACCTGCCACAGGGCGATCGTTTGGTCCCAACTCCCGGAAACCAACACACTCCCATCGGGACTAAAGGTCAGCGATCGCACAGCATCGGAATGTCCCACTAGGGACGCAATTTGTTCTCCCGTTTTCCTATTCCACAGGGCCACAGTTTTATCCCAACTCCCAGAAGCGAGTCTCTCTCCATCGGGATGAAACGTGACGGCATTCACCACATCGGAATGTCCCACCAGGGAGGCGATTTGCTCTCCAGTCTGGGAATTCCACAGGGCCACGGTTTTATCCCAACTACTAGAGGCCAAAACCTGCCCATCGGGACTAAATGCGACCCCTGTCACCCCGGCAGAATGGCCGGTGAGGGTCCGCAATGTTTCTCCTGTCTGTAAATTCCACAGGGCAATCTGACTATCGCTACTGCCTCCCGCTAAAATTTTGCTATCGGGACTAATCGCTAGGGATTGAATCTCCCCCAGTTCCTCCCCCTCCAAAGTGAGGGTCCATTCCAGTTTACCTGTCCCTAGATTCCAGCGTTTCAAGGTGCGATCGCCACTGGTACTCACCAGAATGTTGCCATCGGGGGCCATTGCCAGGGCTAAAACAGGTTCCTGATGACCGCCAAACCATCGCCCCAACTGGCGAATGGGCTTCAAGCGGCCCAAATCCCAAACCTGAATCTTTTTATCCGTCCCGCAACTGACCAAACATTGACCATCCCGGGAAAAAATCACCCCCAGAACCGCTCCAGAATGTCCGCAGAGGGTATGGAGTTTTTGACCCGAGGTTAAATCCCATAGGGCGATCGTGTGGTCCAAACTGCTGCTGGCAAGGGTTTTTCCATCCGGCGAGACGGCCACGGAACTCACCCGGTCTAAGTGGCCTGAGAAGGTCTCAACCGATCGCCCTATCATAGGTTCAGGCATTATAATTGTTTGAATTCAAGTGGTTTTGCTGAATATTTTACTGGCAATCGGCTCACCTGCTGACCGTCCCGCTTTAAGCAGCCTGATTAAGGGTCATCTTCTGGGCGGGTGTATTCTTGACCACCAAGGGGAGGGCAATCTCAAACACCGACCCTCGTCCCAGTTCACTTTCCACCGCGATCGCCCCTCCCATCATCTCGCAAAATTTTTTAACCAACGCTAAACCCAATCCCGTCCCGCCATACTTGCGCGTAGTCGAATCATCCCCCTGCACAAAGGGTTGAAACAGTTGGGCGATTTGTTCGGAACTCATGCCAATTCCTGTATCCCGGACCCGAAATAGAATCCAGGGCGTTTCACTTGGGGGGAGAGGCGTAGAATTTAGGGTGACCTGTTCCCCGGTATTTTCTGCGGGATTTGTAATCCTCACCTCTACCATAATTTTGCCCTTTTTTGTAAATTTAGCCGCATTACTCAGCAGGTTTAAGAGGATTTGTCGGACCTTGGTGAGATCCGCTGTCATCATTCCCATTGGGTGAGGATAATCTAAGCAGATTGCATTACCATTCGCCAGCAGCAAGGGCTCAAGGGTGGTTACTACCTCATGAATCAACTGGGGGACATCGAAGGCATCCAAACACAAGTCCATTTTGCCTGCTTCAATTTTAGAAATATCTAAAATATCACTGACGATCGCCAAGAGATTTTTGCCCGCAATGTTAATTTTTTGGAGGTCACTGATCAACTGTTCATCGGCGAGAATCTCCTCTACTTCTTCTTGCAGGAGTTCGCTATACCCCACGATCGCATTCAGTGGCGTTCGCAATTCGTGGCTCATATTGGCTAAAAACGTACTTTTAGCCCGACTGGCAGCTTGGGCAGCGTAAACCGCTGCCTCTAATTCTAAACTGTGTTCTTCCACCTGGCGAGAACGAACTTCTAACCCTTTGAGTAAACAGTTGACCTGTTGTGCCATTGTATTCAGAGTCGAAGAGAGCACGCCAATTTCATCTCCTGAAACCAGGGGCGATCGCGCTGTTAAATCCCCGGATGCTAATCGTTGGGCGGTTTGAGTCACCCCATTTAATGCCCGGGTAATTCGGGAAACGACAAAAAAAGCCACCCCCATTGATAGAATGCTCAACAGGAGTAGCATTAGCAATAAATATTGACTGCGTTGCGCTGCGGCCATCACCGCATCCCCCCATTGCAACATTTCCGCGTGGGGTGTAGACATTTGCTCAACCCGCTGAATTAGGGCGGCGATATTTCGCTGAATTTCTGCTGCTGTCAGCCACTCTAAGCCCAATGCCACCCAGGCGATCGCCACTAAACTGCTAAATAAGCTCATCAGTTTGGCATTGATTCCCCAGCGGAAGCCTCGTTGAGAGAGTCCGGCGGCCCAAGGATAGCGGGCGAGAAAGGGGTCTGGTGCAATAGCCTCCCGGGAGTTCCAAATTTCCACGATCGCCCCATCGGGCTTGATTTGCCCTATGCGGACCGTATTCCACAGATGCTGAGTTTTGGCATCCAGTTTGACTAACCCTTTAGGGGTGACCAATTCTATATTTTTCGCCGCTGCCTTCACCTTCGCCACTTGAGTAGACTGGGCTTTTTCCACGGCTTTTTTCCACAAGTAGACCCCCAGATACCCCGAGGCGATCGGGTCCGAAGTAACGCGATCGCTGCCATACTTGGCTTTATAGGCCCTCACGAATTTCTGGTTTTCCAGGGTATCGATGCTTTGAAAGTAATTCCACGCCACCCAATGTCCGGCGATCGCCTCGGCCCCTATTTCCCGGACCTCCGCCTCGGCAACACTCACAGACATCACCGGCAAGTCCTGCGGGGTCAACCCCGCTTGATTTAACTCTCGGAAAAAGGCTACATTCGTATCGCCATTGAGGGTATTGAAGACGGCATCCGGTTGTACGGAAAGAATATGGGCGATCGCGGTACTCACCTCTCGCGAACCCAGGGGAATGTATTCTTCCCCCGCTAAAACCGCATCTTGGGCTACTAATTGCGCTTTAATAATTTGATTCGCTGTCCGGGGGAAAATATAATCTGACCCGAGTAAATAAATGTGGCGAAAGCCCCGATCCAATAAATATTGGACCGCCGGAACAATTTGTTGATTGGGTGCTGCACCCGTATAGAAAATATTGGGAGACTGTTCTAATCCTTCATATTGGACCGGATAAAACAACAATCCATTTAATTCCTCCAAAATCGGGAGTACCGCCTTGCGTGAGGCAGAGGTCCAGCAGCCAAAAACCACTTCCACTTGCTCTTGAGTGAGTAATTGTTTGGCTTTGTCCGCAAAAGTTTTTAAATTGCTTTCCCCATCGGCAATCACGGCTTCTAAGGGGCGGCCCAATACCCCACCGGCGGCATTAATTTCTTCAATCGCTAACAGGGTGGCATCTTTGACGGATACTTCACCGATCGACATCGTACCCGTTAGGGAATGTAACACCCCGACTTTAATGGGTTGATTAGGGGATTGGACGCGATCATCCACTGAAAAATTCCGCTCATACATAGGGGATTGAGTAACATTCGTGAGGGGTGGTTAGAGTTTAGTGAGGGGTCAGATTTCCACAGCAACGGTTCGCCATCAGTGCAATGCAACCAGGGGGCGATCGCCGTCTCGGGATAACCGGGGACCTCAAATTGGGATCGCTGCTTCCCGCTTGCTTCAAAGGCAACGGAAAGCAGACGGGCCAAATCTATTTGGATCAAATAACCGATGACTCCTTAATGCCCAAACTGTACTGTAGGCTACCGAAATCTACCGCCGTCCAGTGTTGCCCAAGGGCCGGGGAGTGCTGGAGATGATGGTAACGTTACTCCTCTAATCTAGCAGCGATCGATATCACCAATGAAACGGGCCTTCTGCACCCCGGGAAAACTCGTCAAAATCCTGGGAAAGCGCCTATAGTAGTGATCTGCTGCTAATTTTTATCCGAGAGGTTATTCATGTCCCGGTTTCGCTTTTTTTCCTTGACTTTAGCCTGCTGTTTGATATTCGGTTTTGGATTGTTCGGTTGTACCAGTCTCAATAGCACGAGTGCCAATTCCGACCTCGAAGCACAAGTCTTGGAGATTATTCGGAATAATCCCCAAGTTATTATTGAATCGGTGCAAGCCTATCAAGAGAACCAACAAAATGAGGTTCAGCAAGCAAGGCAAGCTTTCTTACAGCAAATGACTACCGACCCGGGCGCAATTATCGGGAACTCTCCCCTTAAAGGGTCTCCTCAAAAAAATATCGTGATTGTGGAATTTTCTGACTTTCAATGTCCGTTTTGTGCCCAAGCTCACGCAACGGTGAATCAGTTTATGGCGAAACATCAGTCTGAGGTCACCTTGACTTACAAGCATCTGCCTTTGACGCAAATTCATGCCCAAGCACTTCCCGCAGCACAAGCGGCTTGGGCCGCTCAACAACAGGGGAAATTCTGGGAATATCATGATGCATTATTCCAACAGCAAGAGCAGTTGGGAGAAGCGTTATATGGGACGATCGCCCAAACCTTAAATTTAGATTTAGAGAAATTTAATAGCGATCGCCAGAGTGAAACCGCCCAAGCCGCCATTGAGGAAGACCTCATGTTGGCCCGTAAATTAGGCATTAATGGAACGCCGTTCTTTTTCATGAATGAAGAACCGTTCTCCGGGGCCATAGAATTATCAGAAATGGAAACAATTTTAGCGAGAATTAAAAGTGCGGGTCGATAAATTATTCTCGCCTTTTATCACGAGTCCGGGCCGCTTGTTTCCCGATTAGGACAACCCCAACGATCCAGGTCGCTTATTCAATTCATCCGTCATCTACGCGACCTGGAACCCATTGAAAAAACAGGGACATTCCAGGACAGATTCCTTGGCGATCGCCGAGGTATCCCCTTCAAATCGGGCAGTTCGGGAAAAGCGCCTCCCCGGGCGATCGCCTCCGGGTGGCAAGGGCAACCGGCAATCTGCACCTCTTCACCCCAAGTCCCGACCGATCATCAGGCATGGCGATGACTGTAGCATTCCTCTAGGGCCATTACATCCCCTCCCCTGGGGGAAACCATCCGATCGCCTTCGGATCTGAACCGTTGAGACAGTTTTGGGCAGTTTTTCCGGTATAATCCCATAACCTGAATGCTAGGTGGAGACAGGGTTAAAGGCTGCATCCTACTGAATCGAGATCGGTCAATTATAATTAAAGATAATTCTCCGGTTACCAAAAAATTTCCGGTGCGATCTCCAATCTTATCCTATGGAAAATCGATGAAATTGATAGTTATTCAGGTTAATCCACCCCCTAAAGTTGAGAATTTCCCCCTTGGGCAATGGCGACTTGTCAGATGATCCCATCCTCTCAAGTCTTTTAAGAGTAGAGTGTTGGCGATCGCCACCCTTAAACCCCTCCACTGCCTGTCGAGTATCGGGAACCCCAAGGGAATACCCAGGGTGTCGGGGTCGGGTTATTTCGGCAAACTTAAACGGGTCAAAGGCGGGCGATCGGTTTAATCTAAACTTGAATTATTTCCCCCAATCTTTCCTCCTTAAACTTAATTTCAGTCGAAGATTCCACTCTTTTTACCCCTATTTAGATCTGAGATCAAAGAACTTATGACCAGTGGCGCTTTACCCAATGGGCAGCACCCAGATTCCCCCAATCTGGACGGGCAGTCCACACCCCTTTATAAAAATGAAGAAATTATTTATAGCTTTTTCCTCACCCTGGTGACCACGAATTCTCCGGAAATCGTCACCCTTGAGTTTAAAACCTTATTCATTGAATTTGTAAATACCGATAAAAATACCGATGCTTGGAATGTTCTGTTTCGGATTCTTTATGCGGAAGATGAAGACAAATTTCATAAAATCCTCAACCGCTGTTGTTACATTCTCGTCAATAATTGGCAATCCACTCGCCACAATGCTGCCATTCAGGACCTCATCCAAATATTTGAGGACAAAACGATTGGCTCTTATACCGCTTCTATGAGTTTACAGCGGCTCCGAAATTGGTTAACTAATTTCTCCAATAGCCAAGATTACAAAGCCCTGGAACTGTTTGCTTCGCGCACCGATGATGGTCATTGGAGTCATCGCTATTCGAGTTATTTATTAGCTCATCAATCGGTCTTTGGTAAATCCCAAGAACAAAAAGAAGCCGCCAAAGCCCTCTCGCGCCAACTCAAAGAACGGTTTAAGTTTGACCTCGCTATGTACACTGCGCGGTCCCAATCTCAAATTATGCCTGCGGAAGTCACGAACAAAAACCCAACGGGGTTGGGCAATGATGTCCTCCGACTGATTAAAACCGTGGTCGCTAAACGAGGACCTTACAATTATGTAAATTTGGCTAATATTTTTGTCAATCAAACTCAAGGAATTCCTTATAAATCTTTTAAAATTGCCTTAAAAAAGTATCTAATTTTTTCCGTGGAACATCAAACTTTTGTAGATACGATTAATAGCAAGCTTTCCCATAAATTATTGGAGTTGGGGAAAAATCATGATTCAGAAATATTAACTCCTCTATTACTCGAAACTACTTGCAAAAAAACCATTGAATTTTTAACCACAGAAACGGGTAAAGAACCCTCTTTGTTATTTATTTTATTATTGGCAAATGGCAATCCCATGACCTTAGCGATCGTCCTTTTGAAGTTGGTGTTAATTTGTAAATCCTGTTCCCCTCACTTAGAAGCCTGTTTAGCTAATTTAATCCGCTACTATGAGGAACAGTCACAAACAGAATGCAAGTGGCTGATCAACTTTTTAGAAGTTGTGAGAATCACCTTCGCCATTTATGCTGACAACGTAGAGTATAATGTAGTGAGATGGGAGGGAGACTCCGCCACGGGATTCTCGGATAGTGAGAATAAAAAATACCGAATTTTTTCCTCAGTCAAGCGCCCGATCGCGGAACCCGAGGATGAAGGATAAGGCCCACTCCCGTGGGAAAAGCGTTACACTTTGGCGATAATACTTTGATGATTTGATATTCATGCTTTCATCCGAAACCCAGAGAACGAATCCGCCCTCACCTGTTGCCACTACTGCCCTGGATGTGGGCGGCATGAAATGTGCCGGTTGTGTCCAAGCGGTAGAACGTCAACTCACACAACAACCTGGGGTGATTTCCGCCCAGGTCAATTTGGTCACGGAAGTGGCCGCAGTGGAGTATGAACCGGACAAAATTGACCCGGCACAACTGGCCGAAAAATTGACCGCATCAGGATTCCCCACGGAACTGCGTTGTAGCACCCCGGATGGACAGGGGGAGAATGCCCAAACTCGTCGCCACCGGGAATCCATTCGCGCCGCCATCTGGAATCTGGCGATCGCCACCCTGTTAATCCTCCTCTCCGGACTCGGACACCTCGGCCAACTCGGACTCCTCAACCAAATCGGATTTCATTGGGCCTTAGCAACAGCGGCGATCGCCATTCCAGGCCGTCCCATCCTCATCGAAGGGGTCCGCGCCTTATGGCGCAACAGTCCCAACATGAATACCCTAGTCGGATTAGGCGCACTCAGTGCCTATCTCGCTAGTTGCATCGCCTTCCTGTTTCCCCAACTCAAATGGGAATGCTTTTTTGATGAACCCGTGATGTTACTCGGATTTATCCTCCTCGGACGCACCCTAGAACAACTGGCAAGGCAACGCGCCGCCGCCTCTCTCCAGGCCCTAATCTCCCTCAAACCCGCTACCGCCCGCTTAATTACAACCCCCCTCTCTGCGGCAACTGATTCCGACTCCCCCCCCTTCACCCTGGAAATCAGCGCCGATCGCGTCAAAGTCGGGGAATTGGTCCAAGTCCTCCCAGGCGAAAAAATCCCCGTGGATGGAGAAATCATCTCCGGCAGTACCACCCTTGATGAGTCCATGTTGACCGGCGAATCCCTCCCGGTCCTCAAACAAACCGGGGATCCCGTGGTTGGGGGAACCCTGAATCAGTCCGGCGTTATTGTCATCCGCGCCACCCGCATTGGTGGAGAAACCACCCTCGCGCAAATTGTCGCCCTCGTGGAAGAGGCCCAAACCCGCAAAGCACCAATTCAAAACCTCGCGGATACTGTGGCGGGATACTTTACCTACGGTGTCATTGCGATCGCTACGGTTACCTTTGTATTCTGGTACTTAATCGGCACGCACCTGTTTCCCCAAGTGTTACAACCGGCGATGCAGTTGACCCCCCTCTTACCGATGGCAGGGCACCTCCATTCCCTGATGGAACCGACGTCCCCCTTGTTACTCAGTTTAAAACTGGCGATCGCCGTCTTAGTCATCGCTTGTCCCTGTTCCCTGGGACTCGCCACCCCCACCGCCCTCCTCGTCGGCACTAGCATGGGTGCAGAACGCGGATTACTGATTCGCGGGGGAGACATTCTCGAAGGAGTGGCCCAAATTGATACGGTGATTTTTGATAAAACGGGTACTCTCACCACCGGAGAACCGGAAGTCACGGATTGTCTTTGCAAGGACTCGGTTGATGCCACCGAACTGCTGCAACTCGCCGCTACAGTGGAAAGCGGGACCAATCATCCCCTCGCCAAGGCGATTTTAAGTGAGTCCAAAACCCGAAATCTCCCTCTCCTGAGTGGCGACTGCTTCCAGACGGAACCGGGATGCGGAGTTTCGGCAACGGTGGAGAATGATGCCATCCTGTTAGGAACTGAGGACTGGTTTAGGCAACAGGGGATAGAGATTTCCCCAGACTGGAGTTCCCGGATCCAAACACTCGCCGAAGCGGGGAAAACCGTTGTGTTAGTGGGGAAAGGGGGAGAATTAATGGGGTGTATCGCCGTGCGCGATCGCCTGCGAGAGGATGCTCAATCCACCCTGGATGCTTGTCGGAATATGGGATTACGGGTGATGATGGTGACGGGCGATCGCCCAGAAGCGGCCCAGGCGATCGGTCAATCCCTGGGACTCAACCCCACCGATATTCTCGCCGGAGTCTCCCCTGCCGGTAAAGCAGAGGCGATCGCGCACCTGCAATCCCAGGCACAATGCGTCGCAATGGTCGGAGATGGCATCAACGATGCCCCTGCCTTAGCGCAAGCGAATATTGGGATTAGTTTAAATGCCGCCACCGATGTTGCCGTAGAAACCGCAGGCATCGTCCTCATGCGCGATTCTCTCCTTGATGTAGTCAGTTCTATCCAACTGAGTCGCGCCACCTTTCGCAAAATTCGGCAAAACTTATTTTGGGCGTTCGCTTACAATATCCTCGGCATTCCCGTCGCTGCGGGTCTGCTACTGCCTCTATGGGGCATCTTATTAAATCCCGCGACTGCTGGTGCATTCATGGCCTTCAGTTCCGTGAGTGTCGTCACTAATTCCCTATTGTTGCGTCGCACTTCATTATAAAAAGCCCCCCTTCTTCAGGGGGGTTGGGGGGATCTCTGTTAGAATTCTGCAAAAGGTCTAGTCTAAATCGGTTCCCATTGCCCCTAATTGGGAACCGATACCCCGATTAACTAGCGGCAGTTTCTAAAAGCTCCCAATAGCGATTTTCTGCGATCGCCTCCGATAGTAGATTAAACATTTGCCGACAACGGTTATCTAAATGCAGGGGCAATTCTTCATTTTTCATCACCACATTCATGCGAACTTCATCGTCTACCCCAACCGTTCTATTTATTAACACTTCCACGGTTACTAACTTGGTAAATGGAACTTCTCCCGGTTGTTCCCGCGCCATAATATAATCCACGGTTTCGTAAATAATATTCAAATTTGCAGCCTCTAAAATTTCTCCAAGCAAGGGCCGGAAATTTTCCAGGGGAACTGCAACGATAAATAAGCCAGTGTAGCGAGCCATAGGCAATTAGGGGCGTTCAACGGTTTGATTCTCCTGATCATACTCAATTAAGACCCTTAATTCAGGATGATGAAGAGATGGACATTTTTAGGGGCTTTTTTGCTCCCTTACTTAACCGGACTAACCTCTTCTTTCTCTACAGGGATAGGGGCGCTTCTCATATCGCCTCGACCTATAGAGTTTAATTTGCTTTCTTGGCATCAGTCCGGTCGATTCACCGCAGACAACAATCTCCGGTGCTAATTTTCAGACCGACTCCCAGTGTTCACCCAAAGGCTAGACCTGATCCGGTCTAAAAAATTAGTTATTCGTGATGTTAAGTGCTTTTTCCGATTTGGTCAACTTTACCCGGTCACAGGTCATCCTCTTTACAACCGCGACCAACCGTAACCGTTTATTCTTCTACCCTCGCACCCCGCATCCTTGATGCTGATGAAGCGGGATTCTCCTGACAGGATAGGATTTAAAAAATTGGGGCTGACCGCAACGCCGTCTTACCTCAGCTTCTGACCTGGAAAAACCAGGTGGGCATCGCGGCTCATAGCTTTACGTTTCCGGATACAATGTCCGGTTTACGGCGACTAGAGCTCTACGATTCCCTTATAAATTAAGGCATAGATCATAAAACACTATTGGCAGTCACCAACGTTGCAGTTCAGCTTTTTCATTGTAATCTATTTCAGAGAAATGACAAGGGGGGCTGGGGAATAATTTGGGGGAGATGGGGTGGATGGGGGAGATAGGGAGGATGGGGGAGATGGGGTGGATGGGGGAGATAGGGAGGATGGGGGAGATGCCTCCGTCCTGAATTTAACGGGACCCTGGGTACCAGATGGATTCAATCTGGTGGGCGAGTTCCTGACAGTGGTGCTGTAAGGCATTTCCGGATATCCCCTCGACGATCGCCGTTACATGACCCATTTTTCGTCCAGGACGGGATTGAGTCTTACCATACCAATATAGATGTGCCCCGGGAACTGCCCGGAGTTGTTGCTGTTTGGCGCTATAGTCGTCTTCAGACTCCTCATATCCCAGCAAATTCACCATGACGGCCCCCGCACAGTTGAGGGAGGGGTCGGGCAAGGGTAAATCGCAAACTGCCCTCAGATGCATTTCAAACTGCGAGGTATTGCAGGCATTGATAGTTAAGTGTCCGCTGTTGTGGGTCCGGGGGGCAATTTCATTGACCAGGACCTGACCCTGGGGGGTTAAAAACAGTTCGATGCCGAAGATACCAACAACCTCTAAGGCGGATAAGAGACGGTGGGCGATCGCCTCCACTTGAGCATTCACCTCCGGGGTCACATCCCCAGGGGCGATCGCACGGCGGCAAACTTGCGCTTCCTGCTGGGTTTCCACCACCGGATAAATCACCACCTCACCGGCCTGATTTCGCGCTGCCATAACTGCCAATTCTCGCTCAA
Source organism: Laspinema sp. D2d (assembly GCF_025370755.1). GTDB lineage: Bacteria > Cyanobacteriota > Cyanobacteriia > Cyanobacteriales > Laspinemataceae > Laspinema. Next base: position 19,500 of record NZ_JAMXFC010000008.1, on the reverse strand, counting down.
AGGGGATAAATTCTTCCAGCAGGACCGGAGGGCATCCCCAACGTTCCCAGGTGGCGAGGAGAGTTTGGCGATCGCCACAAATCGCCGTTCCCTGACCATCATAGCCATGCCGTCGCGCCTTCATCACTACCTTTTCCGATGGCAGGTCCGGGGTCGGGGGCAGTTCCGTCCCATCAAAGGCCATAAATTTGGGCACCGGCAACCCTAGCGATCGCAAATAACACCGCTGCTCATATTTATCCAAAATGGGCGCTAAAACCGACAATTTCGGGCGGAAGCAGACCCCTTGTCGTTCCAACTCCCCCAACGCCATTAAATCCACAAACTCATTTTCAAACGTAATCACATCGCAGCGTTGAGCGAGTTGCGCCGTAGCCTTAGCATCATCAATCGGTGCTAAAATCACCTCAGCAGCGCGGGCCGCTGCCGGATCACTCTTTTTGGGCGTCTGCACCACCAGTTCAATCCCGAGTGCATCCGCCGCATCCGCCATCATCCAGGCCAGTTGACCCCCGCCTATTACTCCAACCCGGTTTATTTTTTCAGTGCGATCGATCTGGCTCATTGTCAAGTGCAGTTGTTCTGTTTCTGTTTATTTCTAGTCTTTCAGAAAAACTAGACATCTTGCAAAAAAACGGATTGATCCCCCCAACCCCCCTTACTAAGGGGGGCTTCAGAGAATTAATTTTGCAAGATGTCTATTCCTCTGCCCTCCCCCAGTAATAAAACATTTATTCCTCTGGCCTCCCCCTTCTTAAGGGGGACGGGAGGGGGATCGCACGGGGAAAAAGGCAAATCAAACTGGTATTTTGTAAAAAGTCTATTCAATCCTCAACTCTTCCCCTGATTAATTTTATCCCCAAATGATGAAACGTTGGTTTTTGTGGATATTCACCAGCCTTTTTACGGTCGGACTCATCCTCTGGGTGACCCCAGCACGGACTCAAAACAAAGTGGATGGGAACTGTACCTATAATGACATTTCCTTGTTTGGCAAAGTGCAAATTGTCGAGAGTTTTCCGGACTTGAAAATTCAGATGGTTGCTTCATTTCCCGACCTCCGGGTAAAAATGGTTAATTCATTTCCTGATGCTTGTGGCAAGTGGCAGGTGGTTGAGTCGTTCCCGGATTTTAAAGTTAAGGTCGTTGACTCATTTCCCGACCTTAAAATTAAATGGGTTGACTCATCTCCGGGAATTCCTTAAACGCTGCTGCATCAGCGGGTTTCTGTTGCAAAATCGTCGGACTTAAGCCTAAATCTCTTAAGCCCCCCTTCTTAAGGGGGGTTGGGGGGATCAATCCGTTTTTTTACAATAGTTCTGCATTTAGGGTAGGTTTTCAAAATAGGTGGAAGTCCTGTTAGAAAAATTTGCGACCCTTTTGATGGAAATAACTTTCTATAGGCTGCATCTTTACTAATTTTCAACCCATAATTATCACTCCCAAACTCGCTGAAGGGACTACGCCTAAAACTAAGTAAATCGGCGTCCTGTCCTGTGCCCTTCAGGAAAAAATAAACTCGCTCTCAGATAAAATCGGCCCCGGCAATGGGAAAATAAGAGCACGCGCAAGCGTAAGGGGGCGCTTCAGCCATTGGTGCTGGTGCAATCCCGGTCATCAATGAAGGAGATTGCAGTCATGCTCAAACGAATTGCCACAATTATGGTGGTCATAGTTAGTCTGGTCCTCAGTAGTTGTGCGGTTTCAGCCGCCAGTGGACTCAAAAGCCATATCGATAGTACCGATGGATACGAATTCCTGTATCCGAATGGATGGGTGCCCGTGAAGGTGAATAAGGGTCCGGATGTGGTGTATCACGATTTGATAGAAACCCGGGAAAATGTGAGCGTAGTGATTTCTCCAGTTCAAGATGGGAAAACCTTAAGCGAACTGGGTACACCGAGTGAGGTGGGGTATAAACTCTCCAAAAATGCGATCGCCCCGCCGGGATCCGGGCGCGAAGCGGAATTAATTAATGCCGAACAGCGAGAAAAGGGTTCAAAGACTTACTATCTGTTAGAATATGCGGTAAAACTTCCCACCCAAGAGCGACATAATTTTGCCAGTGTTGCGATTAGTCGCGGGAAACTTTTTACGCTAAATGTTTCCACTTCTGAAGCGCGCGCCCAAAAAATGAAAGAGCAGTTTCAAACCGTGGTTGATAGTTTCTCAGTTTACTAAATCGGTAAATATCATAAAGCTGAAATCCCCTCCTTTTTACCTCAACTCTTTTCTTTAAAAGGGGAGGGGGTTCAGTCTTCTACTAATAAGCAAAAATAAAGTTATGGGCATTCCTGCATTTGTATTAGCTTCAATTTCTCCGGCGCGTTTGCACTTGTTGCAAAGTGCGGGAATCGAACCGATTGTCTGTCGGAGTGACTTTGATGAATCAACAGTGACATCACCGGATCCGGTAACTCTCGTGAATACCCTGGCGCAATGTAAGGCCGAAACTGTAGTCGCTAAGTTTAGGAATCCGGGCGATCGCACTATCCCCCCAGAAAAACCCGATAACCCCTCCCGGGTAGTCGTCTTGGGGTGCGATTCCGTCTTACAAGTAGATGGGGAAATCTACGGCAAACCAGAAACTCCAGCAGCAGCAATCCAACGCTGGCAAAAAATGCGCGGGGGTGTGGGGGAACTTTATACAGGTCATGCCTTGTTCGATTTAAACAGCGATCGCCATGTAGTGCGCTGCCAAATGACGCGGGTGTACTTTGCTAACATCAGCGATCGGCAAATCGAAAACTATGTGGCAACAGAAGAACCCCTGCGCTGTGCCGGTTGCTTTGCGATCGATGGCCGAGGCGGACTCTTCGTCGAAAAATTGGAGGGCTGTCATACCAATGTGATTGGCTTAAGTTTACCCTTATTGCGGAGTCTTCTGGAAGAACTCGGCTATGATGTCACGGACTTCTGGCCCGATTCAATTCATCGGTCTTTGTAATCCAGTGCCCTGAGTTGCAACAACCTCTGGGGGTTTCAATTCTGTAGAGGTGCTTCTATGAGTGCCTCTACAGGGGGATAAGGCGATCGGTTTGAGCAGGTTCCTAAGTGTCCAACCTTTCTACATTCATGAACTCGCTGCCGCTGAGGTGAATTTTGAATCAGTTTGTCAACTTTGTAAGTGATTTTAACACCCGCTAATTTATTGAATTTTAATCAGGGAAAATATCACTTCCAAATTCAGAAATTAGCCATCTGTACACCTCATAACTTTCTTGCATATTTAACTTTTCTTCTTCTTGGTAAATACGCTTTACTTGTTCTTCAATAAATTTTGGATCGGTGGAAAGCCGTTCATACTTTTCTACTAAGTTTTCAAACGCTTCTTTTAAGGTTTTGCCTGTGGCTTTTATCGGAATATCGTAATCCGCTTCTATGTATCTTTTTACAGTCCACTGAATTGAGGAAAAATTGACAACAACATTAAATTTATATTTCTCGGATTCACAAGATAACTCAAATCCAAAATTGGGTTCAACCGATTTAAGGCATTTATGCTTTAGGCTATCAATTATTATATCTTGATCGTACTTCTGACACATTTTTTTCATCTGTTCTAGGTTAACTGGAGTATTTAAATCCAGTAGGTTGGAATTAAATTCCATATTTTGCCAAAATAAATTTGCTCTTTTACTTTGAAAATTTAAGTCTGCTTCTACAATATTTTCACCAATACCTAGTGAGTTTGTATAGAAATCATCTAGTTTTAAACTTGAACTTCTGGAAAGGACGATCCAGCCCTTTTGTCCTTCATGCTCGCAACAAATATATTGCTTGTAACCCAATACTTCACTGGTTTCCAATTTATCCAACCTCTTTTTCCCAATCCAATCCAATTTCGGTTTCTTGTGGATATTTGATTCTTTATTACTATTATCATCTGTATTTTCTTGTTGTTGAAGACCTATTTTTTTTCCTAGGGGTTTCGTTTCATTTTTACTAACATAGTAATCATTAAAATATTTTTCAGTTATTTCTTGTGGATTTAAAACTCTGTAGGGGGCAAGACAAGAATAATAACTAATTTGTTTACCAGCTTTTTCTAAATAATCATTATAATTATTCCGGGAGCAATTTTGAGCATCAATATACTGATTTTTTAAAATAGTCAAACTAGGTATTGTCATAAGATGAGTTAATAAAAATATTTGTTTGTGCCGTTCTTTTTTACTATCAAACTCATAACCCGGTAGCGCGCCTGGATTCATAAAAATGGTTTGGGTTGTTCCAGTTTTTGAATCAATCAATGGATCGTACATAAGGCAATATCTAATAAATCTATCCATCGTTATACGATATTGATTCTGTCGATTCATGATGCGAGATGCTAATGGAAATGAATCAACTTCCTCTATACTTTTTACATCAAAAATGGGCTCTTGAATTTTATTATCTTGATCCATGATGTTGTACCCCAAATTTAAAAACTAAGACAAACTTTTAATAACCAACAACTAATTACCCTGAGCATTGATCGCCTGGACAGCAATCTAATGATATTCCCTTGATCGCTTTCGGGAGGCTATCCCAAGCATTCATCCGGATGAAAAATGCCTGGTTGCCGTCGAAGCACAGACCGTCATAGTCCGTTTATCCATTATCGTTTCAACATTGACGGTCTGGAAAGACATACCGAGGTAAGTGGCAAACTTCTCCAGAGAGTTTAAGGGGCTTCCGCAATGCCCAAATGAGTGATGAGGTCTGCAAAGTGCTTAGACTTATTGTTATTACAATAACCTGAACAAGCCAGCTAACATTCTGAATATTTCCTTAAATTTCTGAACCTCATGTTTTGGCAGCATTTCAGTCCTTTCAGTCTGGTGTAAGTCAGACTTGCCCCCTAGCCTAGATTGTCCCAGAATTGCTGTAGGGGGTTGGAAGAAACTCCAGGTTTTAGGAGGGGGTGGGGTGATGGGGTCAAGGGTGACGGGAGTTGGGCCATTTTTAATATTAAACCCTAAATGTAGAGGCGATCGCACGAATCGTCTTTACATTTAGGGTGGATTTTAAACATCTGTGTAGGAGAAAAGTGGGGATTTGAACCTTTGGGGGGTGTTGCTAGAGATTACAAAACTCCTTGATTCAGAAAGTTTTGAATTTTATTATCAATCTCCAGGACATTTTTCTCGGCTTTCTCGTTATTGAGATTATTTCGACGCGGGTCGTTTTTGGGGTTCATTTGTCCAAATTTTTCTAGGCAATATTGGGAGACTTCAGGAGAACCTAAACGCAGTAACATCCACTTTCCTAATAGCCGCTGGACCTTTTTATCTAATAAAATAGCGGGGTGTAAGTGAATGGCTTTTTGCAAATTTTCCCAGCCGGTTTTCAGTTTGTCAGCATCTGGGGTGTGGGTGACGCAGATGCGGGCTAAATATTGATAGGTGTTGGCTAAACTGTGTTTTTTCAGTCCTTGTAGTTCGGCGGGTGCGTTGGCAAAGGCGCGATCGATGACCATGACGCTATATTTTTCCATGACATCAATTTTAGAGGCCATTGATGTCGCTGATTGTCGATATAGGATTTGATACTGGGGGACAACTACAAACGGCCATTTTGCGGCAACTCGCAACCAATATTCCCAATCTTCAATGGATTTCAGGGTAGGATCGAACAGTCCCACGGATTCAATGGCTGATGCACGCAGCATCACATTGGACCCTGAACTAATGAAATTACCGACTAACAATTGAGGATAAACATTTCCTTCAATATAGCAGGGAAAATCTTGACTGAAAGATTTTCCTTCGCTATCCATAAAGCAGGTCCAACTATAAGCAAGTCCAGCTTTCGGATTCTGTTGTAATGCAGCAACTTGGAGCGCTAATTTATCTGGCGTCCACAAGTCGTCTGCATCGATAAAGGTAATAAACTCTCCGGTGGCGCGAGCAATTCCCCGATTTCGCGCTTCGGGGAGTCCGCCATTTTCATAAGAAAAGACTTGAAGTCTGGGGTCTCGGACTCCTTCGATAACCTGTAACGTATGATCGGTAGAGCCATCATTAATAATAATTAATTCAAAATCAGAAAAAGTTTGTTTTAAAATCGAATCGAGGGTATCGCGAATCGTTTTTGAAACATTGTAAGCGGGAACGACAACAGAAACTAATGGCATGGTGATTCACCCCTAATTAATAGTGATTGTTTTTCAAGTGATCTGTCGGGAAACCAAATAGGCAGGATTGATAGTTTGATTATCTATCCTTAACCTATACAGATTTATCATGTTCTTTACATTTTTTACCAGAGGACTAGCGTAAGCAGTCAGCGGGATTTTCAGTAATTTATTTTCTAACCTGGAATGACCTAAGCTCATAGGATTTATTTCATTAATTCTCAAACTTAAAACTCCTTTGATGACGACAAGTCTAAGCCAAAAAACTATTCAATATTGCGGACTGAACAAGGGTAAAGGGGGTAACTCGGCTCTGGATGTTAGATGAGGGTTATTTCTCCCCGGGTTGACTCCCCCAGCCTTGTTAAACTGAGGCTTGATTCCGTCAAGTTTGGCCTGTGCTAGGGGAGTCTAAAAGAGGAAATAAAGCCCTGGTTTCGGAGGGTTAAACTCCAGTTATTTAGCGAACCACTGCCGGTTGATTGATGAGAGATTTCCCTTCGCAAGAGTTGGGAATCGGGGCATCTAATAAGGCTAATAAAGTGGGAGCTAAATCTAAGGAATGGCCGAAAGGCAAGGTCGAACCGGGTTGAATATCGGGCCCTGCTAGAGCTAAAAATCCATCGGACCGATGAGATCCCGTGCGATTAAAGGGAATAGGTCCAATCCGGCCAATTTGAGGACTTTCTACAGTATCACTGGCGCATTGATCCTGCCAGATAATCACTAAATCGGCATCGGGTAGTTTCGGGTCGGAATCGGTAGCCTTTGTGCGAGTGCGCACTACATCTTGTACCATTGTTTCCCCGGTTCGGGAATCTTTGAGTTGATACAATTGTGCGGTAATTTCATCACAAACGGCATCGTATTCCGAGGGGTCAACGATTCCATTGGGTTCCCGTCCTTTTAAGTTAATCCGGATGTATCCTTCGGAGAAACTCGGGAGGGCAAAGGCTTTCATCCGGGGCCATGCGGGTTGATACCAGCAGGGGGTTTGGAAGAATAAGCGATCGCCTTTTTTTTGCATTTCAAAGGGAGAAATCAAGTCCTGTTCCAGTTCGGAACCAAACAAGGGTTCAATCCGGTTAAAGATTTTAGTCGGGAGGGTTCGCCGCAAAAATCCTCGTAAGGGATTGCGATCGCCTTTGAGACTCCACAGGGTGCCCATAAAGCCCCGTTTCGCCCGTTCTCCCACAAGCGGTCCCCCAGGATTTTGACCCATTTTACCCTCGGCTAATCCCACTTTTCCGGGGAAATTCCACCGATAGAGAAACTCGGGCAAAAATACCATACTCGGCAGATCCATATTGTTGAAGTCCATGCCATGTGCGGCAAAGACGACCACATTGGCATTCTCAGGCGCTGCGGTTAAAATCTCCCCAATGGCGGTATCAATAGCTTCAAAAATCTCTAACAACGGGTCTCCGGGATAGCGATTCCCAACCAGGGGATAGAGGGGATGATCCGGTTGACTTAAGTGCCAAAAAAAATGTCCGGCAGAGTGGGTTTCTCCAAAAATGGTTAAGAAGAAATCCCAGTTATCCTGTTGGAGTAAATCTTTACAAATCTGACCCCGCCGCTCAATTCCGGTTTCTAATTTCTTCTGAAGTTCCTGGAGGGCGGGAATATCTAAGATACTGGCAAAGTCTTTATGTAATGCGGGATGTTCCCCATGTTTGGCGATGATGTCGGATAAAAATGCTTCGGGTTTGGAATGGGTGGGGGTTTGGGGGGAATGTGCACCCCAGGCTAATCCTTGAACTCCATTAACGCGATCGCTTAGGGGAGCTTGGGGCATATCAAAGACAGCGACTTTATAATCATCCCCTAGGGCATAAAAGGGTTCATATTCGGCAAAATCATAGGCTTCTATGGGGTCTACATGATAGCTCCCTTCCCGCAGTTTTACGGGTGCCCAATAGCCAGTTTTTTCTGGAGAAGCTCCGGTTAAAAAGGTAGTCCAAGGGGTTTCGGCTCGATAATAATCAAAGGTTTTGAGTCGTCCGTAAGCTCCGCGATCGCGCAATTTTTTTAAGTTTTTTAAATGCCCTTGCGCCATCCATTTTTCGAGCAGATTCGGGTCTCCGGCATCCAATCCAATGGCGATAACAGGATTTCTCATGAGTTTACCTTGATAGATACGACATAAATTCACACGACATCTGGCGATTGATGGAATCGCAGTGTTTAAAAGGAGTTTATTAATCTCCGGAAATGACATCCCAGGATTGTTAAAAGCTTCTGGGATTTGCTTAAGCTGAAACGATCTAGTTGGTGCTAAATTTCAATGCCAAATCTTCTGAATCTTTATAATGACTGTGGTTCACCCTTAGTAAATTAATGGAATTTATGGGATTTCAGGACTTTGTGATCCTCTATTCAGTAGCGATCGCCTAACGTTCCTGATTCTAAAAACCGTTTTATGAGTCTCAGTCGAGTTTCCCTAAAAACGGTTATAAATTTGACCGGGATTATTTAGCGATCACTCCTACTTGAGTTCAATCAGTCGGAAGGATAGCTGATTTATCCCAAGTTTATCATCGGTTAGAGTAAATTCCAGAAGTTTTATGTAAAGTTCTCTTAAAGATTGTCATCCCCCCTTAATTCATTCCCCAGTCGCCTGATAAGAGTTTTAAAATCCCTTCATTTCTTCCACCAGAGTAAAACACCCCAGGAACCTGAGTCATATATCTTTAGGAGTACGTTAATTGATTTTAATTAAAGTTCTATGACCTGAGATATATCTAGCATTCTTTCTTTATTTTGACCTGTATCAGGAGACATAAAACTTAAATTTACTATCTCTATCTATAGGCTTAGTCAGACTTAAAAAGCCTATTTTTCCCCCATTTCCCCCATCTCCCCCATCTCCCCCATCCTCCCCATCTCCCCCATCCTCCCCATCTCCCGCATCTCCCTCATCCCCTATCAAGGATCTCGCGAATAGCAGCAAGCAACATCCCTGGATCGAATGGTTTACTTAAATAGGCAGTTGCGCCTAATTCGATGCCTTTGTGAATATCCTCGGGATTGGCGCGGGAGGATAGCATCACCATCGGGATTTGATGCCATTGGGGGTCCGATCGCACGGTTTGGAGTAATCCTAATCCGTCTAAATGGGGCATTTCTACATCGGATAGGATCAGGTGGAATTGTCCCTGGGGCGATCGCGCTAGTTGAGTTAATGCCTCCCGTCCATCGGTACAGAGGGTGGGTATAAATCCAGCACTCTCGAATAGGTCCTGCAACATCCGGCGCATGGTGAGGGAATCGTCCACTATTAATAGATGAGGAGCAGTATCAGAACTTAATACTGTATCCTGTGAGACATTGGCGATGGGTTTAAGGGAAGAACGGGGAAACAGTAAAGGATGAAAGTGATGCGGGGCGAGGACCGGCACAACTTCACCGCTGCCTAGGACTGTACAACCGGCAACGTAGGGAGGAACGGGGACAGTGAGATCCAGGGGTTTGAGCATGACAGGACGTTCTTCCAGTACCGCATCTACGGCGATCGCCACCTGTTGACCCTTTACCCGCAAAATCAGACAAACTGAGGGCGAATTCACTTCAGAAACTGTTTGCCGGACTTGGGATCCGTAGGGCAGCACATCCCATAATCTAAAGATGGGCAAGGGTTCCGTTTGTCCTGGAATTTCTTCATGGCGATCGCCAATTTCACCCCCGGCGATCTCTGCCTCGGATAACTTCACCACGGCGATCGCCTTATCTGCGGGAATTGCTACGGTGTACTCCTGACATTGGCACAAATAAACGGACAACCGGCTCAAGGTTAAGGGAACTGCAATGGTAAACTTAGTACCCTGTCCCAATACTGTCTCAACTTGCAACGTTCCCCGTAGTCGCGCGACTTGATGTTGCACGATATCTAATCCTACCCCACGCCCCGATAAATCAGTCACTTTTGAGGCAGTGGAAAATCCCGGCGTGAACAGAAATTGTAAAATCTCACTCGGGTTGGAATTCTCCGGAGAAAAGGTTTTAGAAAACCCTTTTTCGGGATCAATCAATCCCATTGCTAAGGCACGCTTATAAACCTTCTGGGGATCGATTCCTCGTCCATCATCTTCCACCGTAATTACCAGTTGAGTCCCTTCAACGGTGGCAGAGAAGGTGATTTTAGCGGTGGGTGACTTGCCGAGTGCTTTGCGTTCCGTGGGTAACTCAATCCCGTGATCGAAGGCATTGCGGAACAGGTGGGTTAAGGGGGTTTGTAATTGTTCTAAAATCGGTTGATCGACTCGTCTATCTTTTCCCTGGATGACTAATTCAACTTGCTTCCCATACTGTCGTTGCAAGGTTTCCAAGGGGGTGATAAATCGTTCGGCGATCGCCCCAAAGGGGATGAGTCGGGAGTCGGTGAGGTCCCGGTTCAGTTGGTTTAAAGAGGTTTTGAGGCGATCGAGGGTTTGTTGGATTTCAGCGGTGATCGCTGCTAGGTTTGGAGATGGGGAGGATTGGAGGGATTGGGGAGATGGGGAGGATTGGGGAGATGGGGAGGATTGGGAGAGGGTAGCGATCGCGGTTTGGAGTTTTTCTTGTTCTAAGGTGAGGCGATCGGATTCTAGGACTAAATTACCCAGGGTATCACTCATCCGATCTAAGCGAGTGACGGGGACTCGTAGGGTGAGATTTGCGGGTGCCAGATCAGGATTGGGATTGACAATCAGGTATTTTAAAAATCGTTCTGGGATAGAGGAACGGGTTGACTCCGACTGGGGAGATGGGGAGGATGGGGGAGATGGGGTGAGAGTTTCGGTTTGGAGAGTGCGAATTCGGGCGATCGCGAGTTGTGCTAACTGTTCCGCTGGCGCTTGTTCCTGGGAGAGGGAGGCAAAAATTTCCCGACTGATATTGGTTAACCTCTCTAATCCCAAGGTTTCCCCCAGGAGGGTACATTCTTCTAAAAAAACGGTGAGACTCTCGCGGAGGGAGGGTTCTGCGGAGGTGGGATGGTCCGTAAATTCAGCCAGCGATCGCGTTAGGCGTTCCAGACACTCTTCTAAATCAACCTCCAAGGCAATTTTAACAAAGGAGTTCACCGAGGAATCAGAGGCGTGAGGGAATTCCTCCCCCGCACCTTCTTCTTCCAAACTCTCCTGAAGTGGAGGGGGTAAATCTTGGACAAAGCGATCCAGGGTGAGGATCAGGTTCTGAAGTCGGCGATCGGAGGTTAGGGAGTCGTTGTTATTCCAAGCTTGAATCAGTAAATCCCCGATGGGATCGAGACTTAAAGATAAAAGTTCGTAGGCGGAAGGTAAGTGAGGGACTCGTCCCTCATTGAGGGCGATTAATAACTCTTCGATATAGTGTGCCAGGTGGGAAAGTTGTGGTAATCCCACCATTCCGGCACCCCCTTTGAGGGTATGGGCGGCGCGAATTAGGTCAGGAAAGGCAGCGCCGAGGTTCTCCTGAGTGGCGGCGTTGCTGCTTAAACATTGAATCCCTTGTTCTAAAGCGAGTAAGCATTCTGGCGCTTCTTCATGGAGGAAGCAGTGGCGCGCATCGGGATCAATGGTGGCGATCGCCGGGGAGTCGAGGCGGAGATTTTCTGGCACAGAGGATTCCCGATTGGATGCTATCATCGAAATTCTCCGGCAGTGGAGGTACTGTGCCGACTGAGGGCCTCAAATAGGGCGCTCACTTGCAGCAATCCCACGGGAAACCGAGGGGATGCCGCATCCGTAGGAGGTGAGATCCAGATTAAACCGGAAAACAGGGGACGGAGTAGGGGTCTCCAGGGGTCGGGAATGGGGGTAACGTGGGTTGAGTTGAGCGTGAGAGTGACAAGGCGATCGCAGACGACACAAGCAAAGGGAGTGAGGGTGGATTCTTCCTCCTCCGGGTCCTGTTCTGTTCGGGGGTCCTTGCGAATGACGACCAAGGTTAACTCATCCCCTCGCGAGGGCGATCGGCGCGTCAGTCCCAAAACCTCCGTCAGAAAATCAGCCAAATCAATCACCCATAGCAACTTACCGGCGATATTCACCACCCCTAAAATAGCCTCGGGAACCCCAGGGATCGGACAAATTTGCCGTCGCGATCGGGCAATTTCCTCTACGACTTGCTCGATCGGCACCACAACTTGTACCTTGGGACTTAATTGCAACCCTGCATACGTTCTCAGCATTTTCCCGGTTATCCTATCGCACTTTGAATCCCTAATTCCAATCCGCTTGCTATAGATTACGATAGTTCATTCCCCAGGGAAATGAGGTAAAATCAGCCCGTTTGCAGAATTGTTTCCCCGTCAGAATCCGCCGTGCCGAGTAACTGCATTTCGATCGCCTTCAAGAGTTGTTGGGCATCAAAAGGTTTGGTGATATAATCATTCGCTCCCACCATCCGCGATCGCATCTTATCGATGATCCCATCCCGTCCCGTCAACATCACAATCGGGATTTCCTGCAACAAACTCGACTGGCGCAACATCCGGCAGAGTTCATAACCATTAATTTCTGGCATATTAATATCCATCAACACCAACGCCGGTTTATGCCGCGCCAAAGTTGTTAACGCTTTCGCCGGTTCCGTTAACATCAAACAGCGGTATCCCGCCGCCTGCAAAATCGCCCGAACGTGCCGCTGAGTGGTTTTACTATCATCAATACAGGCAATAATCGGCCCATCTTCAACTTTTTCTGACTGATAGGGCTTCACCCCAACCGCTTCCGCTTGCACCAAAGGTTGCAGTAAGAGTGCCAAAGATAGAACATCGATTTTCAACCCTTGAGCCACTTCATACAGACACCCACCTCGATTTAAAACTTCAATCAGCCGTTTAATCCCGTCAACATTTTTAAACGTCGGCCATAACAGCTTAGGAATTTGCTCTAAATTCCTGATAAAAATCCTCTGAAAGGGCGAGGCAATTTCTGCCTTAATTTTCCCCCATTTCCCAATCGCTTCTCGCATCGGCAATATCGTCTGCTTCAACGGCAGGGAAAGCAGAATTGGATCGAGTCCCACGGTTTTTTCAAATTGCAGTCCCGCTTGAGGTAAATTGAGGACCTGTACCAATGCTTCTTGGGTGAGTTTAAGTAAGACTTCTCTAGCCTGTTGTAAGGAAATTTTTCCCGCTTTCCAATAATGGCAAATTGCCTGATAGTCCGACTGAAACCCTTCTAGGGAAAGCTCTTTCAGTTGCGGGCACAATCGAGACAGATAATAACTGAGGCGCTCTTTGTATCCCGTTAGACTACTGGCAAAATGCACCTTGCCATTGCCAAAATGGACCCGCCAAAATACCGAAGGATCGGACGTATCTCGAATCGTCAATCGCCCGGATAGATTATTGTTCACAATTTTTTGTAATGCCTTAGTCGGTGACCCGACAAGCTGAGCGGCTGCACTGTGAACGTTCTCTGGTTTCTGCGGCTGAATGGGTGTGTTTTCTACCATAATCCCCTCTTTATTTCTCGGTGTTTCGGCTTAAAATTTATATTTTTTTAATTTCTAACGACAGCTTTTAAATTAAAAATTAATAACTAACGCTTTAACCCCAATAAAAAATGAAATTTACTAATTGTTTTGACTTTTATAACCTCCTCTGCCAGTTTTAAACCTTAATTGTCTCTATAGTTTATCAACCCGTTAAGGTTAAGGGTGTTACCACCGTAACATTCAAGCCACTCAGCCCCCTGATTTATCAGGATTTTTTAACAATAGGCGATCGGGCATCCGGGGAAGCGGGCTATCTAAAACTACTTAATCCATGTCAATCCGGTCAGAGAGTATAGTTACATTATGACCCCCTGACCTGGGGCGATCGCATCAGCCAGATGGCTGATTTTTAAATACTGTTTTGCCGAGTTCACCCAAGCAAGTTTAAAACAATCCCCTCCTAAACCGTCAGTTCAGAATAGGGAAGCAACTCGGTATTTTGTGATAAAATTTAGATAAATTACGAACCTATCAAACGGGGAAATTAGAGGTTTTCTCTTCTCCATTTAATTCCTACGCCCGCCCCGTAAAATTCCGCGATTAGCCCTACTCAGTCGAACCCTTAATATAGACTCATCAGCACTATCCAATACAATCAGCAATCTTCTCAACTCGCTCTACAACTGAGGGGCAATTTCTGATTTCTTCCACCCCTAGAAAAGCTGATTTTTCCAATATGCTATAGCTTAACGGTTCCCGTGTTTTAAAACATCCGTATTTGTCATCAATCCTTTCTCCGTAACGATACGGAGGGTTTTGTTAGTATTTATACGGAGGAGTGGGGAGATGGGGGAGATGGGGAGGATGGGGAGGATGGGGGAGATGGGGAGGATGGGGAGGATGAAGAAATTTTCGGAGTAACGACGTAGCGCCCTCCTATCAGACTCGTCTTCCAGTTCCCAAGCAGGCGCTAGACCCTTGGATTGCAGGTGTGAGGGCTTCAGCCCTCACACGAAAGCAACGACTTCAGTCGTTACTCCCTCATCCTCCCCATCCGCCCCATCTCCCCTATCTCCCCCATCTCCCCCATCCTCCCCATCTCCCCCATCTCCCCATCGCCTTGCGAAACGGATTACCCTGTTATTAAAAGAAGACAAACGGAGTGACTGAGATGACGAACTTTGATTATGACCTATTTGTGATAGGTGCGGGTTCTGGCGGATTAGCAGCATCGAAACGGGCTGCTTCTTATGGGGCTAAAGTGGCGATCGCCGAAGGGGATTTAGTGGGGGGTACCTGTGTCATCCGGGGTTGCGTTCCCAAAAAATTAATGGTGTATGGGTCCCAATTTTCTAAACTGTATCAAAATGCCGTGGGTTACGGTTGGGAAAAAGCTGAACCCAATTTTGATTGGAATAAACTGGTGGAAGCGGTTCAGAAAGAAGTGATGCGCCTGAATCAAATCCACATTAATAATCTGGAAAAAGCGGGCGTTGAGTTAATCAATGGCATGGGTACTTTTGTTGATCCCCACACCATTGAAGTGGGCGATCGCAAAATCACAGCGGACAAAATCTTGATTGCAGTAGGAGGAAAACCGGAGAAACCGAATATTGAGGGCATCGAACATAGCATCACCTCTAATGAAATGTTCCACCTCAGTGAATTTCCCAAACGGTTCGCTGTTTGGGGTGGCGGTTATATTGGCGTCGAGTTTGCTTCAATTATGAATGGGTTGGGGGCTGAAGTCACCGAAATTATTCGGCGCGACTATATTTTACATGGCTTCGATCATGATATTGCCCAGAACATTCAAGAAGGCATGACTAAACATGGGATTCACTTCAAAACTCAGACAACCCTGGAGAAGATTGAAAAAACTGATGATGGTTTAAAGTTGATTTTTGCCGATGAAAAACATGAGCCAATCACGGTAGATACCTTACTCTGTGCGACGGGGCGCAAACCGAATTTAAGCGGCTTAAACTTAGAAAATGCAGGAGTAGAAGTGCTTCTTGGTGCGATCGCCGTCAGTCCCGATAGTTGCACCAATCAATCCCATATCTATGCGGTAGGAGATTGCACCGATCGCATCAATTTAACCCCCGTGGCGATCGCTGAAGGTCGTGCTTTCGCTGATACCGTCTTTGGTCATATCCCCCGTCATATTAACCATACCGGCATCCCTACTGCTGTTTTTTCCCAGCCGGAAGCTTCCACAGTGGGATTGACTGAAGAGGAAGCCCGAGATAAAGTGGGCGATAATTTAACCATCTATCGCGCTAAATTCCGTCCCATGTTTTATAGTCTCACCGATGCCGATGAAAAGGTGATGATTAAATTAATTGTGGACAAAACTACTGATCGCATTTTAGGCGTTCACATGGTCGGTAAAGATGCCGCCGAAATCATTCAAGGGTTAGCCATTGCTGTCAATATGGGAGCCACTAAAAAAGACTTTGATGCCACCATCGGTATTCATCCTTCTACTGCCGAGGAATTCGTAACCTTACGTTAATTTCACCCAAAAGAAACCGGGTTTCTTGAATAAACCCGGTTTCTTTTGCACCCAACAGGTTAAAGATTACTCTGGGCAGAACTCTCTCGTTCAAGCTGTTCCAGTTCTTTAATATAAACTTCTCCTAACTCTTGTCCTGCAATGGGAATACTTTGATAAGTAACCTGCCCTTTCATCACCAGGCGATCGCCCACATTTGGCAGAGGTGAATGAGTCATCACCCAAATTGTGCCCGTGTCATCCTGAAGTTGATAAGCCCCTGATTCCAGAAACGGGGCAAGATTTTCAACAGTGCCTTTTAAATACACTGTATCTTGGTCCTGCCAGTCGCTTTGGATCCGCTCAATATCGGTGACGCCGACTCCCGACTTAAGCAAATTGGTACAGCCCCAGAGTCCAGCAATCATCAACGATAAAGAGCCAATTTTAACAGTTTGATTTAAGGCACGGAACATGAGAGGGAAAGCCATAATGTCAAAAATATAGCAATTAAAGAGGTTATAATTCACAGCTAAAACACTTAATAATCCGGAAGAGTTGGGATGGCATTTTCAGGGTTAAACTGACTAAAAATCTTGATAATTTTAAAGAATAAATAGCGGTTTAATGCCCGTACGATCGCAGCGATCTCCTCAATCACAGAAACCGGATTGGGCAGGTTTCAGCAGCGGGCGATCGCACCCACTCAACCCCAGCAACCCTAGGGGAATCCGAACATCCGGAGGCAACCTCTCCCAATAGATTAGTCTTGCTCATAGTCTATCGCAACCCCTCTGTTTTCGGGAAATTCCCGAGTAAAAGTTGAGATTCCCCAGAGGATTGATTCCGGGGGTCTCCTGGGAGAGGATTGTGGCGATCGCCCTTTTCTGTGATCCCTGGGAGTCAAGTCTTTTCTAACTGTCACGGTCCCACGGATATTAATGCCCCTCACCCGTGATGCTACAATAAATATTCAGAACTTAGATTCTTAACAGACGACTGTAGTTGGGTTTCATCTAGCTGATCCAGTTGTTTGGGGTTAATGTCAACTCAGAGGAACATAAAGAAGAGGTTTGTCGTGACAGAGACTATTAACTGTGCTGTAGCCTGCGTGAATGGCTGTGTATTGGGAGACAAATGCCCTAACCGCGAATATGCCGAACAAACGTCCCAGTTTATCGAGGAAACATCCTTAGATAAAATGATAGAAATCGCCGAGGAAGCCGTTAGAAAAAAACGGATGCAGCCTCCGAAATGGATTATTCCCGATTTTCCCGAATAACCCCTAACCCAACTTAAGGCGATCGCTTCCGGGAACTTAGAAAGAGTCAGGCGATCGCTTTTTAATTGGGGTTTAATTTATAAAATTTATGAATATTTTAATTTCTATAATCCCACCTCCTACGCCTCTCCCTGAATTGCCCAATTCCCTATAGGAGTGGAAAAGAGTCAGCCAAAATGGGGTAAAAAACCCCGGTTTCTAATTGTTACCCTACACCGGGACTAGAACAGTTTAAAAGCCGACTCCCCTCGTTGCGGGGAACCGTTCCAAATCATGCCAGTGGATGAGTCACTCTCCCTGCCGATTCGGCTGAAATCTGCCTTTTGACCCGGGGCGATCGCCGTTGACCTGTGCCAAAATCTCTAAAGGAGTAGAAATACCCTGCCTATTCCCTGAAATTGTTAAATTTCTTAACAAAATTTAACAGAAACCGAGGTTAAACCCCGAACCTACTCCCATCCGAAAATTAAAGGCTGGGATCGCGATCGCAAAGGTCACCGAACCGAGGTAAATTAAAATCAGTGGTTACCAGCCCCAGGGGATTTAGGCGATTTTCATGAAGTTTTTTAAAGCTACGCACTAATTCTGAGACTAGGCGACCCCTCCTTGCTTAGAATATGACCTTAAGTTCTTTTACTGATTGTCACACCAAGAGGAAAAACAAATATGGCCGATGCAAGAGATATTGAAATGGTGAAGCCTTACGGTGGAGACCCCTTTGTGGGTCACCTGTCCACCCCGATTAGTGATTCTGCCTTCACCAAAGCATTCATTGGTAACCTGCCTGCCTACCGGAAAGGACTCTCTCCCATTCTCCGTGGGATCGAAATTGGGATGGCCCACGGCTATTTCCTGGTTGGGCCTTGGGTTAAATTGGGTCCCCTGCGCGATTATACCGAAGCGGCCAATTTAGGCGGATTAGTCTCTACTCTGTCTTTAGTTTTAATCGCCACCGCCTGTATGTCTATCTACGGGATTGCCTCGTTCCAAGTTACCGGCGATGATGATTACCCCAGCCAAAATCCCCAAGCCCCCACTAGCCTGAAAAGTGCTGAGGGTTGGAGTCAGCTAACCGCTGGGTTCTTCGTAGGTGCAATGGGTGGCGCATTTGTCGCCTATTTCCTCTTGGAAAACCTGGGTGGCGTTGATGCCATTTTCCGGGGTTTAGTCAACTAACTCGACATTTAGTCCCTGGCTAGGGCTTTAATTTGCTGGTTTTGAATCGTGACCTCGGGTCACTTAAAATTAGCTCATCTGCACCGGCAGATTTTGATGTTTGAAAAGTCCACTTTAGAGGAAAATAACCGACTCACCGTCGTGAATTGTCCTCTCGTCAACCTAAAACTTGAAATAGGAGAAATTAGATATGACAGGTGCATACGCAGCTGCTTACCTGCCTTGGATTTTGATTCCCGTCGTTTGTTGGTTAATGCCAGCAGTGGTTATGGGTCTGCTGTTCATCTACGTTGAAAGCGATCGCTAATTCAAGGCATCATTCCCTGAATGAATCGCCAGGGGTCGAAAAAAGAGCGGTGAGGACAACAACGACCGGCGATGATTCCCCACCCCTCTTTTTAGGCCCTCTTTACCAATCCGCCCTCGGGCAATAAAAATCCCCCGCTATCAGCGGGGGATTTTTATTTAAACTCCCCCTTTACTACCATCATCGGGGTGGGGGGAGTCTCTTCAAATTTTGGCTTTTCTGGTGCCAGATTAACCGAACTTACTTGCCGTCGAAGCAATCAAGAACGCCGCATAAGTTAGGATATACCCCACCGTAAAGTGAGCCAAACCAATCAAGCGACCTTGAATAATCGACATTGCCACCGGCTTATCCTTCCAACGAACCAAGTTCGCCAGAGGAGTGCGCTCATGCGCCCAAACCAGAGTCTCAATCAGTTCTTGCCAATAACCGCGCCAGCTAATCAGGAACATGAATCCAGTCGCCCAAACCAGGTGT
Source organism: Laspinema sp. D2d (assembly GCF_025370755.1). Classification (GTDB taxonomy): domain Bacteria; phylum Cyanobacteriota; class Cyanobacteriia; order Cyanobacteriales; family Laspinemataceae; genus Laspinema. The sequence continues at coordinate 236 of NZ_JAMXFC010000008.1, read as the reverse complement.
CCAAATAAGAACATCCAGGCCCAAACTGCCAGATTATTCATACCATAAGGGTTATACCCGTTAATCAACTGAGCCGAATTCAGCCACAGATAATCACGTAACCAACCCATCAGGTAAGTCGAAGACTCATTAAACTGAGCCACATTCCCTTGCCAAATGCCCAGATGTTTCCAATGCCAGTAGAAGGTGACCCAACCAATGGTATTCAACATCCAGAACATCGACAGGTAGAACGA
>NZ_JAMXFC010000007.1:57471-221139 GCF_025370755.1 Laspinema sp. D2d | reverse complement strand
TGCCAAGGGGAGCCTAGATGCAAGTCGGGCTCCCCTCTTTATTGCTTTCGTGTCACTGGCTTAGTCTAAACTCCAGTAAAAATTTTTAACATTTTAAAAAGACCGGAATTTATAAAAAACTAAACTACAGAAATTTTTAAATTTAGAATTTTTATTAAAATTTACCGCTCTTTTGTCAGTAAGAAATTCTATATTTTTTGACTTAAATACTGAGGCGGGAATGACTATTTCAAGGATTAGATTTGGGAGAGGTAATCACCCCATCCTGCCAAAATCTGCAATTTTAATCTAGTTTGTATCGGAGTTAACTGACTTTCAGACAATTTTATGCTGTAAGGGCAACTTTTCCCGGCAAAACCGTAGAAATACTTAAGAAAATGTTGCGTTTTCTATAGTTCCTCTACAGTTAACCCGCGTTGCTGAAAATGCTTCTTTAAGATGGAAAGGAAAGGGCGACTGGACAAAAACCACCGGCTAACCTCTCCAGTTGTCTCAAGAGAACCACTCCAAAGGAAGACAAGAACGATGAAGGATGAAATCACCAAAAATACGATTGAGCAGAGTCAATCCCTCGATCGCGACTGTACAACCCTATCCCGTCACGTTTTGCAGCAACTCCAGAGCTTTTCTGCGGATGCTCAGGACCTCAGCGCCTTAATGAACCGGATTGCTTTAGCGGCAAAGCTGATTTCGCGGCGGTTGAGTCGGGCTGGGTTAGTGGAAGGGGTCCTGGGGTTTAGTGGCGACATTAATGTTCAGGGAGAAAGCGTCAAACGCATGGATGTCTATGCCAATGAGGTGTTTATCTCCGTTTTCAAGCAAAGTGGCTTAGTTTGTCGCTTGGCATCGGAGGAAATGGAGAAACCCTACTACATCCCTGAAAACTGCCCCATTGGGCGTTATACCCTGCTTTATGACCCGATTGATGGCTCTTCTAATATCGATAGCAACCTGAATATTGGCTCAATTTTCTCGATTCGCCAACAAGAGGGGGCTGATGAAAATGAGGAAGCCCTAGATTTGCTGCAAAGTGGGCGCAAACAACTGGCGGCTGGGTATATCCTTTATGGACCCAGTACGATGCTGGTTTATTCCATTGGCAAGGGGGTTCATTCCTTCACTCTGGATCCCAGTTTGGGAGAGTTTATCCTCTCGAATCAAAATATTCAGGTTCCTGAGCATGGTGCGGTTTATAGCGTGAACGAAGGCAACTTCTGGCAATGGGATGAACCCATCCGCGACTATATCCGTTACGTTCATCGGCACGAAGGCTATACCGCTCGTTACAGTGGGGCTCTAGTCGGGGACTTTCACCGGATCCTGCATGAAGGGGGGGTCTTCATGTATCCTGGAACCATTAAAAAACCGGAAGGTAAATTGCGCCTGCTGTACGAAACCGCACCCCTGGCATTTTTAATCGAGCAAGCGGGGGGACAAGCCAGTACCGGAACCGAGGATATTTTAGATGTGGTGCCGGATCAACTTCATACTCGTACCCCGGTGATTATTGGCAGTAAAGATGATGTGGCCCTGGTGAAATCCTTCATTAGCGATCGCAAGCATGAGAAGAACCCGGCGATCGCGACTCATTGATGATGATTTGATGACACAGTAGGGCAATCTCCCCTTACATTTTAGGCCGATTCAAAGATAAGCTAAAACCTAAGCGTGAAATCAGTGACTCTCATACCACAGACAGTCATCATCCGCTTTGAAACCCTTCACAATGATACCCTGTAGTTACCTAGAAACCAAACGAAATAAAACTTATGGCAATTAATCCCTTACTCCAAAAAATTGAACAGGAATATGGTCAAAGTATCTGGATGGATAATTTGAACCGGGATCTGATCAAGTCCGGTGAACTGAAAACCCTGATTGAAACCCGAGGACTGCGGGGACTGACTTCTAATCCGTCAATTTTTGAAAAAGCCATTGTCGGAAATGCCATTTACGATTCAGATATCGAAGCAGGCATCAAAGCCAACCAATCCGTTGAGAAAATTTATGAATCTTTAGTGTTTGAAGATATTCGCAATGCCTGCGATCATTTTCGGGCAATTTATGATGAAACTGAGGGGTTAGATGGGTATGTCAGTATTGAAGTGCCGCCGAACATCGCTCTGGATGCTGAAAAAACTCTGGCAGAAGCCAAGCGCTACTACGGGGAAATTGCTCGGGAAAATGTGATGGTGAAGATTCCCGGTACTTCTCAGGGTTTACAGGCGGTTGAAAAAGTGATTGCGGAGGGGATCAACGTTAATATTACGTTGTTATTTTCTGTAGATAGTTATGTTGAAACCGCTTGGGCTTATATTCGTGGCTTAGAAGCGCGGGTTAAGGCAGGCCACGATGTGAGTAAGATTTCGTCCGTTGCCAGTTTCTTTATCAGTCGAATTGATGTCAAAATTGATGAGGCGATCGATGAGCAACTCAAGCACGTGACGGAGCTGCAGAAAAAAGCCCAATTAGAGCAAATTAAGGGCAAGGTTGCGATCGCTAATGCCAAGATTGCTTACCAAAAATACAAAGAAATCATCAACAGCGATCGCTGGCAAGCCCTCGCCGCCAAAGGAGCCAACCCCCAACGCTTACTCTGGGCCTCCACGAGCAGCAAAAATCCCAACTACAGTGACGTTATCTATGTCGATGAACTGATTGGACCCGATACGGTCAACACCTTACCTCCAGCCACCATCGAAGCTTGTGCTGATCATTGCGATGTTGCCAGCCGCATTGAAACCGATGTCGATCAAGCCTACCAACTCATCGAGAACTTGCCCGAATTTGGCATCGACTTAGATCAAGTGATGGCCGAACTCTTAGAGGAAGGGATTGATAAATTCATTCAACCCTTTGAGTCCCTGATGAGTTCTTTGGAAACCAAAGTTAAACAACTGGCTCCCGCCTAGTGGGGATGGAAAAAGGGCTAAGGAAGTTTTCTAACGAATCGGGGTAGTTCTCAAACATCCAGGGGATCAGAAACCGGGTTTTCGGCCCGGATGGGTTGTTCTTCAGGCAGAGATCCTGCAAAAAAAACCCGGTTTCTCACCCTTATACCCCTGCCCAAATCCCCATTTTCTGCCGCCCCCACCGATTTCCCGACCTAGAGCAATAGAGAACAGATTGAGGTTCCCATCTCAATCTCGGTTCTAAAGGTCTGTGTCCTAACCTCTAACCTATGCATCAAACCAGATGGTAACGCTAATAGAAAACCCCCTGCGCGTGGGACTCCAACAAGATCGGATTCCCGAACCCCAGATTTTGATTATCTTCGGGGCCTCCGGTGACCTCACCCAGAGAAAACTCGTTCCGGCAATCTATCAGATGAAATTGGAGCGCAAATTGCCTCCGGAACTGACGATTGTTGGGGTCTCCCGCAGTAAATGGAGTCATGAGTTTTTCCGAGATCATTGCCGCCAAGGCGTCGAAGAATTTGGCAATGGGATTGGTTCAGAAGCGCTCTGGGAAGACTTTGCGAACGGACTGTTCTATTGTCCAGGCGATATAGATAAATCAGAAAGCTACCAGAAACTCAAAGCTTTTCTGAGTGAACTGGATGAACAACGCGGCACTCGGGGGAACCGCGTGTTTTACCTGAGTGTGGCACCGCGCTTTTTTGCGGAAGCGATCGAGCAACTGGGTGAGGCGGGAATGCTAGGCGATCGCGACAAACAACGCCTAGTCATTGAAAAACCCTTTGGTCACGATCTGGGTACGGCACAGATCCTCAACCAAGTTGTCCAAAAAGTCTGCTCAGAAAAGCAGGTTTATCGCATCGACCATTACTTAGGCAAGGAAACCGTCCAGAATTTGCTGGTGTTTCGCTTTGCCAATGCGATTTTTGAACCCCTGTGGAATCGTCAGTTTGTTGAGTGTGTTCAAATCACCGTTGCCGAAACCGTGGGTTTAGAAGGACGCGCTGGGTATTATGAGTCATCAGGCGCACTGCGAGACATGGTGCAAAACCATCTGATGCAACTGTTTACCCTGACGGCAATGGAAGCGCCAAACTCTTTGGATGCCGACAGCATCCGCAATGAAAAGGTGAAAGTTTTAGAAGCGACTCACCTAGCGGATATTGAAAATCTTGCCCTTTCCGCCACTCGGGGTCAGTACACCTCGGGATGGATGAAAGGGAAGCAGGTTCCAGGCTATCGCGAGGAGGAAGGAGTTGACGAAAACTCAACGACGCCGACTTATGCTGCACTGAAGCTATATATCGATAACTGGCGCTGGAAGGGGGTTCCCTTTTACATGAGAACCGCCAAACGAATGCCGAAAAAGGTCACCGAAATTGCCATTCAGTTCCGGGAAGTCCCCTTTTTGATGTTCCAGTCTGCGGCAAAACAAGCGAATCCCAATGTGTTGGCGATGCGGATTCAGCCGAATGAGGGGATTTCCATGCGCTTTGAGGTGAAAACGCCGGGGAACTCGTTGCGAACGCGATCGGTGGATATGGATTTTCGCTACGATACCACCTTCGGTCAGGCGAACACCGATGCCTACAGTCGGTTATTGATAGACTGTATGTTAGGGGACCAAACCCTGTTTACCCGGGGGGATGAGGTGGAGGAGTCTTGGCGAGTCCTAACGCCCTTGCTGCAAGTTTGGGATGCTCCTTCCGATCCCAAGGCGATCGCCCTCTATGAAGCCGGGACCTGGGGTCCTGTAGAAGCCGAGATGCTGCTCAATCGTAACGATCACCGCTGGCGCAGGTTATAACAAGACGGATGAAGGATGACGGGGTAATTAGCAACAGGGAACCGGGAACAGGTCGCAAAATAGAGGACTCAACACCTTCATCCTTCATCCTTCTGAATCCACCCTCACTACTCAACACTCAACAATTAAATGAATATGGCTACTCCAATTGTTGCGCTCCAACAACCGAAAGATATTTCCCTCGATGAAATTGAGTCAGAATTGGGTCGAATCTGGCTCTCAGAAAATGGCGGCAGGGCTTCTAGTATTGCCACCCGCGCCGCAACTTTTAGTATGGTGGTTTATGAACCTGAAGAATTCCAGCAGTTGCTCGGGGCTTTAGGCTTTTATGAAGGGCCAATTGATGGGATTTACGGTGCACTGACTAAGGAAGCGGTTCAGGAAGCTCAAATCACTTACGGAATTAGAGTAACTGGGCGAATTGACCCAGAAACTCTGATCCGGCTGCGGGAAGAGTATGATAAAATGCCGCCCGATCGCCAAAAAGTCACCAATCCCAATGCCCGAGGGTTCAGCATCAGCGAGGCGATCGCTGCCCAAAATCCCTGCCGCATTATCACCCTGTGTCCCGTTCTAGGTGAAGATGAGGGGGTCACAGCTCAAGTTTCCGCTTATTGTCCCATCCAAAAAGGCAACTCCAGCCGGTTAATTTGCTGTGAGTACATCACCTTACGCGGTACGAAGCAAGCACTGCAACGAGTTGGGGATTTAGTAGTGTCTCTGATGATTCCCTCCCTACCGAAGTTTGTCTGGTGGAAAGCAACCCCGAATCCGGAACAGGAGTTGTTCCAAAAGCTCTCGGAATCCTGCAATTGCATGATTATGGACTCGTCATATTTTAGTGACCCTGAGTCCGAATTTCTGAAGATGCAAAAGCTTATCGATGCCGAAACCTATATGGCGGATTTGAACTGGCACCGCCTCACCTCCTGGCAAGAGTTGGCGGCGGCAGCTTTTGATCCCCCGGAACGTCGCGCTTCCCTGGTGGAACTCGATCGCGTCACGATTGATTATGAAAAGGGAAATGCCTCTCAAGCTTTGATGTTCCTGGGTTGGCTCGCTTCCCGCCTCAATTGGAAACCGTTGTCTTACCAGGATGAGGGCGGGGATTATGATATTCGCAGGGTCTCCTTCAAAGGTCCAGGCGATCGCACGGTAGAGGCTGAGTTAGCGGCTATTCCGACGGCAGATTGGGGTGAAATTAACGGGGATATGGTCGGATTGCGTCTCACTTCTACCAATAGTGAGGCGAACTGCTGCACGATTCTCTGTTCTGAAACCACCGGCTGTATGCGGATGGAATCCGGCGGTAGCGCTCAAAACTGCCGCACCGAACAGGTGACGCCGTTAACGGACCAAAAGGCTGAATACCTCCTGGGTCAGCAGTTACAGCGCTGGGGTCGCGATATGTTGTATGAAGAAAGTCTGTCGGTAACCACTGAGATTCTCAAGTTACGTCAGTAATTGAATTGAGTTGGGCGATCGCTAGTTTGTAACGTTTTAACGAGGCGATCGCCCCTCTTTTTTCCCCTACAACTGCTCAGGATCAACTCCCATTTCTCGTAATTTGGCAGCAAGGCGATCGGCCTTAGATTGAGCCAATTCTGCTTCTTGTTTTGCAGATTCAGCTTCTTGTTGCGCTGCTTCGTGGGGTAACAAAGCTAGAGTTCCATCAGGATGATAAAAGCGTAACCAAGTGATAGAAATTTGTGTGAGAGTTCCCTCCCAATTTCCTAGCCATGCCCCTAGAGTTTCGCACCACAACCATCCCCGTTCATCGGGTTCAAGGGGTTGATATTTTTGATTGCCATCCAAGTGCCAACCTTGCAAAGAATTGGGATTAAAAGGGTCATAAACGAAATAATCCCGAGTTCGGAATACCCGTTCATACAGGTCTTTTTTCGGTCCAAGGTCAATTTTTCGGGTACTGGGGGAGGTCAGTTCTACAATCACATCAGGATAACGCCCCTCTTCCTCCCAAACAACCCATCCCAGGCGATCGCCTGGTTCTACATCCAAAACGGCAAAGAAATCCGGCCCTCTGAAATCTCGATTTTTGGCTTGTTTACTGCTGTAATAGATAAACATATTCCCGCCCATAAAATAATCATGGCGGTCCGCCAATAGGGCAGGTACTGAGTCAATCAGGGCATTCATTGCAATGCGGTGTCGATTACTTTCCAAGGGTTCTCCGTCATCAAAAATTAGGTCCGTAGGAGGCATGGGAGGTTCCCACTCGACTGCCTCCGGGACGGGATTCATGGTTTCTGCGATCGCCTCGGCAGACATGGCACTTTACTCCATTGAATTGCTGGATTTATTGTAACTTAATGCGATAAGAACTCACCCCTTCCCTCCTCAAGGTAGGTGATCCTGGGTTTGGAGATCAATCAATTCAGTGTTAAGTGCAAAGTAGGGTATAGTAAATTTTATTCAATGACTAAGGACAATTAAAAAACGACCAATGACCAAAGAGCAATGACTATAATAATTGCTGGTGAAAGAAGCGGCGTCGGCAAAACTACAATAACTTTAGCAATTTTAGCCTATTTGCAACGACAAGGTTTAAAGGTGCAATCTTTTAAGGTTGGACCGGATTATATTGACCCGATGTTTCATCACTATGTCACGGGTCGCCCTTGTCGGAATTTAGATCCAGTTTTGACTTCTCCAGACTATGTTCAAAACTGTTTTAATCGCCATTCGCAATTGACGGAATTTTCCCTCATTGAAGGAGTGATGGGATTATTTGATGGGGTTCAACCGGCCCCCCTTTTGATGGAGTCATCGCCTTTATTTTCGTTGGGGGATTTTGCTAGTACCGCCCATATTGCTCGATTGTTACAATTGCCGGTTATATTAGTTTTAGATTGCAGTCGGTTGTCGAGTTCCGTGGCAGCGATCGCCCAAGGATATCGCACGCTAGATCCCCGGGTAAACGTTGCGGGTCTCATCCTCAATCGGGTGGGAAGCGATCGCCATTTAGAACTACTACAAGATGCCTTATCAACCATTCAATTTCCGATTTTAGGGGTGTGGCAGCGACAGGATAACATCACTATTCCCGATCGCCATCTCGGACTGATTCCCACTGGGGAACTTCCTCACCTGGATGCGTTAATCGATCGCCTTGCACATCTGGCTGAAACTTGCTTTGATTGGGAACAGCTATTCCCGCTGCTGAAATCCCCTCCGGCAACTGTGGTAAAACCCCTAGAAATCCAAAATTGTGACGGGTTGAACTCAAAAATTCTAGTAGCGATCGCCCGTGATGCCGCATTTAATTTCTATTATCAAGATAATATAGACTCCCTGGAATCTCTCGGTGCAGAATTAGTCCCCTGGAGTCCTCTCAAAGATGCCGTCTTGCCGGAGGGAGTCCAAGGATTATATCTTGGCGGAGGATTCCCAGAAATCTTTGCCGAAACCTTGGCAGCAAATACCTCCGCATTGCGATCGGTGTATCAGGCAGTCGCCTCGGGAATGCCAACCTATGCCGAATGTGGCGGTTTGATGTATTTATGTCAAAATTTAGTGGATTTTGCGGGGAAATCCTGGCCGATGGTAGGCATTTTACCCCCGAATGCCGTCATGGGTTCCCGCCTCAGTTTGGGATATCGCCTCGCCACCACCCTCCAAAATACCCCCTTATTCCGGACTGGGGAAACAGTCTGGGGTCATGAGTTCCACCGATCGCATCTCACCACCTCACCCCCTTCCCCCTTGTTTCAACTTCGGGGATTCCAGCGGAACTCGCCTGTAACTCCCGAGGGATGGGGATCTTCTCCCCAAATTGCCACCCCTGGGGTTCATGCCTCTTATCTGCATCTTCATTGGGGAGGACAATGGCAGATTCCCCAGCGATTTTTACTCAGTTGTCAGGATTTTGATCCACGATTCAAGACTTTTTTGTAAACTTTTGTAAAATCTAGTTGTAGATTTAAAAAGGGTATGCTAATTTAATACTAGACACGGAAAAGAAGAGAGTAAGGAGAAGAAAGATTTAAAGATTCGTGGGTTCCAATGACTGCGTGTCTCCTGTCTTGAGAACCGATGTGCGGCGAGGCCCAAAAGGGTGAAGCTGCGGAAATTGTAAACCTTAGTAAGCAATTGTCAATCGTCTAAAACCTTTCGTCTTTTTTGCTATATATTTTGAAGAATCAGTCATTCCGTAAATAGGGTCTAGTCTTGTGACTAGGCCCTTACTGTTTTTAGGAGTGAATTGTTAGGAGAAATTGAGAACAAGGGGCATTTAGAAAATTATCCCAGTTCAGGGTAGAAATAGCAGGCAGCAAGTCCGCTTAAATTCAATAGAAAGATGCCAAATAAGAATCAAGTCTTAAGTAATTAGCCTGGATGGCCCCGTCAATCCCTTGGCAGAAGACCTCAGAGCGGTTAGAGTAAAAGGCGGGTGCATCTGAAAACGGAGAATCTCCTAATAACAAAGGCCATGCTAAAACCGAAACAGGTTCTATCATAGCTGGGCCGGTTCTCCTGATTAGCCATGACCCCGATTGTCACCCTCTTCCCAAAACTGATGGGGAATGTGTCGGAGTGGTCATGACTGAAAACCCCTCTTTTCGATCCGTGTGCATGGGTCATCAGGTAGAAACGCGGATCTTGCGATACATTAAGCTCAACTTGATCCATCTGGATTTACATCAGCTCATTAGCGATGCCAACCATTAACCTGCCTCAACATCCCCGATCCGACCAAAGTCAGCACAATTCCTCGTCTTTCCCCGGATCTGGGTTTGCCTTGCCACCCGGAGAAAGCACCTATGAGTCCCGCAAAACCACCCGTTTAATTCGGTTAACCTTAACCTGGTTATTACTCCTGGGTGGAAATGGGGGCGCACTTTTGGCACAAACGACCAATCCAGGAACCCTCCCAGATCCGTCTCGCATTCCTAATCCCCTGCCACCCAATAGCCCCCAATTACCGGAACGTCCGCCCTTGCTACCCCCTCCGGAAGAACTCCTGCAACCCCCGACGACGGATCCCGCTGCGCCCCCGTTGCAAGTAGACCCCACGGGAGAAATTCCGGGGGCAATTGAGGTGCAACGGTTTGAGGTGTTTGATAGTACCGTCTTCAGTAATGAAAGCTGGGCGGAAATTTTAGCCCCGTTTACGGACCGCCCGCTGTCCTTTGCGGAATTGTTGCAAGCGCGAACAGCGGTGACTCAACGGTACACCGAGGAGGGATATATTACATCGGGGGCATTAATTCCCCCCCAAACCCTAGAAGATGGGGTCGTGAGGATTCAGGTGGTGGAAGGCGGATTAGAAGAAATTAATGTGACAGGGAATCAGCGGTTGAGTCCCAATTATATTAGTTCTCGATTGGCGATCGCCACAGAAAAACCCGTCAATATTGACAAACTCCTCGATGCTTTGCGCCTGTTACAACTAGACCCTCGGATTGAAAATATCTCCGCAGAACTTGCAGCAGGGTCTCGTCCGGGTCAAAATGTCCTGGATGTGCGGATTACGGAAGCATCGGCATTTGGTAGCGAGTTCGTTTTAGATAACGGGCGATCGCCCAGTGTGGGCAGCTTCCGCCAGAAAGCGAGTCTTTACCATCGCAACTTATTCGGGTTCGGGGATACCCTGAATCTCTCCTACACCAATACCGAAGGGAGTAATCAGTGGGATGTGGGTTATACCCTGCCAATTAATGCCCGCAATGGTACATTCAGTATCTCTCACGGTCGCACTCAAAGCGAAATTATCGAACCCCCGTTTGATCGGGTGGATATTGAGGCAAAATCTCGCAATACTGAATTCACCTTACGGCAACCCTTGATCCAAAGTCCTACCCGAGAATTTGCGATGGGATTGACCTTTGCCCGTCGTTCTAGCGAAACTTCCATTCTAGGGGTAAATTTTCCCCTCTCTCCTGGGGCAAATGACGATGGGGAAACCCGGATTTCTGCCTTCCGGTTCTTTCAAGAATGGACTGAACGCAGTTCTCGGGAAGTGTTAGCGGCCCGATCGCAGTTTAATCTTGGGGTAGGCTGGTTTGATGCCACAGTCAATTCTTCCGCCCCCGATAGTCGCTTTTTGAGTTGGCGGGGACAGGGACAGTGGTTGCGGGTTTTGGGTTCGGAAACCAGCGACCCCCAACGGTCCCCAACCCTGTTAGTGCGAGGGGATATCCAATTGTCATCGGGTTCGTTGCTACCGCTGGAACAATTTGGTTTAGGGGGTTTAGAAAGTGTGCGAGGCTATCGCCAAGATGCGCTGTTAACCGATAATGGGGTGATTGCTTCTGCTGAACTGCGCATCCCCGTGTATCGCCAAAATTGGTTTGGGGTACAAGTTGTCCCCTTTGTGGATGTGGGAACCGCTTGGAATAGTGGTGATGCAGACAATCCAGACCCTAATACCCTAGCTTCGGCAGGACTGGGGTTACAGCTAGATTTTGGCGATCGCATACGCGCCCGCTTGGATTGGGGGTATCCTTTGATAGATAGTCCCTCTCGCGATCGAACCTGGCAAGAGAATGGTTTTTATTTTTCCATTGTCTCTACCCCCTTTTAATCCGAAAAGCCCACAGCTATGCAGGGTAAAGCTTTTGCAGACTGACGGTTTGGCCCGGATTGGATGAAGGGGTTTCCCCTGTTTTGGTTCTCCCAAGTTGTTTATGAAAATGCTCAACCCTCAACCCATGTCTCTATCTCACGTTAAACAGGGATTGTTGTTATCCGTTGGTCTGTTTTGGTTGGCTTTACCCTTGGGCGCGATCCCCCAAACTGCTGAGGAATTAGTTGAACAAGGGCGTCAACTTTATCAATCAGGGGAGTTTTCCGCAGCGGCAGCGATTTGGGAAACTGCTGCCAGTCGCAGTAGTCAGGAGGGCAATCAATTAGAACAAGCGGTTGCTTTGAGTAATCTTTCGGCAGCGTTGCAGGAATTGGGAGACTGGGAGGGGGCAAAAGCGGCGATCGCCGAAAGTCTAGTTTTGATTGAACGTGAGACGGACTCTCCCTCGGGGGTTCGGGTTCTTGCCCAAATTCTCAATACCCGAGGGGGATTGGAATTTACCCTGGGACAAACGGAAGCGGCAGTTACCACCTGGGAACAGGCGGCAGATGCTTACCGCCAAGCGGGGGAAAAGTCCGGGGAATATCGGGCGATGATTAATCAAGCCCGGGCGTTACAGGCATTAGGATTGTATAGGCGATCGGTAACTCGCCTGGAACAACTCCAAACCCGGTTAGCCCAGGAAAGCGATTCTGATACTAAAGTCACGGCTTTACTCGCCTTGGGGAATGCCTTACGCCTGGTGGGGAATTTAGAACAATCAGAAACGGTGTTACGGGATAGTTTGGCAACAGCCCAACGGTTACAGTCTCTAGGGGCTATTAGTGAGAGTGCGATCGCATTAGGGAACACAGTGCGCGCCCGCCAAGATGGGGAGGCGGCTTTGGCTTTGTATCAACAAGCCGCAGCAACAGCAGAATCAGTAGATACCCAGGTACAAGCCCGTCTCAATGCCCTCTCTTTGTTAGTTGAAACTCCCCTAACTCTGAGTGATTCTGCCTCTGAACCGCTGATTCAAAGTTGGATTCCGCAAATCCAGGACCAAATCGCAGCCTTACCTCCCAGTCGGATGGCGGTATATGCGCGAATTAAATTCGCACAAACTTGGTTACAGTGGCATCAGGGGAAATCATCCCTCAGTTCGGTCCTGCCGGAAGCGGCTAAACTCTTAGGAACAGCCGTCCAACAGGCCAAAAGTATAGGCGATCGCCGCGCTGAATCCTATGCTTTAGGGAATCTGGGGGAATTATACGAACGCGATGGGCAGTGGCAGCAAGCCCAAAGTCTCACACAGCAGGCGTTAGAGTTGGCGGAATATATCAATGCGGTAGATATTGCGTATCGCTGGGAATGGCAACTGGGACGATTACTCCTAGCCCAAGGCGATCGCCCAGGGGCTGTAATTGCCTATTCTGAAGCCGTCACCTCTCTGGAGTCTTTGCGCCTCGATTTAGTCACCACCAATCGGGAAGTGCAGTTTTCTTTTCGGGATAGTGTCGAACCTGTTTATCGAGAGTTAGTGGCGTTACTGTTAGACGCCCCCTCACCTGCTGGTAATCGCACATCGAGTCAGGGCGTTTCCCAGGAAAACCTTCAAAAAGCATTACAGGCGATCGAATCTTTGAAATTAGCCGAACTGGATAACTTTTTTCGGGATGCTTGTGTAGATAGCAATGCGGTGGAACTGGATAAACAACAGGTTGATCTCACAGCGGCGATCGTCTATCCCATTGTTTTGGGCGATCGCTTAGAAGTCATTGTTTCTATTCCCAATCAACCCTTACAGCATTATTCGACCCCCTTACCCAAAGACGAAATTGAACAAACTCTGATCAGTCTTAGAAGAAGCTTAGTAACTCGCACTTCTCGGCAATATCGGGTTCATGCCAACACCGTTTACAACTGGTTAATTGCCCCGATTCAAGATACTTTAGCCAACAGCGGCATTAAAACCTTAGTCTTTGTTCCCGATGGACTGTTTAGAAATATTCCAATGGCTGCGTTGTATGACGGAGAGCAATTTTTGTTAGAAAAATACAGTGTTGCCATTAGTCCGGGACTCAAACTCACAGCACCTCAACCCTTAAAACGACAAACTTTGAAAGCTTTAACGGCTGGGTTAACAGAAGAACGGCTGGGCTTCGCACAACTTCCAAATGTAGCGATCGAAATCCAAGAAATCAATGCTGCACTCTCTGGAATCGTCCTCATGGATAACGGATTTACCCGTAATACCTTGCAAGAACAGCTTTTAAAAACTCCTTTTCCCGTAGTCCATATAGCGACGCATGGTCAGTTTAGTTCTAGTGCAGAAGATACCTTTATTCTCGCTTGGGACGATCGCATTAATGTCAATGAACTCGATAGTTTACTCCGTGTGAGAAATCGCAGTAATAGTAACGAAGCCTTAGAATTACTGGTTTTGAGTGCCTGTCAAACCGCAACGGGAGACGATCGCGCTGCCTTGGGATTGGCAGGAATGGCCGTTCGCGCCGGTGCGCGCAGTACCCTGGCAACCCTCTGGTACATTGATGATGCCGCAACCGTTCCCCTGATGGTTGACTTTTACAAATTTTTAAACCAAGATAATCTCACGAAGTCCGAAGCGTTGCGCCAAGCCCAACTCAACCTTTTGAAGAATCCCGATTATCAACATCCAATTTATTGGGCAGCTTATGTTTTAGTCGGCAATTGGTTGTAAACTAGAGAATACTTGACTCGGTTCACCGGATCAAGATGTTAGGAAAAGGCGCGATATGAGAGGTCACCCCTCTCCCAATTCCGAGACTCTCCAGATGGGAACTCAGAAGAATGCTAAATCAATTATTAACCCTCCTGATTATCGGCGTACCCCGAGTCGCTGGCAGTTTGCTGATTCTGATCAGTTTTTGGATTGCTACTGCCTTGTTAAAAAAGCTGATTCGCCGCCTCAGTACGACCAGTAATTTGAGTCTGGATGCTCTAAAATTACTCGAACAAACTTTCATTAGTACGGTTTGGATTGTCGGCATCGTCACCTCTCTAGGAACCCTCGGAATTGATATTTCCGCCTTAATTGCCGGGTTGGGTCTGACTGGATTTGCCGTAGGATTAGCTTTAAAAGATATTCTTTCTAATCTAGTTTCCGGGGCTTTGATTTTAATTTATCGTCCCTTCCGCCGTCGCGATCGCATCAGCGTCGGCAACTTTGAAGGAACGGTCATTGATATCGATTTACGTTACACGACTCTGCAAGGAGAAGGTAAAACTATTTTAATTCCTAATTCTTATTTATTCACCAATACAATTTGTGTCATTCAAGATTCTGAAGTAAAAATTATCACCAAAATATACTAACTTTAACCCCCAATTCATTAGCAACAACTTTTCTTGGATTTTCAGAAAATGCTCAGAAAATCTGCCCTTCAGGAATAGTCCCCACACCCTAAAATCTGAAAACCCTACAGGACTTTCAGATTCAGCAGGCTCTCAGGTAAAAATCATGATATAATCTTCAATACCTCTTAAAACTATAACTGTTCCACGCCCCTCTGTAAACCCTTAGAACAATGCTAAACTTCCTGAATCGCCTCTTAGGGCGTCACCCGGAAAACATCAAAGCCCATGTAGAAATCTACACGTGGCAAACCTGTCCCTACTGCATTCGGGCTAAAGTTCTCCTGAAGTGGAAGGGGGTCAAATTCATCGAATATAAAATTGATGGGGATGGTGCCGCCCGAGTGAAAATGGCAGAACGCGCCAATGGACGGCGTACTGTTCCCCAGATATTTATTAACGATCGCCATATTGGGGGATGTGATGACTTGTATGAACTCGATGCCAAAGCGCAGTTAGATCCTCTATTAATTCTGGCCCCCAATTAAGGTAACAGTTCCGATTCATCCCGAGATGAATTCCCTTTAAAATCAGTTTGAACCCTTAACGCAAACCCAAAAAAACCATGACTTATTTTTTCATTTATGATGGCAAATGCAATCTCTGTGTCAGCGTCGTCCAACTGTTGGAAAACTTTGACAAAGGCGATATCTTTCGCTACATTCCTATGCAGGATGAAGAGAGTCTGTCTCGCTTAAACATAACCCCAAAAGACTGTGAACAAGGCATGATTTTAATCGATGCCGATCGCCCAGAGAGACGGTGGCAGGGTAGCGATGCCGCAGAAGAACTGGGGAACTTATTACCCGGAGGCAGTCTATTTGTGAGCGCCTATCGCGCACTTCCGGGGATGAAATGGACCGGCGATCGCGTCTATGAACAAATCCGCGATAACCGTTATCAACTCTTTGGACAACGCACGGAAATCTATCACTCCACCTATCCCGGAGACTGTGCAACTTGTAATTATCCAACGTAATTAGAGTGATACAAGACCCGCAGTATCTTCTACATCGGGACTGGATGAGTCAGGCGATCGCCCTTGCCCAAGCTGCCGGAGATGCCGGAGAAGTTCCCGTCGGGGCGATCGTTGTAGATCCGTCCGGTAAGGCGATCGCCCGAACCGAAAATCGCCGAGAACGAGACCATGACCCCACCGCCCATGCCGAAATACTCGCCCTGCGTGCAGCGGGGCAAGTGCTACAAAATTGGCATTTGAATGGCTGTACCCTCTATGTTACCTTAGAACCCTGTCCCATGTGTGCCGGGGCGATCGCCCAATCCCGTCTCAGTCTCCTCGTTTATGGTGCCGACGACCCTAAAAGTGGCGCAATCCGCACCGTTCTCAACCTCCCGGATAGTCCCGCTTCCTTTCACCGCTTATCCGTCCTGGGCGGCATCTTGGAATCCCCCTGTCGAGAGCAATTACAATCCTGGTTCTCTCAACGCCGACAGTCTCCAGGCCCCAAATCATAAATATATATATAGCCCTAACGTATATCAATTTCTCAATTCATGAGTTTCAGAATGACTATACTTTAAACTCCCCAGCACAAGAAGCAGAATAGTGGGTTAAAAACCCCAACTTCTCATCGCTACTGTATCCCCAGACTAGGACAATCTATAAACTGTCCATCTCTTCCCCTGTGCCGGAAACACTCCAAGTACAATAGAAAAATTAGGCTTATAACGGTTTAAAACTATTCTTGAAAATTCCCGATTTTCATTGAATTAAACCCGCGATTCATGTTTATATTTTTTCTACTTTATCTTGAATAATCCCCCAAAATCATGCAAATTCCTATCCTGAAATCTAACCTTACCTCCGAAAAAAATCCATCGGTGAATTCCAAAATATCCCCTTGGTTAGCAAGCGCACTGTATCCAATAGGTCGTTTTATCGTTCTCCCTGCCTACTTTAAAAACATTGAAGTCATCGGACAAGAACATCTTCCCACCACCGGACCTACTATTCTTGCGCCGACTCATCGATCGCGGTGGGATGGGATTTTGGTCGCCTATGCCACAGGCCGACATATCACCGGACGGGACTTACGGTATATGGTCTCTATTGATGAATTTAAAGGAATTGCTGGTTGGTTAATTCCTCGTCTCGGGGGATTTCCCATTGATAGAAAACGTCCAGGAATTGGCAGTTTGCGGCATGGCGTCGAACTCCTGGAAGCGGGTCAAATGTTAGCAATTTTCCCCGAAGGTGCTATTTTTCACGATGGTGACCTTCATCCCCTAAAACCCGGATTAGCACGACTGGCAATCCAAGCTGAATCCCTCCACCCTAATTTAGGGGTGAAAATTGTTCCGATAAATGTGGAATATCAGCCAACAGTTCCCAAGTGGCGATGCCAGGTTAAAATTACCATTGCTCCTCCCTTAGAAGTGTCTCATTACTCTCTAAATACTCCTAAAGAAAGCGGGAACCAATTGACCACGGATTTAGAAACAGCACTACGGGCGATCAGCCAAAATTAGGGGTAACCCTTTGGTTATTTCATCTCCCGTTTTGATTGCCTAAAAAAAGGGGGGTTAATCAACCACCCCTTCACTTCAATCTGCTGTTAACTCTACCGGCTTAAAATCATCCTTTCAACGGAGTCAGTATCCCCTAACCCGTCGTTAAAATATCTGAAGAAACCGCTTGAAACATTCCGTTTAACTCTAGGGGATTGACATTTAAAACTACCCCTAAAATTTCATTCGTGCTGTTGATTTGAAGCAGTGCATCCGGAATGCCATTGTTATCCACATCTACGAATCGCTGATAGCTAATATCGTTTTGTGTTAACCCATCGGTTAATCCAATGCGATCGCCCTCCGCCCGGTTAAAATCTGTAATATAGTCAGCCAACTGTGGCTCAACCACCCCAACCACGGTATCACGACGCAGGACAAACAAATCAGCCCCTGCTCCTCCTGTGAGAACATCTGCCCCAAAATCGCCGGTTAAAACGTCATCGCCGCCTTCACCATATAAATTGTCATGGCTTTTACCGCCTCGCACCACATCATTGCCATTCCCGCCAAAAACAATATCATTATCATTGTTACCGTTGAGGATGTCATTGTTAGTGCCACCCACAAGGGTATCAGTGCCTTTGCCACCCCGTAGGAAGTTATTTCCGCCGGTTCCATAAATGCGATCGCGACCGCCGTTGCCATTAATGGATTCCCCTTCCGTGGAACCAATGATGAGATCATCTCCATCTAAGGCCCTTAACCCCAATTGGTAGCCATTCAGCGCTCCAGCAGCCAATTGAACTCGCTCGACATTAGCAGTCAGGTCAAAAAATCCTTGATTGTTGGGCGTTAAGGGTTGAGAAATGACCGTAATTCCGTCGGTTGGAGGTGGGGTTGGACTATGGGAACCAAGCCGGGGTTGTGGTGGCGGTTCATCCAGGGGAGTCGCAAAAACCTGGGCCCAATAGTGGACAAAGTTGACATTACCTGTATCATTCTCCTGAACATGATAGCCCACACCAATTTCTGTCACCGCAGGATTGAGGATATTGACCCGGTGTGAGGGACTATTCATCCAGTCCCGGACTACTTGTTCCGGTGTGGGTTGACCCCCCGCTACGTTTTCAGCAACCGTCTGGTAGTTGTACCCTTGCATCGTAACGCGATCGGCTGGTTTGGTTCGATCCACCGGATCAATATGGTCCATAAAATCGCGCATTCCCATATTGGCGCTATGGACTTGTGCTGCCGCCGCTAACTGCGGATTGAACGTGAGAGGGGCTAAACCCTGTTGCGATCGCTCTACGTTGGTGAGTTCGACAACACGATTGAGAAATGCTGAAGTCATTGATCTGCTCCTGGTGTACACTCTCCGCCCCCTGACTCGATTGAGTTGCCATGAATTTGCCAACTCAACCCCGGTCGGTGCGGAAAAAAATGGTCAAGCTAAACGCTCCCGTTCCTCCAGTGACATGGGGGAACAAGTGAGTTAGTGGAATTTGTGCGGAATGTCAACCCAAAATTCTATGGCAACGGGG
Organism: Laspinema sp. D2d; assembly: GCF_025370755.1. GTDB lineage: Bacteria > Cyanobacteriota > Cyanobacteriia > Cyanobacteriales > Laspinemataceae > Laspinema. The sequence continues at coordinate 202,479 of NZ_JAMXFC010000007.1, read as the reverse complement.
TTTACAGGTTAATTTTCACCGGGTTGGCTGGAACTGTTGCGACCATTGTGCGCTAGGTTTACGCTGGAGGGGTGAGAATAATAATTCCTGTAAACATCTCCCTAAAATCCTGTGTTTTTGAGCGGCTTTGTAGCTCTTGTTTCTAATTTAAGTGAATAAATAAGGCGTGTCAATAGTAAATATATAAAGCTTTGTTAAAGCTGGGAACAAGAAAAACCCGCTTATATTCATGAGCGATTTGCAAAATGAAATTGATCAGGATCGAGTCAATTCGCGATCGTGATCACAGACAAGTGATCAACTACTACCCATTCTCTACTCTATGCCTAGACAAGCAATGGAGACACCTAGTAGATGTTTGCCAATTGTGAGTAAAGTTTAACCCCATCGCACTTAAACAACGGCGTCATTGCAAAAAGAGTCGGACCGGGAGAGAGAGGATATCAGTGTCTTTCATGTAGTACCGCTACTTCAGACCCTATACCTTCACCAACCCATTAAAAAGGGAGAGAAGCAGCCAAAACCTGAACTTCTCTCCCTTCATGCCTGATTCAAACGGGACTAAACTGCCAAAGTCAAATCCCAGCTATTTAGCATCCCCGTATCTCCAGGAACACAATCTCTCACCCATAACTTCCAAGACCCTTGAGCCGACTTATTGCAAAGCTGGCGGAGAGTGGGAGTGGTTTGTAGCGAGTAAGTGGTATTCAACCGAGTTTGACAGCCTAAAGTCCGGCTTTGTAATTGCACAGTTTGACCGTTTGGCGCAATTAAATAAAGTTCTAAATCTCCAAGATAGCTGTGCTGGATATCCACCGTGACCCGGATATCCGCAACCGCACTTGGGTCAGAGATCGAAATTTCGCTCACTAATCCCGGGCGATCGCTGCTGCCGAAAAGATTCAAGGAAAATAAACCCGATTGATTCTTTTGAAAATCCGGAATGCTTTGCTGACGGCTGTTTTGAGCCTGAACCTTACGAGTGGCCTGCATCGGCATCGCCAACAGACGCTGCGCCCGTCGAACCGCATTATAAGCATTCACCTTTCCATACCCAAACCATTGGGAGTGACCCTTACTATCGTAAGTGCCAAAGTGATTGCCCAGTTGACTATCGATATCCGGATCGATAATCTTATCCGCACTTTGCTCCAAAATCTGCTTCACCTGAGCAGCCGTCAAGTGAGGATTAACCGAGAGGACCAAGGCAGCTACCCCCGCCACCACCGGACAAGCACTGGAAGTCCCACCGAAAAAGCCAGTATAATCCCCAGAATCGTAACCCTGAGACCCGGTGCGATCGGTGGTGAAGACACCTAACCCCGTTAAATACCCCTTAATCTCTGGGGGAGTGTTCACCGCACCCATTTCTTGAATCCACATTCCCGGGGGTGCATTATTACTCGGAGCACAGACGGAGATAGATGGACCCCAGTTACTATAGGCCGCCTTTTTAGCCAGACTGGTGCAAGCAGAGACGGTAATTACATCGGGATGGACCGCAAACCCACTCAGCCACTTGACGGGCCCTTTGAGCAGATTATTCGGCCAACCACTCTCGTTTACAGTTCCACTGGTGGGACGGTTGGCATTGCCTGCGGCAAAGACAATCACACAACCCTTGCCATTGCGTCCTTCCGTGGCGGCCCGGGTAATCGCGGCCCGTTGGCGCAGGGAGAGGGGAAAATAGACCGCAGAAGCCCCCCAACTACAGGAAATGACCGAGGCTCCTTTGGTCATTGCCCAGTCAAAGACTTGTTCGATGGATTCGTCATCCAGATAGCCGGTGGTCCGGATCGGCATCAGGGCGCAACCGGGAGCAACGCCCACTATACCAGCGCCATTTTCTTCGGCAACGGCGACTCCGGCACAGGCAGTTCCGTGGTTGTCTGACTCTGCTTCCGGGAGGGGTAAAAAGTTTTTGCGTTTAAAGTCTCGGGGGGCGACGATTTTACCGGGGCCTTGGAAATCCGGGTGATTGAGGTCGATCGCATCATCGGTGATGGCGACTACGACGGACCGGATGCCTCGGGTAATATCCCAGGCTTTTTCCGCTTCAATATGGGAACCTGGGGCGAGGTCGCGGCCCCCTTTGTTTTGTAAATACCACTGTTTATGATAAAAGCTGCTGCGAGGCAGGTAGTGGTTTTGGGTGGTAATGACGATGTTGGGTTCGGCGGTGAGAACCTCGGATTTTCGCATCAGCCGGTTGGCAATTTTGATGGGATTTTCTGTAGCAGTCCGCCGAACGTAACTGATAAAAGTGTTGGGGATGCCGTAAACGGGTTTATGGAGGTCCAGTTCTACGGCATCGGAGATCGCCTGCCGTTGGGTTTCGTCTACGGTTTCAGCAAATTGAAGGGTGACCTCATCGGTGAGGTACACCCGCATTTGCGGATTATTATCGACGGTATAGACATGACTAACAAAGGCAACTTCCGGCAAGCTTCGCACCGTTGTCATGACCTGTTCTAGGTCTGCCTCGTTGACGATAAATTCTTCTAACTGGGTGTTTTGTAGTTGTTGTTTATGGGTGGCGGGAATTTGGCTGAACCAATCTTTTGGGGCATTGGGTTCGAGGGGGCGGACGGTAAAGCGATCGCTAAGTTTTAAGAGGAGTAATTCTTCACCGCCTCGTTGCAGGAGAATACCGAGACTTTGATCCGATACGCCAATTCCGACGGGATGAGATTGAGAGGCATCTGACCGATAAACTTGACCAGTCATTGGATGTATTCCTTCGCTGATTGATCTATTCGCTAATGGGTTTTATTCATTTAGCTAACGGATAAATCAGTAAGATTGCCGGTGGGGGGCGTTAGGCGATCGGTTGTGTACAGCGCTGTCCGTAATTTGAATATTTTGATAACCAAGGTGGGGGCGATCGGTCTAACTGCCAGGAAATGTGTACCGATCGCCAAACCAAAGGCTGAATGAGTAAAATAGGTTCCAGCGATCCCCCAGCGCCTTAGATTTCCCCCAGCCCCTGTGGGAGCCTTAATCTGAGTGGGCCTAGGACGTCGGCACAGTCTTCAATCCTAGGGTAAATGGCTCCACAGGGACCAGAAATCGGGTTTCTTTACCCAATTTGTAGCAATCCGCAACCCATTTGTTGCAGAAACGCAGTTTCCAAACTTTACTGGGGTCAATCCCCCCTGAGATTATCCCCATTTCCAGTTTCCTCCACAACCCGGGACATTGCAATGTTAAGATACCTAAAGTTTTTATCGCTCTGGTGTTCTCCCCACACACAAAGGTACTTTATGGGATCTGCTGTAAAAGTTCCCCCGCTTGGTTTTGCGGGTTTATTGTCCATAACCCTGATCGCAGGATTTACCCTGTTGTCTCCCCTACCCATTCGGGCCCAAGAACAGTCCCAACCCGATGGACTAGATGGATTACAGCCCTCCGGTCAGTCAAACGAAACCCTAACCCTGCCAACGCCGATGGAGCGGGGGGCCACATCCCCATCCCAGCCAACGTCGCAATCCAGTCCCCAGCCGGAAGCGGTGGACCCAGGGTCAGACCCGGAGGATTTGCGCCGACTCGCTGCTGATAGCACCTTACTGAGTATGGAGGCTGGGCAACGGTTAGTCCAAGAAGCCAAAGAATCTGCGGCGGCTCAACAGTACGAACCAGCGGTGAGCAAACTGCAACAGTCCCGAGAGATTTTTAATCAACTCTCTAATTTTCACCAACAGCTTTACACCAGCTTTACCGGCATTGATAACCGGATTGCCAACAGTCATCGCACCCTCGCCGCTGAAACAGCCCAGATGCGGGATGAGGCGAGTTATGAACTGGCATTGGTTCATAGCGCCCAAAATCAAGCCGATCTCGCGGTCCCCTTACTGATTCAGATTGTGGGGTCTCAACAGCCAACCCGAGAACTGGGTCGTCAAGCTTATCAGTTATTAGGGGACATCGGCTTTGTAGAAATTGTCGCGGAACCGACCCCTTCCGACCCGGATGCCACCTCGGAAGTCACCCCGGAAGTCGCCCCGGAAGTCACTCCGGAAGAACCCCGCCCCACTGCACAACAGACGGGCTTGTTAAGCATGGCGGCGGCAAATGGGTTGATGGAAGAGGCTCGGCAATCTGCCAGTGCGGAACAGTATGAACAAGCGGTAGATAAGCTGCAACGTTCCCGGGAGATTTTCAATCAGCTGTCTAATTTCTATCAGCAGCTTTTTACCAGTTTTTCGGGCATTGATAATGCAACCGCCGAAACCCATCGGAACCTTGCTGCGGAAACTGCGGAAATGCGAGATTTGGCAACCTACGAACTGGCCCTGGTGCATCGGGTCCAGAATCAACCCGCCTTGGCTGTGCCTTTGTTGGTGCAGATTATCCGGTCCCAGCAACCCACGCGAGAGTTGGGGAAAAAAGCCTATGAGCAATTGTGGGAGTTGGGTTTTGTAGATTCGCCCTATCCGGGAGGACGCCAAAGCTCTTCAGGGGTTCAGTAATCAGCGAGATTACCTCTAAAACAGCCCCCGAGTTGGGACAAAAAGCTGGGTTTTTGTCCGTTGGATCTAATTAGGTATCAAGGGTCTAGGAAATTCTGGGTAGTTTACCCCCCGGTTTTTCCCTTGAGTAGTGGCGATCGCCCTTCTAAAATTAAATTAGACTACTACTATTAAATTATGGACAGGAGTAAGAATGGTTAGCCCGGATCAGGTAAAGGCAATGATCGAGGCACAATTGCCGGATGCTCAGGTGACGGTTGAAGATTTGACAGGCACCCGAGATCACTATCAGGTCATCGTCGTTTCGTCCCACTTTGAAGGACTACCCCGAGTGCGGCAACATCAGTTGGTGTATGGTTCCCTACAAGAGGCTATGTCCACAGAGGCGATCCATGCGCTAACCATGAAGACTTATACCCCGGAGGCTTGGAGTCAAGTCTCTGGGTCCGTCTCATAACTCGGCTGGGTCGTCCAACCTGCTATCAATAGGGCGATCGCCCGGGGTACGCTAGTACCCCCTCTTTGCACAGTAACAACCCATCCCTTACCTTAACGAACACCCATCATGACTATCACTCCAGAACTCAAAGAGCGGCTTGACACTCTCGTAAACCGGAACAAAATTACTGTTTTCATGAAGGGGACTAAGCTCATGCCCCAATGTGGTTTTTCCAACAATGTGGTTCAGATTCTCAACACTTTGGGCGTTCCTTACGAAACCGTTAACGTTCTGGACGATTATGAGATTCGTCAGGGGATCAAAGAGTATTCCAATTGGCCCACGATTCCCCAAGTCTATATTAATGGTGAATTTGTTGGGGGTTCTGATATTCTCATCGAACTCTATCAAAGTGGTGATTTGCAACAAATGGTAGAAGTAGCTCTGGCTTCCTAATCTGAGCTACTCTCCGGTTAACTGTCGGGTTAAACGGGTGAATTTCATCTTGAAAAGAAAGGGCTTGAATAATCAAGCCCTTTCTTATGGATGAAAGATTCAAATAAAATAAAAATTATGAATACAGGGCTCAAGAAACCCAAGCATCAATAGCGATCGCGCTATGATGCTGGTTACTCTTTGCCGATAAGATGTCAACTTCCCACGGGCCTGGTCAATAGTAGCCGGTTTCAGCCTGGGGCTGGGGGACCATCTCGAAATTAGACGGATCGTGGAGAAATCGAATAGCCTCTTCCTCAAACCTGTGGATGTGGAACGCTTCGATGGTATTCGTTTGTCGCATGGCGGCAATATACCCCTCTAAATAAAGGCGCAAATCATCAATGCGATATCCCCGATTCCACATATCCACCAAGGAATCGGTGAGTTTTTGATAATGGCGAATGGTTGCAGTATCTTGAAGCATAATTAAAACCTCGAATGGTGTAAAAGTCAGCAATTATCCGGTGACTCCAGTCCGTTTTCCCTTAAACCGGCTCGGTCCCATTGGTGCCATCTAGGGGGTGACCCCTCCGGGATCCAGAGGAATGAACCCGAGGTTCACTAGGTCTGAAGCCCGCTGCTCAGACCCGCTCAGAGCCTTTGCGCTGGGTTAGGGAACAATGGGATGATTCTGGGGATCGCCCAGGTAAACTGGCGTTAGGTGCTATCGAACTATTGCCCTACTCTTATTTTACTGCCATTTCTTCTAAGGGTCTGGCGATTGTGGCATTGCGATCGCCTCCTTGACGGAATTTTTACCTAAAGCACCATTTTATTTGGAATTCCTTAACATTTGCGGGGGACTCAGGGTAGCGGAAGTTACAAAACCCTGACAAAAGGTTTGGTAACCTAAATTCCACCGACGTGAAGGAAACAACTCAGTTGTGGGATCTGTTTGCATTTTAATTGTGGAAGGCAATCCTCATCTGCGATCGCTGTTAGGGTGGCACCTACAGCAAGTAGGATATGGGGTTTATCAATCAGCGGACATCCGTCATGCCCGAGAAATTTTCTATAATCGCCATCCAACTCTAGTCATCCTTGACAACGAACTACCCGATGGCGATGGTCTGGAATTTTGCCGCTGGCTCTACCAGCAGCAAGAAACGTTGATTTTAATTTTATCCGCGCGCAATACCGAATCCGATATTGTAGAAGGCTTGAAATCAGGAGCCGATGACTACCTGAAAAAACCTTTTGGGATGCAGGAATTTCTCGCCCGAGTCGAATCCCTGGTCCGACGTCATCGCCGAATGACGCCACCAGCCAGCTTAGACTATGGCGACCTGCAAATTGATTTAGTCCAGCGCCGGGTTCGATATCAAGAGGACGCGATCGAACTCACGCCCCAAGAATTTAGTCTGCTGTACGTCCTCGCTCAAGCTGGGGGCCTGCCCATGAGCCGTCCGGAACTGCTGCGCCGAGCTTGGCCGGATGCCATTGATAATCCCCGCACGATTGACACTCATGTGCTCTCCCTGCGGAAAAAAATCGAAACTGACCCCCGACAACCTAGCTTGATTCAAACGGTCCGTAATGTGGGCTATCGGCTAAATACGGAAATACTCAACGCAACTCCCTCCCAACAACCCGAACAAACGATGGGGAAAAAAACCCTGATGCGTCAATTGACTCCAGTCGGCGCGGTTCCACTCTCTCGCGGCTAGATTCCCTGGACGCCTAGAAGGTCCGTTGTCAATTGTCTCAACTCATTCCCATTCCGAGGCAGCCTCTGCTTCTGCTTGGACGATCGCCGATCGCAACCGATTCGAGTCAATCTGCTCCTCGGGCAGGTCCTCCAGGAGAATACCTTGGTGCAAATATAATAAGCGGTTGCAAAACTGCTGGGCGAGGTCGAGTTGATGATTGACCATAATCAGAGTCGTCTCCGTATTCAGGGCCACTTCAGCTAAAACTTGTAGGAGGTGCTCAGCGCGACCCACGTCTAAGGCGGAGGTCGGTTCATCGAGTAACAAAATCTTGGGTTCAATGACTAAGGCGCGGCATAGGGCCACAAGCTGCCGCTGTCCTGCCGATAGCTGCAATTCTGTTCGCTCCAGCCATTCGGTAGGTAGGTGTAGGCGATCCATCCAAGTCGAGACTCTCTCCTGAATCTCGGGGGATTTCATTCCGCGCAGATTCAGGGGATAGGCGATCGCCGCTTTGACGGTCATGCCTAAGAGTTTGGAGTCTTGCAGGACGAGGGTCACTTGCTGACGCAGTTCCAAGACCGGAATTTTGCGATAATCTTGTCCATCCAGATAGATCGTGCCACTGGTGGGGTCGATGAGTCGAGCAATCAGTCGTAACAAGGAGGTTTTTCCCCCGCCAGAAGGACCCACAATGGCAAGGCGATCGCCTGGGTAAACATCAAAAGAAATCTCATTCAGGATGGGTTTTTCCATCCTCGCCCCTGCGATCGCTGCGTTCAGGCTGACCCGATCCAGCCGCAGTTGAGCCATTCGTTCTATTGGCAAGGGTTTTTTAATCTTTACACGCTATCTTTTTCAGTCTTTTTCAGTCTATCCTCATACAGCTTGTCCGGCCTAAAAATCACCCAGACTTGCGGTGTTGTCTCCCTAACTGCCTAGGGTCACTGCGGTGGCGATCGTCCAAGCATCGATCAGCAACAACAGTAGGGTAAATCCCAGCAAAATAAAATACATCCAAGGTTGGGCTAACGGACGCACATCTCGGGTATCAATCCCGGTTTTTGCTTCCACAATTTTCACCAACTCGGAAAACCCCACCACCCGCATGGGCAGTAGATACCCTTGGCCGGATTTACTGACAAAATAGTACACTAGCCCCCCCTGTCCGGTAGTGCGCGGTTTGAGCGCCGCCACCTGATCCCAGGGCAACATCCAGCCCTTACGGACGCCCCGGGGAATCCACTGGGGATAGGTGACTTGAATGCCTTCGGCATTGGCGATCGCCCGTTCACTGAGTGCCCCATACACCGCCACCGCCCCTATTGCCAATCCTACCCACAGCACACCCGGAGAAATCGGTGCGCCGGTTGCTTTAGACAAAAAGGGTAACGGCACCGTCAGGGCAATATATAAGCTCAACAGGGTGACTCGAATCAGGGGAGAAATCCGAAATTCCCGGACTTCTCTATCTTGGAGTTCAGTTTGAGGTTCAGCGCGATCGCCGATTTGTTCTATTGACACAACTCTTTTTGTTCTTAAAAAAAATTGACTCATCGAGAGTTTAAGGGAATTTCATGAAAGTTTTCCCCAACACCCGACTGCATCTACTGGATTAAGGAGATTTAAGGTAAATATTTTTGCACCACGGTCCAACCTGTCCAGGAGACCCAAGCCAGTGCCACAAATAAAATAGCATTCGTGGTGATGTGCAGCGATCGCGCCCATTGACGCCCGGGAGCAATCTGATTTGCACTCCAAGCTGACAGCAGGACCAGTCCCACCACCCCTAATCCTGCCCATAAATGGACAGAGTGACCGAGGGAGCCATAATGTCCCAGGGTCCCCACAATCCCCACGGCTAAGAGCAGCAAGACTAGGGCCACGAGGGTTATCCCGAACCCATAGTGGAGCGATCGCACCAAAATTCGTCCTTGTTGTTTACGCCCGAGGCGAGCGCCATACATCCACAGCCCACTCACCGCGAGTAGGCTGTAGGCCAGTATTGAAAAACCCATTGACCAGGCTGCGATTTTCCACAACCAGAGGAAAGAAGGCAGATCCACAAACTTTTATCCTAAACAGTGGCCTAACTGGTCCGTTTATCGTGAATACACTTCACAATACTCGTCCCAGTCCAGTTTAACCCTAACACCCGTTCACTCGGATAGGTGCAAGCCCCATTATTTTTGATCCTTTATTTTTGATTCCTTGTGTTTCAGTCAAGGATCTAACTTATTAAATGATAGAGGGTGGTAGCATTATTAACACTACCCACCCTCAAATCCTACCTATCTTCATCTTATTAAACCGACGTTAAAGCCGTCATCAAGAATGGATCACTCAAGACTATCCCTTTATTATCAATAGTCGGATTTCTATGGGGACGCTGGGGCATTTCTTCCGGCGCTGGTCCACGAGCAGAGGGATTGGGATCACTCTCATCCATGACTCGGAGGCGTCCACAGGGGATCTTATCGGATAAAATAGCACTTGCCATCATCCCGGTATGAATTTCTAACAGGGCTTCTGGAAATGCTTCAAAAACCAGACGTTGACCCGGAAAGACAACGCGCTCAAAATACCAGTTGGAAACGTTACTGACCCGAGCAATCTGGATTTTACTCGTCGCATTAACATAGCAGCACAGAATTTGACCGGGGCGGTCAGCCGGAATGGGATCGAGGATTTGAGCCATAACCTTTATGAGGAGTTTTTTCCAAAAAAAGCTTTATACCCTCTAACCCTAACACCAGCCGATCCCCGCAAGCTGTAAACGCGACTACCAACTGAAGAGAATATAGTCAAGTTTTTCATTAAAAATAGAAAATAGCAGGGTTAAGGTATGCTGATGAAACCTATCGATCCCCCTTATCATGGGAGTTTTTTCTGAATTGCCCAGGGTTCGGGTCAGGCTAGATCAGGGACCTGCCGCCCTGGACTCCTTGGGTGAAGGAATTGCCCCCTTGCTCATGCAGATTCAGAGGGCGGATGGTATGGTTAAGTTATATGAACCTCTTTTTGTAAAAACTATTCCCCGCTACCGAGATGGAAAATCGCATCCTCTACGTTCGCCTCCCGTGCAATCCCATCTTCCCGATCGGTGTCGTTTACCTAGCCGATTTTGTGCACAAGCTGTTTCCCGAGGTTGAACAGCAGATTTTTGATATGGGAACGGTCCCCCCTCTGGACTTTGCCAAGTCTCTTGATGCCTGTGTCGATCGCTTTCAACCCACTTTACTGGTCTTCTCCTGGCGGGATATTCAGATTTACGCCCCCGTTGGTGGGCGCGGGGGGAATCCCCTGCAAAATGCGTTTGAGTTTTACTATGCTCGTAATCCCTTGATTAAACTCCGGGGGGCCTTGGGAGGGCTGCGAATTACGACGGCCTATTATGGTGAACTCTGGCGCAATCTGGGATTAGTCAAGCGGGGAGTGAAGCGCGCTCAAATCTATCACCCGGAAGCGAGGGCGATTGTGGGGGGTGGTGCAGTGAGCGTGTTTTATGAACAACTCGGGCGCAGTTTACCTCCGGGGACGATTATTTCGGTGGGGGAAGGGGAAGCACTCCTGGAAAAATATCTGCGGGGTCAGGATTTTCGGGATGAGCGCTGTTATGTGGCGGGGGAAACGACTCCGCGCGATCGCCTGATCCATGAAAAACCCACAGAAATTGAAAAAACGGCTTGTGACTATGACTATATAGAACGGTTATGGCCGGAGTTTCAATATTATTTGCAAGACCAAGATTTTTATATTGGTGTCCAAACCAAGCGCGGTTGTCCTCATAACTGTTGTTATTGCATTTATACGGTTATTGAAGGGAAGCAAGTCCGGATTAATCCAGCCGATGAAGTGGTGGCGGAAATGCGGCAACTGTACGATCGCGGCATCCGCAATTTTTGGTTTACTGATGCTCAATTTATTCCGGCGCGGCGATATATTAACGATGCGATCGCTTTACTCCAGAAAATTTCTGAGGCCGGAATGGAAGATATTCACTGGGCTGCCTATATCCGCGCTGACAATTTGAACCCGGAATTATGCGATTTAATGGTCAAAACCGGGATGAATTATTTTGAAATTGGGATTACCAGCGGTTCCCAAGAACTGGTCCGGAAGATGCGAATGGGTTACAACCTCCGCGTGGTTCTGGAAAATTGTCGCGACTTGAAGGCGGCAGGTTTTAATGATTTGGTGTCAGTTAATTATTCATTTAATGTCATTGATGAAACCTACGAAACAATTCGCCAAACCCTGGCTTATCATCGCGAACTAGAACGAATTTTTGGAGCAGATAAGGTAGAACCGGCGATCTTTTTTATCGGGTTACAACCCCATACGCATTTAGAAGAGTATGCGTTTCAGGAAAATATTTTGAAACCTGGTTACGACCCCATGAGCTTGATGCCTTGGACTGCCCGGAAGTTACTTTGGAATCCCGAACCCCTAGGGTCGTTCTTCGGGGAGGTTTGTCTGGAGGCATGGCAGCGCAATCCCAATGATTTCGGGCGGGAAGTGATGCGAATTTTAGAAGAACGCTTAGGCTGTGCGGAACTGGAATCGGCGTTATCGGCTCCCATGCCGCAGCAATCCCCGCCTCTTGCTACGGTCTCTCGCAGTTAGCATTGATGGCGGGGAGTTGAGGCCCCGCCTATTTTTTTACTATTTTTTTATTGGGCGATCGCTATAGTTTTGGTTCTCAAGAATCGGTCCGGGTCGGACTTGAGCTAGAACACCCGCTACTGTTTTGGTTTTCGAGTAAAGGGTTCAGCAGAAACCCTTCATTAAAAAGGGTAGGGGAAAAATATTAAAGCTGTTCTGTTAAGGATTGCTTATACGTTTAATAATCTGGATTCAGGTGTTCCGGACACTTGAGAGAGCACCTCTTCTCTAACACACAAGAGTGCGGCTAAGGAAAAGACTCTGGTTACAAGGTCTGGGGTAATTTGAGGATATTGGCCGAAGACTTGCTGTTGCGTCCATCCCGCAGCATAGAGCTCCAGGACGAATTCCGCCAATTGCACCGTCGTTCCGTTCGGCTTGGATTCCTGTTTTTTAGCCATTGAATTTAAGCAGGTGGGCCAAGTCATTTTTTCTTCCATAACCGGGTAAACTCCATCCTAATTATAGGCAATTTCTGTACGGGTGTCTCCCCCCTATACCCTTATTTTAATAAAGCTATTGTAAAGATTTGAACTCCCACTCTGGGAAGAGTCTCGCTCGGGTCAAATTCTTCCTGTTGATAGAGTCACCCTTGAGGGCGACCCACTCAGGGCGGGTGAATTCATCCTGGAGTCTGCTGTGGTGGCCGGGATCCCAAGGTTATGAGTGCGATCGCGATCGGGATCTTCAAGGAGGCGATCGCACCCCTGTGGCCCCCCAACTACAGGCCAAACAAATTTTGCAGCCGCTTTCTCACCCAAACCACTGGATTTTTATCATCTTCCGTGGCATCTAACAACCCCATTGTTCTTAATTGCTGTTGCCGCTGTGCTAATTCTTCTTGATGTTTACATAATTCTTGAACGATTTCCTCGGCTAACTCGGGATGCTCCTGCAAGATGCTTTGAAAGGCATTATGATGAATCGTAAACAGAATCGTTTCTTCTAACGCTCGTACCGATGCCGTTCGGGGAATTCCTAACATTAAAGATAATTCCCCAAAAAATTTTCCGGCCCCTAGATTGGTGAGATGCTTATTAATTTTTTCAACAAACACCTCCACCGAACCCGATAACACAATATAAAACGCATCTCCTGGGTCTCCTTCCTGAAATAACATCTGTGAGGGATACAAGCGTTTCCGATGCCCAATTTCGATGAGTTGTCTTAATTCGAGGTCCGTAAAGTTTTGGAAATAAGTCACCTGCCGCAGCAAATCTTTGAGGGTTAAAGTCTGAGAAGCGGTGGCAACGGATAGGGTATCCGGTATTTTTTCAGGACGATGCCCATTTTGATAGATTTTTTTTCGGCCCAACAGGTTGAAATCTTCTCCATTTCTAATCCATAAATCCCGTTGAGGAAACGGGACGGTAATTTGGTTTTGGCGCAGGTTATGCTCAATGATAAAATTTAAAGAACTCCTAATAAACGGTTCGCGATCAATCCGGTTTACCCAAACCCAGAGTTCAAAGTTGAGCGAATTATCCCCAAAATTTTTAAACAGAACTTTAGGGGGAGGGTCGTGCAATACTGCCGGTTCCATATAAGCCGCATTTAACAGGGTTTCGGTGACTAAAACCGTGTCGCTATTATAGGCAACTCCCACGGGAATTTGAATCCGAGCGTGAAAAGAGTCGTAGCTCCAGTTAAGAACTTTATTTTCAACGAGTTTACTGTTGGGAACGACGACATCCCCCCCGTCACGGGTCCGAATGAGAGTCGATCTCAGGGAAACTTCTTTGACATATCCCGACATTCCGTCAAATTCTATAAAATCCCCCACCTTGAGTTTTCGTTCTATCAGTAAGGTCAGACCACTGATAAAGTTGCGGGTTACTTCCTGAAGTCCAAACCCAATCCCAACCCCTAAACCTCCGGCAATAACAATTAAGGAACCCAGGTTAAACCCGGTACTTTGTAAGACAATAATCAGCCCTAGCAGGGAACTGCTATAGCTGATAATGGTTGCCATTGCTTCGCGGTTTCCTTCATCAATTCCTAGCTTAACAAGCAGCCGATATTTTAGGAATTTCTTGAGGGCACGGGAGAGGAACAAAACAATAAAGACCCAGATAATCAGTTGCAAGATTGCACTGATTGAAACTGAATAGTTGCCGATGGGAATTGGAGCGGTAAACCAGGAAAGGGATTGTGCTACTATTCTTTTTAACGCTTCGTTCATTGATCCTGGATCGAGCGAACAATCGCTAGGTTACTATAGGTTAGGAGAAAGAGGCTAGACAAGGGATTAGCTCACTTGAATGTCCTCTCATGGATTGAGCGCTTCGTCCTGATCTGAACTATCAGTCCGCGATCGCCCTAGGGTTCGGTTTCAGGGAGGGGTGAGCTGTTGGTGTTATCTCTATCGGGAAGCGAGTCGGGTTCTCCCATTTTGCTCCGATTCTTCTACTGTGATCAGGAATTAGGTCAGAATTCCGGAGGTTGTTCAAAGTCCTTTCCTTAGTCTGCTGTCCATCGTTCTAGGTTCCACAAATTCTCAGGGCGGGTTACAGGGGGTTGATCCAGGGGACAATCGACGAAGGGCCATCAACTAAAAAAGCCCCCCTTGTAGCAAGGAGGGTTAAGGGCGATCGCCCTGCAAGGATGCAGTTCGTCTAATGTTGCTCTAGGGAATCAGACGGTAACGATTGTCTCGACGGGTACGGGAGAGAGTGCAAATTCAAATTGCTGTCCCCGTTGAACAAACCCCAGGAATCCATCTTGTGCCGCATCTGGAAGGGGTCCGGGTTGATACCCATACAACCACATTTTATTTTTGATGGTGTCGGGTAACGCGACTAATTCATTGTAATGAGCATGAACCGTGGTGGGGAATTGAGAGGTTTCGCAATCCTGAAAAATTAGGTCAGCTTGCTCATAATATTCCCAAATTTCTTCCCGACATAATTGGGTATCAGTGCTGAAAAAGATTTGCTTTCCTTCCAGTTCAAAGAACAATCCATAGCTGGGCATGATAAAGTATCCATTGTTAATATGGATGACTTTAACCAAATTAAATTGGATATTTTCCCAGATAAAATGTCCCTTGCGGGGAACCTTTTCTACCTCAAAAAACGTCTCTAATTCTGTGACATCGCCTTGGATGGAACGGAGACCTCCGGAGAGGGTATTTGCCCAAAGGTCATTGGCTATTTCTTTACTGATATAAAGGCGGGGTCTTTGGCATCGGGGGTCAAATTTGGTAGTAAAGGAAATATATTCCAATCCTCCGGCATGATCCGAATGCAAATGGCTGATGTAAATATCGGTGATATCCAGATGAGAATATCCCGCTTCATGGAGAGAAAAGCGAATGTCAGAACCACAATCAATCAGGAGTTTAGTTCCGCGATCGCTCTCTAACAGAACGTTCGATTGATAATTATTGGCTCCTACGGTGAAAGCCGATCCAGAACCTAAAAAGGTTAATTTCATAAGAGTCCTCTAATGTCATTTAAACAAAGGCGATCGCTCTCAACGGTGGAGAATATAAAACTCTCACTTAAGACGGAGCGACTGCCTGAAGTGACTTATACACTTGTTCCAAGTGAGCCGCCACTGCTGGGGGTTTTGCTGTAAACTGAATGTAAAAGCAATGGGGTTCAGTTGCTGGTTTTTCCAGGACCTTGGCATAAATATCTTCCCGACTTTCCTCTGAATTAGTCTCCAATAAATTGAGCTTGAGATTGCTCAATCCCACGGGGATAATATCCCCGGCTCCCGGTTCGGTTCTCACTTGAGCGCCTTTGGCCGAAAGTTGGACTAAATGACCCAGTAAGCGGGTTTCGCTGATATGCTTGCCTTCCAAAATGGTATATTGAATCGGGATTTTTTCGCTCAGGGGTAAAAAGACCTCTTCTTCCCTGATGAGGGAGATATGATAAGGTTCTTTAATCCCGCTCACATCGTAAATCATGAGCGGCTCTTTGACCCCTTTAGGCATCACCTCACGTTTACTCTCAATTTGGACGACTTCCTCGCCTCCGGCATCAAGGAGAGTTTGCTCAGAAATCAGAATTTGCCCTCCCGTTGTATAAGATTCAATCCGGTAGGTTAAGTTAACCTGACTGCCGACGACTCCGTATTTAGTGCGTTTTTCTGAGCCGATATTGCCGACGACGACTTCTCCGGTATTGATGCCAATTCCCATTTCCAGTTCGGGTAATCCCCATTCCACCACTTTAGCATTGACATGACGCATGGCTAATTGCATGGAAATTCCGCAGGCGATCGCCCTTTTGGCATCATCGGGTCGGGAGGTGGGGGCACCAAATAGCACTAAGATCCCATCTCCCATAAACTCATCAATAGTTCCCTGGTAAGAGGTAATTACATCGGCCATATAACCCAGATAAAAGTTAAGAATTTTGACCACTTCTTCTGGGGGCAATCGTTCCGAAAGCGCCGTAAATCCGCGTAAATCCGAGGTGAAAATCGTCAGTTTCCGCCGTTCGCCGCCCATTTTTAATCCTTCTGGATTTTCAAGTAAATTGGCGACGACTTGATCGGTGAGATAGCGACCAAAGGTTTTGCGGATATCTCCAGCAGTGCGGGCAACGTAAGCCACGATCGCCGTAGCAGAACCGAGTAAGGCTAAAGCGGGAGGCACCACGGGAATCCACCACCCCAACACAAATGCGCCGTAGGTAATTCCCACTAGGGCGGCTGCGGACAACACCGCTGCTGCCGTACGTTGAAAGGAGAGCCATCCTGCACCCCCAACATAGCGCCATTTCCAAATTAGAAATGCCCCCAGACTCCCCCAGAAGAAAATCCACAGCCATTCGTAAGGTTCAGGGATGGTTTTAATTAACGGGCGATCGTCCACGGCAGCAGTAACCATCTGGCTGATCACATTGGCGTGAACTTCCACCCCTGCCATGCGGTTGCCCGCTTCTTTGGTGTAGGGGGTGAAAAATAAGTCTTGATAGCTTTCCCCAACGGCTCCAATCAAGATAATGCGATCGCGTCCCCAGTCTTGAGGCAGTCGATTTCTGAGGATATCCATCAGGGAAACGGTCTCAAAATGCCGACTGGGACCGGCATAATTTAAGAGGACCTGATAGCCCCCATTATCTGCGCCCACATAGCCCCCATCATTCGGTTCAAAGCGCGAGAAAACTTGGTTCCCAAATTTCCAGGATTCGCTATTCTCAATCGCTTCCGGGGCGATTCCTTCGGCTTCGAGATAGAGACCGGCTAGATATAAACTAAAACTGGGAATGATGTTTTCATCTTCATCACTCACCATCACCAGCCCCCGGCGCAAAACCTGATCTTCATCCAAAACCATGTCATTGGAACCGGCATATTCTAAGCCGGGAGGGGGTGCAATGGTCTCGCGATCGCGGTCCCCAATCACTTTTTGAATGCCCACCAGATTCGGTGTTGATTCAAAGACCTGACGCAGGGCCGCATGACCGGGTTCAACGGGCTGATCTCGATAGACATCTAAGCCGATCGCCCGAGGATTCATGGCTTTAAGATTTTCGATGACTGCCGCATAAACGCGATCGGGAATGATCGCTTGACCTAATTCCCGTACATCGGCTTCATTAATGCCGACAATGGCAATTCGGCTGTCTGGAGGTTCCGTGGGCCGCCCTCTCATATAGAGATCATAAACGGCCCATTCCCAAGGCTGTAGTACACCCATAAAGCGTAGGAGGATTACGGCTAACGTTACTGACGGAGCAGCAATCCAGACCCCGCGCCATTCCCAAACTTGCCGTTTTAATTGATTCCACATCACGGCTTATTCCTTAAGTTGTGTTAATTCTGCGATGTTCCAATGGTTTGGATGGGCAGAGGTTCCGAAGCAATGTTTTCTAAGCCGACATATTTTAACAGTCCTTGCCACTCCGTGGGATTAGAATTACGGAATTGGGCCAGCAGGCTCACCGCTTCGTTCCATAAGCTTTGGTCCACATACAGTTGCACCTGATCCAGGGGCTGGGCTTGGTCCAGTTGAGTTTGCATTTCCTCGGTGAGTTCGGTCGGTTCGATTTGACCCTGCACGAAGACATCAGCTTGGCGGTCTGAGGGATCGCAGATTAGACTAAACTGCCAGTCATAGACTTTACCCATTTCCAAGCCGGTATTGGCAGGGAGGCTCACCTTGACCACACCCGGGGCCTCGGATAGCTCAAAGGTAGATAGATAAACGTCATTGCCATTCCCATCAACAATCACAAATTCTCCCGAATCTGCGCTATTTTTCGGGACATACATGAAAAATTCTGGGTTGGGCGTGACGGTTTTGACAATATCATGAGTTGGCATTAAGGGAGTTAAGGGAGATTCACCCTCGATACAACTGTCATTCCCATTGCCTCGGACTCCTCCCCCAGCGGTACTGCGGGGACCGCCCAGGTTACGGGGTGCAGAAGGGAAATTCAGGGCAAGGAGTTCTCCGGGCTGAGATTGGGCGCGGACGGAGGAGAGTCCGGAAAGGGTGACCCAAGCCGGAGAGAGGACCATAGCCAGGATACCCATTAAGTGAATCAATTTCGGCGATCGCATGATAGTAAAACCTCCGCATCAACAATTGAACGATGAGCAACTCAAAACAAGATACTAAAAGTGGAAAAGAATCTGGAAAAATTGACAGTTAAGGTCAAATTATGCTCTACCGCTATCATACTTCCGAATTTTAAAAACCGGATGTGATTTGAAGCAAGCAGTTGAGTATCAATTGAAAAGTAGCCGGATGTTCCGGGACTTATTTTCAACCCTGCCTGGGTAGGGGCGCGCTTTAAGGATTCGCGATCGCACCGCTGTCATTTTTAGATTCTTGTTCCCCCTTAGTTTGATCCGGTTTTACGCTGCTTCCTGTCCTCCCTTGACAAGTTATTTCCCCCACGGTTCCATCTCTGGTTAGGGCATCTGCTTCAATTGAGCGATTAGGGCAATCCAACGCCGTCGTTCCCCATGTTCCAGAGATAGGATTTCATCTAAGGACCAGTGAAAGTGAAAGGCGATCGTCGCTACCTCTTGGTACAATTGCTCCAAGGGGTAGCTTTGAACTCCCCCAACGTCATTCCCTCCACGCCAGACCGATTAATTTGGGTATAAAACTCTCGTAAATAAAGAAAATCCCTTAAAAACAGTTGTTCTAGTAACTCTGGCGTCACGGATGAAAAGCCGCCTACATGGGTAATCACCCGAGAGAGCAGGGAAATGATTCGATAAGCGGGATTTTCTTGAGTCTGAGGGTCTTTGCTCACCCAGATTTCATCCTGACCCGTCACCCTGCGCATTACCCCTTCTCGATGCAGACTCCCCTCCCCATCCACCACTCCCACAGGAAGGGTAAATGTAAACTGGCTGTGAGGTATCGTTTCCCGATTCATGGCATCACCTGATTCATGAGTAGGAGGGTCCCGGGAGGGCTGGAGGTGATAGGGGTTCTGTGTCTAAATCCCCCTGAGTTTCCAGTTCGTTAATTTGACGATAAAAGGTTTGAAGATAATTTAAGTCTACGGCAAATAAATTTTCGATCGCCAAGGGAGTGACTTGTTCTAAAGCACCCAAGCGGGTAATCACCCGCGATAAAATAATCACCGTAGCGTATGCCGGATTCGATTTAACCCGAGGGTCTCGCAGGGGAGCAATTTCATCGATCGCCCGGGATAAACGCATTACCCCTTGACGGTGCAAGTTGCCTTCACTATCGAGATACCCTTTGGGTAATGTAAATTCAAACTCGGTCTGAATCATGCTGAATTAGCCCTACTTTTACACCACCTTAACCCGTTTTAACTCTTCTACGACCACTTCTAGTTCTTCTATTTCCAACTCACCGCTACTGACACTGACATCAGAAATAGAATAGCTCACCGGCCATGCCCGTTTAAACTCAAATCTAACTTGAGCCTGTGCGCCTTGATCATACAGAGTTAAAGACCCATCTCGCCGTTCTGCGGCCCAAGATCCTTGTTGTATCGCCTCCAACCAATTCCAAACGGTCATGGAAACCGTTAGACCTCGAAGGAGAGTTAAGTTGGTATAGGTGATATTCCCCGGAATTTTAGTCTGGATTATCCGCCCTCGGGATTTACCGTCTTTACCCCACATTTGGGGGGTAACTTCGCAGATTTCAATGATTTCCTGACTGGTTTTAAACCCCTTACATTCCATAAAGTAAGCATCGATCGTTTCGACACTATCTTTCAGGTGCAGTTCTAGGTAAAATCGCGAGGTAGCAATTAATTGAGGCACTTCAAGCACGGTTCGATCTCCGGCAAACGAGTTGCATCGCGGTTAGCTGATGGGAGGGGTGCATTTCAGGTGGCGATCGCTGATGGAACCAGCAAACAGAGGTCAGACTCCCCGAGGGAGGGGCAATCCCTCTCGGTTGACTGTCCATCCCTCTTTTAGGAAACGCGCTTATTTCGTGCGTTCCACATATTCATAACAAAATGTGATGGTTTCTTTAAGGGACTGATTTCCCGCCGCATCTAACTCCGACATTTTATAAGTCATCGGCATCACCCCTTTAAAGGTCCAGGTTGCGGAGGGTGATCCATCTTGCTTGAACACCGTCAAGGTTGCCTGATCGGTTTTGCCTTTGGTTCCCGTCGCACCGCCTAAGTCTGGCGTTGAGTGGGAATCATAAAACCACTTGGAAACCGCTTTAGGGTCTTTACTAGAGGTAACGAAGGTGACAGTGACATCGCTGGATTCTACAGCAGAGGGTGCAGCTTGACGATTCACTTTACTGCCGGATTTTACCCCAAATGCACCATCAGCATTGGTTACAGGAATGCTCATTTTCACTCCCGAAACTGATTCCACCAATAAATCTTTGCCCAACCCATCGGCGGCAAATTCATATCTAGCCTGAGAAAGTGGTTCCTTATCGACTGGCATTGTACTACTCCTTTGTTCTTTCCCTAATTACTTTCCCAAAACAAGGCACTATTTTTCCAAAAAACGCTGGCTTGAGGCGGCCAAAATTTATCCCCCTAACCCTGCTTCCGTTCGACACTTTCTACATTCAGTTCAAATTTTTCGGTCAGAAATTGGTCGCCACTGACATTAAATTCACTGACTTCATAGCTGACCATTTGACAGCTTTTGAGGTTATAGGTTAAGACTTCTTTCGCGTCTGGGTCAAAGATAGTAATTGCCGCATCGGTAAAATTACTGCTCCATTTTCCATCGCCTCCATAAGTGGCTGGTAAGCCTTTTTTGAAAATATCATAAAGGTCTTTGTTGCCATCTTGAAGGACTGCTTCAATGGTAATATTTTGGTTATTATAGTATCCAGTTGAAACAGTTTGCCGGAACATTTGGGCATTTTTTCCCGAGGCGATCGGGGATTTGTGTCCGGCGGTTTTAGCTTGGACATCAATGCCACTAATTTTGAGGAGAGGGAATTCTTTTCCCCCGTATGTAAAAGAAAACCTATTTGAAGAAATTACAAACAGATCTGTCATGGGTTTACTCCTTGAACCTTAAAACTGAGTGAAAACAGTTGGGTTTCAGTCATTATCAGCCATAAGGTTGCTGGGGATTAACTCCGAGCAACACAGATCATGACTAATAATGACTGACTCACCATCAGGGGACTGGAAATTATTGGCCCGGTGCCCATTGGCTGATGCGGAAGATCACGAATTCCGCTGGTCGCACTGGGGCGACTCCCACTTCGATGTACAAACGACCCATCATCATGGTGTCGGCGGTGTTGAGTTCGCCATCGCACTTGACAAAGAAAGATTCTCCGGCGGTACCGCCCACCAATGCACCCTGACGCCAGAGCCCTTCTAGGAAGCTGGAAACGGTGCGGGTGACTCGTCCCCAGAGGGTGGAATCGTTGGGTTCAAACACGACCCACTGAGTGCCAATTTCAATGGATTTCTCGATATAGCTCATCATCCGACGCACGGGAATATACCGCCATTGGATATTATCAGGTTCGGCTAGGGTGCGTGCGCCCCAGATTTTAATGCCACGATTGTAGTTGGAGAAGTTCCGGATACAGTTGATCCCCAAGGGGTTTAACAGTTCTTGTTCCCGGAAGTTGGTTTCGTAAGCCAGACCAATGACGCCCCGGGGTGTATCGTTGGCGGGGGCTTTGAACAGACCTCGGGTTTCATCGGTGCGACACCAGACGCCCATCATGTGCCCACAGGGGGGAATGGCGATGGGACGACCGCCGTTGCGGGGGTTCGCGACTTTGATCCAGGGATAGTAAAGGGCGGCAAACATGGACCGGCGGTTAAATCCTTCGCGTAACCATTTGGCTACATCTTGGGGCTTTTGCTGTTCGGGAGCAACGGCGCGGTTCTCATTTTTTCCCGGTTTAATCGGGGGGGGATCAAGGACGACCATGCGGAAGGGGGGACTGGGAGCAGAGTTTTCACACATACTCACCATCATTTCCATGACACCATGTACCTGGTCGATGTCCATGAGTCCTTCTTGATAGACGCGCATCAGGTCGGGACAGGCGATCATGGCTACGTCGTCAATTTCAAAGATCCCTTGGACGCCGGTGCGATCGTCGCGCTTGCCTTGGAGTTCTCGCGGCAGGCGATCGGGGTCTTGAATGAAGGGGGGCGGCGGGGCAACTTCGTAGGTCCCATTGAGGGGCCGCTTGGAGAGAGGTGAGATGGCTCCTAGACCTTCGGGGATACTGATATCGATCGCCTCGGATTCCTGCAAGGCGGTGACGACATAGCTGCCTAACTCGGCCTCTACGTCTTCTTTCATGGTCAGGTTATCGTAGGTCTCAACTACCGTATCCCCCCGTTTGACGGTAACTTTGAAGAATTGACCATCATCAATGGGTGGCTCGGCATCTTCATCTTCTGGCGGCTTCGGGGTACTGCTTTCGACTTTGACCGTTACCCGTCCAGTGGCTGCCGGAAGTGCTGGCGCTTCGCCATCTTCGGTTTCTCCTGCTGCTCCTTTGAGGTTGAACAATAAGGCGGGACGACCGGAGGAAGTGAGCAATTTTGTGGCGGTTTTTTCCGGCGGTGGCGCTTCGGAACCGGGGAGTTTGGTCCCAATACTGCTCACCCAACAGCGACCCCCGCCATTTAAGAACCATCCATAAACGGCAAAGGGGAGGTACGCATCGAAGTCGGTAAACCCATCAGAGCCCGGTTTCCCAAAATACTCTAGGTATTGATCCCAGGTGGTGACCATCATGGGTTGAAAGACTTCCGCATCACCACGGACATCTTCAGTAAAGCCGATAAAGCCAGGAACGCTGAGACTGACGCCTTCGATCGGGCGACTACCTCGGTCTACTTCTTCAACATAGACGCCAGGAGCAAAATAATCCAAGGGCATGAGTGGTTGTTCTCCAATTAATAGATAGTTAGATCTACAATGGTTAGCAAACATGAGTGCTTTAGGTTGGTGCGAGCCTCCGCAACAACACGGTTAGTTTGCTAACGCCTTTTTATTGAGACGAGGTAAAAGCAATTTCCTTCATAGCGGGTTCGGTTTGGCTGGTGAACGGAACGGTTACCGTTAGATACAACCCGGGCCGTAGGGGGACTCCTAATGCGATCCACATTGCTGCAATTTCACTCAGCCCATCCGCAGAAATCCTCATCGGTACAGTTCCCTTGCCTTGCAAGGCTGGAGCTAAACGTTCGGACGGTAAACAATGGTACGGGAGGAGAACTGTCAGGGCTTCTGACAAGAGATGCTGCTCCCCTAGGGCTGTTTTATCCCACGCTGTGATCAGAAACGAGACATCAAACCAAATGGTTGAGGGGTCGGTCTGTCTATGGGAGATTTGCATTTGGGGGTTTTCCCGAACGTCGTAGCAGTAGAGGTTGAGCCTCGGAGCGTGATGATTCAGCTCGGGATTGGGAGAATTGAAATCAATTTGCTCCATACTGATCGCTGAGGTCCCGCCTGCCAGGATTTCTGCTAAGGTCTGGGCAACAGCAGGAATCATAAACCTGGGTGATTAGGCAGCTACAGCTTATAGATTAATGAGGTTGATGGACTCTGGTTATTAGACTTTGGTCGAAATTTTAAAATTTGTGTGGAATTTTAGGATTTCTCGGAATCTGAGGTTAAGGTAGGTTTGATTATCCTCCTATCGGGGATTGAGACTATCCCTAAACAGACCCGACTACAAAGAAGAGTAGGTATGGAACCGTTGCGTCTTGGAATGTTTTTCTCTCGCGCTGAAGTGCTTTCTAACTCCGCGATCGCGGAATTCTCCTTAGGAGAGACCAGACCCTTGACTCACCCCACTCCTTGGCGATCGCAATCCCTAACTATTGAGTCAGTCTGCCGCAAACAGATTCAGCAGATGATCGGCTATCTGCCTTTGGTCGGTGCTTGGATTGTTTACCCGGATTTTGAGGCGGGACACCCTCGACGTTGGGTGGGTGAAGCGAGGGCCGATCGCCCTGAATTTAATGAGGGTGAGTTATCTTACCTAAAGTCTGAGGTTTGGTTACCCCATGAGTTGCCGGTTGCTCACCTCTGTCAACTCAATGCCTATTATGTTTACCCCCTCCCTTCCTTGGCTGATGCCGGTTCCAGCAAGTGTCGGCAGGAGATAGATTCGGATGTGGGGGGGTTCTCAGAACGCGTCCCCACCGGAATTGTTTCCCCGGGCGATCGCTCTGGATCGGCTGATCGGATAACCTCTTCTCAGAATCATCCCGCTTCTGACCTAGCTCAACCCTGTTCCTATCTCCTGTTATGGACTGCTGAATCTCTGTCTCCTTTGCAGGTGGAATTTGTCGAACAACAGATGCAAATGCTCCACCATTATCTCCAGGGTGCAGCTGCATCCCACCACCAATCTTCTGAACTTCAATTACTGCGGCAATCTCTCCATAAGGCAGAACATCAACTGCGGAATTCTCTAGCCTTAATTAACCTTTATGCGGAAACCCTTTTTCGGGGATTACCAACGGGACCTTTTCAAGAACAAGCAGCAGTGATTCGGGAATCGGTGAGTGAATTGAGTGCTAACTTAACCCAGTTACTCAATTGCGCAAAACCCGCCCAGAAATTGCCGGAACAACACCATGATTTACGCCAGATTGTCGAAGAAACTCTCAAATTGATGCAACCGCGATTGCAGGAAAAAGAGATCAAGGTTGAGGCTTCTGAAACTTCGGTGATGCTACCCCTAGATCGGTGGCAAATTAAACAAGTTTTCGAGAATCTTTTGCATAATGCGATCGCCTTTAGTCCCCTCGGTAGCCGGATTATTTGTGAGTGGCGAGTTTTTTATAATGAAGTGCTGGTCTCCCTAAGCGATCGCGGTCCCGGTCTTTCCCGAGAAGACCTCCAAGAGGCATTTACCCCGTTTTATACCCGCCGACCTGGGGGAACTGGATTGGGGTTACCCATCGCTAAAAAAATTATTCTTGACCATCAGGGCAGCATTTGGGCGCAAAATCATCCGGAAGGTGGGGCGCTCTTTTCTTTTACCTTGCCCCGTCATCCTCAATCGGATTAAGAATTTTAATTCGATGGAAATTGTGAGAGTTTTAGATCAGGTATTTTCCTCAAAAATAGGCTTTGTTGTGGAAGAATTTCTCCTTTGATTGCGGCTTCTTTCAATGAATTGGAATTTAAGCTTATCACTTTTTAACTTCCTAGATTTGTCAACATTTATTCTATCGTTTTTAAGAGGCAGATGTAAAACCATGACAACACCTCAGTTAGTCTCAATTCTACTGGTTGATGACGATCCCATCTTTCGTCAGGGATTAAAAACACTGCTCAGTTTTTATAATAATAACGGTTTGTTTAGGATGGATGTGGTTGGGGAGGCAGCTTCTGTAGATCAAGCCTTAAAGGTGACGTCCCAACAACATCCGGCTTTAATTCTAATGGATTTAGAATTAGCTCAAACGGATGGGATTGAAGCATTGCTACGATTGCGGGAACAGTCTTTTCAAGGGAAGGCGATTGTCTTATCAGCCCATCATGAAGATGAAGCGGTATTTAGGGCGATGCAAGCGGGGGCAAGGGGGTATGTGTTTAAAGAGTATGTAGCCAAACAACTCTGGGATGCCATAACTACAGTCTTGAAGGATGAAGTTTATTTAGCCCCCGAGGTGGCAACGAGCTTTTTCCGCATCTTTCATTTTTACTCCGGTCATTCTTTGCAAGGGTGTAAAACTATCCGGTTAACCGATCGCGAACGGGAAGTGTTAGAATGGTTGGTCCAAGGGGCTTCCAATGAAGAAATCGCCCGTCACCTTTACGTTACGGTTGCAACAGTTAAAGCTCACTTAACAGCTATTTTTGAAAAGCTGGGCGTCAGCAGTCGCACTCAGGCGATCGTCAAAGCTTTAAAAGTCGGATTAGTTGCGAGTTAATCTCCCCGGAAACTATTCAAAAACCGGGTTTCTGGCCTAAATTTGAGTGAAGTGATACAGGTAAACCCAGAAACCCGGCTTCTAATTCCCTGAAACAATGCAAAAACCGAGTTTCTCGCCTAACCCTAAGTTAGATACATTGTGAGATAATTTGGTTTTTAAATACTTTCCGACCCCCAGTTTATGGGCATTTTAGGGCAATTACCGCCGTTGACAGAGAATCCACCGCAACTCCATCGGGGGTTTCCCTAGGTTCTGTAAGGGAAATAAATTTTCACCCTGACACCATTTGATAAACCATCCCGTTGGGGGCCATGCAGCGGTTGGGAGATGTTCCCGTTCGTATTCTACAACGGACTCATCGGATAAGAGGGTTAGAGGCAATCTCTCCATCGCTGCGGCGAGTTCGGATCGAGTAAAAATACAGGACCAAGTGACTTGGGAGAGTTCTCGGGTGAGGTTGTCGGGTTCATAGTCATCTACGGCTAAGAACAGACTAAATAATAATAAACCCCCCGGACGTAAGGTATCACAAATTCGGGCGAACAATAGGCGGAGGCGATCGACGGACCCAAAATGGGAGGCAATTACTTCACAGAGTATCACCCCTTGATAATAAGCGGGTTGTAGCTTGAGTTGGCGATCGAGGATATCCCCCAAAATCCCTCGGACGGGCAGTTTCTGTGCTTGTGCGGCTTTTTGGATTTGTTCGACAAAAGCAGGGGTTAACTCCACTGCATCGACGGGATAACCCTGTTGGGCCAAGGGAAAGGTATTTCTACCCGTTCCCGCCCCGATATCTAAGAGGGGGGAATTGGTGCGATCGGCAAATTGGGCAGCGATTGCCATGACTTTGGCATCGGGATGGGTGCCAAATAAGGGGGGTTCGCGCAGTTTTACCCAATCGTGGTACTGATCGGCAACGGAGGAAATAAAGGGCTTGAGTTGTAGGGTCACTCCCCGGGGACTCGGTTCGTAAGTGAGAATTAATTTGGAATGGGGAGAGGTGGCAAATCCAGAGATTAACTGATTTTCTAGTTCTTTGGGCAGTTTGGCGAGGGTGGTGGGTTCGATGACACTGTTGAGACTGCTAAACAAGGCGGTGATCTGATCCAGATACAGTTGTAACAACTCGGGAACACAGGGAAACAGGATTTCGCCTCTGGCTTGAAACTGGCTTTGCAGTTGTTTGAAGTGTTTCTGCTGTATCTGGGGTACAGGGTGGGGGATGGGTTCGCAGGGAACGGCAAAAGAGGGGATTTCGCTAGGGAACATCTGGGTTAGAGGGGTGGAGGGGTTACAAACGGCGGCAGAGAATCCAGCGTAATTCGATGGGGGGGAAGGCGTTGGGGAGATGGAACATATTTCGGCCTTGGGACCAGGTGGGATACCAACTGGTGGGGGGCCATGCGGAGGCGGGAAGGTGGTCCCGTTCGTATTCAAAGGCGGATTCGTCGGATACCAGTTTTAGGGGGAGATTCTCCATTGCGGTGGCAAGTTCGGCCCGGGTAAACAGCGTGCACCAGGAGGATTGGGAGAGTTCTACGACGAGGCGATCGGGTTGGTAGTCTGGAAGGGGGAGGAAGAGGTTGAATAAGATGAATCCGCCGGGAAGTACGGCGTCACTGAGTTTGGCGAGTAAGAGGCGCAGTTCGGAGGGGTCGCGAAAATGGGAGATGACTTCGGAGACGATCGCCAGTTGGTAATAGGCGGGAGGCAGTTTGAGGGGGCGATCGAGGATGTTCCCGGGGATGACTCGCAGGGGTAAGTTTTGGCGATCGGCGGCTGCCTGTAGGTCCTGGATGAAGATGGGGGCGAGTTCTACGGCATCCACAGGATGACCCCGTTGGGCGAGGGGAATGCTATTACGACCCGTCCCGGCCCCAATATCTACGATCGCGGCATGGGCGGGATTGTCAAATTGGGCAGCAATGGCAGTCACCTTAGCATCAGGATAGGCCCCAAATAGCGGCGGTTCTTTGGTGTTGACCCACTTTTGATATTCTTCCCCTAGGGAAGGAGTCAACAAAGAGACTTGGAATTTTAACTGCGAACTGTCATGGGGTTGGGGTTCGTAGGTGAGGATGATTTTGGCATGAGGGGAAGTTTCAAATCCCTCTTGCAGTTTTCGCCATAGACTTTGGGAGAGGTGAGTTACCCCGTCATAATCCAGGGTTTGCCCGAGGGCGTTCAAGAGTTGGGCAATGGAGTTGAGGTAATGTTCCAAGAGGGCAGGGATACAAGGCATGATGATTTGACCCCGCCCTTGAAATCGATGCTGGAGTTGGGCAAGGGGTCCCGGTTGCAGGGTGGGGGGGTCGGTCAAGGGCTGGTTTTTAGGGGTGGGAGAATCTATTACGGGTTCGGAATACATGATGGCAAGGGGATTTACAAGGGTTTGCACAGTATCAATCGCACTGGATCTGAGTGGGAAAAAACTATTATGAGGTCGGAATATGAGGATGGGATAGGGAGTTACAAGCGTTTGCAGAGTATCCAGCGCAATTCCATCGCGGTTTGGTCTGGGGGGGTGAGTAATAATTCCCGTCCGGTTGCCCAGTTGACAAAGGATTCATGGGGAGGCCATGTTTCTTGAGGGCGATGGGTTTGTTCATAGTTGACCCAGGACTCATCGGAGATCAGTTCTAGGGGCAATCCGGCCATTGCCTGGGCGAGGTCCGATCGCGTGAACAGGCAGGACCAATGGACTTGCGACATCTGGCGGGTGACTAGATCCGGTTCATAGTCTTCGGCGGCGAGAAAGAGGCTAAAGAGTACCAAACCGCCGGTTTGGAGGACATCGCACATTTTGACGAGAAACAGACGGAGGCGATCGCGATCAAAGCAAAACAGGGGAAGGGTTTCGGTGGCGATCGCCAGTTGATATTGTCCCAAGGGCATTCGGACGAGGGGGTCAAATATCTCTCCGGGAGTTACCGTGATCGGTAATCCAGTTTGTTCGGCAATCTGTTGGAGGCGATCGCAATAGGGAGGGATTAATTCCAAAGCATCCACGGAATGACCCCGTTGCGCTAGGGCCAGCGTATTCCGTCCGGTTGCGGCCCCGATATCCAAGATTGAGGCAGTTTTGGGGTCTTCTATGACCTGGGCAATATCCAGAACTTTCGCATCGGGAGTCATGCCAAACCAGGGTTGTTCGTTCTGGTTCATCCACTCCTGATATTCCTCAATATCCGATAAGACAGAGACGGAAAATTCAAAGGTTAATCCGGTTTTTGGGGGTTCTGCCGGATGGTACTTCAGTCGAAGGCGCGCATGGGGGGATAAAGCAAATCCCTCTTCTAATTTTTTGTCCAGGATTTGATAGAGTTGATTTCGTTCCGCTTCTTTGAACGGGATCGCCAAACTATCGAATAGGGACCCAATTCGATGACGGTAATACTCTGCCATTGCTGGAACTCCGGGCATAATCAATTCGCCCACGGTTTCCAGTCTTTGGTTAAAACTGGTCAGCATCGCTTGTAAGAGTACATCAGGGTCTGTGATCACGGGCACAGAAGCAGTCGAGGGGTTAGTATTTGCCGATGTCATGGGGTGATAAATTTTAAAGTCTCTGGGTCAACAGTCGGGTGGACGGGGTGCGATCGCCTCCTTTGGAGTGATTCTGAATCCGTTCCTCGTTCCCTGAGTTAGCCGGGGAACGCACCCATTGGAGGAACTGCCTCCTCGTCCAGGTATCGATTAAATCCGCAACAACTTACAGGTTTTAAGCTGAGACTACCCAGGGGCGATCGCCTCTCAATTGGCACATTTTTCTCAATTAATCTGACACCCCCGTATCCCTGAAAAGTTTAGCTCAATTTTCCCAGAATGGATAAAATTTAAACTTTGCTTAAGTTTTGTCAGCCTTGACCTCTGAATCGGTTATCGTCAGAAAATTCCGCTGTTATTTTCCTCAAAAATCTCACCAGCCGTTATGTTAAACTCAATCTGATGAGTTTAGCCTGATTCACCCAATGGCGATCGAACCGCTCAGACTGAAAATTTTGCAGCTACAATCTATTTAGACTCAATCCTCATTTTAGTATCAGCCCAGAGTGCATAATAATTATGAGCAATTATCTGGCTATTGCCACCGTGACTGCCTGTTTACAACGGATGTTACAGTCTTCTGTTCAATTAGATTTAGATGGGGCAAGAGTCACCACCGTTCGGCCCAATAATTTAGGCAGCGGCACTCCTGAAAAGGGGGTTAACCTTTATATGTATCAAGTCTCCCTTAATCCCGTGTGGCAAAAGAATGCGGAAGTGCGGATGCGAAGTACCCGGGATGCTGGGGCGAAGAAATCTCGGACCGCATTAGATTTGCATTATATTCTCAGTTTCTACGGCAATGAAACGGAATTAGAGCCACAACGGCTATTAGGTAGTGTGGTCAAAATTTTGAGCGATCGCACTACCTTAACCCGAGACACCATTTACGAAACCTTGGCTGATTCTAGCTATCCCTATTTAATTGATTCCAATTTGGCCGACCAAACCGAAGAAATTTCCTTTAGTCCGATGGATTTATCTTTAGAAGATTTATCGAAAGTTTGGTCAGTCTTTTTTCAAACACCTTATAGTATTTCTTTGGTATATAAAGCAACAGTCGTGATGATTGAAGGTGAAGAATCCGCTTACCGAGCGTTACCTGTGCGCGAACGCGCCCTCAGTGGTGTTATTCCCTTTTTCAATCGTCCCCTGGTAGAACAAGTGGTCTCTCGTTCGGGAAAATTTGACCCCATTCTCGCTAATAGTACCCTACTGATTCGCGGCAAAAACTTCAACAGTAAACAGACAACCGTGAGGATTAGTGGTTTAGAAATTACTCCCCAATCCGTCAGTGAAACAGAACTATTAGTTCCCCTTTCTTCAACTCCGGATAATTCGCTAAAAGCGGGAGTACAGAGTTTGCAAGTCATTCATCATATTTCAACGGAATCTCGGTCAGAAAATGGTAATGGATGGCGGGGAGAATATACCCATGAAACCGCAACCCAAACCTTATCTAAACCCATCGTATTTTCCCAAAGTTTAGAATCCAATGCCATTCCGTTTATTTTACGTCCAGTGGTCACAAAAGTAACGGTTTCTAAATTAGAAGGAAAGGACGAAGATGTTCGTTCCGCAGAGATTAAGGTCCGGGTCAATCTAACCCTGGGCAAACATCAACGGATTGTCTTAGTTTTAAATGAAAAATCAATCCAGAATCCGGCTGCTTATATGTTTGAAGCCCCTAACCGTCATCGGGATGGCATGGTGGTGACCATTCCGGTGAAAAATGTGAAACCGGGTGAGTATTTGGTGCGGTTACAGGTAGATGGGGCGGAAAGTATCCTGAATGTAGATTCAGATCCCAATAGTCCTAATTTTAATCGTTATACGGAGCCTAAAATGGTAATTCGATGAGGGAGATTTTTAAGGTTTAATTGTTGTGATTTAAACCAAAATAGATTTTTATAACCGGGGAGGATTAATGGGATAAATTGAGAAAATTAGGGAAACATGACCAATGACCAATCACTTACACCCAAAAACTATGATGAACGAAGACGAGTTAAAAAATCGGTTGATTCAAGAGGTGGATATGATGAGTATCAATCAGTTAAATGAGTTGGGGAATCGAGCGGTTAAAATGGGGTTGATTGTGGGACATGGATATCGCGGTGGGAAGTATGAAATTTTGCGCAAAGGGGAAGCGTTGATGATGACTCCCCAGGAAGCTCAGAGTTACTTGGAAAACTTGATTAAAGAAATTGGTGGATAAATGTCTGGAGTCAAAATGAGTCCGACTAAAACTTGGTCGATCGCCAATCAAGAGTATTTAATGGCAGCGATCGCCCGGGTTCGTTCCTATTTACAACTTCACATCCAACGCCTGAATCCAGAGGCCGAATTTGATACAGCAGAATTCTTTTCGCTTCCAGAACAGGCGATCGCTTGGAATTTGCAGACCCCTCCAAGTTTAGACGAACTCAGCGAGCGTTTTGGGTTATCGGGTTTTGAACGGGACATCCTGCTGTTATGTGCGGGGATGGAACTGGATGGTACTTGGGGAACACTGTGTGCTACAGCACAAGGGGATAATCAAGCCCAATATCCTACGTTTAATCTGGCTTTGGATGTCTTACCCTCACCCAATTGGATGGCACTCACCCCGGTGGGGGCATTGCGCCGGTGGCGACTCCTGGATATCGGAGTGGGAAATGCCCTCACCCAGAGTCCCTTGAGAATTGATGAACGGGTGTTGCATTATTTAGTCGGGATAGAACATCCAGAGGAACGGTTAGTAGCAGCAGTCACCCGCATTCCCATCCAGGTTGGGGAAATGGACCGTTTATGTGGGTCTCATCGCCAGTTAGCTGAACAGGTGGCGGGAATGCTGGTGAGTGAAGAGATGGGCAAAGTGCCCATTGTCCAATTATGTGGCAGTGATGTCGCGAGTAAGCGGGCGATCGCCTCGGGGGTTTGTAGTGCGATCGGGTGGAATCTGCACGTCATGGCAGGGGATGTCATCCCCATCGCCTTGGGGGAAATCACCGAACTGATGCGGTTATGGGAGAGAGAGGCATTTTTAAATAACAGCGCCCTTCTCTTAGACTGCGATGAAATTGATAGTAATGATGTGGCCCGAGAAAGTGCGATCGCCCGAATTATCGAAAACTATGACCAGCCCTTACTGATTACCAGCCGCGATCGCCGCCATCCCCGGCAACGTCCCTTAATCACCTTTGAAGTCGAACAACCCTCATCCCAGGAACAACGGGAACTCTGGGTCAATACTCTCGGTGCATCTGCGGCCAGCTTAAACGGTCATATTGAAACCTTAGTCTCCCATTTTAGCCTCAGTGCCCCGGCCATTCGTGCCGCCTGCCTCAAAACCAAAGGAACCCAGGCGATCGCCACCGACAACAGCACCGACTTTGGCAACCAACTGTGGGAGACTTGCCGCATCCAGGCGCGATCGCGTATGGAAGACCTCGCCCAACGCATCGAATCCGGTAGCCAGTGGGAGGACCTCGTACTCCCCGACATCCAACGAGACACCCTCCGAGAAATCATCGCCCATGTGCGACAACGGGCTAAAGTTTACGAAACCTGGGGATTTGGGGGGAAAAGTGGCCGAGGATTAGGCATCACCGCCCTCTTTGCCGGTGCCAGCGGGACCGGCAAAACAATGGCCGCCGATATTATTGCCCAAGAACTGCACCTCGATCTGTATCGCATCGACCTCAGTTCCATCATTAGTAAATATATCGGAGAAACCGAGAAAAACCTCCGCCGAGTCTTCGACTCCGCCGAAGCAGGCGGGTCCATCCTCCTTTTCGACGAAGCCGACGCCTTATTTGGCAAACGCAGCGAAGTCAAAGATTCCCACGATCGCCATGCCAACATCGAAGTTGCCTACCTGCTGCAACGCATGGAAGCCTATCGCGGATTAGCCATCCTCACCACCAACCTCAAAAGTTCCTTAGACCAAGCCTTCCTCCGCCGCATCCGCTTCGTCATTCAATTCCCCTTCCCCGACGCCAATCAACGAGAAGAAATTTGGCGACGCATCTTCCCCAAACAAACCCCAACCGAAGGGTTAAATTATCCCAAACTCGCTAAACTCAACGTCGCTGGAGGAAACATCCGCAATATTGCCTTAAACTCCGCCTTTATTGCCGCCGATGCTAACGAACCCGTGATGATGAAACATATCCTTGAAGCGTCAAAAAGTGAATATATGAAATTAGAACGACCCTTGACCGATATGGAGATTAAAGGATGGATTTAAACCCCAGATTCCATCGATTGGGACACCGAACAAGACCAATCCGCAGAAGCTGTGAAAGTCAGGTTAATCAGAGGTTAATCCTCTCTTGATTCCATCCCATCCTCGACCTTAGTCAAATAGACCCGAGTTACCGTCTCATGAAATAATAAAGCAAATACTCAATCAAGGCGATCGCTGAGGCGAGACTATGGCAACCGGACGGCAGAATCAGAAAAAAGCCCAATCGAACGCTACACAGACTCCTGCCACAGGGATGTTCAAACCTCGTCCGTTTGCCATACCTGCGGAACCCCTAGCCGCAAACGCAGCAGAACTGCAAACCAAAGCAGAACAGGGACAAGTTGGGGGAAGCCGCCTCTCTCCCCTCCCTGTTTCTGAACCCCTACCCATCCAACCCAAACTCGCGATCGGCGCACCGGACGATAAATACGAACAAGAAGCTGATACCATTGCACGTCAGGTCGTCAAACAAATTAGTACCCCCACCCCCCCGGATACAAACGGAGGGGGAGATGCTATGCAGCGTCAAATGTGTTCCACCCCTTCAATCATGAGACTGACGGTGCAACGGCGGGAAGCCGTAGAGGGGGGAGAAGCTTCATCAAACTTGGAAAGTACGATTCGTCAAGCTAGAAGTAGTGGAAGGGCGATCGGGGAACCGATTCGTCGTCAGATGGAGGGGGCATTTGGTGCTGACTTTAGTAACGTGCGCGTTCATACCAATAACACAGCCGACACCCTCAACCGCTCCCTAAGCGCTCGTGCTTTTACAACCGGCAACAATATCTTTTTTAAGCAAGGGGAATACAATCCGAGTAGTTCCAGTGGGAAAGAATTACTCGCTCACGAACTGACTCATGTAGTACAACAGAGTGGCAGTTCCACCATTCAACGCGATCTCACCCCTGACCAGATTAAACACGCCAACCGAATTCGCCAAGCCAGAGGTCTAAGACTACTCCCTGTGGAAGAAGCACAGGTTTTGAATCCGGTTGAAGAAGCCAGCGCAGCAGTTCCAGAATCGGCTCCTGCTGCCTCTGCTCCATCCCCCCAATCTGACGCTAAACGGGAAGGATCTAAATTCCACATGATCCAAGATTATTTCTGGATCCGCGACAAACTCAAAGAATGTCAAAGTTGGGATAAAGTTAAACAACTATATGCAAGTCAGAAGGAAAGTATGTGGAAATTCTTCGACTTTCGACAGTGGTATGTAGACTCATTAATTAATGTTCTGCGTGATAAGTATCCCACTTTAATTGCCAAATCTGTCGGGAGCCAAGATCCGACCTCAGACTATGACATCACGATTTCCACTCCCAATTCAGGAGAGGATGTTGAAGCTATCGAATGGTTTAATATTCAAGTTCGGAAAGAATTTGGGGTGGAACCAGGTACTTTGTTTGATACGAACTTGTATGCGAAAGATTACCTAAAAGTTCAAGAAAATATCGACGAATCCGCCATATCCGATCAAAAGCCTGATGCAGATCTGGAGCAACCTGATGGAGTATTGGGTGCAATGGGTCATCTGTCTCAAGATGTCGCTGCTTTAGTGAAACAACGCCGCTACATGAAGCAAGTGGAATGGGATAGATATGTGGATGAGGTGGTGCAAAGTATCGACGACCCAGCGCGAAAAAAATTAACCCTTCTTCAGTATGAAGAAGCCGATTCAGTTTATCAAATTTTTGCCCATGAACTGTTGGAGAAAGTAGAAGAAGAAAACGACCCAGATTTGCCCAAAAAGACAGGCGCACACCCGATTACCTTGGGCCCAGAAGAAGAAGCAGCTTTATCTCAAATTAAATCCCCAGATAATAAACTCCGGTCTATGCTCCGCGACCAATTATTAGGGTCGGAAAAGCTCCAAGCTATAACTCATGAAAACCCTGATTTAGTTCTTCAGAAGAGTAACCAACTTTACCTAGAACGCATGAGGAAAGTTCGTCAAATCCAAGCCACTATTCGGCAGTTAGGCGACCAAGAGAAGTTTTCAGAACAGGTTAAAGTTCTCAGAGCGCAAGTTAAACAAATTCTAGGAGAAGCTTGCTTCTTTGCCGCCGAAGCCTATCATAGCGAAGGAGCGGTTAAACATATTGTAGCAGGGATTCAGGGGTCCAAAAACCCAGAACAAAAAGCAGCGATTATGAGTTCGCTCAAGCCCGAACACTTTTTGCAATCCTTTAATGAGCAGCTTGGTGATTTTCTTAAAGATTTGAATCATTATGCTGGTGCACAGGATGGTAAAATTTTCTATCGATCTTCTAAATACTTGTACCGATTATTTTTGGCAGTTGCCGAGTTGCGTCAATACCATTTTCCGGATCCGGATTTTGCGTTAAAGATTGAAAGTCAACGCGGAACTTCTGATAAAATTGCCCAAGAAATTAATAAACAGTTAGTGGAAATCCGAAAAGGAAATAAAGCTGAACTGGATACAGATGAGAAAAAAAATCAAGCGGCTGAAGCAGCGATGCAGACAATTTTGGGTGTGAAGACAGCATCTGAACTTAAGGTGAAAATTTTACAGATGGCAACGGAATTTAACACTCTAGTTCGGACTCGGGCTAATGAATTATCAGCCCCTAGTCTCGAAACTTCCCAAACTTATTTTGGACATATTATCCACAATTAGATTCTGGGGTGGGGAAGTTATGGCTGCGCTTTGGGGACTCTAAATACAGCCAGAGGGTGCTTTGTCGATAGGGCCCGATGAATAGTTTTGGAATCAAGAGTGTAGTTCTTAAAGCTAGACTTTAGTCCAATAGAAATAATCGCCGGTTGATGAAAAAGTAGATTAAATACTCTATCAATACGATTGCTGAGGCGAGACTATGGCAACCGGACGGCAGATTCAGAAAAAAGGACCCTCGAACGCCACGCAGACTCCTGTCACGGGAATGTTCAAACCCCGTCCTTTTGGAATGCCTGCCGAACCCGAAACAGCAACCGCACCGGAACTGCAAACCAAAGCAGAATCGGGACCAGTCGGAGGAAACCGCCTCTCGCGCATCGATGTTTCTGCACCCCCACCCATCCAACCCAAACTCGCGATCGGCGCACCGGATGATAAATACGAGCAAGAAGCTGATACCATTGCTCGCCAGGTCGTCAAACACATTAGTACCCCCACCCCGCCGGATACAAACGGAGGTGGGAATGCTTTGCAGCGTCAACTGTTCTCCCCACCTTCAATC
The DNA here is from genome assembly GCF_025370755.1 of Laspinema sp. D2d. Classification (GTDB taxonomy): domain Bacteria; phylum Cyanobacteriota; class Cyanobacteriia; order Cyanobacteriales; family Laspinemataceae; genus Laspinema. The sequence goes on along the minus strand of NZ_JAMXFC010000007.1, from coordinate 165,455 downwards.
ATGAGACTGACGGTACAACGCCGGGAAGCCGTAGAGGGAGGAACAGCATCATCAGACTTAGAAAGTACCATCAGTCAAGCCAGAAGCAGTGGAAGGCCCCTAGGGGAACCGATTCGTCGCCAAATGGAGGGGGCCTTTGGTGCTGACTTTAGTGGCGTCAGAGTTCATACCAATAACACCGCTGACACCCTCAACCGTTCCCTAAGTGCTCGTGCTTTTACCACGGGAAACAATATCTTTTTCAAGCAGGGGGAATATAACCCCAGTAGTTCAAGTGGGAAAGAATTACTCGCTCACGAATTAACCCACACCATCCAACAGGGCGGCAGCCCCACAGTACAGCGCCAAAGTAATACCCCGCTCATCTCAGCAGCACATCAAGCCCTGCAAACTTCAAACCCCTTGGTGCAACGCAAGGGTATGGTCATCAGCGCTAAAACTCGTCTCCACAAGGTTATTGATGGGAAAGATAAAGGCACCGTAGGAGCTAATATTGCTCCGGGCACATTGGTTGAAATTAGTGATAATGATAGCGATCATATTAATGTAGAAGGGAAAATTGAATGGTATCGCACGGCTCAAGGAGAGGGGTATGTTAGAGCCACTAAAATTTTTCAAGGGATTACGGTCGGAAATGCTGAAAATCCTGAAAATGAAGATGACCTGTTAGGGGGATTTAATGATTCAGCCATCAGTGTGAGCAAGGACAGCCTAGATGACTTCAGCAAAGAGATGGAAAAGAAAGGGAGCAGCACGACGGATGTTGACATCTCTTCTGGCTCTTTAGGAACCGCAGGTGGTCTTCTCGGGATGGCTTTGTCCATTAAAGGGTTAGTGGGGGGTAAGAAAGAATTCGGCGATTGGGTTGACATGATTTGGAATGGAATCGTTGTTAATTCCGGTAAAGCCACGGCTGGAATCAGTGGGATAATTTCAGCCGCCTCAGAAAGCGAGTCTAGTGGAGCGAAGAACGCTAAAGAGGTTAGTGGCTGGAGTGGGAGTTTTGCCAGCGCCTTTGAAACATTGGGAGGAGCGGTTAAGACGATTAAAAGTGTGATTGATCTGATTAAAATGTGGTCAAGTGACGAAAAATTTGGCAAGCCTGAGTATGCCAAAGTAGGCTCCGAGATTATTTCCGGTGCTTTGTCAACCGCAAAAGGGGTTGTGGATAGCATTAAAAGCTTTATTGAAATTTTTAATGGCCCGGTTGGGGGGTTGGCTGATGCTGTTCCCGGACTTGATATTGCCATTAATGCCGTCAAGATGATCATGGAAAGTTATTATCTGGCGACATCGGCTTACCACTGGAGTAAAATGCGAACAGCTTCCTCAGATATTGTTAAAGACTTAGAAGGACAAGGGAAAGGCGATAAAACAAAAGTCAGTGCAGCGAAGAAAGAATATGCCACCCAACGGGCTGAAATCACCAATTTGGAGACCCGCAAAAGCGCTAAAATAGCGAAGAATCAATCTCGCCAGCAAATAATTGATCAACTGTCTACCCAACAAACTGAATTAGAAAGTAAAAAACAAACACTAGAAACTGAACGGCAGCAGATCGAAGCGGATAAATTGCAGTTGGAAAAACAAAATAGCCTACTCCAAGCTGGTAAAACACCCGATCAAGCAGCCATAAAAACCAATCAGCAGAAGATTAAACTTCACTCTAGCCAAATCACTGCCAAACAAAAAGAGATTGAGGTAATTAATGAGAAGCTGAATGGTACTCTATTCCGATCAGGAATTCGCAAAGAAAAAGAAGAGTTACAACAGAAAGTTAGTATCACTGCGGCGAAGATCAATGCAGCCGCCACAAAAATTACGTCTAAGCAAGGGGAAATGAGCGCTTATGCAACCCACAGTGGGCTAAGTCAGGAAGATATTGAAGAAGTAGATTTAGCTGATGAGCTCAAGTCAGGCAACCAAAAGCGAATCATTCGTCAATCGATTCACCTGAGTTCTGATGCGGTTAAGATTGCGGGCAGTATTGCTAACTTAACAGGGGCTGGGGCAACCGTTGGGGTTGCGCTCAAAGCGAGTGCAGCGGGGGTTGATCTGAGTCTGCCCTTCTTCCGTTCCTTAAAACAATATGGTCGGAAGAAAGCCGCAGAAAGTCAAGCTAAGGGAGAGGCCGGGACATTTTCTCAATGGATGTTTAATGCCAATAAATCAGATATAGCCAAGTTGGAGGAACGGAAACGACATACGGCCATTATCTTTAAAATGGTGAATAAACTGAATGATCATGTTCCTTTGCCTGGGGATCTACCAGCAGATAAGGCGAGCAAACTGGATCGATTCCGGTTGTCTAGTGCTAGGGTTGAACTATTTATTCACGCCACCGGATGCGAACCCAAGGCACTCTATCGTCTGAATGGGAAACCCAATGAACAAGCATCCTTGATTCTCAAATCATTGTACAAGCGGGAGTTTTAGATGAACTTAGAAGCAATTTATGCTCGCCATTTAGTGGAGTTAGGATATCTCCAAGAGATTATTCAAGGGTTGGGATATCCGGCTGAGTTGATCGAGCGATCGCCTGAAATTCCCTACCCTACTCTGGTGGCTCAACTCGATCATGATTCTGCCGATCGCGTTCGCGAAATGGCTTGTACCTTCTACCCGTTAACTGAGGAAGATACCCAAAATATTCTGTTGTTACAATATTTCCTAGAACTTCCCTTTGAAATTCACCCCCAAGCTTATCTGGAAGTTTATAAACTTCTTGTAGAAGTCAACAATAAAAGTGTTTTGGGTCATTTCAGTATCACAGCGGATAAGCCAAAGATCCATCACCGTTATATTCAAACCTTACCTGCGGCTAACCTCCTAGCAGAAGAAGCCACCGCAGAAGTTGTTACTCTGTTTAATTACACCTCATTGATGCTGGGGGATCTCATTGAATCAGTGGCAACTCAAAAAAAATCTACTGATGAAGTGATGCAGGGGATATAGAGCGTCCCGTAACTATTGCGTGAAGAAGACAATCAACCGGGTTTTACCGCTGTGATTAGCGGCAAAGCAAGCAGAAATTTTGTGAAGAAACTCGGTTTGTCTCTACACAACGGTATGGAACACCTACACAAAAAAGGGAATTTATAACTCAATCGTCATAAACCTTAAACCTGTGCGGGTATCCTTATATAACCAGACTTTTGACTTTATTTCGAGGCAACTTCTCCTCTTCAAGAGGCATTTTCTTACCTCTGACAAAGACTAAGCCACCAAACCGATCGCTTACGCAATTAATACGGGCGAAAGGGTCTCAATCCAAACCTTGGCTCCACAGTCTTTCGGCTGATCCGGTCGATACACCACTCGGCAGGGTCCGGTCACTTCCACCTCATAGCCATATTGATTACTGCTGCCGCGTTTAACGCTGAGAACCGGCAGATTTTCCCCATGCTTGTAATTTTGGCTAATCCGAGTCCGGTTGACATGAATGCAAGTCATCACCTCCCGGCGCAAGGCTTTCCACGTTGGCTTTGGGCCGCGCTTCCCCTTGCTGAGTATGGGCATTCCATTTTTTAGGGGAATTACCCAAACATTGCTAATTTTATAAGCTCCATGAACCCTCCCATCCAAGAGCAACCGTCTGACTCGATCGCTGGACACTCCCAATAACTTAGCGACTTCTTTGGTTCCAACTAGCATGGCAACAATTAAAATAACAACGTAATAGTTTATTTTGCCAGTTCTCGGCTAAGTTGTCTAGCCTTTTAGCGGCGATTTGGAGATTCATAAGCGATCGCCTTCTTCCACCAAGGTCCCTTCAAACAGGGCGATCGCTCAGGCTCCCATCCCTGGCCTAACCCCTGGTCAATTTTGGCTATTTCTCAGTCTTTTCAAAGATGAATGACTATTTCACCGATGCTAAACTAGAAAGATAATTTCTCAATACTTCGAGAGAGCCTACTTATGGCTACAGGAGAACGCATTCAAAAAAAATGGCCTAACCCTGCACCCACTCCCAGGGTGAGGCCGTTCGGGTTACAGACTCCTAGGGAAGTGCCGAAACTCCAAACCCAAGTTCCCGAAACCCTGGGCAGCCGGAGTATGCCCAGCTATGAGGGATCGGGTAAGCAAAGCTATGGCGCAGGCGATCGCCTCTCTCGTGTTGACTTTTCGCCTCGGGTCCCGATTCAACCTAAACTGATAATCGGCGCACCCCAGGATACATACGAGCAAGAAGCCGACTGCCAGGGGGCGAAGGTATCTCAGAAAATCGGCTACCCGGGCGAATCCATTCAGGGTAAACTTTTCTCCTCACCCCAGATTCAGCGGAAGAGTCAACGCCAGGAACAGAACTTTACCCCTGTGTCCTTGCAAACTAAGCCCCTAACTATTCAACGGGATAGCGGCGATCGCACCGATGCCCAGCCGCAAATTAAATCCGAAGATATCGAATATGAAATCATCGGTCACCGTTTCGCCTATCAAGGAGACACCCTCCCGGCTGCCGCAGGAGATTGGCTGGCTACCCGAGGCTACCAGCGAAATTGGACTCTCACTATTCGCGGTGAAGGCTTTTTCATGGGATTACTCATGCCGGTAGAGAAGGGAGGCCGGACTCCCATTCTGGCTTTTAAGGGAACAAGCCCAGACGATGTATCCGACCTCCTGGCTGATCTTGATCCGATCGCCATTGGTTTTACGGCCTTCAAAAGACAACAGAAAAAAGTCGCTGAGGCGATCGCGACTGCCGGTGGCAAAGTGGATGTTGTGGGTCACAGTCTCGGCGGTGCCCTGGCTCAACACGCTGCGTCTGCGTTTCCTAATAAAGTTCGTCGCGTTGTTACCTTTCAAGCCCCTGCCATCAATCGCATCCAATCCTATATGTTTGGCAAGTTAGATGCCAGTGAACGTCCCGAAGAAGTTCGGCATCACATCGCCACCGGGGATATCGTAGATGTTGCCGGGGGTAAGCATCTGGCTGGAGAGGTGCTCTTGCACCAAGTCGGCAGCAGTCCGACCTCTCATATTCAATATTTACTCAATAGCGATGCCTTCAAAGACCAGCGCGATGCCCTTGGCTTGACCGATGAGATGTTGGAAGAATTAGGCGTTGCCGAACATAAAGCTAACCATCAGGGCAAAGTGGAGAAGTTTGAAGAATATCCCTATTGGTTCCGCCAAATTTTAACAGAATGGGGCGGTAGAACGCTATTGGGTGCCGTACCGGGTGCCGTACTCAGTGCCTACCGAGGGGCGAAGAAGATTGGGAGTGGCGTTGCTGCGGGTGCTTCTTATGTGGGGGATAAAATTGCTAGTGGGGCTTCTAGCATTGCTACAGGTGCTTCTTATGTAGGGGATAAAATTGCTACAGGTGCTTCTTATGTGGGGGATAAAATTGCTAGTGGGGCTTCTAGCATTTATGATTCGACGCGAAATCTCTGGAAAAATCTGTTTTAATCTCTCATGCAGCCATCACCGAGGATTCAGTTGACCCCTTATTACAGTGCAGAAATGGGTGTTTCCCTAGAACTCCCAGAGGATTGGCACGAAGGGGAAAGCAACAGGGAACGGGTGAGCTATAGCTGTACATCGGAGGGCCCCTATCATCCCCAGCTTTTAATTCAACGGGTTCCCTTGTCTGTGTGGGAACGGGTGTCCGATGGGTGCGATCGCCTTGCGGAAGAATTGTTGCAGTTATACCCTCCACCTCTGGAAATTCGCGATCGCTACCCCCTGACGGTTGATAATTTTCCGGCGAGAGTGGATATTTTTAGCTTCTATGACCCTGAATTTAATAGACAGGTAACCCACTATCAAGCTTGTATTCAACTTCCGGATGCCCTTTACAGCGCGATCGGAATCGTCGAGAGGCAGTTTGCCGAGTCATTGCTGCCTGTTTTTGAGCAAGCTGTCGGTTCAATTCGATTTATCGGAATGGGACTGGGTAGAACAGCCTTAAGGAGTGACCCCTTGACGCAGATTAGTTATTTTAATCCCAGATTGGGGGTATCGATTTTAATCCCTGCGTCCTGGTCAGTACAAGAACTCCAGGAGAATCAATTTCAGGCGATCGCTCCAGCAGTTCCAGAATTGGATGGATATCACCCTCGCATCAGTTGTACCCGCACAATTCCCACCGATAAGACTCCAGCAGGTTTGGAGGAAGCGATTCGCAAGTCCGAAGCAACTCACCGCCTCCTGTATTCTGACTATGAAATTTTGAAACAAGAGCAGTTTTCCCTAGGACCGCATCTGGCCTATCTCCGCCAGATGCAATGGTCTTATGAAGGAACGGATATTGATTTAGTGAATGTCCAAGGCTTAATTTGGACTCCCAGCAGCGCTTATGTATTCAAGGCGGAAACCTTAAAGCAATATGAACCGAGGGATGTCCCCATCTTCGAGGCGATCGTCAAATCAACTCGGATAATTCCGGACAATTAGTGTGACAACCTCTAGCGTTTTAGTGGGGGTTTCGGTTGAGGAATGTTTTTGACCCTGATTGACTGGCAGGACCCGGGACAAAGCCTACTGTCCAGATGTATGACCCAACCTTAGAGGATGCAACAAATCTACGGTTGGGCAATCTGCTTGGGAGAAAGCCACTATTGTAATCTTTGATTCAAGAGTGGTAGTTCATGAAACGGCTTGGATATCAATGCCACATTCATCCACAAGGTAGCACAGTGCCCGAAATCTCAGTCCCATTAGCTGCTCATAGAAGGGATTGAGCTTACATAGGGGGGGAATCTGGAGAATGACACGACCCCCGATTTTGATATCTCGGGCGAAGGGACATTGAGCGGGAATCAATTTGTAGAGGAGTCGAGCAACATCTGGATCTCGGATTTCAATCTGATCCAGCCATTGACGGATGGGGTGGGAGAGAGTAAACAAGAATTGCCTCATAACAGCACCTCTGGGAATGCGATCGGTGTTCAGCTTGGGATATAAACGTTTCCTATCTTTCAAGGTACAAGAGTTAAGCAAAACTTGTGTAAAGAAATTGTAAAGCTTCTCGCCCTATTGTGAAGTTTGTGTGAAGCGCGCGGAAAGTTTGCCTGCTGGCGATCGTCAAATCAACTCGGATAATCCCGGGCAAGCCGGGTAACGACCTCTAGCGTTTTAGCGGCGATTTCGTTTGAGGATGGTAGCGGCCCTTTAGGAGACTTGCCAATTTACCAATAGTTGAGGGAAAATTTTCTGGAATGTTCAGATGGAACAACTATGAAAAAAGGTGCAGTAATAGACTTAATGGAGATCTACCGCTACTCGTTATGGCGGGAGTGGGACCCTAACGCTTCAAGGGTCGCCTTTGTTATGCTTAATCCTAGTCGCGCGGATGCAACTAATGATGACCCTACGGTGCGGCGCTGCATCAGTTTCGCTCAGTCTTGGGGTTATGGTTCGCTTGAAGTGGTCAACCTATTTGCTTACCGAGCTTCAAAACCAGCAGAACTGAAAAAGGTGAGAGATCCCATTGGGTTAGAAAATGATTACTATCTCGAAAAAGCTATTAAATCAGCGGATAAACTTATAGTAGCTTGGGGTAATAATGGTATGTTTAAGAACCGTTGTAGAGAGGTCCTCGATTGTTTAACTAGCTTTGATGAACTCTACTGTTTGGGAATTACCCAGAGAGGCTATCCACGCCATCCCCTGTATGTTAAAGGCAATATAAAGCCTGTATTTTACCCATCCAAATAGGCTTAAATTTGTTTCTACATTTTTCACATAAAAATACTAATGTTTTATTGTTTAGCTATAAGTCGATCTAATTACTATTATGGATATTATTGGTTATGGTATTGATATTGTTGAAACCAAACGTATTAAAAAAATAATAGAGCGTTTTGGAAGTCGTTTTGAAGCGCGATGCTTCACAGGGAAAGAGTGCTTTACTGCTGAATGTAGTATGAACCGCGTCCAATACTTTACAGGTCGTTTTGCAGCTAAAGAAGCGGTTCTAAAAGCTCTTGGCACAGGGTGGACTCAAGGAATTTCGTGGACTGATATTGAAATCGAACGGTTATCAACAGGTAAACCTGTAGTAGTTCTGTATGGCAGATGTCAAGAAATAGCAGCGGACTTGGGTGTTACAACATGGTTCTTGAGTATAAGCCATACAGATTCCTATGCGGTAGCAAGTGCAATTGCCTTGGGTTCAATGTTGGATCAAGCAGATTTATAAGTTACCGAACCAATCAATGATTAATCTCAATTATCTTGATAGATTATGGAGCGTTTATCAAGGTTTACAACAACATTTCCACCACGCTTTTTTTTAACCTGTCGCCAAACTTCGTACCCGCGCAGGATAGCCTTTTCCCAATCCCCAAGCGAACACTTAGCTACTTCTAAGTGTTCGGTCATATTTTTGATGGTTTTCAGCAGTTCATAATCAAGAGTTTCAACTCCTTCCAATAAGTTGTGTTTGTTGGCATAGCTAAAGACGAGTGCTGATATACCTTCCTCAATGGCTATTGCACGACCACCATCTTCAACTTCGTCAATTTGGGGATTGCTTTTGCGCTTACGTTTAACATTACTACGAGAAACTGGCGACCAACCCAAAACTGCGGCATAAGAGAAATGGAAAATGTCGTGAAATCGATAGCCATCACTTGAGTAGGAGTTATCAGTAAGCGGGTCTCCAATCTGTTCTCCATTAATAAATGCTTTCATCTTGACTGAGTTATTTTCGCTTACCTCCGTAATTTCGACCACAAACTGACGTGGTAAGCGCTCATGTTCTGGAAAATCCCTGTCAAATATGTACGCACCTGTTTCTACTAAATCTCTCCATCCCCAACGATCGCGACATTTTTGAAGATTACCTTCCGCAATTTGTTCCAAATTAAGATTAAATTTGCTAGATAAATTAGCAATATACCAGAGTAGATCGCCTAATTCTTCTGCGACCCGTTCTGGGAAAAGCTTATGTGCTTCGCCGTCGCGAAGGTACTTTTTGTACTCACTGAGTAACTCACCGGCTTCACCTGCTAGGCCGAGCAGGGGTACAATTATTTGGGTATCATTTTCAGCAGGAATATGATCCGTCTTGAGTGCTTCTTCTTGATATTGGCGAAAATCCATTATCCACTCCTTTAAATTCTATTTAAACTCAAACTAAATATCAGCCTTGATTTTTTTGGATTCCTTAATAGCTTGGTTAATTCCCCACTTGGGTGGATACCAGTAATCTAGTGGTTGTCCTTTACCTGAATACTTCTGTTTTATGCGAGTCCGACCTGATATTCCTGAAATATCAGGATGTTTCATTCGAGCATATTTATCGACCTCACAGAATAGATTTTGGCAATCGATCAATTGCAACTTCCTTCCCCAGAGAGACTGAAAATTGAGCCCTAGCCGCTCAAACTCAGACTCTTGAATATCTGCCATAAACTTTATAATTTCTGGTTCGTTAAGCCCACCGAGGTCAGAAAAGCATTTGCGAATTCCATCTAGCGCCCCTGGTCCAGGAATAACAAATTCCATCTCGCTAAAGTTAGTAATTTCGCTATAGTTAACATCAGTAATGAACTGGTATGCCAAGAAATCGCCGATAGTTGGATATTCACGTAGCAAATCGAATCCTTGATGCATAGTTTTAGCATCGGCAAGTTTTTTTGGTAAATCATTAACCATCATCAACTCGATTAGCTTGAGGTGATTGCGGTGTTTTGCAGCGTTTCCGAAGCTTGTTGCCCCTGACGGCATGATGTATGCCGCAGAATAGATGGTTTGACCTGACTGAATGGCATCAGTAAGAACTTGATCATAGCGTTCAAAGGAATATTCCGCGTAAATAATGGAACCGAGCCTGTCCTCCAAAAGCTGCCACGTTTCTATTTTGTTGAAGATTTTGAATAGGATAACTCTAAAGAACACCTCATTAAGTGATGATGGAAGCTCATCCTGGTAGATGACATGGCGTATTAGGTACTGGCTTACACGATCTGATGCGCGGTAGGCATTAGTAAATTTATATATCGAAAGAATTGGATCATCAGTCCAAGGCATCGGTGCTTTCTCTAGCTTTTTGAAAAAGATTTTTTGCCGTTCGGCAGCAAATCGCCAGTAAGTATTGAAGACAGCAGTCGGCTTGGCAGGAAGAATATGTGAAATGATCTCTGGTGCAGAACTTAGTTCGTTACCATACTCTCCAAAGTCAAGAGTTAATTGTTTGTTTTGTTCGATTTCATTGACCTGTTTACGACGTTTAGTTACCATGTTTTATTCCCTCGCCTGTCTGTTGAGCAGTTGTTATATGCAACTCATTTTGAGCTGCATTTATGAGGGTAGTTAGGCTGTGATGTGACTTCGTAATAGTGTCCAGCTTGGCTACACCAATGAAGCAGTTCATACGCCCCAACGTCAATCCCATTTCATGAGCCATAAAATCACCCAGTCTACAAAGACCCAAGTAGTTACCATAGGCTTTTTCATATATCTGTTGAGTAGCATAGAAAGCGTTGACCGTGAGGCTATTCCCCTGTGGTACCAAGCTCATATGTTGAAGGCAAGGAAAAGGAATTTGGGCACTGGAAACGTGATCTCGTGCAGGATCAAAAACCGATGCTTGGAACATACTCCTTCTAACTTTTGGTCGCGAGTTGTATTGAGAAATAATGTATTCAAGTTGGTTACCATTTTCAGGGCCTGAACCAAATGCTATCAGCCTTTCAAAGTAAATACCCCGTCGATTTTTTGAAGCAGCAAGAGCCTTAATCCTGGGTAAATTTTTGATATAGATATCAAATAACTTTTGGCGATTATGCTTAGATACCCGCCAGTAAGCGGCAGGAAAGATCGTGTTTGCGACTGTTTCTACTTTTTGCTTGCTGTTAGCTAAGAGGCTATCGTCGAGTGCATCTCGAATTCCTTTATTTTCGTCTGGGACCCCATTAGTAAAACCTGTTAAGGTTATCAGCAGCGGTGAAATCTCCTTGCCAGGATTATGGATGATGTGTAGAAAAGCACGAGCCCAAGCACGGGAGAGGTTTGTTTCTTCAATTAAGGGAGGCACATTGTTATTCATCTTCGACCTCCTCAAGGTGACGATATTTACTTAGTCCAACAAACTGATAACGCGAAACGCGAACAAATACTGCCCATTTGTTGTTGGGGCAGTGGACGCGCACGATCCCAGGACGGTTAGCTCGAAAGAGGCGTCCTAAAGGAAGATCTGCTTGAACAGTAATAGTATTCTTTGTAGCCTCTGCCAAGGATGGCAGTAAAAGCTGACTTCCAACCTCGGCATCTATTGTAGGCAGTGACCACTGTGCATCAGCAACGATTAACGGGTCTGTTGATGAGCGCCCCAGAATTTCTTGTCGGATAGCTTTAGGAGTAGATTTAAGAAGCAAGGCCGCCTGCGAGCGACTCATCATTTTTAGAGCATAAGTCATGTGATCGATCAAAGTTTTGTAGCCAACACCAAAACTACAGGCGATTGTAAAAATTTGAACAGGCGTTACTGAAGCAACATCCCATCCGCGCGAAACGAATGCCTTCCGGACAGCTAAAATTGGCATGAGTAGGAAACCTGCAAAGGAGTCAACTAGAAACTCGTCTGGATTAAAGGTCTTAGGTTTGTCTGAGTCTTCTATGAGTTCATCAACCGTCGAACTATGCCCAAAAATGTGATGTCCAAGCTCATGAGCACAGGTAAAATTCCGCCTTGGAAGGGGTCTTAATGCTGAAAGCAGAATTTTGGGTTCCTCTCCTTTGAGGTATATTCCTTCCATACTGATGTCAACAAACCGGACTTTCACCTTCAGCTTGTCGCACAAGCCATAGATGCAAATAGGGCTATTAAGATCAAATTCGGCTTGATTCCGCACATCAATTGATTTAAGCATTGCTTGTTGAGCCAATACTTGCATCTGATTACTCACAGTTTGTCTCCCCCAGTTCGGATTGAGGCGGGTAATGCTATTGTTTATCACTGTTGATTTCCCCCAGTTCGTATCGAGGCAAGTAGCGTTAGAAGCCGATCAAGGTCTTCTGGCTTAAGCTTCTGTAGTTCTCTGGCTGCAAGCTGGAGTTTGTTGTCGTGGATATCAACTTTGTCCACGCCCTCACCGACTAACCACGACGCGCTGACATCAAAAATTTCAGCAAGCTGTGCAATCTCTTCAGCCGAAACACTTCTGTTAGCAGCCTCTATTTCTGAGATCGATGGTCTATGAAGACCCAGCATTTGTGCTACTTGAGCTTGGGAGAGCCCTGCCATCCTGCGAGCTTCACGAATGCGAGAAGCGATAATTGCTTTTTTTCCTATTGCTTCGGTCATCCTTGATTCTCCTTTCTGCTGACCATTTCGCAGACTACAGCCGCTGATTCACTAATATTAAGCCGACGCTTACCATCCTCTGAGAGAAAAATATTTTTATCATTAGGGATGTTTACGTCAAGCGCAGCGGCCAACATACTGATTGCGACGGGCCAGAGCATACTATCAAATCCTTCAAGGTTACTAAGTGGACACGTCGTTCCCACGATGCCGCTGCCGTCATATCCGCTATCGCTCTGGATGCCTTGAAGCACCTCTATCAGTTTCACCTCCACTTCGTTTGAGGTCATAGCCTGTGCCTTTATCTTACTAAGGGTAAGAATATCTTACCATAAAATTACAGACTATCAACAATGGAGAACTTAACAGGGTTTCCATATCCTGGCAGGGATTGTAAAAAATAAAAAATCAACACTTAAACCTGCGGAAGGTGGGATCCAGATGCGATCGCCTCATCATCCCCCTATCCCCTCCACCTCAATCGGGGCCAAAACCCGAGTTTTTTCATCCCATCTGTTGCATCTGGGCAACTATTACGGCAGAAACCCGGTTTCTTGTTCTTCCAGCAGATGCCTAATTCTGAGAAGTCGGATTCGGCTTATTCATCTCCTCCATAATAATTTCTTGATTAATCAACGCCTGAGAATGAGTAGGATTCAGTTCCAACGCTCTTTGCGTCGCGGCTAAAGCATCTCCATATTCTTCTAAAAATCTTAAGGCGATGCCTTTGCCTGCCCAAAAATCAGCATTTTCAGCATTAATTTGAATCGCCCGTTCATAAGTTGTAACCGCCTCCCCATAGCGGCGCAATGCCATCAGTCCCAGGGCGCGATTGTAGAGGGCGGGGGCGGATTCTGGGGCCATGCCTAGGGCGCTGTCGGCGGAGGCGATCGCCTCCGCATAGCGTTCTAAGCGATAGAGGACGGCACTCTGATTCACCCAAATATCGGCCATTGTGGGCCGATCGCCTACATTGGCATCCCCTCTCAAGGCGCGATTGTAAGCGTCCACGGCTTCATCATATCGGCCTAATCCGGTGAGAATTCGGCCTTGGTTGAACCAGGCTAAGGATGACCCGGGGGCGATCGCGATCGCCCGTTCGGTGGCGGCTAAGGCTTCTTGTTCTCGATTCAAATGCCACAGGGGAACGCTGCGATTACTCCAAGCATCGGCTAATTGTGGATTAAGTCCGATCGCCTTATTAGAAGCTGCCAGGGATTCTTCATAGTTTTCCAGTCCAGTCAACGCATTGGCTAATTGTACCCAGGCATAAGCCGGTCCCAAGTCGCCCCAGTTGCCATCGCCCTCCTGTAGTGCCATCTCACAAGCTGCTTTTGCCGGTTCATAGCTGCCCAATCGGTTGAAGTTGGCGCATTGATGCAGCAAGGTAAAGGAAGATTTAGGATTAATTTTAACTGCCCATTGGAAGGAGAGTTGCGCTTCGGGATGTCTGCCGAGGATGCCGAGGATAATGCCCTGATCAGTCCAGGATACAGCATCATTGGGGTCTAGTCCCAAGGCGCGATCGTAGGCAGCGAGGGCTTCATCGTAGCGTCTTTGGGATTTGAGCAGTCTGGCTTTGTTTGCCCAGGCAATGGCGGGGTTAAGGGTTCCCCAATTTTGATCGACTTGCAAGGCGCGATCGCAAGCGGCGAGGGCTTCTGCACCTTGTCCTAGTTCGGAGAGAATGGCGCATCGTCCCGCTAAGGCAATGGAATAATTAGGATTGAGTTTAATCGCCCATTCGTAGGAGGTGAGGGCTTCTTGGATTTGCCCGGAACGACTCAAGGCAACTCCACGATGATACCAGGCGACGGCAGGGGATTGGGTTTCCCAGTTGTTATCGATGCGTAAGGCGCTGTCACAGGAGGCAACTGCCTCTTCATACTGACTGAGTTCGACTGCCCCGGAACAGCGTTTTGTGAGTAATAGGGAATTGTTGGGGTCGCGTTCAATGGCTTGATTGTAGGCGGCGACGGCTTCGGCATACTGTTTCAGGGCAAATAAGGCATCTGCGCGATCGCTCCACACAATGGGGTCATTGGTATTCAGGGCGATCGCGCTATCACAGGCAGCCACTGCCTCCTCATATTGCGCTTGTTCCAACAAGGTGCGACATAACCCCGCCCAATGGGAGAAATCCTCTAATCCCTCCTGTGCCAGTACCCGAGAGTTGCCGCCTCCCCCCGCCATCCCCGCCATCATCCAGAGCACGAATCCGCCAATTTTTACTAAATTACTTCCGGTTTTTCTAAACTGTTTATTCTTCATATAATTTCCCTGCTGATTACATCATGAATTTCAATAAATTTCTTCAATTGCAGCGATTTTCCAAACCATTGGGCATAATCGCATTACATAAATAAACTTGATTCAAATCCACCCCTTCTAAATTTGCGCCGGTCAAATTAGCCCCGCCCAAATTTGCTCCCGTTAAATTTGCTCCCGTTAAATTTGCATTTTGTAGATTTGCTCCAAATAAATGAGCGGTTTCCAGATTCGCCAAACTTAAATCGGCTCCTTGCAAATTGGCATTCGCCAGTCTCGCGCCTTTTAAGTTAATCCCACTCAAATTGGCTTCGGCTAGATTAGCATCAGTCAAATCTTGGTTTTCCGCCCCATTTTTGATTAAGTCTAAAATAAATAACCATTGACTGTCTATGGCTGTTTCTTCATTAATTAAAATATTTCGCAAATTAGCATTTCCTAGATTCGCACCCAATAGATTAACATTTCCTAAATCAGCCTGTTCTAAATTAGCCGCAAATAAATTACTGTTTCTCAGATTTGCGCCTTGAAAATTAGCCTGACTCAAATCAGCCCGAGTGAGATTGGTTTCCAATAAAATGCTATGGCGTAAATCAGCACCATGCAGATTTGCCCCCACAAGAGTAGCTGACGTGAAATCGGTATAATGGAGATAAGACTGAGTTAAATTAACTCCCGTCAGATTTGCCCGTTCTAGGTTAGACATAAAAAAGGAAGCACCCTCCAAATTTGCACCCTCCAAATTAATGTCCTGAAAGTTCATTCCTTCAAGATTTGCCCCTGATAAGTCGCTTCCTACAAGAATTTGACTAGCTAACGGTTGATTAACAACAGCCCAAATAAACTGCCATTTACTATCGAGAATAGTTTCACTGTTTAGGATGGTACTTTTAAGATTAGTTCTAAATAATTTAGCTTTTTCTAAGTTGGCGCTACTGAGATTTGCACCTTCTAAATCGGCATTCTCTAAATTAGCTTCTTTTAAATTAGCTCCCGCTAAATTAGCATTTTTGAGGTTGGCATTTTTAAAATTTACTTTTTCTAAATTAGCCAAAGGCAGAGTGGCATCTTGTAAATTGGCATTCTCTAAATTAGCTTTTTTTAAATTAGCTAGTTCTAAATTGGCAGAATTTAAATTAGCGTCTAAAAGTTCCGCTTTTTCTAAATTGGCTTGATGAAGGTTGGCTCTAAATAAAGTAGCGCCGTTGAATTTGGCTTTTTCCAAGTGCGCTTGTTCTAGGTTAGCGCTGCCGAGGGTGGCATTGCTTAAATCCGCTTGAAACATTTGCGATCGCGAGAAATTTGCCCCGTCAAGTTTAGCGCCCCGGAAATTCACTAATCTCAGGTTAGAGTCGGATATATCCGCCCCTTGAAGTTCCGCCCCCATCAGATTTGCTTCTTGAAGATTACACCGGGTACATTGACGGCTTTCTTGCAATTTTGTGACATCCGAACCCTTGGCGGCGAAGACGGAAGTCGGAAGAGAAATTAGGGAAAATGCAGTGAGGGTGAGCAGTCCAATTTTTGTCCAGAATAGGGGTTCTGGATGACCAAAGATGGGAATCGGTGGGCGGGATTTTTTCATATTCATTCACCTATTTTTTTGGGGGTAAACATAACTATTACGTTCAAGATAGATATTTTTTAAAACCCCCCTGCTCTCCCCTCAAGGGCTGGTTTAATTGAATTGGGGAGGGAGTTCTGCTGGCGCAAGAGGTTCAGTCTCAAAGAACTGGGGACCCGGTTCTTTAACGGCTTCCTCTGTACCCTCAGAAGCACCTTCAGAGGCTGCTTCTGAGGCTGCTGGATCAACTCCACCGGGGAGATTTGCTCCAGGAACGGGGAGCTCTACCGGGGGTGGCGGAACGGCAGCGCCGCCCGGGGCCGCCATCGGTGCGGGAATGACCAAGGCTGCCTCTGGAGTCCCGGGTGCGGGGGAAGCTGCCGGGTCACCGTTTGCGCCTGGGGGGACAGCGATTGTGGGCACCATTGCCGGGGCTTGTGGAATCGCCGGGGGTGGCGGAACCTCGACAATTTCTGGGGGTGGTGGGGGCACTAAGGTTTCAATAATTACCGATCGCTGTTGTTGGTTGCCCTCTTCATCGGTAACTTGCAAAGTAATCGTTTCACTGCCCGGTTGTTGACTAACAGGATAGGGCATTCTCCCTTCCCGAGGGACTGTTCCCGGGGCTGGTAGCAGTTCCACTTTCATTCCCTTGCCCCCTTCTACCTTCCAGGAAATCATCAGGGAATTTTGTTGGGGATTGGCTTGTCTGACTAATTTTGGGGGTGCGGGTTGTCCATTAAAGGTAAATTGCACAATGCGGCTGGGAATCTTTTCAGCCAGAATTTTAATGGTATTAGTTTGGCGGGTTTCTAATGGTTCCGATTGTCCTTTTTTGGGGATAACGGTTAAGTGAAAAATATAGTCCCCAGGTTGAATAGCATCGGTGGGAACATTGGTACAAATCACTTGCGAATTGGCCGGGTTTTCTCCACAAAATCCCCGCAACTCTTCGGGAATTCCTGCGGCAAAGTTATAGCGCTTTTCCACACTTTTAACGGTGCCATCGGGACCCAACCCCAGCAAGTTAAGTTGTTGAATCTGAGCCGGATGAGAAAGCACCCAATTTAACAAAATTCGATTACTCTCGGTGGAGGGTCGGGTAGCTGTGGGGTTAGCGGAGGGATTCGGGGATAACAGGCGCTCTTGGTAGACGGGTTGAGTGGAGGAAAATTCCTCAATTTTGGGTTCAGGAACGGGTAAAATCCGAATGGGATTAGTGCGGATGGTTTGCGTCTCTGCCTTGGGATTAATAGGAATGGCGCTTAGTTCAAAAACATAATCCCCCGCCTCCCGCGCATCAGTCCACACATTGCGGCAAATCAGTTGTTCCCCTTGGGTACAAAACCGATCCAAAGCATTCGGCAATCCTGGCGTAAATTCGTAAATAAACGGTCCACTTTTAACCAGTCCATCGGGAGAAAACCCCACCACGGTTACAGTTTTGAGGTGATTCGGGTTGGCAATCGTCCAATTGAGGCGAATGGCTTCATTATTCAGTTCTTGATAAGAATTGCTCTCCGGGGAAAATTGCATGACTTGCGATCGCACTGGGGGACGCGTTAACAGCCACCAAATCAGAAAAATCAGGGCGGCAACACTGGCGGACATCAGAATGACAATCGGCAAAAATTGCCACCAGGGACGGGGTTCCCAAAATAAAGAAGCTTGAAAGCGATCATTAATTAAGGGGTAGCGTTGGAGATCTTCGAGTTCAATGCTGAAATTAATCATCCGCCCGAAGAAAGGTCGCCATCCCTTGGTTGGTTTGACCGAAACCCCAACGGTGACCGAGGTTCCGGGTAAGAGTCGGACGACAGGCGGAGTAATCGTATAAGTACAGATGTCCTCCTCATCGGTACTTTTGGCATGGATGGCAATCTCGCGGATGACATTGCCTTGGTTGGATAATTTCAGTTCAAACAGTCCCGCCTCGCGCTTAATTTTGGCGACGAGGGAGAGCAGTTCGATGGTGACCAGATGCAGGGGAGCAATCTGGAGGTAAACGACATCCAACAGGGCGAGGTCTGGATTGTTGGCGGAGTAAACCCGAATGGTGGGGGCATAAACTCCCGCCCAAGTATCGGGAGGGGGGCTGATAAAGAGTAGGATTTGACCGACATCCCCGGGATTGAGTTCGAGCCCTTCTGAGGCGATCGCCATGCCTGCTTGCTGGAACCCTTCGGGATAGATGATGGTAAACCACCGGGATTCCAGGTCCGGACAGGTGAGAAAAAAGCGGTCTACGCGATCGGAACGGTTATGAACCGTGACCTGGAGTTCTAGGGGTTGTCCCGGTTGCAGGAGGGCGGGGGCGACTGAACTGGTGGGGGGTTGTACGCTAAACGTGGGGTCGCTGACGGTCCGCGCTTCTTGAATGAAGGGCATGACTTGCAGTCGAACCTTTTGGTCAATGGGGGTTTCTTCGGGGTAATGTTGAGGCGCATCAATGACGAGGGTATAGTCGTAGGTGCCGGGGATAGCATCTACGGGAATTTGCACCTGAAACACCACTTCACTCGCTTGTCCTGGACTTAAGGCGAGTCGTTCCCGAGGACAAACAAACCACTGATGAACGGGTTGGGAGGTTTCAGCGATGAACACATCAATGATGGCACTGACGGAACCTTGATTGGTGATGGTTGCTGTCAGTTCTAAGACTTCTCCTGCGGTGACTAAGGCAACCCCAGCGGGATTGAGGATAATCCCAATCGGACGAATCATGGGGCGATCGCCGTTAGTGTCTTCAAATCCATTGACTATCTGCCCCGATTTGGGACTATAACCCTGCATTACCATTCGTTTGGCTCCTTTAGGAGTGCGAGCATTGGGCTGCGCTATCATCAATCATTAGAGAGTGCGAGCATGGAGCGTCGCCAGAATCATCGGAATTAAGGTAAATCACACCCCAAGTTCGGTAATCGGGGGTGGGATTCGACCCGGACCTCTTGTTTATCATCGCTACCGGCAGCGATCAGCAGATGGTCATCCACCTGCTTAATATCGACGGCATTAAAGTTTTTATTTTTGGCCCGAATAATTTGCTCTCCCTGGGGTTGAGCACGACTACCATCGAGGTTCAGCGGCCACAACATCACCCGGCCATCATCGCCACCACTGACGAGGTAACAGCCATCTTCACTCAGCGCCACCGATCGCACAGGTTGGCCGTTGTGACCGTCCTCCCATTGTTCGATTCTTTGGCATTCTGTGCCCCCATTCAAACAGGATTGCATATTCCATAACGTAATATACCCCTGAGTATCGGCAGTGGCGAGCAGGTGGGGATGAAACTCGGCGGTATCCAAACTATTAATATATGCATCCTTGCCGCCTTCCCGGTACGGTACAACCGCTTCGGTATTCTCTCGCCAATTCCACAGAATCAACTGATTTAACTGTCCCGCCACGGCTAAAGTGCGATCGTCATTGCCCACAAATTTCAGGGCATAAACGGCAAAGTTAAATTGTTTCCGATTCGGAACCCTTGCGCTCAAGGTTGAATCCGCCCCTTCCAAATCTCTCAAGTCCCATTGTAAGACCGACCCACTCCCATGACCACTAAATAACCAGCGAGAATCTTGGGTAAATTCTAAACTAAATACCCGGTCATCTTTGTCATAAACAAAAGAATGAAATGGGTCCGGTCGTTTCTCTGTCAAATTCCAGAGATGAATTTCCCCATTTTCTAACCCTGTTGCGACCCAATTATTATTAACTGGGCGATACTGCACAACTCGCACGGCTTTTTCTGCGATCAAGTCGGTACATCCTGGAGATTGGCAATTGCCTCGGTTTTGAAAGGGACGAGTCAGCCATTGCCAGAGTCGATTCCCTTTGTTGGGGAATTTCCGCATTTCTTGATTGACGATGGAATTAAAAAATCCGTTGATGTTCCATTCGATGATGGTTTGATCACTGGAACCGCTAATGAGTCTTTCTCCCACCCCATTAAATTGCAAAGAGTTGACGGGTTCATTATGTCCAAAAAAGGGATTTCTCGAATTCAGCCAGGATAACCACCACAGGAGATAGAGGAAAAAGAGTCCTCCTAAGAGTTGTAACGCCAGGGGGAGGACAGGTTTAACGATTAATTCTAGGGTTTGACGTTCATTGCGGGTATCCACCCGGCGATCGGACCAAATGCCTGTTAATTCCAAAAGGAGTTTACGGTTTCTGCCAAACCAAGGCCGTTTTTTACTGGCAGTTAACAGGAATTCGGCCGTTTCTTCCGGGGCGATCGCCTGCATTTCTGGGACTAGGGTCAAATCGCATTCCGGGGAATTTTCTTCCGCCAGTTCTACCGTTGCTTCCTGGTGTAAATTACTGGCATTTTTGGCTTCCAGATGATAAGTGACCGGGTGAGACTGCCAAAATTTCCAACCGAGTTTACTGGGAATAGCTAGTTGCTTAGGCGTAGCGGCAAAGTCTACAAACCCCATTGGCATCACCTCTAGGGTCCCGGAAATCCGAGAAGCAGGGCCATTATTATGGGTTGCTTCAATGATGAAAGGGTAGGCTTGACCGGGGGCAGCGGCACCAAAGGGGGGTTGATAGGTAAAAGTGGTTTCCACCGACTTACCTGGAGGCACTTGTAACCGGCGTTCCGTTGTCAACGGTAACCATCGGGGGTCGATCGCCATCTCACTCAGTAAGACATTACTCAGGAGTTGACCCGGGTTATAAACTCGCACCGGCACCTCCAGGCGACTTCCGGGATTGATTTGAAATTGTTTGACCGGGAGTTCCAGTTGCAAAGGGGTTGCACCCGTCCCCCGTTCAACCACTAAGCGCAGAATTTCCCGGGTTTCATCGGGGAGTTCCATCGAAAAGACGCGCACTCGGATATTCATCAGCCCCACAAATCCCGGAACTGGCGTATCCAAAATGGAGACCTGAAACCGAGTGGCAGCACCCGGGGGTTTTTTGCTGCTGGCGGTGGGGGAGATATGGTACCAGTCTGCATTTCGATTGACTGCCGCACCGGCGGCAACGAGTTCGACTTGAAAGCTGGCAAAGCGATCGCTGCCATTGACTACCGTGACTTCAAACGATGCCGGGACTCCTCCCGGTTGAAAATGCAGTTCTTTTGTTGAGACAATGGTATTAATTACTGTTGTTGCCATACGATTGCTTTTTTTTAAAGAATTATTTTAATTACAAGCCAAATAACGTCGCCATTCGGTTCCGGATCCAGCCCAAGGGGTTTTGATTGAACCCCTCTTCATCATCTAATAAACCCATTTTTTGAAGCAGTTCTTTTCTCGATTCTAGTTCAGCCTTGTGTTCATGCAAAGCTTGGGCAATTTGTTCGGCTAAATCTTTATAATTCCTTAATAGTTTTTGTAACCCTTCGCGATCGAGTACAAATAAAACCGTATCTTCTCGGGTCCTTACCGTTGCCGTCCGGGGAATTCCGAGCAGTAAAGAGAGTTCGCCAAAGAAAGTGCCAACGCCCAAATTGGTAAGAAATTTATTAATTTTTTCCACAAAAATTTCTACAGATCCTTCTAAAATAATATAAAACGCATCTCCCGGTTCATCTTCACGACAGACATATTCTCCTGGATACAAAATTTTGCGATATCCCATTTCAATGAGGCGCTGAATTTCAGCTTCGCTAAACCCTTGAAAATAAGAGACTTTTTTTAATAATTCGCCAATGTCTATTTTTTTAAACTCTTCAGCTTTACTCCGAGTGCGCTTAGATTTAATTAGCAATTGCTGAAAGTAATTGCTATCACTCATCTGAGTTAATAGCATGGCTTTTTTAGCTTTATCTGTCTCAGTTTGAAGTAAATTTAATTGGTCTTTAAACCCTTGCTCACGGGCGTAAATTTTGTTTGCCATATCTTGAAAAACCCGCGCCAATTGACCCACTTCATCGGAACGCTTGATCACGTCAGTTAAACTATTGGGGTCAAACTTGCCGATTTCGATATCATGGGCGGTGGCACTCAGTCGCAAGATGGGTTGAATTAACCATTTGGCGATCGCAATTCCCAAAATGATCGCCACGATTAAGGCAGCGCAGGAAAGTAGAACTGTATGGCGTGTATTTTTATAGATATACCCCATGAAATCTGATTCCGGGACGATCGCCACCACCAGCCAATCCAGACCCCTTGTATCCTGGATCGGCTTCACTGCCACCAGTTGCATTTTCCCATCCAGGGAAAATTTAAAATTCTGGGGACTCGTAATTGTATCCAGACTATTAAAGCGAGCTAATAACTCGCGGGCAGTGCCTTGAATCGTGGGATTAACACTTTCAATCGCCCAGAGTCGGTTAGAATCTTCCCCTGAATCTATGGGTTGATTTTCCCCTTCTACTAACAAATTTTCTACCACCGAACTCGCCACAATTGCACCGGACCGTTCTATAATAAAAGCCGCGCCTGCTGGAGAAATTTCTAAACCATTTAAGAACTCACTCAGTTGATTCAGGGAAATATCAATTCCCAATACCCCTTGTAAGTTTCCCCCTGATCCATAGACGGGTGCAACGGCGGTAATTCCTAAAACCCCTTCTTGGAATGCAAAACGGTAAATCGGACTCCAGCTCATTTCCCCAGTTGCTTTCGCTTTTTGATACCAGGGTCTTTGGCGCGGATCATACTCTCCCATACTGATTTCCCCGAGTCGATTCCCCTGATCATCCAGTTCATAGGTTTTGCGAATAGGACCCGTTTCGGGGTCACGAACCCGTAACACTCGGTTTCCATCCTCGGTTAAATTCATTTCAATAAACTCACCCGCTTCATTGCCATAAAAAGAAGAATTGATAGAGTTATCCCAAACCGTTTGATACCACAAATACCGTTCTAATTGTCTTAAATTGTCTACATTTAAGTTGCCACTGCGAATGGCAGCTAAAGTCAATTCATTGAAAATATGGGGGTTTTTCATATACTCGGCGACTTCAGACTCAATGCGATCGCTGACTTCTTCCCCTAACTTGCGAGCCAACATTTCCACGGACTGCTGTCCACTGCGAAAGGAGAGCCATCCGGTGACTCCAACGGCGACAAAAATTGGAAAAACAATTAGTGCGGGTAGAACTTTGCGGATTGAAACCATCTTTATTTCCCCTTATGCGGCTTTAAATTAGCCCGGTATCCGGTAGGCTATAGAAATAGGAATATCAAATCGAATCGGGGACTTGAGTGGGTGGGAATTCCTTCGCTTTTTGTAATTGGGTGAGTTGGCGACGGGTGCGGGCATAATGTAAAATATTAATCCCCATTTCTTGGGCCGTCCGAATCGTTTCTCTTCCTAATGAAAGCTTTTCATCTAATCCCCAAGCCGCCGATAAATTCCCGATTAAAATTATAATTCCACCCCCGGATAATATTTTTAATGCTTGTCCGTTCACCGTCGGTAAAGCTGAAAATAGAAAAGGTTGAGTTCTTAGAGGATGATTCCGGCTGAGAATATCGAGGTCTTCTAAAGGAATTCCTAAGTCTCGGGCAAACTTTTTAAAGGCAGAAGATAGGGTATTAATTTCCTCGCTCAAGGCGCTTTTAATGGAAATTAATTCTTCTTGCAGGGATTGTTGAATTTCTAACTGATTCGCCCGTTGTTCCTGACGAGAGGTAGAAGCAGTTTTACCCGGGGTTTCGTTGGGTTCAGTGGGAATACTCAGACTCATTTCCACCCGGGCGATCGCCTCTTGCAATTGATGCTGTAATCCCATCAATTCTTCTACTTTGCTTCCCTTAATGGATGCTTCCACTAACAACACCCCTCCCATATCTATATACTGCCGTAAAAGGTCAAATTCCCCAGCACTGAGGGAGAGAGAGGGTTGGGTTTTAAAATACAAGACATCGTAGGTAATTAAATCATTAATCTCTGAGGACGAATTTAAGGTAAATTGTCCGATTTCATTTAACCCTTGCCAGACGGGATAAAGACCGGCGATCGCCTGACTCAGATAGGCCAAATTCGCATAAATCTGAGCATCTTCCGGCGTATTTTTAACCACCTGGGCCAACCTCACCACCGCCTGAGTTCGGGCATTTACTTGGGGTCGATACCGGAGGTCTAAATTATTCACCCCAGGAAACCAAGCATCTAAAGCTGTTGCAAGTTCCACCTCTCCCGGTTGCAGCAAAATTCGACAAAGTTCAACTTCCCACTCTGCCGGGGGACTATTTTTTTCATCAATTCTAAAGGATTCGGTGACAATATCTGCTGTTCCATTTTCTTCCCGCACCAATCCATCCGGGTCTACATAACTCACCACGAGATAAACCATCAACGGTTTTCCCATCAGCGCCATTGAAGTAATCCGAAAATCAATGGGTTCCGGAATCACAATCAAATTCCCAAACAAATCAATGGCAATTCCGGGCTGAACTTGCACCCATCGTTTATCCCGATATTGGGAGGGAACATCATTGGGAGGGTCAATTAATCGCACCCCCATATCACTGACAATTCCCGGCTGATTCAAGGATTGAAAATGCGCATTTTGACGATGGCGATGGTAGTCATGGGCCAAGCGCCAGCGTTCTGCATCAATTAATAATCCATCACTGACATGGAGACGATTTAAAGGTTTAATATTGGGAGGGAGCCAAGGAAGTGTCATAGTAGGAATTTACCCAGTAAAAGGAGAATGGTGGATGAATCAAGCTTTAATTAAAATCCGTCTTCTACTCAAGACGCTGGATAGTATTAACGGGATTGATATAAAGGTCGTAAGTACAAAACGCCGGTTTTTCTTGTTCGATAATTTGCCGAACCAATCTTTCATCAATTTGGTTGGGATAGTCCGGGCGCAGTTTGACAATAAAATGATAGGGTCGTCCGCCTCCAATGATGGTATCTTCCCCAAGACGACTCCTTCCCATGATTAATCCCTGAGTGAAAACCTCTTGAATACTGATATGTTTTTCATCTTCGGGCAGATGTTCATCCAGAGGCAAATTGGTATAAAGATACAGATAAAACCGCAATCCCCGACGAGTGCCGCGCCACCGATACAGTTCGATCGCATAGCGGATGAGATAGCGCTGCTGTGCCAGACTCAGATGGGGGTCAATTTCCCACCCCACCCAATAAGCCAAAAAGGGTAACAGGCTTTCTGGGGCCATCAGGGGATCAAGGTAAGCCCAGATGGCATCCATTGCCTGAACCGTGGGCTCAAAACTTTGCTCAAAAATCGAGAGCAATCGACCGATAAAGTCTACTTCCTGGTAGAGTTCCGGTAAAAATTCCAGGTAGAGACTCCGAGGACGGAGGTAGAGGTTGAAGGCAGCGGAATCCCGATGTTCTCCAGTGCGATTTTCCTCGGTGCAAGAGACGCTCAAGCGGCCCTGAAAATCTAAAAGTGCTGGATTTGCACTGATAATCTCAGAGCTCTCGAAGAAGTGGGGGGGAACGTTGAAGTAGAGAACCGCTTCCATCGTGCCTCCTGGGGGCAGTTCATGTCCTTCAGTTCCCAATTGGCACCACTGCGGGGGAAAATTGCCGGTCACTGCTACATTCACTTGCAGGGGGCGAAGGCCGATGTTTTCAAGTTTGACTAGGATTTCGCTGGCTTCTCCTGGATGCAACACCAGGTCACAGGGATTTCTAGGGGGTGGTAAGGCATTTTTGAGCGATCGCACCCCTTCGGCAATCTCCAACGCTTCATGCCACCGTCCCACCGGCTGAGTCGGTGCTTCTGGCACTTGCATCGGCACCAATTGCAGTTTGAGTGGGAGGGTGTCACGGGCTTGAGTCATGAGGGTTGAATCACGGATTGCACGAATTTTCACTGAGGTTAGATGACGCTGATAGTGTGACCCGATCGCAAGGTATCATTGCGCCAGGAACAAACTAATCCCAAGGGACCGGGGTTGATTACCGGGTCTCGGGGGAGACTTCTGACCCAAACCCCGTTGCGCAGGCGCAGTTCAAACAGTTGGACCGACCCCAGGTAAAGGACCCCGGGAATGTTTTGCAGGATGGTGACAATATCCGAGGGATAGACGGGCCGTCCAAAGGGCCAGCCAGTCTGGTCCGGTCCCCCGGTGAGGGGGTTGAGAAAACGATACAGCGCCACTTGCATGGAAAAAATAATTTGCTGTTGGGCGCTGGGGTTTTTATATTCGGGTTTGAGGGCGACTTCGGTTTGCACCGATACTCCCATATAGTGGGGTTGATTGCATTGGACCTGCACCCCCAGCAAGCGGCGATCGTCGAGATAGGTCAAGACGCGATTGATCAGGACGGGGGAGAGATTAAACAAGTCCGGGTCAATGCCTTCCCCCCGTTCAATGCTCAAGGTATCGGGTTTGGGAACCAAGAGCATTCGCACGATTCCCGCTTCTGATTTGTGAGTAGGGGGTAAGCAGAGGGTTCGGGCGACTGCGCCTTGTCCCGCCTCCAGGGTAAGGGTTTCAAAGTCTTCAACTGTCACGGCGCGATCGCGGGTGCGGAGCATTCGTGGGGCCCGGATCACCGCTTCATCTAAGGATTCGCTATCCGCCCCCCCGCGTCCCGGCATATGGTTAATCACCCCAGCAACGTAAGGCACTGCTGATTTGACAATTTGAATGGTTCCGGCTTGAATGTTGCCTCGCAGTCCCCCTCCTGTCCGGTAGCTGACTATTTGAATATTGGCCCCTCGCGGGGGGACTGCTCCATATTGTCGTTCCATTGACTCGATTCCCGTGGCGGTCATCGGTTCAAAGGCATTGCGATCGCCCGGGCGGCCATTGGCTAAGGTCAGGGAACTCTGACGTGCCCCTTGCTCTGACGCCCGCCATGCCATTTTTTCCCGCAATTGCGTGGGTTCGCGGATCAGGGGTCCGAACTGGACTTTTCCCGTGAGGGAATCGAGAGTGTAATGCAGGTCTTCCGGCCCCGAGGTGGAAAAATCATTGACTTCTTGCCAGATTTGGGGGAGTCCACCGATAGGAGTCACCAGGATATATTCCTCTTCCCGTCGTGGCAGGACCGGGACGCCCTGAATCTGAAAGGTTTGTCCCGGATTGCCATCGCTTTCCCCGAGGATTTCATTGCGAATCAGGGTACTTTGGGAGGCGGTGACACTGCCGCCAATGGACCGGGCGCTCAACCCGACAATCCGGGGCGATCGCGTATATCCCGCTTGATAGGGCCCCGGTTGGGTATAAACGCAGCGGATCCACCGACCTTGGTAGGTAAAAAAGTGCGTCACCGGCCAAGTTTTCGGCGTATGCAGCACCACATCGGCCCCAGAAAGGGGGTTGCCCCCTTGGCGAACAATTTCGCTAAAACTGAATCCTTGGGTTTTATCGTCCGCTTCATGAAGCAGAATCGGTTGCCATTTTTCCCCATTCCACCCTTCCCAGCGCCTGGGAGGCATATCGGGGTTAATCCCGGTGGAGGTCGCTGCTTCCCCTTTCAAGGTGAGGGCGATGACATTGCCTTCAATGAGGGATTCTGAATCAAAGACGAGGTAAAAGCAATTGCCCGGTTCTGGAGTATCGTCAAAAAAGGGCAACTCTAACCCTTGCCATTCCCCGGTGCGTTCCATTCGCCAAGATCCGATGAAGCGATCGCGCAAAATCTGGGGTTCCTGTTCCGCAGAAGGGGCCGTTAACAAATGCCGGATCCGAGGTTTGCCGACTGCCACCGCAGCATCGGTACTAAAAACAATCGCCTCCTCCTCCTCCGTTCGCACCGTCGCCACCTCCGTCCCTGCCGGAATCGTGTAGTTCTCCGGTAAGGTGGCACTCATATAGAACGTCACCTCGGTTTTAGCCGGAGTCGGTGGACGTAAGCGCACCCCCAACAACTCTAAAAACGTCACATAATTCCGACGCGGCACCTGATTAAACCGGGCCAACATTTGGTCCGTCATCCAGGCGAACAGTTCCACCAGAGTTACCCCAGGGTCACTGGGATTATAGTTCGTCCATTCCGGACAGTAGCGCGGAATCCGCAGCAAGCACTCATCCACCAAGTCTTGAAACTTGCGATCGTCTAAATCAGATTTAGGTAAATTCGGTAAAAAATCAAAGTCCATAACGGTTGTTTCTGATTTGTTCTTTGTCCGTTGAGAGCGTACCCTTGACCAAAGACCAATGACCCAATCGGTTTAAGATGACGGCATTAAATAAAACGGATAGACCATGCTGCGAGACTCGTGACGGTCTCTGATCCGATATTCAATCCGAACCTCCACCCGACCTCGAACGGGATCCGGTTCGGTGTAAATTCCCTCGATGATAATCCTCGGTTCCCACAATTCCAGCGCTTCTTCAATGTACACGCGGATGAGTAAGAGGGTTTGAGTATTCATCGGTGCAAACACCAACTCAGACAGGCGCGACCCAAAATTGGGGCGGTAAACACGCTCCCCCAATTTGGTATTAAGGATAATCCGAATGGATTCCTCCACATTGCGGACATCCGAACTCAGTTGCATTTTGCCCTGGATATTGATTCGTAACGGGAATGAGCATCCCGTGCCGATGTAATCCCGAGGCGGTTGGGGGTTGTAATCGTTTGCCATGAAACAGTTAGCCCACAGACTTTAGTCGCTAGTGTACTAAAGTCTCCGGACTGAGGAATATTCGCCAAAAGTCGAGTGTAGTTGAGTAGCGGGCGAATTTCTGGACGTTCTGACCTGACCCAACTCTAGGAGATAAGAACCGATAAGGGTTAATTAACCCGGATTTTGGTCCTATGCCCTCGGGAGCCTTTTGCTTGCTAATCGGACAAATCCGGTCAAGAAATCCGGTTGGGGTTTCCTGATTACGGAGGCCCAACCAACACCGTCACCCCGGTGGCAATTACGGGTAACATCAAAGGAACTGGAATCGGTGCGGGGACACTCATCCCCGCAGCCATTGTCATCATATGGGCCACGGGACGACCCATTGCCAACACCGTCACCGAAGCAGGCATGATCAAGGTTCCGGCTGCCATCGGGGCTCCGGCAACCGCATCTCCCATACAAGCAATGGGGCGTCCCATCACTAAAACCGTGGGTGCACAAGGTCCTACAATGGGACTTCCCCCCGCCAAATCTCCTAATACTGCTACAGGAAACATGATTTTCCTCTAAATTATGGCCTGGATCATTTAGCCCCCATTTTTAACGGTTTCACCGGGGGCTGACCATTAGCCATAAGTCGCATTCTCGCGCCTCTCAACAGTTGAGGCGAATCAGGGGTGCTAAAATCCCGGCACTAGCACCTGCCATCACTTGGAATGAAGCACCGGCTGTAATACTCGCTGCACCGCCACTGGTGAAACTGACTGAACCGGCAGCAGTTCCACTTATGGACCCACCCGCTTGGAGACCCAAGGAACCCCCCGCTTGGGCGCTCAGGGAGGCCCCAGCTTTAATCCCGACCTGGGCCGCCGATTGCACATTGACTTGGGTTGCGCCACTAATATCAACTTTAACGGGGGATTTAATCTCAACTCCTGTTTTTCCCAACACTTCCACTTTCAGGCCATCAATTTTAATCCCTGAATTGGATATTTCAATACTATTCGGGCCAACTTTCAGTAAAATTTTAGTCATTCCTGTGACTTCAATTTCCCCTGCATCAACTTTGAGGGCGCGGGTTTTTCCCGAACTTCCGGTTTTCACGTTCATGTCCCCGACGGAGGTCACATCTATTTTTTTGGTGCCATTATCATCCATTAAAACGGTATGACCGCCAGTAGTTTTGGTTTCTAGTTTCTTCAGTTTATCATCCAACAAAAGATAATGAGAACCGCTGGTTTTTAGTTCCATCTTTTTATCTGTATCGTTCAGATGGAGTTTATGTTTACTTCCCTCAACGGTTTCAATATAAATCCCTTTTTTACTGTTGCCTTTATCTTCTTCGACAAATTGTAATTTATGACCGAGGCGAGTTTTAATGGTTCGGAGGCGGACTTTCCCACTCGCGACGGATTCAGCTACTTTTTCTGGGGGTTTATCCTGACCATTCCAGACGCCCCCAAGGATATAAGGGCGATGAATATCTCCATGTTCAAAGGCAACTAACACTTCATCGTTGATTTCGGGTAAGCAGTCAAATCCGCGATCGGGTCCAGCCCCGATCGCCACCACCCGAGCCCAATTACTTTCATGTTTTTCCGTCAGGGTGGGAAATTTCACCCGCACTCGTCCTAATCCATCGGGGTCGTTATTATTAGATACCACTCCCACCATTAGGGTTTGACCCGGTTCTAGTCGGGTTTCCGGTGCAACGGTGGTGGAAATATCATCCGATCGCAATCCTCGGACACTAAATTCTGTGGTATAAATCCCATCTTGATACAGATGGCGGGCTTCGGTAATATAGTATTTTCCGCTATATTTTCCCATGTCAGTAAATTTGATAACTTTGCCGGTGCGGATATCTGGATTCCCTTCCGCTACGGCATCGGCATGGACAAATTCTCCGCCTAATTCATTGCACAACGACTGGGCGATCGTATCTGCTTCTTGATTACTAAAAACGGGTTTATCGACCACTATCATAGTGGCTTGGGAGGGTTTTCCATTAAAAGCTGAACTGGTTTTTTTACCCTCTTGATATTGGGTGCTTGTCAGAACAGTGGCAGAACTGGCATTAGAAACAATCGCTTTTTTTTGTTTATAATCCCACCCGCGTACCTCCACCGCGCTCACCTGTTCCGTACTAGAAACCCGCACTCGAAAACTGTGTATATCCCGCAACCATTTCAACTCTAAAGTGCTGCCTACTTTAGGTTTTCTAAAATTTAATTTTCCATCTTGAACGAACAGTTCAAATCCATTGCGAGTTGCTCGTTCCCGCAAAAATTCCATATTGGTTTGATTTTCTTGAAATACATAATCATGGGGAGAACCACTCGGATCAATGGTCCCCGAGGAAATTCCCACTTCCCCAATAACTTTTTTAAGGATATCGGTATCGCTCATATTTTGAAAAGAGCGATTATATCTCCCCCGATGCAGCCGATGTCCCACATCATATCCTCGAATTAGCATGGTAGCTTCAGAGGTTTCAGTAAAGCTACATTCTATTGAGGTAATTTCTCCTTTAAACAGGTTGGCAGTGGTTTTACCTTGGGAAAATTCTGGCGCTTCGGTGGTACTGGAACTAAACCCAATTTCGATAGATTTACCAATGGCAAATAATGATTCATGTCCCCAGGGTTCTCCCGTCCCAGGGAAGTAGTCATTGTTAATCATTAGGGTAAACATTCCCGGCTGATGAATGCTTTCTTCTACGGAGATTTCTATAATATCTGCCCGTAATTTATCAGACGCCTCGGTTCCATCTATTTTTAAGCTAGGTTGAGCTAAGTAAGAGATTGCTGTCATGGTTTTTAATGTGGTTTTGGTCTGAATTTCTGATGATAATTAATCAATAAACCTCTGGCAAAATACTGGATTGATCCCCCCAACCCCCCTTGGATCCCCCTCCCGTCCCCCTTAAAAAGGGGGAAGCCAGAGGAATAAATGTTGATTTATCGGGGGAAGCCAGAGGAATAAATATTTAGTTCCTAGGGGGCTTAAGAGAATTTGGCAAGAAGTCTAATAAAAATCTATCTTGAACTCTCATAACCCCATCTCCCCCATCTCCCCCATCCTCCCCATCTCCCCCATCCTCCCCATCTCCCCCATCTCCCCTATCTTCCCCTATTTCCCCGTTGCTTTATCCACTTCAGTGAGGGTCAAATCCACTCGCGCTTGTACGGGGGTTCCATCAGGTAAAAAGCGGGTTAATCTGTAGCTGAGTCGGGTGACAAAACAGCGCATATATTGTTGTTGTCCCCAGGCAAAAATATAGGTGGGGGGACGTTTTTGAGCAGCAGATCCTTTGGTGGCAAAACTGAGGGCTTGTTTGAGAAGATTAATAGAGGGAAGGATACTTGTCCCAGTTTCGTAGGTATCAAAAATGATGTTACTAATGGTCAGAGTGCAGGGTTCGGGATGGGCAAAGCTGACTTTAGATAATCCGGAACTGGTGCGCGCCCCTCGACTCGGATTGACGCTAACGGATTGATCGAATACGAGTTCGGTTGGGTTGAACATGAATTCGATGGTATCGCTTTCTTGGGAAATTAATTTTGCTTTTTCGAGTTTCCCTGATGCAACATTGTTACCAGGCATGGCGGTTTTTCCTTTTTATTAATAGGGCATTAATATTACATTTACCAGGGCGATCGCCGAGAATAGCGACCTCCATTCCGTTCGCGATCAATGGTTAGGCGCTGTTTAATCAAATCATAAACTTTTCGCGCTAAAATCTCTAGGTTTTCAGGTTCCGGTGTGGGTCCATATCCTGGGGCGGTGAGGGTGACTTCTCGACTTCTGGGATCGTTATAGTCGGGCGGATTTTGGACAGGGACGGAGGACCGATCTCCCTTGGGTTGTGGGGGAGTCTCTCGTTGGACTCCCCAAGGGGTTAACACAAATTCTCCGTCGGTATCAATTTGGGCGGTTTGGGTGAGTAAGTCTTCAAGGTTCGCCCAAGTGGTTGGCATGGATTCGGTTGTAGAAGCGATTCCCAAATCCAGAGGAGGACTCGCGAAGGCGCTTAAGGCGGATAGTTCAGGAACATTGGAGGAAATCTCTTCTAGGGAGAGGGTGAGGGGGAGTTGAAAGGAGGGGTTGGCAGACAGACTAACTTGAGTTTGCCGATCGCCGATGGAATGCCACTGTCCCAGAGGTTGTTCCCCTCGGGTGGCGATCGCAATTTCCGTCAGTTCCGGAATTTCTCTGGGGAGTTTCTCGAATTGATCCCATTCTCTAACAGTTTCCTCTTCATCGGGTGCGATCGCGGGTTCTAACTCAAAACTTGTTAACAATTCCCGGGCAATGGGTTTTAAAGATTGAGGTTCAAAAGGTTTTTGTCCCAGGGGTTCATGGGGCAAAAATGGTTTTTGAATTCCCAGGGGTTTCAACCCAGCAAGACGACTGCGATCGCCCGGTTCTTCCTCATAATTGCTGACAGTTTCTACCATAATTTAACCCCTAAATAAAGAATCCACCCGTACCCCTGCCACTCTGGTGAATCTTACCCCCACCACCGAGTGCATTTCCACCGCTACCCGAGTTACTATTCACCTCCACATTTAACCCTTCATAGGCCAAAGATAACTCTTCAATTGCTACCGTTGCCGCATCTGCCCTTAATGCCGGTGCTCTCCAAGCAACAGGAACCGCCCCGATTAGCGTCCAACATTGAATCGTTTCTCCGGCGGTGTTAAACAGTAAAATATTGATATTGCGCCGCTGGGGACTCCCGGCATTTTCTGGGGTGATTTTAGTCAGCATTCGAGATGCCCAGCCCCAAAATGCAGCATCATTCGTTAGTCCTCGTTTGAGGGTGACTTCTGAAAATTGGGTGTTTCCCAAAATGATTCGCTGTTGGTTATTAACTCCCCCTTCAAAATAGGTGTCATAATTAACCGTAACGCTCAACCCGGAACATTCGCTAAAACAAGCGGCGATGGAGTTGGTTTCCTGCATCTCCACATAAAAGCGATTGGCCGTAATATAATTCAGTCCGTGGGTTTCTGGCTGATTTTGTTTCGTCATCAATAACGACTCCCCTTTGATTGTTTAACCCACCCAAGGCCCCAAAACTATAGCTCAGTTTAGGGTTTTTAGAGTGTTGTGGATACTAGACAAAGGTCGAACTTCACCTATTCCCTTTGGACTGATTGGGATGCGGGCGGAGATTGTCGGTAAATCGGAATGAGTCCGGTGCGATCGAGTAGGGTTTGAACTTCTAGGGTGGTGAGAATTTCTGCAAATTTTTCTCCGACGGAAGGGAGACGATTGTCCCGGGGATAAATCACTACCAAAGGATAGGCTAAGGGATATTGATTCTGGGAAAATGCAGTCACATTCGGACTATAACTGCCTTTATTATTACACAAATCCGTGAGGGGAGAAATGGGTTGATTATCCAGATTTCTAACTAAGGGAGATACCGGAGTTTGGTTGCCTTCACTTAAGGCGAGGGGATAAACCGAACATTGTCCAAAGACTTTACTCAAGGTGGCGAATCCAATACTCCCGATATTTCTATCTTCAAAATCCCGGATGACGGTTCGCAGCATTTCAAAGGTGGAAAGGGGAGTAATGGTTGCGGGAGTTCTGACTAGGGTATTGGCGGATGTGGGGGCTTTGAGGAGGTTGTGAAAATCGGCGATCGCCCGCTCATTTTGAAGCACTCGCTGTTCAAAGACTCTTAATGCTTCTTCTTCATTGGGAATATACAGTTTTACGGGAAGATTCGGACCGCCTAATTCTTGCCAATTCTTAATTTTACCCGTATAAAGTTGTCGTAATTCGTCGAAGGTAATGCTCCCATTTAAGCGTTGGGGGAGTCCATTTTCGCGACGAGCATAGCTGAAGGGAACGAAAATAACAATGCCATCATAAGCAAATTCTCGATAGCCGATTTGAGTGTGAATTAAATTATTGTAAGCTGTCCGGGCATTGGCTAAATTGGTAATTGCAAAGTCGGTTTCTCCCGATAAAACCTTGGCGATCGCCAAGGTTGACGTCGGTTCGGGTACATAGCGAAAGCTGTATTTAGGCGGTTCGCTGGGGTCTTCAGGTTGCAGGCGTTGTTCCAAGTCTTGTTCTAATGTTCTTCCAGGAGCAATTAAATTCGGTTGCTGGAGGAGATAGCTCCAAGTGCCATTTACAGAAGCCGTATAAGTAAAGTTTCCCAGGGGAATACCCGCTACTTTTTCAATACAACAAACTGGGTCTTTTGTTGCCGTTTTTTGCTGGCGAATTACCCTAATCCACATAATTAATAGGGCCAACAAAATCAACCCCAAAGTTGCTAATAAAAAAGCTAAAAGTCGGGTGCGTTGACGGCGTTTTTTTTCAATTGCTTCAACAACAAGTGCTTCCGGTATTCCCACCGGAATGAGAGTGCCATCTCCAATCCACCATTCCCCGGATAATTTCAAGAGCGTTTGTCTCGCCAATTGAGCGGTTTCAAATTTTTGAGTTCCCAGTCCAATTAAGTTTAGAATAAAGTTTTTTAGTTCAAGATGGACACCCAAAGGCCAATCTTCCTCGACCCTAGGGTCGATTTCTTGCTCAGTTTTTGGGTTGAAAGTACGTCCGTTTAATAAATAAAAGGCAATATATCCTAATGCTTTTAAATCTTGTTGGGGAGAGGAATAGGCCGAGTCGGATAAAATCGGTTGTCCAAAACTTTCCCAAAGCGATAAATCACATAAATAAACAAAAAATCCTTGAGTATTGGGGACAAAAATTAGACTATCTAAACTTAGGTTACCATGAATAATTCCTTGTTTCAATGCACCGGATCTCAGCCTAAATTTCTGCTCATGGAGAAACTCCAAACTTTGTAATACTTGGTCGAGGACTTGGCGAACTTGGGCGCTAGTAAAAGCGCCTGTTTCTAAGAGGTAGCTGGACAGAGTGGGGAAAGCGTCGATTTGTCCTCTAGTGACGAGATAGCAGCGTTCTTCCCGTAGGGGGGCGATCGCCTCCCAGGGGGAAATCAGGCGCTGATCCTGAATGCGACCATCGGCTAAATTAATTCCCCCGACTAACCGAAATAAGTCTTTACGCTGGCGAATTTCTTCGGAGTTAAAATAGCGTTTGGGTAAGAGATATTCTTTGAGGATAACGGGTTGGTGATCGCTGAGTTGGATAGCTTCATAAAGCCGTCCCATTCCCCGATGACGCAGCAATCTTTCAATTTTGTAAGTCCCGCGATCGCCTCGAATTTTGGTGTCCGGTGCCAAGGGAACTGGAAACCCACATTGTCGGCAATATTTGGCTTGAGGTTTTGCCTCTAGGGTCTGTTGAGCCACTTCGCAGCTTAACGGATTTCCTCGGGGACAATCATACTTTAAATAGAGGGGTTGAGCGGGTTGAAAAATTTGCGGTAGGGAGGTTACTTCAATTTCTGGTGCGAGTTGTTGTGACTGTTTAGTAATGTCTTGGCTTTTCCGAAATCCTCCCGGTAGCTGGAATTTGAGTCCGGACAGTTTGGGCGCTTCAATTTTTAAGTTTTGCTGCACGAAGGGAATCACCCATTGAAACCGAGCGGGGAGGAGTCCGAATAGGCGATTCTTCATCCCCATTTTCGCAGAGGAACCCCGCATGATGATGCGACTCAGTTCTCTTCTACCAGCTTCCTGGGCTAATTTTTTACCAATTTCTTTAGACATAACCTGGTTGTTTTTTAAAAGTTGTTTTAGAATTTAAGGAAATGCTTCAGGGTACAGATTAATCTTGAATGTTTGGAGGAATCTAAAAATGGCTTTACCCGAGGTTGTTCGACTGTTTAGAGCAGTTCAAACCAATCCTTCTCTGAAAGAAAAATATAATTCGGCTCCGAGTTTAGATAAATTAGTCGCGATGGCTCGTCAAGATGGATATGATTTTACAACCGAGGAATGGATAGAAGCAACTCAGTTTAAGGTAGAAGAATTAGAGTCAAAGTTATCGGAAATTCCGGGGATTTAACCGTCACCAAAAGGCACGGCATTGCCGTGCCTTGGCTTAGACGGGCTTGCCATCCACTTTGACTTGACCATTGCTACATTCGAGATAAAGATCGGAGCCTAGGGGCGCAAAAGTAATCCCAAATTTGGCAAAATCAAATTCTGCGGCTTTAGCACTGGCAATCAGGGAATTGCGTAAGGTATTCAAGGTGGTTGTATAGTGTACAACGTCTTCCCCCGTTTGACCTTCTAACTTGCGCCGATTGCGGTCTGAAATCAGCCGGTTGATTTCAATTTGGATCTGTTGAACATGACCGTCTAATCCCCCAGCAGTGCGGAATAAATCGGCGACTCGTTCCCGTTTGAGGGTTTCCAACCAGCGCGTGGGGTCGATGTAGGGGTCACTGATACTATGGCGATCGTCTACTGGCGCTTGTCTATCTTTGCCTTTTCGCTGAATGGCGGTAGCCGGTGCAGCATTGACGGTTAATTCCTCCTCGGCAGCTTGATCCGTTGCTTGAGTTTGGAATTCTTCATCTTCCTTGAGTTGCAGGGTCTCAGGAGTGGTTGTTGTTGTTTCAGAATCGGACTGGATTAACTCCGCCTCGGATTCGGGGCGATCGCCTCCCTGACGCTGAATCGTTGCCGGGACTCCCGGGGTTTCCGATTCCTCTGGTGGAAAGATATCAATTTTGGCAAAGTTGAAACCCTGACGCTTTTTCCCCTCGGATGCAGCTTGCACCCCGGGGGTGGGCTCCGCAGATGCCTCCGTCGGTGAGGGGAAAGGACGCGACTCAAATTGACCCTCTACGGTAGAGGTGGGGAGATATTTTTTGTTACTTTTGTGCTGAACTAGGGTTCTGATTTTTTTCATAAAGTCTCCTCCTGGCGCGATCAAAAACCCACACCCTCAAGGGTGGGGCTATACAGACAAATGGACTAGGCGCTGTCGCACAGGCTGCGCCCAATGCAGGCTAAAAAGTAAAGTAGGTCGAGTACAACCGGAGTGGGTATGAGATCGAATCCACCTATTTTACGGGACTCCCTTGGGGAGTCACATTCGACTTATGGCTAGTTATCCCCACCGCTATCGGGTGACTGGGGGTGGTGGTGGTGGCGGTGGCAGAAGAGGTGCCGGTTCAGGTGTGGGTTCGGCAACTGGTTCAGGTGTGGGTTCGGCAGCCGGTTCAGGTGCAGGTTCAGCAGCCGGTTCAGGTGCAGGTTCAGCCGGGGGACAACCGATTTCCGAGACAGAACCATCGGGCATGATGGCGCGACAGAGGGAGGTATCGATCAGGATGGTATTCCTAAGTTTGGCATCGGTTAAGTCGGCGCGTTCTAGGTTGGCACCTTCTAGGTTGGCGGTGGAGAGGTCCGCTTCGGTTAAATCACAGAGATAGAGATTGGCTTTGGGAAGAGAGGCCCCAACGAGGTTTACGGAGTTAAGTTCAGCATGAGGGGCGATCGCCCCATATAAATCCGCATCCTTTAAGTCAGCTTCATGCAAAATTGCACCACTGAGGTTGGTGACGATTAAGGAGGCACTGCTGAGATTGGCCCCAGTCAGGTTGGCATCGAGCAGAAAGGCCCCATTAAGGTTGGCCCCGCTAAGATTGGCCCCGCTAAGATTGGCCCCGTTAAGGTTGGCCCCGCTAAGGTTGACGCCGGTAAGATTAGCCCCACTGAGGTTGATGCCGCTGAGTTCGCAGTTGCGACAGTCTCGGGTATTGAAGAGTTGTTGCAGGTGTAGGGGGTTCTCAGCGCCTAGGGGAAGGGCGCTAGTCAGCAGCATGGCGATCGCCAGGAGGATTTGTTTCATGAATGCCTCGAAGTTGCCTCTTCTGTTATGATTGTCTCCCCCAAGTTTTCCCCTTGGCTATTAGCCAGAAGTGGAATGCGATCGGCTTTCTATTGATCCGGTAACAAGATGCTCCCACTCCTCTTTATCAAAGGCAATACAATGAAGGAGTGCCAGCATCTTGCTTGCTACTGCTGATCCGGGATTATGGAGCTTCTCATTTCTATGACAAACTAATTTAGACTCGCTCTATATAATATTTACGGGCAATTGTTATCAGAATGCGATATTCGGTTTTAAGTCGGTTTCAGGGAACCCTACTCGGTGCTAATATAGGCTATGGGATAGGAAGCGGGATGATTTCCTTGAGCGGACCTAGGCTTGAGGTGCGCCCGAGGCCAGGGGAAGATGACTACCTGGTGAGGAGTGTACAAAGTTTAATTCAAAATGGGGGATTTGACTCCTCAAGTTGGTTTGAGGCAGTTGCCTCGGTGTCTCAACGGTCCGAGGGAATTGAATCAACGGCAATTTTAGGGAGCGATCGCCTGATGGCTGTGCTTCCGGTTCTCCTCTTTTATCACGAACAATTAGAATTTTTAAGAACCACCCTGTACCAGATTAGTGAACTTTTGTCAATCCCCTTAGCCGAAAGAGATGGACTATTGGCCTTGGGGTATGCGATCGCCACCAGTCTGACCGAACGCCTGAACCGGCACAGTTTGATTGGAGAAACCATTGCCTATCTTCAGGACAGTCCCTCCCCGCTGATTCCCCAACTGGCAACCGTCGAAACCCTCCTCGCCCAAGGTGCCAGTTTAGAACGGGTTCGCTCACAATTGACCCAGACTGACGGTACTGGCAGCCTCCCCTTTGCCCTAGGCTTTTACTGCCTTTTGAGTACCCTAGAAGACTTCCGATTATCCATCAGTCGGGCCACTCGCACAGGGAGTCAAGGCGCTGTGACAACCATAATCACGGGAATTTTGTCCGGGGCTTATAATAGCATTCCCGGCATCCCTTGGACTTGGCAACAGGGGCTATTGCAAACCGATAAACTATTTCACCTAGGCGATCGCCTGCTTGCCACTTGGTCTGGGGTCTATGAGGTTCAGTATCAACCGCAAGAAGCCATTCATTTTCGCGCTGTCGCGGCCCCTGATGTGATTCGTCCCTGGCAAGTCTAGGGGGGATGGGGGAGATGGGGAGGATGGGGGAGATGGGGAGGATGGGGGAGATGGGGAGGATGGGGGAGAGGAAAAATTAGATTGTTTTTACAAATTTTTTGGGTTTAATGACAGATTGGGGCTAGAAAGCCCTTGGGGGGTGCGATTGACCTTATTCTAAATGGATGTTCTAAATAACGCTACAGGTTGAACTACCCTTGTGCTAATTGACCCCACCCATCCCCGCCTTTGGGGGTGAAGATTTAGGCTGAGGAAGAGTGCCTCTATAATAGTGCATAACGCCTTGGCTTCTACTCCTAGCAATCCTCTATCTTAGAACAGGCACGAGAGATCCATGAGATCAATTCAGATGCTGACTCGGCAACTCGAACAATGGGGGAGAGATTGCGCCAATATTTACTCGCGCAATCTTTCCAACAGCAATCTGCTCAAGACGGGGACCCTCCCTCCAGAGTCTCATCCGTCTAAACCCCACGAGTTACCCGCCCCTCCCAAACAAGGTTCGACTGAACCGACGACTTGGAGAAAGGGACTCCAATCTCAAATGAATAGCACAGTCCATTCCCCTGTAGCGGTTCTGCTGGCGGTAACCTGCCTCACCGCTACGATTGGACAACGCTTTTACAATCAGCCTCAACTGGATGTAGGTACTATTGCCCCACAAACCTTTATCGCCCCTGACGATGCTAGGGTAGAAGACACCAAAACCACCGAAGACAATCGCAGGGCGGCCCGCATTGGGTCCAGCCCGGTTTTAATGATCGATCGCCCTGTCTCCCAGCAGATTGAGAAAGTCCTGCAACGCGTGTTGGATGAAGGGACCCAATTGCGCCAAGTCGGGGGGCAATTTCCCTTTGTGGATATCGCCATCTTGTCTACTTCCAGCCAGCTTTATCTGAGACAGGCGCAGGAGTGGGAATATAGCGCGGTGGTGAAGGCG
This sequence comes from Laspinema sp. D2d, assembly GCF_025370755.1. Classification (GTDB taxonomy): domain Bacteria; phylum Cyanobacteriota; class Cyanobacteriia; order Cyanobacteriales; family Laspinemataceae; genus Laspinema. The sequence continues at coordinate 125,021 of NZ_JAMXFC010000007.1, read as the reverse complement.
GCGGGAGAAGATACGCCAATGGAGGCGAGCCCGGCCAATTCAGTGGAGGACCCGAATGACTCGTCTGCGGCAGCTTGGGTGGTGGAACGGGGTCTGTTAACCGACTCCGGACAGCAAGCGGTGATAGAACTGCAAACTTACCGCAAACGCGGGGGGTCCGGGGCGTTTTCGGGATTGGTTGAGCAAATTTCTCAGGCGCGTCAAACCTACCGTTTAGCGGTGGCGGCGATCGCAGATACGACCAGTATTGCCTCAACCCATATTTACGGTCTTAATTTATTTGAACTCTCCGACGAAGAGTGGATTCAAACTCAATTGGGTCTCCACAATGCTTTAAAGCGGATGTTGTCCCAAGGGATTCCCCAGGGATTGCCCAAAAATGTTCTGCAAATGGCGGTGATGATCCAGTTGGAGGATCAGGTCCCACCCGGCGCGGTGGAACTCTCTCAAACTTTGCTCTTAGAGGTGTTGCAGCCTAATTTAATCAAAGATTTAGAACGCACCCGAGTCCGCGCGGAACAAGCGGCCCTGGAAGTTAAGCCGGTGTTTGTCACCGTGGAACAAGGGGAGGTGATTATTGAACAGGGAGAGCCAATTTCTCAGTCTCAATTTGTGCTGCTCGATCGCTTTGATATGAGTCGCCGCGAAATTAATTGGGTGGGACTCTTTGGGTTCGGCGGAACGGTGACGATCGCCGTAGGGATTTTTTGGCTGGTTCAAGGGCGGGTTCATCCCAAGTTACGACGGCGCGATCGCACTCTGGTGTTGCTTCTCTCCTTGACCGCACCCCTGCTGATTTCTCTGGGTATTCCTTACACAACCTTACCGGCAGTTGGTTTATTACTGGGTAGTTTCTACGGGTCCTTCCTCTCAGGGACGGTTGTGGGACTCCTGAGTGTCCTTTTACCCCTGGGTATTGAAATTGAGTGGACTTATTTGCTGGCAAATGCAGCAGCCGGTTTAATCAGTGGCATCCTAGCCGGACGAATGCGATCGCGAGAAGAATTGGCAATGGTTGGGGGTGTAGCCGGTTTAACCCAAGGTGGCGTTTACCTGATTGGCAGTCTGATTCCCAGTGCCACCGCAGGGACGATTTGGTACACGATTCTCGGGGCCGCTGGAATTCAGGCGATCGCCGGGGTCTCTTGGAGTATTGTCGCCCTGGGTTTGAGTCCCTATCTGGAACATTTGTTTGACCTGGTAACCCCGATCCGTCTGGCCGAATTGGCTAACCCTAATCGCCCTCTTTTAAAACGGTTGGCTTCCGAAGCGCCGGGGACTTTTCAACATACCCTGTTTGTCGCGACCCTCGCTGAAGCGGCGGCGAAGGAACTCGGCTGTAATGTGGAATTGATTCGCACGGGTACATTGTATCATGATATCGGAAAAATGCACGACCCCCAAGGGTTTATCGAAAACCAAATGGGGGGGCCCAATAAACATGATGAAATTGATGACCCTTGGGAAAGTGCGGCCATTATTAAAAAACACGTCACCGAAGGACTGGCAATGGCCCGAAAATTCCGCTTACCGAAAGCTATTCAAGCCTTTATCCCTGAACATCAAGGCACGATGTTGATTGCTTATTTTTACCATCAAGCACAACAACGGGCTCAAAAAGAAGGGCGAGAAGTCCGAGACGAAGAGTTCCGCTATGATGGGCCGATTCCCCAATCTCGGGAAACGGCGATCGTCATGTTGGCGGACTCTTGTGAGGCAGCCTTACGCAGTCTCAAGGATGTGAGTCAAGATGAGGCCCTGAATATGGTGAATAAAATTCTAAAAGCCCGGTGGCAAGACAATCAACTCGGTGAGTCCGGTCTGAAACGGGAAGAAATGCCGAAAATTGCCGAAATTTTTGTGAGAGTTTGGCAACAGTTCAATCACAAACGGATTGCCTATCCCAAAGCGGCACTTTCTTTCCAGTCCAAGTAAGGGGAGGGGGAACTTAACCCCCTGCTTATACTTACCCTTTGACTCCCGTCCCGGCATCGGTGGGAACAATGTATTGCTGCAAGAGAAGAAATAAGAGCAAGACTGGGGCGACTGCGATCGTTGACCCCGCCGCAATCAACCGCCAATCTAAAGAAAATGTCCCTTCTAATCGCGCCACCCCTAGAGGTAATGTATAAAATTCCGGGCGGTCAATCACCAGTAACGGCCACAGAAAATCACTCCAAGACCCGATAAAGACAAATAGCGCTAAGGTCACTAGGGCGGGTCTCACTGCCGGAATCATCACATTCCACCAAATTCCTAATTCTGAACAGCCATCCATCCTTCCTGCTTCTTCTAATTCTTTGGGCACACCTTGAAAGGCTTGACGTAATAAAAAAATACCAAAGGCTGAAGCGAGAGAGGGGAAGATAATCCCTAAATAAGTGTTTTTTAAGCCCAATTGGACGGTTAAAATATACAAGGGAATCATCACGATTTGAAAGGGAATCATAATCGTAGAAACTATTCCCGAAAAAATCAAATTCCTCCCGGGAAATTCTAATCGGGCCAAAGGATAAGCCGCTAAGGCACAAAATATCACATTAAAGCTCACTGTTAGGACCGCAATCAGGGTACTATTAAAGAGATATTGTCCGAAGGGACTCGCTTCCCAGACCCGAACAAAGTTCTGAAAGGTCGGTTCTGCCGGTAAGAATTGCGGAGGAACTTGAAAGATGTTTTCACTCGGAGATTTAAAGGCGGTACTAATCAGCCAAATTAAAGGGAGTAGGGTGAGGAAGGCGATCGCACTCAAGAGTGCATAGAAGCCCAACTGTTTCCATCGGGAGTCGGTTTGACGCGAAGCCGTCAGCTTGAGGGAATTTTTCATAAAGGTTAGCCTTGAAAGTTGAGAAAAAGACAATCCAAGGGATTTAAACGGAAATTAGGAATAGCGTAGCATACTCCCCCACCTCTTTTCGGCTAAAATATTTCCGATAATTTGAGGAAAACCCCTAAAAGTCTAAAATACAAAGAGTGGCTTAAATTAATCCGGCCTCTGCTAAAATAATTCTGTCAAAATTAAAAAAATAATTCTTTATTTTTCCCGATAAAGGTAAGTGCTAACATGAAAAGCCAACTTGATGAAACGAAAATTGCCAATATTATCAAAAAATGGCTCAAAACCATTAAGGAAATTCAGGAAGACACCGGAAGAAACTCTGTTCAAGTGACTAGACTGACCAGTATTAAAAGTTTGTGTAAAGACCGTCAGCCCTCAAAACACTTCGCCCTCCATATTGCCAAACGAGTCTGGGAAACAATGGAGAGTACCCCCAATGATCGCTTTGATGAGACCGAATGGCAAGCCCACAAAGCGATTGTAACTCAGGCGATCGCCCAAATGGAAGCGGCGATCGAGGAAGTCAGCCCCCAACAGCGACAATCAATGGCAGCCCTCCGGGAGGAAATTAAACTCTACCAAGGGAACGATTATCGCCGAACTGAGTGGGCAGTTGTCCATTTTATTCGCAGTGGTAACTTACTCAAAGTTGATTATGCCCTGTGTTGTTTTATTAATCAAGAATATCAGTATTACACGTACCAATTAGCCCGAGAATATGCGGAAAACTATGACATCAACTATGGCAATGGATTGAATCTTAATTCCCTACCTATGTTGTTAGATATTGCCGAGTTTTGGTGTCAGTATTATTTTAATCAATCCCTAGACGATCGCTTTCCTAAACTGGTTTCTCCTTAAACAAACTCCATCTCAGGAACGAGTCGGTTGTAGTTCTTTACTGGCAAGGCGATTTTGAATTTCATAGCGGATCAAGTCTTTCTGCTGGATATTTTGTAAAATCACTCCAACTTGAGCATTAAAAAGTTCCATCGACCGGCGATCGCGTTCATTAAAACTGGTTTTGAAGTAATCCGGTATCTTGCGCTTATCACGGGTTTGATAGGGCGGAAAATTCCCAGGTTTACGCTTATTTACAAGCTGAGTGACCCCTAGCAACTTGCCATCCGAACCCAAAACTGGGGTACATAATAAACTAAAGGTTCGATAACCCGTTTGTTTATCGGTTTTCTTGGCATTAGCCGCCTTCGGATGTTTATAAAGGTCAAACGGAATCAGCATTGATTGGCAAGTTTCAGCGACTATTCCCACGAACCCCACCCCGATTTGACAGCGTAATTCTCCTTCTCCGGGAATGGTAGTCCATAAGTTGCCCTGATGCCGATCCAATAACCAAAGGGTACTGCGATCGCTATTGGTCATTTTCTGCGCTGCATTTAACACTTTTTGGAGCATTTCTTGCCGGATTTCTTGCAAATCGCAGTCCTTTTCACTGAGGGAAATCATCGCCGCCCAAAGCTTTTCATTTTCGCGATTATGTTCTAAAATTTTGATATCCCGATAAAAAGATTGACAGCCTTCCACAATCGGCAAAATGGATTCCGTGCGCTGTTCAATCAAATGGCCCGATTCTATTGCCTTAGGATGAATAAGGTGCACCAATGCCATCACCTGACCCTGGGGATGAGCGATCGGCACAACCATCCCCTGATTAACAGATAGCTGGTCATTAGTTATCCCCACCATCCCAGACTTCCGTTTAGCTTTTCCGCCCTTCATCTCCCCCCTAGAGTGAAAAGCCATGATTTCTTTCTGAATTTCCGGAGAATCGGGAATAATTTCTTCAACCAAATCCCCCATTTTCCCTGAAGGCATCAACGACCAAAATTCCTTGAGTTCAGAATTAAAAACCCAAATCGTTGCACCTTCTGCATTCACTAATTTACTCAGGGACCTTCCCAGGAAATTCAGAATATTATAAAGGGCATCATAGAGAAAGGGTTCACTTTGATGATTGCCCACATTAGACAGCATAAACAAAGCATTATGAACCACTTCTTTGGGTTTAACTTCAGCAATTTTCAGCAGCGCTTCATGAGTTTGAGCATACTGAAGAATCACCCCTACTCTTTGATTAAAAACTTGCATCGACTGTCGGTCATTTTCATCAAAACTCGCCTTAAATTGTTCCGGGACTTCGGGCCAGTTGCTGGGGTTATACTCGGGAAACTCCCCCAGCTTTCTTTTATTCAGTAATTGAGTGACCCCCAAGAGTTCACCATCCGGGTTCAAAACCGGCATACAAAGCAAACTAGAGGTGCGGTAACCTGTTTGTTTATCTGTCTCTTTAGCCGTCCCTGCATGAGGATGTTCATACAGGTCAAAAGGAATAATCATCGGTTGCAGGGTTTCCGCAACTTTGCCCACAAACCCCACCCCAATCGGACAGCGTTTTTCTCCCGTCTCGGGCAGTTCGGTCCACAAATCCTCCCGTTCTCGGTCAATTAACCACAGGGTACTCCGGTCCGCATTAAGCAATTTTTTAGCCGCATTCATCACGCGCTGTAAAATCTCTTTTGTATCTAAATTCGCTTGATCCAGAGACCGAGTGGCCTCCGAAAGTGCTGCGGTTGCTCTCAATTTTTGAGTCGCTTTGTAACAAGATTGACAGCTTTCTAAAATGCGAGCAATTGAACTTAAAAAAGTATAGAGACGCTGACTATCTCCTTCAGTAAATCCCTTTCTATCAATGGTTTGATTTAATTCAAATCCGTGAATGACCTGAGAGGTTAATTTATTTAAAAGCTGAATCACCGCCACTAAATCTCCCGATTCATTTAAAACCGGGACCGCTAAGATATTAGCAGTATAATAATTATATTTAGTATCAAATTCTTTAACGAATTTAGACCGGGGGTCTTGATAAACCCCGTCCGGGATATTAATTAATGCTTTGGTTTGGGCAACTTGTCCTGCAATTCCTTCGCCGACCCGCACTTGAATATCTAAAAAATCACTGGTTTCATTCTCCGCAACCACAGACCATAGTTCATTTTTATCTTCATTGAGTAAATAAATAGTCGCGCGGTCCGCATGGAGTAAATTGCCAATTTGTAGGGTAATATTTCTTAAAACTTCATACAGGGTTTGTTCAGAACAGTTTCCATCGTGAACCTGTGCTAATTGAGCAACCAGTAGGTTTCTTTCTAGTTCTACAAGGGTTTGGAAAAATTCCTCATCTTCGCTTTGAGGAACGGGGGAACTTCCGGGTAAAGAAGCTAAAGCCTTTTCAGTCCAAAGGGCATCAAACACGGATTTATAAATTCGATTGGTTACCCTGAGATTTCCATTTCGTTTGACGACTAATCCGGAGAGTCTAAGTTGCATTTTTTCCGGAGTTTCTTCGGCAAGAATTGCACCTAAAGCCTCGTTTAGATCTGGGGTTGATTCAGCATTCTTTAAAATTTGTTGATATAATTCTAATAGCTGGCGATTCTGCGGTCCCTGACGGAGGAGGCGATCGCGAATAGTCCGCAGGTGTTCCGGTTCATCCTGGGATTCCCAGTTTTCAATAATTCGCGATCGCACCAACTTTTCTACCCACTGCTTTTCGCGACCTCTAGGCGGCACACTTTCGGCCTCTACAATTAATTTACAGAGTTTTTGGGTTAAAAAAGGCTGTCCTCCCGTCCAATCTAAAATAGCTTTTAAAACGGGTTTATAATTATTAAATTTTTCTTTCAACCCCACCGCAATGGGTTCCGCCTCTTCCAACTTAAACCCCGTTAATTCAATGGACTTCCCAAAATTAAAAGGGGGACTATGATTAGCATCTTTGATTAAATCATAGGGTGAAGCCACCCCTAAAATACAAAACGTCAGGCGGTCATATTCATGATTATCTGCCCGATTATTATGCCAACACCGAATCAAGGCAAAAAAATCATTGACTGAAAAAGGTAAACGAAGAACACTATCAATCTCATCAATAAAAACCCCTAATTTTTTATCTTGCAGTGGCTCATATTTGAGCAAGACTTCCTCAACAAAACAAGAAAGTCCTTGCATCGGACTTTGTTCATGGTCCCGCCACCAGTCCTGGAAGTTATCTATCTGGTTTAACAGATTAAAGCTTTTAGCTAAATGGCGAGTAATACTTTTATAAAACTGATTTCGAGTAATATCTAGTTCGACAATTTCTGTCAAATCCATCGCCATACAAACCATTCCGGACTCCTGAAGCCGGTTCATGGTTTTTACCCGCAAACTAGACTTACCCATCTGCCGAGAAGTCAGCACATAACAAAACATCCCCGCTTTTAAGTGATTAAACAAATCTTCATCAGCTTGCCTCATCACATAGGTGGGAGTATTCAGGGGAAGACTACCGCCAATTTTATATTCGTAAGGGATTAAGTGACTAGAATTCATCCGTTTAACTGATAAAGAAACATGGGTTCGTTAAATCCTTTCAGTTGATACCAATCACTGCTAGAAACTTGCAGTTGTAAGTGAGTTTTGATAGCTTGATAAACCGCGCCAGAAATACAAATACCTCCTGGATGAGCTACAGTCTGGATCCGGGACGCAATATTGACTCCATCCCCATAGACATCATGATTCTTAAAAAACACTTCAGCTAAATGAATTCCGATCCGGTGTTCAAGAATTTCTGATTCCGGCAGTTTATTCGCCGCTAATCTTAAAGTCTGTTGAATTTCTTGGGCGCATTTTACCGCTTTCACGGCGGAGGCAAAGTACATCAGCAACCCATCCCCCATCGATTTTAGAACTTGACCGTCAAACTGTTCACAGAGTTGAGTCATCAAGTTTAAATCTCGGAAAATTGCCCCTAGGACAAGGGTTTGATTTTCATGTTGCTTTAAGGCTGAATCTTTGACGTCGGTAAAAACAATCGTAGCCAGAACATTATCCCCTAAAAAGTTGGAATTGAAGGGGTTGTTATACTCTCCTCGCTTGAGGGTATTGGGGGTATTGAACTGCCAGGAAGTAGTCTGGGAAAAGTTCAGGCGATCGCGGAAATATTGACGGTATAAATCATTGCGAATCGTCACCAAATCGCCTTGAAGCAGAACCAATCCTAGACTATTTAACTTGAATTTAACGATTGAATCTAACTCCACCGGACTTTTTGAAGAAAGAATAAGCCCTAAAGTCTTCATTAAATCAGGGTGGTTTTGGAGATGCCACCAATGCAGCCGCAAGCTATCGGCATAAATTCCTCGATCTGTTGGTGCAGCTTTTAGTAATTCTTCTAACTCAATTTCTTGGTTAGCAATTTTATACAAAGCAATCCGCGTTAAATGGGGATGCCCTCCAATCATAGCCATCAGTCGATTCACTTGGTCAGAAGTTAAATTCAGACCATGCAATTGGGCTAAATCCTGTACTTGACTCGGGTCAAATTCTGGAAGTTCTACAGGTAAACCCACATTAAACGGCGACTGATCATTACTCAGAGGAATATAGACTTCTGTTCCATGAACAATAATCAGCCGAAAATTTCTCCAAATACAATTTTCTTTGGTTTTTTCATACCAGGCCCGTAGTAGCACAAAAAAGTCATCGGCTACCTTGTCATGGGGAAAAATTAAATCCACCTTGTCTAATCCTAAGACTAAAGGCTTGTCAATGGCCGGGAGTACATACTCTTCAAAGTAATCTGTGCAACTCACTTTATTGGTATAACCCTTATTCCAGCATTGATCAATGTGTTCCATCGGCAACTGTAATGCTTTAGCAACCGAAGCACAAAAAAAACGCCGTAACAAGCTATCCAGATTAGCAAAAACTTCATTATCAGCTAACTCAAAATTCAAGGAAACTGTCTGACATCCCAATCGTTCTGCATGGTGCAAAAGTCTCGCCATCAGGGAAGTTTTCCCCATTTGTTTGGGCGCTTTGATGCGAATTAAGCTACCCGGTTTTGCAATTTCTTCATAAGCGAGGGACTCCGCTTGGGACCGCTGAATATAAAACGGTGAATTTAAAGGAATCTGTCCTCCGGGTCGTTCCAAAACAAGCGATCGCCGGTTTCCCGAGTCCAGGAGTTGCTCATTCATTTGTAGCGACGAGCTTGAACCGAGGCATCCCATCGAAACTGAAGAGGATGGGCGATCGGGCAATTCCTCCAAAACCTCCTCTAGGACAAGGCGTAGGGTCTTAATCGTGACTTTTCGACCCGTCACATCCGAGAGTTGCTTCCACAGTTTCGGTGCCTTATCCGACTTAATCGTACTCTGGCTATAGCCCGAAACCTGGATATCCTTGAGGCGCTGTCCTTCTAAGGCTTGCCGCAGAATATTTTTCTGGACGTCTGCCAGCGGTTTTCCGGTTTTTTCAGTAATGCAGTTCTCTGCTAGTTCGAGCAGTTTAACGAGCTTTCCCTCAACCATAGGGCATCCCTGAATTAATTTGAAACTAAGATAACATGAATTTTCTGAATTTTCTGAATTTTTTACATTTTTTCTTGAAAAAAGACTAAATAAACGGCTGAATTTTTTGACCCTATTCTTACCGCAAGCTTTCTATACTTTAAATACATCAGGAGATGCCGCTATCTTACATTTAGCCAACTATTCGCCATGAGCAATTCTCAATCCGGTGCATTAGCCCCAAAGAAAATTGATATTGCAGGTCTTCTTGCCCCCCTGACCAAAGACAATTTCCGCCGAGAACTGTCTGAAGTTGAAAAGCAACTCAATATCACCTATAAAACCCTTTCCATGTTGAGTTTAGCTAATCAGGATTTTGAAGCATTCCTGAGTGAAATGTTGACCGCAGTTACTTGGAAAGTCGGAGAATTACTCGGTGCAGACCGCAGTAGTGTTTTCCTCCTGGATGAAGACCAAAATGAACTCTGGTCTTTAGTCGCTAAAGATGACGGAAATGGTTCTGTAGAAATTCACATTCCCACGGACCGAGGGATTGTCGGTGAAGTAGCAACCTTTAAAAAACTGGTTAATATTGCCTTTGATTTTTATCAAGACCCTCGTTCTGATGCAGCGAAAGAGTTTGATAAACAAAATGACTATCGAACCTATACCATGCTGGCATTACCCTTACTCAATGACCAAAATGGTTTAGTTGCTGTGGTTCAAGTTCTCAACAAATTAAAACTCGATTGTAATGCCAGTGACCTTTTAGAAGACCGCATTGATTTGAGTGGCTTTACCCGTGATGACGAACGACTCTTTGAAGAGTTGTCGCCCTTAATTATGCTGCTGATTGAAAGCTCTAAATCCTTTTATACCGCCACTCAAAAAAATCGCGCAGCCGAAGCCTTACTGGCTGCTACACGCTCATTGGCTTCTAGTAGCTTAAATTTAGAAGAAACGTTGCATCGGGTGATGAATGAAGCCAAAACCCTGATGAATGCCGATCGCAGTACCCTTTGGTTGCTAGAAGGTAACCAACTCTGGGCGAATATCACTCAGCCCGATGGCTCATCCAAGAAATTGCAAGTCCAAGTCGGACAAGGATATGTCGGAAAATCTGCGGCATCTGGGAAACCCTTAAATGTGCCCTTTGACCTCTATAAAGACCCAGACTCTATCGTTTCTAAAAATCTGGACCGCGCCAATGGCTATCGGACTTGTAGCCTGTTATGTATGCCAATTTTCAACTGTGATGGCGATTTAATTGGGGTAACTCAATTAGTCAATAAAAAGAAAGCGGGGGAATTGTCCACCTACCATCCTGAAAATTGGCCTCAAGCGCCTGAATGCTGGAAAGCCAGTTTTAATCGGGGCGATATGGAGTTTATGGAAGCCTTTAATATCCAAGCTGGTATTGCCTTGCAAAATGCCAAACTCTTTGAAATGGTTAAACACCAATATGATACCATTCAAAAACAATATGCGAAAATTCAGCAACAAGAACAGGTGCAACGGGATATTCTGCGTAGCCTCACCAATGGCGTTATTTCTACCAATGAAAACGGGGAAATTATTGCAGCGAATCCCAGTGCTAAAAACTTGTTGGGATTGAGGGAAAGCGATTCCCTTGAAGGTTGTTCTATCTTAGATTTAATTCAAATCAAAGAAGGGGATTTTGCGCCTTGGGTGGAAGCGGCTTTATCGGGATGTGACTCTCAGTCACGTCAACAATATTATCCCGATCGCACCTTAATCTCAGACGGAGTAGAACTTCGCAGCGTTCATTTATCCATTAACTCGATCGCCGCCGCCAGTGACCCCTCGGAAGTTTATGGTGCATTGGTCGTTTTAGACGACATCAGCGACGAAAAACGGCTAAAAAATACCATGTATCGCTATATGACTCAGGAATTAGCCGAAAAACTCCTGCAAAGTGGAGGCGCAAAATTAGGAGGCGATCGCAAAGAAGTCTCCGTATTATTTTCAGATATTCGCGGCTACACTAATCTAGTTGAAAGCATGGAAGCCGAACAAGTTGTGAGTATGCTCAACGATTATTTTGCACCGATGGGAGATGCTATTTTCAAACATCAAGGCATGGTAGATAAATACATTGGCGATGCAATTATGGCCGTCTTTGGGTCCCCAGTCCCCTTAGAAAACCATGCTTGGAATGCGGTTCAAACTGCCTTAGAAATGCGATCGGCTTTGCGGGAATTCAACGCCAAACGCGAATCCGACACCAACAAAATCATCACCATCGGCATTGGCATCCATTCCGGCGAAGCCATTAGCGGAAATGTCGGACATTCCCGACGAATGGAGTTTACTGTAATTGGGGATGATGTCAACTTAGCTTCCCGTTTAGAAGGAACCACAAAAATGTATGGCTGTGACATTATTCTCAGTGGCAGTACCTATCAACCTTGCAGCGATCGGCTGTGGGTGAGAGAACTCGATATCGTGCGAGTCAAGGGCAGAAATCAACCCGTGAGCCTCTATGAATTAGTGGGATTACGTTCCGATGCGATCGCAGATATCAAACAAAACTGCATCGAACTTTATCAACAAGGACGCCAGCATTATCTCAACCGCCAGTTTTCAACAGCCTTAGAAACCTTTGAAAAATTACTGGCTATTTCTCCAGGAGACAAAGCCGCCCAATTGCATAAACTCCGCTGTCAAAAATGGTTATCTTCTCCCCTGCCATTAGATTGGGATGGGATTGAAACCTTAACGGAGAAGTAGTCCATATTCATCATGCAACCTTGAGAATTTAGCAGGATTCTCAGGGTTTGGTTTCATTTTGTATAGAAGAGGGAAGTTACCCTGTCAATTTCAAGGGGATTTGTCTCAACCCGACTTCGGTACAAACTCCCTGCAAGGGTTTATCCCAGGAGGCGATGGGTAACTGGAGTAAATCACCAAAATTGAATAAAATACCTAGGGTGGGTTTAGACTGCCATTCTGGAAGAGACAGCAGGCGATCGTAAAATCCTCCGCCATATCCGAGGCGATACCCCTGGCGATCGCATCCCACCGATGGGACTAGAATTAAATCCACTTCCTCCGCTGTCAAGATTGGCGCATCCGGTAGCGGTTCTAAAATTCCATATTTTCCTGGTTGTAGTTGATCTCCTATACCGTAGCGATGCCAAACTAACTGCTTCTTGACACACCGGGGAAGCCCCCATTGATGGGTTTGGTCCGTGAATAAAGGACTTAAATCCGGTTCTTGGTGAACACTAATATAGGCTAAAATAGTTTGGGATTTTTGATATAAATCTGACGATTTTAAATGGCAACAAAGGCGATGACTTTTCTCTTGCCATTCTCCTAAAGAAAGAGCTTTTCGCTTTTGCAGTAACGTGAGTCTGAGTTCGGCTTTCTCCAGTTGAGGGTCGAGAGACATTGGGGAGTTATACAACTATAAAATTGTTGTTTCAAATTCGGCTAAAAACAAGATAATAACCTGTCTTTAGCCGTTTCTATTCACCTAAATTGCCCCTTAAGCTGCGTTTTCCCGATACCAGGCGATGGTTTTTTGTAAGCCTTCTTTAAACCCAACCTCTGCCGTAAATCCGAACTCTTTTTGAGCCAGTTCTGTATCTAAACAGCGGCGAGGTTGACCATTGGGTTTGTCCGTATCCCAGACTAATTTGCCCTCAAATCCCATTAATTCGCAAATCAGTTCAATTAAATTGCGAATGGTGATTTCATACCCTGTTCCCAAGTTAACCGGGTCGGATTTATGATAGGATTGGGTAGCCATCACAATGCCTCGGGCGGCATCGGTAGAATAGAGAAATTCCCGAGAAGGGCTACCATCGCCCCAGACAACTAATTCTTGATCACCTCGTTCTTGCGCTTCATGAACTTTGCGAATTAAAGCCGGAATAACGTGAGAACTACTGGGGTCAAAGTTATCTTCCGGTCCATATAAGTTAACTGGCAGTAAATAAATCCCGTTAAAATTATATTGTTGCCGATAGGATTGCAGTTGGACTAATAAGGCTTTTTTGGCAATCCCGTAAGGCGCATTGGTTTCTTCCGGATATCCGTTCCAGAGGTCATCTTCTTTGAAAGGGACGGGGGTAAATTTGGGATAGGCGCAGATGGTGCCGACACAAACAAATTTTTGCACACCTGCTTGATAGGCGGCATGAATGAGTTGTGTCCCCATCATCAAGTTGTCATAGAAGAGTTCGGCGGGTTTTTCTTGATTTAATCCAATTCCGCCGACATGGGCAGCGAGGTGAATGATAATATCTTGTTGTTGGACAACCTGCTGACACACTTCCATGATTCGCAGGTCAGAATCACGCGATCGCGGGACGGTGATTTTATCGCGATCGGCCCCATTTTCGGTTAATTGGTCGATAACTTGCCGCCCTAAAAATCCGGCACCTCCGGTGACAAGAATGCGTTTGTCTTTTAAGTCTAATGATTCCATTTATCTTGACCTCTGATACTTAATACTTGAACGGGTCGGCAATCGCACTTTACCTTGATTGAAGAAGAGGCCCCCTCCCCAGGGTCTTGAGGAGGGGACTGGATGCGGTGATGAATTAGTCCACCATGTGACCACTGTCTTGGCGGATGAAGGCGCGATCGATAATGGATTGTCCCGTGGGAGACTCTACCCCGATCGCCTTAAGGTCAGAATCCACCATTAAGGCGACCAATTGTTCAAAGGTAATCGAGGGTTCCCACCCTAATTTTTCCTTTGCTTTACTGGGGTCACCAATTAATAAGTCAACTTCCGCAGGACGCAGATACCGGGAGTCGAATTCCACATAATCCTCCCAATTCAGATTAACGAAATTAAAGGCTAAATCCAAAAATTGGCGGATGGTATAAGTTTCATTGGTGGCAATCACATAATCATCCGGTTCGTCTTGTTGCAGCATCAACCACATGGCGCGAACATAGTCTTTGGCATAGCCCCAGTCCCGTTTAGAATCTAGGTTACCGAGGAAGAGTTTTTTCTGCTTTCCAGCAACAATGCGGGCGACGGCCCGAGTAATTTTCCGGGTGACGAAGGTTTCGCCTCGGCGGGGGGAGTTATGGATCCAGCCCTGGCCGACTCCGGCATGAAAGGTCCCGCTAGTAGTTGCCAAGTCAAACAACCATCCTTGATAGTGGATGGGTTCAGCGGTGACAACTTGGGCCGGGGTGTTGTCTTGGGGTCGGGTGGCGTTGATGTGAATTTGATACTGGAGGCAGTCGCCTTGGGATTCGGTGGCAATCCAGGCGGGTTGTTGCAGGGTGGTGACGGACATCCAGTAGAGTCCGGCGGCGAGGACGGCAGAGGGAGTTTGGACGGTGAAGGATTCTCCAGCAAGGGGAGAAACTGCTTTAAATCCGTCTAAAAAGGCTAACCGTTCGCGATCGCCTGCATTCAGAATCCGTTTGGGAATGCGTTTATCTTGGGATTTGCTGTACAGTTCGGATCGTAAGTAGTCACTGTAGGCGGCGTTGCCGGATAACTGGAGACGGGATGCCGCAAGGCGATCGCAATTTCCGCCGGAGATTTTTCGCCAAGAGGCGGCGAGGCGACTGGTTAAAGTTGCGTCGGGAATTGTCAAAGTTACTTGACTTTGACTGTCAATTTCTGCGGCAGCAACGAATACCCCGAGTAACCATGCCTCAGTTTCGGTGATGTCAATTTGTTCAGGCGATCGCGGCAAGTCAATCAAAGCCAAGGAATCCCCAACTTTGACCTCACCGGCAGGTTTTTCGACGGCCAATTCTCCTTGTTCCACAAACACCACATGATCGCTTGTGGCATGATAAACCGCGCCCTCTGCGGCAATCCGATGTACGGTTTTATTGGCTTGTTCTGTGGCCCCATTCCAGGTAGCAGTCATGCAAGTCACTTGCGCCCATCCGGTGGCATCCCAGACTTCAAACCCATTCCCATCTTTAATATCTGTCGTGTAGCGATTTTTGTGACCTGCATCGGTATGATGGGGGACAATTTCCGCAATGGACACCAGGTCAATTAATCCATCCTGACGGATGAACACCGGCGTTTGATCAATCACGCATTCATGGTTGAACAAAATACCATTACAGGCAAATAAATCATAGGATTCCCGATAATTGACCGTTTGCCAATGGGCGTAAACTTTGGCGCAGGAATAGGGACTGCGGGGATAAAACGGGGTCGTTTCCTTTTGGGGGACTTCTAGGACCTTCCCAAACATCTCCGAGGAACCCGCTTGATAAAACCGGACTTGGATCCCGGTGCGCTGTTGGTAGTCGCGGATTGCTTCTAACAGGCGCAGGGTTCCCATTGCCACGGTATCCACGGTGTATTCTGGGGAGTCAAAGCTGACTCGGACATGAGATTGAGCCCCCAGGTTGTAAATTTCCACGGGTTTGACTTCTTCAAGAATCCGGCGGAGAGTGACCCCATCGGTTAAGTCCCCGTAATGTAGAAATAACCGGGCTGCTTCGCTATGGGGATCCACATAAAGATGATCGATCCGGTCGGTATTAAAGGTGGAAGTCCGGCGGATAATCCCGTGGACTTCATAGCCTTTTTCTAGTAATAATTCGCTTAAGTAAGAACCGTCTTGGCCGGTGATGCCGGTAATTAATGCCCGCTTACGTTGCTGCGTCATTTTTGATTTTTCCTCTCAACCTCAAATTAAGTCTTTGGACTCTAAGTGGCGATCGCCAGAGTCTGTACTGAACCGCACCCTAATGATTTTTTGTCTTGACCCCGATCCTGGGAATTTTTCGCTCAGGTGGGGATTTATCAAATCAGTCTTTCACTTTATCGTGAATTTTGGCAGTTACTGTGAAGGAACCCTATAGTTTTGGCGTAGTGTTTGCGAATTTTTGGTCAATCGAGTCATCCGGTTTTCGTTGCCGGATGTTACTGGATTGTACTTCCTCTGGGTATCAACTGTCACCGTTTTCTTGAATTTTTTCCCGGGGTTTGGGGTGGAAATGCAAAAAATTTGCTGAAGCCTTACGTCCTCAGCATAATTCCCGATCGCAGTCGGTTTGTTAAAGGGGATGAACTGCACCAGCCCAGCGCCGATGCAGTTCAGAGCAACAACGCCCGTTAATACGCCCCATTATTTTTAGGGAACAGCACCACTTTAAGGGTTTTCAAGACAATCCACAGGTCCATCCACAAGTTTTTAAAATTGACATAATAAACGTCAATT
The DNA here is from genome assembly GCF_025370755.1 of Laspinema sp. D2d. Lineage (GTDB taxonomy): Bacteria > Cyanobacteriota > Cyanobacteriia > Cyanobacteriales > Laspinemataceae > Laspinema. The sequence continues at coordinate 108,639 of NZ_JAMXFC010000007.1, read as the reverse complement.
TGGATGCGTTTGGGATAGGGAATGTCATTTCGACCGGAGACCTGCCACAATCCGGTAATGCCCGGTTTAATAGTCAGGACTTTATCGATATATCGACCATATTTGGGCAATTCTTCAACCACTAAAGGTCGAGGCCCAACCACACTCATTTCACCTTTCAAAACATTCCAAAATTGGGGAAATTCGTCCAGGCTAGTGATTCTTAGAAAATGCCCGATCCAAGTAATTCTGGGGTCTTGCTTGAGTTTGAAATTATCCTCAAATTCTTGACGCAGATGAGGGGAAGTTTCCATGATATCCAGCAAAACTTCATCGGCATTGAGTACCATTGTCCTGAATTTAATACATCCGAATTTTTGGCGGTTCTTGCCAACGCGCTCCTGCACATAAAAAATTGGGCCGGGGGAGCTAATGTAAATCAGCAGACCCAAAATCGCGTAAACCGGGGAAAACACGATTAGAACGCACAGGGAAAACACAACGTCGAACAGCCGCTTGGAAAATTCTCCGTTGATCCCACTCAGGACGAAAGGCCAAAAGGTCCGTCTGGCAACCGCCCGAATCACTTTGCCGGAGATGAGTTGGCTATCGGCAGTCATCTTACTCCTTTAATTCACACCACACACAGTCCTGATTGTAAAGCCTTCAGACGTTTTGCACCGCGTCTGGAGAGTTCAGGTCACAGACACCCAGACAAAACCGACTCTTTCAAAGTGCCTGTCTTTCTGAGTCTGAGCGATTCATGCCGATTTACTTCCCGTCAGGAGGAGTTGATTACACCCTCATCGCCTCAATCTTTTCAAATCGCAGATTATTGATACAGGGGATGGAACCCAGCATTCCAGATTGTTTGGCTGATTTGGTGGTGCGATCGCCCAACTTAAAGGGTCCCAGCAAGTCTTGTTTACCCATATACCATAAAACCGAATTTTTATCAATCTCTTGCCTGAAATTCCTGATAACACTCCTCGATAAAATGGCGGTAACGCTCCTGAAACACCTGGGGGGTGAACAGGGCCGCTTGGTCCCGCCCCGCTTGGGGATTAAACTGCGATCGCAACCCTTCAAAGCGCTCCACCGCCTCCATTAATGACTCTTCCGTTTGCTGAGTAAAAAATAATCCAGTCCCCTTAGAGGGATGATTTCGGATATCTAGGACCGTCTCTAACGCTCCACCGGCACCATAAGCAATCACAGGAGTCCCACAAGCTTGCGCCTCCACTAAGGCAATCCCAAAATCCTCGCAGGCAGCATACACAAACGCCTTCGCTCGTGCCATATAATCCTCTACTACGGCATCCGGTTGTTCCCCCAGAACCTCTACATTGGGCCCGGCGATCGCCCGCATTTCTGCCAACTCTGGACCCGTCCCAATCACCACCAACCGTTTCCCCAACTGATTAAATCCCCGCACAATGGTCCCCACCTTCTTATAAGGCACCAACCGCGCCACGGTTAAATAAAAATCATCCTTCTGGGGTTCAAACCGAAACCGTTCCACATTCACCGGGGGATAAATCACCTCCGATTCCCGCCGATAACAGCGCCAAATCCGCCGCGCGGTATGCTGGGAATTCGCAATAAAATAATCCACCCGATTCGCCGAAATCACATCCCACTGTCTCAATTGATGCAGCAAATACCGCGTCAATACTCCCGGTAATCCTCGTCCCGCAGAACTGTTCTGAAGATAATCAAAGGTTAAATCCCAGGCATAGCGCATCGGGGTATGGCAGTAACAAACGTGCATCTGATGCGGTGCCGCCAGGACACCCTTCGCCACTGCATGAGACGAGGATAAAATCACCGGATATTCCCGCAAATCCAATTGTTCAATCGCTAGGGGTAACAACGGTAAATATTTTTGTACCCCTCTTTTCGCTCCGGGAAACTGTTGCAAAAAAGTAGAGCCAATCTGCCGTTTAAATAAATAACTCTCGGGATTTTTTGATTCAAAATCAATCAGGGCATACAGATCCGCATCCACTGCCTTGAGAATTTCTTGAACCACCAATTCTGAACCCCCAGTTGCATAAGGCGTCAGCCATTCATGCACCAAAGCATAATTTTTTACCATCAAATACGTCGTACCTATAAAATCTGTTTTCGTTCCCAGGTATAACCTGGGACTCCTCACTCCAGGAACTTCCTCTCGTTTCCAGACGGGAACCGATTTGTAACAACTTAAGAAGATGTCGCCTGAAACTAGCTGGACAATTATACTCTAAGGGAACTCCACAAAATAAAATCTTCTATCAGAGATCCCCCCAACCCCCCAAAAGAGAACGCCAATCGGCTTGAATAATTCGGCATTACTTCTAATGCAGAAGTTTTTTTATGGAAATCCCTAAGCTGAAGTGGTCCCGAATGGGCAGAGCTTAGGAGCAAAATTCACAAAATTTCATACCTCAAATGAGTGGCAGTTAATCTCGACTCGCCCCGATTTTATCATGATCTTCGCTTATCTCTACCGATCGGATCAGGTCAGTGGCTATCTATTTATGATAAATTAAAAGGTAACCCGATGCGGTTGTCCTTATCTTTATTCAATTACTTTTTAAATGAGTCTAAGACAACTTGAATTATTTTTACCCAAAGAAAGTGCTGAAAAAGTAGAGTTGTTGCTACCACAACACTCCGTTACGGCAATTTGGCAGAGCCCGATTTCTGAAGAGAAGACGTTAGTTAAAATTATCCTGTCTTCTCAACAAGCCGAAGAGGCGATCGATACCCTCTCTTGTCATTTCTCCTCCCTGGAGGATTTTCGGATTGTTCTCATGCCGATTAGTGCCTATTTGCCTCATCCTTTGCCTTGTGAATCATCAGAGAAAAAGGATAATAGCCCTTTGCCCGAGGTGGAATTATACCCCCAGGGTACAAGGCGGAATCGACAAGAACTTCAACAACAAATTAACCGAGATTTAGAATTGAATTTTCAGCATATTGTCATGGTGTTGATTTCAGTAACTATTGCTGCGATCGGCTTGTTGCGAGATGATTCGACTATCATTATTGGAGCGATGGTAATTGCCCCTTTATTAGGTCCGAATATGGGCTTATCTCTGGCAACGACTTTGGGCGATATGACCCTAGCCAAAAAAGCATTACAAATTGGGATATTTGGAATTTCTCTAGCCCTAATTGTATCCCTAGTGATTGGATTTTTTATTCCCATTAATTTGGATATTTCCGAAATTGCTTTAAGAACTCGGGTTCGCTGGTCCGATGTTTTGTTGGCATTAGCGTCGGGAATTGCTGGCGCATTGTCGTTTACTTCCGGAACGATTAGTGGACTGGTGGGGGTAATGGTTTCTGTAGCATTATTGCCCCCTTTAGTGACGTTTGGGATGTTGCTAGGTTCGGGACGGTGGGAAGCGGCTGTTGGGGCAATATTACTGTTTTTGACGAATTTAGTTTGCTTGAATTTAGCTGGGGTTTTGACCTTTTCGGTGCAAAAGATTCGTCCCGGGGAATGGGGACTGGCTTCTAAAGCTGAAAAAGCTACGAATGTCGCTTATTTTTTGTGGTTTGGCTTGTTATTTGTGGTGCTCACGAGCATTGTGTTGTGGAGAAGAACTCATTGGGTTTAGGCTGGGCTGATTCTTAGGGAGCGATCGCCGTTGTATTGTTACTTTTAAGCAACTCCTGCCATTCTGCATATCTGGACCCAAAAGAATAGAACCTAAGTTACATTGTTTACCCAAATCTTAACGTCAAATCCCTGAACAGTTAGCGCCCTATTTTCCTGAATTACCATCGGTTTCAGCCTTACACATTAAGATTTATTGCTCCCCCAGTCGTCAAATTCCTTGAGTCTTATAGAATAGAAGTATCTTCATCAAGACCAACCTGAGAAAACTCCGGACTCGGCTGTGTGAAAAATCTTCTAAAAATTTGACTCAGTATTTTATTCAGTGACGTATCATGCCAACCTTAATTTCTGAACCGCTACAACTCCCTATTCCTGAATTATGCAGCCCAGAAGACCTTCTGAATGCTTTACTTAAACTGCGTGAAACCGTTGAGAATGAGGGTCGGGAACTGTTTGAACAATGGCGACCCGAAATTCAAAGGCGGTCATTTTTAATTAGTGGGTTAAATTTTGCCTATTATTTAGCATTGCGAAGGCAGGATTTACGCGATTTACAAATGGCATTAACTCCCTGGGGATTATCTTCTCTGGGACGCAGTGAGGCGCGGGTTTTGCCGAATTTAGATGCAGCGATCGCCACGTTAGGGGCTGTTTGTCATCGTGACCCCGCAACCTTGCCGAAACGCCCTCCGTTACGGGCATTCTTCCGAGGCGATCGCCTTCTGAATTACCGCGCCCGCGCCGTCTTTGGTTCTCCCTCCCCCAGTCGCCGTGTCCGAATTATGGTCACTCTCCCCACGGAAGCGGCTGACAATTATGAATTAGTCCGAAATTTACTGACTCAAGGTGCAAATTGTCTGCGGATTAATTGTGCTCATGATACGCTATCGGAATGGGAAAAAATGCTGAATTCCATTCGACGGGCAGAAGTAGAAACCGGCTATCCTTGCAAAGTTTATTTTGATTTAAGCGGTCCCAAAATTCGCACCGGCAAGTTAATCGCTTCGGATAAAAAGAAGCGCTTATTTCCTGGCGATCGCTTTGTCTTATCGGCAACTCAACTCAAATCTCAAAAGGGAATATCTAGTATAAGCTGTACCTTACCCCAGGCGATCGCTGTATTAAAAGTCGGTGATCCAGTCTGGATTGATGATGGCAAACTTGGGGCAATGGTTGACTCAATTCTGCCTAATGGAGTAATCCTCCGCGTGACGCACACCCGTCCCCAAGGGGAAAAACTCAAAACCGATAAAGGCATTAATTTTCCTGAGACAGTTTTACCCTTGAATTCCCTCACGGATAAAGATTTACAGGATTTGGATTTTGTCGCCAAACACGCAGATATTGTCGGCTATTCTTTCGTCCAAACTCCCGAAGATATGCGGCAATTGCAACAGGAGTTAAGTCGGAGATCGCCGGAAAAAGCCCGTACTTTAGCGATCGTTGCCAAAATCGAAACCCAAGAAGCCGTCCGAAATCTCCCCGAATTAATTGTGCAAGGTGCGAGTAAACAACCCTTTGGCGTAATGATTGCCCGTGGGGATTTAGCCGTAGAGCTCGGTTTTCAACGGTTAGCAGAAATTCAGGAGGAAATTCTCTGGTTATGTGAAGCCGCACAAGTTCCAGTGATTTGGGCAACCCAAGTGCTCGAAAGCCTTGCTAAAACGGGGATTCCCTCTCGGGCAGAAATTACCGATGCAGCAATGGCGGAACGGGCGGAATGCGTGATGCTGAATAAAGGGCCTTTTATTTTGGAGGCTGTGCAGATTTTAGATGATGTATTGATCCGGATGCAGGCGCATCAGTCCAAGAAGACCCCTCAACTGCGGGCATTGCGATCGTGGTAAGGGTCCCTTTCTCATGAGGGCATTACAAGTCGTTTTTAGCCATTAGTGGGCTTAGGCAGGCTTTGTTTGCCTTCCTCCCAACCCTTGAGAGTGTGGGTTTTATTGATCCGGGCGGAACTTGCTGCCTCGGGTCAGTTTGTTGCTAAAAATCCAAAAAAAACGCCCACTGGGTGAGTGGGCGTTGCCATCAGGGTGCATCTACTCCATTTAATATAGCAGCGAGGGGTAATACCCCGCAAGTAGATTTACAAATCTTTACAAATCTTGGAGATTAGGGAATTTGTAGCGAATTACACTACTGCAATTTGCAAAATTGTAGATAAAAAAACGCCCACTGGGTGAGTGGGCGTTGCCATCAGGGTGCATCTACTCCATTTAATATAGCAGCGAGGGGTGATACCCCGCAAGTAGATTTACAAATCTTTACATTTAAACAATTTGCCTGGTTTTTATCAGATTATTAATAACAGATTATTAACTCAGTATTTTTAGAACGGGATAATCAAAAGAGGATATCTCAGCGATCGCCCCCAAAAAATAGAGGATTGTGACCGTTGCCAAAATCCTCTAAAAAAGTATTTAATTGAAGAGCGATCGGCCTCACTCACTCTTGAGCTTAATAGGTCCCACTGGCGATCGCAGAATTAGCCATTTTTACCAAATCTTCCGGTTTTCCAGCTTTGATTCCCATCTGATAGCGCGCGCCATTTTGGTCCCAACTCATCGTAGAATCGGAGCAATTTGCACCACAAACACTCTCTATAAAATAGCCCGTAATTCCCTCATCTAAGGGGACAGCTTTACCTTCTAAATCGGGGCTATCGGGGGAAAGTTCTTGTCCTGAAACAGTGCCAAGCCGACAAGCAGTACCGCCATTACAGTCCGGTGCAAAACCTAAGAGGAGTTGATATTCTGAGGCCGTTACGGTCTCAATGATGGCATAAACTGGAGTGGCGCCATCGGATCCAAAAATATAATCAGGCAGGAGAATAGGAATTTGAGTACCTTCTTTAATTTGGGGTAGAATTGCCTCGAAAATGGGATTAGGAATAGGCCCTAGTGAAACCGGAACATTCTGCGGGACAGAGGGAACAGAAGGAGTAGTCTCCTTTGGGGGAGAACTGACATCATTCACGGGACTAGAAGTACAAGCCGATAAAACTAAGAAGCTGATACAGAAAGCTTTTTTTAGGGATTGCATGGTTAATATTACCCAGGTAAAAGAGCAAGAGTGGAAGATAGAAGTTTGCTGAAAACAGAAGTCAGAACCTTATCCAGTGAGTTTAATTCATGGATACTCCCGATCAACTCGTAAAGTTACAAGAAGATTATCAGTCTTAACTCCTTTCTCTGTCTACAAAAAAAATCGGCCTTCTCCGCTTAATTTTTCAGTATTTATTACTCTCGCTTCCCCTGTGAACTCAACACGAATTCCTCTAGCCTCCCCGAGGAATTAAAGATTGATTCCTCTGGCTTTCCCCTTTTTAAGGGGGATCTAAGGGGAATTTAAGGGAGACCCAGGGAGGGAACTCAAGGGGAAGGAAAAGGGCAATCAATGCAAATTTTTGGAAGAGGTCTAAATGAATCGGTAAATTAGAAGGGCGTAGTTTTCTAACTTTAGCATAAAATGATTGAGTAAGAAGTATAATATTAAATTTCTCAAATTGGGTGTCTATGAAGAAGATTACAATCAGCGAAGTGAGATAGGCTGAAATTGTTTAATTCCTTTTTTCTAAAATCGGCCTCCAGTTTTTCAACCCCTATACTCCAAAACCAGCTTAAGTTGAGACAGATAAAGATATCTTGTTGTTATTAGGTAATCATCGTGTTATGATACACTTACTGTAAGTTGAGTAAAAACCTATTCATTGACTAAGGAATCTTGTTTTATGGCTTATTTGAAATCTTCTAATCTACTAATGGCCTGCCTTCTGGGAGCTAAAGCCAGCTTTTTTTTAGTTGCACCTGTTCAATCAGCGGTTAGTAATTCCTCGGGTGAAACTTCTGTTCATTCTTTCGTAGAGGTAGAAGTAGTTAATCTCATCAAGGCGAATGAATCCTCGGAAGACCCAAGGTTAGTAGCTCAAGAGAGTGTAGATCAAAACCAAGACCTGAACCAAGACCTGAACCAAGACCTGAACCAAGATGTTGCTCCCACTCAAGCCCGATTCTTCCGTGAGGTATAGTATCTCTCGATAAGGGAGAGAATTTCTCATCAGAAGAGGGAATATCTGCATCTGGCGAGTACAGCAATAGACTCAGATTCTGCCTCTTCTTGATGTGATTCTTATTTTGAGTTAGACTTTCTATATAAGTTTAATCAACCCATTATTTATCATAGACTCCTGGATTTCATTGGATGCACAATTTTTCTAGTCTTCCTTTTAAAAGCCTGTCTGTCTATATAATTTGCTGGGATTTTTTATTTTAAAAACAACTCTTTTTTGAATTATTTATGAACTTTATGAAAACTTTAAATTCTCTCATTTTTCCTTATTCTATTGAAAAATTTTTTGAGGAAAATTGGTTAAAGAAAGCCGTGTTTTTGCCGAGTAATAATTGTGCTAAATTTAATCATGTTTTTGGATGGAATAATTTCAATGACTTGCTAAACTACCATCAACTTGAATATCCCTCTTTACGGTTTTCATTAGATGGACAATCACTACCAGCGACCCGATCGCAACACTGGTTAGAGAGAGTTCAGGAAGGAGCTACCTTAATTATTGATAGTGTCCATGAACGGGTTCCTGAACTCAAAAGGTTAGTCTCGGATATTCGGCAAGAGACGGGATATCGCAGCCAAATTAATCTCTATTGTTCACCAAGGGAAGAAAAAGGGTTTAGCTGTCATTACGATAGCCATGAGGTGCTGATTCTACAAATTGAAGGGGAGAAAGATTGGTTAATTTTTCCTGAAACGATCGCCTCTCCAATTTCCACCATGCGATCGGCAAATCAAATCCCTCCGGATGTACCGCCTTATTTGGAATGTACCCTCAAACCGGGAGATGTGTTGTACATTCCTCGGGGACATTGGCATTATGCGATCGCCTGTGGTAATCCCTCTTTGGATGATTATTCTCCATCCCTGCATTTGACATTAGGAATTGATTGTCAAACGGGACTCGATTGGATAAATTGGTTAGGGAAACAATTGCAAGATAATCCCGAATGGCGAGCAAGTTTGCCAGTGATTCCGGAAGGAGATACATCGGCGGTAAAACCACATTTGGAACAGCTTCGCGATCGCCTCGTTGAATTGCTGCAACATCCCGATGCAATCACAGGGTATTTAGAGTATTTGAGCTATAGCGATCGCACCTCACTCCCCTTTTCTTTCCCCTATCAACTCGGTAGCCAAATTTTTGACTCTGGATTAGACACCCGCTTTATCTTGTCTCCCTTACATCCGGTGAAAATTGTCTCCCTCGGGGAAAATCAGACTCAAGTCATTATTGCGGATAAACAAGCCACTATTAAAGGACTGGATACTCATTTAGTCGAAAAACTCTTTAATTCTGGAGGATTTAGCCTTTTGGATTTAGCCGACTGGTGTCCGTCCCTTGACGTAGAAAATGAAGTTGTTCCTCTGTTAACCAGCTTAGTTACTCAGGGTCTTTTATTGGTAGATACTTCTCCCACAGGGGATGAATAAAATTTTTGATTGACTTGTGTGGCTAACCATCCCCCAACTTCTTGTAAAAAAATGATTAAACCCGGAAGATTGCGAGAAGGATCTATCGCCAATTCTAAGGCTTTTCTCATAGATGAACGGTGTTCAGGGAAATAAGTAGAGAAGCGTTCATAGCAATGATATAAATCGGGAGTATAGCCAGAATTTTGTTCCATGACTAATTCCAGTCCAACTCTAATCATCCGGCGAGTAATCCAAGCACATTGTTTTTTAACTTGCGTCGAAAACTGACAAGACTGGGGAGAGAGTCGTTTCAAAATATCCAACGTTTGCTCTAAATCGGTGTGCCAAGTATAACTATAGCTAATTAAGTCAAGCCCGGGTTTCGTTTTATTTTCAGATAAGGGATGAGGTTGTCCTGCAATTTGTAAACTTTGGGTTTGAATGATAATGGGCCAAATTGAATGAGTTTTTTGGGTTAAACTTTCGTCAAATAGGATTAACTCGACCTTTTTGCAGAACAAATAACGCCGGTTCAGAGTTTCGGAAATTTTGTGAGCCTGATGGATATCTTCATCGGTAATTTCCCCGGCTAAAATTGCAAAGCTATCTAAGTCGGAAACCTTCAAAATTGCCAATCCGCGAGGGACCGAACCCCGTAAATAGAGTGCTTGTAAACGAGAGTCCCAAACCCCCCAACAAGTTTGGCGAAGTTCTTCAACTAAAGCCGTCCAAGGGGGTAAAATTTTGTCCCAATGACAATCATTCAGAATAAATCCCGCTTCATCGGTAGGCAAAAAGTGACCCCAAGGCAAAATTTTAGTCATGGCTGCTGTCTGTGGGAGGGAAAAGGACTGGAACAATCCGGAGTGAGGATCGGATATCTCTCCCTTGCCAAGGTATGGGAGGGGACCTGAAGTGGAGAACCCCTGTTTGGGATGCGATCGCCCTGATCCCGGCACAGGAGCGATCGCCTCAGTATCTCCGAACATCAAAACTTTTGCCCAATCGGAAAGCGGTGGCACGAAAAGGAAGAGTTTTGCTATGCTTAAGGTCAAAGTACCAAAGGGATGGCGGGAATTGACCCAAAGCCAACTGGCTTCGGCCTTCAAATCCTCCTTCCGATCCCCTTCCGAATCCCCTTCAATCTCAGGAGTCGAGAGTTAACGCTTGCGATACCCAAACGCACAGTATAACTCAAAACTCGTGACTAGGGCAAATTCCCTAGGATATAGAGAGCGAGGGTTCAGAAATGGTGGAATGCTTCTGAAGGTGCTTGAAAACCATAGCTGTGGGGAAATTAGAAGCGGCCTGGGCCACTGAAAAGAATAGTCTTGAAGGGTGCGGTGCTTGTAGTTTTTGTCTCAGCCGGGGTAGAAAGCAGGTTCTTACGCGCCAAATGTGTCGGTAAAGGGATTAAGCCATGTTTGAACGCTTCACAGAAAAAGCTATTAAAGTGATTATGCTGGCCCAGGAGGAAGCACGCCGCCTGGGACATAACTTTGTAGGTACCGAACAGATCCTCCTAGGTCTGATTGGAGAAGGTACTGGAGTTGCAGCCAAAGTGCTCAAGTCAATGGGGGTTAATCTCAAAGATGCCCGCATTGAAGTTGAAAAAATTATTGGCCGGGGGTCGGGCTTTGTGGCGGTGGAAATTCCGTTCACGCCTAGAGCCAAGAGAGTTCTGGAGCTTTCTTTAGAAGAAGCGCGACAACTCGGCCACAACTACATCGGCACCGAACACCTCCTACTGGGATTGATTCGGGAAGGCGAAGGCGTCGCAGCTAGAGTTCTGGAAAACTTAGGGGTTGACCTCTCGAAAGTCCGCACGCAAGTGATTAGGATGCTCGGAGAAACTGCCGAAGTGACCTCTGGGGCCAGCAATGCTCGCACCAAGACTCCCACCCTGGATGAATTTGGGGCTAACCTGACCCAAATGGCTGCCGAAGGCAAGCTGGATCCGGTGGTGGGGCGTCAGAAAGAAATTGAACGGGTGATCCAAATTCTGGGTCGTCGGACTAAGAATAACCCGGTCCTGATTGGGGAACCCGGGGTGGGTAAAACCGCGATCGCTGAAGGATTGGCCCAACGGATTGCCAATAACGATGTACCGGATATCCTCGAAGATAAACGGGTCGTTACCTTAGATATTGGGTTACTGGTTGCCGGAACCAAATATCGGGGTGAATTTGAAGAACGCCTTAAGAAAATTATGGATGAAATCCGCTCGGCGCGGAACGTCATCCTGGTGATTGATGAAGTCCATACCCTGATTGGGGCGGGTGCAGCCGAAGGGGCGATCGATGCGGCAAACATCCTTAAACCGGCTTTAGCCCGGGGTGAGTTGCAATGTATCGGGGCGACCACCTTAGATGAGTATCGCAAGCACATCGAGCGGGATGCGGCCTTAGAACGCCGATTCCAGCCGGTGATGGTGGGTGAACCGACGGTAGATGAAACCATTGAGATTCTGTTTGGTTTGCGCGATCGCTACGAGCAACACCACAAACTGAAAATCTCCGATGAAGCCCTTGAAGCTGCCGCCAAGCTGTCCGATCGCTACATCAGCGATCGCTTCCTACCCGATAAGGCGATCGACCTCGTAGACGAAGCCGGTTCTCGGGTGCGGTTGATCAACTCTCAACTACCTCCCGCCGCTAAAGAACTGGATAAAGAACTGCGGCAAGTGCTCAAAGAAAAAGACGACGCCGTTCGTTCTCAGGACTTTGACCGCGCCGGAGAACTGCGCGATCGCGAAATGGAGATTAAAGCCGAAATTCGCTCGATCGCCAATAACAAAAAAACCGGGGTCAGCGACAGCAGCGAACTCTCCCCCGTCGTCACGGAAGAAGACATCGCCCAAATCGTCGCCAGTTGGACCGGCGTTCCAGTGAACAAACTCACCGAATCCGAATCCGAGAAACTGATGCACATGGAAGACACCCTGCATCAACGTTTAATCGGTCAAGAAGAAGCCGTCAAAGCCGTCTCCCGCGCCATTCGTCGTGCTCGCGTCGGCCTGAAAAACCCCAACCGCCCGATCGCCAGCTTTATCTTCTCCGGTCCTACGGGAGTCGGTAAAACCGAACTGACCAAAGCCCTGGCGTCTTACTTCTTCGGGTCCGAAGAAGCTATGATTCGCTTGGATATGTCCGAGTACATGGAACGCCACACGGTGTCCAAACTCATCGGGTCACCTCCGGGTTATGTCGGGTATAACGAAGGCGGACAACTTACCGAAGCGGTTCGGCGTCGTCCCTACACTGTGGTGCTGTTCGATGAAATCGAAAAAGCTCACCCCGACGTCTTCAATATGCTCCTGCAAATCCTCGAAGACGGACGCCTCACCGATGCCAAAGGTCGCACGGTAGACTTCAAAAATACCTTGCTGATCATGACCTCAAACATTGGGTCTAAAGTCATTGAAAAAGGTGGCGGCGGACTCGGATTTGAATTCTCTGAAAACCAAGCTGATGCACAGTACAACCGCATTCGCAGCTTGGTCAACGAAGAACTCAAAAACTACTTCCGTCCAGAATTCCTCAACCGTTTAGATGAGATTATCGTCTTCCGTCAGTTGGTCAAGGACGAAGTGAAACTCATCTCGGAAATCATGCTGAAAGAAGTCTTCAGCCGCTTAACCGAGAAGGGAATTACCTTACAAGTCACCGATCGCTTTAAAGAACGGTTGATTGAAGAAGGGTATAACCCGGCTTATGGTGCGCGTCCTCTGCGCCGTGCCATTATGCGTCTATTAGAGGACGTTTTAGCTGAGGAAATCCTCTCCGGTCGTGTTAAAGAAGGAGAGACAGCGATCGTAGACATTGGGGAAGAAGGTCAAGTCATTGTCCGACCCGGTGAACAACGTGAACTTCTGCCTCAAGCAGCGGAATAGGTAAAGATTGGATCAGGCGTCAGTCGTCTCCATCGTCGGTTAAACGACTACTCCTGATATCCCTTTGAAATCCTCAAAAAAAAGGTAGAGAATTCAAATTCTCTACCTTTTTTATTTCAGTATTGAGGGGGAGCAGATTAACGTAAAAAACTACTCACCAACCACAATACAAAAAAGGTAAAACTAGCGGCTAAACCATCAGCAGGGAACAGCACACCCATACTGGTTAACCAAGTACCTAGGGGCGCACCAATTAGCAATCCTCCCAGCAAGGCAATCACCGTAATCACCAAAGCGCGACCGAATTTCTTCTCTTTACGATTGAGAAAATAAAGACCCACACCCACACCCACGGCTAATGCTAAAGGTGCAGAAGCAGGGTTCAATAAACTCAAAAGACTCAAGGCAAAAAACCCTCCCGCAGGCCAGATAATATCAGACCGAGAGGGGGTATCTAATAGTCCTTGTAACCACGCTGGAGCCTCTTTTGTGGGAGTGGGGGGTGCAGCAGGGGTGGTGCGGACTTCCCGTTCAGCAAAGCGAATTCGTTCCGGGACTTTAATTTTGCCTTCTTGACGCTGCCGCAAACGCTGCATCAAAATTTGATCATAAGCCGCTTCAATAAGATCAACTTGTTTGCGATCGCCACTATGGAGTTCGCTCATGCGAGTGCGGGCTTCTTGGATTTCCTCAAACGAAGCGTTTTCCGAGACTCCTAACTGTTCGTAGCAACTTAATTCGCTCATCTGATTTTTTTTCCACCTCTTATTTAAACTACCATTAACGGTCACCTGTCCACAAGTCCCCTGCTTTAATTACCCGGACCAGGGTCAAGCTACTTAAAATAAAGACTTGTAGACTCAATCATGATTATATTTTTTCCGAGATTGCGCGGCAAAATCGGGGATGAACAGGGGAGTTGCCAAGAGTCCCACTGTGAAATCGAGTCCTCAATAGAAAATATTGATGTTCCCTTGGAGTAATTACTAGAATAACTTGACTGCTTTCGCATCGTTCCGAGGCGATCGCAGAGATTCCCTAGACAATTTACCCAACGGTGTCTCAACTCTAACCTAACCCCCCAGATAATGGGTATTCCTCTTTAGTTTATCTTGCAGACCGCTCCTAGCGGAGATCCGTTCCTCTCGTCCCATTGCACTGCTGATCTGCCATACTGCGATCGCGAATTCATCAGGGATCAGGGGTCATGGCTAGGTAAAGCCGGTTCCAAGTCAAGACCCTGATTGTCACGACACTCTGATAATTCCTCCTTCTGTATTCAAAGGGCCACCCTGATTCCTCGATAAAAGACTCTGTAAACCCCTATTACTAGAGAGTCGTTACCGAATTAGATTCACGGGATAAAGACCCAGATTGGGGGCTGAAATTGGGTAAAAAATCCCTATTTTTAAAACTTGTCCAACCCGCCTTTGGACCCCTATTCCGAAAAAATTCCCCCAGTAGTCCCGGTTTAATTTAAGAATACCCATTTAGTGAGCTTTACTATGAATCAATCCCCAAAAGCTTTTATTATTGGTGCCAGTCAAGGAATCGGACTGGGGTTTGTGAAAAAATGCTTAGAAACCCCAAGTATTTCTACCATTTTTGCCAGCTATCGCCATCCCGACACTGCCGCAGAATTATTAACCCTGAGTCATCACCATTGCGATCGGCTAATTTGCCTACCAATGGACATCACTGACGAAGCACAAATTCAAGAGGCGACGGCTCAAATTCAGCAACATACCGACTCCCTCCATTTCGTCATTAATTGCGTCGGACTGTTACATGATTCCACCCTGCAACCGGAAAAAAGTTTGCGGCAAATTAACTCAGAAAACTTAATGCGATACTTTCAAGTTAATAGCATCGGTGCCGTCTTATTAGCCAAACACTTACTGCCGCTATTTCAACATCCTCAGCGCAGTATTTTCGCCACCATTTCCGCCAAAGTCGGCAGCATCGGCGACAATCAACTCGGCGGTTGGTATGGGTATCGTGCTTCAAAAGCCGCCTTAAATATGCTCATGCGAACCGTGGCGATCGAATATCCCCGCAAAGGTGCAAACGCGATCGTCATCACCCTCCATCCCGGCACCACCGACACCCGCCTATCCAAACCCTTCCAACGCAACGTCCCTCCAGAAAAATTATTCCCCATAGAAAAAACCGTCTCTCAACTCTGGACGGTTTTAGAAAACCTAGAACAAACCGATACAGGTGAGTTTTTCTCCTGGGACGGAACTCGCTTACCCTGGTAAAGTTATAATTTGTTAATTTTACAGCATAAGTGGTAAGTCCTTACTTGATATATCGGGGCAAAAGTTGCTCAAAAACAAAGCAAAATTCTTGAAGTTTCCCCCCTGAATTAGGCTTACCAATAATTGTCAATAGCGTTTTAGCGTCTCGCTGACTTAGTTCCTTCGTTTTGCGTTTACTGCTAAAGCCAAAGAAACCCACAATGGCTCGGTACCGCCTTTTTTGTAACGACTTAGCATTTAATTCTAGGATATCAATCGTTGTATTAGCAGCCTGGTCCTTCTCCTGAGAGGGAGAAACTTTCCCACCCCATCCATAAATAAATCTTCTTTCACAATCTTCTTGACAGGGTGAAATAAATTGTTCCTCATTCCACCATCCTCCTTTGATTGGCGCACCATAACCATGAGAGACATCGCCGCCATCTTTCGGGAAGCAAGCGACCATATTGCGATATTCAACATCCTCTAAATAGGTCTTTCCTGGATTGGGGACTGTTCTACATACGGATTGAGGCTTAATGTGTTCTATATGAGAATCTTCCTCAGATATGCTTACCCCGGTATAAGCACAAAGAAATCCCTGCTCTCTTAACAGATGATTTTTTAAAACTGTATGTGCTTCTTTTCCTTGGAGTGCGGCATAACTACAGTCTAGCTTTTCATTTTCCTTAAGCCAGTCTAAAAATTCTTTGGGAGGATGGGTTTTTCTAATCCTTTTCATAGTCTTCTAAGAGTTCAAGTCTATCTAAAAATGAAGTTGCTTCTTGCAGTTCAGGAAATTCCCCGACTTTTTGGGTAAGGGATTGAATCATTTCTCTAGCTTGGGAATAATTTTCGGCATTAATTGTATCAAATATTTGGTCTAAATCTTGTTCAATTTTAATATCTCTGGCTGAGGCTCCCATCAGATTTTGTAAAATCCATGAGCTATCCATCCCTAACCCTTGCTTGGGGGTAATGGTACAGATTTTTCCTGCATTATCTTCATAGAGAATCCGCAAGCATTCGGGTTCAATTTGACCAATGACTTGGGGGGAGTGGGTGGTACAAACAAATTGAATAGAAGGAAACGTGGTTTTGAGGTCATTAACAACCCGCCGCTGCCATTTAGGGTGGAGATGCACATCAATCTCATCAATTAGGACTAACCCGGGTGTTTTTTGCAGAATAGGGGGTATAATTTCGGGATTAGGGTCAATAACTTCCGTCAAAAATTTAGTATTTTGGTTGACGACTTTGATGGCAATATCAGCAATGAGAGCAACCATCATTTTTTGCCCTGCACTGAGGTTGCTGAAAGGGATAGGTTGATGTTCCAAAGAAACGACGATTTCAGCGCGATCGCCATCAAACCACAGGTCATCTGCTCCCGGAATACAGCGTAAAATGGCCCATTTCACCACATCATAACTAGGGCGCATTTTTCCATTACGTTGTAAAGCTGCGATCGCTTCTTTCTGAAACCAAGTTTGCAAGTCAGCAAGTCTAATTCGTTCTTCAAAGCAATCATAAAAAGCCTCCCATCTCCGGTTTATCCCTTGCTCCAATTTAGCGGTTTTGCGACTGGTGTTAGAAGGCAGCCAAGTTCGACCTGCTCCGTAATAAGCAATTACCGGAAACCAAATCATTTCTCCTGATTGGTCTCTTCTAAAGAGATTGCTAATAAAATCAATAACTTGTTTAGCCTCTGTATTCGAGGTTCGAGAACCGTTGAAGTTGATTTTTCTACACCATTTATAGGGAGAATTATCAATATAGCCCCTGGCTTTAATTTCAACAGGTTTATGTTCAATAAATTGCGTGACTCCGGCTGTTTCCACTGCTTCTAGTCGAATTTCCCCGGGTAAAATATTCCGTTTACTGTTAGATAGAGTGCTATCCGGTGGACTAACTAGCCATACGCCTGCCGCAATCGCTAATGCATCCAATAGGCTGGTTTTACCAGTCCCATTGTCACCAATGAGTAGAGTAAACTGGGGATGCAGTTGGAGGCTATAGTCCGAGAATTTTTTAAAGTTATGGATGACTAGATTATCAATTTTCATTGGGGGAGAGCAATCCAGTAGTTTCCAAGAGGTCTAATCGTTGTATCGGCAGCAGTGTTATTCTCCAAATCATGCATTTAATCACCGTCAAGAGTCATGGAAGAAATCGCGTAATACCGCAATATAGGGGGTAACAGATAAGATTTTTCGTTTTTTTCAATTAAACCCCGCCGGGTTAAAGATTGCAGGGCATTCAGCACCTCTGACGCTGAAATATTATTATCTTCTAGCAACCTAGCCAAAGTGACTGGGTTTTCTTCTTGGGCTAACCGGGAAATGACCTCTATTTCAATTTTTGATAACCGCTTAAATTGTTGCCTTAAATTATCCTTCAAATCTTCGGGTAATAAAATAGTATTTTCCAAAAATAACTCCCGAGGGCTGATATCCAAATCTTGCATCAAAGTAGCCAATATTTTTAACCATAAAGGATTACCTTGGTACAGGGAAATCAAGGGTTGACTGATTTCTGAACTGACAACCCCTCTATCCTTAAATATTTTTAGTGACGTTTTATAGTTTAAGCCCCGCAGTTTGAGACTATGAATAGGATGGTACTCGTTATTGTGCTGGGGAACTTGTCTCGGTTGTTCCCACCCAAGGAGTAACAAGCAACTTTGATGAGATAATTCCTCAATTTGTTTAAAAAAAGTAGCATAATCTTGGTTTTCAGGTTTATATTCTCCCGCAAATTTTCTCGAACTAAATAAATTATGAATATCATCGAATACGATTAAACACCGATGCTTTTGTAGATATTTACTCAAAGATAAAGGCTGATGCCTCTTTTTACTTAATGTAATTTTTGACCGTTCGGAAAAAAAATCAATCAAATTTTCCTCCAGTTGAGCAAAGGTGGGGCATTTTTCCAGACTGCGCCACACTACATAGTCAAATTCATCTTTAATTTCGCGGATTAGTTCTGTTGCCAGGGTAGTTTTGCCAATCCCGCTAATACCCTCAATGGTGATGAGGCGACAATTGTCTTGAATCACCCATTTTTTCAGGGTTTTGAGTTCATCGGTGCGATCATAGCAAATCCGCAAATCTGGCATTTCGCTCAAGTCTTCATGCAGGGTTTCGGTTCCTGTAGTGCCAGGATTTTTTAGATTATTTTTGCTGGGCGGCATATCCGAGGGATGCCTGTTTTCCCTACAAAAATTTACACTACCAATCTTTACAGAATCTCGATGAGAATTATCCGAAAAAATCGAAATTTCTAACCTTTCCATTGTGGCTCTATAATTCCCTTTATGAATATCTTCTCCTAACATTTCTGATAGGATTTGCCACAATTTAGAACCCACATCCCTAACATGACCTTCAGAACAATGAGACTCATCAGCGATTTTTTGATAAGTCTCCCCTTGGATTGTTCCCCGCAGTACGGCTTCTTGCAAGTCATCGAGGTGTTGACCCGTCTTTGCGAACACCAGTTCATCAGCGAGTTTTAACATTTCCTTAAGATTCATCCGTCTTGGTCAATGTCAGAGTTTTTACATTACTATATCAGACATTTTCCAACATTTTCCGATATTAAGCAAAAAATTTACTAAAAATTTCCGATAAAATCAGATATTTTCCGTCTATACAGAATATTTTAATCGTTCTATCCTAGACTTATGACATTTAAAGCCTAGGAAATCAATAAGAAACTGCATTGTATGGGAGAAGCTAAACGGCGTAAACAGGTTGACCCGAATTTTGGTCAGGGTCCGTCAGATTCTAATGATAGGCAAAAGCTGAAAATTAAAGTAGTTGAAATCGGTCGTTCTGGACGACCAGAATATATATTTCTTTCCCCTGCTGAACTTAGCGATTTGAAAGAAAGGGTGTTAACAACCTTGGCTTTCAATTTAATTCCAACTGATCCGCAGCTTGTTGAAGTTTTTCTAACTGCATCTTTAGCCTGTCATTATTGGCGATCAGACCTAAGTTTTGAGGATGCGGTAGAACAAGTGATTAATGATATGAAAAGAGCTATAGAGAAGAGATAAAAACATGGGAGAATCTAAACGTCGTCAAAAGCTTGATCCGAATTTTGGTAAGGGTCCGTCAGATTCCAAAAATAATCAGGAGATTGAGCTAAAAATTAAACCGGATTATACTAGGCTGGTAGAAATATTTCTTAATCAGGGATCACCTGCACTCATAGAAGCAATTTTTGCGTGGCTGGGAGAAACGGGGCAAATCCACGCAGGAGAAAAAGCTCAGACTTTACTAAATTGTGTTAACAAAATTACACAAACAGTATATGAACTCGCTTCAAAAAACTCTAAAACTTTAGCATCAATGGACTTTAAAATGGCGGGTTTTACATTAAAAGTTCCTTTTGAAACCGATGACTTTGAAAGCTACTTACCTGTAGTTAAAAATAAGGACTTAGCTAGAGAAGCCATGTGTTTAATAAACACCGGATTCTTTGATATAGCAATCACTTACCTGATTAACAAATATGGGGATGCAGTTGGAACGCTCAGGAAGTATGGCGTTGTCCTTTATATGGGAACTAACAGCAGTTTAGAAATTATCGATGCTGCTTGTGCGCTGGCTGCTTGGAAACCCTTTGAAGTTGTTACCTATGCTGGGGAAGAAAGGAATAGCCTAAATGGGCTAATCGAAAAAACTTTTCGTCCTCTTACAGAAGAAATTCAACGCTTTCGCATTAATACAAAAGGGGCAGATAGGTTTCCTTGTTTATCACTGCTTTGTCTAATTGAAAATAAGACAACTGGATCAATTAGTGAATTCCGTAAACATTATACAGCACAATCAGGTGGTCAACTAATTATTCCTGGCTTTAGTCCGGGTTCTGGTAGTTTTAAGGGTTTCTCCTCAATGAAGATTCTGGGAACTCCTCGCAACGTTCCTAGCATTCGAGGTTTTAATTCAAAAGAAGATTAACTGATTTAAGGCGAGGTATGCCCTGATTTAAAGATATGAGCGATCGCCCCTCTATCTTCTAAAAGGCGATCGCTTCCTAATCAAATCTAATTTATGAGACTCCATAATGTAAATCGCGAACCAAGACATGGAATTCCCATAAATTGATTGTCAGGGCAAAAAAATAAAATCAACTAATTCCCTTTAGGAGAAAATCTTATGTTTAATTTTTTCGGTCATTTGTTTGGATGGACAAAAGAAGAGTCTAATTCTGATAACTTCCAGCCTCAACCCGTCAATCAATCTGCTAATACAAATTCTTATAGCCAAAGGTCCAGTTTCAGCAGCTCGATAGACTATGAAGATATAGATGACGCTTCAGATGATGATTACAGGGAACCCAACCCTAACTATACACCAATGGATGATTATGATTCTTCTAGCTGGATGTACGATCCAGATAATGATTATGACTAATCCATAACCAACTGAGGTCCTCAATATCATCAAACCTCATCAAGACGATTTTCATGGGTTCAATAACGGGAAAAGTTTAAACACTTATTACTGATTGCCAAGAAAATGAAAAAAGACTTTTTCGCCGATTTAAGAGAAGCTATTAAAAGCTTTATTTCAATAGTAATTGCGTTAGCTTTATTGGGTTCATCAATTTTTGTTTTAAATTTTATAAACTGCATAAACCCATTTTTTGTGGGATTTCGCACCTGTGGTTACACCCAAACGACACCATCGAACTCTCCTGATAGTTATCAAGACGACGACTTGAAGACATATTAAAGTATCCAACAGGAAGGATACCGGACCCCTATCTTTATAGGGGCGACTTGATGTTTCGCCCCTACAAGCTTATCTCTTTAAATCTGCGTAATTTAGGAGAAAACTCTTCTTTATAAAGTTTGGTGGAGAACAAACAATTTTAGACAAAGAGTCAGCCCCCGTGACTGAATTACCGAGCAACAATTCCTGACCATTGGACTTTTTTGAGTCCGTCTCGGCGGTAGGAAAAGAAGTTTTCGGGGTCTTGATAGGTGCAATGGGGGGAAATGGCAACTTGCTCGGAAGTTATGCCCAATTGCTCTAACTGTAACTCAATGGTTCGTCGGACATCTAACCGGGATTTTCCGGGTTCGGAATCGGGTAAGATGGGAGAATTGGGGAAGTCTTGAAGGGTTTTTAAAATGTCTTCAGAATTGTCTAAATCAACTAGACTGGCACAGGTTTTGAGCGCAACTTCGGTGTTGACTTGATACACTGGGCCGGAGATGGCGGGCCCGATCGCCACTCGTAATTGCTCCAACTGACTCCCTTGCTTCACCATGTCAGAGATCGCCACTGCCACAATATTAGCCGCAGTCCCTCGCCATCCCGAATGCAACGCCGCCACCTGTCCGGTTTGGATATCCCCAATCAATACCGGCGAACAATCTGCACTACAAACCCAGATTGCTTCCTGGGACCCTGCACTCATTAACCCATCCGCCTCGGGTTTCGGTGGCGCATCCTCTTCTAACGCTTCTTGCCGAACCTGGGGGGTCAAAGTTTCCGTGCTCAACACCGTATTCCCATGCACCTGTTTGACGCGGTACACCGATGCTGTGGGTTGTAACACCTCCACCAACTCCTCGGGCGATCGCGGCCAAAATTGCTGAGTAAAAAAGCCGTGAGCCCAAGGTTCCAGTAAACTACAAGTCAGATAGGGCAGTCCGTTCCAATTCCGCCAGCGCCAAGTATGCATCTTTGGTTTGAAGATAAATAATTAATCAAGGAATCATTCAGGGGAGGAGCGACAGGCTCAGACTACAATCCCAACTGGAAAAAATCCCAAAAATTTTCAGCCTGAAGTCGCATTTTATGCTACCTTAGACCACGGACTCTTTATCCGAACCGCTCCTGTGGGCCTGAATCAAGATCGTTTAGAAAGTATGCTCCAGTGTCTGCGATCGCAGCACACCCTTAATTCTGGAATGACTGACGGGGGTTTCGCCTCACACCCATCCTTGTCTCCGTCATCCCTTGACTTTTCTATTCACATCTTGGATCAAGTACCCTCCACCAATGAAACCCTCTGGACCCTCCTTGCCGACGGGGCCCCTCCAGGAACGGTGGTTATCGCCACTCGTCAAACGGCGGGAAAAGGACAACGGGGACGCCAGTGGGACTCATCTCCGGGGGGTCTTTATCTCTCCCTGGCCCTAACCCCGAACCTCAATGCTCGGGATGCACTACTGCTGACCCTCTGTAGCGCCTGGGGACTGGCAACAACCTTCCGCGCCTACAATATTCCAGTCAGCCTAAAATGGCCTAATGATTTGATTCTTGACGGCTACAAATTGGGGGGCATCCTCACCGAAACCAAAATTCATCAGGGACAAATTACTAAAGCTGTCGTCGGAGTGGGCATTAATTGGTCCAACCCAGTCCCCGAAACCGGGATTAACCTCCAAACCTTCCTAGGCGACTGCCCTAATCCTGAGATCACCTCTCTGGAAATGTTGGCGGCCCTAACTATCTGGGCAGTCGCCTCCGGATATCAAACGTTTGATGAGAAAGGAGTAGGGACTTTGCTGCCCTCTTATCAAAACCTGATGCTTGGCATCGGTCAAACCCTTACGGTAGAAGGTTCCGCAGGGGTTGTCCTCGGGGTCAGCAATACCGGAGAATTGCGCATTCGTCTCAACGAATCGGCGCGATCGCATCCCAACTCTCCTTTCCCCGGTGCGTCGAGTACAGAAATTGAGTTGATGCCCGGTACAATTAACCAGGGGTATCCCATTCTCAGGGCCTAACTGCGCGGTGTTTGCTGTGTAGAACCCTGCTTTGAAACCGTTAATCCTTCTAGGAATCTATAGCGAAGAGCGAATTAAAATGAGCCAGCGATATCAATTTTCCCGCACTCCTTTAAGTATTATTTGTCAGGTTTCTCTCCTGTTGCAGGGACTCGCGTTGATTCCCTCCCTCAGTTTGCTCGGTGGAGACGCAGATGCTAACGCGCAGACTCCATCGGATGCAGCAGACCCTTTTGGTCAAGCTGAAATGGCTCCCCCGCCCGTTGAATCGCTTCCGTCGGAACCGGAAGTCTCCACTCGGGCTGAACTCTTACAACCCTTAAAAAGTTCGGATTATCCTACCGCAGGAGTTGTTGAGGAAACCCCCGCTGACCCTGGGTTTGCGGAAGATGCCTCACCCGACCCCTTAGATACTGCTGGGGTGACCCCGTGGTATCCTGAATCGGACGCAGGCGATCAGACCCTCATGGCGCAACCGGATCCGATTGAAGGATACAGACGAGAGGCGATCGCCCCCCCGGAAGATTACCCAACCCCGGAAACCGCCACCGCTGAACCCACCCTGGAGAATATCCACCAAAGTAATCTTTATGTCGATCCCACGGAGTATAGTCTGCCTACCCCCAATGACTCCCCCGCTGCCGTAGCTACACCGGCATCGGAAGAGTCGGACCCCTTCACCGCCACCGCACCCCCGCCACCGGAAGTCGTAGAACAAGCGGTGCAAGTTGAACAGCCCATCCAGGCAGCCTCTCAGGAGAGTGAACAACATCGGTATGCCGAGGACCGGCTGCCCGTTCCAGCATCCATTCAGCAAGCCCAGCAAGCAAATCTCTATAGCCCCGCCTTACAACCCCTGGAATCCCCGGCGATCGCAGCCCCAGTAGGCGCTTCCTCGGCACAACCGGAATCCGGTTACTATGCCGAACCTGAACTGTCCTACGCCGCACTGCCTCAAGTTCCACTTAGGACCGGCAATGCCTACCCGGAAGAGTCCGTTCAGGCTGACATTGATGGCATCCACTATCGCACCAAAACCGCTGCGCGAAACTTTGACTGGAAACGCCTCGGACGGTCCTCGGGTCGTCAGGGGAACGGCAACACCAGCATGATCTTCCCCCTGGCAATTCCGGCGGAAATTACCTCCTTATTTGGCTGGCGGAACCATCCCATTTTTGGGGGTAGCCGTTTTCACTCCGGCATTGACTTAGGGGCACCAACGGGAACTCCTGTGGTGGCTGCCTATAGCGGCACGGTATCCATCGCCGATTGGATGGGAGGCTATGGTCAAACCGTGGTTCTCCAACACCAGAATTCCACCCTGGAAACCCTCTATGCTCACCTTTCCAGTATCTTTGTCCAACCGGGAGAAGTGGTGGAACAGGGTCAAGTTATTGGAGAAGTGGGCAGTACCGGCAACTCCACCGGACCTCACCTCCATTTTGAAATGCGTGAGTTAACTCCGGAAGGCTGGATGGCAATGGATCCTGGGACTCAAATGGAGTATGCTTTAGCCCAAGTCATTCGGTCCTTAGAGACGGCCCCCCAACTTGCCACTCTTGCCTCGGATAAATCAACCCTCACAACTCTCCCCTCGTTAGAGATGCCAGCACCCCCTCCCCCCCTGGCATTCTTGAATTCTCCTGTGAATCTGGAAACAGCTTCTACCACCTTATTGGATGTTCCCACACCACCCCCAGTCCCCCTACCTCCGGTTCCCGTCACTTTAGAGGTTAGTATCCCGGCAACGGAGTAACCTTCTGGTTTTCTAGTAACAACTTCAGTCGTTCGGCATTTAAAGGCGATCGCCCCATTAGCACCTGGGTTGATTTTTCCTAAAACTCCTATTAATGACTGAAGTTGTTACTACCAATTAATCGCCCGGTTTAGCTTAACAATTGTTTATAGCGGCGGCTAAAAAATAATAGGCATCAGGGCTTGTGTTATTGCACCCGATGCCGTATTATGTAATAATGGGAAGCTTGACTAAAATAAAATTTTTGATTATATTTCTATTATAACATAATATATCAAACCTTAGAACCAAAAGCAACCCCTGCAAGGAAAAAAAATGCGCCGGGGTGAAGGGGAACTAAAAAATTAATTTAGAGGTAGCCATGTTCTGCCAAAAAAGAGGGAGAAATCTGGTCAAAACTGGACAGGGAGGACGGGACTGCATCAGAGGGAATATCTGATAGAGAAGAACCGAAACTCGAACGGATGAATTTACCGACATATTTGCCTAAGATATCGGCTTCTAGGTTAACCCAGTGACCGAGTTGAAGATAGCGTAAGTTAGTTTCAGCGTAGCTGTGGGGGATGACGGCGGCGGTAAAGTAAGTGCCTTGTTCATCACACTCAGCAATAGTTAGACTGATGCCATTCACCGCTATGCTTGCTTTTGGAACGAGATAAGGGGCAATTTGGCGCTTCCATAGCAGTTGGGAAGAGGGGGGTGCAGTAAAGGTCATTTCCCAGGAACTGGCGGTTTGGATAGACTGTTGCAGACAGCCGATCGCATCCACATGACCCGTGACAAAATGACCGCCTAATTTGCTACCCACGCGCAGAGAGGTTTCAAGATTGACGTAGGTATGAGAAACGGTCCCGAGGGTAGTGCGATCGAGGGTTTCTGGGGAGGCGATCGCCACAAAACCTCGGGGCAAAATCTCGACGACGGTCAAACAGACCCCATCGACAGCGACGCTATCCCCTAATGCTAAATCCGTGAGCACCAACTCAGCGCCGGAATGACAGGAAATTTTGAGATTTTCTGTCCCGATCGCCTCAATCGTACCTAATCCCTGAATTAATCCGGTAAACATAGCTTTTTCCTTGAAATTGCATAAATTCTCGACAGGTTGTTACCATTTTTACCAATTTCCTGTCCAATGTTTTATTAAATTCCTGGCAAAAGAGGGAGCTCAGCGGCCAAAGAAGAAGGCATACTGGAATTTGTCAAGCTAAAAAAAGCATAGTGGCCGAACAGAAGTAGGGACCCTGCCGGTTGCACTTCTGGTTGAACCTAACCGTTTTGCCTTAACGTTATAGTGAAGCATGGACCTGCCTAAAACAGGAGAACGAGACTTGCTTCAGAGGTGTCGAGTTCATTATCCCCCATAGCGTGTTCTAAAGAGGCCGAGCCCATGATTGAGATGAAAGTCGCTGGAATTGCATTGGATGCAGCAACAAGGAGTCCCATAGTGCTGCTCAGAGACGCCGGAGATCGACGAGCTCTGCCGATCTATATAGGCCAAGACCAAGCTAGGTCAATTATTAGCGCCCTGGAAAGCCAAAAACCGCCTAGGCCTTTAACTCACGATCTCATGGTGAATATCCTAGAAGAATATGAGATCAGTTTAGACCGGATTATTATTCATACTTTACAAGACAATACCTTCTATGCAGTCCTGAAGCTTCGTCATGGAGAAGTAGTCAAGGAGATTGATGCCCGTCCTTCGGATGCGATCGCCTTAGCACTGCGGACCAACAGCCCAATTTGGGTAATGGAAGAAGTCGTAGCGGATGCTTCGATTCCCGTGGATCGAGAAGCGGATGAAGCAGAACGGCAAGCGTTCCGTGATTTTGTTTCTAATATTAGCCCGGAAGATTTCATTCAGCGTAAGGAATTTGGTTCGGGTAGTGGAGAAGTTCAAGAATCGTAGAGCGTTTCAGGGGATACGGAAGCAAGGGGAATCAAGAATTCAGAATCAAGAGCAACCCGAGGATCTGTGCATTCTAATTTCGCAATTCCCGGCCTTCCTCCCCGAAACGAAAACTAAGGAAAAAAGGTAAATCGTGGATTACCGCCGATTTGGAAAAACCAATCTATTTCTGTCTATTTTTTCCCTGGGAACAATGCGATATTTAGCGTCCCCGGAAAATGCGATCGCCACGGTACAAGCAGCAGTGAAACGGGGAATCAATCATCTTGAAACCGCCCGGGGTTATGGCGACAGTGAAGAATACCTCGGAATCGCCCTGATGGAATTGTTGCAGGGAAACTCTCCAATTCAGCGAGAACAATTGTACATCACCACTAAACTTCCACCTACAGGGAATGCAGAAGAAGTGGAACGGTGCATTGATGAATCATTAGAACGCCTCCAGGTGGATTATTTGGATGGGTTAACCCTTCATGGAATCAATACCCGACAACATTTAGAATGGGTGTTAGATGCCCAAGGGGGAATGCAAGGGATTAACCAAGCCTTACGCGATCGCCGAGTTCGACATCTCGGATTTTCGACTCATGGCAGCTTAGACTTAATTTTAGCCACTATTAACACCGATTTATTTGAATTTATCAATCTGCATTATTACTATTTTTTCCAACGGAATGCGGAGGCAGTTGCCTTAGCTCATCAAAAAGATTTAGGCATTTTTATTATTTCCCCCGCAGACAAAGGGGGAAAACTCCATACCCCACCGGAACAACTCTCCCAACTTTGTCATCCCTTAACCCCCCTCGAATTTAACTATCAGTTCTTGTTAAGTGACCCGCGCATTACCACCTTAAGTTTTGGTGCAGCCAACCCCGAAGAACTTACCCTCCTCGATCGCCTGTCCCTTCTCCAGAACCCCATAAACCAAAACGACAGCACCGCTATCCCCATCCCCCAAGACACTATCAACCGCCTAGAAACCCATGCCACCCAGGTTTTAGGTTCAGACCAATGTAGTCAATGTTATGCCTGTTTACCTTGTCCAGAAACCATTAATATTCCCGAAATTTTACGATTAAGAAATCTCGCCGTTGCCTATGAAATGACCGACTATGGTCAATACCGATATTCCATGTTTGAAAATGCCGGACATTGGTTTCCCGGTATGAAAGGAAATCGCTGTACTAACTGTGGAGATTGTTTACCCCGATGTCCCGAACAACTGAATATCCCAGCACTTTTAGAAGATACACAGGATCGCCTCAAGGGTAAATCC
The DNA here is from genome assembly GCF_025370755.1 of Laspinema sp. D2d. Taxonomy (GTDB): domain Bacteria; phylum Cyanobacteriota; class Cyanobacteriia; order Cyanobacteriales; family Laspinemataceae; genus Laspinema. Next base: position 80,731 of record NZ_JAMXFC010000007.1, on the reverse strand, counting down.
GGTCGGCGGTTATGGGGGTAATCCTATGGAAATCGTTAAACCGGAGAACCAGAAACCGGATTTATCGCTAAAACTGTCTAAAAAACATCCTAAATTTTAGGAATAAATCCGGTTTCTAACTGTTACTGTTTCGTCAGAATAGCAGCGATTTAAAATTAAAATTATGACTTCAGAACGCGCTAAAAATCATCTAATACAAAATCCAGTTGTCTCTAGTCTGTTGTCTCTCTTAACCTGGGAGGGTGCAGGTTTTTACCTCTCTTTTCTCCTACTGGGGTTATTTCCATTTTGGGCGAGGGTTGGGTTAACTCAAACAGCTACCCCGGCATTAGAAGCAGTAGAGGACATGGTACCCCCGGACGATCGCAAACCTCCAGTTTTAGAACTCCAACAGATGCCTCCGGAAAAACCCCCATTACAGTTCCTAACCATCCCCCCAGAAATCGATCCAGCCGAATTTAATATCACTACAAATTACACAATTTCTCAAACTGGAGTGACGGTTCCTTCTTTATGGTGGGTGAACGAACAGTTTGGTTATAGACTGGTAGAAAACTGGTTAGCCTACCCCCAGAATGGAGCAGAGATAGGCACGGTGGATCTGATTGTCAATCGTCAAAGCTGGAGTTTATTGGATTACCTGCAACGCTATGAGTTATTGAATCATTTCGGGCAAGTCGCGAGGGATTATGGGTACAACATTCGAGTATTTACCCGACAACAAAGACTGTTAGGAAGTTATACCTGTACCTCGGAACCGATCGCCTGCAATTTGTGGCTCGATTCCCAAGGATTAGATAGCCCAACGCCCTAAAAATCGGGCTATCTAAATCCTTAACTCAGCCGAATTTCCCGCCAGAGGGCCTCATAAGTTTCCGCAATTTCTGGGGTGAGGGGTTCGATGAATTCGCTATTGGCGATCGCCTCGGCAGAGGGTAAAAGTATTCCATCGGTTTGTAAGGCAATGGGTAACTCTCCTCGGTCCCGATTCAACAACAGGGGAGAAGCAGCTTTACTCAATTGGGAAAGCTGAACTGCCATTTCTGGGTTCCAGCAAAAATTAATCCATTGTCTCGCTAAGGATGAGACAGGGGGTGGGGTTTCTGTGTTAACTGGATTGGGTCCTGCCGGACGCACCCACAATTCTGACCATAACGCTGTTCCCGAGGGAGGAACCACAGCGCGGATTTTAGGATTGCGCTGCATGGTTGCCAGGATATCGGTAGACCATCCTACCGCAACCCAAGTATCCCCAAGGACTAAAGGTTGCAGATAGGCATCGGAACTATAGAGTCTAGCTTGCTGATGGAGGGCGAGGAGTTTATCTTTGAGTTCGGGGAGATCCTCAAGGCGATCGCGATTGTAGGAATGACCCAGGGTTTTAAGGGTTAACCCAATCACTTCCCGGGGACTGTCCAGTAACGAGAGGCGATCGCGCAGTTCCGGACGCCACAAATCACCCCAATCTTGGGGGGTCCAGTCTAAATTTCTAAATTTATCCGCCCGATAGGCGATCACCGTGGTTCCCCAGCGATAGGGTGCGCCCCAAACCTGACCTTTAGGGTCTAGTTTTCCTTCAGCATTTCGTCGGACCAAGGTTTGCCATTGGGAGGGAAGGTTGTCCCATTGGTCCAGAGTGGTGGGGTCCAGGGGGAGAATCAGTTCTTGGGCGATCGCCCGTTCTAACCAGTAATTTCCTAACGTCACCAAATCCGCCACCTTTGAGGATTCAGCATCCCGATTCCTCCCCGGCAGATTCCATCGGGGACCCGAGGTGTTAGAGGGGGGTTTTTTCCACTGTTGCAGGAGTCCAAACAACTCGTCTAACTGCGCCGCCGGGGAAAAGTTTAAAACCGCCCGGTTGTCCAGTTGCTTGCGGAATTCCCCCATTGCTTGGGCGGGAATGGAACTTTTCAACAGCCGAATTTTGAGAGTTTGGCGATCAACAGTCCCACATCCGCTTAATACTTGAGCAAGGGCGAGGCTACTGAGGCTCATTAAAAAAGATCTTCGATTCACGCGCTTAATAATAGAATTTTGTTTAATCACAGCAGTCCCTGGGAAAACTGGGTGACTATCATCGGGTCTAAGGGTTAGAAATTAAACCCTTCTCGTTTCCCGATGCTTTCCTATTTTAGCGGTCAAATCCTATTCCTCGATACGTTTTTCTAAATGCCACCGGCCCTCGGATTTTTGGAAAAAATCGGCAATCAGGGATTTCTCCGTCAATTGGGCTGTCAATTGGGCTAGGTTGAGCGAAGTCATCACGGTTTTACCACCTCCGGGGATGCCTTCAAACCTTATCAATCGGACCTGGAAAGTTGTTGTCAATTTTGTTACTTTTCTTAATATATCTTGACTCCTTGGGAGGGCCATTCAACCCGGGATGGATTCTCAACGGGAGAGCGATTAACCATAAAACTGCCCTTAGTCCTAGGGTGACCCCCGAACTCGATGGGGCATTTTCAAGGGACAGGGTGAAATGAGACTGGGGTAACAAAAGCTAAATTTTCATCCGGTTTTGAGGGAAATATCTTTAAACCTTAAATAATCTAAAAAGAATTCCAAGGTTGGGTCAAACCTTATCTAAGATTGAAGAGAACAAAGCAGCCCTAAAAATAGGGGTCTAAATATGGAATCCTTACAGCACCAAGTGTATGTCTTAAACCATAAAGTTGATGACTTATATCAAACCATCGAACAGCTTAATAGAAAAATCTCCCTGTGTTTGGGACCGCAGAGTTTGAACGTTCCCCCCCCACCCAGCGAGTCCCCCGAAGCCCTCCTGAGAAAGCGGTATGCTTATGCGATCGGGAATTTGCTCTCAAACAACTTAGAAGAGTCGGAAGAGTTAGAACATAAAGATGTACTCAAGGAGAAAAATGACTGCCATGAACCCGAGAAACCCATTCAAAATAATATTGACTCAGAATTAACTCCCGAAATTCAAATCCGGCGATTGACCACCCAATTAACGGCTGCCTACCAACGGATAGCGGAGTTAGAAGAACAGCTGATGGCTAGAAGAGTGCATTCATAGAGCGCAACGAGAGGCGAACGGTTAAAGACTCAGGCGAGCATACCGCATGGTGAGCGCTTCAATGGCTTGTAAGAGTTGAGATTGATTCCAGTTTTGGTAAAGATGTGCAGCGATCGCACAACCTCCAGCACCCACCCCTTCTTTGACGAATCCGCGCTCATAAGCACAGAGTTGAGGATAACGAGAATCGGTAAAACTGAGTTGAGTTGCTAATAAAGGGATAGGGCCAACCGCTTGAGCGAGTCCTACTGTGTCCCCAGTTGGGTCTTCAGTAACCCAGCGGGTAGTGCCAACCACGATGCGATCGTTATTCCAGGGGAGAGCATGATAAGAGGCCACCGCCCGAATTAAAGCATAAACCGCCAGCATTTGCGTGCCACCCGCCAACAGGACACCACAGAGACGACTGGCGGCGATCGCCATGCCTGCGGCTACCGCTTGCATAGGGTCTCCCACCGCTGCGATCGTCCTCAAAGGGTCTAATTCAGAACCCGTAATTTCCGTACCAACCGATTTAAAAGGGCTCCGATTTCGGTGCGCCTCTGCCAAACCCGCCTGTACCAAGGCCAACTTTTGCTGATGATTACACAGGGGATGAGAACTGTTGACCTTGCCGTTTGCATCAATCCCTAAATCCATCAATACCGAGAGAGCGGTTGTGGTCCCCCCAACAACACATTCCCCCAAAATTAGATAGCCCTCTGGATGCTCCTGAGCGAGTTTTTGGCCCCAATAGAGTCCCGCTTCAAATAACTGTTGAACCGTTGCCAGTTCCAAAGCTTCGCCGGTACTCAGACAGCGTGCGGGAGTCCCTCCTAGGTCTACTGCTGGGATTGCTGGGGGATGGGGTAAACCGGCATTAAAGACCGTCAGGGGGATGTTTTGGGCTTCTAAGACTGCACGAGAAATCAGGACCGGCGAGGCTCCAGCTTGGAGAGGCGGGAGGGGATATTGGGGATGGGGACGGGGACCGGAGTAGAGAAATTCCGCATCGGCGATCGCAGTATATTGGCGATCGCGCGGCGTCGCACCGGCAGCGGAAATCCCCGGAATTAACCCGGTTTCAGTAAAGCCGAGAATGCAGGCAAAGTGGGGTTGCTGTCCGCGATAGCGATCGAGCCACTGTTGTCCCTGTTCAAGCTGAGTGTAAATTCGGATCACGAGAGGCTGAGTGGGGAAGACTTCAGGGATGGGGGTGGGGTGGACTGGGAATGTAGGGGTTCAAGATAGCCCCACCCTTGAGGGACTCTGTGGGGTTGGGTGGACTTATTCTTCATCCAATAAAACTTGTACCCAATGTGGTGGGGGTGGAATGGGATTTCCAATCTTTTCTAGGAGGAGAGAGGCGGCTAAATGTACGGCAAATAGGTAGATCAGATTCTGAACCCAGACTAAAATTGCGGCTAAGGCTTGAATGACATAGAGACTGGGTTGAACGAGCAATCCCATCCGCAGAAAGAGCCAGTCCGCAATCTCGGTCATTTGAATCGTTAAATACACCCAAAGGTCTTCTCCGACGAGAATTCCTAACAGCCACAGGCGAAAGAAGAAGCCAAAAGCCCCGAGGAGAGAACCCAAAAAGATCGCAACTTCCCAACTGGCGCGACGCTTCCAGAGACAACCAAGCAAAACCCCCAGAAGACCAAACGGGACCACGAAGAGAATGCTGCGCGTGGGTCCCATGAGTACCGAGAGTAACAAACCGGAGACAACCGCACCCATCCAAGCAGCGCGATTCCCCCACCGGAGGTAAACGAGGGCGATGGGGACCGGAAAAAAAATCCGCAACACGGGACCGAGGGGAAAGTAATAATTGATCAGCCAAATCAAGCTGGCGGTACTGGCAAAAAAGGCGGTTTCGACCAGGATTAAGGCATTATTGGGGAGCCTGCCTAGGGCAACGGAGGGAGCAGAAATGCTGGGAGGGGCGGAAGGTTCTCGAAGATCCCCATTTAGGGAGTCTGGGACCGCAGAGGAATCGGGAGGAACGAGGGGTTCTGAATTGCGATCGGCATTCGGAGACTGGGAAGAGGAATTCGGGTTACTGTCTGAAAAATCAACCATCAAATTGTGTCCAATCAGTTAACCGTTAACGATTTAGGGTGAAGCGTTAACGGTTGTATTTGGGTCTGGGGCATGGGGTCAAGAGGGCGATCGCCCCTTTGGAAAGTCCAAGGCGATCGCGCTTCAGGGTCCTAAACCATGAGCCGTTCCAGAGCATTGACATCTGGGATACAGAGGATCTCGCGATCGCGCTTAATCAAACCCTTCTTCTCTAGTTTACTTAATACGCGAGTGACCGTTTCACGAGCCAATCCACTCAGACTACTTAATTCCCGATGGGGTAAATTAGGAATTTCGATCCCTTCAGGAGATTCTTTTCCTTGTCCCTCAGCTAAAAATAAGATAATATCTGCCACCCGAGAGGTACTATCGGATTCTCGCAACCGTAATCGACGGTTGACTTGGCGTAGGCGTCGTGCCATGAGCTGGGCTAACCGAATTCCAGCTAAAGGTTCAGTATGAATTAACTGCACAAAATCCTGGGCGGGGAGATTGCCAATCGTCGTAGGGGCGAGGGTAATCACATCAGTCGATCTCGGCACTTCATCCAAGGCAGCCATTTCGCCAAAGATTTCACCGGATCCTAAAATATTGAGAGTGACTTCCTTGCCATCAAGGTTATAGGTGCGAATTTTAACCCATCCCTCTAATAAAAAATAAACAGAACTTCCCCAGTCATTTTCCAACAAAATGACTTGATTGGGGGGATGGGTTCGGCTCACAATATGCGCCGTTGCCCGTTCTACAACTGACTCCGGTAATCCATTAAAAAACGGCGTTGCGCGAATTAATTCTTCAACGTTGGGTACAGAATCGCGAGAGGTAAATCTTTCATCCATTAGGCCATCCTCTTATAAACGCGCCAGGGGTAAATCGATGTTTTTCATAAATCGGGTTGTATTGAACCAAGAGATGACCGATTACATTCTTTTAGGGACTCTTTTAGGGACTTGCTACAGATAGCCCAGACAGTTGGCATCGACTGGATACTGTCCGAAACAATATTTAGAGACAACATAAAAACATAAACCAATTTGTACTTTTAGGAGTTTAGAAGTTTAGGGGTTGGCTGTTGTTGTCAATGGACAAGGGAGGAGAACCCGTGCCTTTTCCTGCTGAAATCATGCGGCACCCTGGGAGAAACCGCCACCGATATTGCACCGATGTTGCACAGAGAGTAGACCAGATGTTTTCTTCCCCTAATTTATCGCCTCTGGCTCACTGGCTTGGACAAGGGTCTGATTCCTGAAGTCCTTGTACCGGGTCAGGTTGGGTCCTCAAAGGACCATCGGGGTTCAGAACTGGAAAATTAAGAGGGCGATCGCCGGGTCTCTTCCGATTAGTGTACTCACTACTTTAACTATATCTGGATTGGGGGCCTGCACCACAGGAATTTTAAGCCCTTTCCTAGGGTGATTCGGCACAGTTTTATCTCCCACCCGCCTCCCTGACTCAGAAATGACGAAGGTAGGCATCCCAAATTTAAGAACCCTGGTTTTAAGGTCCCCAGATACCCATTGAGCCAGACTCGACTAGAAACATCGTTTTTTAATAAAATCCCAGAAAACACTTAGCCATAATAACCTATTCGCGAGGCTGACCCCACAGACCCTTGACAATATCCCTGGGGGGTCTGCGTTTTACCCTCCCTCGCTTTCAGGACTGACCCACCCCAACCCAAAAACCGGGTTTCTCTATCCCTATTTTTGCTCAAGCCCTGACCCTTTTCTGAGAAAAGTGGTTTTAACCGTGAATCCTGCTAAGGTTAGCCCTTCCCTAGGTCCGGTTTAGTCAGGTATTTATAATAAAATGAGGTTAGGGCATTCTGATAAAAGGTGGCAGGAATCTGGAACAGTGTTTTTGACTGTTTCTTCGGGCTTCTATCCAGAATTAAGTTATCCTCCCATCCCGAATCTGCCATCGGCTAACTCCTACCCTAGGGCAGTTGTCCGTAAAGCCTCCACAAACCAATCCATTCAACGGCAACCGTTGGCAATCAAGCCTAATCGTTTTCTTGTTTGAGGATGTCCGTACAATCTGAGGAAACCCCACCCGGTTGGTGACAAACTATTGGCTTTTGAAAGCACCTAAATCTGGGCCAAAAACCTGGTTTTTTGTCCCGGGGATCTCAAACTGTACCCCGGCGGGCTGTAGTAGCAATAACCCTAATCAATCGCCCTAGCCCAGATTCGAGGTATATCCATTGGAATCGTCGGAAAATGAATCAAAAAATTGCCTCGGTCCAAGCTACGATACGTTAAAAGTACCAGTATTTTTGGGGCAGAGGGGAAGTCTGTGCTGTTCTTATCGCCAGAGGTTCTATGGTGAGTTCTAATCGGGATCAACTACAAGCACTGATTGCAGATATTGATGGAATTCTGCGAAAAATGAACTCCCGCCTCGCGTGGTGGAGTTCAGGAGAGACTCGCCGGGTTTTGGAGCGAGTTCGTCTTTATCTGGATTCCCAGTTGGCCTCCGAGGGCAGCCTAGGGGTGGCGGTGAGTACCCTGCCGCCTTATGCGATCGCCCCAGGATCCATGAGCGAAGCGGCTGAAGCTCAAGCGGTTTTACAAGCGCTGATGCAAGATTTGAGCGGGTTACGGACTAACCTGATGCAGCCCTTACAGGAAGAAATCGCTACGTTACGGCAAGAGCGGTATTCTTTGATGGAAGAAGTCCGGCAGTTGGAGCAAAGACAACAGCATTACCAGACTCTAGCAGGACAACAGGCTCATCAACAGCAAGCGATCGCCGACTTTCTCCAAGCTTTACTCGGACCTCTGCAAGACCGCCTCACCCAGCAGGTTTCTCAGGCGATCGGACAGATAGAAACCCAACTCTTAACGGAGGGTACGAGCGATCGCCTGGAACAAAGCGCTCTCGAATCTAAGTTCCGCGAAGATCTCAACGCCTTTACTACAGCCCAGAATTCGGGTCTGTTATCCCCGGAAGCCCGATTAGAACAGTTGCAGCGCTTACAGGGGGAATCCGATCGCCTCTTGATGTCTCTCGACTCTACTCTACGGGTTGTCTTTGAAGCCCTGGAACGCAATGTCAACAGTTACAATGACTCCCTGGTTCAAGGCTTAGATAAGATGCATCGCCTCGGACAACAAGGGGAACTGATGTTTAGCGCCTTGGTCAATCACTTGGCCCAGCTTTTAGGTCAAGAGACTTCTTCCTATTTAAAATCATCCCTGCGACTACTTTCTACCACTCAAGCGGCGATCGCCAAAGAGCTGGATTCCCCCCCCAAATCCGACCCCGAACCCTCTACCCTAGACTCTGCGGGCGATCGCCTCGAATCTCCACCCACTCCCCCGAACCCTCCAAAAACTGCTCCGGGTCCCTCTCTCCAACCGGAACCCGAGGCTGAATCTCTCCCCCAAAAGCGCCCCAAAATGCCCCAAGTTTCTGCGCCGGTATCAGGGTCTCAACTCTCTTTGGAAGAACACCCTGAACCGCTTACTTTTCCCTTTGCTGGAGCCGAATTAACCCCGCAAATGGAGGCAGCGGAGGATGAAATAACCGAGGCATCTCCGAATTTGGATAAGGCAATGGAGACAGCGCCTCAAACCCTCCCCAAAACGCGGGCGCAACTGTCGCAAGACAACTTTGAACTGGCTGCACAATGGGCTCAGATTGCTGAAGGGGAGGAGTTGTCCGAGGCGATCGCCCCGGAAAATAGCCTGATTTCTCCCTCAGAACTAGACTTCGAGGACTTACCTGAATTAGGTTTGGAGGGGTGGGTAACAACGGAGGATGACTTGCCGGAAAATTGGGAGTTATCCGAGGGTTTAGATCGGGAAGAAAATCTCCCTCCCCCTTCCCCATTTGTCCCGGAGTCAACCGGGGATGAGGATTTATTCGCCCTGAGTGCAGAACCCAACAGTAGTGAGACTCAGGAGACTTCCCCCTATGGCGAGGATGACTTATTTGGGGACTTGGAGAGTCGCACGGATGCCCCAGGAATGGGGGGTGAGTATTCAGAAGAATATATGGATGAGTTTCTCTTTGGCGATCGCCTAGAGTCCCTACTTACGGAGTCAGACGATTCCGCTTCAATTCCAGAAGAAATCACCAAAGCGCGATCGGCTTCAGAACCCAACGCCCCACCCCCACCCCAGAAGAGCGCACCCCCCAAAGAACCGAAACCCCCAGCAACCCCAACTGAGGAACCCACAGACGATTTATTTGCTGATTTTGAGACGGTTTCCAAGGCAACCGCAGTCTCCCCAGAACCCGCAGCGTTGCCCGATCAAGAACCGGAAATGGTGGAGGATACCGCCGATTCCTTGATGGAGGATTGGCTTCCGGAATTTGAAGAGGTGGCGATCGCCTCGGACCTCGATTTAGCGGGAGACTGGGAAGAAAGCAGCTATATTCCGGCTTCTCCCCAAGAAGATTTACTCCCAGATGAGGACTTAGAAGAGGACCTCGACAATCTCTGGCTGAGTAATACTGGCATCAAACGCTTAGATGAAGACCTTTCCAAATTAGAGGAAGCAAAAACCAAGGGCGCAAGTCAGGACCCCTCGAACTGGCAAGGGACCGAGTTAAGCGCCGAACAATGGCTGGAGGACCTCGCCGCTGAACCCCCGTTATCCGAGGCAGTCAGCTTAGAGGAGTTGGATGGAACCCTGCCTTGGGAAGAAAGCGGAGAGGCTTCTTTAGATGATTTTATGGGTGAATTGGACCCAACCTCCCAACCCGGGGAGCCTCAAAACCCCTCCCCTGATAGGGTAGGGGTTTGGGGAGAGGTTTCTTTCCCGGATTCGTCAACAGACCCCTTATCTTTAGATGCCGATGGAGGAGAGTTCCTCCTAGAGGCAGGGGACCGGGACCAGAAGGCGATCGGACTTGAAGCAGACTTGACCCCAGGGATAAAACGCCCTTCCCCGCCCGAAACCGGTCGGAAACCGCCGGGAAAACCGCCCGGAAAAGCAGCTCAACCTTCTAAACCTCAGTCAAACTCCCTCAACTCCCAAAAAACTGGCTCTAAACCGACCGCTGGTTCTTCTAGTCCTAATGGGGAACGTAAACCCGAGGCAACGGGGCGATCAAATAATGTTTTGCCCACCTTAGATGATATTTTTGCCGAACTGATGGCAACGAATCCGCCTCCCGTGGTCAAAGTCACAGCGGAGGAAGATGTCAACCATGAGACAGTAGAAGACTTTTTCGCTAACTTCATGGATGATGAGGAGGGGGTCACGGCACCACCCGATCCCGAACCTGAGCCAGATGCCCCACAGGTCCCCATTTCCCCGGATGATGACCTCGCCAATCCCACCCTGGATAATTTCTTTGAAAGTTGGTCCGATGCTCCAAATGTCTCTAAATAGACCCCTTGGATGCGGAACATTAACCTCAGCAAAACTGTTGGAGTAGGCACTTAATGCGGCTACTCCAATAGTTCATAACGGCCCCGAATTGTTATTTTTTATTAGACTTTTGGTCCAAATCTAATGCTTCCTCTTGGCAAGAGGGAGATAGAGAGGGTCTCTTCACAACAGATCTATTCATCGCACGGTTAAGCTAGAATAAGATTTAATCCAACGTCAAGCAATTGCCTCATTATATATGTCTAATAGACTTGAGCGTTTTAGAAAAGAAATGGCTGCTTTTGAGGGGTCGGCAGATCCAGCGCGATCGGTCGAACGGGGTCACTATGTACCCCATCCGAAAAAATCCCTAGCAGACACGATCGCCGGACGAATCGCGATTCGCCCTTCTTCTACCCATTTGTTAATTGGTGGGATTGGTTCAGGGAAAACAACGGAACTATTAATTGCTCGCGATCGCATTAACGAATTAGAAGATACCTACGCTCATTATTTGGATGTCAGCTTAGAAGCCGATATTTCTCAGATGAAGCCCGGAGTGCTACTGGCAATGGCTGCGGTGGCTATATCTGAACTTGTCTCCGATCAGGACCACGAAAATATGGGTGAATTTATAGAAACCATTGGCCAATTAGCATACGGTTATAACCAGAGAGTTTTTAGGTATGGTGAGGATGATTATGACTCTGATCCTATGTTTAAGTTTGTAGAACATAAAGGAATTATTCCAATCGGACCAAAAGTACCTAAAGAAATTCAAAAATTACTAGCAGCCATAAATTCGATAAAACAAGCTTTATCCAAAAAGTATGGTACAATCGTGCTATTATTGGATGGATTAGATCGCCTTTATGAAGATAAACTTTTTTTGGAACTTATTCAAGATGTAAAAATCTTATCAGAACTGGGAATAGGAGTAGTTTTAATTGGCCCAATACAGGCGGCTTACAGCCAATATAAAAACCGTTTTGAGAGTTCAGTTAACTCCTTTTCTTATCAACCCTGTTTTGATGTTGCCAAGGACCTAGATGCTCGAGATTTCTTTGCCAATATTCTGGCCGTTCGTGCATCTAAAGGGTTTCTGGATCAATCCTCAGTAGATCGCTTGATTCTTTATTCCGGGGGAATGTTGCGGGATTTGATGAACCTCACTCAATCTGCGATTGAGGAAGCCTATTTATCCGGTACCGATAATTTGAACGAAGCTCATGTTGAGGCGGCTGCTCAGTCATTTGGCCGAGCTAAAGTCTTTGGAATCTCTGATGAATCGCTGGATACCCTGGAGCGAGTTTCAAAAGAAGGCAAATTTATTCCAAGAACCGAGGAAGATATTAGATTATTGGTCGAAGGAAAGATTTTAGAGTACAGATATCCAGAACTGCGCCACGCCGTTCATCCCGCTCTTTCACCTTTAATCACCAAAAGTAAAGTATAGAATTAGTTTTGATGGCAAAATCAGTATCGGGTAATGAAATTGCGTCAGTTTCTCTGGATGAGTTTTTGCAGAGAGTTAGATCCCAGCCTGAAAGTAATATTTGGTCGATTCTTGTTGTGACGCCTTCAAACGTTGATGAAGTTCTGGAAGATCTACAATCGGGTATTGAAATTTTGGCGGAGTGCGAAGTCGAGAGCATTTCTGGGGAGGGTGGAGTGAGCGCAGTCTTTGAGCGCATTCATAACTCAGGGGCTGATTATCTACTGCTGTGGAATTTGGAAACTTGGAACCCTAACGATTGGCGTCATCTGGACAGTCTTAGAAGTCGGTTAAACCGCCAAGGGCGAGGAGGAGTGGTCATTTTATCTTCGCAATCTCTTCGGGCGATCGGGACCAATGCTCCCAATTTTTTTAGTTGGTTGAGTCCTAGAGTTTATGCATTAAATCAAGGTGCAGACTGGCTCACCGATGACGAAAGAGAAGCGAGATTATCTGCACTGCGAGAATGGTCCGGACAGTCGGATGCCGAAGTGATTGCCCTTGCAGAAGCTAAAGAATTACCCACAGAACCTGAATATGGCGAATGGCTTGTTCTTCTAGATCGGGAGGATCTCATTGAACGGTAACAGTGGATGGGAAAAAATGGGGCCGGTGATTCAGGATAGACTCTGGGAGGCTACCCCAAAAACTGATATTGAAAGTGCTATAATCTTTAAGAGGAAAATATTTAAAACCCTGAATACCGCCTCAGATGAACAGATTTTAAAAACAAAACCTCATGAAATTCACAAGTTACTAAAAATGGAAAAATCCGGGAAGCATGGTAAGGAAGTCTTTTCGATTATGGGCGGGCCTAAAAACTTAAAGCGCCGTCAAGACCTTCCTCATTTTGAAAGAGCCGATCGCTGTTGGTTTGATTTTGCCATTCTCATCGACGAAAATCCCAACCAAGCCCAAGTTCTGGGATTTAACTTTGAAATTCGCTTTCCTGAAGATTTTACTGTTAAATTTCTCCGTTTTGACCTCAATCCACCCGGTCATGATAATGATAAGGGAGGAATCAGATTTCATCTTCATCCCGGACATGAGAATTTGAGGATTCCTAGCCCTCCCCTGTGTCCCTTAGAAATTTTGCATCTGTTTTTGTATGGGTTATCCATTCCCGATCGCCCTCGTTCTATCTAGCGAAAAATCAAGGAACAGTCTGACGCCAGCATAGGCCCCTTATCATCATCATCGGGGTGCTGTAGAATAATTCAGAGGTTCGAGAGGATCGAGCCATCCGAACCGAACCCGAAACCCAGACGGGGTAAAGGCTAAGTCTCAAAACCTAGTCTCGGAATTGCAGATCCGTCAGCAGGCTCAAAAATGCCCCACCTGAGTTTTTCCGGGGAAGACCTGCGCGTTTAGGATAGTAAACGGTTAAACTCATTTTGGTACGGCAACCAGCTAAGGGGGGAACAGAAGAATGGCAGTGCCAAACGGATCAGCAGGGTTCTGGTATTTGGGAATTGATCTGGGGACGACTCACCTTTCGGCAGCTTTGTTCGATCGCCTCACCTGTCAGCTATATCCGCTCTATTGGTATCCTCTGGGTTCTCCGGGTTCTGACCCAACGTTTCGGTTGCCTTCTCAAGTTTATCTCCGGTCCCAGGGATGGTGGTTGCATCCGTTTAAACCGCTGTTGTTGCCGGGGATTGCGGGAACGAAAGTGAAGGACAATCCTTGGGACCGAGGAATGCACCCGACGGTTGTCCCCCTGGAGTTGCTGAATCGTAAGCGGGCAAAACGCGAGGTGGTGTTACGATCGCATGGACGGTCCCTCGGATTAAGCGACTTGCTGGATGCGTTGAGTGGGCTGTTGGCAACGATCGCCGCTGCTGGGGTGGCTCCAGTAGCCCAGGGGGATGGGTTGCCGGTGGTGGAAGTGGCATCAGGTTCGGGGCGATCGCTCCGGTTGCCCTCTGCTTCTTCTCCTCGCAGTCACGCCGTTGCTACGGTGTCATCAGCCCTAACGATGGCGACACCTTCTGCGTCGATTGGGGGTGCTGCCGGGTTAGAACCGGATCGGTTTCCCCAGGCGATCGCTCAGTTGCGCGGGGTCATTGTGAGTTTTCCCGGTAGTTGGCCGGATAGTTATTGTTTTAATATTCGGGAATCTATCTTAAGTGCGAAACTAATCAAAGACCCGTCCCAAGTGCTATTTGTGGAAAATGCGATCGCCGCATGGCTCTCGGTGCTTCCGGGAGTCGGTGGGGAACGGGTGACGATTCCTTCGGTTTTATCTCGACATTTTCACCCCCAAGAAGGACCGGGAGCCAGTTGGCACCGCTCTCGGGCGGTGGGTACGCGCTATGGATTGGCGATCGATTCCGGTGCGACGATGACGGAGTTGGCGTTGGTTGCTGTACCCGAAAATTTGGAAGAACTCAGTGAGTCTCACTTCAAAACTCGCCATTTTCCTTATGCGGGTCAAGGGTTAGATCAAGATATAATTTGTCAGTTATTTTGGACTGAGGTAGCCCGTCGGGAAAATTGGGGATATTGGTATCTGGGGTGCGATTTGGAATTACCCCGTCCAGGAGAACCGGATGGGGTGCGGCGAATGCAGTTCCAGCAGCGATTACTTGAACATCCCGCCGGACGAGAATTGTTAGCGGCAGCGGAAGAGGTGAAGTTGGCGCTGCAAGAGCGAGATGTATATCCAGTGACGGTGGGTGAGTTTCGCTGGACGATCGCGCACCGGGAGTTACAAAGCTTAGTGGTTGAGCCGTTTCTCAATTTTTTGAATCAAGCACTGAATGGGTTGTTGATTGAAACAGGTTTATCGGCGATCGCCATTGAACGCGCAGTCTGTACCGGGGGGACGGCGCAATCCCCCTCGTTAAAAGGTTGGATGCGGCAAAAACTCCCGAATGCGACGTTAATTGCCGATCCACCCCGGGGAAATCGGGGGTCGGGTTCGAGTCGAATTGCCTTCGGGTTGGCGGCGTTGCCTTTATATCCTCGGGTTCTGGACTTGAATCGGCAGCAGTATGGGGATTATTTTTTACTGGCGGAGTTATTACGCGCCATTGAGGACGACTGTCCCCGTTCCTTGCGGGAAATTGTGGCATTGGTGGAACGTCGCGGGATTCATGGGCGATCGCTGGGTAGTCGGATTCAAGGGTTCCTGGAGGGGGTTTTACCTCCGGGGTTGAGTGCAACGGGGAACAGTGTAGTCCCCATGCCTGAACTGGCAACGACGACGGAATATCCTCTCACATCGGATATCCCGCTGTTTGAGCCGGTTGAGGGTACTTATCGGGTGAATCTTGAACAGTCTCGGCGGTTGTTACAATATTTGGAGGCGATCGCCACAACCACTCATCAACAGTTTGAAGACCCCCTACTCCTTTATTTAAGTGAGTTTTTAACTCCTCCACGCCATCATTCAGAAAATTTTTCTCGATAATGAGTGAGAAATGTATTAAAAAATACAGAAAAAAGTGATTTTATCGGATATGTGGCCTAACCTAGGACTCAGACATAGCAGCGTTGTCCAAGTTCAAGGGAGCGATCGCTAAAGAGTGGGGTTGCGCCAGTTGACTTTAAAGGTCTAGGATGTCTAGGAAGCACTTCAGACCGTCAAAAAGCAGGCTCCATGTGTTGCTCAAGACTCGGACTTCATTTTAAACAACATGAAAACTTTACAAAACAGACTAACATTTCAAAGTTTAAGTAAATACTAGGGGATAGCTGTACCGAATTCCCAAAAAATTGAGTAGAGTCGGTTAAAGAATCAGGATAACCACCCCAAACCCAACGGGAGACTCTCGTGTTAACTGCTCATACTCATAAAATTGATATATCTATTCCCTTTACACTTAATCCCGCCACTAGCTCCACTATTGAAGCGACTTATTCTGATCCAACGATTCGGCAAGAAGGTCATCCTTCCCTGGACAGTAAAACCAAGCGTCTCATTGATATAGTTGGAGCATTAGTCGGGTTAGCAATTACGGCAGTAATTGCTATTCCCCTGGTGATCGCTATGCAGTTAGACAATCCAGGACCCCTACTTTATAGCCAAATCCGCTGTGGCTACAAGGGCCGTCATTTTCGGATGTGGAAATTCCGCTCAATGGTCGTTAATGCTGAACATCTCCAGCATTTGGTTAAAAACGAAGTTAAAGGACATCTATTTAAAAACGAAAATGACCCTCGCATCACCCGAGTTGGCCGGTTTCTCCGTCGTACAAGTCTGGATGAACTGCCTCAATTTTGGAACGTTCTGCGCGGGGAAATGAGTTTAGTTGGCACTCGTCCACCGACTCCAAAAGAAGTGGAGGACTACCAACCCCACCATTTAGACCGTTTGAACGTTAAACCGGGTCTAACGGGAGAATGGCAAACTCATGGACGCTCTAGCATTAAAGATTTTGAACAAGTGATTCACCTGGATTTGGAGTATCAGCGCAAGTGGTCGATTCTTTATGACCTCCTCCTAATTTTGAAAACCTTCCAGGTCATTTTTAACCAAAAAGGAGCCTGCTAAACGCAGTTTCCGAGGACAGGACAAAACATTCTGAGTCAAATTATGTTAACCTAGGGCCAATCCTTCGGTCGGCCCTAGGTTTTTTTTATTCTGTTCTCGTGAGCCATTTATGACGCTCTCAACTTGGATTACTTTCTCCCGTTTATTGGGGGTGCCTTTTCTACTGTATTTCCTGTCAGACCCTACGCCGAGGTTGCGATGGATCTCCGTGGTGATTTTTTTGGTGGCGGCAGGAACGGATTGGTTGGATGGCTATTTAGCTCGAAAACTGGATCAAGTGACGGAGTTGGGGAAGTTTCTCGATCCGTTAGTGGATAAGTTATTGGTTTTGGCTCCCTTGATGTCCCTGGTAGAACTGGGACAGTTGCCTGCTTGGGGGGTCTTTTTGATTTTGTTTAGGGAATTGGCGATCGCCGGATGGCGCATCAATCCCGCTTTAACGGGTAATGCGGCGATCGCCGGTGCCAATCTGTGGGGAAAGTTAAAAACCGTCAGTCAAATCCTGGCGATCGCGCTGTTGATTGCGCCTCTGCCTGGGGAATGGTCGGCGATCGCCCTCGTTGCCTTCTGGATTTCTGTGGCCCTAACCTGGATTTCTGGTGTGATTTACCTCTGGCCTCAACGGAGTGACTCTTAATCCTTAATCAAGGTTTAATTCTGCTGAATTTTCTTCCTATAGATATAGATCCAGTGAGCCAAAATGGAACAAGACCTGCCCTAATTCCATCACTCTGTTCAACTCTATTCCAATGAGTGCAGGGTACTCAAGACCTGAGTCATTGAATAGAGAAACGATCTATCGATAGAGGGATTAGCTTTATTTTGATCATCGCTAAACTAGGGAATAAATTCAGACCCACAAAGGGGAGTTCGATATTTTATTCCCATCGAATGACCCACATTTCGGGCAATGGCATATCACAACAACCCTTCAACGTTGCTCCCCCACAGGGGATGCTATTGAGGATAGGCAGGGGACTGTGCTTTTGGAGGTGTGCTGTGTCATCGATTTCTAAACCTCTGAACATAGACTTGACAGTTTCCCAAAATAAAGTTTAACCTGTACTGGTTGAGCGCGTTAAAAAGGCAACCTATATAAGCTGGTATCTTGTGTTGTTTGGGTATTCCATTCGCTTCTTTGAGGGTAGGCTCGTTTGCGTGATTCCCCACGTCTGGGAAGTTGACCCCATTAAGCTCACTATGCCCTACAAGCGCCGATTTCCACTTGTACTACAGCAGCAGATAGTTTTCATCTGTTAGTAATCCTGTTTTTTAGGGCTGTCCTAAGTTTGCCGCACCCCAGAGTTGAGACCGAACTCAACACCGCAACCTGTGACGGGTCTAGCTTTGTCAAGCCTGAACCCCCCTGACACAGTACAAGCAAGAGTGATAATGGAGACCTTTTAAATGTTAAAACGACTTTTAACCGCGAGTTCCGTACTGGTATTGCTGCTGATCGGAATGATACCTGCTGCTTACGCACAAACCCAGGAAAGCTCGCAACAGAGTCCCATAGAAGTTATGGATCGAGTTCAAATTAGTGATGAGGAACTCGATAACTTTTCTCGGGCTATCTTTCAAATGTTGACCATTGAACAACAGTTTCAAGAAAACATATTGCAAATCATCGAACGGCAAGGGTTTAGTCAAGAACGGTTTGCAGAGATTTATCAAGCGAACGTTCAAGGACAAGGAAATCCTGATGCTCAAGCTAATCTAAATATTTCTCCAGAAGAACAAGAAAAATTTGTTCAAGTCATGGAAGAAGGAAAGCAAATTCAAGAAGAGTCTCAGGAGAAACAAGAGCAAGCGATCGCTAGTCTCGGACTCGATCTCAATCGCTTGAATGAAATTGGGGCTGTTATTGAACAAAATCCACAACTTCAACAACAAGTCAGAACCCGATTGGAAGAACTCATGGGTGAATAAAATGCTCGGCGGATATGACTGAGATTCGATTAAGAATTCAGGAATAGAGGTGTATTTCTTACACCTCTATTTTTATGACTGTTCCTGTTCCCAGAACTTCATAGAAAATCCGATTTTGAAACGCCTATAAAACCCCGCACCTTCAAGGGTGGCAGCTCATCAGACGAAGCCAGCGGGCGCGGCGTCAGAGAGAAAACCGACTTTTAATAACCGGATTTGGTATCAGTTCTACGAACGTTACTCAGCTAACCGCCTAACGTTGTTAGGAGTTGCTTAAGAAACTCCTAATTAACTGAGGGTTTTGATAATTTCATCATCTACAGAAAAATCGATTTCTGCTTGGTCTGAATGGGTTGCCAAATAGTCATTTTGAAAAGAATCTTTTAACCCAGATACTAGGTCAAATTTGGGTTGCCAGTTCAGGTCTTTCATGGCTTTATTGACGTCGGCGAAGAAGTGTTGGACTCGCATGGGAAACGCTTTACGTTTGCCAAAATCAAATTGTTTAGGGTCATAATGGATGAGTTTGACCTCGGATTTTCCGGCGGCTTCTGCACAGGCGCGGGCTAATCCATCAAAGGTGACATATCGATCGCCGGAAATATTATAAATCTGCCCGATCGCAGTTTCATTACCGAGGACTGCTGCCATTGCGTTGGCTAAATCATAACAGTGTCCGAGTTGGGTGATATGAAATCCATTTCCCGGAATCGGGATGGGGCGATCGCGCACAATCCGATCAAAAAACCACCCTTCTAACGGATTATAATTCTGGGGTCCATAAATATAGGTGGGACGAATTGAGGTAAACGGTAATCCCTGCTGGGCTAGATAGGTTTCCGTATCGTTTTTACCTTTATGCCGACTCTTCGGGTCAACGGCATCTCCTTCTCGATGAGGCATTTGGTCAGACTTGAGATAGACCCCGGCGGAACTCATATATACAAAATGTTTAACTTTGCCGTTAAACAAATCAGCCAGGGGTTTGGTATCGCTGAGTTCTCGTCCGTTATTGTCGAAAATGGCATCAAATTGTTCGGAGGCGAGTTTCTCTTTGAGTTGAGATTCATCGGTGCGATCGCCGTGAATTTGTTCAACTCCCTCCACGGGGGCGGGTTTATTACCCCGATTGAAAAGAACGACGGAATGCCCTTGTTCAACTAAAATTTTAGTGAGATAAACCCCGATAAACCGGGTCCCGCCCATCATTAATATCCGCATGATTGTTACTCTTTTTTGTTGTCAAGGCTTATTGTACCGTAGAAGGCGACTGACCTTTTTGTTAGGCAGATCGTTCTACAATCCCAAAAGGGTAACGGCAATATTCCCAGAAAAGCAGACATCGACATCGGTACCGGGGGTGCGATCGCGCAACCCATAAACCCCCTCATAATAGTAATACTCGTCTTCGATGCGATATTTAACCGGCAAGGGTTGCGTTGAGGGTTGACAAAATACAATTTTCGGGTCCGGTTCGTCAGGTTCGAGAAAGGGTAGATTCACGTTCCAAAAAGTACCCGGTTCAAGAGGGCGATCAAATAATTCCTGCAAGACAGCGATCGCTAATTGGGTCGTCCGTTCCCACTCTACCAAACGTCCGCCTTTGCGATATTGAGAAATAGCGACGGCGGGAATGCCGTGGATGGCAGCTTCGCGGACGGCAGCAACGGTTCCAGAGAGGTAAACATCAATGCCGAGATTCCCGCCGTTGTTGATACCCGAAAGGACCCAAGCGGCATCGGGACAGAGACAAGAGAGGGCGATGCGAGTGCAATCGGCAGGGGTTCCGCCGATCGCATATTCGGTTGGGGACCGGCGATCAACGTGAATGGGGCGATCGGTAATCACCTGATGACCACATCCCGATAATCCCTCTCGGGGTGCCACCATCACGGTTTTATGATCACCCACGGCATTCAGAAGGGCTTGAATACCAGGGGCGTCTATTCCATCGTCGTTGGTTAAAATCAGGGTCATTAATTTTGTCCTCGGGTTCGTTTCCTTCGCGGCGATCGCCATCAACTTTCCAGGATACCTGCAATTGCAGCCAACGGTGTTTATGCTCAAGTTTAAGGTGCCAGTCTTATGGGTTTATCCCATGAAAATCAGTACCCTCCAGGCTAGAACCCAGGTTTCTTTCCAAAGGGATACCCCCATGAGTAACCCTTTTGCTGTAAAAATCCCCTTGCTGGTCCAATTACTTAATAGATACTCGGATGCCCTAGGCTGAAAAGTTTCGGTCCAATTAACCCATTTTGTGTTCTATTTAGCGGCGATTAGATGCAAAAAAGGGATAAACTTAATAAGCTAACTTTAATCACTTTTTTTGAAGTCTTCTAATATTCTTTTCCATTCATTCCAGGCCCCACCATCAGTGTTGACAAATATGCCATCTGCTCAAACTCTCCTCAGCCAGCTCCCGTATTTGAGTGATGAGACTCTAAAACGCGACTATCTCAACCATTTGCAATGGACGGATTCTATTGCGAATATGCTGGCAAAGGTTACCGATCGCACGGAAGCCATTCGGATGGTGAAATTAGGGTTTGAAATTGATTTAAAACTGGGGACAAAACTAGCGGGTTCGGTTAAAACCCCATTTCAGGATGAAGGATTAGAATTACTCGATCGCCAGGTTTTACCACCTAAGCTCAAGATTCGACTGTTTGGAATCAGTGGGTCTAATTATGCTATCCCTTATTTAGAACAAGCTTTAAATGATCCCGATTATCGGATCAGAGAAAATGCGGTGGAAGCATTAGGGGCGATCGCCTCCTTAGCAGTGGTATTTCCCCTGATTCAAGGGATGAATGATAAAATGCCCAGCATTCGTCAAAAATCCGCAGAAATCCTAGGGAATTTGGGGTATAGTACCGGAATTGATGCGCTGATTTTAGCCTTAGAAGACTCGGATCGCACGGTGCCCTTAAGTGCGGCAGAAGCACTGGGAAAAATTGCCACGCCGGTGGCGATTACTGCACTTAAACGAGTATTTTCTAATCAAGATTATTCGCCCACTTGGTGGAGTGTGGCGATCGCCTTGGGGAAACTAGGCGATCGGCCCGCCATTGATACCATTTTGGCGGCTTTAAATCATTCGGTTACGAATACTCGGATTGCGGCAGCGGATGCTTTAGGAGAAATTGGCAATGAAGAAACCATTACGGCATTGCTCAATACATTAGGCGACTCCCATGAATTTGTTCGCACTCGCGCCGCCTATGGTTTAGCTAAAATTGCTCAGGATTCAGTCATTGAACAAGTGATTTTGGCGTTACATAATCCCCGATATTTAGTCCGAGAAAGTGCGGCGATCGCCCTGGGAGAAATTGGTACAACTGCGGCAGAAAATGCCCTCACTACCGCCTTAACCGACCCCAATGAATGGGTAAAACTCCGCGCCCAACAAGGGTTAGATCGAATCCGAGCGGCCATGATTGCTCCCGCCTGTGGGAATGACCAAAACTCAGCGATCGAGCTATCTAAACCCTTAAATGAAATCCTCGAAAATCTGTCCGATAATTCAAGCTTTGTTCGGGAAAAAGCGGCTAAAATTCTCGGTCAAATTGGCTCCGATCGCGCCGTAGAATCTTTGCTGAATGTCGCTTTAATTGATAATACTTATTCCGTGCGCAAAACCGCCATCGAAGCATTAGGAAATCTCGGGACTTCTATCGCCGTTGATGCTTTACTTTATACCTTAAAAGAAGGAAATAGTTTAGTGCGACAACAGGTAGCGGAAGTGTTAGCCCAGGTGGGTGATGTAGAAATTTTGCCTCTACTATGGGAGGATTTATTTACGAATGGAGATTTATATTTACTGGAGGCGATCGCCTCTATTCAATGCCGCTGTGGGTATTACAGTCCCTTGGGTTTTTAAGACGATTCCACTTAAAATCAGGCCGACTTTCATCCGGGACAAAAGGGGCGCACAAGGGCGTGCGCCATAGCGGAAAAGAAACTCAGCCTGGACTTACGCCTTGCCTCCATAGGCATTAGGATCAGAACAGGACTGGCTTTTACCCTCTGTGGAGTTACAGGACAAAATTTGCGTAACTCTAGTCAGGGATTGGAAACAGACTTATAACCCAGTATAGTTGCGCAGGGCCGTGTGAGTTTTTAACCCCACAACACCATCAGCTTCTAAACCGTAATCTTGTTGGAACTGTTTGATAGCCGCTTCAGTTGCTTCATTAAAAACACCATCCATTTTCTGATAATCGAAGTATTTTAATGAGCTTAACTGCCGTTGGACTCTTAAAACCGTTCCGCCACTGCTTCCAAGTCGGACTGTTGGCTGACTGGTTGGTTCTGGAGTTTGAGGATAGTCTTTTTCAAGGGCAGCTTTCGTTTCAGGACCAACAATTCCATCAGGAGTTAAACCGTTTTTTGCTTGAAACTCCATGACGGCGTGTTTAGTCAAGTCGCCATAGTAACCCGATTTTTCAGGGGTAAAATAGCCCAGTTCCTGCAAACGATATTGCAGTTGGGTAATTTCTGAACCGGCATCTCCAGGACGAATCAATGCAACTGCGGGAGAACCCATCGCCAGGAAAGAGGTGACAGCACTCAGCGCAAGTGCTCCGATCCGGTTTCCCCAGCCTTTTTTAGGCCAGTTTACCTGGACTGAGGGGATTTCTAAAGGTTCATTATAGGCTTCAGCAAGATGGATGTATGCAAGAGACTCCATTGCGTTAACTCCTCGGGTAGATCTACCAAGATTTTAATCGCGATCGCCCCCTTTTGGGATCCCGTAGGTTGAAAATTTTTCTTAAGGGGATGGGGGATGGGGGATGGGGGAGATGGGGGAGATGGGGAGGATGGGGAGGATGGGGAGGAGGAGAAGGATTTCTTTGTGTGGTTGCGGTGAGTTACGCACATTGGCGGCTTAAACACTTAGTACAAACATA
>NZ_JAMXFC010000007.1:0-57461 GCF_025370755.1 Laspinema sp. D2d | reverse complement strand
TCCTCCCCATCTCCCCCATCCTCCCCATCTCCCCTATCTCCCCTACCCTCCCCATCTCCCCCATCTCCCCCACCCTCCCCATCTCCCCCATCTCCCCCACCCTCCCCATCTCCCCCATCTCCCCCATCCTCTTCTTTTAACTTAAATAAGGCTGCAAATAGGCCAATAATAGTTTTTTAATTTCCTGTCTGACTCGCTGCTGAAATTGGTCATCTCGGCTTAGGGAGAGTCTGCGCAAATTGCGGACTGCTTCTACGACAACTAAGGCGATCAGTTCGCCGGTTGATGGATCGAGGTTGGGTGCTTTTAATTGATAAAACTCTGCTAATTTACCGGCAAATTGAACACATAAATCGGAATCCATGTCTTGCACTTCTTGGCAAGCGGCGCGGGATTTGAAAAACACCGCTCGATACCCAGGATGTGCCGTGATTAATTCATCAAATGCATCCATGACTCGATCAATATAAACCTCTAGGGGTAAGGTTGCCATTTCGGGCGAATGTAACTGAAAAAACATTTCATGCATTTGCTCCAGATAGCGGGTGGCGAGTGCTTTGAGAATGGATTCTTTATCGGGAAAAAAACGATACAGGGATCCAATTGAGGTCCCAGCGCGGGCGGCGATCGCATTGGTGGTGGCCCCTTCATATCCGACTTCTGCAAACAATCCATCTGCTGCATCAAGGATCTGATTCACTCGCTTAATCGCCCGCATCTGCTGCGGTTGACGCCTCATCCCTTCTACTTTTGAAAATTCTTCTTCCATTTTTCCCCCAGAGCGTTGACAAACATGAGCAGTTACTCGTATATTATAAACATGAGCATGAACTCGCGTGTTCAGCGGCATCGCCAACCCGTGGCAGGAACCCCGACTCCCGAGAGGGATTTCACCCCAGGCGATCGCCCAGCAAGTGTCCCAAGAGTTAGAGTCAGCATCAGTTGAGATACTGGCTTTCCCAAGCCTGAGTAATTTTGCGGTTGCCATTTAAAGAACAAACGCCTGAATTGCTCACAAATATAAAAATTAACCGGATTGAGTTTACCCCAAATCTCGATAACTCGGGTTCAACTTTACCCATTTTTATTAAATTTCCCATAACGGGGACTCATCTGCCGCCCACTGAATCGGTAAGATTTGCCCAAAATTTCTCCAAGAATCAGCTCCATAATCGGGAAATTATCAACCCGGCATTTTGAAACTTTATCGGTAGAAAATAGCGACTCAAACGCATCAAATTCCCTTTTGTTCAGGGACAGATTTAAGAAAAAATTAAACCCTCATTAATGGAGAGCCAAGGATGATTGATCGTTTAGAAAATATGGATGGGCTAAACTTATCGCTCCCCGTTGTCCAGTCTGGAGCAATTGCCCAACCGAACGGACCCACTACTGGGGGGAAAACTCGACAAAAATCGGACCCATCCAGACGAAAATCATCGTTATCTTGGCTTAAAAAAAGTTTAGGATTCATGACATTGTTCGCGGCGATCGCAGCAATTGGGAGCGTGGGAGCCATGCGGTTAAATAGCCAAACGGAAGCAGAAGAAGCCACGCCAACTGAGGTACAACCAGCGGGATTGCCAGTACGGGTGGTTCCGGCGCAGTCGGCCCCCATTCAAGCCTGGGTCTTTAGTGATGGGTTTGCCTCCGCCGTGCGCAGTAAGCATCTCACTTTTGAAGTGCCGGGAACGATTACTTATATTAAAAAAATCGAAGGGCGAGATTTACGAGAGGGCGATCGCGTGCGGGAAGGGGAATTACTCGCCAAAGTAGACGATCGCAAACTCGCAGCCGACATCACCCAAGCTCAAGCGGGAACCGCCGAAGCCCAAACCCAGCGCAGTGTCGCCCTTGCCAACCTCGACCAAGCCCGCGCTAATTTACAACAGGCAAAAGCGGGAGTTGAGCAAAACCAAGCCTTGTTAGAACAATCCCGCTCTAAAGTAGAACAAGCGCGAGCGAATCTAGCACAAATTCAATCGAGAGTACAACAAGCCCAAGTGGGGGTACAACAAGCCGAAGCCAAAGTAGAACAAGCCCAAGCCAACGTCGCCCAAACTCAAGCGCGACAGGGACAAACCCTCGCCAATTTAGCCCGTTCCCAAGCCAATCTCCAAAAAGCCCAAGCTGATCTCGACCTCGCCATCAAAGAACAGGAGCGACGTCTAACATTATATCAAGAAGGGGTAATTTCTCAAAGTGATTTGGATGTTTATACTAATCGTCGCCAAAACGCCGAATCCGGCTTGAATGCTGCCCAAAATGAAGTGAAAGCTGCCGAACAAGAAGTTCAAGCTGCGAACAGTCAAATTATCGCCGCACAAAAAGAAGTGGAAGCGGCCAAAAGCCAAGTGAGTGCTGCACTCCAAGATGTAGCAGTGGCGAAAAGCCAAGTCACTGCCGGGGAACAAGAAATAGCCGTCGCACAAAGTCAAGTGACGGTTGCCCATAGTCAAATTAGCGCCGCCGAAAGCCAAGTTCAGGCAGTGGCAGGACAAGTCCAGTCCGCACAAGCCCAAATTTATGCAGCAGATGCGGGGATTGCCTCGGCTCAAACTCAGGTCACCCGGGCCGATGTGAACTTGGAAGATAGTGCGATTTATGCCCCATTTGATGGGGTTTTGGCTTATTTAAATATCACTGAGGGAGATTATTGGTCACCCCAGCGAGTGCAACCGAGTGGGGAATATGAGAATATTGTGGAACGGGTGCCGATGATTGTCATTGACCCGGGGGAATTTGAGGTCAATGTAGAACTTCCGGCGTTTGAAGGGGACCGAGTGAGACCGGGACAACGGGTGTATATTGTGTTAGATGAAGAGATGAGCGCGGCATCTGCGGGAGAAATGACCAGTGATGAACTGACGAAACTGGCGAGGGCATCGGGACAGGTGTTTTCTGTCAGTCCTTCAGTGACACCGGGAGGGCGTGCGATGTCTGTCACAATGCGAATTAAGCAAGGAAGTGAGAATCTCCGGCATGGGTCCCGAGTGTCGGCCTGGATTGCGGTGGAGGAAAATCCCAATGCCACTACAGCACCGTTTGAGGCATTTGTTTTTCGCGATCGCCAACCTCATGTTTTTGTGGTCAACCCGGAAACAGGACGAGTGGAACAACGGAAAATTACGCTAGGCATTGAAGGAATTTCTCACCGGGAAATCGTCGAAGGAGTGAATCCCGGAGAGTTATTGGTAACTGAGGGGAGTAATCGGTTGGTAGATGGTGCGCTGGTGGAGATTGTGGAGGTTTTGGATTGAAGAAGGTTCTCACACTGGGGTTCCGGAACATCACCCTGGTCCCGGAACCTCACCCTAACCCTCCCCTTCGCAAGGGGAGGGGACTGGAAGGATTGAAATGAGCTGTTAACCGATTTAAGTATAAAAAATATCATGACAACTACCATTTTACCACCGCAACCGCCTCAAAATGACGACTCACAAGAGCAGGATATTCCTGATGTTCAGAAGGCATCTTCCCTGAGTAAATTCTTCTTTTTAAAGCCAGTTTTTGGGATTTTACTGTGTTTTTTGCTGGTGATTGGGGGGGTGATTGGTGCGGTTTCGATGGTGAAAGAAGGGGATCCAGATATTAATGTAGCGATCGCCAGTATTGAAACAATTTGGCCCGGTGCAGACCCTGAAACCATTGAAAATCAGATTACGGACAAAATAGAAAATGAGCTTAAATCCCTCAAAGGGTTAAAAGAAATTAGTAGTGCTTCTTATGACGGGCGATCGCGAATTGTTGTAGAATTTCGCGCTGAAGCCCCCGTCAATGAGTCGATCGCCTTACTGCGGGCTCAAGTCGATGAAGCAAAACCAGAACTCCCGCGAGATGCGGAACAGCCGAAAGTCGAACAAATCTCCGTCCAAGATACTCCCGTTCTGACAATTGGCTTATTTGGAAATATCGATATGGCGGTTCTGAGTCACACTGGGGAAGATATTAAAGATATTTTAGAAAAAGTTCCCAACGTGCGAAAGGTCGAACTAGGAGGAGAACGCAAAGAAGTCATTCAGGTACAATTGATTCCGTCACGTCTGACAACTTTGGGGATTTCTCCCACCCAAGTCAGCAGTGCGATTCAACAAGGTAACATTGATATGCCTTGGGAACAGGTGGAAAGCGATCGTATTGGGACTCAAGTGCGATTGTATGGCCGATTTCGCTCGGTGGAAGAGCTCCAAGATTTGCCTGTAGCGCGGTTAGGCGGTTCCAATGGTCGGGTCGTTCGTCTCAAAGAAATTGCTGAAGTACGACGGGATTTAGAACGGGAAAAAAATCGCGCCTTTCTCAGTTGGAATGGGGGAGAATTTGAACCCGTCATCAACGTTGATGTGGTCAAAGTTCCTGGGTCTGATACAATTAAGGTTGTGAAAGACTCCATTGCTGCCTTAGATTTAGCGCAACAAAACCCCAATATCTGGCCTCATGGCCTAGAATACCGCGTTATTAATTCTGACGCCCAAACGATTCAAGAAGACCTCCGGCGGCTTTTTGATAACTGTTGGCAAGGGATTCTCGTGGTGTTTGTTATCCTATTTTTCGCCCTCAGTTGGCGGGAAGCATTAATTGCGGGATTGTCGATTCCCTTAACTTTTATGGGTGCGATCGCCATTCTGTGGATCGGCGGACAAACCCTAAATTCAATGGTTACCATCGGCATGATTCTCGCCTTGGGATTGCTTGTTGATGTTTACATTCTAATGATGGAAGGATTGCATGAAGGAATTTTCGTACGCGGACTTACCTTTAATCAAGCTGCCCTCTCCACCGTCAAAACCTACGGTTTAGCCGCCTTTTCCGGCCAGTTAACCACCATTTTAGCAATGGCCCCGTTAATGGCAATTAGCGGTACAATGGGTAAATTTATTAGATTTATTCCGATTAGTGCTATTACCTGCCTAGTTCTCAGCTATATTATCGCCTTATTCATTGATGTTCCCCTATCGCGCTTCTTACTCGGAAAGGTCAAAAATCATGGCAAAAAAACCTGGGTTGATCACCTCAACGAATCCGCTGCCCATCGCTATGCTAAATGGAGTCTAAAAACTACCGTTTCCAACAAAAGAACGGCCAGTTTATGGGTATTAGGCACAGTCAGTTTATTTGTTTGTACTCTAATTTTAGTGGGAACGGTTCCCGGTACTCTATTTCCAGACTCTGATAAGCTGAAAATGAGTATCAATGTGGAACTTCCTCCCACCACGACCCTAGATACCTCCCAACAGGTGGCAGATGAAATCGGAGAAGTATTGCGGCAAAAAGATTACCTGACTAACATGATTAAATTTGTGGGACAGCGGAGTAATCTGGTGACGGAAAGTGGCATGAAACCGAATCAAGGTAACTATTTAGTCGGCTTTTCCGCCATGTTTACCCCGAAGACTGAACGCGAACTTTATTCCTTTGAATACGATCGCCAACTCCGACAGGAATTAGACCAACTCATCCGCCAATATCCTGGTGCCTCTCTCGTGGTCAATACCGAAAGTACCGGGGAAGGGGGAGACCCGATCGCCATTCAAATTCAGGGACGGGATATGACCGAATTGCGCCGGATTTCTGGGGAAGTCCAAATGGCACTGCGCCAAATTCCTGGCACTACTGATGTGCGAGACGACCTCGGGGCCTTGCGTCCGGATATCAAGTTTCGACCCCGACGCGAAGCGATGAATTTCTATGGACTAAATCCCGATGATTTAGCGATGCAAGGTCGTTATATGATGACAGATAACGAAATCGGTAGTTTTCCAATTGGCGGCGGTGAGGAAGACCTGGAAATCAGGCTGAGTATGGCTTGGCCGTCCCGAGGCGGTGCCGTCGGGGGTCCGACGCGCCAGGACGAACTCCAGACCATTCGCGTGTTTGCAGGCGATCGCACCTTGTCTGCCGCTCAAGTGCTAGAATCAGAATTATCAGAAGCGCCGTTATCCATTGTACACAAAGATACACAGCGGACGGTCACGGTTTTAGCGAAAACAGACAACCGGACTTTAGGAGAAATTTTGGGAGATTTTCAGCCGAAACTCGATGAAATGCGCCGTCAATGGCCCCAAGGATATGACTATAAGTTCGCCGGAGAAGCACAAACCCAAAGTGAGACCTTTGGTTCAGCGCAACAAATGGCAGGAGTCGCAATTTTCCTCGTGTTTGCAGTGTTAGTGATTCAGTTTGGATCATTTACCCAACCCTTTATTATTATGCTAACGATTCCCTTTGGGTTAATTGGCACCTTTGGGGGGTTTTTCTTAGCTTGGATTCCGATTTCGTTTCCGGCAGTGATTGGGATTATTTCCTTAGTGGGAATTGTGGTGAATAATGCGATCGTGATGGTGGAAACCATGAATACCTATCGCGATCGCGGGATGACCATTCAAATGGCAGCGGTTCAAGGTGCCGCCGATCGCCTTCGTCCCGTCTTATCCACCAGTTTAACCACCATTGGCGGAGTTGTTCCCTTGGCATTTAGTGACCCCGTGTGGTTTCCCCTTTGTGCCGCGATCGGGTTTGGATTGACCGCTTCTACCGTGATCGCCTTGCTGGTAGTTCCTGCCTTATATTTACTGCTAACCCCGAAACCCTCGGTATCCGTAGAACATTTGGAATAAAAGTCCAAAAATGAGTCCTGATCTCGATAAAATGCAACAGAACCCCCGAATGTTTTAAAGGTACTGTGGAAGGATTTCTGAATCTCAACAAACCCCCTGGCATGACCTCTCATGACTGCGTATCCCGGATCCGAAGACTGTTGCGAACTAAGCGCGTCGGACATGGTGGAACCTTAGATCCAGCAGCAACAGGAGTCTTACCGATCGCCGTCGGTAAGGCAACGCGCCTGCTGCAATACCTGCGCCAAGATAAAGCTTATCAGGCAACCGTCCGTCTGGGGGTCACCACCACCACCGATGATTTAGAAGGAGAAACCATCACCTCGGTAGCAGTTCCCCAACTCACGCGGGAACAGGTTGAAGCACAATTACCGCAATTTCTCGGGAAAATTACTCAAATTCCCCCTGCCTACAGTGCAATTCAGGTGCAAGGGAAGCGGTTGTATGATTTAGCAAGGGCGGGGGAAACCATCGAAGTCCCGAGTCGTATGGTAGAGGTCCATAATATCCAGGTATTGGCGTGGCGGGAGGGGGATTTTCCAGAAATTGACCTCGCGATCGCCTGTGGACCCGGGACCTATATCCGGGCGATCGCCCGGGACCTCGGAGCCCTCTTGCAAACCGGCGGAACCCTCGCACATCTCACCCGGACCGAAAGCTGTGGGTTACCTTTGAAAGATAGTTTAACTTTTGAAGACATTGAAACTCAAACCAGTCAGGGGACATTTCAACTCATTCCACCAGATACAGTGTTAGCCCATTTAAGTCAGATTGCTTTAAATTCTACTGATGGTCGTCGCTGGTGCCAAGGTCAGCGGATTCCCCTCGCGGAGTTAGGGGAAATTGTATCCCCCCTGCGGATTTATGCAGAAGATGGCACATTTTTGGGGATTAGCGAAATTGAATCACCCGATGGCGACTGGGTTTTAGTGCCGAAAATGGTATTTGAACCGGATTTCGGGAAAGATGAAAAAATAAATTTTTCGGAATGACTTTCCGGATTATTTGGGAATAGAGTTAGGTCTCACACCAGACGCCTAGTCTCCTGAACAGGCATTCCTACGCTTTGGGCTTAGGAATGCCTAAAACGACTGAAGTCGTTCTCCCCCTATAATACTAATAATAATTATACTAATAGTTTTTACCGTCTGAAATCTAAAACATTAGAACTAGAATTGGGGCGATCCAGTCCAGATTTCACCCAGTGAATACAGGCTTGCTCTGATTTAAATATTTTAGGTGCAGCAACATTTTGTAAATTATCCGGCTTATAATGGTCGTAAAAGAACTTATCGGCCATTTGATAAATAATGATTAAATTTTCTCGATAAGTATAACGATGTTTAAAGCTATCCAGACTTTCTTCCACATCAGAATGAATAGATAAGTGTTCTTTGGCGATCGCAATAATCCCTTCCAGGCTACTAGAATGAATTCCGGCGGGATTATGGGCTTTATGTAAATTACCGCGATGCCCTAGTTCCGAGAGTAAATGATAGGAATAAATTGGGTCCCTATCCACAGTGCCAAACACATAAGGGATAATCAAGTGACCGCAATCGGCGATCGAATATTCGTAAAGTAAACGAGTCATGATGGTGGGGTCAGTCGGTTAGGTTAACCCAAATTTTATCACCTTGCGGATGGGGAGGATGGGGAGGATGGGGGGGATGGGGAGGATGGGGAGGATTGGGGAGATGGGGGAGATTGGGGAGATGGGGGAGATTGGGAGGACTGCCATGAAGATGGATTGGATCCTCCTGGCTTGACTCTGCTGAGTCACCAGAACTTACTCTCCCCTATCTCCCCTATCCCCCCCATCCTCCCCATCCCCCCTATCTCCCCTATCCCCCCCATCCTCCCCATCCCCCCCACTCCCCTACCGGGACAATTTCAAGAAGGCATTTTTGACGGATTCAGGCAATTGACGCATAATTTTGCCCTTTTCCATATCCACCGTCACCAGGGTAACCACTCCGGTGAGGTACAACTCTTGTGCATCGAGGGACTGAATCTGATATTCCCAATTGAGGCGGACCCCATCCATTTCTAGCATCCGGGTTCTGACGATCGCCTCGGTGCCCAGTTTCATGGGTTTGTGGTAGCGCAAGGCTAACTCAACCACGGGTAAATCACACCCGAGGGCGACTAAATCGGCGAAATTGACCCCGATCGCCCGCAAGGATTCGACTCGTGCTTCTTCCATCCAGGTGATATAGGCACCATGCCAAACGATGCCCGCATAGTCAGTATGATGGGGATAAGCCCGGATGGGGTACTCGAACCATCCTTCGGAGGATTTTTCGCCAACGCGGGCGATCGCGCCGGTTGGGGGGAGTTGGGGTTGTGTCTCTTTTTCCTCAGTCATGTTACAAATCGATCCAAAACTCTACATTTCTACAAATTTTCAGTAAGTAATAAGTCTTACATTAAAGATGAAATACCTAAATCGAGCAATCTCTGGGGTCGTTTACCTCGCCCCCTAGAGCTTTCCCGAAACGGAATCAATTCAGGGATTCATCCCTACATAGTATGCTGTTGTAGCCAGGAGCTAAACTTATGATCCAAAAAATATTAGTGGCAGTGGCAGGACGAGGACTCTGTGAAGAGATGGTCAAGATGTTGATGGACATCCCCTCGTTTCAAACTGCCTCAGTGACGGTCCTGCACGTCGTGGCCCCCGAAGTCACCGCTGATGGGATGGCGGATAAATTGGCAGAGGGGGGCAAAATCCTCGCCGATGCGGTCAAATTTTTGAATATCGACCCCAGCAAAGTTAATCCCCGACTGAAGCAGGGAGACCCAAAAACCGTCGTCTGTGAAGTGGCGGAGGAAGAAAAGGCTGACCTGATTGTGATGGGGTCCCGGGCCTTGGGGCGGTTGCAAGCGATTTTAGAAGGATCCGTAAGTCAGTATGTCTTCCAGCTTGCTTCGCGTCCGATGTTGCTGGTTAAAGATGATGTCTACGTTAAGAAAATCAAGCGAATTGTCGTGGCAGTGGACAAATCCGACTCGGCGAAACAATGTCTGGATTTGGCCCTGGCGATGGTCAAAGATATTGATGGAGGGCAGTTGGAGTTCGTCCATGTTTCCTCAAAACCCGTGGACAACCCAGAACAAGACCCTGTATTAGTCGCGGCAGTGGCGGAGGCGAGGAAGTATGGCGTTTCCTATCGCTGCCACACCCCGAAAGGAAAAGCGGGAGAAGAAATTTGCCGGTTAGCGGATGATTTGAATGCGGATCTCGTGATGCTGGGTTCCCCCGATCGCCGCCCGAACATTGCTAAAAACTTTGTGGACCTCGATCGCCTCTTAGGGGGGTCTCTCTCCGACTATGTAAGGGTTTATGCTAACTGTCCGGTGTTATTAGGTCGGACTTCTACCTAATTCACCCCCTAAAATTCCCATGAAAAAGGTGCCAAACATTGGGTTTTGGCACCTTTGATTAAGGAGACTCTCCCTGGTAACCGGACGCGATCGCGTCGTTTCCCAGCGACTGTAGGAGTTAGAACTTGAAGAAAGCACTCGGAACCGTTCCGAGTGCCAGAACAAGCCGCCGGTTAATTTAGCTCTCTTTGCTTTTGCTGGCGGTTTGAATGTAGAGGATCAACAGGAACACGGCTGGGACGAGCACAAAAAGAAGGCTTGCCACAAATCCTAGGTCGTTAACTTGCATAGAACCCCACTATTTTTTCAATCTTAAAATTCAATACGATCAGAATATCATTATTGCTGGACTACGGTGAGGCTGATCGACCTAAATTCTTTGAACCCAGATCTGGGGTGAGGCGACCCTATATTTAGGGCGGGGGTTAGGGCTTGGTTTTGACGCTCACCGGCCCATTCACCAGGGCTTGACAAGCCAGACGATAGCTGGGGGGCTTTTTCTTAAGTTTTTGATTTTCGACGGGAGTGCGATCGGAGAGATTTTCCATGCCTTCGACGACTTCGACGATGCAGGTACCACATTGACCGTAACCGCCACAGTTCATCAATTTCCCGACAAACTTGTAGAGTTCGATTCCATTTTCTAAGGCTTTCAGCCGCAAGTTGGCTCCATCTGCCGCGACTACTTCCTTGTTTTCATCCACAAATTTGATATTAGGCACTTCTCTTCTCCATAGTTGCGATCGAGCGATACCGATTGGGGCCCATGAGTTGTCCAGAATTAGGCCAAGCCTTGGCACGGACTCAGGGCCGATGTTAGGTCCTCTCAAATTTTAGACCGTCATGTTAACTTCTGTAAAGACTGCCTACATCCTGTAGGGGCAATTCACCAATTGCCCCTAAATTGCTCTCCAGATTGCCCCTTCGGCAAACTTAAGGCGTAGAAATCAGCCCCTCATTCACATTCCCGATCGCCCGTTCCATAGACGCTAAGGCCCGATTGTAAGTCACGATCGCCCGCAAGCGGTTATTTTGCGCCCGCGTCAGTTCCGTTTCCGCCGTCAGCACATCCGTTTGAGTCCCTACACCCGCTTGAAACCGCAACCGCGCCAGACGCAAACTTTCCCGCGCCTGATCCACCGCAATATTCGAGGTTTGGATATTCTCGAAGTTCGAGCGCAAATTAAAATACGCTTGCTCTACCTGCAAACGGACCTGGTTGCGAAACTGACCGAATCGCGTTTCCGCAATCTCAATATTTCGTTCTTCCTGAACGGCGCGGGCTCTAGCGGCCCCCCCATCATATAAATTCCACTGCACCCTACCCCCTAAGTTGTAGCCATCAGCCAAATCCAAGTCATCCCCAAAGACTTCCACCACGTTATAGTTGGCAAACAAACTGACTTGAGGACCCATAGCAGACAAGGCAATCTGACGCTGATAATCCGTTAGGTCCCGCTGTAACAACAACTGCTCTAACTCAGCGCGATTTCTCAACGCCAAGACGATGCTATCTTCCAACGACAAATTCCACAGCCCCGAAATTTCCACAGGTTCCGCAGCGGAAATATCCACCACTTGCGAAACATTTAAAATCCGCGCAATTTCCCGGCGACGGATGCGCTGCTGTGCCTGCGCCTGGGTGAGGGATTGCGCAGCATCAGCTAACTGGACCCTAGCCCGCAGCACATCAAACCTGGTCCCCAATCCTGCTCGTTCCAAAGCTTCAGCATCTCGTAAGCTTTGTTCAGAACTTTGCACCGCAGAGAGGCTGATTTCAATTTGGTCATCCGCTTCTTGCAGGTTGTAATAAGCCTCTCGAACCTCTAAGCGCAAGTCAGCCAGCACCCGTTCCAGGTCTAATTCACTCACCAGCAATTGGGTTTCAGCCAAGCCAATCTGACCCGATCGCCGCCCAGAATTGTACAAGTCGTAAGTTAATTCTACGCCGCCATCTAAGCTCGTGCTCCCGCCTTCAGGGGGTGGGGCATTATCTCCTAACTGTTGTCTTTGGCGCTG
This sequence comes from Laspinema sp. D2d, assembly GCF_025370755.1. Taxonomy (GTDB): domain Bacteria; phylum Cyanobacteriota; class Cyanobacteriia; order Cyanobacteriales; family Laspinemataceae; genus Laspinema. Next base: position 45,441 of record NZ_JAMXFC010000007.1, on the reverse strand, counting down.
ATTGGCTAAATCTGCTCCCGTGGAATTTGAGCGCGATAGGCTCGATTGCACCCCCAAGTTCGGATACAAGGCGGCACGCGCTTCTCGTAAGGCGGCGCGATTTCGATCCACCGTGAGTAGGGCTTCTTGCAGTTGCTGGCTGTTTTGTTCAGCAATTTGCAGGGCCTGTTCTAAGGTCAAGGGTTGGGTGCCGACAATCTCCACTTCATCGGATTCCGTCGGAAACTGGAGGGGGTTAGGGTTAGGGGTCAGGTACTCCGGTACGTTTTCTACAGTGGGGGTCACCCCCTGGGCTTGTACACCCTCCCTGGGCGCTGTTGTGCCCTGGGTTTCCCCGGCGGGAGAGGCGGCTGCGGGGGCTGGACTGGGGCGGCGATCGCCGGATGGCTCAGTCTGTCCAAAACTTGCGCCGATATCGCTTAAGGCGATTAGCGTTCCCATACCCACAGTGATCAGATATCGAAAAGTTCCCATAAGTTTTTGATTCGGCGTGCAATTTAATAAGACTTCCAGGTTTAGGCCAACACTTTTTAAGGTATAGCAGATCGCGATCTTTGCGATGAAATTTCATCGACATGAGTAAACGGCTGAAGATGCACCGGATTAGAATTCGCTACCGCGATCGCGACCTTGGGATCAAGGCTGCCCTGGTAAAGATAAGTGGCTTTGCTTTCCCCTGCGCGACTCATATTCCAGTGATTGACGCACAATCCGGCTCCTGAGTTGCAGGTTTAATTTTAGCGGAATTTTTTCAAGGATTCGGCTAGAGTTGTTTTAATTTTTAGGGGTTTCTCCTTTTAAAATCGAATTTTCGCAGGGATTAAGTTGGACTTATCTCAATTTATTTTCCTATTTTTTATAATTTTTTCGCTCCCTTATAAGGAGGCCAACTGAATATTTTAGCCTCGGTTTGGTCGTTGGGGACGAGTTTGAAACCACATGATAATTCCGGTAACAGCAAGGGTGATTAATCCCAATCCGTTTAACAGGGGATAAACGGGGGCTAAGTTTACGGGTCCAAATATACCCTGATGGAGGTCTAGTAACCCCCTAAATTGGGGTTGGTTGCCGCTAACTACAGCAATTTGATACAAGATTCCGGTGATGGCAGTCAAGAGCAGGGGTAAAATGGCGATCGGGGCCAGGATGCGGTGCAGTTTCCGTAATCGGACTTTATTGATAGGCATGATGGTTCATGGATTGATAATAGAGGTATGGGTTGGGGAACGACTGAAGTCCTTGCTACGAACATCAGAGAACGACTCAGAAGATATTATTGTAAAGGATTGAGGTTGGGTTTTCGTTTGAGATAGGAAAGGACACGGGGGGCCGTGTCCAGAGGAAAAATGCGATCGCGGGATGGATTAGATATTAGGAATTGTCTGGTTGCTCGTCGCTTGCCGGTTTGGTTTTCTTTTTACTGAATAAAAACCACCAGAGTTCTAATCCAATTAAGGTGATGCCCCCTACAATCACTCCAGATTTTATTGGTAAGGGTTGTTCGATTTTTTGCAATCCGGGGGAGGAGTTCGTTTGGTGTCCGGGCATTTCTGACATCGCTTGGGCTGTTGCTGTTACCCCGGTTACCGAGACGGTGGTAACTGCCAATAAAGGTATCCAAATTTTGGTCATTTTCAACATAAAATTAGCCTTGTGTCAAGAGAGTTTACGGTTTTAATTACCGAGGATTTTACCTAGAAATGATGGGCGTTAAATTTGCGCAAGCGCAAGGCATTGGTGACGACGGAAACTGAACTCATTGCCATTGCCGCCCCGGCGAGGATGGGATTGAGCAACCATCCGGTAAACGGGTAAAGAATGCCAGCAGCAATGGGAATACTAGCCGTATTGTAAATAAAGGCAAAAAACAGATTTTGGCGGATATTTTGAATCGTGGCTTGGCTGAGTTGAATTGCCGTGACGATACTTTGTAAATCACCCGAAATGAGAGTAATATCACTCGCGGCGATCGCTACATCAGTTCCGGTTCCAATCGCAATTCCGACATCCGCTTGAGCCAAAGCAGGGGCATCATTAATCCCATCACCTACCATTGCCACAATTTTACCCTCAGCTTGCAATTCTTTGATTTTATCCGCTTTTTGCCCGGGACGAACTTCAGCAAACACGCGATGAATTCCGACTTCTTGAGCGATCGCATAGGCGGTTTTTTGATTATCTCCAGTTAACATCACCACCTCTAATCCCAGGCGGCGTAATCCTCGAATAGCCGTAGCAGAAGAAGGTTTTAAAGCATCGGCTATTCCGAAGACTCCTTCAATTTGTCCATCAACGGCAATCCAAGGGCTAGTTTTGGCTTCCGATTCCCAATTTTCTTGATAAGTTTGTAATGCTTTAGTATCAATCCCTAATTCCTGCATCCATCTTGCTGTACCGATTTGGACGAGGCGATCGCTGACCATTGCCTGAACTCCCATCCCGGCTACGGCTTCAAAATTCGTAACCCTTGGAAGCGGCATTTCTACCCCTTGTGCTTTCGCATACTCTACCACTGCCTCGGCTAAGGGATGCTCAGAATTACTTTCGACAGCGGCAGCTAATCGTAACAAGTTAATTTCATTACTATGAGCCGTTCCTCCCACGGTGACATAATCGGTTACCGTGGGTTTTCCTTGGGTCAAAGTTCCCGTTTTATCTAAGACAATGGTTTGGATTTTATGAGCCAGTTCTAAACTATCAGCACTTTTAATTAAAATGCCATTTTCTGCCCCTTTTCCCGTTCCTACCATGATGGAGGTTGGGGTTGCTAAACCTAGAGCACAAGGACAGGCAATAATTAACACGCCAACGGTGGTAATAATGGCGAGTGTAAGATTTCCCATGATGGCAAACCAGATTACAAAGGTAGCGATCGCAATGGCAATTACCACTGGGACAAAAAATCCCGTCACGCGATCGGCTAACCGTTGAATCGGCGCTTTACTCCCCTGCGCATCTTGCACCAATTTGACAATTTGCGCCAACACCGTATCCTTACCAACGCGCAACGCTTTAAACTTAAAACTTCCGGTTTTATTCATCGTTGCCCCAATTACTTCATCCCCGGTTTCTTTCTTCACTGGAACCGATTCTCCCGTCACCATTGACTCATCAATTAAAGAAGAACCCTCCAAAACTGTCCCATCCACCGGAATTTTTTCCCCGGGACGGACTAAAATCACATCCCCGACCCCCACCTCTTGAATGGGAATATCAATTTCTTGACCCTGGCGAATTACCCGTGCTGTTTTTGCCTGTAATCCCATTAACTTTCTAATCGCTTCAGACGTTTGCCCTTTGGCTCTATTTTCAAACAATAACCCCAGCAAAATTAGCGTGATAACCACTGCGGTAATTTCATAATAAACTTCCGGCATTACCCCTTGAATGGTAAAAAATCCGGGGAAAATTGAGAGAACCAAGGAATAGAAATAAGCAGAACCCGTTCCCAGGGCTACTAGGGTATTCATGTCTGCATGATGATGTTTAAACGATTTCCAGGCCCCCACAAAAAAGGACTTGCCACACCAGAAAAAAACCGGAGTTGTTAGGGCAAATTGCACCCAAGGATGATGCAACCAATCTGGAATAAAGGGCCAAGAAATTCCCGTCATCATCGGCAGGGAACCCACCACCAAAATGGTGCTCATGATTCCCCCAAAAATTACCTTATGTTGTAATTCTTGTTGTTCCGCTTGCCGAGATTGTTGTTCTGCATCGATATCCCTCATCCCCAATTCTTCCAGGGGTTCAGCAGTATATCCCGCATCGGAGACAGCACTTTGAATGCGATCGAGGTCCGCCTTTCGGGGATTATACTTCACCCGCGCTTGTTCCGCGCTAAAGTTGACGCTGCATTCTTCCACACCGGGAACGCCTTGGATCACCTCTTCAATGCGGGTTGCACAAGAGGCGCAACCCATCCCTTTTAATCTCAAATTGACTGTTTCCATCATTCAAACGCTCTCATTACAAGGGTTGTTTAAGCTTCTTGACTTCAGCATAAACCTTCCCCCACACTGGAGAGTCTAGTAGGTTTAACAAAACTTTACATTTTCCCGGTTTCCCTATTTAGGAAGACCCCGGCAAAGTCTCAGAAACCACGTTTCTATCAAAATTTTGAGCTAAATTCCCCCAGATATTGCAGAAACCCGGTTTCTGGTCCCTCCGCAAGGGTTCAGATTGTCCCTTGGCAAAGGTTAGACACCGGGTTTCTTGTCCCAATCTGGGATAAGTAGCAAAATCTAATTCAAAAATAGGGTTTCTGGTCCCTTAGCAAAACAGAAAGAGTTATCGATCCCAATCTGCAACCTCATAAAGAAACTTTGTCCCCCCAAGCAACTTGCGATTATAAGAGGTACTTTGCACAAAAACGAGATACTTCTCTAAATTAGCGGGTTTAATTCGTACCGTTTCTCCCGGAGGTAATCCTAACATCTCACGCGCCGATTCTCCCTCAAACAAATCCCCAGTTGCCCGATCCATCAAGATAATCTCTTTTTTCCCTTGAATCGTTTCAGTTTTGGTAAACTCATAGAACCCCCGCCCGGTTTGAAACGTTAGCCCATTTTCAATTACAAAATCTTTAATCGCACAACTTTTATCAATATCCAAAACTTGAAATCGACCCGGCGTCACCGCCCGCAAATCCGCTGATTCTCGGTATAATGTTTCCTCGCGATTGAGCATGGTATTAAACATTTTGTTTAACCCGCGACTCATCCGACCCTGTTCGGTGACTTCTACTTCATACGCTTGCAGTTGGTCATCGGAGGATTGCTGATAACAAACTGCTAAAAATAGGTCCGTAATATAGGCAAACTGGTCTAAATTAATATGAAATCCGCCAGATTTTTCCGCCAATTCTTTATAAAAAAGGGTGGCATGGGAGCGATTAAGGGCTTGTACGCCATAAACGGGAATTCCCATTTCAGCTAATTTATCGACTTCCTTGCGCCAGTTGAGTTTTTGAGGATTTTGAGCCGGTGCATGGGGAATATCATCGCCAATTAAAACGAGGGATTTGGTACTGGCAGAACTCCAGGATAAAGATTGAGCTTCATGTAAGACTAATTCATAACATTCCGGTGCATCTCCCCCGCCGGTTGCTTCGACAGTTTGCACAAACTCGCAAATTTTATCCGCATCTCCTGATAAATCTAAGTGTTTGGTAACGTAGGTTTTACCGGCATCGCAGTAGTCACCGTGGGCAATGATTCCGATGCGAATTCCGGGGATTTCATCTAATAATCGGGTGATGCTTTGTTTGAGGTTGCGGCGAACTTGGGTGAGGCAAGGGTACATACTCCCGGTGGTGTCAAAACTGAAAACGACATCAATAGTTTTAAGGCTCATTCCGGTTTCTCCTATAGTCGTTGAGTTGGAGTTATAGGCGAGTTAATAGCGGGTTTCCCTGTAAATTCGATGCCGGGTAAGGACAAGATAAGGCTGTGTCTTTACCCGGTTTTTACGCCCTTATAGTCTCATTATATCCAATGTTGATTTTTTTGTCAATACTGGGTAAATTTCTGAGTTGGGTAGAAGTTAGTTAGCACAATCAATGCCGGATTTAAGAGAAATAAACCTTGGAGATTTGTAGGGTTAGGCAGTCGCTTTTCCCGTCATCTCCACTCAAAAAATCCACCTACTGGAGGATGGCGCTGAGGATTGAACTCAGGATCCAGATGCCTACCCCGACGATCGCAAAGATGGCGAGGATTAACCCACCCAAGAGCAGCACAATAAAGAGGGTGTCGGCTTTTTTATCCGAGGTGGGGGCATCTAAGTGAGTTTCTAACAGTTCCATATTGCGGACGTTGGCTTTCCAGGCAGCATCAAATAAATCGCCAACGACTGGGACTGTTCCAACCAAGGCTTCTAGGAGAATGTTGTACACCATTTGCACTAAACTTTCACGGGGAACACCGATTTGAGCCGCGCTGAATACAATGTAAGCGGAGAGTAAGGCACCCACAATATCGCCCCCTGCGGGGAGGAGTCCGAGGAGGGGGTCGAGTCCAAAGCGAAAGCGAGTTCCGGGGATGCGAATTGCGCTATCCAGGAGTTTACTGAGGGTGCGCAGGCGTTTGAGGGTCTTGAGTTTTGGGTCCGTTGGAGTCATCATGGGCGAGGGTCAATAGGGGGTCAGTAACTGATTTCCAATTATGACGGAAGAAAGGGGCAACTGAGTTGCGCGATCGCCGCCTAGGAAGAAATTACTACCAAATCCGGTTACGGTGACGCTGCTTATTTTGTATAGAAATACAGCGGTTTTACCAGGAAATGAGCTAGAGGAGAACAGGGGAGGCGATCGCCAAATTTCAGAGAATCACCCTCCCGGTAGATTACAGGAGCAGGGGGTATTTTGCTATCGTCGAAAAGGTGAATCAGCCGATATAAACCTTAAATTAGGACATTAAAAATGCCGGAAGACTATAAACCACAACGCACAGTTTCTGCTATTTTTCAAGACCAAGCCCAAATTGATAGTGCCATCCGCCGTCTCATCGATCGCGGGATTCCCCAAGACCATATTTCTGTGATGGGGAAAAATTTTCAATCTAATACTCGCATCACCGGATTTATTACTAAAAAAGATGTAATTTTAGGCGGATTAAGAAGCGGGGCGATCTTCGGGTCGCTATTTGGTTCATTTTTGAGCTTACTAACCGGAGTAGGGGTGTTATTTATTCCCTTTCTCGGTCCCGTGGTGGCGGCGGGACCCCTGAGTGCTGTATTATTAGGGGCAGCATCGGGGGCGATCGCTGGAAGTGCGGGGGCCGGATTAGTTTCCGTGTTTGTTGCCTTGGGAATGCCAGAAGAAAAAGCAGCAGTTTATCAAACTCGTTTAGAAGCGGGGGAATTTCTGGTCATGGCGGAAGTTCCTGAAGGAAAATCCGGGGAAATTCAACTCCTGCTGGAAAGTGCTGGAGGACAAGAAATTGCCATTAATTCTATGACTTTACCTCGTCCTTGTTCCGGGTCTTGCAACAGTGCAGAAGACTTATCGCCGGAAGTCCGAACCCATCTATCTCCGGATGCTCAAACTACGTTTATTCAACGATATAATGCGGTTCTGGCTGAAACTGCCGACGCGATGAAAGCTGAACAAGCTGCATGGGAAACCATTCATCGAGAGTATGAAGAAGATGAAAATGGGGTGTGGTCTAAATCCAAGGTCATGGTTTAGGATATCGCCCTCAATCAGGAGTAAGATAATTTTGTTTTAGGGAGCCAAATGTTTCCCCTCCAAAAGGTTACAAACCGGATTTCTTGAAAAAATCTTGGGCAATGAGCAATAAATCTTGGGCCGAACTCCGGTTTCTTGTTCCTGATTTCTCTCACGGGATCAACCTAGAAGGGCGCACGCTGGTGCGCCCTTTGTTATACTCATTGTTAAATTTTTGTAATGAATTCAAAGAAGTTTCGGTTTATATGATTCAATCAGCTTAAACAAGTTTTATAAAGAGGCAAGACCCATGCAAAAATATCTCTGTACTACCTGCGGCTATGTTTATGATCCCGAGGAAGGAGACCCTGACTCAGGAATTGCACCGGGAACGGCGTTTCAAGATATCCCCGAGGATTGGGTTTGTCCGGTTTGCGGGGTATCTAAAGAGGAGTTTGAACCCTTTTCACCGTAAAGACCTAGAATTGATTGTGGGTTCATGAAAAAACTTTTAATCACCGGATCTAGTGGATTTTTGGGCTGGAATCTCTGTCAAGTTGCTCAATCAGAGTGGCAGGTTTTTGGAACCTATTGCTCTCATGAAATCAGCATTCCAGGTTGTCAATTGATGCCGGTAGATTTGACCGACTTTCATGCCTTAAAATCCCTTTTTAATGAAATTTGTCCCGATGCTGTGATTCATGCAGCAGCTCAATCTCAGCCGAATGTTTGTCAAACTTATCCCCAGGAATCGTACCGGATTAATGTCACGGTTTCCAGTCATTTGGCGGGATTATGTGGAGAGGCGCAGATTCCCTGTGTTTTTACCTCGACGGATTTAGTTTTTGATGGGTTAAATCCCCCTTATGCTGAAACCGATGAGGTTTGTCCGGTGAGTCGGTATGGTGAACAAAAGGTGCAGGCAGAGATAGAAATGCGCGATCGCAATCCCCAAACGATTGTTTGTCGAATGCCGCTGATGTTTGGCGAGGGCGGACCCGCTGCCCAGAGTTTCCTTCAGCCGATGTTACAAACCCTGCGATCGGGACAAGAATTAGCTTTATTCACCGATGAATTCCGGACGCCCGTGAGTGGAAAAACTGCCGCTGAAGGGTTATTATTGGCCTTGAAACAAAATGAGAAGTTGCTGCATTTAGGAGGAAAAGAGCGGGTTTCACGATATAGTTTTTTTGAGCAAGTGATTGAGGTTTTGGAGGTTAGGGAGGGGCGGATTAAACCTGGTCGGCAACAAGATGTAAAGATGTCGGCCCCAAGACCTCCAGATGTATCTTTGGATAGTTCTAAAGCCTTTAGTTTGGGATATAATCCCTTCCCGTTGCGCTCCCAGTTGTTGGCCTTATTGGGACGGGTTTGAAGGGGTTTTCTGCGGGTTCTCGGATAGGACTAAAAACTGGGTTTCTGGCGGAATTGTTTACGAATTATCAAACAGTGGTGCAGAAACCGGGTTTCTGAACGGGGCTTTTTTTTCCGGGGATTAGAACCCCGGTTTGTGAACGGGGGTTCTTCTCACGGTTAGGTCTGCTGGAGTGAACCTCTGGAAAAAGAGGACAGACTGTGGGATAATAGAATTTTTAATGGAAATGCAAGGATCTAAGGTGGTGAACGATCGCCCGGTGAAGGTGGTGGTGATTGGTGGGGGTGCAGCCGGTTTTTTTGGGGCGATTAATTGCGCTCAAAACTATCCTCAGAGTGAGGTGACCATTTTAGAAGCGGGACGGCAACCCCTGGCGAAGGTAAAAATTTCCGGGGGAGGACGATGCAATGTAACTCACGCTTGCTTTGATCCGGGGATGTTAGTCACCCATTATCCCCGAGGGGGTAAGGCGTTGCGGGGGGCATTTTCCCGGTTTCAGGTGCAGGATACGGTGAACTGGTTTGAAAGTCGCGGGGTGAAGCTGAAAACCGAGGAAGATGGGCGAATGTTCCCGATGACGGATGATTCCGAGACCATTATTCACTGTTTGATGCAACAGGTGGGAGAATCGGGAGTGAGATTGCGGACTGGGGTTTCAGTGGGGGATGTACGTCGCCTATCTGCCTCGCCAGGTGAGAACGGTGAGGGATTTGAGATTGTATTGAAGTCTGGTGAAATCTTGAGTTGCGATCGCCTGCTGTTGGCAACAGGTAGCAATCCCCTGGGGTATAAAGTTGCCCAATCTCTTGGACATCACATAGAATCGCCTGTTCCCTCTCTGTTTACCTTTAATGTCACTGACCCTCGCTTTCAGGATTTAGCAGGAGTGGCGGTGAAAATGGCGCGAGTTCAATTACGGGATGCGAAATTGACCCAAACTGGACCGATTTTGATTACCCATTGGGGTCTGAGTGGTCCAGCGATTCTGAAACTTTCCGCCTGGGGGGCGCGATATTTATATAACCACAAGTATCGGGCGACGTTAACGATTGATTGGTTACCGCAGTATAATCCGGAACTGTTGCGAGAACAGTTACAGGCGGTGAAATCCCAGTTACCGCGAAAGGCAGTGGCGACAAGTTGTCCGTTTCCGATTCCCCGCAGGTTGTGGGAACGGTTGTTAGAAGCAACGGGACTGGATAGCGAAACTCGATGGGCGGAAATTTCTAAAAAAGCAATCAATCAGGTGGTGGAAGAATTGACCCGAGGCAAGTATCAAATCACGGGGAAAGGGGTGTTTAAAGAGGAATTTGTCACTTGTGGCGGGGTTTCTCTGAAAGAGGTGAATTTTAAGACGATGGAGAGTCGGTGTTGTCCCGGGTTATATTTTGCCGGGGAAGTGCTGGATATTGATGGGGTGACGGGAGGGTTTAATTTTCAAAGTGCTTGGACGACTAGCTGGTTAGCGGCACAGTCATTGGGGAGTTGAACTACAGATTGCACTGATTTTCACGGAGGTTTTGGGGATGCGGCAGCAACCGGATGTTTTTGTCTTTTTGGAAATTTTTTCCCGGGAGGGCGGGATTCAATCCTATGTGAGGGATATTTTGACGGGGTATGGGGATTGGGCATCTCGTGAGGGGCGGGTGGCCCAGGTGTTGTTGCTGCGGGATGGGCCGGATTGTGAGAATCCGTTCGAGGGGAATCCGGGGTTGCAATTTCAGTATTTTAAGTCGCGATCGCCGATGGGGGGACGGGTGAAATTGGCGGCGGCATTGGGGAATCAGCTTGTTTTGCACCGTCCGAGGCGGGTGTTTTGTGGTCATATTAATTTGGTCCCGTTGGTGCAAGGGCTTTGTCAACCCTTGGGGATTCCTTATACGGTGTGGACTTATGGGAAAGAGGTGTGGGAACCGCTGCCGAAGATCGCACAACAGGGATTACAAAAGGCGAGTCGGTTATGGACGATTAGCCGATACAGTCGCGATCGCGCTTGTGAGGCGAATGGATTACCACCCAGTCGCTTTGATTTGCTCCCTTGTGCGGTAGATGAGACACAGTTTACCCCGGGTCCTAAACCGCCGGAGTTGACAGAACGCTATGGGTTAGAGGGCTGTAAGGTTTTGATGACCGTGGCGCGACTGTGGTCAGGGGATATCTATAAAGGGGTGGATGTAACGATTCGGGCATTACCAGAGATAGCACAAGCCCAGCCCAATGTCAAGTATTTAGTGATTGGTCGGGGGGATGATCAGCCGAGATTGCAGGGATTGGCGCAGGAGTTAGGGGTGAGCGATCGCGTGGTGTTTGCCGGGTTTGTGCCAACGGAAGAGTTAGCCCTTCATTATCGCGTCGCCGACGCCTATATTATGCCCTCGCAGGAGGGATTTGGCATCGTGTACCTAGAGGCGATGGCTTGTGGAAAACCTGTGCTCTCGGGGAATGCCGATGGGTCAGCAGACCCCTTGCAGGATGGCAAATTGGGCTGGCAAGTGCCACATCGGGACCCCCAAGCGGTGGCGGCGGCTTGTATTGAAATGTTGCGAGGAGAGGACCGCCGCTGCGATGGGGACTGGTTGCGCCAGGAAACAATAGGGGGGTTTGGTACGGATGCCTTTACCGCGCGCGTCAAACAACTGATAGAGTTTACTGAGTAGGATAGAGGTATTGGCGATTTTCTGTGGGAGTCAATTGTGAATCAAAACAGTTACAAATCCTTGCTGCTGAACCTATCGGACCTGAGTCGATGGTTGATGCCAGTGTTTATCGTGTGGGTGTTAATTTCCATCGGGTTGGGATGGGTCGTGAAGTCGATTTTAATCTTAATCGTAGCAGTCACCCTGCTGCCGGTGATTGGCTTTTTTGGCTTGCGGTGGTGGTTGAGTCGGAACCTGATTGTGGATCAGTGTCCCGTGTGCAGTTATGAATTGACGGGACTGAATCAGACCCAACTTCAATGTCCCAGTTGTGGGGAACCGCTGATGGGGGATAAGGATCATTTCGTGCGGTTGACCCCCCCGGGGACCATTGACATTGATGCGATCGAGGTATCAGCTAAGGTGATCGAGGAATCGAAGTGAAGGAGGCGATGGGGGTTGAGAGAGGGGAATCACCTATTCCCCTCAACGGCGATCGCGTTGAGTCTGGATGGGAGTCAGGGTTTAGCCTCCCATTGAGGTCCTGTTGGGGTACTCTGTAACCGCCAGATGCCCAGTTGGGGTTCCTTCACTTCTAAAAAACCACCCTTGAGGGGTTGCCGAACATAAGGACTCTCTAATACCGGCCAATTTTCCAGTTGTCGGGGTTTACCGTTAATGGTGGCGATCGCGATCGCACCCTGGGGTTTATAGGTCATGGTGATCTCATCTCCGACCAGACTTTTATACTCTAACCTACCGTCGGTTTTCCAGGCGGCATCCCTCACTTCAGTCCGGTCCAACCTGCGAATTAAACTATCAAAAGTGGGATACTCGGCAACCCTTGCCACATCAACAATCCAGGCGGTTTTACTGCCGATCGCCCCTAACGCTTGATAGGCGGCGTCTTTCTCAGAAACCGGGATTTTCAAGGAAATGTCATCTCCCCACACCTGGGCCACCACCCACGTTTCTTGAATGCGCCAGATATACCATTTTTCATGCCTGCGGGGTTCTCCATACCCCATTGGTAAGACAAGGTGCGACTGGGCCGGGACCCCTGCCTTCAAGTCAGCCTCGGTGAGGATCTGTTGATAAATCACCGCACTTCGTTCCTGTACATATTGGTCGCCCGGGGTTTTTCCCGTTGCCATTGGCGAATGATACGTTCCCCCCAGACTGATCACAGGATTATTCACCCCGTTGGGGTCACGAATCACCAGTTTATAGGTGGCATACTGCGCCCTAATGGTGTCTTCTATTTGATAGTCCCGAGAACCTTCTAACAATGTACCGACAGAATAATCGGGGGTGACATAAAAAGTTTCCCAGAGGTGATTGTCCGCATGGTAGCTGTAATAGGCTGGATGACTGGCTTGAACTGAGAACGGTAGGGGAACTTGCTTGTGAGCGATCGCCCGTAAATGTTCTGGAGGACGATAGGAACTCAGACTCGGGGCTAGGGCTAATCTGGCATGGTTAAGCTGCATTCCATCAGCGATCGCCTGATCATTCAAGGGATTGGGAGTTCCCCACCACATCCAAGCCACTGCACTCAATCCACTATTCCAAGTATTGCGATCAAACCCGCGACTTTCCGCCCCGCCCGAAGTGCCCCAACTCAGGCGCAAGGCTATATTGGTCGCATACCAGTCTAATAAAGCCGTTGCTAGTTCCCGCAGTTCGGGAGTTTTAGCAAAATCATACAAATTCAGTAATCCTGTGATACTGTAGCCGTAATAGGTCGAAGAATGAAATTCTCCCTGACCAATAGTGAGAAACTTATCCAGTTGCGATCGCAACCAAGCCTCATTGGTTTCTGCTACATGGGGAAGTTCCACCGGAAACCCACTGTTATCTATCAGGGCCAAGCCAGAACCCCGCTGCATAAATCCATGATTTTCCGTACCCCCTTCATTCCACTCCTCTACCCGAGGACTAACCAACATACTTTGGTAAGACGCCTTAACCGCATCCGGGAGACTATTGCGATGGAGGAAGAAAAGACGAACATCGAGCATACTGCGGAAATGATACAAATCTGGGCGATCGCGGTCCAATATTAACCACATATCCCAATTAGGTTGAGGTTCGTAATCCTCCGGCAAACTGAGGCGGGCTAAAATAATCGGCAGCAAGTATTTATGAGGGTCATCAATCTTATTTCTCCGCCACCAGCGATCGCGTTCTTCGAGATTTGGACGGGCTATTCTTTGTCGAATTAATAAACTCCGCCGTCGAAATTCCACCTCAGTTGGATCTAAACTGGAATAGGGAGAAAGGCGTTGGATCTGGGTGCTTCTTTCGCGCAGTTCTTGTTTTTGTGCGCTTGTCCATTGGGTGAGATTTTCCCGGGATTCAAGGGTGGGGTTTTTCACGGGAAGGCTCGTGCAAGCATTCAGGGCGATCGCCAGACATAGATTAACGACCCAATAACGCATTTGAATTAAAAAATAAATGAGCAACGAGGGACAAGTCTGTGCCTATTTTAAAGGGGAACGGGTGGAATTGGCTCAAATCGAGACATTTCCTTTCCCAATCCCGACAGGACGCCCAGATCATCAATGCCTTTGATGTTCTGCCCCTCCTAAAAAGAAGTACGGCTTAAGCCTAGACTCGATTATAACCCTCAGATTAACAGCACAGTGTTCCCAAAACCCTGGCGATCGCAGTTCCTCGGCTTATGAGGTTTAGAGGAATGGGAGCATCTTCTTCCCTACAATTACAGAGGGAGTAAGATACTCGCACGCCCACCGCCCCAGGTGAAGTCAGAGGAGAGAGGGTAGCGTAGAACCGGCCCAAAATGGACCTTTCATCACAGTAGGAAGCGCTATAAATCCTGATTCCAGCAGAGACTGGAAAAAAAGGATAGACTAATTTTTGACAACAAAAACTCAAAACCCAGGGAGAAGGTCCCCCTCTAATCCCTAGAAAAACCCCTCCATTCAAACCCTAGTGAAAGACCGTAATCTATGGCAACCCAATCTCAAAAAAAGTCATCAAAAAAGCGATCAAATTTAGCCAATTCAGCCCCTTATGTGGGATTTTTTAACCGATCGCAGGATTTACTCTGTCTACTCGGGTTAGAGGGGAATTTTCAACAGGTTAATCCCGCATGGGAACGAGTCCTCGGCGTGACTCCAGAAGACCTCGTAAATCGCCCCTTTATGAGTAGGGTACATCCAGAAGACCAAGCGCAAACGGTTGAGAAAATTGCCACTCTATCTGAAGAAATTAAACAGGTTAGCTTTCAAAATCGCTCTCAAAGAAAAGAGGGTACATATCAGTGGGTTGAGTGGGAAATCAGCCTGTCTAGGGAAGAAGGGGTAATGTATGGAGTGGGTCGAAAAATCCCCGAACCTAGCGCTCGCCCCAGCTTAGAACCGCCGCACAACCGCCCCAGCATCAAATCCCTCCAAGACCGCTTGCGCCGGTATCAAGAAATCTCCAACCTCTGTCCCGTGGGAATTTACCAGTCTGACCTCGATGGAAAATGCCGCTACGTCAACAAAAAATGGTGTGAACTAGCTGGAATGTCCCCTCAAGAAGCAATGGGGTTCGGATGGACCCGGATCATCCATCCCGAAGATAGCTCATTCGTCTTTGCCCAATGGTCCCAATTCGTCCAAAACCCCGTGAAATTTCGCATCGAATGTAGGCTGGTGCGTGACGATGGAACAATGATCTGGGTACTCGTTCAAGCCGTAACCCAAACCGGCGATCGGGGAGAAGTCACGGGGTTTGTCGGGGCCCTAGTCGATATTAGCGATCGCAAACAAATCGAAGAAGCCCTCAAACAGGTTAATCATGACCTCGAAAGCCGAGTGGCCGATCGCACCGCTGAACTCCAAGGGGCGATCGACCAGTTACAGACAGAAATCACCTCTCGCACCCAAGCAGAAGCCGCCTTACAGAAAGAACGGGAATTCCTCAATGCCCTGCTCAATAACTTAACCGATGGGATAGTCGCTTGTGACGCCAACGGTATTTTAACCCTATTCAATCGGGCCACCCGAGAATATTGTGGACTCCCCGAACGACCTATCCCCCCCGAACAGTGGGGGGAGTATTATAATTTATACCGCCCGGATGGGACCGCGATGCCCATGACAGAAGTTCCCTTATTTCGCGCCTTTAGCGGCGAAACTGTTCAAAATGTTGAAATGGTAATCGCGCCGAAACATCAGAAACCCTGCACCCTCCTCGCCAGTGGTCAACCGATCATAGATGCTTCCGGGAACAAGCTAGGTGCCGTTGTTGCCATGCGAGACATTACCGATCGCAAAGATGCCGAAGCGGCGCTACAGGAAAGCCAATCCCGCCTCAACAGCATCCTCAACTCCCTCGATGATATGGTCTGGTCCATTAATCCCAACACCTTCAAGGCACTCTTTTTCAACCCCGCTACGGAAACAATCTATGGAATTCCTCCCCAAGAGTTCTATGAAAATCCCTTAATTTGGCGGGAGATGGTTCATCCAGAAGATAGCGATCAAGTTGATCGCTACAGTGCAGAACTCATGACAACCGGCAGCGGTGAAGTTGAATATCGCCTCATCCGCAAAGATGGCAGCATTCGTACCGTCCAAGCGCGGAGTCGGCTGATTTATGACCCCAAAGGTCAAATCCTCCGAATCGATGGCATTGTCACTGACATCACCGATCGCAAAGAAGCCCAAAAAGAACGAGAACGCCTTACCGCCGTCATTGACGCGACCCCTGATTTTGTCGGGTTCTGCGATATCCACGGGAAAGTGCTTTACATGAACCCTGCTGCCCGCCGCATTGTCGGAATTACTCAAGATGAGAATATCACCGGGCGGCACATTTCCGATTTTCTTCCTGAATCTCAGCAAGAGTTCATCTCAACTCAAGCCTTCCACACGGCAGCTACAACCGGCGTTTGGAGTGGAGAAACGGCATTGCTACACCAAGACGGTTCGGAAATACCCGCCTTACAGGTCCTGATGAGCCATCGGTCCGAAAGTGGCGCAGTGGAATATTTTTCCACCATTATCCGGGACATCACCGAACGCAAAAATGTGGAAGAAACCCTGCGGCGTAACGCCTTGCAACTCGCCCAAGCCCAACAAGTGGCTCATATTGGGTCCTGGGAATTCGATTTGAGTACCTATCATGTGGATTGGTCCGAGGAACTCTTACGGATTTATCAGGTTGAACAGCCGGAATTAGGACTAACCTATCAGGAGTTTTTGCAACTGGTACATCCTGAAGATCGTGACTCTCTCGAAACCCTGATTGAGGAGGCGATCGCACAAAAGCAACCTTATGAACGGAAACACCGAATGCTGTTTCCCGATGGTTCTATCAAATTTATCTCCTCCAAAGGCCAACCCATTTTCAACGCCGAAGGCGAACTCGTAAAACTCATTGGCACAGCCCATGATATCACATCAAGTCAGAAAGCTGAAGAAGCCTTGCGCCGGAGTGAAGAACTGTATCGGGCGATCGCCCGTAATTTTCCCAAAGGGATAATTGCCTTATTTGACCTAGAGTTACGTTATACTTTAGTTGATGGACGAGACCTCGCCGAACTCGGAATTTCTAAAGCCGACATGGAAGGCAAAACTCTCTCGGAATTCTGGCCCGGGGAAATCGTCGAGATCTTAGAACCCATGTATCGTTCCGCCATCCAGGGTGAGACTGTAGTCTTTGAATTTCCTTATGCAGGAAGAATATATCTTCTCCATGTTCTCCCAGTCACTCATGCCACGGGAGAAATCTTTGCGGGAATGTTAGTCGCTCAAAATATCACCGCCCTCAAAGAAGCAGAAAGTGCCCTCAAACAGCGAGAAGAATACCTACTCGGGATTCTCGATCATATGCCCGTGATGATGAATGCCTCCAGTAATCAGGGACTGATTATCGCCTGGAACCGCGAATGTGAGCGAGTCACCGGATATAGTGCCGAGGAAATGGTCGGCAATCCCCAAGCCTTCGAGATGTTGTATCCTAACTCTGCCGAACGGGAAGCCATCTTCACTCAAATGGCGAAATTCGATAATCATTATCGGAACTTGGAACTGGACCTCACGGCCAAAGATGGCACCATTAAAACGATTGTTTGGTCGAATATTTCTAAACAATTCCCGATTCCAGGGTGGGCCGGATGGGGAATTGGCGTTGATGTGAGCGATCGCAAACAAGCTGAAAAAGCCCTGCGTCAATCCGAAGCCGAATCCCGACAACTCGCGAATCGAGAATCCCTGATTAACCGCATTTCTAGCGATATTCGCAACTCCCTAGAGGTAAATACCATCCTAGAAACCGTAGTTCACCAGCTATACCAGTTATTGGAACTGGATCGCTGTAGTTTTATATGGTATCGCTGTTGTAGTACCCCCCCTTACTGGGAAATCGTCACGGAAGTGAAAAACCCTGAACTCGACAGTCGAATCGGGCGCTATCCCGTTGAAGGGACGCCCGTCGAAGTGAAAATTGCTAACGCTGAACTGATTCGGTGCGATGAGTTGAGCGACGATTCCGATCAAGATATTATATCACTTTATACAGTATGGGGGTATCGCGCCGTGGTTATTATTAGCATTCAAACCGCCTCGGGAGATATCGGTTGCCTGGTTTGCGGAAGCCACTATCAACCCAGAAAGTGGAAGGAGTGGGAAGTAGAACTGTTGCAAGCAGTAGCCGAACGATTGGCGATCGCCCTGTACCAAGCCGACTTATATCGCCAAGCCCAAGAGAGCGCCCGCCAAGCCCAAGAACAAACCGAACAATTACAGACGACCTTAGAGGAGTTACAACAAACCCAATCTCAACTGATCCAAACTGAAAAAATGTCTAGTTTAGGGCAATTAGTCGCCGGAGTCGCCCACGAAATCAATAATCCGGTTAACTTCATCCACGGCAACCTCACCCATTTAAACGATTATACAGAAGATTTGCTGACTATCATTAGTCTGTATCAGGAAACCTATCCCCAACCCGAGGCCAAACTGGAAGAGGCAATTGCAGACCTAGAATTGGATTATATTACCGACGATCTGCCGAAAATTCTTGCCTCCATGAGAATGGGAACCGAACGGATTCGCAAAATTGTCTTAAGCTTACGCAACTTCTCCCGCCTAGACGAAGCGGATATGAAAGAAGTAGACCTTCATGAAGGGATAGAGAATACCCTGTTAATTTTGCAAAATAGGTTTAAATCAAAAGGCGATCGCCAGAGCATAGAACTCATCAAACACTATGGGGAATTGCCCTTAATTGAGTGCTATGCGTCTCAGATGAATCAAGTCCTGATGAACATCATTAACAATGCGATCGATGCCTTAGAAAGCCACTGTTCAGAAGCCAACGAAACCTTGCCAACTATTCGGATTAGCACCGAAGTTCGAGGCGATCGGGCCATCATCCACATCGCCGACAACGGACCCGGCATGACCGAACAAACTAAATCCCGCCTCTTCGACCCCTTCTTCACCACCAAACCCGTCGGCAAAGGAACAGGACTCGGATTAGCCATCAGCTATCAAATCGTCGTAGAAAAACACAACGGTATTTTAGACTGCATCACCGCCCCCGGCAAAGGGACCGAATTCATCATTCAAATCCCTATTGCTCAAAGGAAAAATTAACCGCATTTCATCGCGTCTATAATAGCAGCAGGCGGGGGTTCAAACCATTGGCGGCCTAACAGCTAAAGTCAGATAAATCCAACTGAAATTCTTATACTTGGATATTTTTAGTCTGATAAATCTAACTGTTGATATCCCTGGCAATTATTCACCCACTCAAGTTGCTACACCCTGTATTAGAATAATAAAAAAAATCAACAATCAGGAAAAGTTGGAATTGTGTTCAAGATATTAACCGACTATCAGGGGCGTGAGGTCCGACTAACCGATGAACGATTGGCCCATATTTTACTCCATCCGGAAATGGCGAACATGGAAAGAGAGCTTGCCATAACCTTGCGAAACCCCGAAGCCATTCGGAAATCACGGACCGATGAAAATGCTTGTTTAAACTACCGTTACTATGTAGGAACCCAAGTGGGGGACAAGTGGCTGTGTGTAGTGGTAAAATATATAGAAGCAGACGCTTTCGTTGTTACAGCTTATTTAACTGATAAACAGAAGAAAGGAGAACAAATATGGCCCTAAACTTAAAAATTTGGTATGATAAAGAAGCTGATTTTTTAGAAGTAATTTTTTCCGATAAAGCGGGTTATATGCGAGAAACCGACAACGATTGCATTATGGAACGGATAGACGAACAGGGGAATATTCTAGGATTTTCTGTAATGCACGTGAGTCATCTCTCCACCGAAAAACCACTGATTGCTGAGTTAGTCGGAAAAGTCCAGGATTGAGGGACCGGGTTTCTGCGATAATTGTCGTTTCATCGCCTATATTTTACGACAAAATTGGGTTTATCAAATATCAGCTTGCTCTGTGGGCAAAGGGCAACTGTTCCGATGAAATTGGTAGAAAACAAAACTTCACCGATTATATTAAAAACCTCGTGACTTGCTTTAACCGATTAAAGCCCAAACTGAAAGACAATGGATTACTCTGGGTCAATTTAGGCGACACCTACCGAAACAAAGAACTCATCGGCGTTCCTTGGCGGGTGGCATTTGCCTTGAAAGATAGCGGATGGATTCTCCGTAGCGATATCATTTGGAAAAAGCCCAATGCCATGCCTTCATCGGTTAAAAATCGACCCACCACGGAACATGAATACATCTTTCTGTTTTCTAAAACCAGTGACTACTATTACGACGCCGATGCCATTCGGGAACCTCATGTCACCGTTTCGGAACAGTCCAAAATGAAAGGCGGCAGAAATCACTTTGGTAAACGAAATAGCACCCCAGAAAATGGCAAAAACTCCGGAAATCAGAACCTCCATGATAGTCGATGGGATCAAGCATTTCACCCCAAAGGCAGAAACAAGAGAACGGTTTAGGAAATTCCCCTGGGGAAATTCAGGGATACCCATTTTGACGTTTATCCAGAACCCTTAGTGGAAATCTGCCTATTCGCCTCGACTCAAAAAGGCGATATTGTCCTCGATCCATTTACCGGATCCGGGACAACCGGGGTGGTAGCACTCAAGCATGAAAGAAATTTTATCGGCTGCGAATTGGTGAAAAATTATCAGGAAATGGCGCAAAAAAGACTAGATGAAGCGATTGTTCAACTGAGTTTATTCTAAAGTTGAGGGAAAAGAACCCCTTCTACCCTCTTTGACAAATCTGAAACTGAGTTTGAATGTCCTAACTTTTTACCTCGTGACTTGGCTGAAGCTGAGTCACGAGATCTACTACTAACTAATACTACCTCTTCTTTTTCTCGGGTAAGTTTCTGGGGGGAATATCTCGGCCCTCGTAGAACCGGCGTTCTAACTTACCTAATCCCCACCATAGCGCACTTAAAAGCAGGGTAATTCCGGTGGAAAGGGCAACCGTTGGAATGGGGTTTTCGGTGGCGATGACGGCTAATAATGGCGCAGTTATCCAGGCGATCGCAGCTAAAATCCCCGCACTTTCCCGCAGTTTCTGGATTCTTCTCAAGGCGGTGGAACAACTGCGGCAATGGATGGTGTGAGAATGATAGCGATCAAGTAATTCTTCTCGCGATCGCAACGGTGGAAAAGATTCTCCAGGAAAGGGATCGGCGTCATACTGATTCACCCACTTCCGAAATGCCAACACAAACAAATCCGCTTTTGTTGGCAAATAAAACGCTTTAGCAATTTTCTCACTCCCTCCGGCTGCTTCTAAGTATCGCTCTTGATGGTATAGAAAAATTTGGTCATCTTCTAAGATAGCATTCTGTCCAATATGGGAATACCATTGCGGCGTTAATTTAATAAAAGTTTCTGGGACTTTTGAAGCAAATTGAAACGGAAATCGAGCAAATAACCGACATTCTCCTTTGCGCATTGGCGTGGCATAAACGACTGTCATCGTTCTGCCAAATTGCTTAGAAGTCAGGTCATTCCACATTAGTCCCGGTGCAATAAAGTGGGTCTGCTGACTGCCTAAAGTACCTTTGCGCGGTCCTTCTTCCCAAAATCCTTCAAATCCTTGTTTTCCTGATGCTATTACCTCCAATTCAACCTTTCCAGCGTTGGAACGGTTGCCGACGGTGCGATGATGGGTATAGGGGATATGACTGGTATCCAGAACATTTTCTAACAGGGTCAGGGCATCATAAGGTAAGTCGCGAAAGGTGTTCAAACAAATCCATTTTTCTGGGGATTCTTCCAAGGGATTAACTATAGGAACTCTGGTGTTTGTTGCATTTTCCGGATTTCCGGCATACACAAATAACAATCCCTGATATTCTGTAGTGGGAAAGCTTCTCACGCAGGCACGTTCTGACTGTTCCGCCTTGCCGCCCTCATTCTGTTGGGGTATATTTTCGCACTTGCCGCTTGCGGAAAAAGCCCATCCATGATAAGGACATTCTATCCAACCTTGTTCATTAATTCTCCCCTCGGATAGCGGTGCAAGACGGTGGGGACATTTATCTTCAAATGCCCGCCAAGACTGCCCGGTTTTGTCCCACCAAATGGCTAAATCTACTCCCAATAGGGTAAACCTCATGATTTTGGACTTGTCCAAATCTTGAAGATAATAGACGGGATACCAAGCTTCCCGAACATCAAAGCGGTGGGGGTCGTTGCCTCCGGGTTCAGTGTGGAAAGAGGGTGCGGTTTCTAAGGCGATCGCCTCGTTTGCTATCATACTATTTCAGCTAAGTTGGCTCGATGATTGTCCGATGGTTTGCTATTCTAATTTTAGAATGTTAATCACCTGAATGGACAAATTTTAGAAAAGAAATGAACTATCCCAATGATGCAAGACGATTCGCCCCGGCAACTCAACGCAACCGTGAACCGATTTTAAAGGTGTTGCGTCGGGTTCTCCCACCAACGGGAACGGTGTTAGAAGTTGCCAGCGGCAGCGGTGAACACGCCATCTTTTTTGCGCCTCGCCTCAAACCACGATTCTGGCAACCCAGTGAACCCGAAGCGCTATTACGGGAGAGTATTCTCGCCTGGATGAAAGAAGTGCCATCAGACAATCTTTTCCCTCCCATTCCCCTCAATGTTGCCGATTCGGTTTGGTCAATTGAATCCTCTGATTATTCGCCGGTGAATGGATCGAAAATTACGGCAATCATTGCCATTAATTTAATTCATATTTCTCCGTTTACCGCTACTTTAGGATTGATGGCGGGGGCAGGTCGAATTTTACCTAGGGGGGGGATTTTGTACCTGTATGGTCCTTTTAAACGAGGAGGAAAACATACGGCCCCGTCAAATGAAAATTTTGATGAGACGCTGCAACAGCAAAACCCGGAATGGGGGGTTAGGAATTTAGAGGATGTAGAGAGAGTTGCCGGGGAAAATGGCTTAAGTTTACTGGAAATTGTAGAAATGCCTACTAATAACTTATCCGTTATTTTGAGCAGAAAAGGTTAGGGTTAAATTAGACCCAATCTTAATCTTTAACCGATAATTAAGGGTCAGGACAAGGGAGTGCCTTGTCCTATTTTATTTGAATTAAGACTGAATATCGGGTTCGATAAATTTATTGTTAGCCCGGATAAATTGGGCGGTGCCTTGATTGGTAATCACTAACCAGGGTTTCCCGGTGCGATCGCCTTGTACCGGATTAGTATAATCAGGGTGACGGGTGACGATACTGCCGCCTGGGAGGGTACTTTCGATGGGAAATTCA
This sequence comes from Laspinema sp. D2d, assembly GCF_025370755.1. GTDB lineage: Bacteria > Cyanobacteriota > Cyanobacteriia > Cyanobacteriales > Laspinemataceae > Laspinema. Next base: position 22,528 of record NZ_JAMXFC010000007.1, on the reverse strand, counting down.
AATCCCGGGCCGCTACGGGTATTTAATCCGCCTTGGGTAACAATCCTCCATTCCGGCCAATTGCCCGTACTAAAATCCCCGGAAGGACTGACGGGAGGCGGGGAAACTCTTGTGGGGAGGCTTATTCCGGCGACGGCGCGATCAATCTCGTTCTGGGTTTGGTCTCCCACAACTCCATCGACAATCAGTCCCAATTCCGCTTGAAATGCTTTCACGATCGCCTCAAGAAGAGGGTCAAAGTTTAGGTTAAACCGCCCAACATTATATCCTAACTTTTCTAATTGCCTCTGTAATTGTTCCACTTGCGGACCTGTATCCCCTTGTTGTAATCCCATTTGTTTATTAACCTCTCATGTTGATTCAAAATGACAGGGGATTTCCCAAAAATCTCCCCCCTCTTTTACTATTTTAGCGATTATCTTCCAATTCGGAGTTAGGGAAAGAATAAGGGATAAAAAGGAAATTTCTCCCCGTTTGTAGTAACGACTTCAGTGGTTTCCCGAAGTCCCGAGGCGCAACCCACTACCCCACAACCCAATTCCCCAAGGATTCACTGGAATCAAAAAAGTCCTCGGATTCAAGGGCGATCGCCTGCGATTTGTCGGATTTACCTGATTTATCTGTGGGGGAGAAAACTGCCGGAGAAAACATCTCCCACATAGTGCGCAAGTAGGGAACAAATAAATCGTACTCTTCTGATGTGAGCCGATCGCGCAACTGTTGTCCTAACAGATTGAGCATTTGCCTAACTAATTCCCACTCAACCCCCAAGGACGGATAAAGCATCACACAGAGGGGAAATAACTCCTGTTGTACCGAGGCAATACTTTGTTCTAGCACACAAGCCCAGAGATAGACTTGGAACATCTCCACATCGCGTAAGCTAGATTTGTAGATGCGTTCATCAGTCAGGGAACCGCTGTTACTGCGGTAGCGGGGATAGAGTTGGCGAATGCGATCGCATATTTCCGTAGCCATTTCCGAGCTCACCGGCAGCAGCTTTCTCACCGCCTGCAAGGGAGTGTCATCCCATTCTAATTTTGCGGCTGCTTCATAGACCCGTTGTAGGGGTAAATTTAAGTATTCCTGAATCACGCTAAAATACCCTTCCAGTTGCGATCGCTCCGTTTGGGAAACCTGCTGCAACAGCAACTGCCCAGTATAGTAAAATTGCAGATTGACAAAGGCCAGAGTCAGCGGTTCCGAGGTGGCTTGCATTTGTCGCAATCTGCCTAAAATTGGAGACAAGGCCCCGGCCAGTTGTTGAGGAGATTTCCCCTGAGCATACCATCCCAGCGCTTGGTCATAAATTTGATGGGTTTTCGCCGCAATCTCCCAGGAATTCAGATATTGGGAGTCAATGGGATGCTGTTTTAAACTGGGTGCTAAGAGGATTTCAGTTTTTGACCACCCTTGAGCGATACATAAGCGCAACGACTGTCGGAGGGCATCCCCCACCCGTTCCCGCATCATTAACTCAGACTCATCCACTCCAGTGCGATCGCTCCCGTTATCTTCTCCTTGGGACTTTAAATGTAGCTTCTGCACATACCGCTTCGCCCATTCTTGTGCGAACGACGTTACCGGACCAACTTCGGTCTCAGAAGGCCATCGAATATAACGAGCATAACGTCCAGCGATCGGTTTATTCATTAGTGTCACTGCCTTGGAAATTGAGCGGGGGTTAGTATAAGGAGGTAAATTAATATAGGGTAAGTCTATCCCCCGGTTAGATCCCAGAGAGTAGAGGTCAACTCTTAAACATTTCCTTTAAATTTTAACTTTTTTTAAGATTTCTCTCTACCCTCCCTCAAAACCGCCCCATATTCAGGTATCTCACCCAGAAGGTATCCACCAGAAGGGACCGGAATTAGCTCATATCCAGTCCGGTTATGCTCCCTCTGTCTGCTTTATAGCCCCAGCCTTGAATTTGTTAGTCCTGCTGACCCCTGCCCCTCAGTGGATCAAGCCAATCTCCAGAAAAGGAGTATTTTTACTTATAGCTATTCTAGCAAACAGGTGATATAGTTAGAGATCGTTAGGGCACGTAGCTCAGGGGATAGAGCACCAGATTCCGGTTCTGGGTGTCGGGGGTTCAAATCCCTCCGTGCTCGTTGGGTGATTAACACTTCATCAAAAAGGGGGCCAGTTTAAAACTGGCCCCCTTTTTTTAAGGCTTCCCGTTATAGTTCGTCTCCGGTTTTTCCCTGCACACCTTTGACAATGCGGGAAAGTTCAGTTTTTTCGTCTACTGAAATCCGAGACGGAGAACCACTGATAATCCGTTCATAATTGCGGAACGAATCTTTAATATCAGGTCCCTTCTGACTGATCGAGTATTCCCGAATGCCTTTGTCATGCCAAGATCCCCGCATTTTGAACACGTTAATCGCCCGGGACATTTCCCCGCGAATTTCTACATATTGCAACATCAAAATGGTATCAGTAATGGTAGAAATATGGGATTCGGTAATCGAATGAGCGCCCATAAATTGATCCGTAGTATTCGTGAAAAATCCCGTAATTTCCTCTTGTTTAGCATAGCCCGTGACCCCAATCACGAACTGACGAAACGCATTATTACTGACCCCACGCGCTAAGGCAGAAAGGGAGTCGATCGCAATTCGAGCCGGTTTAAATTCCGAGATATCCGTTTTAATGATTTGTAAGTGGTCTTCCAACCCCGCAGACTCGGGATAAGCACAGAGAATTCTCAGCAATCCTTTCTCTTCCAGTTCTTCAAAATCAATGCCCCAGGAGTAAGCATTTCTGAGCAGTTGAGCGCGGGATTCTTCATAGGCAAACATCATCGCCCGTTGCCCACTCTTACAGGCATCCTCCAAGAATTTGCTGACCAGGAGGGTTTTTCCGGTACCCGTTGCGCCCGTTGCCAGAATAATTGAATCCTTGAAAAATCCACCGCCACACATCGTATCGAGGGTTTTGACCCCGGAAGAAACCCGGACATTTGAGGACCGTTGAGTGAGGCGCATAGCCCCGAGGGGGAAGATATTAATCCCTTCATTGGTAATCGTAAAAGGATACTCCCCTTTCATGTGGGTAGTGCCGCGCAATTTCAAAATTTCTAGGGTCCGGCGACGGCGTTCCCCTTCTAAAACGTTGCGAACAATCACCACATTATCCGAGACAAATTCTTCCACGCCAAACCGCGCCACGGGTCCATATTCTTCGACGCGTTCCGTGGTCATAATAGTGGTTGCCCCCACCTGTTTGAGACGGGCGACTAAGCGGAAGATTTCCCGCCGGACCACCGAGGCGGCATCATACTGTTGAAAAACGGCAGTTACCGAGTCAATCGAGACGCGTTTGGCTTTGTATTTGCGAATAGCATACTGAATCCGCTCAATCAAGGCAGAAAGGTCAAAATTTCCGACCACATCTTGTCCTTCTGGATCCGGCGAAGCATCGAGAATAAAGAGTTTACCTTGGTCAATTAAGCCTTGCAGGTCCCAGCCAAAACTATAGGCATTTTTGATAATATCACTGGGAGATTCTTCAAAGGTGACGAAGACCCCAGGTTCCTCAAAAAAGGTAATGCCGTTATAGAGGAACTGAACCGCAAACAGGGTTTTACCTGTACCGGAGGTACCGCTGACTAAGGTTGTTCTACCGACAGGCATTCCACCATGACTGATGTCATCAAACCCCTCAATCATGGTTCTGATTTTATGGACGCCTAGGGGCATACGTTCTTCGCTTTCTCCAGAGGGCTTAGTAAGATTCATAGGGCGCGTTTAAAATGACAAGAAGGCTAGGGGTGAGGGACGATGGACCTAGGATTATAAATTAATTAAGAGAAGTTTGGACAGGTTTGAACCGAGTGATTTTACTCAAATTCTCGCTCTTCTCGTAATTCTTCATAGAGGAGGTCTAAACCGATCAGGACTTTTTCGCGGTCCGAGAGGTCTCCGATGATTTTGCGGACGGGAGGGGGCAGGATTTTGGAAAGGGTGGGGGTTGCTAAAATTTTATCCTCTTCTGCGAGTTGAGGATTTTTTAAGACATCAATCACTTTCAGGGCATAAACTCCTTCAAATTCTTGCTCTAAAATATCTTTGAGGGTTTTTAAAGCTCGAACCGAGTTGGGGGTGTTCCCCGCGACGTAAAGCTTGAGAACGTAGGTTTTCTTGGGGTTAATCATGGATTCACTTCGTGAAAATTGAGCCGAGAAGAAAAAGGAGTGGGAGGACTGAAGATTGATTAAGCATCTCTGGGAATTGAGCGACGATACATTTCACATAAATGGGCGATAATATCAATGAGCGTTAATCGGTAGTCTAAGAGGATTTCTTCACTGCGTCCTTCGAGTTTAAGTTGCTTTGAAAAATCGTCCATTAAATCCATGTGTATTTCCACAATCTGGGTGACGGAAATATCAGCCAAAAAAGCGGTACTGACCATCTCATCAATTCTTTGATTGAGGGAGCCATCGGTTGAGAAATAATTCAAAACAATATCACGATATTCGGCTTGGAGTTCATCTAAAAAATGTTGCCGTTCTGCTGGAGGCAAATTCCGCAGAAACCGTTTGGGATTGCGTTTGTAGTACACACCAAGGTATCCTAATCGCTCCCTCAATTTCTCGGCGAGCATTCGTTGCTGAGGGCCAAGAAAGTTTTGAGCGGAGGTGTCTGGAGATGAATTGGGGGTAGGTTGAGTGCGATCGGTTTCCCAGGAGACTGGGGAGAAGTTAATAAACTGGGTGATAGCTTTTTCAACCGATCGACTGATGTCGGGGAGTTGAGACACTGAAATGTGGCTTTCAGCGGTATGGTAGACCACTTTGGATGAGACAAAATCCCCATTTTCTGTGGATTTTACGGAAGTTAGCAGGATGTCGTTGAGGTCAGAATCGGGAGCTTCCGGTGATTCACTGGCTTGATGGGAACCCAGGTGGACAATTACCGCAGGCAATAGGGTGGATTGTTGATGGAGTTGATAGGCGAGGCCCTTTAACTTGGGATGAGCTTGTAAAATTAAACAGTCAAGCTGTTGTTGTTCTCGTTGGACAAAGGCGAGAAACTCCTCAGTTCCCTGAAAATAAGTGAGCGCATACCGATCGCTCTCCAAAAACTGGGTGAGCGATTGCGCCAGGATATCCGATGGCCCGAAAGTACAAATAGACAGTTTGTTTTGCAAAACGTTATTAGAAAATCGATGTTCCAATTGACTACTCGTGCAGCCGTAACGTTCAATTCCCCCGCCTCCATGACTGGTGGCTCAAGGTTGTGTTAAACATTCAACAAACACTGTATCTAAATTGTAATGGGTTGCCCGGGGTCACACCCCATTGAGATCCATAATTGATCTATGTCCCTGGCGTGATCAGCAGTTGTCTCCAAACGCCAACCCTCTGATTCCCGGGTGATTCTGTATCGGTTATCCCGAATGACTTAGACCACGAAGAGAGGACGCCCTAGGACGTCGGTACAGTAGAGGGAAGAGAAACAGGATATTTTCACCCAATCTCTATTGACTAGGACCCAGGTAGGTACGAAACCCGATTTCTTGTCCAATTTATCTCATCCCTACCCGGATGCCGTAGGCGTTAGAGTAAAAGCCCGATGGAATGGTATCTGGTGAGGGAACCCCCTACGGCTCGGTGTTACCGTTAGCTCAACACTCCATTCTGATTTTTGCAAGATCTTCATCCCCAGTTCCCTATGTTAAAGACCCCCCTACTGTTAGAAGAATTTACACTCCCGACCCCTCTATGCCCGCAAACGGTAAGTATAGCAGAGTTATGGCATCGCTTAAGCATCAGCGCAGGGCGGATGTCAGCTTTTGAGCACCTCATCCTGATCAATGACGCAGAAGCGCCGGTAGGCGTCCTTGATGTGGGCTGTTTGCTCCTGAATTTATTACAAGGGGAAACCATGAATCCAGAGTGGGGCTTGACCGAGGAGAGAAATAGCCTGCCTCACACGGATTTAGCAACTTTGATGGCCCACTTCTGTGCGGTGGTGGGGAATGGCAGCGAGAATGAGGAAGGGGTTCCCGATGCACCAACACCCCATGATTTAGAAATCTGGCAACAAGCTGTGGCGAGATTGAGTCCGGGAGCCGTTGTCTCGGTGGAGAGGGTTCCGGCGAATCTGAGCTTAACTCAGTTCTGGGAGAGACTGCAAACCCAAGATCCGGACCGACCTAGGCCACTAGAATGGGTGGTGATGGATGCTGAAGATAAATGCTTAGGGTTGTTGGATTTTCCTCGGGCGATCGCAGCTTTGGCCCAAAATACCAGCCTCGTTCCCCGGACCCCCGCAGTTCCCGAGCAACCCTCTGGGGCTGCTGAGGCCCTCAGTGGGGTCAAAGCTTGGCCGTTTGGGGTGGTTCGTCCCCTGGGGGAACTCCTCGAAGAAATCCCCTTGCCGATGAAATTGCAAACATCAGCAGGGAAAGTGGCGATTTATAACCAAGCATGGCGGACCTACTTTGACTCCTTCTGTGAACCAGAGACTGACCCCTCTGGTGAAATCCGCACCCCCTCACAACCCACCGCGAATCGGGAACCGGACCACTTAGAACACCCCGACTCCCACTCTCTCAGCTTAGGGTTATGTCCCATGCCGAAAGGGTCGGACCGGGTTTGGCAGTTTGTAAAAATCCCGATCGGTCTTGCTTTGTCAGAGCGATCGCCCCATCTGTCCTGGCAGGGTTCCCCCTTTGACCCTTCACAAGGGCCCGAATTAGCCGAACCCGAGTCTAGGGAAAATCACCCCCCGGTTTCAGCTTCCATCCAATCGGAGGGGTCCCAGGCGGAATCCCTCTGGTTAGTTCTCGCTCAAGATGTCACAGTTCAGCAGCAAGTCGCCAAAGAACTGGCGGCCAAAAATGCTGATTTAATGCAAATGAACCGGCTCAAAGATGAATTTTTGGCCTGTATCAGTCACGAACTCAAAACCCCCCTCACCGCTGTTTTAGGGTTATCCAGTCTGCTCAAGGAACGGACCCTGGGTCCCCTGACCGATCGCCAAGCGCGTTATGCTCAAATGATCTACACCAGTGGGCGACATTTGATGAATGTGGTCAACGACATCTTGGACCTCACCCGGATCGAGAGTGGACAAATGGAACTGATTCTCGAACCTGTGAGCATTCCCGACGTCTGCGATCGCGCCTTTGATCAAGCCAAACAGTCCCATCACCCCTCGGATTCCCCGGTTCATGGCAGCAGCAGCAATGCCGCCATTACCGAACTGGAAATCCCTTTTACCCTGGAAGTCGAACCCGGGTTACCGAACCCGGTTGCGGATGAATTGCGCCTGCGGCAAATGCTGTACAATCTCCTCTCTAACGCCATTAAATTTACCGCCACCGGCGGAGAAATTGGCCTGCGAGTGAATCGCTGGGAAGGCTGGCTGGCTTTCACCGTCTGGGATACGGGGATTGGCATTCCCGCCCAAAAACAGCACTTAATTTTTCAAAAATTCCAACAGTTAGAAAACCCGATGACCCGACAATTTGAGGGAACGGGTTTGGGATTGGCATTAACCCAGCGCCTTGCGCGGGCTCATGGGGGGGATGTCACATTTATTTCTAAAGAAGGGGTGGGGAGTGAGTTTACCCTGCTGTTACCCCCTTGTCCCCCCCAACAGACGACGACTCTAACAGAACGCGCCACCCCCACAAAGAACCGCTTAATTTTAATTGTGGAAGCGGTCCCGCGATATATTGATGATTTGACGGAACGGTTCAATGAGTTGGGTTATCGGGTGGCGATCGCCCGTGCAGGAACTGAGGCGGTGGAAAAGGCTCGACGCTTACAACCTCGGGCTATTTTTTTGAATTTATTCCTACCCATGCTCTCCGGTTGGGACGTGCTGACCCTGCTCAAATCGGACCCGCAAACCCGACATATCCCGGCGATCGTCATGGCAACAGAGGTGGACAAAGAACGGGCAATTCGGGCGCAGTGTAATGGGTTTTTAACCCTGCCGGTGAAGGGAAATTCCCTGGAAAAAACTTTAGAGGGGTTAATGCAGGACCCGGAAGAGGAGAGTTTGGCAACACCGCAAACCACCCTAACGGTGTTGCGATTGAGTCCCTTTGACCCAGAATATCGGGACATTGAGGGGCGATCGCCGGAGGATGACAGCAGCGGATTGAGCGAGCAACTGAACGGACTGCTCACCTCGGGGTTCAATCCCTCAGCATCCTATCATTATCGGGTTTTAGAGGCCGATGATCTCGAACAAGCGGAATTATTAGCCCGAGTCTGGCATCTGGACGCCATCTTGCTGGATCCCGCCCCTCACCTCCACAACCCCAGTCTATTTATCCAACAGTTCAGCCAATATCCCGCCCTTGCGGCAGTCCCCGTAGTGACCCTCGATCGCCAAATTGCCCTCTCTGCCTCCCAAGTGCCTGGATTAACCGTGTTTCCCTATCTCAAACCCATTCATAGCCGCGACCAGGCAAATGAGGCAATTTGGCCCAATGCTAAGGAGCTATTTCAGGCGGTAGAAGTCGCCGTAGGCATGAGTTCTAAACCGGCAATTTTAGCCATTGATATCTCGATTTTATGCCAGTTTTCGGACCGATATGAACCCGTCACCCCGGGGGTTTCCAAACGCTCAGGAAGTGGGGAATCGGGCCGTTTTCCTGTGGATTCTACCGCGACTAAACACGAGTGGTTACAAGCTTCGATTCAATATATCCAAACCGCTGGGTTTAGATGTTGGATGGGTCGTTCTTGGTCAGAAGTTTGGCAACAATTGCAACATAAAAGTGTGGATTTGCTGTTAATTTATGTTTCCGATTCGGTTCCCCCTCCGTTCCCAATGGAGGCGCTGAAAGTATTAGAACAACTTCCGGAACGCCCCGCCATTTTAATCGTCGATCGCTTCTTGGAAACCCCCGAAGCAGCCACTACCGGAGAATTCAAGGCAATTAGTGAATTTCGGTCCAGTTTAAAGGCGATCGCCACTCAACTTTTACCCCCTTCTCTATCAATGGAAGAGTTACTCGATTCCATTAACCAAGCGTTGAAAATTTGAACTTGAGAGAGGAGATGGGGGAGATGGGGGAGATGGGGAGGATGGAGGATGGGGGAGATGGGGAGGATGGGGGAGATGGGGAGGATGGGGGAGATATTAATCATACCCAATGCGGTTGTTAAAGATCTTCTTTACGCTTCAGCCCCTGTAGGCGGGCTTCGTCCCTCTAGCTTCACGCTTGAGGGTGTGGGTTTTTATCAACCTATTATAACCGGATTTCGGATCACCCCTCAATTCTCATCCTTTATCCCTATTCCATCGGGCAAAAACAACTGTTTTGGCATTTCCACTAGCCAATAATTCCCCCGTTTGGCAATCACTTGATAAGCGTCCGGATTAGGAATTTCTAGTCCCTTAATTTTGTCAGGATATCCTAGAACCAAGAATGGCAGAACATTAGGATTTTTTACTGCTAATTCTTGCAAATATTCTCGGGCATTATTTGACCGCCTAAAAAATTTAATGGATTGATGACTGTAAAACACTAAACTGGGTTTTTCAAAGGCAACCATCACCACTTGTTGTTCCGGTTGTTTCACCTGGGAAATAATTTCAGCCAGTTGGCGTACCGGCAATTGTCGTTCACTATCAAAGATAAAATAAACTGGCATAACTGCCAACATGAAAAAAGCGACAAATCCCACAATATTCACGGACATCATCCATCGCCACTGGCGTTTTAAGACCAAAATCACCCCAATTAAGGCATTCACGATTAAAATTAAAGCCCCTCGTTCAATTAAACCCGAATTTGTTAAAATTTTGGGGAATTCCGGCATGGCTGGATCTAGATCTAAGATTCGGGGAACATAGAGAAGGGCCGTTGCCATGAGTAAGAATAAGATTAAGTTTCCACTGATGGAAACTGCGGCAAATAAACTGAAACCCTCGGGTTTACCCTCTCGGTTACTTTTAAAGCTTTCATCACTCCAAAACAAGGCGACTAATAGGGCAGCAGCAGGAAGGGCGGGAAGAATATAACTGGGAAGTTTGGTGACGGCAACGGTAAAGAAAATAAAGATTCCAATTAACCAAAATAAAGCAAATAAACCCAGATGATTAGCCCGGGGTTGATTCTGCCAGCGACTACGTTTCCAAAAGCGTAACCGGGTGATAGCAATGGGTAAATAAATCGACCAAGGGGAAAATCCCGTTAACAGGACTAAAAAGTAAAAATACCAGGCTTCACTGTGATTGTTGACAACTTGGGTAAACCGTTCAAAATTATGATATCCAAAAAATGTATCGATATAGGTTTGACCATTGGCTAAAATCACTAAAATATACCAAGGCAGGGCGATAGTTAGGATGATTAAAATCCCGCGCCAGGGTTTCATTTCTCGCCATAATTCTTTGACTTTTCCCAGGTAAAGGGCAAAAGTTCCAATAATTAATCCCGGTAAAACAATCCCTACAGGTCCTTTAGCCAGAATGGCTAAGGCGATAAAACCATAAAAAATAATATACCAAACCTCGGCATTTAATAGGGGTGAGGGCAGAGAATTTTTAAATTGATTGTCGCTGTTTAGGAAGGGTTTGGAACTGGCATATCCCCAGAAAAAAGCCAGCAGGGCGCTTCCCATACAAGCACTCAATAACATATCAGAAACGCCGATTCTTCCCCAAGCGATGGTTTGGAAATTCAAGGCTGCGATCGCCCCTCCCAGTCCGGCACAAAACCAGGCTTTTCGAGGGATATTTCTGGTGGGTTCCGGTTCTTGAATTTCTGAGGAAATGGCCGAGGTGGGAATGGTAAAATAGAGCAGAGTAAAGAAGACAAAACCCATCAATGCAATGGCAGATAATGCGGAAGGCAGACGCACGGCCCACTCATTCACGCCGAAAATTTGGTAGGCGATCGCCATCAACCAATAAATCAACGGCGGCTTATCAAATCGCGTTTCTTGATTAAAATAGGGCGTAATCCAATCCCCCGTAACCACCATTTGGCGGGCTGCTTCTGCAAACAAAGGTTCTGTTTCATCCACTAACCCCACGCTACCTAATTTCCATAAAAATGCAATCCAACCAATCCCCAATAGCCCCAAAATTGATAAGATTAGAGCGAACTTAGGCGGTACGCTTATTTGACTTTCAGTATCCCAAAAGCGATTCATTTGAAGTTTCATCCGTTGTTTGTGTATCTAGGGTCTGTGATGGTTTGATGGATTGGTGACTCGATCCGGTTTGAGCGCAATTGACAAGGGGTTAAACTCGGGCAACCTCATTTAACGGTCAATTTACGTTGGAATGTCAGGGAGAATAGGGAGAGGGGAGAGAATAGGGAGAGGGTTTGAATATGCTATTGTATCTAACAAACCGGCAGATGCTTCTTCCTGGATGGAAATGCGGGAGAGAGATGACATCTTGAGGGTCGCCATCATGTTGCGCGATCGCCGAGGTCAGAATCGGGTCTCTGACTGAACGGGTCAGGGTTCGAGATCAATAGTTTGATTGAAACTGATATAAGCTATGCAGAATACCCGTCTGAACAGTCTGTTTGATGGTGCCGCTTCTGAACTGAGGCAATCCTTACGCAATCCGTGGCGACGGATATCCGTACTGCTAATTAGCTTTTTAATGGGTAATTTTCTGGGAACGGCAATTAGTACGATCGCCGGACAAAATGCCAATTTAGATGTAATGGTAGCCGCTGTTTTAATTCTCTTAACCGAACTTTATAGTTATTTTTTCTATCGGATTCACAATCAAATGAAGCGATCGCTGTTGGCCCAGGGAATCAATTCTTTTAAAATTGGGATGATTTACAGTTTATTCGTCCTCGCCTTTACCCTCGGTTCTTAAGAGATGATTCATCCCATCATCGGCCATTTTCACTGAATTCAAGGGAGATTGATTCATGAAGCAAGAGGGGGCGATCGCCGCAATTCTGGCGGAGTGGCACCAGGGTGAGCCACCCACCGGATCCACTTGGGAAACCTTAATCCAGGAAGAACTCGCCGATCCGCTTCGTGCTCAGGGGTATGGGATTTCCCGGGAAACGGTAGAGTCTCAACTCAAGGCGCGATCGCAGGCATTAGCCGTGATTCTACCCCACCTAGAGCAATTTCCCTTCCCGGGAGACAAAATCCTCCCATCCCTATGGCAATTGTGGTTACCCTTGGCGATGAAACTGATCGCCAGTCACCAGAAATTAGGACGACCCTGGATTCAAGGGATTTTAGGAGGACAGGGAACGGGGAAAACCACCCTGGGGAGAATTTTAACCTGGATTTTGACCCATTTAGGCTATTCTACCTTGGCCCTTTCTCTCGATGACCTTTATAAAACCTATTTAGAACGGCAGCAGTTGCGAACAGAGGACCCGCGTCTGATTTGGCGAGGACCCCCAGGGACTCATGATGTCGAATTAGGGATTAACCTCCTGGATCGCTTGCGCAATCCCGATGGACAAACCATTGCTGTCCCCCGATTTGATAAATCATTGTGGGAGGGACAAGGCGATCGCACCGAACCCTCCCTCGTTCAGAATGTAGATATCCTGTTATGGGAAGGATGGTTTGTGGGGGTGCGTCCCCTAGACCCCGCAGTATTTGACAATCCCCCTTGGCCCATTATGACCGCAGCAGACCATAGTTTTGCCCGAGACATGAATCAGCGATTGCGGGATTATCTGCCATTGTGGGACCGATTAGATGGATTGATGGTGTTATATCCCCAGGATTATCACCTTAGTTTACAGTGGCGGATGCAGGCGGAATGGGACATGAAGGCCCAGGGTAAGGCGGGAATGAGTGATGGGGAAATTGGGGAATTTGTGGAATATTTTTGGAAGGCGTTGCATCCGGAGTTGTTTGTTAGGCCCCTGTTGCATCCGGGTTCCGAGGTGGACTTGGTGATCGAGATGGGTGGCGATCGCCGTATTATTGCGGTTTACAGTCCCCGGCAGATGGGAGAAACTCAAGCATCCCTTAATGGAGTTTCACCCGGTTGAGGAAGAGTTTTGACCCTTCTTTTCGGATGCCAGGGATGAGTTGCGGGAGAGTTCGCGAGTTAGGAGTTGCCAATTGCCAAGATTAGATTGAAGCAAGTGCGTCAAGAACCGGCAAAACTTGATAAAGTCAATTGCAGGAGTCTCCCCGAGAGTTGATGTTGTATTTTATGTTTTATTCTGGGTTGCGTACTGGTAGCATCCGTGTCAAGAAATGTCTAAATTTAGCAGTTGACTTATGTCGAGTGATGGCAAAACGATGGGTTGTGGCGATCGCGATGGTGAGTTGTCTGTGGTTGATGCTCACCCCAGGGGCGATCGCCGGTCTCAACGATGATAACTTTGATGGCAACATTTACGCCCTCTATGGTGGCAATGGTTCCTTAGTACCCCCGCGAGTCTCCCTAGAACAGTCCCTTTCCCGGGACGATCGCGCCACGGTGTTAGTGTTTTTTCTCGATGACAGCAGCGATTGCAAGGAATACACCGCCGTTGTTTCGCAAATTCAGGCATTCTACGGAAGGGCCGCCGATATTTTACCCCTGAACGTGGATGCCATTCCCGTCAAGGATGACTATGCACCCACAGAACCGGGGTACTATTATTCTGGAGTGGTTCCTCAAACCGTTGTCCTCGATTTAGAGGGTAAAGTCGTTTATGACGGCAAAGGACAAGTTTCTTACGAGTCCATTGATGATGTGTTGCGTCAAGTTTATGACTTGCTGCCGCGATCGGAATCCATTGATCTCAAACGCCGTGCTCCCAATGAGGTGAGTGTCGAACTCTCTCGCTAATCCTACCACCGGGCACTGTCAGGACCCCGGGAGTAACGACCCCATCGGGTGGTTTTGTTCGGCCTAGCCCTGGGGCCACCTATATCGGCCCCTCCCCGGGTGAACCGGCACAAAACCGCCAAGACAAAACTGAGGGGAACATTCATCCAAACCATTTGAGGGTTGACAATAGGAGCGTGTTATGATATGTATGCTCTGGGTTTGCACCTTTTTTTTAACATTGGCGACCTTAACTATAAATACTTTTTATAAATTGAGTTGAATTGCCCATGTTCGGTTTGAATAAGCTCTGAGATAATCAAGGGGATAGGTCCATCTCTAAATCAACCCCTCGGTACCCCTCTGTTGCGATCGTTCTCAATCACATTCCTAATGACCAACAATACCCAAATCACCAGACACCGTTCCTAAAACTAAGGATGGGAGCATCTAACCCCCTCTTCCCACCTCCAAGGTTCAGTTCACCCTCTGGCTAAATTGCCCATTAGACTATCTATCGTTTAACCTAGCAACAGGATGACAAGCTGAACTCTGTTATCACGTTTAGTAGGGACAACTTCAGGGATGATTATAATAGAGTTCATGAATTACTCAAAATATTCCACCGGCTTTTGCTCCTGTCCTTTACAAATAAAGGGTGTCAATTTATGTTAATTAAGCCAGGAATCAAGTTGGTGCATACGACAGACTAACCAATCTATTTATTTTAGTCTTAGCGATGGCAAACTCAAAACTTGCGTCGTCGAGGGGGGCATCTACTCTAAAGAATATCTGGTCAAGAATAGACATCCTAAAGCACAGAGTATTAACCTCGGTTCGGTGCATCCGACAAGACAAATGGATAAAAGAAAACTTGATATACGAGCTCCACTCATTGCCAAACTCAGTCGCGGGACGGGCATTGGCTCACTCCGGGTTATCCTGCTAATTGTCCTCGATAGTTTGATGTTGAGCTATGCGTGGCTACTCGCGGACAAGTTAGGGACCCCTGTTGGCTCCTTTAGCTTGATAGCGACTCAGAATGAAAACCCAGGATTTTTAATTCCCATTCTGGTGATTACCGTGGGGATTGTCGCTTCAGCGGGACTGTATGGGACCGATGATCGGCGGCGAGATTTTTTTAATCTCGTCAAATCCCTCAGCTTTGCTCAATGTGTTTTATTATTTATTGGCTATCTCTACGAACCTGAAGCAGTCGTTTCTCGTTCGACCTTCTTGTTATCTTGGATATTTGCCATTACTTTTGTTCTGACTGAGCGATTAATCCTGCATTTAACGATTGTGTATTTGCGGCAGAAAGGGGCAATCCGTCAGCGCATTGGCTTAATTTGTAAACCCAAAGATATTGAAACTGCTAAACGATTTATTGTTAAAAGTAAACAATACAAAATTTGTGATGTAGAAGACCTCTCAACCCGAGAAAAAAGCCACGATTGGTCGGAGATGATTCAACGACTGCGGGAAAAAAGCGTCAGCGAAGTCTTTGTCTGTTCTGAACTTTCTGTCCGAGACCAAATTTATCTCTACTGGGAGTTGAAACGCGCTGGGATTCACTTGAGAATTCTCCCCTTGGGACTCGAACTGCCGATTCAGTGGTCTGAGATTAAGATGGTCAACGGCATCCCGAGTATGAGATTTAGATCCCCGCCGATTGTTGGGGGAGATTACTGGATCAAACGGGGATTTGATTTAGTCGCCGCTGGGATCATCATCTTGTTAATTAGTCCGGGATTACTGTTGTTATCACTGCTGATCAAGGTTGATTCCCCCGGTCCAATTTTTTACAAACAAGTTCGGGTGGGATTAAAAGGCCGTCATTTTAAAGTCTGGAAGTTTCGGACAATGGTGACGAATGCCGAACAGCTACAAAAAGAGTTAGAAGCCAAGAATGAAATGGCTGGGGGTATTATGTTCAAAATGAAAGACGACCCCCGGATCACGCGAGTAGGTAAGTTTATCCGCCGGTACAGTTTGGATGAACTACCACAAATTATTAATGTTTTAAATGGGGAGATGAGTTTAGTGGGTCCTCGTCCGTTCCCCCTGCGAGATGTGGAACGCTTTTCAGAACATCACTTTATGCGCCATGAAGTCCTACCGGGAATCACGGGATTATGGCAAGTTTCTGGGCGATCGGATATTGTCGATTTTGAGGAAGTTTTCCGCCTGGATATGACCTACATTCAAAATTGGTCCGTTTCTCTGGATTTCCAGATTTTATTCCAGACGGTGAAGGTGGTGTTTGCGAAAGAGGGGGCCTATTAGGAAACGGAATGGGATTAACCCAAGGCGATCGCCTCTATCCCCTTCCTGATTTGGACCCCTGCTGCGTGATCCAATCCACCGCCTCCGCTAAATCCGAGGCGATAAAATCTGGATGGGTGTGATGTTGGTATTTCCCCCCTAAAACGCGATCGCCATAGCCCGTTTTCACCAAAATCCCCGTACAACCGGCATTATGGGCCATATCCACATCGGTTGCCTTATCTCCCACCATAAAACTCTGACTCAGGTCTAAATCATGTTTCCAAGCCGCTGCTACTAGCATTCCCGTATTGGGTTTACGCCAAGTGGTCCACCGGGTAAACTCCGGGTCCGTCCCCCCTTCCGGAGGACTCAGATAGGGACAATAATAAAGCGCATCCAACCGGGCCCCTGCTTCCTGGTCCAATAAGTGACACAGGCGCTGGTGTAAGGCATCCACATGAGAAGCGGGGTAATATCCTCGCGCCGGACCCGATTGGTTGGAAACCAGACAACAGAAGAGATTTCGGTCATTTAAGCGGCGCACCGCAGCGGCCACACCGGGAATCAAATTCAGGTCTTCAACGCGGTGAATATATCCAACTTCTTGGTTTAAAACGCCATCTCGGTCCAGGAATACTGCGGGTTTCATCGGTGATGATTGAGGAGACTCAACAAGAATTAAAAATTAATCACTCCAAATTTTATCAGGGCTGAGGCTTGAGAAGGGGGATGTAACCGCAGAGGGTAGAGGCAGTTCATGTACTACCCCTACCCTCTGCGGTTATGGGTCAGACCTGGTGATGAAAGATTATTAATTCTTAATTGCCAATTCCGAATCTTCTGTTTAGCCTCCCCACACTTTTTCTAGGACCTTTTCCGGTGAAATATCAGCAATTTTGCCCGTAGAAGATCGAATGCCGATATAGCGATCGCCCGCAGGGAGCAATTTAGCGGGGTCTGTCGGGCCAAACAGGGCAATGGTATAGGTCTGTACTGCCACGGCCAGATGCATGGGCGCACTGTCCGTACAAAGCATCAAATTTGCAGCCGCGATCGTCGCCGCCAACTTACCCACATCCGGGGGTGAGGTCACCTTCACGCCGGGACAGGACCTCACCAACTGGTCACATAAGGGTTTATCCTCTGGCCCTTGGATCAAGACCACCGGCAATTGAGGTTGACGGGTTTGCAGGTCCTGGATAATCTGCTGCCATTTTTCAACGGGATAGATTTTATCCAATCCTTTGATTTGGGAGAGTTGGCTGGCCCCCCCATGAATCAGAATGTAACCGCTATCTTTGACACCCAATCTTTGCTGTTCGTCATCGGACCAGCGTAAATCCTCTTTAAGCAGGGTGACCGAGAGTTCCGGACAAGGCATGGATGCCCCAAAACCCTGCAACAAGTCGTGGTACATACCAGCGGCATATTGCTCAGTTTTCAGCGGGACTGGGTTGGTGAGTAACCAGGAGTTGCCCAAATCTGAGTAGCTAATCCGGATGGGGATGCCTGTTAACCAGAGTAATAACCCCACTACCCAGCGCTGTCCAAGGGAAATCACCGCATCATATTCGCGATCGCGCATGATCCCCAGCAAATTCCCCCAATCCGCCAACCCGTTGCGATCCTTAAAATCAAACGGCAGCACCTGGAGGGACTTGTCATGAGAAAACTTGGATACCCGGTAGGCACCTTTCGACCGAGGTTCCACAACAACATCTATGTAAGCGTTGGGATATAACCGTTTTAGGCTATCCAACGTCGGAAAAAATAAAATTTGGTCGCCGATTCCGCCGGGGACAAGGGCCAATATTCGCATCTCAATTGATTGAGCTTACTAAACAGACTCATTCTAAGCGATGAGAGACCTAATCCGATCCGGAATCTTTGGACTCAAGCTAATCTCCGGTCAGAAATCGCCTAAAAAATGCAGCGATCGCCCCTGCGCCTCTACTCTAGTTATTAGTTTATAAGTAGATTTATTGCCAAATTCTAAAAAGCCCCCCTTTCCAAGGGGGGTTGGGGGGATCAAGCCCGATTTTTGCAACAGGTCTATTATTCACGCGTCATTTTTGTAACTAAACGCTTTAGAGGAACCACCGTGCATTTATTGATACCCGCCGCTGGCATGGGGCGACGAATGGGCAGCAACCGCAATAAACTCCTCCTGTCCTTGCTCGATCGCCCCTTGATTGCCTGGACCCTAGATGCGGCGGATGCCTCCCAGGAAATTTGTTGGATTGGATTAATCGGTCAACCGGAAGACTGGCCGGACTTTGAAACGATTTTAGCCGCCAATCCTCCCCGCAAACCTGTCCAATTCATCCAAGGCGGCAGTACCCGCCAGGAATCGGTTTACAACGGGTTACAGGGACTCCCGCCAGAAGCGACTCATGTGCTCATTCATGATGGGGCCAGGTGTTTGGCAACCCCGGACCTGTTCGATCGCTGCGCCGAGTCCCTCCGCCATTGTCCCGGGTTAATTGCCGCGATTCCCGTCAAAGACACCATTAAAATTGTCGCCCGGGACTCCCCAACCATTGAACAAACCCCCGATCGCGAGCAACTCTGGGCCGCCCAAACCCCCCAAGGATTTGAAGTCGCTTTATTGAAACAGTGCCACGATCGCGGAAAATCCCAGGGATGGGAAGTCACTGATGATGCGGCATTATTTGAAAAATGTGACTTGCCGGTGCAAATTGTCCCCGGGGAAGAGACCAATTTGAAAGTGACCACCCCAATGGATTTGGCGATCGCTGAGTTTATCCTGCGTCAGCAACGCCCTGAAGTCCAATAACACAGAAACCCACACCCTTGACGGGTGCGGGTTTTTGTAGACCTTTAAAAACTGGATACGGGATTAATCCTTGGTCAAAAAGGGTTGACGGGGTAAAAACCGGATCCTTGTGCCTTGAATCAACTCCTCAATCCCTGCTGCGATTTCTGCTTCAGACTCGCCATTGAGACTGATCAGCAGTTTCAAAATCTTAAAAGTGGCAGTATGGGTTAAAAAGTAGCCCCCATGTAAATCAAGTTGGCCGAAGAGACGACTATAACTCAGACTCAAGAGAAACATCAGGGTATTGATTAAGTCGATCGCCAATCCTCGATGGGATTTCAGGGCCCAAAAGATGCCATTGACACCAATGGTCTCGGAACAGTCGATATAGTTGAAGCGCTCAAAGAGGTCATAAGCGGAAGTGGGACTGGCCGCTGCTTGGGAGACCAAGACATTACGAATATAAGGGCGGTAATTGCTGTTGGGGTAGCGATCGTCTAAGGGTTTGAGGTAGACATTCCCTAGACGATAGGCGGACATTTCGATACTGGGTTCACTAAACCAGTTGCCCAGGGTCGGCATATAACGGAGGATAATATCGCGATCGCTCGACATCAGGTAAATTTGACGGCAACGACGCATAGCAGACCGCACGTAGTTGTTGCGACCCTCCCGCAGAAATTCTAAGGGGATATCTGGGGATGCCAAAATTAATTTATCCAAGCGGAGGCGATCGCCAATCTTGCTGGACTCTAACCCATCGGGATCGTCAATGTCCCCGTCATCCTTGCCGAAGCGATCGGACAAAATTCGCAACGTATTGACCAGCAGGAGTCCTCCCATACTGTGACCCACCAAGTTCACCGCAATCTCAGGGTTAGACCCCGACACTGGCTGATTAGCCTTGAATGAAGAAGCCTGATTTTCGGCTTCAATCGAGCCGATAACCGGCTTGAAGGCTTCTGTTTGGGGAGCTTGCTTTGTTTTTTCAGCCTTTTGATTCAGAGCGCGGTCTAAGCGCCAAAAGAATTCGGCTAAATCCGGTGCACCATAGTGAATCGCCCGGTAGCGATCGCGCTGATACACCAACACCCGCAAACACTGCATCAAGACCACCCAGAGAATAAACAGGGGGGGGACCACCCAATACCATTGCAGGCCCACCGCACTCAACTGAATCCCCTTCCAAATTGGACCAATCAGGGGGAGTAGTTCTAACCCTTTGAACAGGGGAAGGCCGAGGAGTTTGACCATTCCATACAATCCGGTACCAATAATGCCAGCAAATCCGGAAAGGACAAAGGAGAATTTCAAAACAACGCCCCAATTTTTGGAGAAATCACTCCATAAACCGGGACTGGTAAAAGGTTGTTCACTCGGCCAATGATATCCGATATAGAAATGATGGTCTTTTAACCGGCTATTCTGGGCCGAATCTTGGCGATTTAAGGCATTAGCTTCCTTCATGAATAAATCATAAAAGCTCGCGGCGGAGGTCGCATAGCCGTGGGTCCGGAGGGTCATGCGATCGCAAAATCCTTCCCCCACAATTTCCGCGAATTCATCCACATTAAATAAGGCACGGAATCGCTCCGGGGGAGGTAATTGCCGGTCTACATAGAGGGAAATAGGAGCGGTGCTAATGACTAAAAATACATTCGGATAATGGAGGTCTTGGTAGATTTCAAAATTACGAGCCGACTTTTCCGAAAAATGGCGATCGCACCAGCTATTGAGCGTCGCCATCACATAGTTTTCATCTACCGTTGCCCGAAAACAAGGAAAGTCAGCAATGGGGTGAGTTTGGCAGTATTGAAGACATTCCCACTGTAACGCTTCAACAATTTCTTTTTCCGAAAGCTTACCGCCGTAGGCCAAAAGTTGAGCCGTTGTCATAGTCGTTCCTTTACCTGATTTTCTCCCCGGGTTCGGTAGGGGAAAATCCAGAGAGTTCGGGCAATTATAGGCCAGTTGCACAATTCTGGCTTTCACCCATCCGTCGGAAAAAGGAGCGGAATTTTTAACAATAGATTCAAGCCACTGGCAGTCATTTTGTAAAGTTTCAGGTGACTTGGTATCCCAAGTCAAGGGCAAATCAGTATATTGGCGAGAAAGAATCATAAGATAAAGGGGGTAAATGCTGATGAAGTGGTATCGATTGGATTGATTTAGGTCATTTTGAAGGCAATTATGCACCGTAGACTTTTCTTAAATTAACCTAAAACTTAAGAAATAGTCTTTCAAAAACTAAGCCCGGTTAAAGCGGAAGATTTCAAGACTCAGTTCCCGTGATTCTTTGACCTGAAATTTAGAGGTTGTTTAGGGTTAACAACGATGTACTCTAGGCAGAGAAATATATCCGGTTAAAATCCGGTGGAGTGGACAGTTTTTGAGGTGGCAAAAAGGAAAAATAGGCTAAGTCCCTTGAGGAGGATCTCGGGAAGGATTGATTTTGCAACGGAGTGAGGCATCATCAAGCTTGAGTCAGTTTTATAAAAAACGGTTAAGCAACGACTCAAGTTGTTATACGGAATCCCGTTGTCCAAGGTCTATTCTGAACTGCTGGGGAATCAGAAGGGTAAAAATAAATAAGCCTGCATGAAGATTTGGAGAGGGCTCTCATGCAGGCATTGAAGGTTAAAAATTAAATGGAAGGTCTAGGAAAATGCGATCGCCTCTAGCATAGAGACCAAAGGGGAAGCTTATTCAAACAGCCAGTTTTTGACCCGTTGTAAACTCTTCCAATCGGGTTTTCGGTTCAATCCCTCTTCGATATTGTCCTTCACTTCATCGCGCAATTCTGCGGCAACCATCATCAGTTGTTGGACGATTTCGATATGAGTGCGGACGCCTTTTTGACCACTATCGAGCATCGCTACTGCCAGGTTAACCTGAGCTTGAGCATCCTGGGGATTGAGTTTGACCGCTTTTTGAGCTGCCTTATAGGCGGGAGTCGGTTTATCGGCTAATAAATACAGCCACGCCAAACAAGTCCAAGCGGGACTATTTTTTGGGGCGCGATCGCAGATATCCCGGAACACCGGAATCAGGGTGTCTGGGCCTTCACCAGCTTTGTAGCGTTCTACGCCACTGGTAAATTGAGATTCAACGGTTTCAGTCATAAGCGGTTCTTTTCATGCAGTTGTTCGATTGTATCCAAAAGCCTGTCCGGTTTTTCAATTCAGGGGAGATTGGGGATGGGGGGGATGGGGAGGACTTACAGGTATATGTTTTTATCACCTAGGGTATAATAGGGAAGGGAGGGACCCCAGGTATCCCCGGATGATGAAAGAGGTTAACTCTATCAATACCTCAATGAAACGGTTAGAGGAGGAAAAACCAGCCTTGATAAAAAATAAAGCACTCTTGGAGTGGATGAGAATACTCAGCTATCATATGCCCACCCTAACCATTCCTCAACTGCGAGGATTAGCGGCTTGGAGTTTTGGGATGGTTATGACGCGCAATTCTAGCCTAACTAAAGTCTCTACATTCATCGCTTCTATCAATGATGAAAAGCCTAATACAGTCAAGTGTCGCCTCAAACAATGGTACACCGAGAAAAGTGATAAAAATGGAAGGAAGCGAAGCGAAGTAGACGTGACTTCTTGTTTTGGCCCTTTGTTAAAATGGGTCTACAGCTTATTTTCCTCGGGGACAACTTATCTCCCTTTGGCCTTAGATGCTACTAATATCAAAGATAAATTCACGGTTTTAACGATTAACGTTCTCTACA
>NZ_JAMXFC010000006.1:208684-253011 GCF_025370755.1 Laspinema sp. D2d | reverse complement strand
CCCAGACCCCTTACCTCTACATCCGCTCACTTTACCCCTCAATACTTGTTAGGGGTTAAAAACATATATCTGTAAGACCCTCACCCTCCCCAAGACACAGGGGAGGGGACCGGAAGTAAAAAACCTACTCTTGTAAGGATGGGGAGGTTGGGGAAATTTTTGGCAATTTGTGAAAAATATCGGCCAGAAACTCGGTTTCTGGTCGTTGGAATCTCATACTGTATGGACTTTTGCCCTAGGGGGCGAGTTGGTTGACTCGTTGTTGAGCGTAGAGGAGATTGGTCTGATATTCTTGGGCTTTTTGCTGGGCGGTGGAATAGTCTGGACTATCGGAAGGGACGGATTTCATCAGACCGATCGCCTGGTGCCATTCCTGAGAAACCTTCATCCAGTCTTCCTGGGTTTCAGCCCATTGGGTCAAACTGGCGGCACTCATCGCCTGATTTACGGCGTAGCGGAATATTTCGTGAGGTTGGGGAGAGCGAGCAGGGGCTTGGTCTGGAGGGGGTGGCGGCAGTAAGGGGGAGTTGGTGACTGGCATCGGGAAAAGTGGAGGCGGTGGCGGGGGTGCGTAAGCGATCTGGGTGATCTGCTGTTGAGCGTAAGACCACTTAGTTTGATACTCAACGGCCTTTTGTTCAGCCAGGGGGCGATCGCGACTGTCGGAGGGGACAGCTTCCATCAGAGCGATCGCCTCGGACCATAAGGATTCCACCGTTTGCCATTGCGCCTGAGTTCCGGCGGATTGAGTTAGGGTCGCTGCTCTCATGGCTGCATTGACCCCTTGGCGAAAGGCGTCTTCTGGTGGAATGGCTCCAACTTCATCTCCTGGGGAGGGGGGCAAAAACATCACCGAAGGATCAAAAGGAGAAATAAAGCCCTCAAAGTGATGAAGAGTGACTAGGGCGACTGTAGCGATCGCCACCGTAGTCAGATATAAAGACATTTTGGAGCGCTCAGGTGCGATCAGCGCAGGAGGTTGAATAGAGCGATCGGAAGACTGACAAAGCCAAGTCGGGAGTAATGCTTTTTGACTCGCTTGGGGTGAAAATCGCTCAGAAAGTTGACGACTGGAAGGGTTCTTAAGCCCAGAGGTCATCACCTTTGTTGCCATAAAGGATTGGGACCGAACCAGTTCAGCGGGTTCAAACAGAGAATCTTGCCAATCACAAGTAGGACACTTAAAGTAGTGGGTCCGAGGTTTCAATCGGACCGAAGTGCCACAACGGGGACAGGGAAAATGGTTAAACAGGGAATTAGAAACAGGCATTGATTCGAGGCGATCGCCGCAGGCAACTCGATCTTTTTTAGCACAATTTTTTGCCATTGACCGAGTAAACTCCGGTCAAACCCTCTAAAAAAACCGGGCGTCTTAGGAGGAAATAGAGCCGTTCATCTATCCTTAATACCCAGAAACCCGGTTTCTATGTAAGCGAAAATCAATTTCCATTCCATTGCGATCAAAACAGATTACAAGGGACGGTACACCCGATAATTAATCTCTGGGAAAATATTATCAATCGCCTCAACCTTGGATAACCAACCGGAATCAATTTTGCCGGTATTGATATCCTCATAAAGTTTGTGGAGACGCATCAAATGCGATCGGGTCCGTCGGACGGCATAAGGAACCATCGTTCCCGTGCGCATGATAAATGCCCAATCCGAAGACTGTGCCAGGAGCAATTCGCGGGCCGCTTGGTTGAGCGCACGCCACTCCAGCTCATCCGCCGGGTCCCGATGACTCAACTCGATCATCCGTTCTGCGGCCTTATGTAAATGGGGGTAAACCCAAGTATTCGTTTCATTCAGCCAATACTCATGGAATCCTTTATAACCCCAGCTAGACTGAGAAGGACGACAAACCTGCTGAGTGGGATTGTTGCGTAAGTAATCCGCCAGGTGGGTCATTTCGTAAGTCCCTTGGTCATACCAAGACTTGCGGAAGAGGTAATCAATGAACCAAGGGCCTTCATACCACCAGTGACCGAACAGTTCCGCATCGTATGGGGAGACAATAATCGGAGGGCGTTGCATGATGCCGTGGAGATGTTCCACTTGACGGGCACGGTTAAACATGAAATTGCCTGCATTTTCAGCAGACTTTTCTCGTGCCCAATAGGGGTCATAAAGGGCTTTATCCCCTAAACCGAGGCCGCGACCCGTGATTTTGTGATATTTAATCCCGACATTCTTGCGCTGACCATTGGGCATGATGTACGGCTTGATATATTCGTATTCAGCTTCCCAGCCCAAATCCTTGTAAAATTCGCGATATTCCGGGTCACCGGGATAGCCGACCTCCGAAGACCAAACCTGTTGAGAGGATTCGTGATCGCGACCGAAGACCGCCACCCCAGACTCGGTAAAAATGGGGGCATAGGTGCCAAAGCGGGGACGGGGACGAGCGTAGAGAATGCCATGACCGTCCGTGAGGAAATAGCGCAGACCGGCATCCGCCAACATTCGCTCCAAGCCTTCATAGTAGGCACATTCGGGAAGCCAGATGCCTTTGGGGGGACGACCGAAATTTTGTTCATAATGTTCGCAGGCGACCTGGATTTGTGCCCAGACGGCTTGCGGATACATTTTCATCAAGGGTAGGTAGCCATGAGTGGCCCCACAGGTGATGATTTCGAGATTGTTGGAGTCTTGGAATTGTTTAAAGGCAGACACCAAGTCGCGATCGTAGCGTTCCCAGATTTGGCGTGTGTCGTTAAACTCATGGGCATAATGTTCCGCTAGATAGCGAATGTGACCATTATGCTTGTTATGCTCAATTTCCAGTTCAGCAAGTTCTTCGAGTTTAGCGAGGTGTTCCTCGTAACGGTCTTGGAGTAGGGGGTCCCGGAGCATCGACACCAAAGGGGGCGTCATACTCATGGTAATTTTGAAATCGATCCCATCCTGCTTTAGACCTTCAAATACTCGCAGTAAGGGGATGTAGGTTTCTGTAATGGCTTCATAGAGCCATTCTTCTTCTAAAACATAATCACTTTCGGGATGGCGGACGAAAGGAAGATGGGCGTGGAGGACGAGCGCAACGTAACCAATAGCCATAGTGTATTGTTTCTAGTGTAAGAGATAAAACTGACGGCAGCTTCAGGCAAGTTTTCTGTATGTGTAAGATTTTAGAATGAAAGAGGAAGCTATCAACCAATTGATTGAGGCAGATGACAGAAAATTGTGCTCTAAGTCGGGGTCAGATAACCCCACTTAGGTCGAATCCGGGGAAGATTGTTACTCATCGGAGGCACCATTACCCGTTTCTCTCTCGTCTCTTGCATCAAGAATGACGGAATCACTGGGGTTCCCTGGTAGAATTCAATCCCATTACATTTCCCCGGAAGGGACAAGGAACTTGGATAAATGATCGAAAAAATAGCTTCGGGACTCCTAAGTTTGGCCGTTGGTGTGGTGCCTACAATGGTGTGGCTGACAACTCCAGCCCTGGCGCAATCTGTCGTGGAGGAGAAGGGGACACCAGAGCGTGTGATCCTGGCACAGGCTAGGACATGGGCGGATGTGACCTTGAGATTGGAGGACTTGCCACCGGGCTTTACGGCAATGCCACCCGCTGAGTTAGCGAACCTCAAAGAAGAACTGAGTCAAGATCAGATTGATGTTGAGAATGTTTTTGCTTTTGTTGCCCAGGAACAGTTTCAACTGATTATGGGGATAACTACCCGACTGGAAACGGCTCAACAACAGGCGGAATTTGACGACTTACTGCGGGATCCGGAAAGGTTGAAGTCCTTGTTAACAGAAAATCTCCAAGACACAAACGTGCCTCCGCAAGCCTTAAATAATATCAATAATATCGGCGATGCGGCGGCAGGTGTGAGCTTACGGGTGGATTTGGATAACTTGTTAGCGCGGTTAGAAATTTTGGTGTTGCGGAAAAACCAGATGGGGGCGTTTGTGTTTGTCTTATATCGCGATGGTCAAAGACCCTTACATCCGATCGCTGAAGTAGGACGCAAACTAGATCAGCGAATTCAAGAAGTATCAACTGGGCGTAATTAATGGCGATCGCTAGAGATAATTGTTAGTTTGAATACAGACAGGATGACGGTGAGTAAGCTAAAGCGATTTCTGATTAGATGATAGAGTAATCGCTTGGGGCGATCGCCGCAGAAATGATGACTCAATCTGTTGGGTCTTCCGGTGGAGCGATCGCGCTTTTAGATTGCCGAAAGCATCAGCACAGACGATTGAAGATAACCGGGTTTTTTCATAAGACTTCTTGCAAAATTCTTTAAAGCCCCCCTTAAAAAGGGGGGTTGGGGGGATCAATCCGGATTTTTGCAAGAGGTCTATAAAACTGTTTGGAATTAGCCAACAATTCCCAGGATGAAACCCGGTGTTTTCTCCCGTCTCTCAAAATCCACAGCCAACCTTCTCAAAGTCAGTCACAGCTAACCCGTACCGGGGTTCAGACCCTATCGAACCGAGCGCGAGGGGCTGAAAATTGCCGCGATTCCCCCAGCAATGGTAGATTTTAAAACAACTTTAGCCATCACATCCCGAATGATGACCGTAATAGAGTGCAACCGGAATCTAACATTGAAAAAATTGTCGAACGGATCTTCCTCACCCACCGGATTACGCGGGCCGATCAAAAAATCTTTATGATGACCCTGTTATCTAAGGATTCCCTGACCCCGAAAGAGCAAATTTTGATTGATCGCGTATTTGAGGCCCTACGCCAGGGATTGTTAAGGGTTGTAGATTAGACCCCGGGCAATATCTTGAGTAGACTCCCCCACTCCTTTTTCCAGGGGTTCCCAAACATCAAGGAACCCTGACAAGATGGGGGGCAGTTGCCGAATCATCTCAGCAGTCTAGGGGTTAAGTCGAGGTTCAGGGAACGGATTGTAGGGTTCCACCCGTGGCGATCGCCTGTTTGGGGTTTATCTCTACCCTGATTCCAGAACTGGAGGAGATCCAACTTTTCCCCCGATCGCCAGGGTGACCCACCCCAGTCCAATCTTTCTGCCCTGGACTAACTGAGGGCCTCAGAGGGATGAAAACCCGGGGTTTCAGGAGAAAAGGTCTACTCAGAAGCCCCTACCTAGGGCCAGAAAGCCCGGTTCTTGCCCTAATTAGGGGCTTGGTAAACTGAGGTACGAGAGAAAGTCAAAGTTTGAGGTAAAATCCAATCTACCGACTAAGCTAAAGTTTCCCGTGGGTATTCTCGACAGTAAGATGATTTCAGAATCTACCTACCTCCTCCCATGCCCTTATTTAATGCACCGATAGACCAAAAAGAACTCGCCAGAAAGGGCCAACCCGAGGCGATCGCTGCTGTAGTCAATCACGCGATTCAATCTCAAGGGATAACTGCAAAAGCCGTTCTCAAAGACGGTTCTTTGCTCCTGTTGCTGGAATCAGCAACAGTCCCAGATCCCACGGCCCTAGTTCCTTTCATCAAGAATGGTCTAACCGAGTTGGGGATTGAGTCAGTTCCTACCTTGAAGATTTACGGACGCAAAATCGGCGATCGCCTTCCGGCGTGGCAAGAAGAAATAGACATCGAACCTCCAGAGGAAGCCTTCGCTACCGATGAGGATATGTTTGCTACCGATGAGGATATGTTCGCCCCCGATGAGGATATGCTCGCTGGAGATGAGGATATGCTCGCCGGAGATGAGGACCTCCTCCCAGACGACGAAAATCTGATGCCCAACGATGATTTAGAGGGGTCGGATGAATACGAGGAAGAGGAATACGACGAAGACGAGGAAGAAGACATCCCCTCGGTCAAACCCCAGGGCAAAAAATGGTATCAAAATAAAGTCCTGCTGATCGTTCCTCTGGTTCTTTTAATCGTCGCACTAGGCGGGGGTGCGGCCTACTGGTTTCTGATGAAAGGTCAAGAAACCCCAACTCCAGCCTCGGACTCTGCGGACCCTGCCGCCGAAACTCCGGCCCCAGCCACGGACCCTGCACCAGCCCCCCCACCAGCCCCGGCAACCCAGTCTCCAGCTCCGACCCCGGCCCCGACCCCGGCCCCGGCCCCTGCACCAGCGGCCAATCCTTTTGCAGAAGCGGTGAGACGAGCAACCCAGGCGGCAGAGCAATCTCTAACCGCTCAAACCCAGGCAGAATGGAATCAGATTGCAGTTCTGTGGCAGGAGGCGAGCGATTTGATGAGCCAAGTCCCCGAAACCAGTGCCAATTACCCCAATGCTCAACCCCGAGTGGGACAGTATCAGCAAAACGCTGATTTGGCTCGACAACGGGCTGCAAATGCTTTTGAGTAAAAGGAAGTGGGTTTTATTAACTCAAGGTAAAGAGTTGGGGTGATTGAACCGAACAAACACCCCAGAAAACCCGAGGCGTCGAGACCTTTACCCAAAAGGATTGGGGTTGGAGCGATCGGGATGGGTGCGAAGGGTTTTATCGGCAAAACTAACCCGATCCTTTATCCTTATGCTTATCGGTATTCACGCTTTTTCCTAATCATCCTTTCTAGCCAGCTATGACACAGACTGAGCTTTTGGAACTTGCTAAACAGGGCCGCCCCACTGCGATCGCCGCTCTAATCAATCGGTCCCTAGAACCTAAAGGGATCACGGCGAAAGCGGCCCTTAAGGGTCGGTGCTTGCAGATTACCCTTGCAGCCCCCAAAGTTCCCAATCAAAAAGTTTTAGCTGAGTTTATTTATCAAGGGGTGATGAAATTGGCTCCCCAGGCGATCGCCTCTCTGAAAGTTTTAGGTCTTCAGACGGGACAGACGGCCCCCGCCTGGTCCCAGGAGTTTGAACTCCCTCCCCAGGCTGGATTCTCCGAGGAACTCTCGGCGATCGCGCCCTTAGAGGCTCCGATTTCGCGCACTGGAGGCTCCCGGGAGTCTTTAATCTACAACTCACTCCCCTCCGTCAATGGCGGAAAAAAATCGGGCAGAACCCCTCAATCCCGGAACGGCGATCGGCCCCAATCCACCGAGGATTCTGCACCACTCCCTGAGAGTTCAGAACAGGCGGCACAAGAGCGATCGCGTCTCACCGCCCTTGACTATGAAGACTTACTCCGAGATATCGGTCGGTTTCCCCAAAAAGGAAAATACAGCGTGGATTACTACTATGCCATTCCTAAATTTGCGGAGGCTCTGGCCGAAT
Organism: Laspinema sp. D2d; assembly: GCF_025370755.1. Lineage (GTDB taxonomy): Bacteria > Cyanobacteriota > Cyanobacteriia > Cyanobacteriales > Laspinemataceae > Laspinema. The sequence continues at coordinate 245,887 of NZ_JAMXFC010000006.1, read as the reverse complement.
TGATGCCTTCCACCAGTGAAATCCTGGACGTTGTTGGGGTGCGATATCAAGGCCAATTAGCCTGTCTGGTGCTGACTGAGCGGGGTTTAGCTTGTTTTTCCTGCCCGGATTTTTCCCGAAAAGCGATTAAAGCTTTTGGGGTGAATTTGAATAAAATTAATCACCTCAGTGCGGGAAAACGAGGGCTGAGTATTTATCAACCCAAAGGCATCAAAAAAAATTTCTATTTCTATAATAAAAGGCTGGGGAAAAATTTTATAGAAGGAAAACTCTCCGAGTTTATTTCTATTGAAAAAACTCGATTTATTAGCGATGATCGCCATGAAATTACTCTAACGCTGATTGGGTATTTTACCTTGTTTTTATCCCTGGTAGCCAATTTGGGCGGGTTGGGAATGGGTGTCTGGTTTTTAATTCAAAGAATGATGGGAAATCCCTTTTAATGTGATCCAATTTGTTCCCAAATTGGGGAGATGTTCACCCCGCCCCTGCCCTTAAGACTAGAGAAATTCTCTCTGACGACTGAGCTTAAATCAAACATGAAATTTCGGCGAGGCGGTTTAGCTTCATGGTAAATTGGATCATCCAGCAGACAAGACAACTGCTGACGGTTTTCGGTGCTATTTTTACCAAAGATTTGTTTAAAGTCGGCGGGAATGAGTTTTCCCTGAATCGCCTTGCTCAACTGATATTACTCAGTGCGATCGCCTATTTTATCTCCCGGAGTGTGAATGAATGGATTAAGCGCCGGTTATTAGGGCGCTTAAAATTTCACATCGGGACCCGAGAGGCGATCGCTGCTGTCATGGGGTATCTTCTCAGTGCCCTCTCTTTTCTCATTGTCCTTGAAAGTACCGGAATTGACTTGAGTTCCCTCACGGTTGTTGCCGGTGTTTTAGGAATTGGGATTGGTTTTGGGTTACAAAATCTCGCCAGTAATTTTATCAGCGGCATTACTTTATTATTTGAACAACCCATTAAAGTTGGCGACTATATCCAAGTCGATGATCTGTTTGGAACGGTCGAAAAAATCTCCATTCGTTCCACCATTGTGCGGAGTCGCGATGGAGTATTTGTCATTGTTCCTAATATCCGATTTGTCGAAAATAATATTATTAACTGGAGTTATCAAGACTCAAAATGTCGCCTCCATATTCCCATTGGCATTGCCTACGGGACCGATCCTGCCTCAGTCACCGAAGCACTCCTCACCGCAGCGCGGAAAGAACGTCAAGTGCTATCGGATCCACCGCCTAAAGTCTGGTTTGAAGGCTTTGGAGACAGTGCGTTAGACTTTCAATTGTTAGTCTGGATTGATGAACCAGAAAACAGTGAACCGATTAAAAGTGCCTTGAATTTTCAAATTGAGTGTGAATTGCGTCAGCGAGGCATTGAAATTCCCTTCCCTCAGCGAGATTTACATATTCGTAATCTCGACTCCTTCAAGACCCTGTTTAAACATCAAGTTCCCACGGTCCCGAGTCAAGAAATGCTTCCCCCTTCGGAAAACCCTCCGCCGAAGCTAGAACCATCAATTCCCAAATCTCCGAATAATTGGACATTGAGAGATTTGCTGCGGCGAATGCCGTATTTTGAAACCTGTAGCGATATGGAATTGCTGCACTTAATTGAGTATGGATATCGCCAATTGTTTCCAGGCGATCGCTTAATTTGTCGCGAAAATGACCCAGGGGATTCTTTTTATATTATTCTCTCCGGTTCCGTTGAAGTGTTTTCCCAACGACTGCAAAAATATATTGCCAGTCTGCACGCCGGTGAGTTTTTTGGAGAAATTTCTTTACTGATGGGGATTCCCCGTTCGGCAAGTGTCAGAACGTTGGAAGATACAATTTTATTTGTAATCGATCGCAATGATTTACAACGCTTGTTAGTCACCCATCGCAATTTAGCCGATCGCATTGCTGAAAAGTTATCCGAAAGACAACAATCCCTCAAAAGTTTAGGATTACTGGTGGATGAAGAAATTGAAGGGGAAGAAAAGCCCTTGATTTGGATTCGCAAACGGTTAAATACTCTATTTGGAATTTAAACCGCTAGAAATCAAGACCGGATTGGACCAACCGCAGATCCTACAGACAAGGGGAATTTTCCAGTTAAAACTGTCCCGCTCTTTAAATCAGCGTGATAACATAGTTTTTAGAAAACTGGACTCGAATTCCCCAGTCCACAGGATGAATCAAAGCTTCTCTCGACGTAAAAGAGCTCCTTGAGTTTGGGCATCCTCGCTGTAATTGCGATAGAGTTCCGTACGGTTTTGGGCGATTTTGTACCGGGGATGATCCGCTGGGACTGAAGCCATCAACACCGACGCCTGTTCCCACTTGGCGGCAATCACCAACCATTCCGAGGAAGTTTGAGCCACTTTCCCCTCAGCATCGGCTTGGATGGCTAATCGCACCGCTTCTGCAAAGGCATCGCGATCGGAGACAGCCTCGGATGACTCTCCCGAATTGCCAGAAGTCAGAGAAAACTGAGCTGACTTCAATCCGGCCTGAATTTGGGGCCAGTTATAAATTAGTAAACCCAGAGTCACCAGTAACAAGCTAACCCCCAAACCATTGAGGATTCCCCGGCGAAATTGGCGTTCTTCTCGGACTTGACGGGAATAGGGGGATTTGGGGAAAGCTGGGTCAGTGCGGGGTTTTGGACGACTGAATTCTTGGCCCATTTGTTTGAAGATATTGGGTTTTTTGAGGGTAATCAGTTGGGACCAGAGGAGTTGATTTTCGGGGTCCCGGTTAATTTCCTCCAACCACAACAACTGCTGTTCTCGCACCAGGCGGCTGTTGATATGGACTCGACGAATATTGCGCGGTGCCAAAGACTCTAAAATCTGTCGAATGCGATCGACCAAAGTAGATTGGTCCAGGAGTTCGGGACTCCCCGCCTCGCATAGCAGTTGCAACACGCCATCAGCAAACACGGCGCGGGTTCTGACGCCGGAAGGAGCCAGTTTTTCATTCAGGACTTGAATAATCGCCGATACGCTGCCCTGGCGAGCTTGATTGGCGATATCATCCATCGGATGTACCATGCTTGGGTTTAGCAATTGATTGTTTGTCAACTCTATAAAAGCGGTATTGGTTTGCATTTAGAGATATAGCGTATCAGTTTTTTTAGCAGGTCAGCCTTCCTTGACCGGGGAAAACAAAAAGCCGCCAATTTAGGTTCCAAATCAGGGACCAGGGAATCTGTTGCCACACCGGGCTGACCTACTCAACGCGACTGACGGGCGTCCGTGGGGATGTTATCGGATGGGATAGAGGTCTTTCCTCTCCTGCTTCTATTATCTACACCCTATGTTCTGTAAGTCCTGAGCAAGTTTGAGAAAACCAATCGGGTCCTAATTCGAGGGGACAATCGGGGGAAGACAACCGGGTTTCTTGATAAAATCTCTGCCAAGAAAGTCACAAATTAGGGCCAGAAACCGGATTTGTTAGCCTAATGGATGGATGAGTGCACCCCGGAGTTCTTTGCTGAAAGGGATTAATCTAAAATTGATGGAGGCAAGACAGAGGGGACGGTTGATAGGCGATCGCTTTTGTCATGCCGCCAATCTATGATTTCCTGGGGGAATAAAAAAACGATGCCTACCTATACTGGAATTTCGAGCGAAGCCTTTCGCCATCCCTTGGATCGCGAAGCCGAACAAACCTTACGTCGGGTCCCTGGATTTGATTTGGTGGCCCGCAAGTTTGTAGAATTTCTCGTGGAGCGTCCCCAGTATGTCTATATGATGGGCAATAGTATCCAAGTGGGTCCTCGGCAATATTCAACCCTCTATGGAATCTTTCGAGAATGTATTCGGGATTTAGATATTTATCCCGAACCCACGTTGTTTGTCTCTCAGGCCCCCGTGGTCAATGCTTACGCCCTCGGACAAGATCTGCCCTACATTGTCTTAAATACAGGGTTAATTGACTTGATGAGTGAGGACGAAATTCGCTCGGTTATCGCCCATGAACTGGGACATATCAAATGTGGTCACACCACCTTGATTCAGATGGCGAGTTGGGCAATTATGGCGGTTTTCAGTCTGGCAGATTTGACGATGGGGTTTAGCCGCATCCTCAGTACCGGCTTGATTTTGGCATTTTATGAATGGTTGCGAAAAGCGGAACTCTCGGCAGATCGGGCGGCGATGTTGGTGATGGATGATACTAGGCCGGTGATGCAGACCATGATGAAAATGGCCGGGGGGTCTACCCGCTATGCTCATGAATGCAGCTTAGAGGAGTTTACCCGCCAAGCCCAGCGCTATCAAGAATTAGATGAGGATGGACTCAATCAAGTTTATAAATTTTTTCTTTATAACAACGTTTCCCAGGGGGTTTTTCTAACCCATCCCTTTACCGTGGAACGAGTGAGCTATTTACAAGCTTGGGCGAGTTCTGCGGAGTATGGGGAAATTAAGCGGGGAAATTATCCGCGAGGGGGTGCGCAAGGGTCCGTAGAGGTTAGACCGGAGTCTCCTGCAGAACAGGAAGCGGAGCGATTGCGCCGTCAAATTGAGGAGTTACAGCAGGAAATTAATCGGATTAAGGGGGAGTAGGTGCAGCAAAGGGCGATCGCCTGCGGTTGAGAAAGGGGACGTTTATCATAGATCTGATGAGACCCTCATCAGATATTCATCGATCGCTCACTCAGCACTTCTAGCCATCCGGCATCGAACTTTTATATCGAATTCATGCCTAGATTTCAGTTTTTTCTAAAGTTTATTCCGGCTATCTCGCTTCTGGCCCTAATCGGGGGCTGTTCCCAAAGGGTTACGCCCCGTTCAACCGGCTCTTTCGCTTCACCCTCAGCAGTAGCTCAAGTCCCAGTCGCCCAAGGGGCTGTTGAGCCGTTTGCGGAGGCGATTAAATACGCAACAAATGCCGCGAACCTTGCACAAACGGCCCGTTCTCCTGCGCAGTGGGATGAAGTTTCAAAACAGTGGCTGCAAGCAATCTACTGGATGCAGTCGGTGCCCCCGACGAATCCCCGCAGGGCGTTTGCTCAGAAAAAGGTCGCGGAATATATGCGCTATCTGATGTACAGCCAGCAACAAGCGACGGTGAGTTCTCGCCTGAACTATCCCACGTTTAATAGTGAGGTCCTTGATGAGCAATTGGGACTCTATCTATCGTACATTGAGGCGATGGGACGACCTGATATTTTGATTGTCGGGAGTTCTCGGGCGGTCCAGGGGGTTGATCCGCGTATCCTCCGCCAAGGATTGGAGGCTAGGGGGTTATCAGGACTGAGGGTGTTTAATTTTGGGATTCACGGGGCCACGGCCCAGGTGGTGCGGTTTCAGTTACAGGAACTGTTGGGGCCTGAGCATTTGCCGCGAATGATTCTCTGGGCGGATGGGGTCCGGGCGTTTAATAGTGGACGGGTCGATCGCACCTATACCGAAATTGTCCAGTCTCCGGGATATCAGCGGTTAGCATCTGGGGTGCGTCCGCAGTTGAGTTTGGGGATTGCCCCACAGGAGGCGATCGCCTCTTCCTCCCCGGAAGAATACCAGTTTCAACCCATAAGTTTTCACGCTTTTTCTGATTCTAGGGTGGGGAAGGACTCTCCTTCTGATGACCTGGGTCCGGACTTTGCTCAGAATCCTAGTAGAACAGTGGTCTGTTTGGATTCTCCACAATGTTTCATTAGGTCCGGAAACAGGAATTCATCGACGATCGCTACAGGGGTCCGTCGATTGAGTCCTTTAGGTGTAGCGATTGATGCCTACGGCTTCCTCCCGGTGGCGACTCGCTTCAATCCTAGAAGCTACTATCGTCAACAGTCGCGGGTTGACGGTCGCTATGATAGGGATTATGCAAATTTTCAATTGGGCGGCATTCAGGGTTCGGCGTTACAGTCTGTAGCAGCGTTTGCGCGATCGCGTCAAATTCCGTTAGTCATTGTTAATCTACCCCTGACTGATGATTATTTAGATGCCACCCGCAGCAGCGTCGAGGTCGAGTTCCGCCAGTATATGCGCCGCATGAGCGCTCAAGCGTTTCTCTGGCGGGATCTGTCCACGATCCGAGGACTAAATCGGAATGAGTATTTTGAGGATCCTAGTCATTTGAATCAGTTGGGGGCGGCTGCGGTGGCTCGTTCCCTGGCCGTGGATCCGAATATTCCGTGGCCGAGAGGGCGGTAGTTTGGGGATGGGGGGATTGGGGAGATGGGGAGGATGGGGAGGATGGGGAGGATGGGGGAGATGGGGAGGATGGGGGAGATGGGGAGGATGGGGGAGATGGGGAGGATAGGGGAGATGGGGAGGATGGGGGAGATGGGGAGGATGGGGGAGATGGGGAGGATGGGGGAGATGGGGGAGAAGTGAGATTGGGTTCACGCTCAAGTGAAGTGAGGCGGTGGGGAGTCAAGGGGAGTGTAATTGGGGAAGAGGTTTTTAATAAAAAGTGATGCCCCTTGTACCCGGGACATCACTTAAGTTTACCGTTTTAATTGAACCGTTCTAGCTCAGAAGATTCACCACTGATTTGATTTACCAAAGGGCGCGTACAGGTTGCTGAATGTTGGAGACCATGTTGCGATCGTCAACGTCGAATTCAATCCGACGACCGGGAGTCATAACCGCTTGAGTACAAACATCACGACTCACCATATAAGTGCGGATGCCGCCATCGGGAAGCCGAACTTGTAAGGTGGTGTCTTCACAAGAAACGACATCACCCGCAACCCGAATGGTCCGGGGTGCAGTCGGGGTGGTAGTTGTGGTGGTTGAGGTGGTTGTGGTGGTGACGCTATTATCGGGATTGAGAACCGTAACTTGTGTCCCGATCATCATTGTCTCATCTAACACAACCTCGATTTCCATTCCGGGGAGCAACCCGAGGCGGTTTCTGTCATTTTCAGAAATCTCGACGATCTGAGTTTCGCCATTGGGGAGACGAATGCTCACTTGATTGTTACGAATGCTTTGAATGGTACCTCGGACCATACTGGGGTTAGTTTGGCTAATAACTTGCCCCTCCCCCATTGGAGTGACTGGCCGAGACAATGCTGGAGAGACCGATACTCCCGAGAGTATCAGGGTCAACATTGTACCCGTTAAGACTTTCATGTTTTTCATCCGCATGACATCCTCACTTCAACACGATTTAATTAACGAGATTTTGATGGAGACCTCGCGATCAGATCTACACACCCATTGCTGCTATTACCGGAACCCTGGCATGATCATACCCGTCCGATGCTGGAGCTTTCATCTACCAATAGGTAGAGGTTGGCCCCCTAGCCTCAATAGAGATGGGTTATTTTAGATCCGAGGGATTGAGGCTTGAACTCGAATCAAGTCAAGCTATAGAATAAAATAATATCAGTTTTTCTGGAAATGTGTAGTCAGGGTTTGTTAGGAATTAAAGATAAAGGAATGGTGCAAGGAGAAGTTCTATTGTTAAAGTTTATGCGCCTTACCGTCAGTGCCGCTGTTTTATTCCTGTCAATGCCCTCCCTTGCGTGGGGAATGGGTGTCCCGGCAGAAATATCAGTGGGAAATCTCTCAATTCCTGATTTAGAATGGTTGCCGGTTTTAGACCCTGAGTTACCTCCGTTAGGAGAATATTCTAAATTTATTCCTTTTGAGCAGGAAGTGTATCCTGAAAGGGTGACTGAGGGAGTTCATTTAGTCATTCGTTTGAGCGAACGTCGCGTTTATGTTTATCGCAACGATCGCGTGCAAACCAGTTATCCGATCGCTGTGGGCAAGGAAGGATGGGAAACCCCTACGGGCCAATATGAAGTCATGCAAATGCAACGGAATCCAATCTGGGAGCACCCTTGGACAGGTGAGTTAGTTTATCCAGGGCCAGATAATCCTTTAGGGGCAAGATGGATTGGGTTTTGGACAGACGGAAAAGATTTAATTGGGTTTCATGGTACTCCCAATGAAGAACTCATTGGAGAGGCGGTTTCTCATGGTTGCGTCCGAATGCGAAATCAGGATATTTTGTCCTTATATGCTCAGGTAGAAGTGGGAACTCCAGTGACAGTAGAACCGTAATCTCTTCTGAGAAGAACATGGATGAGAAAACGAGTCAAGACGGACCCGATCTCAAACATCGGCAGAGGAAGTGAGAAGAGAGCCCTTCACACTTCCTCCTGGTTTCATCCGAGTCCAATTCCCAAAAAGATAAACCACGGGAAATGGGATATAACAGGGATGGAACGGAGCAATTATTCGAGCGATCGCTGATACTCTTCTAACAACTGAAAAATATGATCGTATCCATCGACCCCGATCGCTGGTATAATTCGGGGGCGATGTTGTTCGAGCAAACCGGCAAAGACCTCCGCCCCCATTTGCCCTTGGATAATCGAGAGTAAGCCCGCACTTTGCCGCCATTCTTGGGCCTCAATTTGCTCCAAGAGATACATTCCCAACCCGCCAAAATAAAGGGTAGATTCCAGATTTTGCTGACGATAGTGAGCTTGGGCTAAATAGGCTAAGTTCAATCCCTGAAGGTAAAGGTCACCAGAAATTTGAGCGGATTCCCATCCTTTCAATAAGTTAGCGATCGCCTTTGCATACTCGCCGATCGCCACATAAGCAATCCCCAAACTACTGCGGCATAAGGCTTGACTTTGGCGATCGGCTAACTTCTCTGAAAGCTGTAATCCTTGTTCCAAATAATGAATCGCTCCCTCATACACCTCGGGTTCCAATTCTCCCTGTTCCCGGGCTTGAAACACCTCACTAAACCCCAGATTCGCTAAAGCATTCGCCTCACCTAATCGTTCTCCCTCTTGCCGAGCTCCGATTAAAGCCCGCTGACTACAATCAATCGCCAACGCATAATTTTTTTGCCCCACATAACTGCGGCTGATATGATTGAGATTGGCAATTTCACAGCGGCGATCGCCCGCTTCCCGAGCAATATCTAGGGCTTGTTGATGAAAGGCAATAGAACGCTCAAAATTTCCCATTGCCCGCATCGAATAACCCAGCAAAGTCAAAATCCGCGCCTTTTCCTGAGTCCCCTCTACCCGTCGCAAGGGTTCATTCAAATATTGCAGGGCACCGCGAAGATACTCCCCGGTAAAGGCCGCAAATATTCCCCCATACAGGGGAAAATAATCCCGTTGAGAAAAGGCTCGTAAAATCTGTAATGTCACCTGAAAACAAGCATTCGTCAAGTGTTCCCGAGTCATGGAATTGAAGCGGGTGCTCTGATGGACCGCATTGGCTAATTGAGACCAAATCAGGGCAAAGGTTAAATAAGTGGAAATCGACAGTTTTGCTCCAACTTTGGAATCATAAACCATTTTATCAAACCAAACCACTAACCCCCGTTGTAGACTCTGCAAAATTACGGTTAATTCTACCCAATCGCTCACATTGGCATCAGGTTGGCGATCGAGAAAGTCGAGGAAAGAGTGATTGAATGAAAGGCTTGTAAATAGGGCTTGGGGAAAGGGCCGATTCACTTGTTTAGCCCATAATGCCCAAGGTCCATTCTGTCCCGGTATTCCCCCAAATCCCAGTTGTCCTCTACCTTGTTCATAGATCCAACTAACCAGGTGAGGTTCAATCTGCTGCCAGGATTGTAAGCCTTGTTGCAGTCCTTTGGCGAGCGGTGAAACTTCCAGGTGCAGTTCTGGATTGGCAATACTATCGAGTTGATCTGTGAGGGTTTTAGCGAGTTGCCGCTGTTGTTCTAGGGTGAGAACTTCCGGCTGGTTCGGGTCAATTTCCCGCAGGAGTGCAAACAGGCGCGTATTAGGTTCCGCTTGCATAATGCGATCCGAGGCGGAGGCGATCGCATCTTTAACGCGATTTTCCTTTTGCCAGCGTTCCCATTGTTTTTCGATGGTTTGTAATGCGCGGTGAATGCGACTGGTTTTAGCGGCTTTCAACTCATCGGTTTCATGATCGAGTTTAGATTGAGTGGTACTGAGGCGATCGGCGAGGCATCGCTCAAAAATTTCTCCAGTCCCACTGGCAATCTCTTGTACCAGCATTTGATAGACCTGCTCAACGGAGCGAATTTTACCTTTGAGGGTTGTATCTACGATGGTATCGATAAATTGGAAGTAGCGATCGCGCAAGGAAGTAGAATCTGACATTGTAAATTAAGCTCTATCAAGGATTCGGTAGTTTCCCTTGTTTATTCTACTTCTGTGGCTTTCCCTTCATCAGAGCAAGACCGCCTTTTAGTGGAAAGCGGTCTTGCTCTGATGAAGGATGCTGTAAGCCCGTCTCAATCCGGATGACCCTACAATTGAAAGAGTGGGAGCATCTTGCTCTTTTTAGGTCCTAGGGAAACAAATGCTCCCACTCCTTGAAACAAGTGTTTAAATCCTACAAAAGTCGCCCTCTCTCGGATTTAAGGGGTTGAAACTCTCTACCACAGCGCTCGAACAGGTTGCTGGGGGGTAGTTTCTACTTGGATCCGCTGAGGGGCGGGTTGCATCGGTTGCGGTGCAGCCGTGGGTGTTGGGGTTACCATTTCCCGAGGTTCCGGGGTGATGGTGGTGACGCTTTCCTGGCGGCTATTAATTGATTCAAACACGCGGCGAATTTCGTCGAGGGTGTCTGAAGAGGCGGTTTCCTCAGACTCCATCTCGGTGGTGTAAGCCGTCACCATCCCATCGGGGTAAAGCAGGACCTCGACTCCTGGACGCATCCCTAGTTTTTCTTGTTCGAGTACAGGAAGGGTAACTTGGGTGGTGTCTCCATTCTCCATTTCCAAGGTGACTATATTATTCCGAATCATGGTTACGCGGCCCATCATCGGCTCACCCATCGGTTCGTTCATGGTTTGGGCGATCGCTTCTGGAATAATCCCGGCTTCGGAAGTCGTTTCTGCGATCGTTGGGGATATATTTCCCCAACTGAGTGTTACGGATAAAATTGTACCTGTCAAAAGGCTGATATTTTTAAGATTCATTTAAGGTTCTCCTCATTCACAATTGAAATCAAGTATTTAGATACAATAATACCAGATTTAAGCTAATTTTTTAAAATAACAGTAAATCAAAAATCCGCCACTTGGCTCTAGTTCCCCCGTTCTTAGGCGCAAAGAGATTTACGGTAAACCCAAGCTTTAGAAGAGTTGCCTGCATTGCATTAGATGCCGCAATGAGTCGCTGTTAACAGTAGTTCTATAGGGGAATTGCAGAATTGTCTCCAGCCCATTGGCTTTTGATGGGGGGTGGAGGGATTGAGCATCCCCTGAAAGCAAAAGGTCTAATTTCCTAACCTATAAAACATCCCCAGGTCAGTGTTAGCCCATTGTATGGGCAAGGCGATCGCTTACATCCGTCTTGATTCTTTTCATCTTGGACAGGCCCTCAGCGTTAGAGAAGTGTAAATCCGAGAATATAGTATAGAGATTTGTTTCTCCATGACATCAGCCAACAAAAAAATCCAGCCCCGACTCTTGGTAATAAAGGGTTAGCGCTGAAAAATCGAGAACTTTGAGCCACGAAATCTCTCCAATGCTACATACCCCAGGGTGCAAGAAATCCGGTTTTTTATAATTTGCTCACTAAATTTTCAGCGATCGCAGGTTTTGTGTACACAAAATGAGGGGACATAGAGAGGTGTCCCCCGATGTGTGACCTCGATTCCTAGGTCAGGGATAACAAATTTCAAGACCCTCTAAATTTCCCTTCACCCGGTGTTAACCCTTATATAGCAGTCGATTGAGGCGATCGGTTAATTCAAAAAAATCCGGACAGACCTAAGCAGAAATACTACAAATGGGGCGCTTCCCCCATTATCTCTATCCTTAGATAGCAATGGCAGTCGGATCAACTTATTCCCTTCGATAGATGAGAAATCAGGGATGCAATTGTTAGTCTATTTACATAAGACAAAAAGCAACAAATCAAAAAAGGAGATTATCTCATGGTTAGTATTTTAACTTGGATTGTTTTAGGACTGATTGCCGGTGCTTTAGCAAAATTAATTTATCCCGGAAGACAAGGCGGAGGTATTTTTGCCACGATTGGACTAGGGATTCTCGGTGCAATTGTAGGGGGATGGGTAGCCCAAGCTATATTTGGAATTACAACAGTAGGTCTGAGTTGGCAGGGTATTCTCTTTGCGGTGCTCGGTGCTATGATCTTGATCTTCATCTGGGGTCTGTTGACTCAGCGTGCCGTATAAATTTTTCGAGTCTTCTCCCTAGAATGATCTAACTCTTTTTTAATAAGCCGGTATTAGGGGTAGGGTAGCAAGCCTTTACCCCTTGCTTTATGGGATGGGACTTAGGAAATCACGGCGATCAAGTCTCCAAGGGCTGTTTTAAAAGAACGTGCATCCCAATCATCAAGACTAAAAAGCAGTCATCAGGGGTATCTCGATCATCCCTAATGACTGCTTGATTTGGATGGGTGGTTTCCAAAGCGTTTCTCCCTCGGCTGCCAAACTCCAAAGGGTGAACTCTGTTGAATCCAGAATCAGCGTTGTCAGCAAAATGGCAACGCTTTATTTCCTGAAACGGATCCAAATCCTATTTATTTTTCTGCCAAATTTGCCAGGTGGCTCCTAATGCACCCCCCGCCCCTGCAATTAATCCAAAAGTCATCCCTTCAAGGGTGTTAAGAACGGGGTCTTCGGTAAGGCATTGATTCGTCGGGACCGCAGCATCTAAACAGCGATTGAGGTCTGCGCTATAGGCAGCGCCTCCAACCAAAACACCAATAGTGCTACAAGCGACAATATAAATAAGAAAGCGACTATTTTTTCTAACCATAGATAGATGGCAAGGGAATATGGAACACTCTTCCTTATTGTGCCGGTTATTTTTAAATCTGGCAAGGGTTTTATCATTAATTTTAATATTTAAAGTTTAGATTGCAGCATCCTTCTGTAAGGGATAGGGAGGGAATCCTTTAAGTGGGCAATAAAGATAGAAATACTACCTTGCAAATTTAATGTAAAATCAAAAACGAGTTTTAATCAAAAAACGGCTACATCCTTGAGGATATAGCCATTTAAGGTCATCGGAGAGGGCAAAATTCACGTGAGTTCAGGACGCGAGAAAGCCCTTGGATGCTTTCTTTTTCCCCTTAGATTTGGATTTAGATTTGTTGACTTCAACGAGGGCCTCTTCAAAAAGTTGGTTAAGATGCAGCGGGATCGAGGCAGTTTCTGGCAGATGGGGTTCTAACGGTTTATTAAATTCCTGCAAGAGTGGCCCTAAATCACGATCCAGTTGAAAATTGGGTCGTTCTAACACCCGTTGCAGTAGGTTTTCTAAGGGCTTAGGATACTCAGCGGCGAGTTGCTGCCAGACATAAAAATTAATAATTGGGTCTTCGAGGTAATGGCGGACTAGGGGTTCTGCCTCGATGATGCTGGGGTCTTCCCGGTTCAGGAGTGATACAAATTTACCGTAAGTCGGAATCAACATTTGACCCCATCGCGGATGAGAAAAACAGGTAACCTCTTCGGCTTTTTTGAGGTCATCGGGCAAATGGACTCTCGGCATGACCATTTTATTGTTTTTATTGCGATCGAAGAATTGGGCGGCTTCTTTCGGGTCTACACCAGCTTCTTCCGCTGCCTCCATCAGTTCCTCCATATCAACGCCCGCTTCGGCAGCCACTTCTTCCAGAGACTTGTTTTCGTCAATTCCTGCCTCGGCAAGAAGTTTTTTAGTCATGCTTTCTTGCAGTTCGCCAATTTTTTTGTTGAGTTGATATCCAGGAAGCGTAAAGCGATCGCCTCCAAAAAATTGGGTAAATTCTTCGTGATATTTAACAACGGATTCCCAAGCTTCTTCTAATAATTCCGGTGCATCACCATACAAGTGATTTTTGTAATTATCTTTAAAATTGCCGATCGCGACCGCCAGTTTCGGTTTACCTAGATTCCCCAGGGCCATATAACTGCCAAAGAACATATACTGAGAATTGTCCACTGGGGCGATGCGAGTCAGTAAAATATCTCCGGGTTTAATCCGCTGGAGTTGTTCCTGTTGTGCGGTAGAATTGGCCTTAACCTGATAATGTTTAGCAGTGAGCCAGTTCATCAACTCTAAGCCATCGGGTAAACTTTGGATGACTTCAAAGACGCCCATGAAGCTTTGTTGCCAACTTTGAATTAAAGCGCGATCGCCTGCGGATAAGTCCGGTTGGGTTTCTAAAAATAAATCAATGGGAGTTTGATTCCCCACCTTACCCTCCACCGCAAACGAATCAATTCGCATATTGCGTTGACTGATATCGGACCGATCGCGAGAAGCGTGCTCAGCGGCGTAGGTTTCCAAGGCGATCGCCAACTCTCCCTCGGCATCCAAAACAAAATCAATTAATTCCTGCTTGAGTTCCCAAGCGCGATCCACAGTTGCGGCCACAGTTTTTCTCTCCAAGTTACACTGTTCTAACGTATCCGGACACCAAAGGCGATCGCATCTGCCCTCAGACTGGCTTTTCCCCAAAAATCTGGCCCCTTCACCCCAATCCCCCACAAAAAGGATAAAACCACCCGTTCGTAGTAACGACTTCAGTCGTTCTCTTTCCAAAGTTTGTAGTATCGAGGATGTTTTGGGCTACCATATCGGGTGTTTTGGTGACCCATTTTACCCATCCATCCGGGGCAAGGGCGATTAGTCCCTTACTACTAATCTCTGCTTTTTCCATATTTTTTTGTGTAAATTGTTCTATTTATCTTAAATCATTAGCTAGTATATTTTGTTGTTGGCTTATACAAAACCAAGAAATAAAAATTTTTTTATCCCTATATTTTTGATTTTTCAAAACCCTAAACTGGTAAAAATAATATAGCATTTTCCTCGTGATGGGGCTGAAGCCCCATCACGAGGAAAATGCTAGGCCAGGGGCAGTTTATCAGCGGAATTTTAGAAGTTCCACATCACTTGATTTTCATCGAGTTTTTCCGTTACAATACGCCCGATCGCATCAATTTCTTGAACTTCTTCTGGGGATAATTTAACATCGCCTGCTTTGGCATTATCTGTGGCTTGTTGCTCGTTTCTTGCCCCTACAATGGCACAGGTTTGGGGTTGGGCAATTAACCAGGCTAAAGAGAGTTGGGCTAAGGTACAATGATGGCGATCAGCAATGGGTCGGAGTTTCTCTAAGGCTTCTTGAACTCGGGCATAATTCCCTTTATCGGCAAAGAGTTTATTTTTAGAGCGATGGTCACCTTCGGCAAATTTATGATCGGGTCCAAATTTGCCGGTCAAAAGTCCCTGGGCAAGGGAAGAATAAGAGATAATTGAAATGTTGTTTTCGACGCAGTAGGGCATCTGGTCGGTTTCGATTTTTCGCCAGAATAAGGAATAGGGGGGTTGCAAACTATCAATCTGTCCATACTGGGCGGCTTCTTCCATTTGGGCGCGGTTAAAGTTGGAGACACCGACTGCGCGAATTTTGCCTTGTTCTTTCAGTTTGACCATTGCTCCGATTGTTTCGGCAATGGGGACGGTTTCGCCTCCCCAGGTTCCCGAGGGCCAGTGAATTTGATAGAGGTCGATATAGTCGGTTTTGAGGTTTTTTAAGGAGCGATCGCAAGCTTCGATTACTTGGTCATGTTTCAGATGATTGGAGAAAACTTTGGTCGCATAAATGACATTTTCTCGCACATCGGACAGGGCAGAGGCGACGATTTTTTCGGAATATCCATCTCCATACACTTCGGCTGTATCAAAGGTGGTAATTCCGGCGTGATAGGCAGCGCGCAGGGCTTCGATTATGTCATTATCTTCGATACCTACCCACATTTTTTTGCCTGCTTGCCAGGTTCCCATAATGATGGGGGTAATTTTTAACTCTGATTTGCCTAATGTTCTTGGTTCCATGTTGACCTCTTAAACTAGAATGAAGACTACTTTTTACAGTGGTCTGTCTTATTTTAACGATTCGTTTCAACAGGGGTGTTTACATGGAATTAACGGCAGCTTTGAAGGAATGGGCGATCGCCATCGATGCTTTAGAACGAGGGGAGACTATCCTTTTACTCCGCAAAGGCGGGATTCGGGAAGTGGGGGGTCGCTTCCAGGTTCCGGAGTCGGAGGTGTTGTTATATCCGACGTTTGAACATCAAAAACCCGAGTTGCTGAAGTCGGACTATGGGTCGAATGTCACTCCAGTGGCGTCGGGATGGCATCCAGAACGGGTGCGGATTGGCAGTTGGGCAAGAATTACCGATTTGTGGCCGATCGCCGTGGAAACGGAGGAAATTGCGGCATCGGTGCAGTCGGCGTTGCTACCGTATCACATTTGGAACGATCGCTTTGTTCGCGATCGCCTCCAGTGGAAACCGCGCCAACCGCTGTATCTGTTGCTGTTGCGGACCTATCGTCTTGCTGAACCGCGAGAAATTGTTTATTGTGAGGCGTATGGCGGATGTAAGTCATGGATACAGCTAACGGAGGCAGTCGCTACCGTAGACTCATTCCCGGTTTTGGATGAGGGGACATACAGCAATTTGCGCGATCGCCTCCGGGAAATTGTGGCAACGCTGACTTATACTGACTCTGGTGAGCAATCCTGATTTTTCCCGGTGCATTGGGTATTAAAATGTCATAGTTCGGGAATTTTGTCACCCTGATGCTTTGGGTAATACCCTGAAACCTCCAGGATAGGATTACAGGCGATCGCTATACCACTTGACGGACTGTCCTACGGTTTACCTTTATTCTCTGTCTAAATATAAATTATCCTCCGTATGCATCCCCCACTGTATGCAGGTTTTGAGGAAATTGGCACAATTGGCTGTATAGGAGTCAGTTCAAAGAGTGACCCAATCGGGTTTCCGTACTGGGAGAGAGTGAGTAGATTGAGGGTGTGAAAAATAAATCGACGTTGGGATTCACACTCCATGATGAAACGTCAATATTCTACCTCTCAATCTTCTACCATTATGAACACTAACTCTAAATCTCGTCGTGCGATCGCCTCTCTTCCCGCTAGTTTAGCTGCCTTATTACTCTGTACAGGTGCGGCAACGGTACTCCCGATCCTCGCCCAAGTGAGAACTGGACAGACTCCCATCGCTGCTGCCACCAATAATGTTCTATATGTCAATCCCCAACTGGGACGGGATACCAATGCCGGAACCAGTGAAGCGGCAGCGTATCGCACTATCACTTATGCCTTGCAGAAAGCTCAAACGGGTACGGTAATTCAGTTAGCTGCCGGAACTTATAGCAAAGATACGGGCGAATCGTTTCCCCTTCCCGTGAAATCTGGAGTGACTCTGCGCGGAAATAGCAGCAACAAAGGACAAGGGGTGCTGATTATTGGCGGTGGCACTTATCTGAGTCGCACCTTTGCTAGTCAAAATGTGACGGTGAATGCTGCCAATACTAGCACCATTGAAGGGGTCACGATTACGAACCCGAATGCCAGTGGAACCGGGTTATGGATTGAATCCACCAATGCGGTGGTTCGCAATAGTACATTCAAAAATAGTCGTCGGGATGGGATTTTCGTCACCGGGAATGCCTCTCCGAAAATTGAAAATAATGTGTTTATTGAGAATGAGGCAAACGGGATTTCCATCGCCCGGGAAGCAGGGGGAGAAGTTCGCGGGAACACTTTTCAGAATACCGGATTTGGGTTAGCGATCGGGGGAACTTCCTCGGTTCTGGTGATTGGAAATACAATTTCCCAGAATATTGATGGGATGGTGATTTCCAATTCGGCAACTCCTGTATTACGGGAGAATGCGATCGAGGGCAATGAACGGGATGGAATTGTCGTCATTACTTCGGCACGTCCGGACCTAGGAACGGCATCCAGTGAGGGACTGAATCGCATCCGTAATAATGGACGTCATGCGTTATATAGTGTGTCGTCGGAACTGATTCAGGCGGTGGGGAATGATATCGATCGCGATCGCATTATCGGTTCGATTAACTTTGTTCCTGGGGATGTTCAAATCGCTTTTCAGGATGTCGAAGGACATTGGGCGCAAGCGTATATCAGCGCCTTGACGAAAAAAGGGATTATTGCCGGATTCCCCGATGGTACATTTAAACCCAATGAACCCGTAACTCGCGCCCAATTTGCGGCGATCGTCACCAAAGCATTTGCACCGGCGGCACAACGGCAGGGAATGGCGTTCCGGGATGTGACAAGCAGTTTCTGGGGGGCCGATGCAATTTCCGTGGCGTACCGAGGCGGATTCCTGGCAGGGTATCCGGAAGGGGTATTTCGTCCTAACCAAGAAATTCCAAAAGTCCAAGCGATCGTTGCCTTAGTCAGCGGATTGGGATTACGCACTAATGATACTGCCTCCCTCTCACGCTACAATGATGCGGCACAAATTCCCGACTATGCCTTGACAGCGGTAGCCGGGGCGACAGAAAATCAACTGGTGGTTAATTATCCCCAAATTGGTCAATTCAATCCGAATCGGGAAGCAACTCGCGCAGAAGTCGCCGCCTTTGTCTACCAAGCGTTGGTGAATGCGGGCAAAGCAGAAGCGATTCCCTCTCCTTACTTAGTTGCTACTCCATAGTTTGCCCTGGGGTCCTCCCCTCACTTTGATTAGAATTTTTCCGGAGTCGGGATGCAGCAATGTTGCATCCCGATTCTGATTTATACAGTACCATAAGTAACGCCTAAGCGTTTGAGCCATTTGCGGTAAGCGATCGCCGATTGATCACAAGCTAAATGCACCTCTGCTGCTAAATCCAGGGGCAACCGTTTGGGACGTTGGGATTCCACAATGGGGATATCTTGCTGAACCACGGTTTCTTGAAACTGCCGCAACGCTTCCTCCGGGATATCCTGTCCGTAATTCATGGCAATCCACATCCACCCTAAACAGACTTCTTCCTCTAAGGGAGTAATAGTAAAAAATAGTCCCAATTTTCCCCCTTGTGCTGCTTTGGCAAAGGATGCGGTTAAAGGACGCCAGATGCGATAATTGTAAGTCACTTCACCCCCAATCCCAGTCCCATCCGGGTCTGGTTGCCAAACCTTTAGGTTGTTTAAACTGATACCTTCCTCATCAGTTTTTACCTCATAATTTCCTACTTCGGTATGATTGATATCCCCGAGAAATCCATCATGGACAAAGGGGAAATGGGAAACATCAATAAAATTTTCCATCGCCCGCCACCCACTGGATTCATACCGGAAGGGACCGCATAAAAATTTACGAAATTTGGCATCATCCCACTCTAAAAATGGAGGAATTTTATCTAAAGAGAGTGCTTCTTGGGGTTCACCTAAATTTACCCAAACTAATCCATAGCGTTCGACACAATAATAGGCTTTAGCCCGCATATTGAGAGGGGGTTTGGGGGTAGAATAGGCGGGAATTAAAACGCATTGGCCCTCGGGATTATAGGCTAATCCATGATAAGGACAAACGAGGGTATCTCCGCACACTTTGCCCTGAGAAAGTCTTGCACCCCGGTGAGGACAGATATCTTGCCATGCCAGGATGCGATCGCCCGACTGCCACAGCAGCAATTCTTCTCCCAATAAGCGCACTGGGGTGATGGTTTCCGGTGGTAAATCACGCACTGCCGCCACCGGGTGCCAATCATTCTTTAAAATCGGATCAATGTTCATAATTGGGAAATTACTAACGGTTACTCCAGGAAAAATTTTGAAGGTTTGACGCTTTGATTATAACATTTTTAGGCTTAAATGTCGCTATGCACTGCACTTCAAAGTAGAATTTAGGAGCATGATTACCCCAATTTCAGTGAATACCAAATCTGGCTGTTAAAATCCAGTTTCTCTCTTAGCCCGCGCAGGCGGGCTTCATCCTGTGAGCCTCCACCCTTGAGGGTGTGGGCATCCTTTTAATCCCGGCTAAATACCACCGAATTTCTAGCTTCTTTTGCCCGGTCTACATCCACCAAGGCTAACAAAATAAGTCCCGAAATGAAAAAGATAATTACCCCTAAAATAGCAAGACGATTGCTGCCAGTAATCAACCCGATCGCCGCAAAGGTTAACGGGCCTAAAATAGCCGAACCTTTGGTAAAAACTGAGTAAAATCCATAAAATTCCGCTGAGGCATGAATGGGAATCATTGCCCCATAAAACGAGCGACTGAGGGCTTGAGACCCCCCCTGTACAAGGCCGACAATTCCTCCTAAAATAAAATATTCTGTAGCATTAGTCAAAAAATAGGCGTAAACAATTACCAGACACCAGCCGACTAAACTCAGCATTAATGCTTTTTTTGCCGTCACTTGTTCGGCTAGTTTACTAAATCCTAATGCCCCAAAAACGCTGACAAATTGAATGAATAGTAACGTCACCATTAAGGTTGTAGTTCCCAGCCCGATTTCTTGTTGTCCATAGATAGTTGCCATTGCCATGACCGTTTGAATCCCATTGTTATAAAGCAAGTAGGCAATCAGAAATAATAACAGGTGTTTAAACTGCTTGACTTTGCGGAGGGTGACCAGAATTCTGATGACACCTACTTCGGTATAAGCCCTCCATTTGGGCAAATGTTGATAAGCGGTAGGTAAGGATTCCACTGGAGGTTCTTCTTGCACATTTAAAAAGGTAATAATCGCAAATCCACCCCACCATAACCCTGCCATTGCGATCGCCAGTCGAACAGCAAGTTCCTGGGAAATTCCAAGGGCATTATGTCCCGTGACTAATCCCAGAGACAGGGCCAATTGCAGTCCCCCTCCCACATATCCATAAGCAAACCCTTTTCCAGAAACCCAATCGATTTGGTCATCTGAAGCAATTTGGGGGAGAAAAGCATCGTAAAAAATATTCGACCCCACAAAACAAATTTGAGCGATGACAAACAATATCATCGTCTGTAAGATATCCCCGGAACTCGAAAAAACCAGGGCGACTGTCGCTAAACTTCCTCCATAGCAAAACAACATTAAAAAGCGTTTTTTGGCAGCAGAAAAATCAGAAATTGCTCCTAAGATTGGAGCAAAAATAAACATAACGAAAGCGGAAAAACTAATCATCAAGGCCCAAATTGACTCAGCAGTGAAATAGGTCCCCCCTATATTTACCCCTGCTTCCGGAACGACGATGGCGGCAAAATATGGCGGTAACAAAGCAACCAATACCGTCGTAACATAGGCAGAATTTGCCCAGTCATACATCACCCAGCCGAATATTTGCTTTTTATTGTTTAACATTTGGAGTTCCAGGTAATTTCAGCATTGATTTGGGTATCTCGTGGCAAGCAGTCCCTAGGACTTTGGTACTATAAAAATTGGAAACCGGGATTTTTTACAAACTTTTTAGGGTTTAGCAATCCGTCGGGATAAAAACCCGGTTTCTTGTCCCTGGGGTCTAAAACTGTACCCCTGTCCTAGGACATGAATTTATTTAGTTTATAGCTGACTTGGGACAAAGTGACAAATTTTCGGGACAGTGACTCGTAATTGATTCGATTTCAGAGAAAAAAGGCATGACGGGGAATGCTGTGGGTGGGGCACTTGTCCATCCCCCAAATTTACTCCATTAATTTCCTCCGGCATCCGTAGCGATCGCCGCTAACGGACATCAGTCTCAGGTATTCCCTTTCTCCCACCCTTCTGCCTCAATTTTCCCTTTAAATCCCCCAAAACTTCCGCATCCCCAGAATCACAACTGCCGTTTAAAATAGAAACAGTGCAGTCTATAAAAATAGTCCTCCATGAACGATCAACGGAGATGGTATAAACCCAGAGGGTATCGCCCCCTACTCTTTACCCTCTCCCTTATGTTTAGCCTAATTTTCGGACTGGAACCCGTCGGAGAAACCTGGGCAAAAGTCTCCCCTTTATCGGGAGTAATCGGCGTAGAAAACCTGGATTCATCCCGTTACCCCAGCAACCAAGCTTTGTATGTAACCATGCGCGATGGGGTTAAAGTTGCGATTGATATCTGGTTGCCCAAACAATTAAACCCAGATGAAAAAATACCCACCCTGATGCGGATGGACCGCTACTGGCGATCGCTAGGAATTATGGGCTATTTTCCCGAATTTGACCCGAATTATCCCGAGGCACAACTGGCAAATAATGCGGGATATGCCTTAGTTTTAGTCGATGCTAGGGGGACGGGTTCTTCCTTCGGAAGTCAAATTTATCCTTGGTCCCCGGATGAAATTCAAGACTATGGAGAAATAGTAGATTGGATTATTGCCCAACCTTGGTCGAATGGCAAAGTTGGCAGCTATGGAACCTCTTATGCTGGCAATGCCACGGAATTTTTAGGCAGATTAAATCATCCCGCCGTCCAAGCGATCGCCCCTCGGTTTAATGACTTTGATCCTTACACTCAACTCGCCTTTCCTGGCGGTATTTTTAATGAATGGTTTGTCCAGCGTTGGAGTGAAAATAATCGACGATTAGATGCCAATGATAGTAATTTTGTTTGTTTAATGGAACAACTAGAAGGGGCAATGTGTGAGGGTCTAAAAGTGGTGATTACCGGGGCAAAACCTGTGGATGCCGATCGCGATGGGACCCTACAAGCGGAAGCCATCCGCGATCGCAGCTCCAATCTGGATGTATATGCAGCCGCCCAAACTATCACCTATCGCAATGATCGCTATGGTACAACGGGGATAACCATTCAAGACTTCAGCCCCTACCGCTTCCAAGAAGAAATTTCTCGTTCCCAAGTTCCTATATTTAGTATTGCCAGTTGGTTAGATGCCGGAACCGCGAATGGGGCAATCAGTCGATTCCTCACTTATCGTAATCCCCAAAAAGTCGTTATCGGTGCCTGGAATCATGGCGGGACGGAAGATGCCAGCCCCTATCAACCGGCGGATCTGTCTCCGGACCCGCCTCTGTATGAACAAATTGAAGAATTATTAGAGTTTTTTGATACCTATCTGAAAGACGAGAGCGATCGCCCTCCGATTACCCGAGAAATCCGCTATTACACAATGGGAGAAGATCAATGGAAGACTACCCCAGTTTGGCCGCCCCAAGGCATTGTCTCCCAATCCTGGTATTTTGGCGAGGACAACAGTTTGACCCAAGCTGCACCCCAAACGGAAGCGGGGACGGATGACTATGCGGTGAACTTCGAGGCCACCACCGGCACCCAGAACCGCTGGCATACCAAAGCTGGGGGAAAAGATGTCATATATAATGACCGAGTTAGGGAAGACGAAAAATTACTGACCTATACAAGCAATCCCCTTGTTGAAGCGGTGGAAATTACTGGGCATCCGGTGATTACATTTTATGTGAGTTCTAATGTCAACGATGGGGCATTTTATGTATATTTGGAAGAGGTGGATGATCAGGGGGAAGTTCTATATATTACAGAAGGACAATTGCGATCGCTGCATCGGCAGATTTCTCCAGAAAACCCGCCCTATGCGGTGTTTGGACCCTACCATTCTTTTACGCGACAAGACGGCCAACCCCAAGAACCCGGAGAAGTCATGGAACTATCCTTTGACTTATTACCCACCTCCGTGCGCATTGAGAAAGGACATCGCCTGCGGGTGGCGATCGCCGGTCATGATGCTGACACCTTTGCCCGATATCCCGCCCAAGGAAACGCTACCCTCACCCTACATCGGAACACCATCTACCCCTCCCATATCGACTTACCCATCATGACTCCAAAATAAAAGCGCGATAAGAATCGCGCTTTTATTGCCCTATTGAATAATCTCAAACCGATCTCCTGAATTTATTCTCACCTTGTTCTACACTTGTGGGTAAAACTTACCCTTCTTATGGAGCCAACTGACTCCATCTGGATCTTTATCCCGAGTCCAATCGCAGAAATTGGGCTTGTTTTTTTGCCGAGAGACACTAGAGGGGTTGATCCCAAAGCGTCTAGCTAATTGCAGTTGGGTGAGAGGAGGGAGTGCCTGACTGGTGGGAACACCAGTCAGGCGACTGATTCCCCCAAGGATGCCTCCAGCTTGGCAATCCGAGTTTCCATCACCACCAGTCGCTTATCGAGAGCAGCTTTGGGTGCTAAAGGCGTATAGCCCACATACTCGGAAATAGCCGATAGCGCGAGGTCCTCTAGGCTGATCCCGTCTGCTTTGGCCTTGGTACTCATGGCATTCATCAAGCTAGTTGACAGATTCAGATTAAACTGATGTTTGGGCATTGCGGTGTCAATATTTAATTTTTAGCACGCTTATTTATCTATACCTCATCTTGGCGCGTTTGCTGAGGAGAGACCGGACTTTTTAGCCCTTGATTTGAAAAAAATTTACTTTCAGTGATACTCAGCGATCGCCGCTAGTTGAAGGGGGTTTGAAACTCAAAGTATCCAAGGACAGCCCGCAGGGGGTGCGGAGGCGATCGCACATCTTGATCCCGTTGTCAGTCTATGCCTGAGCACAACCGGGCGATCGTCTCCGTTCCCGCAATCCCAACCGCATCTCCACATCCAGAAATCATCCAGGCGATCGGGCATTTAAAAGCAGCATCCATCCAAAAGATAGAGACAACAACAAAGAACTCGTCCGCATACTTTAACCCGCCCAGACCTCAAGGGGGTGATCCGCCGACCCTTCCCCCTAAATCCTTCAGACTTCCACCAGTCCCTAAATCCCCTTTCATCACGTTGTTAAAACTGTATCCGCTTGGGACATCGCACCGGAGTAAACCAACCCGCGTTCCATATCCATCGTTAGAATTGCCCCTTCTCGAATCAACTTCGTGGCATTCTTGACTCCCACAATGACTGGAACCCCTAACCGTAAACCGATCACGGCGGCATGAGAAGTCAAACTATCATCCTCCGTCACAATTCCCGACGCTTTGCGAATCGCATCAATATAATCGGCATTAGTGCGCGGGGCTACCAAAATTTCCCCCGGACCAAAGTTGCCCACATCTAGGGCCGTCTGAGCCACTCGGGCCCGACCACTCACCGCACCTTGACCCAGACCGATCCCCTTACCGAGTACCGCCGTCACGACTTCCACCTTAACCAGGTCTGTCGAACCCGAAACTCCTTGCAGCGTCCCAGCGGTCATCACGACCAAATCCCCCTCTTGCAGCAGGGTTTTTTCCAGGGCTACATTAATCGCCGCTTGGAACGTTTGTCCCGTGGAGGGTAAATCTAAAACTAACAAAGGTTTAACCCCCCAAACCAATTGCAACTGTCGGGCCACATCCACATGAGGAGTCACCGCCAGAATTGGAGTTTGGGGCCGAAACTTCGAGACATTCCGGGCAGTGGCCCCGGATTTGGTCAGGGTCATAATGGCCCCGGCATCGAGTTGTTGGGCAATTTTGACCACCGCTTGACTAATGGCATTGGGAATCGAACGACTGCGATCGTAAGCCGAACCTTGACCGATCGTCTGATCATGTTCAATACGACAGGCAATCCGGGCCATTGTCGCCACCGCCTCAATGGGATGTTTCCCGACAGCAGTTTCATTGGAGAGCATCACCGCATCCGTGCCATCCAGGATGGCATTGGCTACGTCAGAAATCTCCGCACGAGTAGCCCGGGGGCTATGCACCATACTGTCCAACATTTGGGTTGCCGTAATCACCGGAATCCCCAAACGGTTGCAGGTGGCAATCAAGCGTTTTTGGACAATCGGGACTTCCTCAGCGGGAATTTCCACACCCAGATCCCCCCGTGCCACCATAATCCCATCACATAACGGGAGAATGGCTTCCATTTGTTCCACCGCTTCGTGCTTTTCAATTTTGGCAATCACCGGCACGTTCTTGCCACTGGCGGAGATCAGTTCTTTAATTTCGAGAATGTCCTGGGGATTGCGGACAAAACTCAGGGCCACCCAGTCCACTCCTTGATCCAGTCCAAAGAGTAAATCTTCCCGGTCTTTTTCCGTAAGGGCTTTAATGGACAGGTAGACCCCGGGGAAGTTCACTCCCTTGTTGTTGGAGAGGGTCCCACCGACCACCGTGCGACAGTGCAGTTCTCGGGTTACGCGGTCCACCTTTTCCACCCGCATTTCTACCCGACCATCATCCAGGAGGATTGTGGCCCCGTCGGGAACTTCATCGGCGAGGGGGGGATAGGTGACGCAGGCAATTTCTTGGTTGCAAGACAGGAATCGGCTGGTCAAAATGAACGGGTCACCTTTTTGCAGGTAAATTGACCCGGACTCAAATTGCCCCAGGCGAATTTTAGGGCCCTGGAGGTCTTGGAGAATTCCGACGGGCTGATTGAGTTCAAAGGAGGTCTGTCGGATCAAGCGAATGCTTCGCTGATGATCTTCATGGGTCCCGTGGGAAAAGTTGAGTCGCAGGGTGGTTGCACCGGCTTCAATCAGTTCTCGGAGGATGTCCGGCTGACTGGTAGCAGGGCCTATGGTGGCGACTATTTTAGTTCGACGCAGAAAGTTTCGCAATTGCATGAAGGTCCAAGGGGGGGTAGAAGTAGGTCCCTAGCTGATGAGGGTAATGTTTCATCAAAAAATTAGCGGCTAAAGACTCCTAATATAATCCTCGAAAAAGTGGTAGAGATGAAAGCAGTCCACTGTATCGACTGGCTTTTTGGTTGTACCCTCAAAGACAGTTGCAGCTAATTGACCATTGAGTCTCAAACCTATAAATAATATTTATAGAAATCCCTAGGATTAGACTGAGGGATTCACAAAACTTTATATTTAAGAATGCTTATCATACATTTTTTGAGGATCTGTTGAAAGGAGTTACGACGACAATGCCAGAGGCGATGCCGCCCCGAACTGTTCCGAAAGAGTTACTGGGGCCTCCCGGCGACTTCAATCCGACCCTGCTGATGTTTTTTGGCGCACTCGCCTTGATCGTGATCTCGACCTTGGGATACTGGCGGCTAGACTGGCCCGCATGGTGCTGCTTTTGTACGAATGTTTTGGCCTTACATCTGGCGGGGACAGTGATTCACGATGCCTCCCATAATGTGGCCCACCGCGATCGCGTGATGAATGCTGTCCTAGGTCATGGCAGCGCCTTAATGCTGGGATTTGCCTTCCCGGTGTTCACTCGGGTTCATCATCAGCATCATGCCAATGTCAATGACCCAGAGAATGACCCAGACCACTTTGTTTCGACGGGGGGTCCGCTATGGCTGATTGCGGCGCGGTTTTTTTACCATGAGATCTTTTTCTTTAAACGGCGACTGTGGCGGAAATATGAACTGTTGGAATGGTTTTTGAGCCGCTTGTTTGTAGCAACAATTGTCTATGTGGCTTGCCAATATGACTGTTTGGGCTATATTCTCAATTTTTGGTTTTCTCCAGCGTTAGTGGTGGGGTTGGCCCTGGGATTGTTTTTTGACTATCTGCCCCATCGACCTTTTAAAGAGCGCGATCGCTGGAAAAATGCCCGGATTTATGCCAGTCCCATTCTCAATATCCTAATTTTGGGACAAAATTACCATCTGATTCATCATCTATGGCCCTCGATTCCCTGGTACTATTACCAGCGCGCTTATCGAGAAACCCGACCCCTTTTAGAAGCCAAAGGATCGCCCCTGTGTCTAGGAATCTTCCAGGGAAAAGATTTTTGGAGTTTCCTGTACGATGTTGTTCTGGGGATTCGCTTTCATCACCGACATCGTGGCGATCGCAAACTCGAAAAAGTTTAAAAAAATCGCCCCTCACACCAAATCCAGGAGGTAGGGGCGTTTCTTGGCTCCTCTCTGGGCCTTGGAGGGGCGATCTCTTGGACCCCAACCCCGCTTAGATTTCGATCGGTCCCCTTCGCCATTCCCCAACGGAAGTAAAACTCAAGTCCGGTCTAAGATTTTTCGCATGACGTAGATAGGGATGATAAATTTCTGTATGGGCTGAAGCCACGTTGATATGAATCAAAAATCGAATACATCGTTCTAAATCTCCCCGAACGTACATATGCTGCACATCCAACAAGGGGACATTTTCCCAGTGGGGTCGTTGACGGGCGATCGCTGCCGGGAAAATCGCATCCAAATCCCGCGTCACTGAAAATGTCGCACTAATAATTAACTCGGGATCCAGCTTATTTCGGGCTTCTAATTCGTCAAGCAGTTCATTCACCGCCTCTCGAATTGCCTCAATCGTATTATCCGAGGCCGTAATTGCTCCACGAATTGCCTTAACTGTCCACTCCACGCCAAAAATCCTCCTTTTCTAATTTGGGTCATTTGCCATTTGTCCGTTGTCCTTTGTCCTTGAGCCTTAGTAAAACGACATTAGACATGAGATGCTTAGGGTCGATACAACCAAAGGGGCTGTCCATGATGAGACATCTCAAATTCACACCAATCGATCCCGGCTAAAATACCCGTTGAACCCAGGGTGCTTCCTAGCAACCGATTTAAGAGGGGTTTACGGTCTTCCAAGGTGTAACACTCGGTTTTTTTAGGGTCAAGACCCGCGAGTTCTGCCGCCCAAATTCGCGCATCTTCCTCGGTCCCTAATCGGTCTACGACTCCCAATTGCACCGCTTGTTCTCCGGTAAAAATGCGCCCATCGGCAAAACTTTTCACCTGCTCTACGCTCAGGTTGCGTTCATCAGCAATGGTTTGAACAAACTGGAGATAACTGATATCGATCATCTCTTGGAGTATTTGTTGTTCCGGTGGCGTCAGTTCCCGGTCAAAACTCAAAATGTCTTTGTAAGGTCCGGATTTAATCACTTGGAAGGAAACGCCGACTTTTTCAAGCAGTCGTTCTAAGTTATTTCCCCGGAGAATCACCCCAATGCTCCCTGTGATCGTACCCGGATTCGCGACGATATGCGGCGCACCCATGCCGATGTAAACCCCACCGGATGCGGAAATATTCCCAAAACTAGCGACGATTTTTACAGTTTGGCTTAGTCGTTTCAGGGCTTTATAAATTTCCTGGGAGTCCCCGACGGTCCCTCCGGGACTATCAATCCGTAAGAGTAAGGCTGGAAATTTTCTCTCTTCTATGGTTTTGAGGGCGGCGAGCACAGTTTTACGGGTTGTCCCGTTAATGGCACCGTTAATTTCAATACGAGCAATTTTTTTCCGAAATTTCCGAAAAGGCCAAATCATAGTTCAGTAGCACGAAGCAAAATAAATCAGTTGAGCGGGAAAATAAACTGCCAAAGCGATTCCGGTCAGAATAAGAATGCCTGTCTCAAGTCAGGGTTCTGTGTAGTCTTGGCACTTCATTTCTAGTTTGCCTTATCTTTGAGTTCCTCATTTAAGATTGACATTTAACCTGATTTGTGCATAAGGTCTAGCGAGACTCGTTGCCCCTTGGTACTCTAACCGGGGGTGGGGTTTGTTTCAAGTTTGTAACAAAACTACATAATTTGCTACAATCCCGTTATATAAGTAATTTTTGCACCCGATACTTCCGATCGCTTGAGAAAGAACGGCATCCAAATATAAAGGCTTATGGAACTCAAATTAACCCACTCTAAATTCTCATTCACGCCCCTATTAATGATTGCTCCCTTTTTCCTCTGGGGTACCGCAATGGTCGCCATGAAAGGAACGCTTACCAGTACAACACCCCTGTTTATGGCCGGGGTGCGCTTAGTTCCAGCGGGACTGTTGGTGTTGGCAGTCGCTGCGATCGCCGGACGTCCTCAACCCCGGACATGGCAAGCATGGCTCTGGATTTCGCTGTTTGCCGCTGTTGATGGGTTTCTCTTCCAAGGGTTTCTCGCCGAAGGATTAGTTAAAACAGGTGCGGGTTTGGGTTCGGTGATGATCGACTCCCAACCCCTCGCCGTGGCCCTCCTGAGTGCATGGCTGTTTGGAGAAATCATTGGAGGATGGGGTTTCCTGGGGTTGGGACTGGGTATTCTGGGTATTAGTCTGATTGGACTACCTGATGAATGGATTTGGGGTTGGGTTAACGGGTCCTTCACCGTGCCTCCCCTGCAACTTTCGGGGTTATTTCAGAGTGGGGAATGGTTAATGCTGTTGGCGGCCCTCTCAATGGCAGCGGGAACCGTGATGGTCCGATTTGTTTGCCGCTACGCCGATCCAGTTGTGGCGACGGGTTGGCACATGATTATTGGGGGATTGCCCTTGTGGATGCTGTCCGGACTCACAGAAACTGAACAGTGGGTGCATTTAGACGGGAATGGGTGGATAGCATTGGCTTACTCTACCGTTTTTGGATCGGCGATCGCCTATGGACTATTTTTCTACTTTGCTTCCACGGGAAACCTTACCAGTCTGAGTTCCCTAACCTTTATGACCCCAGTGTTTGCTATCCTCTTCGGCAATCTATTTTTATCAGAAACCCTCTCTGGGTTACAGTGGAGTGGTGTTATCCTCACTCTGATCAGCATCTACCTGATTAATCAGCGCGAACAACTCCCTACTGGGGCGATCGCAACTTTAACCGCGAAACTCAGAACATCCTGTGCATCCACTCGCTACATCCCCAGTGGCGAAAATCCCTCACCGGAACCGATCCCCGTTTTGAATGGATCGGAAGGTCACCCGGTTGAAATTCCCATTCAACTTCGAGTTTCAGATTCAGAAGGTTAAGCTATCCCCGGTTGACTGATTCTAACGGAATCGGGGTAGCTGAAGATTGCGATCATTCCGGTGTGCTATTACAGGGATTGTATTCTTAGCCCATCGCGTTGGGAACAGAAAGCAAGTTAGCTTAGTGTCATGCTTTCTTTGGATCAACTGGTTGGATCTGTACCCCTATTTATGATCGCCTACCATCCCGTTTTATTACTGATTACTACTTTAACCGGCCTGGGAATTTTTCCCGGTGCCGAAGGGGGGAGTTTGATTTCTCAAATCCCAACTTCTGTTACCTCCCAAACGCTCTCCCAGGGACAGATCCCACGGACTCCAGTCCCTGGAGATCTGCCCTTGCTTCGCGATCGCCCCCCATCGGAGACGACTGCGGACCCGTCTAGGAGACTCTCTCCCAATCCCGAGTCCCCGATTAGGGCAACCCCGGAACCCCTGGAACTGGCCCAGAATGAACCCAATCCCGCAACCCCAACTCAACGCCCTCCCAAAAAAAATCGGTTTTCTCGAAAAGACCTATTCTGGCTATTACTGCTGAGTTTTGGGACGCTTGCCTTTGCCGGAATCTTTGCGGGGGGCTTTTATTTGCTCACCCATTCTGGGGAAGAAGTGGATGAGGAAGAGGAAGAGGGGCAGGAAGTACCCGAAACCCCGGCAGGTTTCAAGGACCCCCCGGATCAGTTTTCAGAACTTACTCCCAAACCCCAGTTGGAATCTCCCCTGTTAGAGAAGGGGACTCCTATTGGACAGGCCCCAGTGTCACCCCATCACGGGAATGGCTACAACGATAAGGCAATTGACTCCTCCCCCCAACTCCCGTCATCGTCAGGAATTCCCCCTATTTCTTCTCCAGAAGAAGGGGAAGGGTTAGTCCGGAGTGAACCCCCCCAGCTTGCTAAAATTGATGCGATCGAAACCTTAATTGAAGATTTGCAAAGTCGAGTGCCGACTCAACGACGCAAAGCAATTTGGGAACTGGGACAAAAGGGTGACTCGCGGGCGATGCAACCCTTAGTGAGTTTATTAATCGATTCTGATTCTCGGCAGCGCAGTTTAATTTTGGCATCCCTGGCTGAAATTGGAAATCGGACCCTGCAACCGATGAATCGTGCTTTAGTTCTTTCTTTACAAGATAGCAATCCGGAAGTGCGTAAAAATGCTATCCGAGATTTAACTCGTATCTATGATTTAGTTTCCCAAACCAGTCAACTGCTGCGCCACGCTTCGGAAGATTCCGATCCCGAGGTCAGAGAAGCGGCCCAGTGGGCTTTGTCCCAACTCAATCGCCTCCGTCCTGGGGCTAATTCTGAATCCCGTTCTTCGTTACAAAATTGGTCTCCCCCCACGGAAACTTATCCAGAAGATATTCCCTAGTTTGGCTCGAAATTGGAATCGGTGAAAGGGAAAATGATGTCTCGATTTTGTCCCAATAGTTTGAAGGGTTAATTCCGGTGAAGCTTAAGGCAACTTCTCGAAGAGTAGAGGATTAAAAACCGGAGTATATGATATTTTTAGGGTGTATATTTTGGGGGATTTTCCAGTTTAGGGCAACGGAGAAATCCCACCCATTAAGGGTGATAAATTATTGATAAATAAGTAAGGGATTAGAAAGCGCACAATGGCATTGGAAATCGCGGGGTTAAATTTGAATCGAATTGTGCCACCGGCATTAAAACCTGGGGATTTGGTGCGCGCAGTTGCCCCGAGTGGGGGTCTGCGAGAGCAGTCCGCTTTTGAAAAAGGGCTGGATATTTGGCGATCGCGCGGGTATCGGGTGGAACTGACTGCCGGTTACGACAACACTTGGGGATATTTAGCGGGAACCGATCGCGATCGGCGTCAACAACTGGCGATCGCATGGCAGGATCCAGACTGTCGCGCCATCCTCTGCGTCCGAGGCGGATATGGAGGGGCTAGGATTTTAGAAGATTGGATCTGGACCCCTGAAGCAACCCCTCCCAAATGGTTAATCGGATTTTCTGACATTACCAGTTTGTTATGGAGTCTGAATAAAACCGGCATCGTCGGGGTGCATGGTCCCCTCCTCACCACGATCGCCAGCGAACCGGATTGGACGATCTCCCGGTTATTTGATTTAGTTGAAGGCAAGGTAATCCCCCCTCTCCAAGGCAACGGCTGGGGAAATGGCATCGCCACCGGATATTTACTCCCCGCCAATCTCACTGTTGCCACTCACTTACTCGGGACTCCGGCGCAACCTAAGTTAGAGGGAGCAATTTTAGCGTTTGAGGATGTGGGAGAAGCCCCCTATCGCATTGATCGGATGCTCACCCAATGGCGGATGATGGGTGCACTAACGGGAGTGAGAGGAATTGCATTAGGCCGATTTAGTCAATGTGATACCTTAGCTACTAAATCCAGTTTTACCGTGAGCGAAGTTTTGCGCGATCGCCTGGTAGACTTAGACATTCCCATTGTTTCAGATTTACCCTTCGGACATGATGGCGAAAATGCCGCCTTACCCGTGGGAGTCCCCGTGGAGTTAGATGGGGATAAAGGAAGTTTAAGTATTTTAGCGACTTAACCTCTTCTGTGTAGAGAGCAACACCCACCGGACTGTAAAAACCCGATAGGTGTTGTTCTGGGGAGTTCGGAGAATCTCTTCAGCAAGAATCAGGTCACTATAGATTAAGATTAGAGTCAGTTCAGGCTAGTGAGACAGCGCATTGTTCAGGGTGCGGTGTTTGGCGTGGGAATGACCGGGGATTTGATAGGTAATATCTCATTCCGGATGCCGATCTTATCTATGTGCGATTACCCTATTCTTATCAAAGATCCATAAGCTATGGCCTTTTTGCTGTCAGAATCTACAAACCCCTTCTACTCCGTCTGGGAAAACACCTCCCCCAAGCAAATTCTGTTTGCTGACCCTACGGTGACGGGATATGAAACCCTCATCGCCAGTACCCCCGCCGAATTACCCGTCGTGGTGTTAGACCCCAACCAAGATGCGATCGCCCAAATTAGTGAGATCCTCTCCCAGCAAAAACAACCCCTCGAAGGTCTCCATATTCTCTCCCATGCCCAATCTGGGGTGGTACACCTTGGAAACAGGGTTTTAACCGCCGAAACCCTCCCAGAAGCTGAAATTTTCCAATGGGCAAATTCCCTTGCCCCCGATGCCGATATCTTGCTTTACGGATGCAATCTCGCCGCTGATCAGGGGATATTTGTCAATCGCCTCGCCACCCTCACCGGGGCGGATGTTGCCGCTAGTGATAACCTGACAGGTAGCGCCGCTTTGGGAGGAGATTGGGAACTGGAAGCGCGTACAGGTCCAATTGAAGTGCAAATCCCCTTTTCTGCGCAGGCGATCGGTGCTTACGGGGGTATCCTCGCCCCCACCGACCTTTTCATCTCTGAATATGTCGAAGGCAGCAGCAACGACAAAGCTCTAGAATTCTACAACGGCACTGGAAGCGCGATCGACCTAGCTGCAGGTGGCTATTCTGTCCAAATGTATTTTAACGGGAATGCTACGGCTACTACAACCATCACTCTCAACGGCACTGTCGCGCATGGTAGCACCTTTGTTCTGGCCGATAGCGGTGCCAACTTTGCCGCAATTGCCAATCAAACCAATGGCAGCCCCTGGTATAACGGCAACGATGCCATAGTCCTGCGAAAAAGCGGTATAGTTATTGATTCAATCGGACAAATAGGTGTTAATCCCGATGCAGCCTGGAGTGGGGGAGGGGTGAGTACGTTAAATAGAACCTTGCGCCGCAAAATCACCATCACTACTGGAGATACCAACCCGGGCAATACCTTCGACCCTAGCCTAGAGTGGATTGGATTTCCGATAGATACTTTTAGCGGATTAGGTCGTCTTAATGAAGCCCCCCAAATCACCCTCCCCAGCGACAATCTCAACTATATCGAGAACCAGGGTTTTGCCATTCTTGACCCCAGCATCACTGCCACAGATCCTGACTCACCTAACTTCAACGGCGGCACTCTCAGGATTAACTTTACCTCGGGTGCCACAACCGATGATATTTTGATGATTAGAAACGAAGGTTTCGGTTTAAACAAAATTTTGGCTGGTATTGATTCTCCCGGACTTAACCAGATCCGGTACAATAACGCAGAGATTGCCACCTTCACCGGCGGTACTCAAGGCAAACCCCTCACCATTACATTCAATAGCAATTCTGCCACTAATGCTGCCGTTACTGCCTTGATGCGGAACATCATTTATGGCAATATTTCTGACAATCCATTAGCGGGCGATCGCACGGTCCAATTTCAACTCACTGATGCCCAGGATCTAGTCAGTAGTCCCGCCAGTAAAACCATAGCTTTTACCACTGCGAACGATGCTCCTATTATTGCCGTTCCCAGTGCATCTTTCCCCCTTTACGATGGAACCGATACCCCGGATACTCAAGGTTTTGAATACCGCACTTTACCCTATCTTCCGATCGCCACTGTCCAAACTGATGAGAATCTCAACACCACTGCAACTGCTTCGGATTATGCTGGTTATATTGCCCGACCTGACCGAATTCCCCTACTAGACAGAAATACCGGCTATACCATCAACTTTACGGCCCAAATTCTGGAGGAAAACCATGAGACTGCCGGTGCCAATAAAAATAACGATTCCCTTCTCGATCGCGCTGGATTTAGCCTAATTGCCATCAGCAGCGATGGACAAAAAGGCATAGAAATCGGGTTTTGGGAAGATAAAATCTGGGTTCAGGAAGACGGTGGTGCCGAACCTACTCCTGATAACACTACGAATACTCTATTCACCCACACGGTTAACCCCGACGAAAGTGTGCTTTTTAACACCACAAGCAATCCGGTTAACTATCAGTTAGAGGTGTTGGGAGACACTTACCAACTCCTCGCCGATGGCACCCCGATAATGAGTGGCAATCTGCGCGACTACACCAACGCTACTCTCCCAGGTTTTCTCCCGGAAAATCCCTACACTACACCCAACTTTATCTTTTTTGGGGACAATACTCCCAGTGCCAGCGCTAACTTTGATCTATCAGCAGTTTCTGTCACAACGGGCAGGAGTTTACCAGCTTTATCCGTGAATGAAGATACGCCTTTGGTGATTCCGGGCATTAGCGTCGCCGATGCAGATGCAGAAACTAATGAAATCGCCGTTACCCTAAGCGTTAATCAGGGCATCCTCACGGTCAATTCCGCAGTAACTGGGGGCGTCACCGGGGAAAATATCACCGCTAATGGCACAAATAGCGTGACCCTTACTGGGACAATTAGCCAAATTAATCAAGTTCTAGCTGATGCAGCGGGTCTCCTCTATCAGGGTTTACCCAATTTTAATGGCACTGATACTCTCACGGTTCTTGCCAATGATAGAGGCAACAGCGGGAGTGGAGATTCGCTTACGGATATACAGACTCTCAATATTACTGTAAATCCCGTCAATGATGCCCCAGTTTTAACCCTGCCACCTAACCAAGTGGTTGATCAAAGTGTAAATTTATCGATTCCAGGAATTAGCGTCACTGATGTCGATGCCGGGACTCAACCTGTACAAGTAACCTTATCTGCTAACAATGGTTTCTTAACCTTCACAAATGCCCCGAATCTCACTTTTATCAATGGGGATGGCAGTGGGGATGGGGCGATGAGTTTTACGGGGACTCTATCTGATATTAACAATGCTTTGAGTACCCTGGTTTATCAAAGTGGTGCAAATTATTTTGGGGCTGATACGATTAATATTACGGGGAATGATTTGGGGAATACGGGTACAGGAAACCCGCTAGAGGTTTCAGGAAATATCCCAATAACCGTCAACCCGAAAGGGGTACTCACCCTCGGCGAACATTCTGTCAGTCAAATATTAGACCAGTTTCCTGCTGCCTCTACTTCGGTCCCTGATGGGACAGTTTGGTATCGGTTCCGTTTGAGTTCAGTTAATGAACCCATTATTACCAATACTCTGACTTTTGGAGTCACTGTTAGTGGGATTGGGAATACCAATTTTGGCAATTTACAGCTCATTGCCGATATTAATAATAATGGCATTTATGATACCGGAGACTTGGGGATTGGCGCGGTGGAAATACCACTAAATATTACCGATGGTATTACGTTTAGTACCTTTACTGTGCCCGTAGGAAATCATAATTATTTGCTCGTGGGGGGGGTGAATGATTTACAGGAGGGTTCTACTCTCTCTGTTACGCTGAACAGTGGCAATATTGTAGCGGCCAATGGTAACGAGATCGCTATCTCTGCTAATGGTACGGCGAGTATGGCATCGCATATCGTGGAGGCGATCGTTCCTGAAGAGATTCCCCCCGAAGATAATTCAGAAGAAATTCCCCCAGAAGATAATTTAGAAGAGATTCCACCCGGAGACAATTCAGAAGAGATTCCACCCGGAGATAATTCAGAAGAGATTCCACCAGAAAATAATTCAGAAGAAATTCCTCCAGGAGATAATTCCGGGATAATTCCTCCAGGAGATAATTCAGAAGAGATTCCACCCGGAGACAACTCCGAGATAATTCCACCCGGAGATAATTCTGAAGCAATTCCCCCAGAAGATAATTCAGAAGAGATTCCTCCAGAAGATAATTCAGAAGAGATTCCACCCGGAGACAACTCCGGGATAATTCCACCCGGAGATAATTCTGAAGCAATTCCCCCAGAAGATAATTCAGAAGAGATTCCTCCAGAAGATAATTCAGAAGAAATTCCTGCCGGAGATAATTCAGAAGAGATTCCACCCGGAGACAACTCCGGGATAATTCCACCCGGAGATAATTCTGAAGCAATTCCCCCAGAAGATAATTCAGAAGAGATTCCTCCAGAAGATAATTCAGAAGA
>NZ_JAMXFC010000006.1:0-208584 GCF_025370755.1 Laspinema sp. D2d | reverse complement strand
ATAATTCCACCCGGAGATAATTCTGAAGCAATTCCCCCAGAAGATAATTCAGAAGAGATTCCTCCAGAAGATAATTCTGGGATAATTCCACCCGGAGGTAATTCTGAGACGATTCCTCCTGTGATGGTTGGGGAAGGCGAAAATAAGGGCTCACTGCCTTGGGAAGCGAACGAACTTGGGGAAGACGGGAAACCTTGCGGCGAGATGAATCTTCCCGAGTCACCTAACTTTTCGACAGTTGGGGGATATAACCCAACCGAGACGATCGCCATTGGCAGTGAGGATGGGGATCTGTTAATTGGGGGTCATGGGAATGATGCGCTGTTGGGTAATGCTGGGGATGATCATTTGTATGGCGAAGATGGTGATGATCATTTGTATGCAGCGAATGGCAATGATACGATACGCGGAGGGAAAGGGAGTGAACGGGAAAATAACCCGGGAGATGCTGATCGCCTAGAAGGTGGCAAAGGCAGTGACGAACTCCACGGCAACCAAGGAAACGATACTATCTTTGCCGGTCAAGAGGATGATACGGTATATGGTGGCAAGGATGAGGATTTAATCTGGGGCGATCGCGGCAGGGATGTCCTCTACGGCAATAAAGGCAGTGATACCGTCTTTGGCGGGAGTTGGACTGACTCCGAATTACTAACCGATGAGGGAGATATTCTCTATGGCAATCAAGGGGATGATTACCTCAGCGGCAATGAAGGCAATGATACCATCTACAGCGGCCAGGATAATGATATCGCTTGGGGGGGAGCCGATCACGATCTAATTTATGGCGATCGCAGCAGTGATACCCTCATCGGTGATGCAGGCAATGATACCATCTACGGCGGTCCATCAGACGCTTCCCTGGCGGATCAAGATGGAGGCGACTACATCAGTGGTGGATCTGGAGAGGACTTCATCAATGGCAACCAGGGTGATGATATCATCTGTGCCGGAGAGGGAGATGACACTCTCCACGGTGGCAAGGGGAATGATTTTCTAAGCGGAGGTAACGGCAACGATATCCTCATAGGCGAGCAGGGTGATGATATCCTCTGTGGCGGAGATGGCGATGACACCCTAATCGGAGGTAGCGGTAGCGATCGCTTTATAGTTGGCAATGGACGAGGGACTAAGGCGATCGCGGACTTTGAATCCGGCATCGATCAACTCACTTTAGCCCCTCATTTAACCTGGGGTCAACTCTCCATCCAGTCCCAAGGAGGAGTCACCACCATCAGCAGTGGCGGTAAAGTGCTTGCCATCCTCCAAGGTGTTACCTACCTCACCGCCCAAGATTTTGGGATAACTGGAGTGTAGCGCGTTAGTAAAGTAGGCGATCGCAGGGAGAAGAAACCCAGTTTCTACAGCTTATCTGCGATCGCCTGGGATTGCGATCGGGCTAAATACTCGCGATAATGGCGTTCGCGATTATTCCAAAAATGAGCCGGTATGCCTAAAAATTGCTCTAACTGTACGGCAATTTCTGGGGTAATGGGTGTGTTACCGCTGATTAGAGAGGCGATCGCAACTTCAGAAATTCCCATTTTTGCAGCTAATTCTTCGACTGGAATCTCTCGTTCCTGCAACGTCTCCAGCAAAGTTTCCCCTGGAGGCGACACGAAGTTAGGTTGATATTGATTGACTATGGGTTGGGTCATGGTTCTGAAATTATTGATGGGTATCCTCCACATCAATAATTGTAACAGCAGTGACTTGACTCCAGTCGAGTCCCCCATCCGGTTTTTGAGGCACTGGATCGTTGGCAGGCTTAAAAATCAAGCGATAAGGGCCATCCAAATCTAAAGATAACTGTCCACTCCGATTACCCCGCAGTTCATGACAGCGCCCTGGAAGATTTCGCATATCTTCTAGTATATCTACTGCTCGGAGGTCATCCAGTCTTCTGTGTATGAGTTTAGCTCGAATTTGGCCTTGGCGCTTTTCTAGGAGATGGCGATCGTTAAACTCTTTTTTGAGTTTGCTGGTTCTAAAGATAACATCCATTATTTTATTAATTTATCCTATCACATCTCGATTCTTTCTTAATCGAAAACAAAGGGAAAACCAGCATTAGAGGGGGCATCGCCCCCTTTGAGCAATGTCTAATTTCAATCTGTCTCTGCTAGTTCTATTTCATCCTCTATTAGCCTTGCCAACTTTGCCAAAACCTTTTCCTGCCATGCCTCTTGAATTTGATGGTTTAAATTCTTTTCCAAATCCTCTTGTTTTCTAAACCAATCATTGATTTTTTTTACAACCTCTTTTTTATAGCCTCGACCTTGACATTCATTACACTCCCACCATAGCAAATAAGAAGAAATTAACCGCATTTTGTATATTTCTTCACCCAAGTATTCTGTCTTTCTTAAAAAATCTTCATGCCATATCTTCCAGTTGACTAAAATTTCATTCAAAAATGTTTCTGCATAGTTTTTAACAATCGGTTCGCGTTTTAAGCCATCATCAATCATACCTTCAAAACGATGAAAAATGACATAAGTAGCTACCCAAGCTACTTCTCTTGCCCCCTTTCCCAGAAGCAAATAAATATCAAGATTATCATATCGCCCCTGTCGTCTCATCGTTGCCCGAATTGTTTTCTGGTGACTTTTTTCTATTTCTTGTAGGAGAAATCGATAAGTTGTGTATAGCTTTAAAGGTTGTTGACCATATTCATCCAAAAAGTTTTTGACCGATTCTTTGACTTTTTCATAGGCTTTTTTAGCATCTTCTTCTTCTTGATTTTGAATCAGAATAAGGAGGGCATTAGTCGCATTCTGTAATCGACGACATGACGCCTCACGTAACTCACCAATCTTTTTCAGTAAATCAGCAAATATTTCCGATGGCTCGTCCTCTTCTGATTGCGCATTAAAAAATAAAACTGGAATATCCTTTTCGTCCCAGTTTTTTAGCTTTGGCCGTATTTTATTATCGACTTCCTTTTTCTTTAGCTCGTAAGCCTCTTTTGTGGACTCGACAAAATCTCCCGTTTCGGGATTAGTAATGTCTTCAGCCTCAGCATTTTGAGGAAGACATAGAATGACTGTTCGCTCTTGCAATACCTTTTGGGAACCTTCGTTAATCAGATGATCGATGATATCGCATATCTGAGAACTGGGTGCATCGGCGAACTTAGAACATAATACCGTAAGGGTTCGGGAATTATCAAGACAGTCGATGATGTCCCGGCGGATCGTAGTTCCTTCGTTATCCAGACCTCTGGTATCAATAATTTCTAATTCAAAGTCAGAATCTGGGACTACTCCAGCCGGTACGATAACATCAATCTGCTTCGGAACTGTAACTTCTTTGTTATTTCCATAATTGATAGCCTTAAATGTTTCTTGTAGCCATGTCATCTCCGTCCAGTTGTAATTTTCCTCTTCAAACCAGATTTCCTCTCGCTTCCTGTCATGTAGCCTTAGTTTTTCCTTAAATTTTGCTACTAAACTATTTTGGCTTTGACAAGATTTTGCCAACTCTGACAAACTCTCCTCATTTAAGTCTGCCATATTCAAAAATAACCGCTTTATTTCTGCGGGAACAATTCCGACCAGATCTGCTTGTTCCCCGTCTTGTTGCTCTTGATTTTCTGAAAAATGCTTAGCACATAAATCATCTACTGACTTATCAATTTCTTCCGGAGTCTGGGGCTTAATTCGGATTCCCAGCTTCGGTCCAACTTTAATGCTAACTTCACACACAGTTGTACGGCCAGCAGCCACTGAAAGAGCGTTTTTAAGTGCTGGTCTTTTGGCTTTGGGAATGAGCAGCCCTGTGATATGGCAAATCGCTGTTGTCTTCCCAACACCAATAGAACCCACATAAGCAATGGAATGTTTAAGAGATCCCAAATATTCGGCTTCTTGCTGAATTCGTTCTTGATGCATCTCAGCTTGACGGCGTATATACTCAGGCGCTTCGGCGGAGATTGATCGCTTGAGTTTTTTTAGACAAGTCTCGGCTTCCCACAAGTCTTTACGCTGTGGATTCCAGAATGAAGGGGGCTCGAGATTCTCCCAAGATTGATCGACGAGGAATTGACGATAATCTTCGGCCTCATCTGTACCAATCGCACTCAGATATGCCTCTATTTCTGGCTTTAAAGGGTTGACCGTGCCCTTCTCAATGCGGGAGATCCGGCTTTGAGCGAGGGTGACATCCTGCTCTTCAAGAGCAGCCTCAATATGACCTTGCTTGAGACTTGCGTTGTTTCTTATCTTCGCTAGGGTCGGCCCTAGGTCGGACGGCCACTTAGATCGGTTATCTGCCATATAGAGAATATTTTTTTTCATTACAAGGGTCATATTTAGCATAATGTAAAAAAATTAGACTTGTCAACCTGCATATATAAACATTTTTTGTAAAATTTTTAATTTTTATGCAAACAAGGGGGCATAACGGGCTGGAATCCCGAGAGACCCCTCCCCGCATCAAAATTCACTACCCCTCGCCCACTTCCATCTGGGGAGCATTTGCGCTTGGATTGGGTTCATTTCACAGAAAGGGCGATCGCCCCGGTAGATTAACGCTATTTCCAATAACTGGCCTAGTTTTTGCCCGATCGATCGCCTAAACAGGTTTACCCCTTTCCCTCCACTGGCTTTGGAGATACACCAGGGACAGTTAAAATAAACCGACCTCTCTACCCAACCCCAAATATTACAAAATATTAACTCTCCGGTTAAATAGTCAAAAATGTGATATTTAAAATCGCCTAACTTTTAAAAGCCTTTATCTGGAAGCCCCTGCAAAAAAACAAAAATAATTGACGCAGAATGGTAAGCTGAACAATGGCATTTAAGTAAAATTTAAGGTGAAGTTTAAATGGCTGGTTCTAGCCCAGTTCCTTATCTACTAAGAGCAGCGCGCGGGGAAAAATTAGATCGTCCCCCCGTTTGGATGATGCGCCAAGCGGGGCGCTATATGAAGGTTTATCGAGATCTGCGCGATAAATACCCCTCGTTTCGGGAACGTTCGGAAAATCCGGAGATTGCGATCGAAATCTCTCTGCAACCCTGGCGGGCGTTTCAACCGGATGGGGTGATTCTGTTCTCGGATATCCTGACTCCCTTGCCGGGAATTGGCATTCCTTTCGACATTATCGAAAGTCGGGGACCGATTATTGACCCCCCGATTCGGACTCAGGAACAGATTGATAAGCTGTATCCCCTGGAACCGGAGGAGACGATGCCGTTTATTCGTCCGATTCTGGAGACGTTACGCAAGGAAGTGGGGACGGCATCCACGGTGTTGGGGTTTGTGGGTGCGCCCTGGACTCTGGCGGCTTATGCGATCGAGGGTAAGTCTTCTAAGGACTATACCGTGATTAAGGGCATGGCTTTTAGAGAACCGGCGATGTTGCATTCGTTTTTGGCAAAAATCGCTGATGCGATCGCCCGTTATGCCTGCTACCAAATCGATTGCGGTGCTCAGTTGATCCAAATGTTTGACTCCTGGGCGGGTCAACTGAGTCCCCAAGATTACGAAACCTTTGCCATGCCTTATCAAAAACGGGTGGTGGATCAGGTGAAGGCAGCCCACCCGGAAACCCCGATGATTCTGTACATTA
This sequence comes from Laspinema sp. D2d, assembly GCF_025370755.1. Classification (GTDB taxonomy): domain Bacteria; phylum Cyanobacteriota; class Cyanobacteriia; order Cyanobacteriales; family Laspinemataceae; genus Laspinema. The sequence goes on along the minus strand of NZ_JAMXFC010000006.1, from coordinate 203,009 downwards.
ATGGCAGTTCGGGGATTCTGGAACGGATGGCGATGTCAGGCGTTGATATCGTGAGCGTGGATTGGACTGTGGATATGGCTGAGGCACGCAAGCGACTAGGTGCAAATATCGGTGTGCAAGGGAATATTGACCCCTGTGCCTTATTTGGGTCCCATGATTTCATCCGCGATCGCATCCTGGATACCATTCGCAAAGCAGGGAATCAAGGTCATATCTTGAATCTGGGGCATGGTGTTTTACAAGGCACCCCCGAGGAAAATGTGGCGTTCTTCTTTGAAACGGCAAAGCAGGCGGATAAATTATTGGCAGTTCATAGCTAATCCCCATTGAGGCGATCGCCTCCCAGACCCCGGTATCGTCAAGGCCAGACTAACCGGGGTTCTTCACCTCATTTGTAGCACTTAGCCACAAATGAGGGCAAGAAACCCGGGTTCTTGCCCTATCCTATTGAATCCTGTACCCACTCCCAAAGGATTCAATCGAGGCGATCGCCCAGGGATTAGCCCCTTCTAATCGCCCCTTTCCCCCATCAGATGGGGTCAAACCCCCTCTATGGACTATCCTTTTTGACAAAAAACGGTCTAAACTCTAAAATCTAAAATCTACGTTCGACAATCTGACGCTCCCACACCACCCTAGTCGCCATACCTCCCGTGTATTCAAATTACTATCGACCCAAAAAGCGTATTTTCATAACCGGCGCAAGTGGCTGTATTGGTCACTACCTAACCGAGGCTTTAATTCAAGAAACGGACCATGAACTCTTTCTATTAGTCAGAAATCCGGAGAAACTCCGAGTGGACTTAGAGGCTCGACCCGGTATTTCCATCGTCCCAGCGGATATGCGCGAGATTGATAAGTATGGGGAGCTTCTCAAAACAATGGATATGGCGATTTTAGTCGCCACTGCCTGGGGAGGTGCACAGGAAGTTTTTGATGTTAATGTCCACAAAACTTTGCAATTGTTAGAGCTTTTAGATCCCGAAGTTTGTGAACAGGTATTCTATTTTTCTACTGCCAGTATTCTGGATAGAAATAACGAATTACTCAAAGAATCAGGACAAATGGGAACGGAATATATCCGTTCTAAATTTGACTGTTTGCGCCGCTTCACTCGATTGCCGATCGCCTCACGCATTACCACCTTATATCCAACGCTGGTTTTTGGAGGAGATGAACACAAACCTTACTCGCACGTTGCAGGGGGAATGCCAGAAATCCTTAAACACATTAATCTGATTCGCTTCTTTAAAGCCGAAGGCAGTTTTCACTTCATCCATGCTCGCGATATTGCCAAAGTGGTGGTTCATCTGGTAGACAATCCTCCCGAACCCGCCGGACCTTTTGTCTTAGGAAATCCAGCAGTCACCGTTGACCGCGCTATAGAAGAAATCTGCGCCACCCTAAATAAGAATATCATCTTTCGCATTCCCCTAGCTGGGTTTTTGGTCGAATTATTTATCAAAATTTTTCGGATTCAGATGTCATCTTGGGACCGATTTTGTTTGACTTATCGCCATTTTACTTACAAGGACCCGGTGACTCCCGCCACCTTTGGCATGACGACGGAATATGGGACCCTACGAGATTTGGTCAAGACTTACAACACGGTGAAGTTGCAAAGGATTGAAGACATCGCGCAATTACCAGAGGACCTCTCTCCTACTAATGAAAGAAATTCCGATGAGAGTCCACATTATTAACTGTAACTAAATGGGGACCAAAAACCGGGTTTATGCACTAACTTTAGGCAATTAGCATCGATGTTGTCAAGAAAACCCGGTTTTTAACCGCTGCAATTTGTAGGAGTTCAGCAAAAACTTTGTCAAAAAACCTGGTTTGTTTTTCCTAGTCCCACGAATCCAGTTCTAATTTTTGATCCATCAGGACTCTACCCGACGATGTAGGGGTTGCTTAATCGGAATTTCCAGGGTAAATTCTGCACCTTGGGGGGGTTGGGAACTACAATGAATTTGACCTCCATGTTTTTCCACAATAATTTGATAGCAAATAGCTAACCCTAACCCCGTACCACTCCCCACGGGTTTCGTGGTAAAAAAGGGGTCAAATAAGCGTTTTTGCACCGCTTTGGGAATACCCGGTCCATTATCACCAATCCGAATCGAGACTGAATTTGGACTAACTTTTGTCGTGTGGATGTGAATCGTTGGACCCCGGCGCGAACTGGGTTCCCCGTTCCCCGGAAGTTCCGATAATCCAGTCTCTGCGTCCTCTTTTCTATAGCATTCTAAGGCATCGATCGCATTGGCTAATAGATTCATCAATACTTGATTTAGCTGTCCTGGAAAACATTCGACTTGGGGGAGTTCACCATAGTCTTTGATGATTTCAATGGAGCAATGTCCTGGATTTCCTTTGAGGCGATGCTGCAAAATCAGCAGGGTACTCTCAATCCCTTCATGAATATCGACTTGTTTCATTTCGCTTTCATCCAAGCGCGAAAAATTGCGCAAGGAGAGAACAATGGACCGAATCCGTTCAGCCCCAATTTTCATAGAAGAAAGCAGTTTAGGCAAATCGGTCAAAATAAAATCAAGCTCGATCGCCTCGATTTCTTCTTGAATATCTTGAGGTGTTTCCGGTGCGTGTTCTTGATACAGTTCGATTAAGTGAAGCAAATCTTGGATATATTCCCCAACATGGGTAATGTTCCCATAGACAAAATTAACGGGATTGTTAATTTCGTGAGCAATTCCGGCAATCATTTGGCCGAGACTCGACATTTTTTCAGTTTGAATCAGTTGAGTCTGGGTCTGTTTAAGTTCCTGCATTGCGTGTTTTAAACGCTGATTTTTATCTTTTAGTTGTTGGGTACGCGCTTGCACTCTCAGTTCCAGGGTTTGGTTCGCTTCTTCTAATTGCTCATTGGCGCGTTTTAGTTCTTCGCTGGCGGCAGTTAAATTGGCATACAGCAGGGAATTTTCTAGGGAAATAGCCAGTTGGGAAGAGAGGACGGTTAAAAATTCCAGGCGTTCGGGGGTAAACGCACTTTTGGCACTATTATTTTCTAAATAAAGTAGCCCGATCGGTTGTCCGCGATCGAGAATGGGGGTACATAAAATAGATTTAGGCTGATTTTTAAGAATATAGGGGTCGGTGCTAAAGGTGAGTTCATAGCGGGCATCATTTAAAACCAGGCTTTGTTTGGTGCGGATTACATAATTAATTGCCGATAAAGGCAGGATTAAATCCTCAGTGATTGGGGTATAGTCGTGCAAGATAACTTCTGAAGTTTCTACGGAAGCGGTAGCTTTTAATCCTAATTTACCGTTGTGTTTTAAAATCAGAAAAGCAGTTTGAGCACCGGCATTTTCTAGGAGAATGGTCATCAAGGTTTCAATCAGTTTAGCCAAAACAATTTCTGAGGCGATCGCCTGGGATGCTTTCAAGGCACTGGCTAAATCTAAACCGCGATTATGAGCACTGGTACTGGTGGAGGTGGAGGTACTGGTAATCTGTCCGAAATGGGCATATTCATCTAGGGGAGTGGATTGCACCATCCCCATTGGATATTTTGCTTCTAGGGCTTTGAGTTTAGCTGTTGCACCCCAACGTCCATAACTATAATGGGCTTTTTTCAAATAAGTTTGGGCAATTTCATCTCGCCCGAGGTGAGAATAAAAAAGGGCAGCGCGTTCGTAGGCAATGGCTTCTTCCTGGATATATCGATATTTTTTAGCCCCTTGAATGGCGCGGTCATAATACTCCATTGCAAGTAAGGTTTGCCCTTTCACCCGTGCTTTTTCTGCCTCTACTAGGTCATATTTATGTCGGAAATTTGTGGGAGAAAATTTTGCCCATAGTTGCATCTGTTTTTGGTGTTCAGTGACTTTCCGGAGTGTGGTTTGTCTAGCCCGTTTATCTAGGCGATCGCAATGGGCTAAGAGAGACAGAGAATAATAAAAATTATGTTCAGACCAATAGGGTAAAGCCGATCCTTTTTTTCCATATTTTTCTGCTAATTCTCCCGATTGGACTGCTTGGGAATAGTCCTCGAAGAGATAGCCTAAAAAGGTTTTACAAAACGAGGCAATAAACAGTAACATAACTTGATTTTGTTCAATCCAAATCCCCCAGATTTCTCGTTCATTAAAGCTCGACCCTACTAAAGCACAAGGTTCGGACGATTCTCCCTGTAAATTTAGAACCATTTGCCGCCAGATTTGAGCGTAGGTCATATGAAATTCTAGCTTAAGCTGCTCCATTTTCTCCAGATACTGTCCTTGTTTCTGCTGTACTACGTCTAAGGACTCCCCGAGAAAAAACATAAAATTGACATGATGAAGGGCACTATAAAAGCCATATTCTATATCCCCAGTATCTAAACCCGTTTGGATATTATCCTCTAGGGGTTGTAGAGATAAAATGGCAGGAAATTTGTATTTTTTAATAAAAGCATTATATAATACATTAACTTTAGCTTTTAATTCAGGAGCATTAAATTGATTGAGTACCCGCATAGATAATTGTCCAAATTCATAGGCGGCTTCAATTTTTAAATGTATCCCACATAACAACATGGAATAAATGCCATAAGCATAAGCGGCGAGGGGGGAGTTGCCCCATTCAATTGAGAGTTTAACCATCGTAAAAACAACCGAAGGTAATAAAGCCGGACTGATCAGATGAGCCGCAGGAGTCATGGTCATCAGTACCCTTATAGCTGCGATTTTATGCGGATCAGTCATCACGGGCAAGTTGGCTAAGGCTTCAATTTGATGAGTATCTTGGGGTAGTTCTTGGAAGAGGTGATTGGCATAAGATCGAATTGCTTTATCTTGAGTGGGTAGGGGTACTCCGAGAAGCGTTAAAACTTTCAAACCAGTTTTTAAGGCTACTTTTGGACGATTTTTAGCCACATTGATTTGAATATTTAATTCATAAAGTCTAACTTTATCTAATAAAAGTTTTACATGGTTAAACGCTGCATTATAAAGCTCTTCTGCTTGATTAAAATGGCCTTGTAAATATTCGGTTTCTATAGCAGCAGTGCATAAGTGGAACGTCAGTTCATACTCTTCCTCCCAACCCAGTTCACCCAGAAGTTGTAGGCCAAAATTCAAATATCTTAGGGCTTGTTCATAAGCGGTTGCTGCTTTTGCTTTTTGACCTGTAGCTAGATTGAGTTGGGCCAAGTTGCAAAGTTCGCGGCGATCGCTGATCAGTTCATACCCCAAATTGAGATGTTCGACCAAATCGAATATCTTGTTTTCTAACTCCACTACTTGGACATTTTGCAAAAGTAACCGTCCAATTTTTAAATGAACAATTTTCTTTTTGTCTTCAGGAATCAGGGAATAAGCGGCTTGCTGGACGCGATCGTGAATAAATCTGTAGGAAGTTTCGATCGCTGCCACATCAAGTAAAACCAAACTCTCTAAATCTTGGACCATTTCAGGAATAATTTCCGGTTCACTGACGGCAACAATTAACCCTTCCTGGAGGGCGGGATATAATTGCTGAATTGTGTCCGAGGTTTGGCCTTCACTCACCCAGGTGAGGACGTTTAAATCGAAGCGATTGCCAATACAAGCGGCTAAATTTAAAAGCACTTGGGTTGCTTCGGGCAGCTTGTGAATTTGGGTGAGGGTGAGTTCGATAACATCATCGGTAATTTCTGTCCCTTGGAGGCGATTGATCTCCCACTGCCACTCTCCCTTTTCAAAATCAAAAGTTAATAAATTATCCTGGGCTAAAGACTGGAGTAATTGAATGGAAAAGAACGGATTGCCATCAGTTTTATTATAAATAAATTGAGCCAAAGATTCGATGCGATCGCCCGCCACATTCAGGGTATCGCTGAGGAGGTCCTGGATATCTTGAGGTTCCAATCCTCTCAAAGGGATGGCATTCACCACAGCCCCATTGTTTTGCATTTGATTTAAGGTAAAAATTAACCCATGCGTAGCATCTACCTCATTGGAGCGATAAGTTCCTACTAACAATAGATATTTGCTCTCCGGTTCAGTCATCAAAAGCTGAATTAATTTTAAGGAAGCGGAATCCGCCCATTGCAAATCATCTAAAAATAAACAGAGGGGATGTTTCTCTTGGGTAAAAACTTCTACAAAGGCTTTAAAAGTCCGATGAAAGCGCGCTTGAGCTTCCGTGGGAGATAGGTCCGAAACCTCGGGCTGTTCCCCGATTACCAGTTCAATTTCGGGAATCACATCAGCAATGATTTTGCCATTGGTTCCTAACGCTTTTTGGAGACTTTCAATAAACTCTTCGAGGATATCTTGGGGTTCCGTTAACCGTTGGCGAATTAATTCTCGAAAGGCACTCACCAGGGCCCGGTAGGGAATATTTTGTTTATAGTGATCGAACTTACCGGAGATAAAATACCCGTTATGTTGTCGAATCCAAGGCTGAAGTTGTCGCACTAAAGCGGATTTACCAATGCCCGAATGTCCTGCAATTAAGAGGGTTTCCCGAGAACCGTGACTGATGCGCGTGAAGGTAGACTGAAGAATTGCAATTTCCCGATCGCGTCCGTAAATTTTTCTGGGACTGGCTATTTTTCCAGTGCGATCGCTTTGGGCGATCAGAAAGGGATCAATGCTGCCTTGGGTTTGCAATTGGTGTAGGCAAATTTCTAAATCAACCTTTACCCCCCAGGCACTTTGATAGCGGTCTTCGGGAGTTTTCGCGATTAATTTCATGACAATTTCCGAGAGAACCGCTGGAATCTCTGGGTTACGAAAATCTGGGGGAATTGGCTTTTTAGCAATATGTTGATGAACCCATTCTAAGGGGGTTTTGGCTTGAAAGGGTAGCTGTCCCGTGAGCAATTCATAAAAGGTAATCCCTAATGAATATAAATCCGTGCGATAGTCGATCGCCCGATTCATTCTCCCTGTTTGTTCCGGGGACATATAAGCCAGCGTTCCTTCAATTGCATCGACGGCAATTACCTCCTGAGTTTCTTTCGCCCCACAAACTGCAATACTAAAATCTGCAATTTTTACTTCCCCAGTCTCAGGATTAATAATAATATTATGAGGTTTAATATCTTTATGAACAATCTGATTGTGATGAAGTTGGGCTAAAGTTGTCGCAAGTTGAATCGCAATTTGTAAAAATTCTGTTAGATTAATCTCGTGGTTATCCCGATAAATTTTGAGAGAATGCCCCCCAAAATCTTCTACCACTAAAGCTAGACCATTTTGATACTTTTCTAAGCAGTAAGGCTTCACAATGCCTGAAATATTCAGACCCCGAATCATTTCATATTCATGCTTAAATCGGGCAATATCTTGAGCTTGCGGAAATTCTGCTTTGAGGATTTTAATAATAACGGGTTGTTGCGTCCGTTTACTATAGGCACGGTAAATGACCGTTCTCAGGCCGGATTGAATTTCCTGGATTTGGGAATACCCTGGAATCAGGCTCATAAATTCAGTGATATCAATGGATATATTGAGTTTAGGGTATCATTGAATTGTCTACAACTGGAAAATTTCTTAAATTGAGTTTCCCTTGAATGGGATCAATTCAAGGAAAAACATGAACGGCGAATTCCTGGTATTCAGGGATATATTGACCGATCGCCCTCATTCAGCCATCAAGAAATGATAACCTTGTTCGGGATGGACCGGCGATCGCCAAAATTATGCCGGAGCACATCGCACCGCAATTCCTGTTGTCTCAGCAATCTCCCTCGCCAAGTCTTGTAAAACCTCGGGATTGAGACAGGGCAAAATCTGCACCGGATAGGGGCGAAATTCCTGGGGATGATGATTTCCCCGTCCATCTAATTGCCGGTTTATAGGTTTGGGACGGGTGGGAGTATTCAGTTGAATTTCATCCACCCTGAGCGATCGCACTGCACTCATATATTCTGCTTTTGTCTGAGCATCCCACGGAGACAATAGCATCGTTTGAATACCAATTTCTCCGGGATAATCGTGACAAAACTGCTCAATTCCTGCCCAAATATCTGCCAAATTGATCCCCTTAATAGGGCGATTTACCCCTTGAAATCGGCGTTCCGATACGGCATCAAGTTTAATAGAAACCCGGTCCGCGATCGCCAAGGCGTTCCGAACTTCGGGATCCGCCAATGTTGTCCCATTGGTCAGCACTAATGTGGGACGATGGGTGCGATCGGCAATTCCCTGTAAAATTTCCCTTAAATTCAACGCTAACGTGGGTTCTCCACTGCCACTGAGGGTAATTACATCCACATCCCAAGGTGCAAACCCTTCTAGTTCGTCGAGGATTTGTTGGGTGGGAATATAAATAGCGCGATCGCCCGTTTTCTGCTCAATTTCTCCCAGTTGGCAGTAAACACAATTAAAGGAACAAGTCGAAATACTACCAATGGGGTCAATCCCCAGCGATCGGCCATACCGCCAAGAGGAGACGGGTCCATAGACCGAGGAAAAGGTTTGAGTTGCGTTCATTTTTGTTAATAAAGCACTCCATCAATAAAGAATCAGACCCTTAAAAATTTTAAAGAGAACAAGGGTGCTGCGCGGGAGAGGTGAAGCTATGAAATGAAATTATAGATCCAGACTAAAGCGCCTAAGCGTTTAATTAGGTATTCTTGCTCCCTGTTCCACCCCGTTAAATCTGAGTCGCGTCCGTATTTTAGCCGTTTAATCAACTTAAACCGTAGCATTGCTAACTTATGGACTAAGAGGTAAAATGGACTTTACAAAGCCAAAGCTAGAGTTTTAATTATAGCGTTTCCCAGGCGAGTAAGGTACAAATAGGATGGGGATCTCGTGGGAGTATCTTGCTCACGAGAGATCGGTAGCTCCTAAGTCCAGGAACTTCTATATAATAACTTGACAGCAGTAGACTTTGATTATATCCCCTTAGTCTAACACGCTCTGATAGGAAAATCAGTTATTTTTTACACCTTCAATATCCCAACAATGGCAAATAGAATCGACGGTTTCAGAATAGAGAAAATTGAATCAATTCAAAGCTTAGAAAAATGTGCTGAGCTATTAATGGAAGCTTATAATGCGGAACCGTGGAATGACCAGTGGACTAAAGAAAAAGCTTGGGAAAAATTGACTTGTTTTTATAATTCCCCTAAATTTCTGGGATGGATGGCAATTCGAGACAACAATCTCTTAGGGGCTTGTTTGGGAAATATAGAACCCTATTATATTGGGGACTATTTTTACCTGAAAGAAATGTTTGTTTCGGTTCATTGCCAAAGACAGGGAGTCGGGTCTAAATTAATGGCTGCATTAAAAAACCATCTCGAAATAATAGATATTAAAACTATTATTTTATTTACATCTAAGGATGGCTTTCCTTTTGATTTTTATCAGAAAAATGATTTTAATATCATGGAAGGAATGTGCATGATGAATTTTGGAGCCATAAATTAAATAACAGGCGGTTACACTGAATTCAGCAAGCCTAGATCACGGGAACAGTTTCAATTTTGAGCGATTATTTGCCATTCTAGTATGATAGAAGGGGGAATTTGTAGGGTAGTCACGCGATCGCCTGCCAGAGGTAAAAGAAATACAGTTCGCTGATTAATGGGCAGTTTCAACAGCAGGGATTTAAAATCGTACTGCCCCACATTTGGGGCGGGAGACTGGTCCCCAAACTCATCTTCTGCGGTGAAAATTTCCCCGGTCTCTATCTTAATTTGAAGCGGTTGGGGATGGGAAAACTCCGCGACTCCTGGAAATCCCACTAATCGGAGATTGACTCCCGTCACTGTGGCGTTTTTAACTTGTTTAAAAAGGACAACTTGCCAAGAATACCCGGCCTGATCTCGTAAGCTATGTTGAGATTGATAAAGGACTTGACCCGGTGCTTCTTCGATTTGGCGGATTTCTGACCAAGCAGGTTGGACCGCTAAGTGACTTTCTCCTAAAATGAAGAAGGCTACCAGAGAAAGGACCAGCAGCAGTTTAGACAGGATGGACTTGATGCGAGGCCACATAAATATTTTATTGTTTTCAAGGTAATGCTTCTATCGTAGTGGAGATAGGGACGCTCAATACCGACGGGGTTTGAACTGCTGAGGGCGATCGCAGTGACTGTGACCCGGGGACTCCAGATAAAAACGAAAGTCGTGACTACCAACTGGATAGAAACGACTTGAGTTAATTTTAGATTAGTATGGGGGCGGTGGGACTTGAACCCACACGGCTGTCTCCAGCCAACGGATTTTCATTCTCCCGCAACTTTCGTTGCTGCCAGAACACTGGTTTTGAGAATTGGACTCTCCCTTTACCCTCGGCTTTACGTTAGGGTAGCTCCCGTCGAGTCTCTGCACCTTCCGAAATTTCGGCTTGGCTCAGGATTGCCTTGTCTGTTACCAGAGTTAGGTTTCCCTGAATTTGAGAGCGGTCACTTAAAGGATTTCTCCAATAAGGCTCAGTTTTCTAAGTCCGTAGCGTCTACCATTCCGCCACGCCCCCGAGCAATTCGGCTAGAGTTTAATCGGATGGGGTTGTGTGAACCCGTAAGATTAAGCATTTCGCCAAAGCATAGCTATTATGCACGATTTTTCTATCTAAGTCAACTGTCAATCCTAAATTTACCGGATTTTATGAATTCGCGGTGTTTTGAGGGGGAATCTGGGCGAGGGTGGAAATTTTTACCTCTTGAGGAGTTGACAGACTTTTATTTGTGTGATAATGCTTGCTCTGAGCCGGTTTGGAATCCCAACCGGGAAGGAGGCATCTGCCCAGCACAATGGTTTAAAGTAGAAAATAAGCACTTGAGCTACTTAGGATCCTCATGGTTTATCAACCTGACTTTCTGAATTCCCACGATGAAGATGTCGAAGCGAATCAGCTGCTGAAATACTTACAGCATCAACCGCCCGAAGTGTTGGCGCGGGTTGCCAAGTCAGTCAGCCCGGAAATTAAGGAAATTATCTCTCAGAACGTTCAGGGACTGGTGGGTGTCCTGCCGTCGGAGAACTTTGAGGTTCAAATTACGACGAACCGAGAGAATTTGTCGGGTTTGTTGGCATCCGCCATGATGACGGGTTATTTCCTGCACAAGATGGAACAACGGATGCATTTGGAGGAACGGTTATCCCAAGTTAGTTCCCTGGGGAACGACTCCGCTGGTGGCGGTTCAGGGAAACATGGTTCTCGGTAGACAACCCATTCAACCTGGGGAAGTTTATCCCGATCGCCCCTTAATTCCGGCGATCGGGGGGAAACGCCCCAGGACGCACGGCAATGGTGGCGGTGGTCCCTTGGCGGTTGACTTCCACTTGCAGGAGTCCCCCAACTTGGGTGGCTTCTACCAATTCTTGCACTTCGCTGGCTGTGGCGATCGCCACCCCATTAATTTTTTGAATCACATCGCCTTTTTGCAACTGGGCTTTCTGGGCGGGAGTATTAGGTAACACCGTCATAATCACTACCCCAGTTTCGGTGAGAATCTTCACCCCTTCGAGGCGTTCTTCTAATTTGTCTCGGACTTGGGGAGTCAACTCCACCATTTGAATGCCCAAAAATGGGTGAGAGACTTGACCGTTTGTGAATAACTCATTGGCAATCCGTTTGGCAGTTTCGATGGGGATAGCAAATCCTAATCCTTGCGCATCCGCACGAATGGCCGTATTCACCCCAATCACTTCCCCGCGATCGTCCAGTAAGGGTCCCCCAGAATTCCCCGGATTAATCGCTGCATCGGTTTGGATAAACCGGACCCGCTTATCAGAAATGCCCACTTGAGAACTTGATCGCCCGGTTGCACTGATAATCCCCACAGTGACACTATTATCCAATCCCAGGGGACTCCCGATCGCGATCGCCCATTGTCCGGGGACCAAATTCTCAGAATTGCCTAACTTCACCTTTGGCAACCCAGTCCCTTCAATTTTGACCACCGCTAAATCAGTGAGGGAATCAATCCCCATCACTTTTCCCTTAAAAATGCGCCCATCATTCAGGGTCACTTTCACCACCTGGGTTCCTTCTACCACATGAGCATTGGTGATAATTTGACCCTCAGCGCTCAAAATAAACCCAGATCCCGTCCCGTGGTTTCCCTGTTGTCTCGGGGGTGGCATTTCTTCCCCAAAAAATTTCCGAAAAAAGGGATTTGCTTCGTCATTCTCCTCCACGGGTATTCCCGACCGAAGGGCGTCAATTCTGACCACCGCAGGACCCACTTTTGCCGCCGCCGAAGCGATAAAATTGCGGTCAATGGGCTGTTCCCTGAAAGCCGGATTGGTTTCAAGATCTGAGTCAGCATCGCTATTAACTGGAGTTGTAGTCTCCTGGAGTATCACCGGCATAGCAATGGGTTCTGTTCCTAGACTGCCATCCCTAAAGAGATATCGGCTGGCGATCGTGCCAACACTCCCACCAAGGACTAACAAGTTCAAACCCACAATTAGCCGCTTTAATACTTGACCCATAGCCGGTTTCCCCATGCGATAGCGATACAACTCATCCCGAGATGGCACACAATTTTTGAGGCTGGCAAAAACAGCCTGTGGATTAAATCTTAGCAATAAGCAGATCCCGACAGTGGGGTAGCCTATTTTCTCCCACTGTAGCCTAATTCTCAGGTTTGGGGCGAGGGTTCAGGGAGTGGATTGGGTAAAAGTTAGTTAAATCTGAGCAAGGTGGAACGTGGCGATCGCACCCAGGTTAGAAAGCGGGTTTCTTGTCCTCCCCTGCAAGGGTGTCCAGGAGTTTGAATTTTCAGCCTTTCAGTTTATGGGACGGATTCTTTCTCAGACTCCATGACCAACCCCAAAAAATCAAGAATTGTTGATTTTTCGCGAGAGATTGATGGGGGCGAAGAGGACCCCACCCTAGCCCTCCCCTTGCCAAGGGGAGGGGACCAGAGGGAGTTGCGGGGAGAGATTTTTTTAGCCGATCGCCTGTTTCAAACTCTGGCAAAACTCGCCAATTGAGGCTAATCCTTCTTCTGGGGTTCCTTCGGCTAATCGTTTGACAAAGGCACTCCCGACAATGGCGGCATCTGCACCCCAGTCTTTGACTTGGCGCGCCATTTCTGGAGAGGAGATGCCAAATCCGACTCCAATGGGTTTGTCCGTGATTTGGCGCATTTCGGCGAGAATATCTTCGACGCGAGATTGGACTTGGGACCGCATCCCCGTAACGCCGGTGACGCTGACGAGATAAATAAATCCTCTGGACTGACGGGCGATCGCCTCAATCCGGGCTTTTGGACTCGTGGGCGCAACTAATAACACCACATCAATCCCCCGGTCATCGGCTTTTTTGAGGATGTCCTCTGACTCTTCTAGGGGCAAATCCGGGACCACTAAACCTCGGACTCCAGCATCGGCAGCATTTTTGAGGAACGTATCTACACCCTGTTTGAGAATCGGGTTGTAGTAGGTGAACAAAATGATGGGCGATCGCAACGTTGGCGTGACAGCTTTGACGGTTTCTAAGACAGCTTCCAAGCGCGTACCTCGTTGCAGTGCCCGAGTTGCGGCAGCTTGAATCACGGGTCCATCAGCCAGGGGGTCGGAGTAAGGAACCCCTAATTCAATTAAATCCGCACCCTTGCTATCTAACAGTTGCAAGGCTTTAGCGGTGGTCTGCAAATCTGGATCCCCTGCGGTGATAAACGGGATCAAAGCACACTGCTGGCGATCGCGCAGGGACGCAAAGCACTGGGAAACCGATGTCATTTTATAACTTACCTAGCTTGGATAGATTAACTAGCGTATCATCTGCCCGGGCTGTTAAGTTATCCAATCCTATCGGGAGTAACTTTCGGGGGTCCAGCCAGATAACGACTGCACTCATTACTCCAAACCGCTGAAGTTTCTGAGTTCAACGTCCCGACTTCAGTCGTTTCTTTACTATTGCCCTTAATCTTGCGCCTTCAGTTTTTCCGCCTCATTCTCCGCCTCAATTTCCGCTTGAATTTTAGCCAATTCTTCCGGCGTCAATTCTTCTAAGCGCTTTTGTAGAACCGCTGTTTTATATTCTTCAACCTGCTGATGATAGGTCATATCTCCGTTGACGGCGCGGAATAAATAGGTGAGTAACCAACCCACTAATCCACCCACTAATAAAACTTGGCTCCAAATTCCGGCAGTAATACTATCTAACCCGGCTCCCTGGAATCCCAGATAAGCTAAACCTCCAGCCAGGAAGACACCCAAGCCAATTCCTAATACATCAATTCTTCGCATAATTGCGTTTTTTATCTAAATTTTATGCATAATTCTAGGACGAAGAAATCGGGAATCAAGGCATGACTAGCAGTTGATTTCCCAATCTCTTCATTCCTGTTTTAAACGTTAATTTCTCGGCGTTTGGGTCGAAAGTTCAAAAAGGGAGCAAGAACTAACATTCCCGGGAAAAAGAAAAACACTAAGAAATACAGAAAAGCCCGTTCAAAAGAACTGGCGACATACCACCGCTTTTGTAACCAGAAATAAAGGGCTAAGGGGACAACCAATAGGTAAGTCCCGCCTAAAATCACATACAACAGTAAGGCAATAGTCGTGTCGTTTAGAATCGGCATGATGGCAATGATGAGGGTTTTACAATAACGCGGCGCGATCGCCTTAATGCAAGGAGTTTACCCCATTTCTGGAGGGGTTCGCACTGGCTCAACTCGCCCACGTCCGTATTGTAGCTTGCTAGGGTCTCCAGGTACTAATTCCTGTCCCTCTTGTTCCTCGTGACTTGGCTCTGCCGAGTCATGCCCTCTTGGAGGCTCTGCCTCCTAATCCCTACTAGGCGGCAGAGCCGCAGAAGGCCCATGTCATGGCAGAGCCATGACACGAGAGGGGTGGATTAATAACCGCCCGGTTCTTCCTCGTATTCCTGCACTTTGGTTTTCTCAGGAATATTAATCCGAGGCGGATTGTAGGACTTATCATCTTCTTGCGCCCAGGCATCGGATTCTACGTCGCTGTATTCATAATCCTCGGCATCTTCAGGTTCTTCATAGACCTGAGCCGTGCTATAGCGGGGCTCCTCGTAAGGCTCGTCATAGCGATCGTTGTAATCCATATCGTAGCTATCCTGGGCCGTGGCTTCGCTCCAGTTATCTTCTTCTAAATCATCTGGGTAGTAAATCGGTGCTGTCTGACTCTGGCGTAAAGGTTCTACTACAGGTTGTTGCCAGGATTCGTCCTCATCCCAAGCCTCTTCCACCACTCGGGAGGGCGATCGCAGGGGTTCCGGCGCTGGAACTGCCATCCCCGTCGGCAGTTGATTTTCCGGTCGCGCTGTCGGCATGATCAGGGCCTCTTCTTCTCTTGCCCAAGGGGGTTCGCCAATGCCTAAACGCTCTAAGAATCCCACAGTCAACTGCGAGAGTCGTTCTTCAGCCCCTTCAAACACAATCAGGCGATTGGGTCCACTGCTGACAATTTCCTCAACCGGCAGTTCGTAGGTACTAATCACTTGGTCGGGAATTTGCGGCAGTCCCAAAGAGGCAATCACCAGGGACACCAATTCCCCCGTTGCCAGGTCAAACTTAAACCCTCGGGCACGTCCCAACAGTTCGCCAGTTTCTGTAATCACTTCGCTGTTGATTACCCGGCTGTAGGCATCTACGTCAATATCTTCGATGACGTCTTCATCTTCAACCAAGATCACATCGCCAATCTGTTCAATGCTCCTGAGAAACATAAATCGGGGCATTCCGGCGACTGATAGGAGATTATCTCGCAGACCCAAGGCTACGACCTGTCGGCGGTCAATATCTACCAACAGTTCTTTGACGACTCCCAGGCGCTTGCCGGTGTCGCGGGTGATCACTTGAGTATTTAACAAGTCGGAGCGGAGACGGATGGTATCAGATGTCATTCTTAGTTGAATCCTAATAGCGAATTCTCTTTAATATTACTATCCATAAAATCATACAGCCGAAGTCTTTTGCTCAATTTGTAGCCCAATCACTTGGGTATAGGCTCCCCGGGCTTGGGTTACGCCAATCACCCGCTCGGCCAGTTTGAGCATGGGAGTTTTGTGACTGACGACGATAAACTGAGCCACGTCAGCTTGCTGTTTTATTATTTTAGCCAATCGTTCCACATTTGCCCCATCTAAGAACATATCCACTTCATCAAAGGCGTAAAACGGTGATGGGCGATACCGTTGTAGGGAGAAGATAAAGCTGAGGGCGGTGAGGGATTTTTCTCCCCCGGACATGGAGGCTAACCGCTGTACAGGTTTCCCTTTGGGATGAGCAACGAGGGACAAACCGCTGCTAAAGGGGTCTTCAGGGTCGTCAAGTTGCAAATAGCCATCGCCGTCAGAAAGTTCAGCGAAGATGATTTGAAAGTTCTGGTTAACGGCATCGAAGGCTTCTTTAAAGGCCCGGAGTCGCAGGGTGGTAAAGTTTTCAATCCGCAACAGAATTTCCGTGCGTTCCCCTTCTAAGGTGGCGAGTTTTTGGCTGAGTTCCTCTAATCGGGCTTGGGTGCGATCGTACTCTTCCAAGGCCAACATATTTACGGGTTCCATTGCTTCAATCCGTTTTTGCAGCGATCGCACTTCTTTCTGCAATTCCTGCAATACGGTCGCCAAACGGTTCTCCATCGCTTCAGGAACTGGCGGCTGCGGGTCGGGTAATTCCGCTTCCCGTTGTTGCAATTCTTGTTGCATATTCACGAGTTGTTCCCGCCGTCCCTGTTGGGTTTCGTGGAGTTTTTGCAGTTGCCATTCCAGTTGCTGGCGGCTTAAATGCAATTCCCGCAATTTGGCTTCAGCTTGGTCCCGGGCGGTTTTTTCTTCCCCCAGTTTGGACTCAATTTCTGCCAAAGCACCCTGAGTTTGCGCCATTTCCTGACCCAAACTCGTGAGTTGCTGCTGCAACTGAGCAATTGCCTCTGTTCCGGTAATCTCCTGTTTCCGTAACTGAGTTAACTGCTTTTGTCCATCTTGAATTTTCTCCTCTAACCGCTGAGACTGACTGCCTAAGTCCTGTTGCCGCAACTGTGCTGCACTCAGGGACTGTTCCCATTCCTGTAGCTGACTCTCCAGTTCCCGGACTTGGGACTGGATTTGTTGCCATTCGCTATTGGTTCCCGATTCTTCCATGCTAGAGAGTTCTAGTCGCCAGCGTTCTAGCTGCACTTCTTGGTCCGGTAAGTCAGCGGCAAGGGTTTCGAGTTGCCCGATCGCCGTTTCTAATTCTTGGGAGTTTTTGGTTAATTGTTGCTCTAACTGGGCGATCGCCCCATTTAAATTATTAATCTCTTTCTCTAACTGCTCAAATTTAAGCTGCAATTCCCGCTGTTGCTGCTTCGCTTCCACCAATTGCGCCGATCGCTGTTTCACGGTTTCCGCAGCAGTGGCGATCGCACTGGTACAGCGGTCTAAAATAGTCTCAATTTCCTGAAGACGATTTTGCAGGGCCGTCACTTCCCCAGATTCGGTGTTCCCACCCGTCCCAAACCGCAAGCTGGACCGATGGGGCGTACTTCCCCCAGTCATGGCCCCCGTGCTTTCTAATAAATCCCCATCCAACGTGACAATCCGCGCTTGTCCTAAATAAGGACGGGCTAAATTGATGCTTTCAAAAACAACCGTATTGCCAAAAATATAAGCAAAAATTTGTAGATAGGGGCGATCGCATTCAATCAAATTCACCGCATAATCCACAAACCCTGGGGCATTCCGCAAGGCTTCAATGGGCGAAAATCGTCCCGGTTTAATTTTATTTAACGGTAAAAACGTCGCCCGTCCTGCCCGTTTTTGCTTCAACAGTTCGATCGCCGCAGCGGCAACCCCATCATCCTCTACCACCAAATACCCCAACCGCCCACCAGCAGCAATTTCCAACGCCATTTGATAGGTGGGTTCCACCCGTCCCAGTTGCGCCACCAACCCACAGACTCCCGGCAACCCAGTCTGTAAAATCACCTTACTCGCCCCAGTGCCGCTGGCTTCTTGCTGGGCTTGATTTTGCGCTTCCAACTTGTCCAAACGGCGTTGTTTGTCCCGTTGTTCTTCCAATAGTCGTTTCTGGGTTTCCTGCTGCACTTGCAAGTCTTGTTCCAAGGCAGAAACCGTTTGCGCCAAGGATTGCACCTGTTGCACCGCTAACTGATGCCGTTGTTCGATATCCGTGCGCGCAAATTGCTGGTTCATCAAGTCCTGACGGGAGGTTTCCAAGGACTCCTGTTGTTCTGCAATTTTCTGTTCAAGTTGTCCCCGGCGTTCGGTTAAACGGGCTTGTTCTGTGCGCTGGGGGTCGAGATTTTTTTGCAGGGTTTCGATTTGGCGGTGGAGGTTGGTTTGTTGCTGCACCCACTCCTCGGAAGCGGAGGCGATCGCACTCGCCTGTTCCCGTCGTTGGTTCAACAGGGTTTGGGTGCTGTCCCGGTTTTCCTGCACCGAAACAATCATATTTTTTTCTAATTCCCGGTCCTCCGCCAATTTTTGCAAGGCTTGTTGCAATTCCTTGATATTCTGCTCGGTTTGTGCTATCTGAGCGAGGGTCTGTTGGCGGTTGGCTGATTGTTCCTCTTTGCGGTTTTGCAATTGCCGGTGTTCCGCGTCTTGGGTGGCGAGGGTGGATTGCAGGGCGATCAGTTCCTCTTCCCCGAGGGCTTTGACGCGATTATTCAGTTCTTCCAGGTGGGTGCTGGCTTGTTGAATTTCGCCGCTGAGGGTGGTAATTTGGTCGCCGAGTTGGGTCACTTGGCGATCGCCCCCTTCAATTTGCTCCCGCAGTTTCCACTCTTGTTGCTTCAACTGTCGCCATTCCAACACTGCCGCGAGTTGTTCTTTTTCATGCAACTCAGCGCGCAATTTTTTATATTGTTCCGCCTTAGTCCGGTCCTTGGAAAGACGCTCAAGCTGGACTCTTAGCTCATTTTCAACGATGCGACAGCGGTCTTCTCGTTCCTTAACTTCATCTAATTTGGTTTTAGCTTGCACGATTTTACGGTCAAAAGCTGCCACCCCTGCCAGTTCATCAATAATTTCCCGGCGTTCCTTGCCATTCATAGAGATAATGGCGGTAACGTCCCCTTGAAGCACCACGTTATAACCTTCCGGGTAAATCCGCAGGCGGTTAATTTGTTCGTGCAACTCCGTGAGGGTGCAGGATTCCCCATTCATGTAGTAGGTGGAGGTGTAGGTACCGCCTTTCGTGACGCGTAACCTCCGGGTGATACTCCATTCGCGATCGCCTGTGGCGGCAAGAGTTTCCGCTGCTGAGGGTTCCGATGCGCTGGACCCATTGCCATTGTCCGAGTGGGGTTCTGGTTCTTCCGTTGCTTCCGGTTCTAAACTCGGTTCCCGTTCCATTGGGGACTCATCCTGTGTCGTAGTTGCCGGTGCATCCGTGGTATCAATTAACCCAAACGAATCTCCCAAATCAAACGTCACTGTCACACTGGCCTCAACAGTGCCACGACTGCGGGATTGATTGTGGTTCACTAAATCGGGCAAGCGTTCCGCCCGCATTCCTTTAGAAGTCGAGATGCCCAGACAGAAGAGAAGGGCATCGAGAATATTGGATTTCCCCGAACCGTTAGGACCTGAAACCACGGTAAACCCGGGCAAGACAGGAATGCTCGTCGTGCCGCCAAAGGATTTAAAGTTGCTCAGTTCCAGGCGCGTGATATGAACCATATCGGTTAGAGGGCTACAGAATTGCCCCTTGGGGGTGTTGACTTCTTAATCTAGTTTAGCGATTCTTCACAGATTAGCACGAAGAAATCCAGGGAGGAAAGGGGGTTGAAACCGTACCCTAGGCGTGGAAAGGGGGAAGGCTTGACATCTACCTGAAGGAGGAGATTGAGGAAGGGGTCCTGGGATGGGTCAAAGGCTAGGCATAAAGGATCCATGCCCAATACGGTTGCAAAAAGTTCGTTTTCTGTATGAATTAGCCCGCGCCCGCTGCCTTTGTTCGTATAGCCCCACCTTTGAGGGTGCGGGGTTTTATAGATTAGCCCTGTCAAGGTGTGTAGGGGCGCAATGCGCAGGCCCCAAGGAAGGAAGGGCGCAAGCATTGTGCCCCTACAAGAAATCACGATTTTTCGTTATTAAATTTACTCCTAATTCAATATTCAATAGCAAGCATTGCACCCCTACTTTTCAGGGCAGTCATTAGTCTTATTTTGAGTATTTTTATAAGTTTAAAACCGGCAATTTGGCACTCTCAAAGCTTTGCAAAAAACAAGGCGTTTAATCGTTAACCTTCTTTCTTTTGCCGGATTTAACTTTCTCTACATCTTCTTAAGTTGTCACGAATGGGTTCCAGCCTGGGAATGCCATAAGGGAGGCGCTGCCTCTTACCTGCTTAGGGTTTGGGAATCACGAGGTTGCCATAACTCAACTCCGTAATCGCAGTCCATTGGTATATTTCTTCACGAAATTTATTCCATTGTTCATAAATCCCGCGAAAGGTGGCATCTTGGCTGGCATTCTGTGCATATAACTCAAAGGTAACTTTCTTCGCAGCGTCGATAATTTCTTGACTGTAGGGAAGTAACTGAGTCCCCCCAGTTTTTAAGGTTGCTAGGGCTTCGCGATTGAGCACTTCATACCGGGCCAGCATATTCAAATTAGCCTCATAGGCCGCTGTTTTAAAAATTTCTTGATAATCTTTGGGCAGTTGCTCCCACTGCGACTTGTTCACCAATACATCCAAGGTCGGTCCGGGTTCCCACCACCCCGGATAATAGTAGAATTGCGCTGCTTTATTTAATCCCAATTTGAGGTCATCGTAGGGACCAACCCATTCTGCTGCATCGATCGCCCCCCGTTCCAAGGCTAGAAAAATCTCCCCTCCAGGCAACACTTGGACGTTGACGCCCAATTTTTCCATCACCTGCCCCCCCAGTCCTGGAATCCGCATTTTCAAACCATTCAGGTCCCGGACGCTGTTGATTTGGCGCTTGAACCAGCCCCCCATCTGTACCCCGGTATTGCCTGCGGGAAAATTAATAATATTGAAATCGCTATAGAGTCTCTGGATAGCCTCTAATCCCCCGCCATGATACAGCCATGCATTCTGCTGTTGGGCATTTAATCCAAAGGGAACTGAGGTGGCAAAGGCAAGGGCGGGATTTTTGCCAATGTAATAATAGCTGGCGGTATGTCCACATTGGACGGTGCCACTTTGCACGGCATCGAGGACCTGCAATCCCGGAAGCAGTTCCCCAGCGGGATAAGGGCGAATCTCGAAGCGGTTATCGGTCATCTCGGCGACCCGTTTGGCGATGGTTTGTGCGCCCCCATAGATGGTATCTAGGGAGGCGGGCCAACTGGTCGCCATATTCCAGCGAATTCTGGGCAAGCTATCCCGAGATGCGGCAGGACCTTTGGCCGCAGGACTACAGGCCGTGGCGGCAGCCGCACTCAGGGCACCAATGGCTCCATGACCGATGAGCTTTCTACGTTTCATAGTGTGTTTTTACCTTGCAGGAGGGTTGAGGGTTTTGCGCTGGCAAACACCGGATGATCTACGTCCGAAGGTTTGTCCGGGATCCTGATTTTATCACCCATTTAAACTCTAAACTCTAAACTCCCCATGCTCTGGTTTTTTTTAGCAATTTCAACGGCTTTTTTTACGTCGCTCAAAGATGTTTTAGGGAAAAAAACCCTACGAAATATCGATGCAACGATTGTGGCTTGGTCTTGGTCATTTTTTACGGCGTTGGTGTTACTGCCGGTGCAAGTTTTGGTAGGAATTCCGGATTTGGGGGGTCAATTTTGGGTGGCCCTGGGGGTGGGGAGTGTGCTGAATGCGATCGCCTTTTTGTTCTATATTCAGGCAATTAGTACCTCGGATTTATCCCTCTGTTTGCCCCTGATTGCCTTTTCTCCCCTGTTTATGGCAATTACTTCTCCCATTATTGTGGGGGAATGGCTCAGTTGGGCCGATGGGTTGGGAATTCTGTTGATTGTCGGTGGGTCTTATTTGTTAAATCTCCAGGACCGCAGGCGGGGATATTTTGCACCGTTTCAGGCTCTGGTGAGCGAACGGGGGCCGAAATTAATGTTAGGGGTGGCGTTTCTGTGGAGTATTACTTCTAATGTGGATAAGGTGGGGGTCCAAAATTCTTCGCCTTTATTTTGGAGTTTTGCGGTGTTTTCAGCGATCGCCTTGTTGCAATTTCCCTTATTGTTCTGCCAATATCAGGACCCGGGGGGTCAGATTGTCAAATATTGGCTGGGGTTGAGTTTGATGGGATTCTGTACGGCGATCGCTGTGCTGTTTCAAATGCAGGCCCTGAAACTAACGTTGGTGGTTCAGGTGATCGCTATTAAACGGACCAGTGTTCTATTCGGGGTGTTGTGGGGTAAGTTCCTGTTTCAGGAGTCGGGGATTCGCGATCGCTTCTGGGGAGCAACCACGATGTTGTTGGGAGTTGTTTTAATGTCGGTGTTTTAACCCCTTTGATCCGCGTCCCTGGTTCAACCCCAGAGAGGATTGGGGTTTTCAGCCCCTTCTCAACCGGGGGACATTCCCCAGTAAAATGAAGAACAATCGAAGATAGACCCGTAGTGCTATTCTGAGATGCCAAGGGGAGGGTGCTGCACTCAAGCTGTGGTCTCTCGTTCGCGATCGGTTCCGCGAGAGTTTCTCCGAATCCGAATAAAATGGGAAAGTAGAGATGGCTGGAGCAACTTTAATCTATGTCCAAACTTAGACTCATGGTAGTGGATGATGAGCGAGACAACCTGGATTTACTGTACAGGACGTTTCGCCGTGACTTTCAGGTACACAGAGCAGAAAGCCCTCTCGATGCGATCGCCCTGCTGGATACAGAAGGGGAAATGGCGGTGATTATTACGGATCAGAGTATGCCGGAAATGACGGGTCTGGAATTGTTGAGCAAGGCGAGAGTTCGTTTCCCCCATACCATCGGCATTCTGTTAACTGGGTACAGTGAGGATGCCCTAGAAGCCTCGGAAGATATGATGAATAAAGCTAATGTTTTTAAATGCATCAGTAAGCCGTTTGATACTCAAGACCTCAAGGCACTTGTTCAAACAGCGGCTGAAATATACCAAACTAACAAGCAAAGCGCGTAATTTTAACCAAGAAGCTCTTTTTCCCCATTCACACTGAATGGGGATTCCCAAATGAGTGGATTTTCCCTAACACACCAATGAGCAAGATCTATAGGGATAGCTAGAATCACTCCCGAGGAGAAAATCAGGCGATCGCCGTTTCCCCAATCCCAGATGATTACCCTTTCGATCACAGACTCCGGCTGGGGCAAATGGGAAAGTTGTTGCTACTTTTGATCCGGTTTTTCATCCCGGCGATCGCAGCAGTTCCTTCAATTCCAGGGTCAGTCCCCTCAAAACCCTCTCCCCTAGAGATTCAACCCCTTGAGTCACCCCCACTCAATCGCTTTGATAAAACTTAAACCCTACCCCCTAAAATTTCCCCTCTAAACTTCCAAATCCCTCCCCTACAAATCTAGGGAATCCCTGACAAAAAGGCTATGAAATCCGCAGAACTTGGTGAATAATGAACAATTGATCGGTATTGCAGTAGAGGCAAAAAGTAATGGGTCGCGCTACCAAAGTCGTCCTGGCATATTCTGGAGGAGTTGATACCTCCGTTTGCATTCCCTACTTAAAAGAAGAGTGGGGCGTTGAAGACGTGATTACCCTAGCGGCAGATTTGGGACAAGGGGAAGAACTTGGCCCGATTAAGGAAAAGGCTCTAACCTCCGGTGCCAGCATCTCCCTGGTGGAAGACGTGACGGAAATCTTTGTTAAAGATTATGCTTTTCCCGCTATTCAAGCAAATGCGCTGTATGAAAACCGTTATCCCCTGGGAACGGCCCTAGCTAGACCCCTAATCGCTAAAATCCTGGTGGAAGCGGCGGAAAAATATGGGGCCGATGCGGTGGCCCACGGCTGTACAGGTAAGGGAAATGACCAAGTGCGGTTTGATGTGTCGATCGCCGCGCTTAATCCCAATATCAAGGTCCTCGCACCAGCCCGGGAATGGGGCATGAGTCGGGAAGAAACCATTGCCTACGGTGAAAAGTTTGGTATCCCCACTCCGGTGAAAAAGTCCTCTCCCTACAGTATTGACCGTAATCTGTTGGGACGGAGTGTGGAAGCAGGTCCCCTAGAAGACCCCTGGACTGAACCGGAAGAAGAAATCTATGTGATGACGAAGGCGATCGCCGATACTCCGAATGAAGCGGAATATGTGGAAATCACCTTTGAAGAAGGTCTTCCCACCCATGTGAATGGCAAGGCCCTCTCTCCCGTGGCCCTAATTACGGAGTTGAATGAGGTGGTGGGTCGTCACGGGGTCGGACGTATCGACATGATCGAAAACCGTCTAGTAGGCATTAAATCTCGGGAAATCTACGAATCCCCGGCCCTCTTGGTTCTGATTCAGGCTCACCGAGATATCGAAAGTCTCACCCTCACCAAAGATGTCACCCAATACAAGCGCGGCATCGAGGAAACCTACAGCCAATTGGTTTACAACGGTCAGTGGTATAGTCCCCTCAAAATGGCCCTGGATGCGTTCATTCAAAAGACCCAAGAGCGCGTCTCCGGCACGGTCCGGATTAAACTGTTCAAGGGAACGGCAAATATTGTCGGGCGCAAGTCCAGCCAGTCTCTCTATGCGCCGGATCTGGCGACTTATGGGGCGGAGGATACTTTCGACCATAAAGCAGCAGAAGGGTTTATTTATGTCTGGGGTCTGCCGACGCGGATTTGGTCGGAGAAGGTTAGAGGCAACTAATCTCACCCTTTAAATGGTAAGAAGGCAAAAGAAGCGCGTTATCTTTTGCCTTTTGCCATCAGGGTTATCTACGGGTTCTATAATTCAATATTCAGTTATTCAATATATAGTGCGTCTACATGGATTAAATTATTCCTTAAAGGAGTGAAAGGAGTGGGAGGAAGCTTGCTCCCTAGTGCTATGCACCTTCCCTACGGATGATGCGGGTCAATGTGCCATGTTGTTAAGTGATTAAAACACAGGTTAATTATATTAAATTTTAAAAGAGTGTACTAGGCTACCTACTTTGGGTGAGTAGAGCGCTTAGAATCGGACTGATAAAAGCCAGCATCGGTCACTTTGGCGTTCGGGGTGATTGAATTCACAACTTAGCAGTGATGGGTGACAACCCTCATGAGGCAAATTAGATGGATGCTGGAACAAATAGCGTGCTGCACTCTTCAGTGCGTGTTTATTATCAAGTCCTGGTTAAGATATTTTTTGAGGTAAACCTATGACGTCCTCACAAGCCATCCGTCAACCTATCGTATTTCAGCCGCAAACCTGTTTAGATGAAGCAACTCTCGCCACCATCGAACAAGCTGTTGCCCAGTGCGATCGCGGGACGTTATTCGCAATTGACATGAGTCAGGTGGATATTATTGACAGTCCTGGATTATTTACCCTGGTTTCGGCTCTGAGAACCGCTAGAAAGCATGGGTCCCGCCTCACCATCTACCATCTCAAAAGCCCGGTTCGCGTAATTTTTGAAATTACGCAGCTTGATCGCCTCTTTGAAATTTTTGATACCCAGGAAGCTGCGATGGCCGCGATCGCACCCGATTTGTCCTCTTCTAGCCCCAATTCTGACCTCGCTGCCGCTTAACTTCTTCGGCTTTTAACCATCTGGGTGTTATCTCAAGCCATCGGTTGAGAGGAGCGGGTAAATTTACCCTCTCAATTGGCTCGGGCTTCGGCTGAATTCTCACTTAAATTGGCTCACTTTACCCGAGGAACGATAGTGAGGTCATAAATCGGCTGTCCTGTCAGGCAGTACCAATGACAGGTCAACAAATCCGGGTCTTGAATCCCCAAACTCCCTAGGGAGGGAATGCCTGGAAAGGGCCAGAGGCGATCGAAACAGAGACCCTCCTCACCCCATCCAAACTGAATTAAATAAGTCGCCGGGGGCGCTTCTAGCCACTGGAGCAGCCGTCGTCCCAAGGCATAAATCGGTTGTCGCCAACGGTCGGGCAAATGCACCGGCTGGATGTACGGGGCCATCTCTTCAAGGCCCGGTTGGTTCTGGTCCGCCCGTCCGATCGCCTCCCCATAAATCGGCCCTTTTGCCGTCAGCACTACGGGCAACCAGAGATTTCCGGTTCCCGGTGTAACCTGCCACCGCTCCGCTACTAAGGTGCGCAACCCTTCCACATCCCGACAAGCCCGATACAGGGGCTGAAACTGACCGATTACGGAGTCGGGGACGTTGAGGCTTAAGGGACAAACAAGTACCTCACTATCCGGTGTAGATAAGTTTTTTAGGTGAGAAATTGAGACGGCCTTTACCTCACAACCGGGATGGGTTTGAGCGATCGCCCCTTGGAGGGCTTCCACCATCCGGGCGATCGCCTCGGAGTCAGCTTGGGGGAACCCCATTGCTGACGCCTCATCCTCGATAACAATCCAGACCCGACTAGGCATTGCCCAAGGACGGTAAACTGATATCGCCGCTATCGCCGCCCGAAATGCTGGGTAACTCCAGATGTCCAGCAGTTTTGCGCTTGCTTCTAACGGCCAAGCGATAGCTGACACTTTGGAGTTCGGCATGGAGTTGCCGGTTTTCCCGTTGCAGCCGTTCCACCTTGTCTTTGACTTCTTCCATGCGATCGGCGAACTTCTGGCGATAAATTTCGGGTAATTCCTGGACCACCTGTTCCAGCATCCGGGCGCGATCGGTCAATTCCTGAACCGATTGGCGCAGATGATAAACCTCCCCATCTTTTTGAGCAATCTGCTCTTGATAAAAGGTCACCTGTTCCTCAACCCCTTGCAGTTGTTCGCGCAAGGACCGCATTTGAGCCAGGTATTCCTCGGGGACATCTTGAGATGCCGGGAGTAGGGAGTTATTGCCCTTGACTAACCGAAAGAGTTCTTGGGAGAGTTGTTCGACAAGCTGGTCACGCATCTGCAACTCTTCGCGCAGTTGAGATACTTCTGCCTGTAGGGAATGTAGGCTCGGGGTTTCTGATTGGCTCACGATCGTTCGCAGCTCCTTAATTAACTAAATATCAGTTTATGTAATTGTTAGCGGAAGCGGGGGCGATCGTCATCCTCCCCCAATCGGTGTTCTGTGTTAATTTACCATTTCGCTTCGAGATTGGCACTAATTTTAAACATTCTGTTAAGAAACTTCAGCATTTCATCAAAAATCAGGGGTCCCAGGCTCCTAGAAACCTGGAGGCCCTAACCTCGAATCCCTAGTCTGCGGGAACTGCCTAGATTGAGAACCTGGAGTTTTGGATCAAGATTCGGGGCGATCGCTTCCCAATTTAGGGGAGGAACCCCATTTTTGCGACCGATACCTAGTCCGAGAGAAGGGGCCTGAAGCCCTGCCTCCATAAATCTTTACACAATTTTTATCTGAGATTGATTCATTAATTCGGTATAGTTATGATTGTGGCTATTGCTATGAAGCCAAAAAAAGTTAAAATAGCTCTTAGCCAGAAACAAAAACAGCAGCAGTCCAGTTGTCTAGCACGGGTCCTCGCTGACTTGATGAGTAAAACTGCCCGATCGCAAGGTTGAAAAGGATGTAGAAAAGGCTGAATGTTGGATGATCACCTCTAAGGGGAATTATCAATCCATCCTCAGTTCTTCGGCCTCTTGAAAACCCCCTAATTTCTTTCCTCCCAACCCCTCAGATTTTCCGGGGTTATCGGTAGAATTAAGGGGGAGCCAAAACAAGGCCAGGTCATCAATTCAGTAAAAATTCTGTGTTAGAGATCACTGCGGCTACCACCAACCTGTAAGATACTAGGCTAGGGAGCAACCTACCGGGGTGTCAAAATGCTTACAACAGTCAACAAAGAACTCAAGAGTGAGAGTTTGGAACTCCTGCGTGAATACCAAACTTCTCCTACGACCCATCTGCGGAATCGAATTGTCCAACTGAATATAGGGCTAGTTCGTAAAGAAGTCCATCACTGGATGCAACAGTGTACGGAAACTTATGACGACCTCCTGCAAGTGGGATGCTTGGGCTTGATTCGGGCGATCGAACGGTTTGATATGTCGAAGGGACACGCATTCAGTTCCTTTGCAGTTCCCTACATTCGTGGGGAAATTCAACATTATCTGCGGGATAAAAGTCCATCAGTCCGGATTCCCCGCCATTGGTTAACCCTGCAACGGCAGGCAACCAAGGAAATCCAGAAACTGCAAGAAAGTCTAAATCGCCATCCTTCTGATGGGGAAGTGGCATCGGCTTTAAAAATTTCTGTTACCGAATGGCAAGAAATCAAACTCGCCTGCCGCAACCGAGCTCCCCTGAGTTTGGATGCTCCAGTGCAGGATGATGATGAAGGCGCAGCATCCCTTGGGGAATTAGTGCCGGATGCCGGGTATCGTAGTTTCCAGTTAGCACAGGAAGACCAAATTCGCCTCCAGTTGGCCCTTGGCAAACTAGAGGATGGGACTCGCAAGGTCCTAGAGTTTGTATTTCTGCATGATTTGACCCAGAAAGAAACAGCGGAACGGATGGGGATTAGTTCTGTAACCGTTTCTCGTCGGGTGAAAAAAGGTCTAACGTCCCTCAAGAAATTGATGGGAGGAGCGGAATAGCTCCAAAACTGCTTAGGGTATAAAAAAATAGAAGAATTAATAGACGTAGTATCAAGCGCGATCGCACCGTGAGAGGCGATCGCGCCATGTCTGTTTGAACCGGGCATCCCCTGGAAAAGGGGGTGCGAATAACTGCGGTAAGGGGAGCATTTGAAGGGACGAACCGCAGCTATTGTTGAGGTCTATTACCATCATTCCCATTTATTGAACTAATCCTAACATCTCTTTGGGAATGACCGCATCCTGGAGATTGGCACCGATTAAGTTGATATTGGACAAATTGGCAGCACTTAAGTTCGCATCGGATAGATCGGCAAAGGAGAGATTGGCATCGGTGAGATTGACGCCTTCGAGATTGGTTCGGGTTAAGGTGGCGCTGTTGATAAAGGCCCCTTTTAGATTGGCTCCTTGCAAATTTGCGCCGGTTAAATCGGCACCTTCGAGGTTGACATCTTGGAGATTAGCACCAGAGAGGTCCGCATTTCGCAAGTCGGCACCAATTAGATGGGCACCGCTTAAGTCGGCACCGGCGAGGTTACAAGCGGCACAGAGATTGGTTTCGATTAATTGGTTAATGTGGGTGAGATTTTGTGCGAAAGCAGGGGTGGTAGATAAAAGGGTGATTGAGAGTGCAGCGATTTTTAAAAGGGTGGCTTTCATTGGAGTTTTCTCCTTTAATGCTATATTTATATTTTCGCTGCTTTGGGGACATAATGCAGCGATCGCTCACCCCAAATGGGAGTGAGATATTGGTCATATTTAGGCGATCGGCGTCCTTGCAAAAAATTCCCACTCTGGTATAATTAGCAAAGATATTTCGCGGTTTACAGGGAATTAAGGCGCGGTTGATGAGGTGTCTCACCCCTCACTTAGCTATAAATTAGGATAAATTTAGGTATAAATTACGGGAAAAACTGCGATTGAGGTCAAAAACATGAACTCCATGACCCCGGATGAAGTGGAGAAAATTGCCCAGTTAATCGCTAGTTTACCCCGCGATCGCCTCTTAGAACAGTGTCAAACCCCGGAACAACAGGCAGAATGGCATAACTCCAGGACGAATCAGGAGATGATTGCGGACTGTTGGCGGGCGAAATTTAGTGGCCGATTATTGGGTGATCCCCTTGCCGATACTTTAGATCAGGGCAAAATTTCCCCACATAAACATGACTTAATGAACTCAAGAGTCAATCTCTATCGAGAACAATGGCAACTGATTAAAATTGCTCATCCCCATATTCAAGCATGGCATCAGGCAATTTATCAACAGACTCAAAAACATCCCAAATTCTTCCAGGTTTTACCCTTCTGGCATAAATTGTTGTCCCCCGGGTTTAAAGCGCGCTATCCCTTTGTCACCCCCTGGGAATTGTTTTCAAAAACCCTGGAAGAAGAGGTCAATGCACCCGTTGAATGGTCGTTACAACCCTATTATGTCGTTCCGGTGAAGAAATGGCGAACCGCAACCGGACTGCTAAAAGAGCAATTTGAAAATTTGAACGAAGATGGCAGTTATCCCGAACAGAAACCCTCGACAGGGGATAAACTCAAAAATCAGATTGTTTATGACAAAGTGACCTTTTCCTGGTTTGGGTTCACCCTATTTGTCTGCCAATTTGTCGCGCTCAAAAATCCAGGGATTCGGCAACAATCCACCGCCTTTCATCGCGCCCTTGCCGAATATTACAAGATGGGTATCCGTGCCAGTCGCTCCCTGCGTGGGTTTGCTTGGTGGAAGGGAGAGCAAGTACCGAGTACCCAGCATGGTGGAACATATCGTAAATAGGGCTAAAACACAAGTTTTTTTAATAAAAGTTCACATCAGGTCAAAAAAAATCCGCCTCCCCGAGAACTCCCATAGGGTGAACCTATCAACTTTGGTGTTCTCGGAGGATAATTGTGAGATTAAATTCATTAAAATCCCTTGGCGTTTTTTTCAGTTTGGGATTCCTGTTTTTTGCTGGTATCATGAGTGCGGATGCCCGAGATTTAGAGATTAAACCCTTACCGGCACAACAGTCTATCCAAATCAGTCAAAACAATGTAGATCCTGTGAGTGGACAATGGAGGCTGGCTATTGAGGTGACTGCACATACGGACTTAAGTGTGAGTACCCAGCCCAACTACTCGATGGTGACATCCCTGCAACAAAACGGGATAGAATTATCGGGGCGAATTCTTAATGTGGATCAAAATGCTTGTTCAGATGCGGAAATCTTGGGGACAGTTGAAGGAAATCGAGTTACCTGGACGATGTATTATACGGGGTCTTGTTGTCAAGGTGGCATGATGAGATTTGAGGGGGTGATGGTTTCGCCGGAACGGATTGAAGGGACTTTAGTTCCTGCCGGGAGTTCACCGCCAGATTGTACGTTATGGTCAGCGAATGTGGTGGCAATTCAAGGGCATTATTATAAATGATTGTTTGAGGATTTTAACCACTGATTTCACGGATTTTCACGGATTAGGATTTCGCGGAAAATTGTGGGATTTTAGCCCGCATAGGCGGGCTTTGTTTGTGTAGCCCCACCATGCATGGGTGCGGGTGGGGCCGATAAATACTACTTCCCTTTCGCAGTAGCTTTGGATTGTTTTGCTGATTTTTTAGCGGCTTTTTCAGCGGCTATTTTTGCTTGACGTTCCTGCTCTTTTTCTTCGGCTATTTTATCGAGATAGTAGTGATAGTCGCCGAGGTAGGGTCGGAATTCACCGTCACGGATTTCGACGATTTTATTGGCGACTTTGGAGATAAAATAACGGTCGTGGGAGACGATGATTACCGTGCCATCGTAGTTTTGGAGGGCTTCTTCTAGCATCTCTTTAGCAGGGATGTCCAGATGGTTTGTCGGTTCGTCTAGGAGTAGCAAGTTGGCAGGACGTAGGAGCATTTTTGCTAAGGCTAAACGGGCTTTTTCTCCCCCACTGAGGGCTTCTACGGGTTTGAATACGGTGTCTCCACTGAAGAGAAATCGTCCGAGTAAGGTGCGAACTTCTTCGTTTTTCCACTCGGGTACTTCGTCATGAATGGTGTCCATGACGCTTTTAGTTAGTTCTAAAGCTTCGGCTTGATTTTGTTCAAAATAGCCGGGAATAACGTTATGTTGTCCGAGTTGGATGCTACCTTCTTTGGCTGTTTCCATGCCCATAATCATGCGCAGGAGGGTGGATTTGCCGCACCCGTTGGGTCCTAAAAAGGCGATGCGATCGCCTCGTTCGACAAACAAATCAGTACCTAAAAATAGGATTTTGTCGTCGTAGGTATGAACCAAGTTTTTGATGTCTACGACTTCTCGTCCACTGCGAGGGGCGGGGGGAAATTGGAAGCGGAGGGTTTTTAATGTACCTTCGGGTGCTTCGATGCGTTCGATTTTTTCGAGTTGTTTTTCCCGGCTTTTCGCTTGGGTACTGCGGGTGGCACTCGCACGGAATCGCTCAACGAAGACTTGTTGTTTTTCTAGTTCTTTCTGTTGGCGTTCGTAGGCGCTCATTTGTGCTTCGCGGTTGAAGGCTTTTTGCTCTAAATACGAGGAATAGTTGCCGAGGTAGGTGCTGGAGACGCCTCGTTCGGTTTCGACGATTTGGGTGCAGAGGCGATCGAGGAATTCCCGGTCATGGGAAACGATGACCATTGGGGTGATTAATCCCTTGAGGTAGGTTTCCAACCATTCGATGGTTTCTAGGTCCAAATGGTTTGTCGGTTCATCCAGCAGCAATAAGTCAGGACTTTGTAACAAAATTTTCCCTAAACTCATCCGCATTTGCCAGCCGCCACTGAAGGCGCTGACGAGGCGATCGCCATCTTCCTGGAGAAATCCCATTTCGGGCAGGATTTTCTCGATTTGCGCTTCTAAGGTATAACCATCTAAGGCGTCAAATTGGCGGTGCAGTTTATCCAGTTTGTGGATGAGTTTGTCCAGTTCTGCCTCGGAAGCGGTTTCCATTGCGTGTTGGACGTGCAACAAGTCATGCTGGACTTGGTTTGCTTCGGTAAAGACTGTCCAAAATTCTTCCCGGACTGTCCGGGTGGGGTCTACCTCGAATTCTTGGGTGAGGTAGGCGATATGGAGGTTGGACGGACGGATAATTTCTCCGGCAGTGGGTTCAATTTCCCCAGCAACGATTTTGAGTTGGGTAGATTTTCCGGCCCCGTTGACGCCGACTAAACCAATGCGATCGCCCGGTTTGACTTCCCAGTTAATATCTTTGAGAACTTCGCCAGTCGGGTAAATTTTACTAATATGTTCGAGTCGTAGCATCCAATATCTCCAAGGCAGAGGGAACAAAGGCAAGTTCAGCGACGGATTCCGGAAAAAACAGACGCGATCGGGGCATCTGGGGGCCGCACTATCCGTCCGGTGTGGGCTGTGTTGGGTTAATCTTAACAAAAATTAACGACTAGAGATCGCAGTTAGATGGGTGTTTTCATAAAGTTTGGCAGGGTAGGTCCAGATCAACGGTTA
Organism: Laspinema sp. D2d; assembly: GCF_025370755.1. GTDB lineage: Bacteria > Cyanobacteriota > Cyanobacteriia > Cyanobacteriales > Laspinemataceae > Laspinema. The sequence continues at coordinate 170,067 of NZ_JAMXFC010000006.1, read as the reverse complement.
AGTGTGGCTACGAAATGAACCGCAAAGTTCGCAGATGCTTAAATGTCGTCTTGGGTTTACTGATGGCGATCGCCTGGTCGATTGGTTTTATCCCCAATATGGCTACATCCCAAACTCCAACGCGGGAAGAAATTCGGGGGGTCTGGTTGACGAATGTAGGGAGTGATGTCTTGTTTGTGCCTGGGGCCGTTCATCACGCCTTGCAGGAACTCTCCGACCTTAATTTTAATACAGTTTATCCCGTGGTTTGGAATCGAGGACAGACTTTTTATCCTAGTGTAGCCTCCAAACAGGTGACGGGGCGATCGCAGGATTGGTTACTCTCCCTGATGCAGGGCAGTAACGACGTTCTCGGAGAAATTATCGCTGATGGGCAGTCTTTGGGGTTGCGGGTGGTTCCCTGGTTTGAGTATGGGTTCATGGCACCCGCCAACTCAGAATTAGTTAAACGGCATCCAAGCTGGGTAACTCGACATCAAGATAACAGTCAGAATCTGCGAGAGGAAGAATTAGCCCCAATTTTTGTTGAAAATCCCTTAACGATTCAGCAGGTTTGGTTAAATCCCCTCCATCCCGAGGTGCAAAATTTTCTCCTGCGCTTAATTGTGGAAGTAGTAGCTAATTATCCCATTGATGCGATTCAATTTGATGACAATTTTGGCTTGCCGGTTGAGTTAGGATATGACCCTTATACTATCGCCCTCTATCAATCAGAACATTGGGGAGACTCTCCGCCAAGTAATCCTTATAATTATGAATGGGTCCGCTGGCGGGCGAATAAGATTAATGATTTTATGGAACGCATTTATCAAGCGGTGCAATTTGTTAATCCAGATTGTGCGATTTCCTTGGCAGCCAATTCTCAAAGTTTTGCCTATAACCACTATTTGCAAGATTGGTTAACCTGGGTGGAATCAGGATGGATTGATGAGTTATTTTTACAAGTCTATCATTCAGAATTGAGTCGATTTCAGACCGAATTAGATATTTCCACAGTTTCGTATGCCCGGAATTTAACGCGGGTGGGGGTGGGGATTTTAACGGGAACCATGAAACGTCCGATTTCCTTTGCAGAGATAGAAGATCGGGTCAAAGTTGCGCGCGATCGCCAATTTGCAGGATTCGCCTTTTTCTATTGGGAAAGTCTGTGGGGAAAGGTGGCATCGGAATCTTCAGAAGAGCGGCGCAACAGTTTTCAAGCCCTATTTTCAGAACCGGCTATTTCCCCCGTCCCGGTGCGATCGCAACCCAAAAAAGAGGACAATCCTCAAACTTAACGCCCCAAAATACTCAAACTTCCATCCTCGTTACCTCCCTCTGCGGTGGGAATTCCCTATCGGAAGATCTGTCTCCTTCTAACCCCTCACCTACTCAAATAAGAAATAAGCTATCCCAACCCATCTAAAATTACCGCTACCCCGAGACTCATAAAATATTGTCCCAAAATCCCTAAATTTTCAGATTAATCGAGAAAATGTTCATTTTATGATATCATTACCCGTTGGCTAATCTAAAATCGGGTATCCTTGAGATTGATGCGCGAACAAACTTGGATCCGATGGGCATACGGAGTAATACTAGGTGTACTAATTACCTGGTTCCTATTTCCTTCCTTATCCTTAGAAGCAACCAAACCCCAAACTCCTGCCTCTACAGAAATTAGAGGCGTGTGGTTAACGAATGTTGCCAGTGGGGTACTTTTTACTCCCTGGGGAGTGCATCTCGCCATGCATCAACTTGCGGAACAAAATTTTAATACCCTTTACCCAGTCGTCTGGAATCGCGGCAACACCTTTTATCAAAGTGCTGTTGCTAAACGAGAAACTGGACGGTCTCAAGCACCTTTCTTGCGCCTGTTTCATTTAGGTGCAGATGTTTTAGATGAAATGATTAAATTAGGCGATCGCCATGACATCCGAATTATTCCTTGGTTTGAATATGGATTCATGACCCCCCGCAACTCTAACTTAGCTAAATTGCATCCTCAATGGCTGAGTGCCACCCAACAAGGTGAACCAACTGAAACCGAAATCCCCGATGAACTTAATCCCGCTGATATTCCCAACCCTCCCGCTTCAAGACAAAACTGGCAACAATTTTTCGTCCCTCAAAATGTTTGGCTAAACCCCTTACATCCTGATGTCCAAGACTTTATCCTCGAACTAATTGTCGAATTAGTCAGTCACTACAATATTGATGGTATCCAACTCGATGACCATTTTGGAATGCCTGTAGAATCGGGTTATGATAGTTTTACTGTGGAATTGTATCGCCAAGAACATCAAGGTTCACCCCCACCGGATAACCCCTACGATCCCGAATGGATGCGCTGGCGTGCAGATAAAATTTCCGCCTTTATGGAAACCCTGTATCAAGCCATTAAATCCGTCAATCCTGATTGCATCGTCTCCCTATCTCCTAACTCCCAAGACTTTGCCTATCGTAAATATCTCCAAGATTGGGGAACCTGGGTAAAACGCGGTTGGGTGGATGAACTGCTCGTTCAGGTCTATCGCAATGATTTAAACGTGTTTAAATCTGAGTTAGCCCAACCGGCAATCCAAGCAGCACAACAGAAAATTCCCGTTGGTATCGGCATCCTCACCGGCACGTTGGTCCGTTCAGTTCCCATCAAACAAATTCAAGAACAGGTCCAAGTAGTGCGCGATCGCCGCTTAAATGGGGTATCCTTTTTTTATTGGGAAACCCTCTGGAGTTATCTCACCCCAGAGTCACCCCCAGAACGTCGAAAAGTATTCCGGGACCTCTTTTCTCAACCCATCCCTTAAGTGTTCCCGGTTTCAATTCATGACGCCCTATCTCCGGATCCCTCAACAACTGAAAGTTCCTCCAACTCCCGAAAGTTCTATCCGGTTTGGATGGAGTTTTTGGGTGCAATGGGTGTTAGCTACAGGGCTAGGTTTTCTAGTCAGTTTGCTGTTTGTAGAAATCGGCGTCAGACCTCATCTCGGGGGAATTTCGGGGGCAGTTGGTAGCAGTTTCATTGCGATCGCCCAATGGTTTGTCCTCCGGCAACGCCTCTCCCACATATCCTGGTGGATGATTGCCACTATCACCGCTTGGGTCCTAATTGGCAGTAGCAGTCTCGGTGCCCTAGGTTGGATCGCACCCCGCACCGAACTCCTCACCCTCCGCCTCCTCTATGGCTTCATCGATGGCGCGATCGTCGGCATTGTCCTAGGCTTAGGCCAATGGTTTGTCCTAAATCGCTACTTCCCCAACGCCGCCTGGTGGTTACCCATCTCCTCCCTCAGTTGGGCACTCGCCTTACCCTCCGGATGGGTCATCGGCGGCATCCTCCGTTCTAACACCGGCCTATTTTTTACGGAAGTCATCGGTTTAACCATCACCTGGCTGGCGATCGCTGCCCTCTCCGGTTTAGGATTCCTTCGCCTCCTCCATCACAATGGCATCCAATAGCAGCGCCACACCCTAACAACGTCAGTCGTTATTCCTCTTAGTTCGTAGTAACAACTTCAGTCGTTTCCTCAAACATCAATCCCACAGGGAATTTTCAAATCTTAATGCTGTTGTTAACATACAATCGCAAATCTCAAAGCTGCAACTTAAGGACTACCCCTAATCTGCTGAAAGATTAGACAAATTGCCTAAATACACCCGAGAAACTTCTAACTCTTAATGCTGTTGTTAACATACAATCGCAAATCTCAGAATTGCAATTCAAGAACTAGCCATCATCTACCGAAAGATTAGACAAATTCAGTAAATTTCTGAAAACCCATTAAATCTTTAAATCAAAAACCCTAAATTTCCCTAAAAATTGCCCCAATCCCTTAACGCAGTGACAAGGGTTATAGGCTATAATCAGAGGCGTAAACCAAGGGCTTACTGTGTCTAATTTCAGGAAGACACCTTTCGCAACAGTCAAAACCTTTGAAAAATCGTTATCGAATCCTTGGTAAACGCAAAAATTCCACTCCCTACTATCACTCGTCTTGCACAAATTTTCCAACCCTTCCAAATACCGCCCTTGACAAATGTCCCCAACTATGATAATGGGAACCCTCCAACTAGGGACCACCCTTTCCAGGGACAAGGAAAGCCTCTAAAATAGAGGAGATTGGCACATCGCAGCGATCGCGAAAGTCGAGACTTGCAGTTGAGGGGAACCCGTGTTTTTTAGCATCATTATTCCAACCTATAATCGCCGACCGATTTTAGAGAAATGCCTTAGAGCATTAGAAGGACAAAAATTCAGAACCCCCAGTCAAATTAGCGGCTATGAAGTCATCGTCATCGATGATGGTTCAACCGATGGAACCTTAGAATGGTTAGCCGCAAATCGGGAAGACTTTCCTCATGTTCGTTGCTTGGAACAAGTGCATCAAGGACCGGCAACGGCGAGAAACCGAGGGATAGAAGCTGCCCAAGGGGAAATCATTATTTTTATCGATAGTGATTTAGTAGTGACTGAGAATTTCATCGAAGCTCATGCCGATGGGTTGATGGAGGGAGAGGAGAAAATAAAAAGCGATCGCCTGTTTACTTATGGTCATGTGATTAATACCTGCAATTTTGAGAATCCGACGGCAGAACCGTATAAAATCACCGATTTTTCTGCTGCTTATTTTGCGACAGGCAATGTGGCGATCGCTCGAAAATGGTTGGAACAAGCGGGAGGATTTGACCCTTCCTTTTCCTTGTATGGGTGGGAAGATTTAGAATTGGGAGTTCGCCTAAAAAAATTAGGCTTAAAATTGATAAAATGTCCCCAAGCTGCCGGATATCATTGGCATCCGCCTTTTACCTTGGAGGATTTACCTCAGGCAATTAACAGAGAAATTGAACGAGGAAAAATGGGAGTTATTTTCTACAAAAAACATCCGACTTGGGAAGTACGGATGATGATTCAGATGACTGGATTGCATCGAGTTTTGTGGGGAATCCTGTCCCTGGGCGGGAGATTAAATGAACGGACAATGGCTGGATTTTTGCAATGGTTAATCAACCAAGGAAAATCGCAGGTTGCCTTAGAAGTTGCCCGAATATTCTTAAATTGGTACAACGTTAAAGCGGTTTATGCAGCGGCGAATGGAGAGGGGAAAGAGTAAGGGAGTTAAGAGGCGATCGGCTCTTTTAAATGTCCCCAATTATTCCATTGCCTTCACCCGCTTTTTCCGCAATAGTCCGGCGAGACCTAGTACCGAGAAAGCACCTAAAATACTCGGTTCTGGAACTGGAGTCGGTTCTGCTTGGACTCGGGAAAAATCAACAGTCCAAGAATCAGAGAAATTGGTTTTTTTGCCGTGAAATTCTGTCCAAATCGCTTCCATTCTATAACTTCCGCCCACAAAACTAAAATCCTCTGTTTCCCAAGATAACGTTTTGCCAAGTTCCCCATGACTCGCATAATCTATCCGAAATAAAATCGATGATAGGGCATCCGCTTTTGTATAAACGCGATCCAGAAAAGAAAACTCTATAAAATCTACCTGATATTGTTGACTTTCATACCTCCATACCCCCCACGGTGGAAAATCTTCCCCCTCATATTCATAAACCCATCCATTTTCTGTTGCCTCGTCATAACTCAACCGTCCTGTTAAGGAGCTATATCCGTCAGAACCGTAGGTCGGGACTGAGAAATCATAAGTAATGCGGGCGGCATTGGCGGGATTAAGGGCGACTGTACCCAAACTGAAGAGTGTTCCAGTGATAGCCAAAGTGGATCGGGTCCAAAGATTTAAACTCATTATTCTCTCCTTAAATTAGTGAATTAGTTAAGGGGAGGTACAGCCATTGGATATAAGTGAATTAAACTGTTGTCATCCAAAACCAGTTGCCTTCCCCTAAAAAACTGAGTTTTAATCAGGCAATTGAGCTTTTACCCGCTTTTTCCGCAAGAGTCCCGCGAGACCTACAACGGATAAGGCAGCGAGGATGCTGGGTTCAGGAACGGATGTCGGTTCTTCTTGGACTCGGTAAAACTGCACAGATCCATCACTATGGAAATAATCAAAGAAATTGGGTTTTGGGCTTTCAAATACAGTCCAAACCCATTCTCTATAGCCTCTGCCGCTAAATCGAAAGTCATCGGTTTCCCAAGATAAAATTTCTCCAACTTCGTAGTCATAGGTAACTTCAAAGTCACTGTCATAAAATATCGAAAAATAAATCTCTCTTAGGGCATCCGCTTGGGTATAAACTTGGTCAATGAAGGAAAATTCTATAACATCAATCTTGTATCTTTTAGCATGAGAAATCAACCCCCCCCACGGTGGGTGAATTCGGCCTTCACTCTCCTCAAAGAGCTTAGTATAGTCATGGAGAATAGTTTTAACTTCCGTTGCTTCATCATAACTGAACCGCCCTGTTAGTGGGCCAGAGTTATCAGGACCAGAGAAGTACCCAGAGAAATCATAAGTAATGCGGGCAGCATGGGCGGGATTAATCGCGACTGCGCCTAAACTGAAGACTACCCCAGTGATAGCCAAAGTGGATCGGGTGAAAAGATTTAAACTCATATTGTCCTCCAGGAATTAGTAAATAATGTTTCAAGAATTCAATGGGCAAAACGCTAATTGAAACGCCTGTCAAAAAAACTTAGTTTTAATCAACCAATTGAGCTTTTACCCGCTTTTTCCGCAAGAGTCCCGCGAGACCTACAACGGATAAGGCAGCGAGGATGCTGGGTTCAGGAACGGATGTCGGTTCTTCTTGGACTCGGTAAAAATCAATGGCCCGAGAAGAGTAGATATTGGGTGCTTTGCTGTCAAACTCCGTCCAAAGATCTTCGCTTCTATAACTTCTGCGTATAAAGCTAAAGTCCTCTGTTTCCCAACTTAAAAATTTGCCAATTTCCCGCTCATCTGCATACTCAATCCGCAATGAAATCGGTGAGAGGGCATCGGCTTGGGTGTAAACTCGATCTAGGAAAGGAAACTCTATAAAATCTACCTCATATACGTGATATTCATACCTCCATATCCCCCATTGTGGAGTACCTTCTCCTTCATATTCATAAACCGTTGTAATTTGTGTTGCATCATCATAGCTGAACCGTCCTGGTAAGGGGGTCATATCTCTGCTAAAAACGTCGTTGCGATTGTAAATAGGGACTGAGAAATCATAAGTAATGCGGGCGGCATTGGCGGGATTAATGGCGACTGCGCCTAAACTGAAGACTGCCCCAGTGATTGCTAAAGTGGATTGGGTTAAAAGATTTCCTCTCATGATTTTTTCCCTGAAGTTAGAAATAGGTGTTAGCTTTTACAAGCAGAAAACAACATTATTTAAAGACAACTCCCCCAACGAGGCATGATCTCCTGTGTTACTCTTTCAATGAAAAGACACCAATGGTCTGGAGTTAACAACGAAGTTGCATCGTCATGGGAAAATTTTAAAATCTACCGATTCATCTGCCCAGTGTTTCTACTGAACTTTACAAAATCAACATCATTTTATGGAGTAAGTTTTTATACTTAAAACAAGCTGAAATCAAGATATATAAAGGAGTTTATGTCAGTACAATTACTGAATTAACTGTAAATTTTCGGTAAAGAATTGGTTAGCAAGTAGGGAATTAATCTCTTCGCTTCTTAACAAGCTTTTTCCAATTTATGATAGAAATTATTAGAAAATCTATCTTTCTAGGTACAAAATTTGAATTAAAATATTCCTGTTGATGGATGTTTCAAAAACCAATTTTTATCACCTATATCTATAGATAGAGAAACCGAGAAAATCCAGGATGAGCAATACAACAAAACCGATCGCCCGATATAAGGAGACTAACCGAGGGAACTCCTGACTGAGGTCGGGCCTCCAAGCGGAGAAACCCCAGCGCCAAGTCAAGGGCAGGGCGAGATAGAGGGATGAGGGAGCAGTCCGAGCGATAGACTCCGCAGAAAGGTAAAAATTAAAGCGCTAGAAATAACCACTTCGTGTTATTCTAGTAAAGTTGTCTAATCTCGCACATCCGGGGTTTCGGGTGTTTCCAAGGCGCGATCGCGACCTAGAAATCCGCTCGGATGGAGGATTAACCCGAATCAGGAGAAAAAAATGGGAGTAGTTTCGCTGGCTCAACTGTTAGAGTCAGGGGTTCACTTTGGGCATCAGACCCGACGCTGGAACCCCAAAATGTCGCCGTATATCTTCACCGAACGCAACGGCGTCCATATCATTGACCTGGTGCAGACCGCCCAGTTAATGGAAGAAGCCTACGATTATATGAGATCCGCCTCAGAGCGTGGGGAAAAAGTCCTATTTGTGGGAACCAAGCGCCAAGCTGCGGGAATTATTGCTCAAGAAGCCTCTCGCTGTGGGGCTTACTACGTCAACCAACGGTGGTTGGGCGGAATGTTGACCAACTGGACGACGATCAAAACCCGCGCCGATCGCCTTAAAGAATTAGAACGCATGGAAGACACCGGCGCAATGGACCGGCGTCCCAAAAAAGAAGCCTCCATGTTGCGGCGAGAACTCAGCAAGCTGCAAAAATATCTCGGCGGCATCAAAAACATGAGAAAGATCCCCGATATCGTAGTGATCGTGGATCAGCGCCGAGAATATAACGCAGTCCAAGAATGCCAGAAACTGGATATTCCCATCGTCTCGCTGTTGGATACCAACTGCGACCCCGATTTTACCGATATTCCGATTCCCGGTAACGATGATGCCATTCGGTCGATTAAATTAATCGTCGGAAAACTGGCTGATGCTATCTACGAAGGCCGTCATGGAGAAGTTGATTCCAGTGGTCAAGACGAAGAGTACGACTACGACGGCGTAGAAGGCGAATACGAGTATGACGAAGAAGGGGAAGAAGCCTATCAACCCGATGGCGACGAAGAAAGCGAAGAAGCATAAAGGCGATCGCCTGGAACAACTGCACTAAATAAGCGGCAACTTCACCGATAGAATCAAGGGTAAACCCGGAACATTCACCCGCAATACTCTCCTATCGCTGAAGTTGCACAAAAAGCTGAAAATCAAGTGTTCTAGGGATACTTCAATCGTCTATTCTTAGGCTAAAGGCAGAGGGCGAAACCCCAGAATTCTGGGACAGTGTAAATCGAGAAAAACGAAGAGAAAATGGCGGACATATCTGCAAAAGTGGTCAAAGAACTGCGCGAAAAAACCGGCGCAGGCATGATGGACTGCAAAAAAGCGCTCAAAGAAAATGATGGGGACATGAATAAAGCCGTAGAATGGCTACGGCAAAAAGGGATTACCTCGGCGGAGAAAAAAGCCGGACGCTTGGCAGCCGAGGGACTCGTGGATAGCTACATTCACACCGGGGGTCGAATTGGTGTTCTGGTGGAAGTCAACTGCGAAACCGACTTCGTAGCGCGTCGTGAAGAATTCCACGCTTTGGTTCGCAATATTGCCATGCAAATTGCCGCCTGTCCTAACGTCGAATATGTCAGCGTAGAAGACATCCCCCAAACCTTAGTCGAAAGCGAAACGGCGATCGAAATGGGACGGGACGATTTAGGCAACAAGCCCGATAATATCAAAGAAAAAATCGTTCAAGGGCGGATCGATAAGCGACTGAAAGAACTGACCCTGTTGGATCAGCCCTACATTCGCGATCAAAACATCACCGTCGCCGAACTCATCAAGCAAGTGATCGCCCAATTGGGTGAAAACATTCGGGTTCGTCGCTTTACCCGCTTTGTTTTGGGTGAAGGGATTGAAAAAGAAGAAACCAACTTTGCCGACGAAGTAGCCGCGCAAACCGGCGCAAAATAGACCCGATTTAGAGTGGGGGTGGTATCCCCTCATTCCGGGTTTCTCCCGAGAGGTGGAAAAGACTGCTAGAAGCAGAGGCAGGTCAAACCATAGCATGACCTGCCTTCTGTTTTTCTAGCCGCTATTGTTAGAAAAGACCTTAATATTGCTATCGGATCCAAATTAGAGGCTATGGCAAGACCCCTCGAACTGATTGACCAAGACATTGCAGAGCTAGAACAGTCCGCACAAGACCTCGCCGGACAATTTCAAAAGAGCTACAGCCATTATTTAACGGCCTTGGGACAAGCGGTGCGGCAGCAACTGATTTTAGCCGGATATCATATTTGCACCCAAGGATATCCCGAGCATTTTCTGGACTTATCCTTACCCCAAAAACAACAACTGCAATCCAAACTCAGGTCCATCGTCAAGAAAGCAGAATCGGAGGCGATCGCCCTCGTGGAAGACCCTAATCCTGAAGATAGCCCAGTGGTCCTCATCGTCGAAGGGCTTTCCGAAGAGGGAACTCCTCCCGAAGACATTACCCTAGTCGAAGAGGAACTCACTCCCCTCGAAGAAATTGCCGACCCCGAAAATTTATCCAATTGGCAAGATCGGATAGAATCGGGAATTGTCAAACTCTTGCAACAAGTCTCCCATGACACCAACCAGGTCCTACACGCTGCTGGAATTGGGTCCAAAAACGTTCCCGCCATGTTGCTAGAAGCTGCGGAAAAACTGCCCAATAACGAGGCGATCGGAGGGCCACCCAATCTAGTCACCCTGACCCTAGAAGCACAAGGGACCGACGATTTACCCCAAATGCCCGGTTTAGCCTCCTTGCTAAAAGGGCCCGTTCATATCATGGCCGTTCATTTAAGATTAACCGATCTGGAGTTTGCCGACTCCCGTCTGAGTGCATCCCGAGGACAAATTCGCACCCTCTCGGGACGGCTAAATTCACTCAAACGAGACTATCATCAAAAACAACGGGAACGCGCGATCGCCCAAGCAGAAGCTGCATGGCGTTCAAGCTGGTTTGAAGACTAATCAGGTAGGGGGGAAACCGTGAACGCAGAATCACTAGATTGGGGTCGATTGCAAAAAGCCTTGTCTGTCGAAGCACAACGGGGATTTACTGATGTTGTCGGCAGTCAATATCGCTTTAGCGAATTTCTCCAGATTAGTTTAAAAGACTCCCCTGCCAATCTCGTCTCGGCAGATCTACGCCGGTGGCAAAGCATAGCCGCAGAATTTGGGCGATATCCAGAACTGAACTTAGAAAAGCGACAAGCTTTGGTATCAGATACCCGCCGGTTTCTTCTGGATATGGAACGAATTTGTACCAAAACTCCACTCCCTCAAAACGGCACCGCCAACGCATCCCGACTAGCCGAACCCACCTCCAGATCGGCGATGCGATCGCCCAGTCTCTCCCCCGCAGAAACCCTCTCAGCCAGCCAGTCTAACACCAGCCGTTCCAATACCCCAGTCACCCTCAACCAAGCCTTAAGTCAAGTTAGCGGCATTGGAACACGCAACGCCGACAAGTTAGCCAAATTGGGGCTTTATACTATCTATGACCTCCTCTACAACTTCCCTCGGGACCATGTTGATTATGCCCGCCAGGTGAATATCAAAGAACTCGAAGCGGGAGAAACGGTCACCATTATTGGTACGGTTAAACGCTGTGATTGCTTTAGCAGTCCGCGAAATCCGAAATTAACCATTTTAAATCTGGTGATTAAAGATAGTACCGGGCAAATTAAACTCAGTCGATTTTTTGCCGGACGCCAAAGCAATCGCGGGTGGCAAGAAATTCAAAAGCGAACGTATCCAACAGGTGCCGTAGTTGCCGCATCGGGGTTAGTCAAAACCAGTAAATATGGCGTATCCCTAGATAATCCCCAAATTGAAGTGCTCGATGAAAGCGGCACCATCGAATCCCTGAACGTCGGACGAGTTGTGCCGATTTATCCCTTAACCGAAGGGATCACCGCCGATGTTGTGAGAAAGGGGGTACAGAGTGTGATACCCCATGTTGGTTTATTGGTTGACCCGCTGCCAGACAGCCTGCGATCGCGCTATCAGTTGATGGGATTGCAGGATGCGGTTTCTCAAATCCACTTTCCGCGCGATCGGGACATCCTCGACGAAGCCCGCCGCCGCCTCGTCTTCGATGAATTCTTCTACCTGCAACTCGGACTCCTCCACCGTCGCCAAGGACTCCGAGAAACCCAAACCGGCGCAGTCTTATCCGGCAAAGGCAAACTCATCAATAAATTTTATAAACTCCTTCCCTTCAAACTCACCCATGCTCAACAGCGAGTCATTGCGGAAATCCTCGAAGACTTGCAAAAACCCAAACCCATGAATCGACTCGTTCAAGGGGATGTAGGTGCCGGTAAAACCGTCGTTGCCGTCGTTGCCATCTTAGCCGCCATTCAAGCCGGATATCAAGCCGCATTCATGGCACCCACGGAAGTTTTAGCCGAACAACATTATAAAAAATTAGTCAGTTGGTTTAACCTCCTGCATCTTCCCGTCGAACTCCTCACAGGGTCCACAAAAACAGCCAAACGTAAACAAATCCTCCCCCAATTAGAAACCGGAGAACTGCCCGTTTTAGTGGGAACCCACGCCTTAATTCAAGACCCCGTAAACTTCCACAAACTCGGCTTAATCGTCATCGATGAACAGCATCGATTTGGAGTAGGACAACGGGCAAAACTTCAACAAAAAGGCGAAGACCCCCATGTTTTAACCATGACGGCAACTCCCATTCCCCGCACTCTTGCTCTTACTTTACATGGAGATTTAGATGTCAGTCAAATCGATGAATTGCCACCTGGAAGACAAGCCATTCAAACTACCATTTTATCCGGGAAAGAACGTACCCATGCCTATGATTTAATCAACCGGGAAGTTGTCCAAGGACGGCAGGTTTATGTCGTGTTGCCGTTAGTTGAAGAATCAGAGAAATTAGATTTAAAATCAGCAATAGAAGAATATCAAAAACTGCAAGAGGTGATTTTCCCAGAATTTCAAGTGGGATTGCTACATGGGAGGATGTCCTCAGCAGAAAAAGAAGAGGCGATCGGACTGTTTCGCGATGGACATACCCAAATCTTAGTCTCAACCACCGTAGTTGAGGTAGGAGTAGACGTCCCCAATGCCAGCGTCATGTTAATTGAAAATGCCGAACGATTTGGACTATCCCAATTGCACCAATTGCGAGGAAGAGTCGGACGCGGTGCAGATAAATCCTATTGTATCTTAATGACCCATCCCAAAGCCACTCCCGATGCGCGCGATCGCCTCAACGTCATGGAACAATCACAAGACGGCTTTTTCATCGCCGAAATGGACATGAGATTGCGCGGCCCCGGGGAAGTCATGGGAACCCGACAATCAGGACTCCCAGATTTTGTATTAGCGAGTTTAGTTGAGGATAAAGAGATATTAATTTTAGCTAGAGATGCAGCAGAAAAAGTGATTAAAAAAGACCCGACCTTGGAGAGATGGCCGGTGTTAAAAAGTGAGTTAGATAAACGGTATGAGAAGTTATTGGGCGGGGCGATTTTGACGTAGGAGTAAAGAAAGGGGGGGAAGGAGGGCGATTAAGCTCTCCTCCTTCCTTAACCCTCAAAACCCTAGAACCCAATATTATTCGTCAGTTTTAACTATTTTGAATTGCAACGGTTTATGGTTTTGGGGTAGGGGTAGGTGGTGTATCTAGCGGATCCGGCGAGGGGGGGCCATCAATCACGTCCATCAGCAGAAAACCCCCCGGTGGTGAATCCTTAATCACATCCTGCGAGGGGGGACCATCAATCGGATCCCCCATCAGCATAACCTCCTGTGAGTTTTGCATCATAATAATATCGATTTTTAGATCAGATCCCGAGTGCGGAATAATAATTTGTGGGTGTAATAAGACAGGACAATCGATTGGATCTGGGCATTCTTTCAACGGATAAATATGTAATTGAAATATTGATTCTCCTTCCAATAGCTCTAAAGATTCCTGTGCTACTTCCCCTAATTTATATTGGAATCCTTGGGGTCCTATAATTTTGACGCTATTCAGGCTTGAAATTACAGTCAGAGATAAATCTTGCAGCCCATCACTAATGTGAGAATATTCTTCTAAATTCCGACTAAATTGATCCAAAATTCTGTGCTTTATTTCTTCATTAATGGACTCTTCTTGTAATACTTCTCTAAGTAGAACAATCGCTGCCGTCTGGCTGATATAATTTTGTGGCAGAATAGTTTCAACGGAAGGGTTAGATGAATCAGGCATGATTTTACTCCTTATCTTTATGAAAGTGTGAACTGAACTGATAATCGAAATAAAAATTATCTTCTGTTGCTTCTATTCGCTTCTATTTCATAATTTTCCGGATATTAGAACAAAGATTTTTGTCTGCTGGACTAACCGAGGGGTTATACTGTAAATAGTCCTGTAATTCTGCACAGCCAGACTGGATTAACGTAGAGAGTGTCGCTGACTCCACATTCTGCCAATTCCACAGAATTACCGTCCTATCTTGACTGGCCGATGCCAGGGTCTGACCGTCACCACTGAAACTTAAGGTATAGACACTTTCTTCATGCTTTGCAAGAATCTGGTACGGACTCTCTTCCCACTTTTCAGAATCCAATTCGCGACGCCATAATGAGATCGTACCATCGTGGTGAGCTGAGACAAGAGTGCGATCGCCAGGACTAAAGATAGCATCATATACCGCTCCATTCGTAGTATTTAAAGTTTGAACGAATGTACCATCTCGCCGCCAAAGTTTAATGCTTTTATCTGCGCTCGCTGTCGCAATCCATTGACCATCGTGGCTAAAACTGATACTATTAATTCTTTGAGTATGCTGATCGAGTATTGCCACTCGCTTGCCATCCAGTTGCCAAAGGCTAACCACATTTCCGCTACCCACGGCTAGAATCTGACTATCAGGACTGAAATTAACGACGGAAATAACCTCACTAAAATCCTTTAAGGTGAGCATCAAATTACCGTCTTTTTGCCAAATTTTTACAGTTTTATCATGACTAGCAGAAGCAATTCGTTGACCATCTGGACTGAATTTCACACTCTGAATAACTCCTGTATGGCTGTCTAATACTTTAATCAGCGTCCCATCAGGGTTCCATAATTTTATTTTTTCATCATAACTACCAGATGCAATAATTTCATTGTCTGGGCTAAAACTGACGCTAGAAATTTCTTTATTATGAGCAGGAATTTCCCGCCTAAAATTACCCTTGCGATTCCAAATTCGGAGAGTTTTGTCATAACTACCAGAAGCAATTAACGTACTATCAGGACTAAAACTCACACTGGTCACTCCATTAGTATGCCCTGACAAGATTTTGACCCAGGGACTGTCCAGTCGCCAAAGTTTGATAGTACGGTCGTTACTCGCAGAAGCCAGGGTTTTTCCATCCGGACTGAAACGGACATCCCACACAAAACCGTCATGTCCTTGTAAACTTGATCGGACGACGCCAAGTTGTATGTCCCATAGCTTAACTGTTCGATCATTACTGGCAGAAGCAAGGGTTTTTCCATCGGGGCTGAAGCTGATACTACTGACTCTATCCTGATGGCCTACTAGAGTCGTGATAAGTGTCCCATCTGACTTCCAGATTTTAATGGTTTTATCCATACTGGCGGAAGCTATTTGCTGACCATCTGGACTAAAGATGATTCGATAAATGCGATCATTATGCCCTTGGAAAGTTTTTAGTAAAGTTCCATCTACTCGCCAAAGTTTAATAACCCCGTTATAATCCGCCGAAACTAAAGTTTGCCTATCAGGGCTAAAACTGCTATCGGTCACCCAATTTTCATGTCCCTCAAGGGTACGAATCAAAGTACCATCGTCTGTTTTCCAGAGTTTAATTCGATTAGTAAATGAGGTAGTTGCTGCAACTATCTGGCTGTTGGCACTAAAACTCACACTATTGAATACCTCCTTTTCTCCAGCCATCGAATGGGCTAACATCCCATTAGGTTTCCAAAGTTTGATGGTTCCATCAAAGCTGACAGAGGAAATCAATTGACCATTAGGACTAAAACTAACATCAATGACCTTATCGGTATGTCCTATGAAGGTATTAATTATAGTTCCATCCAGGCTCCACAGTTTGATAGTTTTATCAATACTTGCAGAAGCCAAAGTCTGGCCGTCAGAACTGAAACTGATCCGTCTAACTCCCTCATCATGTCCTACCAGAGTATTTCTTGATTGGATGTCAGTCATAACTATCTTTTGGAGTTGCTGGATAGTGTCATGTTTAAGCTTATTTGGCAAGGCTTTTGTTTGTAAAACTATTTGGCTGGCATTGATACTTGCTATTAATGCTCCAAGGCGAGCATTTGATAATAATAGTGCCTTTGACTCAGAATTAAAAGCTCGGATTGCTGTCTGTTGAGCTTGTTGCATGACTTCCCATAAGAGAACTCCGGCCCCGACTGATATCAGCGTGAATCCTAGTAACCCTAATCGAACGATTCGTCTTGCCTTCCTTTGGGCTTCAGCTAATATCTGATTTGCATCTTGCAAAATCAGTAGACGTTCTTCACTCTGTTTTCTTTTGCTCCGTTCTTCTTCTAGTTCTTTTTTGACTTGCTGACCTTGATTTTGGCGGATAAACGCTACGACATAATCATGCACCAATTGATACCGATCGCTCGGACATTCGGGCAACAAAAACACTAACCCTGAATTCACCAAAACATACAAAATCAAATCAATTCGGTCGGGTTCATTCACTAAATCAGTGACTAAAACTTTCAAATCTGTTTCTAATTCGCTGCGAGTTTTTAGGGGGCGAGTATTATTTTCATCGGTCAGCAAATACAGAATTAGTTCAGCCACTTCTCTGTTTTGGGGACCGCAATCTTGGACCACTTCTTCTAAATAAGCGCGGACCAATTGTTCTTTAGGATTAGGGCCGAGTTGCCGATATTCTGCCACTGTTGTAATATCATCGGTTTGCAGTTGAGCGCCGACAATTTGCAGCTCAATGGGACGGACTTCATTTAAATTTTGAGCTAAATCTGTGACAACTGCCTCAATTAATTGCGGTTCTAAGGGGAAATGCGCCCGATCGCTCAAACTGCGAATAATATCTGCTGCATCTGCCGTTGAAAAATTTCCAACGGCATAGAGCGTATTCTTACTCAAAATGTCATTATTAATTGCCACAAATCTAGGCAGGGAATTATAGGCCAATAAATAATGGATATAATCCTCTCGTAGGGATAGCACGACCTTGACAAAACCAATCTGAAAACAATCTCCCAAAAACTCAAAGAATTTTAAGCGCTTTTCTGGTTCCTTACACACAAAGAAAAACTCTTCAAATTGGTCAAAAATCAGCACGGTGAGCAGATAATTCGATTCATTTTGACGCAACTGTTCCAGGACCCGATCCAATGAATCAGGAATAGTCTCAATCTGAATTCCTCGTTGTGCCAGGGCCTCACCCAGTAATTGCCCCAAAGTTTTTGCCCAATCCGTGTATAAGCGTTGGGAAACAGGTAACATATCCCGATCGCCCATCACCTTGTGTTTTAATGCGGGAACTAATCCCGCTTGCACCAGGGAACTTTTCCCCACCCCCGAGGGACCGTGAATCACCGTCAGCTTATATTGGGTACTGCCGATCCGTTGGATTAACCGTTCCACATCCTTTTGCCGTCCCGAAGCAAGAATCTCTCGCGCCACACTTCCGGCAGACTCTGTTGGCATCGGTTGCGATCGCGCTTGTCGTTGGGGTTCCAATCGTCCTGCACCAATAAACGCCCGCAACCCAAATTGCTGCTCAATGGACAGTCGTTCTTGTTTGCGATCAAACGCTTTCACATACTGCGATTGCTCATAGTACAGCGATCGCAACTCCTCCAAAATTTCAATATATAATTGGGGATTATCCTCTGGGTCACCGTTCGCCGCTTCTTCCAGGCGATCGCCCGCTTCCTCCGGTTCCCCCAGTTGTCGCAAACTCCGCGCCAACAGGAGCAAATATAATCCCTGATATTGTTTCTGCTGAGGGTCCGACGCTAAAATTTCCAGCGCCTTTTCTGCTAATTCCTTAGCATGATCCCACTCCTGCTTATGGAGGGCCACTTGCGCTAAAAACCCATAGTCCCGCGCCAACTCTACCCGATTCTCTAATTTTGCGTGCAATTGAATCGCACTTAGAGCGAGTTCCTCCAAACTGGCATAGTCGTTCAATTGGCGCAATACTTCCCCAAGCTGACCGATAAACTGACCCACCAGTTCGGGTCTTTCCGCCTCCTCAAAACAATCTAAAGCGGATTGAAACGCCTGTCGCGCTTGATGCCAATAACTGTCATTCTGATGGCGATCGCGTTCTGAAGCCCGAGCATAGCACAAACCAATATGATAAAAAACTGCTCCCGCCCGCTCTTTCCAGCCTTTTGTATCACAAGTTTGCCAAAATTGTAAACTCTGGTGATAGTAATCTAACGCCTCCTCAATGCGATCGCTCCGATAAGCATCACGACCCCACACCAACTGCAAACTCGCTTGGAACTCAGGACTC
The DNA here is from genome assembly GCF_025370755.1 of Laspinema sp. D2d. Taxonomy (GTDB): domain Bacteria; phylum Cyanobacteriota; class Cyanobacteriia; order Cyanobacteriales; family Laspinemataceae; genus Laspinema. Next base: position 151,758 of record NZ_JAMXFC010000006.1, on the reverse strand, counting down.
AATGGCTGTTTAGCCTTTTCTAAATCCTGCAATGCTAATATCATTTCAAACGGATAGCGCTTGCCAAAAATCTCCTGATTTGTAACAAATCGTTGATTCCCGGCAGCAAAAATTTCCGCAAACAGGTGATCGTTCTCTTCCTTCAAGGCAGAGAGTAAATCATGTGGGGCGATCGCAAAATGAGTCAAACTGGCCCAACTTTCAAAGTCCGGTGCTAACCGAGTCAACTTCACCGACACTTCGTCATTGATCCAAAATATGACAGGAAAGGGGCAGTTTTTTCTAAATTCCTCTCGCACTTGGTTGAGAGAAGTTAGCACCGAATCCAAGGCAATCACCGACTCTAACCCGAACACCATCAAAGCATCTGGGATTTCATCCCCTAGGCGATCGCCCAAGGTGGAATACACCTGTTTGACCGTAGGTTCTAGCACAATCTCCCGAATGTTTAAAGAACACTCACTATGGAGTTGTTGCACCAACATCTCGCGCAATGTTATATAATTACATCGCACTAACATCAGCTTAAATTGTCCCTGAGACATTTCAATCGCCCAAATCAGTTCGGCCAACGCCCGCTGATTCTGATTGATGACATCCGCATCAGATCTCTTCTCACTCATGAGTTCCACTCCTGTGCTGATGCCAAAATTGGGTTAATATCGAACCAAGACCCTGCCGCATCCCGATACTCGTAGACGAACATACTGCGAATTAAGGTGTGATAGCCGTCATCTCCCGACACCTTTTTTCGTTCCATGACCAGCCGTAATAATTCCCACTCTTCATCAGTTACGGCTAAGGTGCGTTCGTTGCGATAGGCACCTATCACCTCTTCTAGGGTTTGACGGGTGATCGGGAGTCCCCGTTGCTTTTTAATGCTATCGTTGAGGATTCGTAAAATATTGCGGACATGACCTCCACTGACTTGGCACAAGCGGTCCAGGGTCTGTGCATCTTCAAAGAGTGCCGTAATTTTTTCCAAACGCTTTTCTGGAGTCAACTGGGGAAAAGCTCGGGCGAGGACCATTTGACGCAGGAGATCCATGCCTTCGGCGTTCTCACTCCCATCTCGACACTGCACCGGGACCATCGGCAGCATCTGGGGTTTAATCATAAAGCGTTCCATCAGGGTGCCGAAGTCATTGGAGAAGCGCAACGCCAGAGGCATGGTATAAACCAGGTGACAGTGGAGCGATCGCAACTGTTCACCGCGATCGACAAATAGGTACTCTTGTTGAAGACGTCCCCAAGGTTTCCGGGAACTATCAACCTTGTCCAAATTATCGACGATCGCCACGAGTCCTTTTTTGCCATGCAACTTGAGCTTGGCGATCGCCGGTTCAAGGATTTCTTTATTAATCGCCTCAATAATCCCATTGGTTTGGGGTTCCAGATATCCTCTTAATTTGCTGCGCAGATCAGGACTGTGCTTCACCTTAGCGGTAATTTTAGCAATCCCCATTGCTACAACCGTGATACCTTCTTGATTGGCAGTGAATTGAGCTGGACCTATTGTGCCGCCCACTTCATCTAATGTAATTTCTGTTTGTAACAGTTTGGCTGCACCTTGAAGGATACTTTTCAGCCGTTTGGGTTCTTCTAGGGTGAGGCGATCGAGACTTTCGCTGACTCGTTTGGCGATCGCCAGCAAAATATCTCCGACATCCACATCGCCCATTTCCAAATCTTTAGATGACTCGAAATAGACCACATGAAAGCCCTCCCGTTCCAACTCCGCTTTGAGGCGCAGTAATTCCGTAGACTTCCCGCAGCCAATATGTCCCGTCAACAGTTGACAGGTGGGCTGTTCCGGGGACCAGAGAGTAATGTTATCCCTTAAATCCTCAATAATTTTGCCCCCGCGCACGGAGGAAAAGTCAATATAATATTTCTGATCCAGTTCAGAATCAGCGACAAATAAGGTTTTACTCGGACTCGTCGCATCAAAAAATTGCTTTGCATCAACCATCATAATGCTGGCCCTGTTAATGAGGGATAAAACCCACCTGATGGGGGTTAGGGGCTAGATGCCGACCTGATGGTTATTTTCAGCCTGATATCTGAGTTTTCGGGACAGTTTAAATCAGATTAATTTAAACTGTTTTCTGCTTCTGTCTTACTCTATTTAAACTCAAATTGTCAAGAGATAAATTAATAAGTTTTAATAAAGATAACCGGCTTAAATGCTGTTATAAAAAGTAGTTTTTAGGCTAAATCTATAACAAATCCAGACTAGGTAAAGATTTTGAGACGAGCTACCCGAACAACGGCCTGAATTGAAATGTGAAGAATGGGTAAAGCCCTCCAAAGGGTTTCCTCAGCCCTAAAACAGTTAGGGGCCAAAGACTAAGAATTATGGTTTAGCTTGCCACAATTTCCCAGACTCTAGCCCCTAACTTCAGGGATGAGGGAATTACATTGCTCAACAGAGCAAAATGCAATTACTTCTTACGGGGGACCAACGCTTCGTAATTCATATTGAACGTAGAAACGCGGCTGGGGGGGTTACCTTTCCCGTTGTTGAGGTTACGCGCCATATCCATATAGAGGGCCGGATCGCCTGCACGAGCCACCTTGTCTTGAGGAACGTAGCGGCGCACTTGGCTTTGCCAGATGATTTGTGGGAAGCCCAACTGAGCGCGATGGTATTCGCCATAACGCGGAGTTTTCAGGTTGAAGGGGGTTTCACCTTTAGCCTGTTGGGGTAGAATCCGGCGACGCTGATAGGGAACGGTATTGTACCCAAAGTTGTTCAGGTACTCTTCGCTATCGAGGACAGCACTGATAAACCCTTCGACACCCTTGGTGGCGATGACGATAGACCATGCAATTTTTTCGCGTTCGTTGTAAACGTCGCGGCCTAAAATGCGTTGTACGCAAATTTCGGCAAAACGGTAGTTGCTGTTGGTCTCGTAGTTGAGCCGAATGAAGGCATCCGAAGTCGCCAAAGCGCGAATGAAGTCGCGAACGGTGATTTGACCATATCTCAGTTGAGATTCCGCGAAGGTTTGGCGGTTGCTCTTCAGGATTTGGTGTTCGCTGAACACTTGGCGGTAGCTGGCCCAAATCACCTCATCCATCTCGGTAGGAGAGGGCAGGTTTTCGGTGGTATAGATTTTGGGTTGCTCATCGCTTCCCACTTCATATCCAGCAACCCGCTGGTTTTGGCTCTTAGGAGCGTACTGTAACAAAGGTAATGCCACGTCAGAATCTCCGTAAGTTCAAATTTTAACTTCTGCTTTCAGTGGCAGATGCAGCGAATTGGCCCTTAAGGTATGGGAACCCCCTAGAAAGACAAATTGGGTCTGTTCTAGGGATGGCTTGAACCCGTAGCGCTCAACGGTCACTGCTACCGACTGACTGCCGATTTCAATAAATAGACATCCTTCAGATTACGGGATGACGGTAAGATCAGTTTCATTTTTCTCACCGAACGCAACAATCTGTAATATTTCGCCACAAAAAGTATTATCCGTTACCTTGCCAGAAGGCCAGGGGTTCAGGAGTTGCGTTACAGTGCGGCCAATTTCTTAACATCCGATCCATCGCCCTCTCATCCATCCCCGTAGCATTGGGGGGTTCGAGTCCCAGTCCCAAACACAGATGAGTCAGGACCTCCAATAGTCGGGAGTCATGTCCGGGGGACCTCAAATAGGCATGAGCATATTCATGGACGACAATGCTTAACCAGTCTTGAGGTGCTGTCCGGCCCACATCAATGACGATCGCCACCGGATCTACCAGGATATTGCAGAGGGCATCAATCCCATAGTCTGGGGCGATCGGGGCCGCAAAAATCACGACCTCCCGCCGTTCAGATGCGGGAAAACATTGATGGCAGGCTTCCAGATACTCCCGGAGTTGTTGGTTAATCGTTTCGATATGCTCTCCAATCCAGGTACAGACTTGGATCCGCTCGATAATATCCCCACCAGACCAAATGGTACTCGGATCGATCGCAATCTGACGCACCGCATTGAGATAATCGGACCCTCGGACTAGGGGGTCTGACATGATGGGGGGGATGGGGGAGATAGGGGGGATGGGGGAGATGGGGGAGTTTTCGGGACTCCCCGGGTCTTCCTTTTGATTACCAGCCGAAGGCGGATTGGAATTGGGGGGTGGTTCGGGCATTCTTGTCAGAGTCAGAGGGGGAATCACTGCTACCTGAGTTGGATTCGACCTGGATCCGGCTTTCGCTACAGAATGAAGCCGTACTGAACCCCCCAAACCGTGTGACGGTACTTGTTCGCAGGCGCAGATCCGGGCTGGCAAACCAGAACCGTTCTACGACACTCATGGTTTCATATTCCGTCACTAGAATCAGACCTTCTTCCTCATCCATTTCATACAAACCGGCCACGGGCACTATCTCCGCATAACCCCGCTCTCTGAGGAGTTTTCCAGCTTTGGGGTTGTCCTCTTCTGGGACCAAGGCAAAGACGGTGGAGCCTGAGTGATTTTCATCATTCTGGTCCCATTCCATTGAACCCGCCCAGGTGACAAAGGCTCCACCGACTGCCCGTTGGGGATCGATTTGATGTAACTCGCAGATTTCTACGACTTGGGGATGATCTTTGTCTAAGGTTTCCACCTGGATTTCTGAATCTCCTAGTTCCGCTCGTCGGAAAGCAAGGTGATGGGTCGTGCGCTGCGATCGCCACTTCCCTGCACTCCGGCGAAAAAACTCCATTGCGTCCATTAGGCTTATCTCCGTTGGCTGATGTTTCCGCGCTTTTTCCCTTTTATAATAAGGCTTACAGGGCTTTGATAAACTTTTGTAGCGAAAATAAATCTTAAAATGTACGTTTTGGACAGTTTGTCAAGCAAACTTAATGATACTTTACAATTACCAGGAGCAAACTAAACGGATCACCCGTCTATTCCTGTAGTAAATAAAAATAACCAACGAAACCACCAGGAGCAAACCAATGGATATGCCAACAAATTTGAGCTTGGAACAAGAATTTAAACTCCAACTACTGAAAGAACAAGTCAGGGGCCTGACTCAAGAGCAAGCCCAGGAATATTTACTCGAAGTCCTGCGGCAAAATATGGTCAAAGATAATATGTTCAAATACCTGCTCAAAAAGTCAGCATAGTGCAGCGCATCAGCGGGCAAAGTCCCCTGGTCACCAATGTTCTGACTCTTGCAGGGCCTAATCGATCTGTCATTTTGCAGGCCACACCCGGGTGAGTGCCAATTTCCAAATTAATTAATGACTAAACCTTGAGAATTTCCCTAGGGAGGTGAGGTTGCACTTCATGATTTTTTCTTCCACACCCCTTGTCCCCAGGCCGTAATTTAGCTTGATTTGTCATGGGTTAGGGTTACACCCAAATGGTTCATTTCTCACGCCTAAAAATATTGCCTTAACCCATCATTACCAAAATCCCCTCGAAAACGGTAAAGCCCCGATGGTAAAATGCCAGAACTTCAGGAACTGTCATAGAAGGGCTGAAAGTGGTTCAAGCACCCGTATCCAAAATTTCCCATCCATCCGCAGAAGTTGCCGAGCATGACGCCGCCAGAGGGACAACTGAAACCCTAGGCGAGTCCCTCAAGCAACTGGCCGATCGCATTATTGCTGGGCATCGCCTCACCCGAGAAGAAGCGATCGCCCTGACCCACATTGAAGGTCAAGACGCCATCCTGCTGCTGTGCGAAGCCGCAGATGCCGTCCGCCAAGCCTGCTGCGGTAATACCGTTGATTTATGTAGCATTATCAACGTCAAATCTGGCAATTGCTCGGAAAACTGTGGCTTTTGCTCCCAATCCGTCCATCATCCCGGCACCGATTCGCCTATTTATGGACTCAAACCCCGGGACGAAATTCTCGCCCAAGCAAAAGCCGCCGAATCTGCTGGTGCCAGCCGGTTTTGCTTGGTTTCCCAAGGTAGAGGTCCCAAGTACAGCAGTCCCAAATCCAAAGAATTTGAAGAAATCCTGGCAACGGTCCGCCAGATTATTGAGGAGACTAACGTCAAACCCTGCTGTGCCTTGGGTGAAGTGACCCCAGAACAAGCTAAAGCTTTAGCTCAAGCTGGGGTGACGCGCTACAACCATAACTTAGAATCCTCGGAAAACTTTTACCCAGAAATTGTCACAACCCATACTTGGGGCGATCGCGTCGCTACCATCAAAAATCTCAAAGCCGCAGGCATCCAAGCCTGTAGCGGAGGGATTATTGGCATGGGAGAAAGCTGGGAGGACCGGATTGATTTAGCCTTAGCGGCGCGGGAATTGGAAGTGGAATCCGTTCCCCTCAACCTGCTCAATCCCCGGTCTGATACGCCTTTGGGTAATCTCCCCAAACTTGATCCCTACGAAGCCTTAAAAGCGATCGCCATCTTCCGTCTCATCCTTCCAGAGCAAATAATTCGTTATGCTGGTGGACGAGAATCGGTCATGGGCGAACTCCAACATTTAGGACTGAAAGCTGGGATCAACGCTATGTTAATCGGTCACTATCTGACCACCCTAGGCCAACCCCCCGACCAAGACCGTGCCATGCTGGAACAGTTAGGACTACAAGGCAATGAAGCCCCTGTTCCTACGGGAAAGACTGACGGTTAAAGAGGATAGGGGAGATGGGGAGGATGGGGAGGATGGGGAGGATAGGGGAGGTGGGGAGGATAGGGAGGATAGGGAGGATGGGGAGGATAGGTAAGTTTGTAGTAACGGCTTCTTGTCATTTCCACCCTATCTCCCCCATCTCCCCTATCTCCCCCATCTCGATGGCGGTCTCCCCCATCTCCCCCACCTCCCCCATCTCCCCCATCTCCCCCATCTCCCCCATCTCCCCCATCTCCCCCATCTCCCCCACCTCCCCCATCTCCCCCATCTCCCCCACCTCCCCTTGCAATGACCAATGACCAATGACCAATGACCACCGTGTCTCCTCCACTTGAACTGATATGGGCTTTGATTGGCCTATTGCTTACCATTGGGGGCACTTTTTTAGAAGCCTCAATTGCTAGTCCTTCTTGGAATGGAATCCAGGCGGGTATTCCCATCCATTCCCTGGGTGTCACCTATCAAATTGGAGCGGTGCTCCTGGTGGGATGTCTGGGGGGTAAAAATGCGGGTGCCTTGTCACAAATTGCTTATGTGGCCCTGGGATTGATGTGGCTGCCGGTGTTTACTGAAGGCGGTGGACTGGAGTATATCAAGCAGCCGACGTTTGGGTATTTACTGGGGTTCATTCCAGGGGCCTGGGTTTGTGGGTGGCTAGCCTTTAAAATGGCTCTGCGTCTGGAAAGTCTAGCCTTTAGCTGTGTCTGTGGTTTACTCAGTGTTCATGCGATCGGCCTAATTTACCTGGCGATTAACTTACTCTCAGATCCTCAAACTCTGATCGATGGAGTGTTCAAATATTCCGTCTCTCCCTTACCTGGACAATTAGCGGTGGTTTGTGCCGTCACTGTCTTGGCATTTATCCTACGAAGACTCATGTTTTATTGAACGGTCAGTTGTTAGCTGTCCCTGACTTTTAGCAGAAAGCACAGAAGATCCGTAACCCTTGTCCTCTTGACTCTCCATTGTTGGTAATGAAATTCAAAAACAACTCGCTATTTTGGATTGCTGGTGCTATTAGTGTAATTTTCGACCAACTGACGAAATATTGGGTCGTACAAAATTTTGAGTTCAGAGAATCTTGGCCTTTATGGGAAGGGGTCTTTCATTTTACTTATGTCACCAATACTGGAGCCGCCTTTAGCTTGTTTAGCAATAATGGAGCTTGGTTGCGCTGGCTGTCCTTGGCAGTTAGTTTGGGGTTAATGGCGTTAGCCTGGTTTGGCCCGAGGATGAACCGATGGGAAGAAGTCGGGTTTGGATTAATTTTAGGCGGTGCTGTCGGAAATGGAATTGACCGATTTTTGTTAGGTGAAGTGATTGATTTTCTGGATTTTCGCTTAATTAATTTTCCCGTTTTTAATGTAGCGGATGTCTCCATTAATATTGGGATTTTTTGTCTGTTGGTGGTGATGGTGCGACCCTCTCCCCCTCGGAGTGAGGGGCCTACCAGCCCTTGAAAGAGGGATGAGGGAGAGGGGACGGTTGATGGAGGTGGTTACACTTCAAATTCGGGAGAGAAAACCTAAAATAGAAAGAACATGATTTTCCCAGGCCGGGGTCTACCTGGGTACGCGGGTCCTTGGGGCGCGATCGCCCCCAAGCTTCGGGAAAAGCTAGTCCCTAAGTTGTAGTTGCGTTGACATTCCCTAAGCCTTTGGTACAGTAACGGGAAGATAAATCGGGTTTCTTGACACAATCTCTGTTTGCTTGGCAACCCCTGATTAACCAAAGAGACCCGGTTACCGTTCTATTTATTATTCAATATTGTCCTTATTGTCCTTGGTTATCGATATAAGCGCGCAAGTATAGCCCATGAGTCCACCGCAGCCCCCCCAACAGCCCAAAACTCTCCTGGGTACGATTACCCAAGTCACCCAGACGGTTTTGGCAAAGGTTCATTTTTCCCGACTGGCCCTCAAACCCAATGCCAGAGTTCCAGAACTTTGGGTTCAAGATGCGGGTACGCCGAAACCCGAGGTTTATCCCCTGTTGGGCGATCGCTATATCATTGGGCGATCGTCCAAAACGAGCGATATTGTTATCCGCAATCCCGTGGTGAGTCAAACTCATGCCTCCCTCTCCCGGGATACGAATCGTCGCAATACTCCCTTCTATCTCAAAGACGAAAACTCCACCAATGGCATTTTTCGCGGCAAGCGGCGCATTACCTCGACCCCCATCCGCCACCGTCAAACCTTTACCCTCGGACCCCCGGAACTCGCCGATTGCGTTCAGGTCCAATACATTGACCCACCCCCCTGGTATGTCCGCGCTGCAAGATGGACCTTTTATACCAGTAGCGGGGTAGCGGGGTTAGTTGCCGTATTTCTCGGGGTGGAATGGCAAAAATTTCAAGTGCGCCCTTTCCCCATTTCTCTGCAAGGTCCGGTGGTTATCTATGCAAGGGACGGATCTACCCCCCTGCGTCCACCCTTTAATAACGCTCACCGGGAACTGGATCGGTTATCTGAATTTTCCCCCTACTTGTCCGATGCTTTAGTGGCTTCAGAAGATAGTCGCTACTATTGGCATTTTGGGGTTGATCCAATTGGGACCCTGCGGGCGTTGAGTGTAAATTTACGCGGGGGTAGTCTCCAAGGGGGTAGCACCCTCACCCAACAACTCGCCCGTAGTTTGTTTCGGGATTATGTGGGAACGGAAGACTCGGCGGGTCGCAAAATTCGGGAGGCGATCGTTTCTTTAAAATTAGAAACGTTTTACAGTAAAGATGAGCTGCTGTTAACTTACTTAAACCGGGTTTATTTAGGGATTGACCTCTATGGATTTGAAGATGCGGCCCGATTTTATTTTGCCAAGTCTGCTACTGATTTGACGTTATCAGAAGCAGCAACTTTGGTGGGAATTTTGCCTGCGCCGAATGCGTTTAATCCGGTGCAAAATTATGAACTCGCGGTCAAATACCGCGACGGGGTAATCTATCGGATGCGGCGGTTGGGCATGGTGTCGCAAGAAGAGGCTGATCGCGCAAGGCGATCGCGTATTGAAGTTAACCCCCGGGCCATCGAAGTTCTCGGCAGTACAATCGCCCCCTATTTTTACAGTCATGTTTTTGCTGAACTCGAACAATTATTAGGGGAACAACTGGCCCGAGAAGGGAACTTTATTGTGGAAACTTCCCTAGACCCGGCGATTCAAACTGAGTCAGAAAAGGCGTTACAAAATAGTGTGACGACGGCGGGTGAGCAATTTGGATTTTCTCAAGGGGCGATCGTTACCCTGGATTCCCGGACTGGGGAAATTTTAGCCCTGACTGGAGGGGTTGACTATCGCGAAAGTCAGTTTAATCGCGCTACTCAAGCGTTACGTCAACCGGGTTCGACCTTTAAAGTGTTTGCATACGGTGCCGCCCTCGATCGCGGGATATCCCCGGGTCAGACTTTTTCCTGTGAACCGTTCAGTTGGTCGGGTCAATCTTATAGTGGATGCGAACGCAGTAGCGGTTCCATTGATATGTATCAAGGCATGGCGCAATCGGAAAATTCCGTAGCGTTGCGAATTGCCCGAGATGCGGGGTTAGATCGGGTGGTAGAAATGGCCCGTCGTCTAGGGATTCAGTCAGAACTGAAGGAGGTTCCCGGGTTGGTCCTCGGTCAGAGTGAGGTGACGGTCCTGGAGTTGACGGGTGCTTTTGGGGCGATCGCCAATCGCGGAGTTCGCAATCGTCCCCATGCCATTCAGCGGATTTTTGACACCAGTGATTGCAGCGATCGCGATGACTTGAGTACCTGTCGGGTCATTTACGATTATCAGAGCGATCGCACTGCGAATGTGGATGTTCTCTCCGGAGAAGTCTCCGATACCCTCACGGTTTTATTACAAGGGGTGATTCGTGGCGGGACCGGCAAAAATGCCTCCCTCGGTTTGGATGAAGCGGGGAAAACTGGGACGACTAACGATAATGTAGACTTGTGGTTTGTCGGGTATGTCCCCTCGGAAGAATTAGTCACTGGGGTTTGGTTGGGAAATGATGATAATAGTCCCACTGCTGGGAGTAGCGCTCAAGCGGCCCAACTTTGGCGGGATTATATGCGTCAACTTGTTCCTTAATGGAGTTGATGTTTTCAGGCGCTCTCACGCATTAAGAAATGTTCCAATCAGGCCGCCGCCTAAATTTTTTCTTTTTTTAAAGAAAAATGGTTTAATTGATGTTATTATATGAAATAATGGAGACATATTCAATAATTTAAAAATTGTCAATATTCTCATTATAAGAGAATTTTAACAAAAGTCAAGAGAAAACGCAAGACTTTTGAAAAAAAAGTCGTCAAAATTTCAAATTGCTGTTTAGAAATTTTGGCCGTACTGTTAAAAAAGGAGGTTCCTTGTAGGGAACCTCATCAAACAGAAAACTAAGAAACAGAGGACTAAGGATTCGTTAAAAAACGGCTGGCTAATTGAATGGCATCACCAATATTCACATCCCCATCATTATTGGCATCTAAAAATTGATTGAGCACTGGGTTAGAACCCGTTTGAGGATTTTCAGAACTCGCTCCGGTTTGTAACAATTGGAGAACTACCGGGATTAATAAGGGTAACATCGATTGAATTTGCTGAGGATCCAAGCCTGTGCGGGAGGCGATCGCAGAAATCATTTGATTGACTTGAGGGACAGAAAACAACGCTGCGATCGCCGCCGAATTAGCCGTCGTTCCACTAAACTGATTAACCAAAGCCTGAACCGAATTATTGCCGCCTGTAGCCCGTTTTTCTTGTAAAGAAGACCGGACAAAATGGCTAACAATCGATAGCATCGATTGAGTCGTTCCGGGGTCGGTATGGTAAGTCTGACTCAGTTGCTGTACCGCATTGATCACACTGCCAATTTGATTGGTACTGGCTTCTTGGTTAGGATTACTGATCGCACTCACGATTTGGTTAAATAGTTCCATGAATGGTGACTCCAAAAGAATTAAACAAAAAATCGAGAACCCAATGGCAGACAAGCCGCCAGGTAGGTCACTCTACTCTTACGATAGTCGAAATCAGGGAGATTGGTGGAGGGAGGAAAAGGGTATTGGAGAAGATGGGGGCGTCCCGAGGGAATGAAGGTAGCCCAAACTAGGGTAGGGAGTCCAAGATGCGATCGCCACCTAAGAGAAAAGAGGGGAGAAGATTCCCGCGATTCAATTCCAAGTGCTACATTGTAGAGAATCACTATTCATAAGCAACATGAATAATTTCTTAAAGCGAGTAAATATTCCCGAAGGGTCTGATATTGGGATGAGTAAATTCTGCCTAAATAGGCGAAATGGGTTGAGAATTTCTGTCGCGATCGCCCTAGGAAGTTTTTTCTCTACCCTCAGCAGTCCAGCCCAAGCTCAAATCTTTCCCGATGCCACACTGCCCAGCCCAAGCGTAGTAACAAATGATGGGACTATTCAAACCATTACGGGAGGGACAGAAATTGGAGGAAGCCTCTTCCATAGCTTCCAAGAATTTTCTCTGATGACTGGGAATACTGCCTTTTTTGAAAATTCATTAACCGTAGAAAATATCCTCACCCGAATTACCGGAACAAACAGTTCCCTAATTGATGGAATCATCCGTGCCAATGGCAGTGCAAATCTCTATTTAATCAATCCTAACGGCTTTGTTTTCGGTCCTAATGCTCAACTCAATATAGGAGGTTCATTTTTTGCCAGTACCGCCGAGAGTATAGTCCTCGGGGATGGGACTTTATTTAGTACGATCAACCCAGAAGCCCCCCCGTTGCTGACCGTTAACGTGCCGGTAGGGTTACAATTTGGGGCAAATCCGGGGAATATTGGGATTCAGTCCCAAAGGGTAGACAGTACCGGGGAAGTGAGTGGATGGCAAGTGTTTCCCGGGCAAACCGTGGGACTATTTGGGGGGAACGTACTCCTAGATGGGGCACAAGTGCGATCGCCCGGAGGACGGATAGAAATTGGGAGTGTGGCAGGCAATAGCCGGATTAGTTTGACCCCCACGGAACGGGGGATGCAGGCAGGATATGAAGGGGTCGAAAGCTTCCAGGATATTCAACTGACGCAACAGAGTGCGATCAACACCAGTGGGGATGGGGGAGGAACCATTCACCTGCAAGGACGGCGAATCGCTGTCGGGGAAGGGTCGCAGGTCCTGGCAGTCAATGTCGGGTCGCTTCCGGGGGGACCTGTGAATATCAAAGCTTCTGAAGTTGTGGCGATTACGGGTGCTGACCCGGATAATTTTACCGCAGTCGTGAGCGATACGCGGGGAGTCGGGACCGGGGGAGACTTGACCATTGAAGCTGGACAATTTTTAGTCCAAGGAACCGGATTGGTCTCTGCCAGCAGCTTTGGTCCAGGGGCTGGAGGCGATCTTACCATAAAGGCCGCCGATTCCATTACCCTGATTGGGGTAGGATTTGATCCCTTACAGTTATTAATTGGAGGCGCATTAACCGGACAACTGCAACCCGAAGATCGCATCCCGGGATTGGTAACGGGAACTGTGGGAGAAGCACCTACGGGGAATATGACCTTAGAAGCGGGGAATGTGATTGGGTTGTATAATGGTACATTAATTTATAGTCCGACCTTTGGGGATGCGGCAGGGGGTAACCTGCTGATGAGGGCGGGAAACAAGATAGAAGCGATCGCCGCTGGGGTGTTATCGAATACTGCCTTTGGGAGTGCCGCTTCTGCCGGGGATATTACCATTGAAACTCGCAACCTGCTGATCTCCGATGGTACAGTGATTTCCAGTGGAACCCTGGGGAATGGTCCGGGGGGGAATATTGTTGTGAATGCGTCAGAATTGGTGGAAATCAGCGGAACTGTACCGGGAAATGTGCTACCGACGGGAATTTTAAATAACACCCTCTTTGGGACGGGGACCGGGGGTGATGTGACGGTTAAAACCACCCGGTTAATTAATCGCGGGGGTGGATTGATTACGACTAATAGTGGGGGGGGAAATATTAGCACTGGAGTGGTGACATCTGGAGGAGTGGGAGGGAATATTAACATTGAAGCGAGTGAGTCCGTGGAGATTTCCGGCGTGTCCCCAGATGGACGCGTCACCAGTGGTCCGGGAACGACGACATTTAGTGAGAATCCGGCGGGAAACTTAACGATTTCTACGGGAAAGTTAACCATTAGCGAGGGAGCGATCGTCTCCTCAGCGACTTTTAATAGTGGGGATGGGGGAACCTTAACGGTGAATGCCTCAGAAGGGATTGATATTTCTGGGCGATCGCCGATTACGGGATTACCGAGTACCTTAGTTTCCTCCTCGGGACGGGCGGATATTCCCAATTTGGAAGTTACCGGGTCCGGGGGGAACTTACGCGTGAGTACCGGAGAATTGGTGGTTCGGGATGGAGCAACCTTGGATGTGAGGAGTATTGGGACGGGGAATGCCGGGACCTTAGAAATTGTCGCCGACTCGGTGCGAGTAGATACTGGGGGGAGTTTGAATGCGGCAACGGTTTCCGGTGCTGGGGGGAACATTCAACTGCGATCGCCTACCCTGCTCTTACGTCGCGGTGGTAATATCACCACCAATGCCGGGAATACCGATGGAGGGAACATTGCGATCGAGACCCAAATTTTAACCGCCCTGGATAATAGTGATATTACCGCCAATGCCTTAGCGGGACGGGGAGGACGAGTCAGCATCAGTGCCGAGGGGATCTTTGGTACGGAATTTCGCGAAGCAGACACCCCGCGTAGTGATATTACCGCCACCTCGGACCTAGGACCGGCGTTTAGCGGTACGGTGGAACTAAACACCCCGGATGCCGATTCCAGCTTGGGAGTTGTGCCACTGCAAGATAATTTTGTGAATGCCGATCAACTCATTGCTCAAAACTTTTGTGCTACAGGAGAAGTGAGTAGCTTTACCGTGACGGGACGAGGAGGATTGCCCGCCTCTCCCACGGACCTGCTGAATGCCACGGTGATTTTAGATGATTTGCGCGTGGTGCAGACTCAGGGAACAGCACTCCAGAGTCAATCTAATCCATCCCGGGAGATCACGGGAGCAAAAATGCCTCAACCCAATCCCCTGATAGAAGCTCAAGGCTGGAGTGTCACCCCAGAAGGAAGGGTAGTGCTGGTGGCCCAAGCCCCCCAGGTTACCCCGCACAATTCTTGGGTGAAGCAACAGAATTGTAGAGATTAGAAGGGAAATAAAAGGGGAGAGGGGGATATTTGGGCCAGTGGGTTGAAAATGGGGAATAAATAAGGGCGATCGCTCATTTTGTGCTACAACCCTGGTGGAGGTCGCGAATAACCCATTAGCGGAAAAATCGCGCGCTCTTTTCCTTTTAAAAAGGGTAAAATGAATGATTCATTTCAGCCGAGTCAATTATCATCCCTTGAGCCGATTGTTTCCTAAGTTATTCTGCCTCAAGTCTCGCTATTTCATAAGGGTTTCAGGAGTGCTCATCCTGTGGAGTGGGTTAGGGGGATGCACTGCCCCAGCCAAGGCACAAATCATACCCGATGCCAGCCTGAATAACCCCACCCTGGTTACCCCCGATGGCACGACTTACCGAATTACCGGAGGCACAGAAATGGGAAAAAATCTATTCCATAGCTTCCAGGAATTTTCTCTAATGACCGGGAATACGGCCTGGTTTGAAAATTCAGGGAGGGTAGAAAATATCCTCACCCGAATTACGGGAGAAAGTCCTTCCACAATTGATGGCATCATCCGCGCCAATGGTAATGCAAATCTCTATTTACTCAATCCTCACGGGATTGTTTTTGGTTCCAATGCTGAATTAAATATTGGAGGTTCATTTTTGGCAAGTACCGCCGAGAGTATAGTTTTGGAGGATGGGGTTTTATTTAGTGCGATCACCCCAGAATCACCTCCCCTGCTGACGCTCAACGTACCAGTGGGGTTACAATTTGGGCGAAATCCGGGGACTATTGTGGTGCAATCTAACGGGATAGATAAGACCGGAGACGGGGGAGGATTGCAAGGGTCACCCGGGCAAACCTTGGGATTATTTGGGGGGAATGTGGTCCTAGCGGGGGGACAAGTGCGATCGCCCGGAGGACGGATTGAAATTGGGAGTGTGGCAGGCAATAGCCGGATCAGTTTGATCCCCACAGAACGGGGAATTCAAGCCGGATATGAAGGGGTAGAGGGTTTTCAAGACATTCAACTCACCCAACAGAGTCGGCTGAATACCAGTGGAGAAGGGGGGGGAACCATTCATCTGCAAGGACGGCAAATTAGTATTACGGAAGGGTCTCAAGTCTTGGCCCTGAATACGGGTTCCCAACCCGGGGGACCTATAAAAATCACCGCCACGGAGTTAGTCGCACTTACCGGCGCTGATCCCGATCATTTTAGTGCAATTGTGAGCGATAGTCAGGGCCTGGGGACTGGGGGAGACTTGACGATCGCAACGGGACAATTTTTACTCCAAGGCACCGCATTTTTATCCGCGAGTAGCTTTGGATCGGGTGCAGGGGGAAATCTCAGCATTCATGCGGCAGATTCCATTACCCTGATTGGGGTAGGATTTGGACCGTTAGAACAGGTGCTGGGGGGCGCATTAACCGGACAATTACAACCGGGCGATCGCATTGGTGGATTGTTTGCCGGAACCGTCGGGTTGGCCCCGGCAGGGAATATCACCTTAGAGGCGGGGAATGGAATGGGATTGTATAATGGGGCGATCGTTTTCAGTCCCACCTTTGGAACCGAATCTAGCGGGGAAATTCAGATGCGGGCTAACCAAAGCATTGAGGCGATCGCCAGTGGAATTTTTTCCACCACTGCCCTTGGAAGTGCGGGATCAGCGGGCAATATTGAGATTGAAACGAGTCATCTGAGGATTCAAGACGGGAGCATCATTTCGAGTTCTACCTTGGGCAGTGGACCCGGTGCAGATATTACCATTAATGCCTCACAGGGGATAGCCATCTCTCGTACCCTACCCGAAAACCTCCTCCCCACAGGCATTCTCAATAACACCGTGTTTGGGTCCGGGACCGGGGGAGATATTAAAATTACCACCGGACAGTTGAGCATTCGTGAAGGGGCATTAATTGTCACCAGTACCGGAACAGGTCCAAACGTCGGTTCCCTAGCTGCCGGAGGACCTGGGGGGAATATTCAGATAGAGGCAAGGGAGTCAATAGAAATCGTGGGAGTCTCCCCCGATGGAGCAGTGACCAGTAGTATTGCGACCAGTACCTTTGGTGAGCCTTCATCCGGGGATCTCACTATTTCTACCGGGCAGTTAACCCTAACGGACGGGGGAATTGTCTCTACCGGGACCTTTGGTTCGGGGAGTGGCGGAACCCTGACGGTGTATGCCACCGTAGGAATGGATATTTCCGGGAAATCGCCGATTACGGGACTGCCAACGGGATTGGATTCTTCTTCAGGACGTGCCGATTTCGCGAATCAGGATATTAGCGGATCTGCCGGGGACCTCCGGATCACTACCGGACGGTTACAGGTTCGGGATGGGGCGAATATTGATGTGAGGAGTTTGGGACCGGGGAATGCAGGCACTTTAGAAATTGTCGCGGAGTCGGTTCGTCTGGATAGGGGAGGGAGTCTTAATGCCACTACCGTTTCCGGTGCAGGGGGCAATATTCAACTGCGATCGCCGGATATTTTCCTCTCCAATGGCAGTCATATCACCACCAACGCCGGGAATACCAATGGCGGAAATATTACTATCCAGACCCGAGTTTTGACTGCCTTGGGCAATAGTGATATGACGGCCAATGCACTGGCTGGACGCGGTGGACGAGTTAGTATTGATGCTGAAGGCATCTTCGGGACGGACTTTCGAGAGACACCCACGAACCGCAGTGACATTACCGCTACCTCTGAACTGGGACCGGAGTTTAGCGGTTCTGTGGAACTGAATACCCCAGATACGGATTCGAGTTTAGGAATTGTGCCATTGCAAGAGACTTTTGTAGATGCTGCCCAATTGATTGCCCAAAACTTCTGCGCCAAGGGTCAAGGGAGTCGCTTTACCGTTACGGGACGGGGGGGGTTGCCTGCCTCTCCTACCGAAACTCTCAATCCATCAGTCATTTTAGATGATTTGCGCCTTGTTCCTACGGCAGGAAGACGGGTGGCGGGTCAAGGTGGGTCAGAAGAGAGCCTCACCTTGGAGAACCTCCCCGAGAAACCGCCTTTAGTGGAAGCGCAAGGCTGGCGATTGAACTCAGGAGGGGCAGTGGTTCTGGTGATGGAAACCCCTCGGGTCAGCCCGCACAGTTCCTGGGTTAGTTCCGGGGTAAATTGTAGGGAATCAGGAGATTAAACTTGTGAGGGAACTCTAATTTTGGGGTGTAATAGCTCTTGCTGGTGTCTGGGGAGAGGAAACCTAACCCCCCAACCCCCTTCCCTCGTAGGGAAGGGGGAGGCGGAAAGGTCCTCCTGGCAAGGATATTTATTTTTTCTTCTCCCTCTCCTCAGAGGAGAGGGCCGGGGAGAGGTCTCGGATGTATCAAAACCCTGAACTTTTCAGGCGGAATTATACAGAAAGTCTATTTTATTGTTTCGGGTTCAAGAAATTATCACCATTCATTCCCAAAGGACATCAAAAAATGCAGAGAATTCGGTTTATTATTGTTGCTTTGTTGGGTTTTAGTTTAAGCCTCACGGTTCGAGTAGCATGGGGGTTGAGTCCTGAGGGAGCATCCTCGGTGAGTGTGAATGCCCAAGCTGTTACTGAATTATTAACCGAAGGAAAAAGTCGCTATGAAGCGGGACAGTTTTCGGAGGCGGTGCAGTTTTGGGAACAGGCGGCGATCGCCTTTTCAGAAGAAGAGAATTTATTGGGTCAAGCTCAAGCCTTGAGCTTTTTATCGTTAGCGTATCAGAGTTTAGGAGATTATCCCAAAGCAACGGAGGCGATCGCCTCCGCACAAGGAACAATTGCCCAAGTGTCTCAAGGCGATCGGGGCGATCGGGAAACCGTCCGCGCCCAAATTCTGAATGCAGAAGGTCGTTTACAATTCTTCCGAGGCAATGCCGCTGCCGCCTTAAGCACCTGGCAAGAAGCTACCGCTGCCTATCGCCAAGCTGAAGACCCCACCGGGGAAATTCTCAGCCAAATTAATCAAGCCCGGGCGATGCAAGCATTAGGACTCTATCGCCGTGCAACCACCCTCTTAGAACAGGTGGAACAACGATTACAGAACCAGCCCGATCGCTCGATTCAAGCAGTAGGATTATTGAACCTGGGAGAGATCCGGCGAGCAAGTGGCGCATTTCAGGAGTCAGAACGACTGTTACGCCAAGCCTTAAGTTTACAAAACAACCGGGCTTCGACGGAACAAACCGGGGGAATTTTATTAAGTTTAGGCAATACGTTACGGGCTTTAAATAATTCAGAAGAAGCGATTCAACTTTATCAAACTGCGGCAGAAAGGGCAACTCAATTTCCTCAAATTAAACTGCAAGCCCAATTAAATCAACTCAGTTTATTGATTGAAACAGGCAATTGGGAAAAAGCCCGCCAACTGAGTGGGGAAATTTCTGAACCCCTTTCCCTATTATCGGCTTCTCGACCGGGGATTTATGCCCAAGTGAATTTTGCAAAAAATCTGATTTGTCTAGAACAGAAAAAAGCAAACTGCCTGGGACAAGAAGAAGAAAATCCCATTCCGGGGGAATTTCAAACCAGGGAAACGATTCCTTTATTACAAAAAGCTGTGATGGCAGCCCGGGAGATTAGGGATCAACGGGCTGAGTCTTATGCCTTGGGAAATTTAGGGAGAATTTATGAAGAAATGGGCGAGGTTAATACAGCCCGACAATATAGTGAAACGGCCTTAAATATTGCTCAAACTCTTCAAGCCTCTGATATAGCTTATCAGTGGCAATGGCAATTAGGAAGACTGCGGATTCAGAGTGGCGATCAACCCGGGGCGATCGCCGCTTATAGTGAAGCGGTGAATAGCTTACAATCCCTCCGTAGTGATTTGGTGGCGATTGATCGTCAGGTGCAGTTTTCTTTCCGCGATCGCGTCGAACCTCTCTATCGACAACTGGTGAGTTTATTGCTTGATCGCGCTAAACAAGTGGAACAAAAACCCGCGCAAGAGTATCTCAAAGAAGCTCGGGCCACCATTGAATCCCTGCAACTGGCCGAATTAGATAACTATTTTAAAGATGCTTGTTTGGATGTGCAGCCGGAACAAATTGATGAAGTAGACCCGAAAGCGGCGGCACTTTATCCGATGATTTTATCCGAGCGCTTGGCGGTGATTGTCTCCATTTCCGGACAACCTCTTATCCAGTATGAAACTCGCCAACCTGCCGCCGAAATTGAGAAGACCCTAGAGGAATTTCAGCAATTTTTGAACCCCGCTTTTTCTAACCGCCAGCGGCTAAAATTGTCCCAAGAAATCTATGATTGGTTAATTCGACCGGCGGAACCTGCGTTAGCCGAAAATGGGGTAGAAACCTTAGTTTTTGTCCTGGACGGGTTCTTGAGAAATCTACCCATGTCGGCTCTCCATGATGGCGATCGCTATGTCATTGAACGCTATAATGTTGCCCTCACTCCAGGCTTACAACTCCTCGCCCCGCGACCCTTAACTGGGGAAAAAATTCAAGTTCTGAGTGCAGGACTGACCGATGCAAGGCAGGGTTTCAGTGCCTTACCCGGAGTACAACTTGAATTAAAGCAGATAGGAGATTCGGTGCCGAATGCCAAAGTCTTGTTGGATAGCGAATTTACAGAATTGAACCTGACTGCGGCCATTTCTGCTGTTGATTTCCCGGTGATTCATTTAGCCACTCACGGTCAATTTAGCTCCGATTCCGAACAAACTTTTATTCTGACTTGGGATGATAAAATTCGGGTCACGGAGTTTGAAGAATTGCTACAAACTCGGGAATTGGGGTTGACCAATCCTATTGAATTACTGGTGCTGAGTGCTTGTCAAACGGCGGCTGGAGATAAGCAAGCGGGTTTAGGATTGGCGGGGGTTGCAGTGCGGTCCGGCGCAAGGTCTACCTTAGCCACTCTTTGGGCGGTGAATGACGAATCTACCGCCCTGTTAGTCACGGAATTTTACCGCAATTTGGTGGGCTTGGCAACGGCAGATGAAATCACCCAATCTGGACAATTGCCGATGAGTAAAGCTCAAGCCCTGCGTCAGAGTCAGTTAACCTTATTACAAAACCCCAAATATGAGCATCCCTTTTATTGGGCCCCCTTTGTCCTGGTGGGAAATTGGCTCTAATGACTCGGGGAACCTACATTCCCCAAGTAAAATAGGATCTGTACCGTGAAATCGAAAATATTGCTTAAGTTTTGTAATTCTCTGGCCCAGAAAATTCAAGCGATCGCATTGTAAAAGTTTGATGAACTTCCAACCCGAATCACGAAGCCGACTGGCTTAGTTCTAACGTCTCGGTTTTCTGCGTAAGCTGTTGCCTTCAAGGGTTGAGTCGGATTGTCTAAGAAAGCTCAAGTAGCTCTTTTGACCGGGAGTCTAATCAAAATTTTTACAAAGGGGGCGATCGCCTATAGACAGGGCTAATTTACCTTGTTATAGTAAGCGTATAAAAACCCATCGGGTGCTAAATTTGGGAGATGAATCCATTGGGATTCATTCAGCCACTTATTTTGTGGTTATTTGTAGATAACTAGACAGGGCAAGCCAATCGAGTCAATAAATCAGCAAAGGTCCTCAGTTCCTGAGAACATGACGTGCCGATTGAGCCAAATTATTTTAGAGATCACTGCGGTGCTATGACCAGCAACCTTGATCCCTAAAATTGAGAAACCTTAGAGAGGCGCTGACCCTGAGTCCCCCCATCGAATCATTAAAAGGTAGCAAAATCATGGCCCGTAACAATTACCAGGGTTCCTGGGTACTCTGTTCTATCGCCCTATCTCTCAACTTAGCTTTTCTGGCCGCTTTACCGAGTCGAGCACAAGTCTCTTCCCCGTTGCCCGGTCCTCAACTCCTCGCCCGAGTGACCTTTGAGCCCCCTACCCGGGAACGTCTGAACGATTCAGCCGGAGGGGCCTCTCGTCAAGGCGGATTCTGCCCCCAGGATGGGATGGTGGAAGGTCCTTCGTTAATGCCTATTTTGCCGGAAACCAAGGAAGGGTTAACGGTATCTGAGCGCCCCACGTTGTTCGTGTACGTTCCGGAAACCAAGGCAGAGCAAGGCTATTTTATCCTCAAAGACCAAACAGAAGATTATTATTACCAAACCCAGGTCAACATTCCCCAGGAAGGAGGGATCGTCCGCCTCACCCTTCCAGAAAGTGCTCCGGCCCTAGAAGTGGGGACAACCTATCAGTGGTCCTTTGTTGTCGCTTGCGAACGTCCGGCAAGAGCGGATAGTCCCCGGGTTGAGGGGTGGTTACAGCGAGTTGAACCCACGGCGAAGCTGAATAGTTACGAAGGAGTAGAGTCGATTGAAGCAGCCACTTCCTACGGAGCTGAGGGGATTTGGTATGATGCGGTGACTACCTTAGCGGATCTGCGGCGATCGCAGCCCCAAACCTACACTCAAGAGTGGGTAGACTTTTTAAGTTCGGTCGGACTCGAAAACGTTGCCAACGAGCCGATTTTGGAACCCTAAGACCCCCCAGACTTGTAAAAACCACTCAAGACGTTGAGTGTAACAGCCCGTTCTACAGAAACCCGGTTTTTTACGAAGCCGGGTTTTTCCATCCCTGCAAAGCGTTCACAGAGGGCCCGAGAATTTCATACACCGGCAATTAATTCCCGGACCGATTTTGCTATCTGGAATACCGCAATCCGTGGAACTGGGAAAGACATTGAGAAGATAGAGCAGGACACTGAAAACCTTGGGTTATCCTTAGAATGTAAAGTGGGGGAGAAACTGAGGAATGATACCTAGAGATCATGACCTATTTTCTTTGAGGGATCAAAATCAATTCTGGGTTCAGCGAAATCTATGTGCCACAAGCTCACAGTGAGCTTCAAACGAAAAGTATGGCAATGGCGTGCTCCATTGATTACTGCACCTGTGGTAGCCGGGATTGCGATCGCAATCAACTCCCTCGGATGGCTGGAAACTCAGGAGTTGGGAATGCTCGATCGCTTTTTTCGCTGGCGTCCGAAAGAAGCACCAGAGGAACGCATTGTCATTGTCACTATTGATGAGTCGGACATCCGAAAAGTGGGACAATGGCCCATGCCCGATCGCCAGTTAGCCCAATTAATTCAAAAAATCAAAGAACAACAACCGGCTGCTATTGGCTTGGATCTCTATCGAGATCTTCCGGTGGAACCGGGACATCAAGAACTGGTACAAGTCATTAAGTCCACTGAGAATCTCATCGGCGTGGAGAAAGTCATTGGTGCCAGTGTTGCGGCGCAACCGACTTTAAAGGAGTTAGAACAGGTGGGGATTGCCGATGTGGTTTTAGATGACGATGGCAAAATCCGCCGGACTTTATTATCTCACCCCAATAAATCCGACGAAACCCAGTTAAGTTTTCCCGCACTTCTGAGCTTGCTTTATTTGGAAAAACAAGACATTCATTTGGAAATGGTTGATCCTGACAAAAAGCATTTGAGATTGGGAAAAGCCCTATTTATCCCCTTTAGTCGCAATGATGGGGGGTATGTTCGTGCCAATGCCGGAGGATATCAGATGTTGCTGAATTACCGAGGGCCATTGCAACAGTTTGGGCAGATTGCCATGACGGAGGTTTTAGAAAACCAGATTCCACCGGATCTGATGCGCGATCGCATTGTGCTGATTGGGGCCAAAGCACCCAGCCTCAATGATTTTTTCTACACCCCGTTTATCAGTGGGTTTCACCGAAACCGCAATCTGTTAATCAACTCAGAACGGACCCCGGGAATTGTCATTCATGCCAACACCATCTCGCAGATGCTCAGTGGGGCTTTAGAAGGACGACCTTTTTTACAGGTGTGGTCCAATGGGGTCGAAGTTTTCTGGATTATCGTTTGGTCCGGCATTGGTGCGGCGATCGCATGGCGGTGGCGATCGAGTAGTGTGGCGGAACAGAAGAGAATCTGGTCTCCCCTTCTAATTGTCAATGTTTTATTCGGGGGATTTAGTACCATTGCCATTGGATTCCTGGCCTTTTTGTACAGTTGGTGGATTCCTGTGGTTACTCCCCTCGTTGCCTTAGTTGGGTCTGCCATTGTGGTAACAGACTATCACAGTCGCAAATTGCTGCGCGATCGAGATCGCAAACTCACGGAATTTTTAGAAGCAGTGCCCGTGGGGATTTCCATCGTTGATGCCCGAGGCCACTCCTATTTTATCAATAAAAAAGCTACAGAAATCTTAGGAACCGGGGTGATTGCATCGGAGCAAAATCAGGGCAAACAACCCCTTTATCATAACTATTTAGCGGGGACAGAACATCTCTATCCCCTCGCCAATTTGCCGGTGAGTCGTGCTTTAAAAGGAGAGTATGCCACAGCGAATGATATCGAAATTCGGCAAGGGGATAAAATCATTCCCATCGAAGCTTGGGGAACCCCAATTTATGATGAAGAAGGTAATGTAGCCTTTGCAATTGTTGCCTTTCAAAATATTAGCGATCGCAAACAAGCTGAATCCGAACGGCAAGCCTTCGTTCAAAAACTCTGTGAACTCAATGAAGACTTAGAACGCTCTTTAGATGCAGAAGAACGCTTAACCGAAGTCGCCGAACGCTTTGTCCCCAATCAATTCCTCTCCTTCTTAGGCTATGAAAGCCTTGTCGAAGTCAAAGTCGGTGATGCTGTGGAACAAGAAATGTCGGTGTTATTTTCTGATATCCGCAACTTTACCACCCTCTCCGAAAGCATGACTCCCGATGAAAATTTTAAATTTATTAATGGCGTGCTTTCCCGTCTGGAACCGGCCATTATCGAAAACAATGGCTTTATTGATAAATATATTGGCGATGCAATTATGGCCTTATTTGGAGGAGAACCGGATAATGCCGTTAAAGCCGCAATTTCCATGTTAGAAAAATTAGCCGAATATAACACCACCCGAGGCCGACCGGGACGGCCTCAAATTAAAATTGGCATTGGGATCAATACTGGCTCTTTAATGCTAGGAACTGTCGGGGGACAAAACCGAATTGATGGGACGGTAATTGGGGACGCGGTGAATTTAGCCTCCCGCATTGAAACCCTCACCAAATCTTACGGAGTTTCTTTATTAATCACCCAAGAAACCTTTTTAAATTTAGAAAATCCCAATCATTATCATATTCGTTTGATTGATCGGGTCACGGTCAAAGGCAAATCCCAAGAAGTCACCGTCTATGAAGTTTTTGATGCGGATTTGCCCGAGGTTCGCGAAGGCAAGTTAAAAACCCGACCTGACTTTGAACAAGGGATTTTATGGTTTTATTTGAATCATTTTCGGGAAGCCAAAGTTTTATTTCAACATTGTCTGAGTATCCACCCCGGAGATACCGTTGCCCAAATTTACCTCGATCGCTGTCACCAAAAAGAGGCCGAAAGTCTCCTGGATAATCCTGAACATTCCGAAAATCACTCCTAATCTTTCCCTCAAAATGTCGGTAGAGTAACGGTCAGAAACCGGGTTTCTTGCCCCAGATTCTGCATAAAAACCCAGTTTCTTGTCCTTCTATCCCGTCCCGATGTCCCAGGGGCGATCGCCCGATTAGATCGGCCCCTGCCACCACATCCACCAAGCCAAGCATTAAGATCAAAGCAGACTCCATCCCATCCCCAACTTCCATGCGTTTAACTCGTCTGTTAACCCTATTCGGCGGAATCATCCTCATTTTGGGGATGGTCCTCTGGCTGGTGAGTTCCATTTACCAGCTTTATGTGCAGATTAGCTTTACCGCCCCTCTGCTGGCAACTTTGCTGCTGTTACTGGTGATCGCCCTGCTGATCGTCCTGATTGGGGCGTTTATTTACTATCTCCAACTGTTTGCCGGGGGTTCTTCGTCGCGTCGGGGTCGAGGAAAACGCCGGGTCAAAATTCCGGAACGCAAGTCTGATGCGGCAGGACAAACCTTACGGGTCGTGCGTCAACAGGTCGATCGCATCCAAGATGAAGTCACTAAAAAAGCCTTATTGCAGCGATCGCGAGAGTTGGAACAAAATCTCTCCCGAGGGAACATTCAGGTGGTGATTTTCGGGACCGGATCCTCGGGGAAAACCTCTCTGATTAATGCCTTGTTAGGACGGATGGTGGGACGAGTGGATGCACCGATGGGGACAACGGAGGTAGGAGAAACCTATCGGTTACAACTGCAAGGACTAGAACGAGAAATTGTAATTACAGATACGCCGGGAATTTTAGAGGCAGGAATTGCCGGAACTGAACGGGAAAAATTGGCGCGATCGCTGGCAACAGAAGCGGATTTATTATTATTTGTGGTTGATAATGATTTAACGCGATCAGAACATCAACCTTTGGAAGTTTTAGCCCAAATTGGCAAACGATCCATTGTGGTTTTAAATAAAATTGACCTCTATCCCGACGAAGAACGAGAATATATTTTAGCCAAACTCCGGGAACGCGTGACGGGATTTATTTCCGCAATGGATGTGGTGGCGATCGCCGCTAATCCCAAAGCGGTTCCCTTAGATAATGGGGGTGTTTTCCAAGCGGACCCGGATATCATGCCTTTAATTCGTCGCATGGCGGCTATTTTGCGGGCAGAAGGGGAGGATTTAGTAGCCGATAATATTTTATTACAATCTCAACGCCTGGGGGAAGAAGCGCGACGGTTAATTGATTCCCAGCGTCGCCGCCAAGCCGAAAAAGTGGTCGATCGCTTTCAATGGATTGGCGCAGGGGTAATTGCTTGTACTCCCGTCCCGGTGATTGATGTCCTCGCCACTGCCGCAGTTAATGCTCAAATGGTGGTAGAAATTGGTAAAATTTACGGCTGTGAAATTAATTTGGATCGGGGACGAGAATTAGCCTTATCTTTGGGCAAAACTTTGGCAAGTTTAGGGATTGTCGAAGGGGCGATAAAGTTAGTAACCGCCGCCCTACAGTTGAATTTAGGAACGTTTGTGGTAGGCAAAGCCATTCAAGGGGTAACAGCAGCTTATTTAACCCGAATTGCCGGAAAAAGTTTTATTGAATATTTCCGCCATGACCAAGATTGGGGGGATGGGGGAATCACCGAAGTGGTGCAGCGACAATTTCAATTGACGAAAAAAGAAGAGTTTGTCAAGGTATTTGTCAAAGATGCGATCGCCCGGGTGGTTGATCCGTTAAAAGAGGCATTGGAGTCCGAGGATGATGACAATTATGATAATGAACCCAAAGGGTATGAACCGGATTATGACCGGGATTATGACCGAGATTATGATAAAATCCCTGTAATTCGCGATCGCCCAGATTATCCAGAACGAGCACCGTTGGTTCGTTACTTAGGAGATGAACCCGAGGATGATTGGCAAGTTGATCGCCGACGGGATGATTGGTAAATGTGGGTTTAGGGATGAGAAGAATCCGTTAGACTCACCGCAGGCGATCGCTTTTAATCACAAGACGTTTGGGACAAAACCAAGCGATACAAACCGATGCCACAAGACATCCCAGCAACCCGGCGATCGCACTTAAGGACAAAGCGAGGCTAAAATTGGTCCAGGGTTCGGGGACTTGTAACCGATCCAGAGTCGCGGCGATCGTGGGAGACTGTTTGAGGGGAATCACCCAAGACGATGACGAAGAAGCAACTAAAGCGGCAGTCCCGATTCCGGTCCCGGCGAGACAAGCAAAGGTTTGAAAATCGCGATCGCTTTGCGCTTGGGATATCTCCACAATGGAGGTAATTGTCCCCCGCAGATTTTCTAGGATATTCAAATACGGACGCAAACTGGCATAATCTTGTTCAATTTGCTTTTGATACTTAGCTTTGACAATGGCACTAAACTCTTGTAAAAACTTAAAATCGTTACTCACTTGAAACACATTCCCTGCTTTTTTAGCAATGGATTGAACCGATTTTTCATACTGATGCAAATTTAGCTCAATTTCATGCTGTCTCACTTCAATACTATTAATATTTCTGACAAAGTTTGATAAAGCTAATGAATTATTTTGCAACGCTAATTTTAGTTCTGGTAGCTCTAAATTATATAATCCTTTAATAGAAGTAGACATTTCATTAAATTCATCAACCATTTGCTCTTTCAATTCCCGGCTTTGACCGTAAGCCCAAAGGATTTTATTTCGGTAGCAAAATAACGCTTTCCAATCTTGATGAAATTCAGCCCCAGTTTCCATTGCTTTTTGATTAGGATATAGAATCAGGACCAGATGACTTTCAGCTTCCATTTTTTCCCAACGTTGGGGGAAAGAACGCCAAAACTCAAAAACTGTTCCTCCTAAAAATTGACCTTTTTCTTGATATTGCCATCCTTGGTTAATTAAGGTTTTGTAAACATCATGGGCTAAAATCTCGCGATCATCCTTCTCAGGATTTTCCACCCAACCCGATACCATTAAAGTTTGGCCTAATTTACCTGGTAAATTACTCAGTTCTGGAATCAAGGTCAACATCACCTCCAGGCATTGGACTAATTCCGCGCCCATAAACTTGCCTTCAATGGCTATATTTAAAGCTAATCCGTAATTTTCATCCAGGGCAAATTGACGAAGCGATCCATTAATCCGGTTGAGTGTTTTTAACTTCCCCTCAAATTCAACAAGGGATTTATCAAAACGGGTCACTTCTAAAAAATCAAGGGGTTTGGACTGATATCGACTGCTGAGATCTCCGCAATACTGCCCCAGGGTTTGGGTAAATTGTTCTACAATATTTAAACCGCAGTATTCAGGGTGGGTTGCATCCCTAAACCATCCTTCTTGGAGATGATACACAAATAGATCGAGGGTAGGGCAAACTAAATTAATCATAATAATTAAAGGCGTCAATAAGGGATAATTAAACCCGGAATCAGTAGGATAAGATGACCTGTAAATGCTTGCCCTGAATGAGATGAAATGGACTGACGAAGGGAGTTAAATGATGTTACCCTCACTTGGAGAGTTGAACCGGATCATCTTCAAATTGCGCGATCAACCCAGCCTTCGCCCGGAAATGACTCTCGTTCCTCTGGGGATCTTAACCCTGTAGAAATAAGCCGGAGAGGGAATCTCTGAAGTGGTGCAGTTGTCATTAATCCCGCACCCTGATTATCCCCCTCAACAGAAGAAACGGCTTAGGTTGTCAACAACCCCGATTTTATTTTCCCAAAAATGGGGCTAACATTTTTTCGCCTTTCTCCCAGGTTTGAGATAAAAAGCCTTGAAACGGACCCCATAACTCACTCATACCAATGCCAAAAATAAGCTGCAATCCTAACACGAACAGGGCAATCAAAATCGCAGTTTTGACCGTGGCTTTGAGGACGGTGACCAGCCAAGTAAAAATCAGCCAAGAAACCACGATTGCCGCAATCAGAATGAGTAAATCAATGGACATGACCTGACCACTATGCGAGGTTAATTACCTTCTTGAATTTGACGAGCAATGGCTTCTGAACGCTGGGCTAAAGCCTGATTGCCTTGAGCGCGAAACAGTTCGGCGGCTTGTTGAAAATCCGCGATCGCCTCTTGGTTTTTTTGCTGCAACAACTGGACTCCACCGCGATTATAATAGGCCGCAGCTTCAGCGGGATTTAGGCGTAAGGCTTGATTAAAATCATCCATTGCCTTTTTATAATCTTCCCGGAAAGCATACACCCCACCGCGACCAATATAAGCCTCACCATAATTGGGATTGAGCCGTAATGCAGCATCATAATCCTCCAAGGCTGCATCATAATTTTGCATCACAGAATGGGCACTGGCGCGTCCAATATAGGCATCAATGTTATTGCCATTTAACCGCAATACTTGGGTATAATCAGCGATCGCCCCGGCTTGATCTCCTGTGCGTGACAGCAAATTTCCCCGACTAATATAGGCTTCCGCACTATTGGGATTTAGGGCGATCGCCTGCGCATAATCCTGAAGCGCCCCTTGGAAATCCCCCTGATTGGCTTTTTGCTGTGCGGAAGTCAGCCAATTCTGAGCATTATTTTGGGCGATTACTCTGGGGGGTACTGTTGTCCCCAAAACCGGAGAAATTCCGCCTAAAACCGCGAGGAGTCCTAACAGAGCAATGTTCGGATAAAGGGTCTTCATAGCTTACTTGGATTCCAGAAAAAAATGGCTACGCCTATGGTATGAGTTTACTCGCTCTTTTATCCTTTACCGGATTGAAAATTCAGCCCTCACCCGGAACGGGTGGGGCTTTTTCCGGCGGAGACTTGACTATCCAGCGGTTGCCGGAGTCACACTCCCCAAGGGCTTAACTTCACTGGTGAAGGATTTAGCCTCAGCTTTCAGGGTAGCACTTGCCTCTAAAACGGCTTGTCTAGCCCAGCGATCGGCAGCTAGAATGTCCTCTAAACCGGGTTCGGCACAGTTATCCGCCTGATGGCGATCGCAAACCCGTTCAATCACCCGAGGAATATCTAAAAACTCTATTTTCTCATCTAAAAATAACTCAACGGCCTGCTCATTGGCGGCATTTAAAACCGCAGGCATGGAACCCCCGGAACGACCCGCAGCATAAGCTAATTGCATACAGGGATACTTGTCATGATCTGGCGATCGGAAGGTCAAATCTCCCGCTTTCACTAAATCTAACCGTTCCCAATCCGTATAAATTCGCTCCGGCCAAGACAATGCATAAAGCAAAGGTAACCGCATATCCGGCCAACCCAATTGGGCTAAAACCGAAGTATCCTGTAACTCAATTAAAGAGTGAATAATACTCTGAGGATGAATCACAATATCAATATCATCATAATCCATTCCAAATAAATAGTGCGCCTCAATAACTTCTAAGCCTTTATTCATTAAAGTGGCGGAATCAACGGTAATTTTACGACCCATTGACCAGTTAGGATGTTTCAGTGCATCCGCCACTTTCACCGTGGCTAATTTCTCTACCGGCCAATCCCGGAAAGCCCCTCCAGAAGCGGTTAAAATAATCCGACGTAACCCCCCAGGCGGGACCCCTTGCAAACATTGAAAGATGGCCGAATGTTCCGAGTCTGCTGGGAGTAACTTGACCCCATGCTTTTCGATCAGGGGATTGACTACAGGTCCCCCAGCAATCAAGGTTTCTTTGTTCGCCAAGGCGATATCTTTACCCGCTTCGATCGCCGCGATGGTAGGAAGTAACCCAGCACAACCGACAATTCCCGTGACAACCGCTTCGGCATCGCCGTAACGTGCCACTTCTACCACCCCCTGTTCTCCCGCCAGGAGGATCGGTTGCGGGTCCAAATCGGCGATCGCCGCTTTCAGTTCCGGCAGCTTGTCTTCCTGACAGATGGCGACAATTTCTGGGCGAAACTGGCGAATTTGTTGCGCCAACAGTTCCACATTCCCCCTAGCTGCCAACCCCACAATCCGAAACCGATCGGGGTGGTGTTCCACAATATCTAATGTCTGAGTCCCAATTGAACCAGTGGATCCGAGGAGAGTAATCGCTTTCACAATCTTAATTTTTATGATTTTCTGCCCCTCCACTATAAATTCTTTGGTCTCCCTCTTAACAGAGGTGATCCCGGTTTTCCTACGCCTACCTGGTGGGTCCCCTGAGTCAGTCCGCAGTTTTGCTCAAAATGAGTCAGAATCTGGGGAGGGGTTTCAAAAAATTTTGTATTTTATCACAGCCAATATTTAAGTTATGTTAAATTCTCTCGAAAATCTTTAATTTTTGTCAAGGAATCATGAATTTTTGGTTTAAATCGTTTATGCTGTCACTACATCAGTCGTTCAGCCGACATCTTAAGTCAAGAGGGTAAAGATACTTATCTGAAGAGGATGGGTATTTTCTACCCTCTTTTACCCACCCTGATTTGAGGGGATAGAGACTCTGCTGGACGGCCACTTTTTAAAACTTGATTAACCCGGAGTTTAGATTTATGACTCAGAAAAACGCAGCAGCCCTTTTCAAAGCCGTTAAACAAGATTTAGCACTTCAACAACAAATGCAAGCGGCTAAAGATCCAGCAGCTATCAAAAAAATGGCTCAAGAACGAGGCTATAGCTTCACCGATGAAGAATTAAATCATGAAATCAGCCAATTATCTACACAAGAGTTATCCCGCATGATCAATCCAGGCATTGCCCCTCGGGAACACCTAATTCGCCGGTAATTTTTCACAGATTCCCAGGTTTCCAAAAACCCGACACCCTGCATAGAGTGTCGGGTTTTTACTTAACCAGCAAGGGTTTGTTCTAACGCCGATCGCAAGTCTTGGGTTAAGTCAGAAATAGCCGATCGCCGACTGGTTTTGTAGGAATCGTAGCGATCGCTCACCCAAATCGGTTCACCGATGGTTAACTGAACCGACTGCTTGCCTAATTCGGGACGAGAAGGGGGACGTTCTCCCTTAATCCGCGCAATGGTATCCCACACCAAGAGGGTTGTTTCGGCAAACCGCTCAAAGGTGGGTTTTTCGCGCACATACTGTCCCGTAACTGCCACAAAACATTCCACTAATCTCATGTGCCACATCCGCAAATTCGCTTCTTCCGCCACGCGATCGGCAAGTCCGCGTTCCAAGGGAGACAATGCCTCAATATTCTCTATATCTTCTCGATAAATCCGATCCCATCCCGCTTGTTCTAACCGTCTACATCGGTCAATGACTGTTCCCTTAGACGGTAGCTTAAAATAGTCTTCCGCCACCTGTAATGCCATATCCAGCAGTGCAGGAAGTCGGGTGGTTAAATCGTTGGGTTCTCCTGCTTTTTCCGGTAAGGTTCGATGATAAAAGCGGCGATAAAAATCTTCCATTAACAACAATAGATGTTGTCCCAATCGAATTAAACGCGGATAAAGGGAGGGGAGAGCAGGCGGCAAAACCTCACCCGGAGGTTCTCCAGGAATGGGGAGAGAAGATAAACCACAATCTAACTCCATTTTAGTCAGTAATGCCGCTACCGCCTCCCATTCTTCTTTTTCATATTTGTAGCGAATTCCAATCGGTAGAATTGCCACGCGATCGCCGCGATTTTCCTTCTGTAAATCCTCCATGCACCAAAAGGCTAATTGAGCAATTCCCGGTTCCAGAGGACTAATGATTTCATTATGTCCATTCGTCCCTCCTTCCGGAGAAGCAGCTAGAGGAAATTGACCTTTAGCAAACAGTTCCCGGGCCGATCGCAACCCTTGGCGGTCTATTTTGCCCCGCACAATGGGAGTCCCTCCCAAGTTGGGTAAGAGATATTCCAACCATTTTCCCGCCCATAACGGAATGCCGCGATCGTACATAAAATGAAAATGCACTGGAGAAGCGAGGGCAATATTTTTGCACCGCGCCATTTGCGGAACTTCCTGCCAAATTAAGTGGGCAATGGGAAAGGGATCGTAGGTACTCGGATGGCGAAATGCCATCAAAAACCGAACTTTATCCCCTTGAAACTTCTGATACAGTTCCACCAACTGTTCGACATTTTCTGCTTTAATTTGCGTAATGGGCGTGCGAAATTTTCTCCACAAAGGCATCCCAAATTTTGCTACTTGCAACACCAAGGGATTAAAATTGGGGGGAATAAATTCTAAAGGGGGGTGAGCGCCATCAATGGATTTAATCATGAGGTTAGAAACAAGCCGCAATTCAAAGTGGGAGATGGGTCTGAAATGAGTCTGTTCCTCGTCAGTTGTACCAACTCAACCGTTAGAGAACCAGAGGAACAGTGCAATCCTTTATCTGAATTCTACCGAAGAAAAGTAGAGCGAAAGGCAGGGGAGGATTTAATCCCAGGATTCTAACTCTACGCGCCAATTTTGGAGCAGGGTAACCAGTTGTTCTCGCCGCGTTTCTACGGTGGCGGCAATCCAAATACAGCCAATCCCCACCAATAATCCAATTACCCATCGCAGAAATGAATAAAGGGCGTTGAGAATGATCAATTGATAGATGGCATTGACTAAAAAGGTGACGGTTCCAACATAGAGAAAGGCGCGGATTCTCAAGCTTAACCCAGCCACACCTATCAATAAACTAACAATCCCTGAAATCAGCCAGTGATTGGTGATTAAGGAGGTAAAGCTAATACTGCCGATCGCCAGGACCCTGACTCCGTGACGGATTGCTTTGCGATCGGGAGTTTGGAGTGTCGGTTCTACCTGAGCAAAGTATAAAACGGCGGCAGCCATCGGAATAATATAGGCGATCGGTTCAGTGACGAATGCCTCCACAAGCCTCAGCAGAATCACCCAATTGAGTAGGATAGCACTCCAATAAGTCAACCGAATTTGACGATGGATATAGCTGAGGTACACATAAAAAGCCGCGACAATCAGTGCAGAAACGGACCACACTTGATTGATGCCCCCGAAAAACCCCATTCCCGTGGCAATAATTGCCAATCCGGGGAGGAGTCGCGCCATCAGCCGCCAGGGTCTCAGGGGCCATCCCCAACGGTCCCAGGGGAAAACATCTAAGAAGTAAGCCGCAACACAGGCGATCGCACCCCCCCAAGCGATGAACATTTCCTGTAAATTACTAGGAAGATATCCAAACACATAACAGCCGACGGCGGCAGCTTCAGCCATGCTGATATATACCCAAGTTTCAGCGGTTTGAACTGCTTCGCGGCGATCGCGAGGATCGGTTTCACCCTCTTTGAATTCTGGGAACCGTCCCTGGAGGAGGGCATAATTGGTTAAAAATACCCCCGTTCCCACTCCAATCAGGTCAATTGACCCGAGAGAACTGGTTCCTGTCTCACTTGTGGAGAACAGTAGAATCGCACTTAACCAGATAAAACTACTCAAACCCCAGTGAGTGTGAGCAAAAAATTCGACTTCCTTTTTGGTCAAATTCAGGTAATCCGTTAACCAAGGTTCTAACCAGCGATAGTTATAAACAATCCCTACACCTAAAGTTGCAATGGCTAGGAATTGAGCCGAATCGGGTAACCCCGAAATTTGATAATAAAGAAACTCATAAGCCGAAACAGAAATGCCAATTAAGGCTAAATAAACCAAGGGTTTCATTTCCCGGCTGCGGCGTCCAATGGTTAAGGCAATTACCACCAATGTCAAGGTAGTAAATCCACTCCAACTGGTCAAAGTTCCCCAGCGTAATGCCTGTCCTAACACCCCATAAATTAAGGGAATTACCTTCCAACTGGTGCGAAGGGGTCTACCCGTCCGACGAATCCACCACTCACCGGCTAAGGCGGCAACCAGTCCGAGAATCAGGTTAGCGATCGCCAAACTAATCAGTGATCGTCCGAAAAATAGCAAGGTTTCAGCCGCAATTAATTCAACCGCCCAACCCAAGGCATAAAATGTCCAAGCCGCCGGAGATAACCACATCCGATAGGTGAGGGTGAGCGCGATTAAAATCGTGGCAATTAAAATCGGCACCGAGGAGTCCAGAAATCCCCGGAAATAATATAAACTAGAGGCATGAGTAGAAATTGCCGTTAATCCTAAACCTCCCAACCCAATCGCCCATCCTTGAGAGGCTTTTGCATAAATTTGAGCCAGAGAACTGGAACGCTGACTCGTCACGGCATAACTGACACACAAAGTACCAACGGCGATCGCACTCACAACAAACCAACCCTCTCCAGCAACGGACGGTAACCCAAATCCCCCGATGTTTAATAAATGAACCCCAAAACCTAATCCAAACCCAATGGCGATCGCCGCCACAGCAGTAGATCGCAATAACCGGGTATTCACCACCATCAACACTGTGGCGATTCCCAATCCCAATAACAAGGTTCCCGGGTTCAAGAAGACTAAAAGTTGGGCCAAAATTAACGTAGTGATACTCAAGCCCGTTGCCACAGCGCGACGATCGGGAGAAAAATGTGCGATCGCCGTCAATGCCAAGGGAGTCGCAAACCAGAGAATTCCCCAATATGCGGCATTAAGGGTCGATAACCCCTCATAATTTCCCAACCAGAATACATAACTTAAACTCGCCAATCCTAAACCAAGGGGCCAACAACTTTCAATCCAGGCTGCAATTCGCAGATTCAAAGCCAAATCGGGCCTTAATTCTAAAGTGAGAGAAACTG
This sequence comes from Laspinema sp. D2d, assembly GCF_025370755.1. Classification (GTDB taxonomy): domain Bacteria; phylum Cyanobacteriota; class Cyanobacteriia; order Cyanobacteriales; family Laspinemataceae; genus Laspinema. The sequence continues at coordinate 116,138 of NZ_JAMXFC010000006.1, read as the reverse complement.
CCCATTCTACCAGGGCTAAGGCTAAGAAAATTAGCCCCCAAAGGGAAATTGGTAAGCGGGGAAATCCCCAATGCACAAAGGAAAAGAGCGCCAGCAATCCGCTCAAATGACTCAAATAAACCCAAAATTCAAACCGCCCCAACTCTCCGGGACGGAGGGCGCGAGGAGGCGTGGGGCTGTGAGTTCGCCAGCTTAACCGGCGATCGGTCACCACCGCCAAAGTGAGGGTAGAAGCTAATAAATTCAGCGATCGCATGGAAGAGACTGGCACACTCAACAGGGTGAGAATAACCCCAAATCCCAAAGACCAGATATCCCCGGCTTGGGCTGAAACTTTCGCTCCCTGCGCTAACTGAGCCGGTGTGCGACGATGCAACCAGTCAGTGAGCCAGACGACAAAGAGTAGATAGGGAAAGAAGGTTAAGCCCAGTAATGCCCAAGGACTCTGTTGAGCCTGAGCCAGTTGTGCCCCGGTGTTGATCGCGCTGGTGCGAACAGTTGGGGGAATAATATCGCGAATTAACCAATAGCCTTGTAACGTGATTGTAAAAATTGCAATCGTATCAAACAAGTGGAAAAATCGGGGGAGGCGACGACTCAGCCACCATAAGGCTAGAACACTAACGGCGATCGCCTGCCCGGGTTGGTCTCCCAGGGACACTAACCAACCGGCAAACATCAACCATCCCCCCAGATAACCGAAGAGTTGAGGGGGATTCGCACTCACTTCCCACGCCAGAATATCTACCTCCTCTTGAGAGATAACTGGGGATATGGGGTCTCTCACCTTGGGCATGGGTTTGGTGAGGCTCGATTCCAAGATAATCCAACCCCCAACAGCGATCGCCAATCCTAACTGAGCGATCGGCACCCCAACTCCAAAAATTGCCCGTCCAAAGAGAATGGCTAGGGCATAACAAAACAGGAAAATCTTAAAAGAATTAAAAAGCTGAAGGGTAGAGGGTGAGAGGGATTCAGCGTTCACCCCTGATTTTTTCTTCCCGGGATACACGGTAGCTAAAGCGGTGGCAATGGTTCCTAGATAAACCGCGATCGTCGGCAATCCCGGGAATGACCATCCCCAATGGAGATAGCACAGGACGGGGTAAACCCCTAGGGGAAACAGGGTCTGTCGGGATGGGCGATGCTCCCCCAACACCAGGGGAAGAACCTGCCAAGCGATGAAGCTCAGAACAGGTGTGGCAACGGCGATCGCCCCCCATCCCAAGGGCGACTCCCACAAACCAAAGCCATCCATTGTCCAAAAATTCACCGGCAGCAACAACAGACTCACCCATTGCAAGGTTTGAGCCGTCAGCCGTAATTGAGACTGCCGTTGCGCCCAAACACTCACCCCCCAAAAAATCATCGTATAGGCAAATAAGACCAAATACTGACCGGCTGGGGGAAATCGCTCCCATTGGGTCGCCGCCAGGACCCCCGAGGAGAGCACCACCATAAAGACCCCAAGAAACAGTAACCAGCGAACACTAAGTTCCGCCATCAGAGACTGTATCCATTGAGGTTGACGCGGAGTTGGGGTGGGAGTTGGGACTACAGGAGATAAAACCGGAGGGAGTAGAGGCTCTGGAGCCCACTCTTCCTCCTCCACCTTCTGAGCGATCGGTGATACAATCACCTGGGGTTCCGGTAACGGTTCGCTCAGATAGGTTCGGCACAGCACTTTTACCTGTGCATCAGAGACCAAACCCAGACTCACTAAAGCATCGAGCTTTCCCAAGAGACCAGGTTCACGGAGTCGGAGTTTTACTTCAAGTTCGATCAACAGCTCAAAGTCAGAAGACATGGGGAGGCCCTCATAGCGCTTATCAAGATTATGCGCCATCTTTTCTCAATTAGACGATCGCCCAGAGCCAAATTCATAAACTGTCACAACCCCCAACCACCCCCAGCCCCCTCTTCAGTTTGTAGTAACGACTTCAGTCATTCTCCCCCCGTCTTCATGAGTCCTCTACTCTAGCCTTTTCTAAAATTCATAACACAGTTCACGAAGCAAAGTAACAGTCTGTGCGAGTCCTTGTTCAAGCAGAGTATTCAGATGTTCCTCGGGGGTTTTGGGTGGGTTTTTCAGCCTACAGCGTTGAGTTTCCAACGCTTTGCATACGGCTTTCGGGCTGATATCAATTAAATTAACAATAAAATCATCAGGATGCATCGCTTCAATCTCGTAGGGTTCCAGGGACTCTGGAGGAAAATCAGAGAAATTAAAGGTCACAATAATTTCCGCACCGCAACGAATCGCCGCCGCTAAAACGTGGCGATCGCCTGGATCGGGTAAGCCCTCGCCGAAATCAAGTTCATATCTAGTGAGATTTACAGATCCCTCCCTATCGGTCGGTTTCAAACTAAAGTCTCTACAACCTCCTCGGTTTGAATAGATTGTCTAAGTCTTTATTAATAAGAATAAGGGATTTCCATAAAAAAACTTCTGCATTAGAAGTAATGCCGAATTATTCAAGCCGATTGGCGTTCTCTTTTGGGGGGTTGGGGGGATCTCTGATAGAAGATTTTATTTTGTGGAGTTCCCTAACAGAAAAATTGCTCAAATAGTGAAATAAACGAAACAATCGAAATAGACGAAATAGGGTTCTGAGGTCTAGGTTAGGGTGTTGCTTTTCTTAAAATCATCAGTTAACAATTAGCAACTCTAACCTAAATACCCTGAATCCATTGGATATGGATTCAGGGAGAAAGTGTTTACAATTGAGCCGTTTGATAGACCATTTCTTGGAAATGGATCTGGTCCTCACGGGGGTCGGCATAAGCAACTTGCAAATCCAGGCGATCGCCCAGGGACACTGCCCGAGGGAACCGCCATGCTAACTCGATTCCGATATCTTCCAGCAGAATCAAACCCAGGTTTTCATCTTCACGCAACCACCGCAATACCACCGCCTGCCAAACTTCCCCAGAATGACGGCGCAGATATTCCAAAATCCAATAGCGGTTGGTTTGGCGTTCCACCAAAGACGCCTCTTTCACTGCCATCCCGATACTTTGGACAATTTCCTGCACTTCCAAAACAGCCAACGGCAGCGGGTCCCCTCGCAGGTGAGCCTTAATCTGGAAATGCGCTAACAAATCGCTATACCGGCGAATGGGAGACGTAACTTGGATATACGCATCCAATCCCAAACTGGCATGACGGGAGGGAGTCGTTGCCATCTCGCTTTTTGGCATACAGCGCCGGATTGCACTCGATCGCACCGGACCCGGAGGCAAAATGAGCAATTCCTCTTCCGGGGGCAATTCGGGCTGAGGTTGGCCCCGAAAAGGGACCGGAATATTGTGGGTTTGAGCGTAGCGTGCTCCCACTTCCCCGGCTAAAATCATCATTTCGGCTACCAATTGCCGCGACGGGCAATCTTCCAAGAGTTGAACGGTGATTTCCTCATTCTCATCTACCTTTATGGAAGAATCCGGCATGGAAATACTAATGGCCCCTTGGGAGACCCGCCAAGCATGGCGACGTTTCGACCAAGCCGCGATCGCGCTAATTTCCGGTTCCGCTTGTAGCCCCAACTGCAACATCTCATCGACATCATCATAAGTCAGTCGATAAGTAGGCTTAATTGTGGTGACATGAATGCTGGATTCCACTACCGCCCCCAGGTCATCTAAAATCACCGCAAAGCTCAGGGCCGCGCAAAGTTGCGACTGCACCAAACTCATCGGCCCTGTTGCCAATTCATGGGGAAACATAGGCACCATCCCCGTCGGCAAATAAACCGTTGTGCTGCGCCGACGAGCTTCTAAATCTAATTCATCTCCCGGAGACAGTAAGCGTGTGGGGTCTGCGATATGAATCCACAGCCGTTGCCGCCCATCTTCGAGATATTCCAAACTCACCCCATCATCGATTTCTAGGGTGCTTTCATCATCGATGGTATAAACCTTGAGATGAGTTAAATCGAGGCGGTTGTTCGCATCGGGATCAGGAGGCGGAAAATTCAAACACCGGTGGGCCACTTCCAGTACCTTGGTAGAAAAATGAGTTGGGATCTGAGTTCGCCGTAAAAATAGATTTTCGTGTTCAGACCATACCTTTAACTCTACCAAAAGCTTAAAGGCAGCTTGGGGCGTGTCGGTCCGGCCTAGAGATGAGAGAGTTTCCTTGGCCTGATTGCGTTCTCGCGCTTCTTCTGCCAAGGCTGCATACTTTTCTAGGGCTTCGATGCGGATGCGATCGCTATTTTCCCACTCCACCAGATCCCCGGCGAGTCGTTGCTGCACCCGGGCTACAAAATTGCCCCACTCTTGCTGTCGTTGGGTTTCTACTTCCTGTTGGTGCTTGAGTTCCGCAACCTGGCTGGCCGATCGCGGCTCATAACGGTCCCCTTTTTGCTTGAAATAGAGCTTATCCTCAGACAGCAACAAGTATGAGGCATAGCGATTAGGCGGCTCATTTTCTGAAAAGAGCAACATCGCCATTTCCCCGGGGTCAACCCCCCGGTTTTCTTCAACCAAGATTTCCCACGCCACCTCTAAGCTATCCGGGTCGAGATATTTCTCTACTTCCTTGCGGAAATTCGGGATATCGGAGGGTTTATAGGAACCTCCACCGATTTCGTAGGCGATTTGTCTGGGTGGAATGCTATTGGCTTGACCATGTTCATCCACCACAACCCAGTTCTTTTTGCCATCCGGACGGTCGGCTACGGCTAGACGTCGGTCCCCGTTCAGCCGATATTCGAGCAGCGTTCCCTTTTCCACGATCGATACCCCAGCGTTTAGGTTTTAGACTTTAGATATCAGATCGCACCTAAAATCTAAAAGCCTTCAGTGCCACTATTTTTATCCTTCTTGGTTCACAAATGGCAACAAGGCGACAATTCTGGCGCGCTTAATTGCTTGGGTGAGTTCCCGCTGCTGCTTGGCGGTTAAGCCTGTAATCCGCCGAGGCAGAATCTTTCCGCGCTCGGTGATGAATTTTTGCAGCAGTTCTACATTTTTGTAGTCGATGGGTTCATCCGGTTTAATTGGCGAAACACGCCGACGGTAGTATGCCATAGCAGTTCAATCTCTGTACAGTTTTTTGAATGGACAAGTCAGGGACTCTTAACAAATTTGGAGACGCCACCTCAAAGCCCCAGTTGTTGCCTTGAGGATAAACGCCTCATCTATTTGATTTCTTTATGCACCGTCGGTTTGTTACAGTAGCGGCAGAATTTTTTAAGTTCTAACCGTGCAGTCGTATTTCGACGGTTTTTCTGAGTGGTGTACCGAGACACTCCAGCAGAGCGCTTGTCCGGATTAGTCCGGCACTCGGTACATTCCAAGGTAATAATGATTCGGACACCTTTAGCCATTAGGTCTCCCCGCTCCCAATAAGGACAGATTTAGACACGATTTATGATTATCTCATAGAATCGGCTATTTCGCCCATTTTCCCTAAATTAAGTTTTCTTATCAGTCAGACTCTCGGTTAACAATCGTTAACCCACGGGGATTTGCTCTCCCGACTCCGGCTAAATCTAGTCCTCGAAGTCATCAAAGTTATCGCGATCGCCTCGATATTGGCGAGTATCCTCAAAGGAGCGACTGCCGCGATTTTGCTTAAATTCTTGGTAGGCTCGTCGGAGTTGGCGATAGGCTCGTTTTAACTTGATGTCGAGGGAAAATCCTCGCAGGGTCCCGACAATCATGGTATTGGCAATGCGATCGTGAAACGCTTGTCGGCGAAAAGGGTCCGAGGAAACCGCGCTACAGTCGATCGCCAAGGGAACGAGCAAGAGCATCCCCACACCATGCCCGGGATTCAGGTGACTCAACCCGATCGCCACCAACACGGCACCGATACCGGCGATCGCCTCCCGCTTAAATAAATCCAGCAATAACGGGGTGCGCCCAAATCGCAACCCAACCAGGGTAATATCGAGCGCCCAGCGTCCTACACTTTGGCCGTGATTGCGCCCGGGAAGGAACACCCGCAGTACCACCCACAGGAGAAGGAACCAGAAAGATTGACCCCATGACATCCCTTCAACGGTGCGATCGGCCCCCAGGGAACTCAACAGCCACACAATCCAATAATCAATCACAAAAGCCGCCCCCCGTCGAGGGATCTCAACTTTAGGAAAGCGCTTATAAAGAGGATCCGTATCCATGATCCTGGAATAGTCCTGAATGCTTACCCCTCTATAGTGACACGCTCCTTAGTCCACTGTGGAATCACCCCACCAAATCGAACCCAGGTTGTCTGGCCCCTTTAATCCAGTTACCACAACCGAAACCCCCTCCCCGAGATAATTTCAGCCTTTGTTAACAAAATATGTTGCAATTTAGAAAACTCATGCTATATTGGATCATGTAGCTAACGTTGCCAACTGCGGGCATAGTTTAGTGGTAAAACCATAGCCTTCCAAGCTATTGATGCGAGTTCGATTCTCGCTGCCCGCTTTTTTTATTGTCGGTTTCCACATTATTTGTCATTTGTCACCGTTGACATATTCTTGTCATCAAGGCGAATCTTCAACGAATTACCTCCTTATGTTGCACATAGAGAAACGGCCATGCGCGGTGGGCGATTTGCGGCGCTGTTGGCGAAAATGCTACCTTGGAAATCCATCAAATCAAGTCTTAGCTATTTTACAATCGCCGTCTTTCTGTCAGTCGTTCCTGGGTATTCATTTGAAGTAGTTTAACTGTAGTGCGTCCTTCGGGAGTCATCCCCAAAATTGTCACTTGTTCCCGAGTAAAGTGTTCTATCCACTCCTGGGTTCTGGGATTGAATAGAAAACTGAATTCCCCAGTTTCTGGATCGAAAGAACCCAGATCGCTACCTTTGTGGCGATTGCAACGCCAGCAGGTCAAAGCCAGGTTATTTGCCTCGGTGATACCGTCGTGTTTTTGGGCAATAATATGGTCGATTTCGTGAGAAAAAAATGCAACATTTGCCGGAAGTAAGCAATATTCACAGCGATAATTTGCTCGTTTTTCAACCAAACGGCGAAGTGATGCGCTGATATAGTTTTCACTCATTTACCGGGTTTAAATAATGAAGATTGCCAGCTTTCAGCATAATTATTAGATGTTCAATTTGTTCGTACTCATCCAATTCTTGATGTTCGGCGGGTGTCAGTTGCCCCATTTTGCTACGAGATAGCAACGTTTGTAAGCGGTCCTGCATTTCAGGTGTGGGTTTAAAATCTGCAATTTCTTCTGGAGTGGGTGTGCTGGCGAGAAAATTGAGGATATAGCGATAAATATGGACCGGGATTGTCGGTTGTTGGAGAAATTGGGCCAGCAGTTCAGGCAGGCGATCGCCCATTTGTGTCAGTTGTCCCGAAAGTTCGTCTGGAACTTCAATGGTAATGATAGACATTGGAGAACCTCTAAGAAAATAGTTACTTGATTATAGCAATTTGGGAGTGGAGAACCTGCGATCGCCTTTCTAAAAATCTGCTTTACCAGTCCTAGAGTTTGCGATCGCTCGCTTATAATAATCCTGATTCGCCTAAAGCTCGGTCAAGATTTTCTACTAACTTGAGTTGTTCTCCCCAATATCGCAGATACTCAAAATCAAGGGTAGCACCTTGTAACTTCATCACCCCTAAAATATCTCTCCACTGTTTTTCTGAGCTAAAATTGGTATCTCTATACCACAGTAACTTTTGTAAAATAATATCTTCAGGAGTCGGTAAAACTACGGTTTGTTCTGGGTTGGTGCGAACGATTTGCACTTGACGCCGTTCAAATTCAGATTGGCTAAAAGGGTTATTTTTTAAAATAAAAATGTCAAATTTAACAATCGATTCATTGTCGATAATATTAAATGAGCTTTGATAGCAGACTGCCGATTTGACGGTTTCTTCGTCCACATAAAATCTAGGTTGCAATGCGGCTACTAAGGGTTTAACTTGGGGTAAGGTTAAGTCGGCCACCAAATCGATATCTTGAGTGCTGCGAGGTTCTCCTAATAAACTGCTGGCAACGGAACCCCTGATGAGGTAAGGGATACCCAGTTCGTCCAGAATTGCGGTTACCACAAGTACCAGAGAAATTGGGTCAGTAATCATAACGGGTTGATTTAAGTTTTGGCGAATAACGTTTAAAGCGGTTTCATCATCTAGGGTGCGAAGTGCGAATTGATGACGAATTTCTAATAGACTCGCTTGAGGATAGCGGTTTTGAATCGCCATGAGAGACATTTCCCAAACTCCTTTTGTCCAACCGCTGACTATCTCCGCTTTTTTCCATAAAGGCAGCGATCGCCACAACTTAAACTGATGGAGTTCGGCATTGATATTAGTATCGCTAGACTGGGTTCTATAGGTCGGCTGAATATTGCTGAGGGGTCTCGCTGGTCCCGAACGTTCGTCTGGGACTGCAATAGTAATTCTAGGCATGAAGGAATCTCCAATAAAAACGAATCATTCACCCAATTAGTATTTTAAGCGGTTGAGCGTGGAAAATCCCCACCCTACTCGATTCCCGGTAGCTTTAACTGAATCGGTTCTGCGTTGTCCGATTCGGGGGGTTCTGGCGGTTGTGCTTTCTTCCGTCCCCGCTTTCCTGTTGCTTTGGGGGTTTTCTCAGTGGATTTTTTAGCGGTTTTGGCTTGGGGTTGGTTGGCGCGTTCCTCGCGGATGCGATCGAGGAGTACGGAGGCGGGTTCGTCGTTGGGGTCTTGGGGGACGAGTTCACCCCGAAAAGCTTTGGCGAGAATGGATTGGGTCAGTTGGTCAATATGCGCTTTAGCTTTTTCGTAGCGTTGTTGGATGCGATCGGCTTTTTGGAATAGCGCTTCCACGCGCCGCACTATTTCTTGTTGTTCAGCGAGGTGGGGTATCCATAATGTAAGAGCTAAGAATTTTTTTTGAGTTAAATTAACACCACTGTCAGATATTCCCGTTTTTAATTCATCAATTATATAAATTGTAGATGGAGAATTTAAAAAATAAACTAAATAAGCCGCAGATATCTTATTTTTTTTAACTCGCAGTCTATATACTTTATCACAAATTATTAACCTTGAACGGGTTGAAGATACCAAACAGGAAACTCCCGCTCTAACTCTAGGGCCAGCGCGTGTAATTAGGATATCATTTTCTCTAATTTCTAATTCGGGTCGAGGTTCTAAATAGTCGGGTAGTTGTTTATTTTCTTGGTCTACAAAAACGAGTGGTTGAACAGCCGTTGTTTTAATTACGCCCCAAATCTCTTCGGAAGGAGAGGGATGAAGTTCACATTTAGGACTCCACCCTTGGTGTAAAGAGGCTACTACATCATCTAAGTTTACTTTTTTCCAGTGCCAAGGAACGTCTTCTTCAAAATCGTTACTCTCATTTTGTTCGCGCCAATCTGCGGTGAGGCGACCGGAACAAGCCGCAGCTAAGACCGATTGACGAAAGCGAGTCAGGATGGTGGGGATTTTCTCTAGTCGCTGTTTGCAGGTGTCCACTTTTCCTAGTAGCTTTTCCAGTTTGGCAACCATGCGCCGTTGTTCTTTGAGGGGGGCAATGATTATATCTAAGTTGTTCAAATGGGATTTACTGATAGCAGTAAAAGTTGAACCTGTTCCCTGTTCAGACAGCGATTCTTCTATACTTCTTAGGTAAAACAATAAATAGAATGTTGAAATAACTGTAAGAGGCCGAATAGCGGCTAAACCTCTTCCAATCGCTGCTTTGTCTTGGCAAAGATTAGTTGGGCCAACAGGCGCACGAACCGAAATGAGTATATCTCCAGTTTCAGCAATTTTTTTAGGTTGCGTGCAATATTTTACTACAGAAGGATAAAGTTTGCCAAATTCTGTTTTACCTTGAAAAAAAGGTAAACCATCACAAAATTCATTGTAAGTAGATGATGGTGGTGATTGACCCATAATAATATCGGCAATCGTAGGAAGCTTAACTTTAAGCCATCCTGACGGTAATTCTTTGCTATTGAAAGTAATAAATGAATTACTCATCTCCGTCCAACTTCATCCAATCTAAAATATCCTTTAAATCCTCCCCCACTGCTTCTAACTCAGCGATCGCCTTACTTGTTAAGTCTTGCGATTTCAGAGAAGTGACTACATCACCCCAGTCGGTAAACCCTTCTGGAAAACAGGATTGCGCCGATTTAGGTAGAGAATACAAACATTTGTATCCAGTAAATAAATCAATCAATTTCCTCCCTAAACTCATATTCCCCTTGGTCATATCTGACCAACGGCTCCTCTGCTAAACAGCCTGCGGTCTGTTCAAAAAAACCCGGAGGCCAGCCTAATTCCTCTGGGGTTTGAGTTACGGGGGTTGGAAAAGCGGGTTGATAAATAACAGCTATTTCTAACTCTTGATTTGCTAAATCTTGAGGGACTTGTAAAATTACTTTGCCTTCACCATCAGCCCGGATTTTGAGTTTTAGAATTTCCATCCTATATTTTTCCTGTTTAATTTATAGAATTTGAAAAAAATTATAGAGCGATTTTATCTAACGGGTTGGATTTATCCATCCTCATCAAAGGTTTATCACAATTCATCTCCATCCAATTCCATCAAGGCTAAAATATCTTTTAAATCATCTACCACTGCTTCTAACTCTGTAATAGCCTCACTTGCCAAGTCTTGCGGTTCTGGCAAATTGTTCGGATCCTCTAAACTTTCATCCTTGAGCCAAGTCAAATCCAGTTTGTAATCCCGTTCCTTGACTTCCGCCAGGGAAAACCGACGAAAGCGCCCCTCCAGTCCCAAATCTTCCCGCTTGCCATTCCCATCCGGGTCATCCCCATAACAGCGCTCGAATTCAGCAAAATGCTGAAATGTCAAAGGGCGCTCTTTCTTTGTCACCCCCGGTACATTGGAACGAGCATCAAAAATCCACACTGCCTGAGTCGGTAATCCCTTCTGGAAAAAGACCACATTCGCTTTTACCCCTTGAGAATAAGGCGTAAAGGTTCCGCGAGGCAAGCGTAACACCGTATGCACGTTGCAATCCTGCATCACAATTTTAAAGACTTCCCCCGCCTTATCCTCAAACAAGCAATTATCTGGCAACACCATCGCGGCGCGTCCCCCGGGTTTGAGGGTCGTCAAAACGTGCTGGATAAAATTTAACTGTTTGTTACTCGTCTCAATGGTAAAGTCATCCCGTCCCGGCACTTGATTGGCCCCTTTCGTGCCAAAAGGGGGATTGGTCAAAATGCAATCATACCGCTCGGCGCGATCGCTCTCATAAATCGCATCCCCGAGATAAATTGTCGGTTCTAACCCCTGTAAAAATAGATTCATCAGGGCCAAACGTCGGGGACGAGGGACCAAATCTTGGCCGTAATAGGTTTGAGATTTGATGCGCTTCAGGTCCTTGCGGTCAAAAACACCCCCCGTCTGTTCCATCAACCACTGATATGCCGCTACCAAAAAACCCCCGGTGCCACAGGCAGGGTCACAAATCTTGAAATGGGGACTCACCCGAGGGTCTGGTTTCATTAACCGGACGATGGATTGAATCAGTACCCGAGGGGTGAAATACTGTCCCGCGCCCTTTTTCCCTTCACTTGCCGCCTTTTCCAGTAATCCCTCAAACGCCTGCGCCTTCACATCCACATCAAGGGAGGTCCACTCTTCCTCATCAATCATGGCAATCAGGCGCTTGAGGTTTACCGGATTGTTAAACCGAGGCATCGCCTGGGCGAAAATATCTCCCAGCAATCCCCGTTCCTCCCGCAATTGCCGCAGGATATCCAAGTAATAGTCAGCCAAATCCGTCCCGGAATAGGACTTGAGATTGTCCCACTCACACCCCTGGGGAATCGCAATCCCTTTCTCATCCGCCATTTTCAGAAACAGCAGATAGGTTAATTGTTCGATATAGTCGCCATAGTCGATCCCATCATGGCGTAGGGTATTGCAAAATCCCCAGAGTTTATTTACGACATCCATTCTTAAATATCCACTTGGCTGACAACGCGGGGAAAGGGGTTCTAAACGGCAATTTCCCGATTAATTTCGGCAATTAACGCCTCTAACTGTCCCGGAAACACCTTTAGGGCCTTCCTCAATCCGCCCGAACGCGCGAAAATCGGGACTTCTTCAAAATCATCTATCTCAACTGTCAAGTTTTGCACGAGACATTCGCCGATGTAACCCAACCACTGCAACTGTTCCGGATTAAAATCCTTACTTGCCATTACCCGCGCTAATGCCCGGTTTACCCGTTCCTGTGCGGTGTAAATCGGTTCCTCTGGGCGGTTGGCGTGTTTCACCATTGAGATGATATCCGCCAAGGCTTTATTATGCACCAATTGGTGTGCGCGTTGAAGTTGCGCTTCAGGAAACTGATTTTTCTGCAAAACCTGCCGCAGTTCCTCCAGGACCTGGGTATTCCAACCCTGGGGACGTTCCTGCAAAATCCGTATCGCCTCGATTTGGGAACTATTCTCCTGGACGAACCGAGAAAAGCTATCCAGATAGTCTTCAGGTTTTTTGCCTTGAATCACCACTTGAGAGGAGACTTGATCCTCAACCTCATACCCCACTAAAAAGGTCTGTTTGGCTTTCGGGTAATTCTCCAAAACATCCTGAAACCCTGGGTTTTGCAGCAAGTTCAGGGTATTGGCAAAGTCGGTTTCCATCCGTTCCGGCAGACTGCGGGCGAATCCCCCAATATCCCCATCCGGGATATAGTCAGCAAACATCTGTCTCGCCTCTTCACTCATGCCGCGATGGATGCGATGCAGCCGTTTGGTAAAGGCTTTGAGATAATAGGGGCGATCGCAATTATTAACGATATTTTCCATCACTTTTTTCACGGAAACAGTCTGCTGACGCAGTGGCTCGATTTTAAAATGACTCACGTCGGCAAAATACTCGATTAATGACCCACCAAAACAATCAAAAATTTTGAAATGAGTCTTATGAATATCCCCACATAAGCGAGTTCCCCGTCCCAACATTTGCTCCCAAAGAATGCGAGATTTCACCGGACGCATAAAAACAATAAACTCTAAACTCGGAATATCTACCCCGGTACTGAGCATATCCACGGTAACGGCAATTTTAGGCTGAGGACGGTTGCGAAACTCCCGGATACATTGCAAAGGTCGATCCACTTTCCCGGTGATTTTCTGCACGAAGTCATCCCCTCGGGCAAAGACTTCTTTACAAATTCTCACTACTTGGTCTGCATGGGAAATATGGGCTAAATCATTCACCGCAAATATCAAAATTCGAGGAAACCGCCCAGTTTCTTGTTCATGGCGATCGGCATATTTGGCAATCTCCTCAATAATCTTGCGATTGCTATCGGGTATGGTGATTTGCTGCTCAATGTCAGTCGTAGTAAATTCTCGCTCATCTTCCAGTTCATCATAAACCTCTTCTCCCGTTTCTCGGTCAATTCGCCCCACCATTTCTCCCGCTTGAAGAAAGGTGTTATTTAACCGGACATCGGAATGAATATCGATGCGCTCATAATCCACTAACCAGCCATCTTGGATTGCCTGTTGAGTCGTGTATCGATATACCACTTCACGAAACAGAGACACCGTATGCGCCGCAGGGGTGGCAGTCAAGCCAATCTTAATCGCATCAAAATAGTCAATGGTTTTCCGCCAAGAACCCACCTCGCTAGAGGTATATCCCCGATGACACTCATCCGCAATAATTAAATCAAAGGCATGAATGGGGATATCCAGTTTTTCCGCATCGCTTTCCTCTTCCATATCCCCCGTTTCCCCAGCTGCACCTGTCCCTTTCCCAAACAGATTGATAGTCATCCGTTGAATGGTAGAGACATAGACAAAGGTATGAGTTTCGTTCGGATTTGTTAAGTAAGCACTCGGTAAAACTTCCGGCTTAAAGGATTCCTCTTCCTCAAAATCTTCTCGCCGAAATTGCTGGCTGTAAACTTCATACTCTTTATTAAATTTGTTGCCACGAGGGGTATCAAATGAGGCAAATTCTCTGACAGCTTGGGCCGCCAAAGCACGGCGATCGACTAAAAATAAAATCCGGCGAGCTTTTTTGGATGCCAACAACCGATAAATTTGAGACACGGTGCAAAAAGTTTTCCCGGTTCCAGTTGCCATCGCAATCAATAAATGGCGCAACCCTCGGGCGATCGCCTGTTCCGTTGTTGCGATCGCCTTTTCCTGATAGGGACGCAACCGGGTATTTTCAGCAATAGAATTCTCCAAAAACCAGCGATCGCAGCTTTCATCCTCCCGCTTGAATAACTCCGCCAAGGCATCGGCAGAATGAAAGGTGCTAATCTGACGAGACAGATTATTTTCCTGGCGCACATCGAGAAAATAAATCAATTCTCCATTACTGGAAAACAAAAACGGCACTCGATACCCGCGCCAATTCCCCACCCCCTGAAATGTTGTTTTAGAATACCGCTTTGCTTGCTTTAAAACCCCCTCAGTCCCGACGCTAACCCGTTTAGCCTCAATGAATCCCAACAACCGACCCTGCACGAATAAAGCGTAATCCGCAGGACCACTCGCCGTCGGATATTCCTCAACGGCATGGCATCCCAATTGGCGGGTATCCAACCCATCCCGATAGGGGATAATCTGCCAAGGGGGATTGAGTGCCTTCAGCTTTTTGTTAATGCGATCGCGTCGGGTGATAGATTCAGATTCGTTACTCATGATTGTGTTGCTACAGAAGTCCAAAGGTCATGAATGGGATGCAACCCTACATCAACTGGTAAAAAACTCACTCCTAGGTTACCTCTCAACAGGCGATCGCCCCTAGTTCCCATTAGTGTTTCTAAAGGCGATCGTCTTGACGGAGAATTAAACGTCACTGAAGACAGTTTTTTCCATTGTTCAATTACAATCAACCGGATATCTCTGAGTTCTTCCCCACAGCGAATTTCATGGTGTTCACAGGTTAAAAACTCTAAGTTTTGTTCTCTGCCTTCCACTAAAAATTGAGGGAGAACTACGGTGTAAGTTTGATTGGGGTCTAAAGGGCGATCGGCTATCATCCAATTATTATCAATATCTTGCTTAACATTGGCTGTTTGCAAATAACCGCCAGTCCCTTTATTCTCTATTCCTTGGGTCAAAACTTGTTCTAAGAGACTTCCTTTCATTTCAACTGCCCTCACAATACCGGAAAAGGGCAAAAGTCTCAAGATATCATATTGAGTAATCGGACCCGGTTCAATCACATCATCAATCCGAATTGCGCCACTATTCAAAATAGCTAAATCAGCAGTCTCTACTTCATTCAGCAGAAATTGGGTGAGTAATCTTGTTAAGTTAGTGGGTTGATGGCGAATGCGACTATCTAACCCATCCAAGGATTCCGTGAGGGTGGCAATCACTTCATCAGGATTAAATCCATTGTCTCGAAAGGCTTGGTATCCTTTTTCTAGCCATTCATTAATAATTTGTCTAACAGTTAAATCTTCAGGAATGGCTTGAGTAATAGGAAATAATTCGGAAACAATATTGAGCTGTTGCGTAGTCGTATCATAGCTTAAACGGTGGACATAAACAGTTCTAGCATTGGCATCCGCCTTAAAAATTGGGGTGAGATTAGCACCGCGCCAGACCTGGATATTTTCATGTTCATGACCCCCGAGAATTAAGTCAATTTCTGGGATAGCGTCAGCTAATTGTTTATCCTGTTCTAGGGAAAGATGAGTGAGAGCGACTAAAATATCAACTTGGCCTTGAAGTTGCTGAATTTGAGTTTTTGCCGATTGGATAGGGTCAGCATAGGTTACATAATTTCTCTGGTTGAAATCCAGGGTTAACCCGATTAATCCAACTCTAACCACTGTACCTTGTTCCCCCGCTATTTCAAAGATGATAGACCGAGGAACTTGCTCAAAGGGTTCTCCTGATTCAGTGGAAACATTCGTAGAAACCCACTGAAAATTAGACGCTTGCAAACGAGCATAAAATTGTTCTTTTCTGAGGTCAAATTCATGATTGCCAAAGGTGGCATAGTCGAGTCCGAGGGTATTCATTACGGCGATCATTTGCTGACCTGCGATCGCCTGTCCCTCGATTTGAGCATTTCCAAGTCCAGAAGGACTCAATAAATCTCCTGCCAATAGGGTAAAAGTATGGGGATTTTCCCTTAGTAATTGTTGCCTTAAAGTCGCCACTCTTGCCAATCCCCCCCGCCCATTTTCATTCTGAGGAGGAGTGATTTCATTGATGTCATTGAGATGAAGCAAGTTAAGGTTAACAATTTCAGCAAGAACGGGAGTGGTGACCAGAATACTGAATCCGGATAAAATGATACTGCAAATGTTCCCCATCTTTAAGCGTTTCATGAGTCACCTCGTTATCATCAAGACCGGAACAACGAAATTTTAAGGGGTTAAAAAGCCTGGAATAGAATAATACTATAAATAGCAATTTATTTTATGGTTTATAATAAATACTGTATCCAAGCCAATGTTTTTAAATTGTGAGGTTTGGTTAGGTCTCGCTGAAAACAACCTCTTCATAAATTAAGTCTAAAGGAAACCGAAATTCCACACTTTCCAGTTCTATCTCCTCTCCTTCTCCATAAGTTGAGAGTTCCCATAACCCTTTTTCATTCAATCGGAAACATTCAACCATCTTGTGGTTTGCGCTCACTAGGACATACTCGCGTAAGGTAGAAATTTGCCGATAGTTCTGAAATTTTTGGCCTCGGTCAAATGCCTCAGTTCCTGGAGAGAGAACCTCAGCAATTAAACAAGGAAAGTTAATCACATTTTTGGCAAGTTTATCCTGTTCATTACAGGTGACCATGACATCGGGATAGTGGAAGGGGCCTGATT
Source organism: Laspinema sp. D2d (assembly GCF_025370755.1). Lineage (GTDB taxonomy): Bacteria > Cyanobacteriota > Cyanobacteriia > Cyanobacteriales > Laspinemataceae > Laspinema. The sequence continues at coordinate 99,395 of NZ_JAMXFC010000006.1, read as the reverse complement.
CAGAAATACCAACTTTGGCATCAAAAATAAACGGACGACAAGACCCCCCTCTCAAATGAGTTTTTAACTGATAAAATAAATTACTAGCCACCAGTGCATGAGCAATTGTTCCCCCAGTCATGGCAACGACTTCGCCATCCATATATTCATGTTTGAGGGGTTGGTTTTCCTCCCATTCTAAGTATTCTTCTGGACTCATATAATTCCGGTCTGGATTGGCAATCATGATATTCTCCTGGGTTTTGAAAATTTCTTTTAAAGTCGATATTTTTATATTTCGAGTGAAATAGGATTAATTAACACTAAATATAACATCTTCATAAATCAAGTCTACGGGAACCCGAAACTCTACACTTTCCAGTTCTATCTCCTCTCCTTCTCCATAAATTGAGAGTTCCCATAACCCTTTTTCATTCAATCGGAAACACTCCACCATTTTTTGGTTTGCGCTCACTAGCAGATACTCGCGTAAGGTGGAAATCTGCCGATAGTTCTGAAATTTTTGGCCTCGGTCAAATGCCTCAGTTCCTGGAGACAGAACCTCGGCAATTAAACAAGGAAAGTTAATCATAGTTTTGGCAAGTTTATCCTGTTCATTACAGGTGACCATGACATCGGGATAGTAAAAAGGTCCAGATTCAGACACCCCTAATTTGGCATTTGCCATTAATACTTTGCACCCTTTTCCTCTGAGGTGATTTTTGAGTGTTGTGGTTAAATTAACGGCAATTTCATTATGAGCAATTGTTCCCCCAGTCATGGCAACGACTTCGCCATTCATATATTCATGTTTGAGGGGTTGGTTTTCCTCCCATTCTAAGTATTCCTCGGGTCTCATATAATTCCGGTCTGGATTGGTAATCATGATATCCTCCTAAGGTTTGATGCTTTATTTCAATTTTTTATGAGTTACGGTTTACCAAATCGGTTGTAAAGTTAGAATAAAATCGGGTAAGACTTCTTCCCCGGATAAAGTTAAAGGAGACTGCAAGACTTCTACTGGACGATTTTGACGATAAATCTCAACGGTTTTGGTTTCGGGGTCAATTAACCACCCTAAGCGCAATCCGTTGGTGAGGTATTCCTGCATTTTTAAATGGGTGGTTTGAATCTCATCGGTTTCGGAAACTAATTCGACGGCGAAATCGGGACATAAGGGTAAAAATTTCTTGCGTTGTTCTGGGGTTAATACCTGCCATCGTTCTAGTTTGAGCCAACTGACATCAGGCGATCGCACTGCACCATTGGGCAACCGAAACCCAGTGGAGGAATCAAAGGCTTTCCCCAGGCGTTTTTGACGGTTCCAATCCCACAATTGGCCGCTTAATTCAAAATTGCGATCGCCTGTTTCTCCTCCCGTTGGTGGCATAATGATTAACGCTCCAGTTTCTGTTAGTTCTAACTGTAAATTTTGATTAATTTGCGCTAATTCTGCGAACTTTTCCACGGTCATTTTTAGCGCAGGTTGTAAATTTAAAGTAACCGCCATGATCCCTCCTCGATTGTTATTAAATTAGGCAGGCAGGACAAGGATTTACCCTGTCCTAACCTGTGTTTTTTAGCACTTAGAATTCATCGTTTTGATAACCCCCTCTCATATTTCCTCCCCCCTGCTCGTTATCCTGTTTAGAACCGAGCAAGTCGAGGCGTTCAACAGAAATGACGGGTTTAGAACGTTGAGTGCCGGTGGAACGGTCATTCCAATATTCAAACTTTAAACTTCCGCTAACACCGATTAAACTCCCTTTTCGGACATATTGAGCGGCAATTTCTGCCGTTTTACCCCAGATTTGTTACAGTCGATTAGCCAGTCACCTTGCTAACCGCTGATTCAAAACCGTACATGAGAGTTTCCCCTCATACGGCTCCTCAGTGATTGGGTTTAATGAGATAGAAAGCCTCTATTCTGGATCAATTTTCGGTTAAGGAATGCCCGTAATTGGGTTTTTTTCCCTGTTTAATTTTGCCATTTAGCTGCTGCCAGTAGAGATGATACGCTCTGTGATAACTCCCGGTCCTGCGGCGTCCCCAATGCATAATGATTTGGTGTAAATCATGATAGATTCTCTTAAGGAGTTTGCTATTGCATTGATGTTGGTTATGGGTGAGCCAAGTATGAATTATCTGGTTGATTTTTGGGATTAAATCTTCTAGCTTGGCGGTTTTATTGGCCTTAAGTAGAAAAGAGAGAATTTGGGTACAACTCCGACTCTTTTCGGCAGAGGTTAAAACGCGATCGCCCGGTTTCGCGCCACAAGCCTTGCCTATCCCTTTCTGTTGATTTTGCCGAGACTTCCTATCAGAACATGAACTAATTTTAGCCGGGGTAACACTAGATTTAACCTGGGAAATCTTAGAGGCTAATTTAGGTGAGCCTTGCTGCTTTTCGGCTGTGATTCTCTCCCGAATCGCCAGATAGTTTGCGGACCAAGAGCGTGTCAGGGTTTTTTGCAGCTTACAAACGGCTTTTGTATCTCCCCGTTGAGCGGCTTTCAAAATTCTATTTTGCAACTTAAACACGGCTCGTTCTAGCTTACGCCAGTTGAGTTTGTTCCATTCCACCCGAGTCAATTGACTGGTTTTAGACATTTGCATTGCAGTTGATGAATTTATCTCCAAATCACCGTGAGACTATTAGCATATCCATAACCATTACAGTTAGGCTTTGGCTTGGGTCTCAATCCTCGTCTGATGACATTATCCGGTTAGCACCTACTTAAAATATCGACCGATTTTAAGAAATGTCATAGACTCCCCGTTCCGAATGTTCATTGTTTTGAGGCGTTAGGGTGGTACTATCCGCCGAGGGTGTGGGGGATGCAAATTGCTCCATTTAGATGAGCAATTCCAAGCGGTCGAACTTCGGTTGAAGATGACAGTTTAACCCTAGGTCATTTTGACGCCAGCGTATCAACCTCTTTCGCTGGGACTGGTTAACGACGGTTACATACCTTTGCATTCAGCTACCCATAACCTCTTGCTAGAAGGGATTTTCGGTAAGGGTCCGAATGACCTCCGTTTCCTCCTTTGCTTCCACCGTTGAATGTGCTAGTTTCAAAGATGAGGAGGATGCTTTCACTCTTGCATCCGAGAGGGTTGGACTTGAGGGGTTGAAGGATTTTATTTTCTCTTCAACGGCATATTAATAACTCTCACCAACATGAACATTCAGTTATCAAGGCTTTGGGAATTTTTCCCATTTCCTTGTAGTTAATCCCCCTTATTTTTGTAAAATAAGGTTTCTAACTAACGGGTCACACCTAAATTAAACCAGTCTGGGGCATCACTATTCCGAGTAGGACGATTCACCGCGAGGGTTAAGTTACAAACCACACTCCCAGACTCGAAATATTTGACATCTGGATCTTGGCCTGCTCGACCAACTAAGGTGACTACATTTAAACTCATAAGCATGACGAGTAAGGGTCAATTTATTAGTTTAGCATTTGGTTCTGTGGAGAAAGTGAAAGGAAGAGATTTGAGCCGATCGCCCCTGCACACCTGCCACAGGAATCCGGGCAAGGGATCCCGATCACGGGTGGGGACAGGCGTAAGCAACCCCAGGTTAAACGGGTAACCCCAAGACAAATCAAGGGATCAGCGCACTGAAAAGGGACTCTCCTCCCAGGGCGATCGCAACTTTTCCGTTGGATTTTCTACCCCCTGACCCAGATTGGGTACTATTGATTGAGGGCTGTTACCCGGACTGTGGGGCGAAAGGAGTTTATTGTAGTGTTATGGATAACGCAATCCCTGAACTAGATAACATTAAGAGTCAATTGAAAAGTCGAGAGCGAAGAAAAAAACCGAAAATGCTGGTCGTCGATGACGAACCAGACAACCTGGATTTGCTCTATCGCACGTTCCGGCGAGAGTTTCAGGTTTTGAAGGCGGATAGTGGAGCCAGTGCTTTAGAAATCCTCTCTCAAGAAGGGGAAGTCGCGGTAATCATCTCCGATCAGCGGATGCCGGAAATGAAGGGAACTGAGTTTCTCAGTAAAACGGTCCCCCAGTTTCCTAATACGGTGCGGATTATCCTCACCGGATTCACGGATATTGAGGATCTCGTTGAAGCGATCAACTCCGGACAAGTCTATAAATACATTACTAAACCGTGGGACCCCAATGAACTCAAAACCGTAGTTCAACGGGCGGCAGAAACCTACGAACTCCTCAAACAACGGACAGAGGAACTGCGGCGTGCTCAAGCGCAAACCAATCTCCTGATGACCATTGTCGGGGTTGCTCGCTCTGCTAACAGTTTAGAGGCTTGTCTACCCCCCTTAGCTCAGGCATTTGGGGAGAACTTTTCTCCAGATTACTGTATTTTACAGTTGGTGGAGAAAAATGCCTTAGCCCCAGCCCAAAGCACCTACAGTAAAGATGGCATTGTAGAGAACTGGTTGCAGGATGACCCGTTGATTCAGCAGGCGATCGCCACGGGAAATGTTCAGATCGCCGTCGATATTGCTAAAGACCCCACTCTCGCCCAAGTCCCCCACTACCAAAGTTCTGGGATCCAAGCTCATCTCGCCATCCCCATTGATTACCGCAACGAGCAAATCGCCGTTTTATCCCTGCAATGGAAAGAACCCTCGATCCTGCGCGAGGATGAACTAGAACTGTTGCATCTTTCCGCCCAACAGGTGGCCCTGGCCCTCACTTGTACTCGATATCATCCATGACCTCTCCTACTGTTGAAACAACCACAGACGCCGATCGCATTCAAGCCCTCTTTAACCGGATCGCCCCCGTTTATGATCGCCTCAACGATTGGTTAAGCGTGGGACAACACCGGATCTGGAAATTGATGGCCGTCAAATGGAGTCAAGCCCAAGACGGCGATACCTGCTTAGATCTCTGCTGTGGCAGTGGGGACCTCGCTCAATTGCTGGGGGAACAAGTCGGCAAAACTGGACAAGTATTCGGCGTGGATTTCTCCTGTGCTCAACTGGAAATCGCCCGTCAGCGAGGGGAAAACCACTACCCCCCTCGAACCATCCACTGGATTGAAGCCGATGCCCTCCATCTCCCCTTTGCCGACAACTTTTTTGATGCCGCCACAATGGGATATGGATTGCGCAACGTCACCGATATCCCACGCAGTCTGCGAGAACTCCATCGCGTCCTCAAACCCGGTGCAACCGCAGCTATTTTGGACTTCCATCGCCCCAGCAATCCCACCCTCTACGCCGTTCAGCAGTGGATTCTTCAAACCATCGTTGTCCCCGTTGCCACTGCCAATGGACTCCAGGATGAATATGCCTACATCCTCCCCAGTCTGGAAAAATTCCCCCAGGGACCTGAACAAATCCGGCTGGCACAAGAAGCTGGATTTGCCCAAGCCACACATTACCCCATCTCAGGTGGCATCATGGGAGTATTAGTCGTCACTAAACGTCAGAGTTGAGTGTTGAGGAGGAGGGGTTAACCGTTCACTGTTACCCGTTAACTCACGATGCTTGACGAGTAAACGCTGATAGCGAATGGATCTCTTGACTCTTTGGCCTTACCTTTTACCCCCGATCGCCGGGGGAATTATTGGTTATTTCACCAATGATTTAGCCATCAAAATGCTCTTCCGTCCCTACCGTGCCTATTCTTTCAAGGGACGGCGAATTCCGTTTACCCCCGGTTTGATTCCCCGCAACCAAGAACGATTAGCTGAACGGATTGCCGATACGATTATGGGGTCCCTGCTGACGCCAACAGAGTTGCAAAAGTTGGCAAAACGACTGCTGGAAACCGAACGAATCCAGGCGGCGATTCTCTGGTTACTGGAACTGGCCCTCACGCAACTCAAATCGGATACGGAACAGAAAACGGCTAAAATCCTCTCCGGCATCCTGCGGGATTTGCTGGGAGAATCCTTCCCGCGCATGATTCGCGTCTTAGCCCGATCAGAAGATTTCCTAGAACCCCAGATTAACCAAATTTTCGACCTGGTGCTGCTGGAGTTTCAACTCACTGAAAATCAAGCCCAGCAACTGTCAGACTGGTTACTCACGGCGGTTCTGCCTGCGGATGTGGTTCGGCAAACTTTGGTTGATTTTCTGACCGATCGCAATATTACGGCGATCGACGAGGGGTTTCGAGAAAAAAGTAGCGGGACTTACTGGGTGGTTGCCAATTTATTGGGGTTGCGCAATACCCTAACTCGTCTGCGGACCTTTTGCCTAGATGAGAAAGAAGATGCTAATGCGAGAATTGCTGAATTAATCAAGACTTTGGGGATACGCGGTCGTTTGCAGGAATGGTTACACAATCTTTCCCTGCAAAATTTACCCGTTTCTACCGTCCGCCAACTGAGAAAAACCCTGAAAGAAAGTATCCGCACTTATGTCCAAACGCGCGGGGGGGACTTAATTCAGGGGTTGACTCATTCTGTGAACTGGGAAAATGTGGCTACTTTAATTCTGAAGCGTCTGCAAGCCTCTTCGGTGGTGAATGCTTCGTTAGGATTGGTTAGCAAAGAATTAGCTTTAATTTTAGAGCGGTATTTGGAACGAGATTTAGAAACCCTGGTTGCCAAAGCTATTCCGATTATGAATATCGATCGCGTGATTGTGGAACGGGTGCGGAATACTTCCGCCGAAGAACTGGAAAGCGCGATTCAAGGCATTGTCAAAAGTGAGTTACAGGCGATCGTGAATTTAGGGGGAATCCTCGGATTGGCGATCGGGATGTTACAAACGGTGATTCTGCTGTTGCGTTAGGGTATTCCAACAAATAAAATTTTCTCGGAGAGATCCCCCCAACCCCCCAAAAGAGAACGCCAATCGGCTTGAATAATTCGGCATTACTTCTAATGCCCCACTTTATTTATGGAAATCCCTTAAAAGCCCTCGGAGGTCCTAAAATTTTCCCCGGACAGGCCCTGGGGGGAAGGCTCGATCGCCGCTTTGGGAAGGGTAACCTGAAAGGTTGCACCCTGTCCCAGTCCAGGACTTTCAGCGGCGATCGTGCCCCCGTGGAGTTCCACTAAATGACGGACGATCGCCAATCCCATGCCTAGACCCCCATGAGATCGGGTAATCGCGCTATCCGCTTGGCGAAATCGTTCAAATAGATAGGGTAAAAACTCCGGTGCAATTCCTGAACCCGTATCCCGAACAATAATTTGAGCCTGGGTGCGATCGCCTTGTAAAACCACATCCACCCGTCCTCCAATGGGAGTAAACTTGATCGCATTAGACAACAGGTTCCACACCACCTGCTGTAAGCGCATGGGATCTCCGGCAACCGGGGTGACTTCGGGCGCAAAAGCCGCACAAATGGAAATTTTTTTAGCATCTGCTGCCGGTTGCACCGAGGCGATCGCATTTTCAATCGGTTCAGTCAAGTCCACCGGACGCACTTGAATCCGAAACTGACCCGTCATCATCCGCGAGACATCCAACAAATCCTCAATCAATTGAGTCAGGACCTTGGTATTGCGCTCAATGCTTTCCAGGGCTCTTCCCGTAGTAGTCAGATCTAATTTCCGCATTTGTAACAACTGACTCCACCCCAGCATAGAATTCAGCGGAGTTCGCAATTCATGAGATAGAGTCGCCAAAAACTCATCTTTCATCCGATTCGCTTGGGCCAGTTGTTCGGCTCTTGCGGCCAATTGTGCCTCTAAATTCTGGCGTTCCGTAATATCTTCATGGACGATCACCAGTTCGCGAATATTGCCGTCCCGATCCTTGACGGGATACATATAGGCTTGAACCCAATACTTTTTAGTGGGATCCGGAACCGTTTCAGGTAAGGTTTTATGGAGTTCATAAAGGACTGCGGGAATCGCGACTCCTTCTCCCTCAAAAGCTTTTTTGATATAAGGCATGAGGCCTTTTTCGACGAGTTGCTGATCCTGGAGAATATTGTAATTTCCCAGTTCAGCTAAAGTGATGCCCCAGAGTTCTTCCCAGGCGCGGTTTACCTGGAGTGTCTGACCCTGGGGTGAGAAGATTTGGATGCTTAAGGGAGACTGCTCAATTAAGGTTCGGAAACGGGTTTCAGAATTTTTCAGAGAAAGCTGGGCTTGTTTATTTTCGCTCAAGTCGAGGACGAAACTCACGGCTAATTCATCGGTCCCACCTAAATAGGCGCTGCCTTGGAGTACGGGAACTCGACTGCCATCTTGGCGGATATATTCTTTCTCAAAGGGGGGATGAGACCCTGTAGCTTTCATTTCTGCGATCGCCTCTTCATCGGTGGGGCGATATTCCAAGGGGGTAATCTCCCACCAATTCAATTGGGAGACGGCGGTATCGGCGTATCCCAAAAGGTTGAGAAAGGCATCATTAGCTTCGACAATGTTGCCTTGGGTATCGTGGATGATAATGCCGATAATATTGGCATCCACGAGGCGGCGGAGTCGCAATTCGCTTTCCTGGAGAGCCGTTTGGGAAGCACGCAGTTGCATGGCGACTCGTTCAGCCGCATAACGAGCTTGGGCTTGCGATCGCGTGACGAGAAATAAGATAGAAGCGATGATCAATCCACTGCCACAGATATAGGGAACGAGGTTTCTACCGGAAAGTTGGTCGAATTCGGGAGTGGAGACAAAGGCGATCGTCCAGGTTCGTCCCGCCACATCCAGGGTTCGCATTCCTCTAAATGTGGGGCGATGGGATTGGCTATTTCTTCCTTGGTATTGGTGGGAGGAATGCAGCAAAAATTCCGGGTTGAGCTGACTTCCATCATAAATTTCAAAATCTACCGTGGGATATTGCTCTTTAGCAAAAATTCCCGTGAGGAGATTATCGGCGCGAAAGGGACTGTAGATAAAACCCCGCAATTGCGATCGGCGCGAGTCCACATTCTGAGGTATGACGCCACTGCGATAAATCGGCAGATAGATCAAAAATCCCGCCTGTTTATATTCCTCAACCTCCTGCACCAACGTCACCGGACCCGATGCTGCCGCTACTCCCGTATCCCTTGCTCGTTCCATTGCCGCGCGACGCACTGGCTCACTGAACATATCGTATCCGAGCGCCCCTCGGTTCCGGGCATCTAACGGTTCAAGATATAAAATTGCATGATATTCCGATCGCTCATACTCGGGGCTAATCGCTAAACGCCCTGGATTGTAGCTTTGAATTTCTGCCAGGATCTGCTGGGTTTCTTCCGGTGTGACCCGCACAGAAAAGCCAACCCCCTGGACTCCTGGATACCGTTCGGGTAGTTCCAGATTATCAATAAATTGATGGAATTGCTCTCGACTCACCGTCGGATTAGCGGCAAATAATCCCCGCGCCGCACGCAGTAAAGCTAGGTAAGTGTCCAGCCGCTTGTTAATGCTATCCGTGGTTCGCTCGATTGCATTCTGGAATCGCAACTGCTCTTTAGATTGGGAAGTTCGGTCCACCGTATAAGAAGCCAGGGCAGTCAGCAGCAACGTCACGACTAACACGAAATACGGGATCCATGTCCGGCGCGAGCCTGCCGATTTCCAGGATAGGTCCGATCTCATGAGTGCTTTTTCTGTTTATGATGGGTTGGCCTGACATTTTTTGACTGACGTTTGAGGTCGGTTTCGATGGGTCAGGGGATAATTCAGACTAGGCTTAGGAAAACTCGGCGCTAATATGACTAATATTAGGGAGTTCATAGAGCGATTCTAAATTTTTATTGACGGCTTCCTCGGTCCTCCCCTCGGTTGAGAATGGAGAGGGTTTTATGGAGTCCCCATTTTGGCCCAAAGTTCCGATCCCCTGTGCTGTTATAATACCACAAAGCTATTGTTAGGATACTCTGGGTCTCCTCTATCCCTGGATAGAAATTTGGCAGGCTCTCCCTTAAGTTTTTAAACCCACGAGTATCAAGAGTTGGAGAGGAAAAGGGGAAGATTTAAAAAGCGGAGTGGGTCGGATAAACAGCCAGAGAAACTGTGCGATCGCCGGGTCGGATGCACCCAAAATCGAGCCGCAGTTGCATCTAGTCCTTTCAAATCAATTAAAAAACCAATGGCCTTTCTCATCATCGGGAATTATTGAGGCCACTCTATCGCATTCCTTAATCCGGAATGTTATGGATTTCCTGTTCAATTTCTGGTAAGCGCTTCAAGCAAGTAGGCAACGCTTACAGGCATCAAGCCCAGGCTTTGCGATCGCTAAATGGAATAGGGTGACGGATGCATCACATCTTGCTCGCTGGCTTCGTTCTAAATCATTGACGACGGCTTTATATAGATGACCCCTGATGCGATCGCCACTCTATCCAATGTTCCAATTTTTTGACTTTGTTACTGAATACACTCTTCCTTTTTAGACAGTCGCTAAGGAATTGATGATCTTAAAATTTAGCACTTATTCCGTGCGATTTCTCGGGTTTTTAAACATTAAAAGAGCGGTATGAAGCGATCCGACGTCTAGCTTGTGCACGCTTTTCATTGGTATCAGAAGCTTCAGGTTCGGGTTCGGGAGCATCATTCCAAACCGGGGTCAGCGGATCCCGTTGAACAGCCGCAAATCCTTGACGGACGGCCATCACAATTTGGGGCCTTAACTTTTGGGCCTGATGTTGTTGAAATTGCCAGCCGCGATCGCTCGTGGCATACAACGCCGGGAGTCGATTCAGCGCATAAGCCACAACCTGAGCTAAAACTCGCTCAGGCTTCAGAGACCCCAGCATTTTCGGCGGGAGTTGCCGCAATTGCCGTTGTGATTCTTCAACTACGAGGGGTTCAAGGGCGTTCCGGTACAGGGGCGTATGATTCGATGGTACGTTGGTCATGAATGATTCTCCAAACCGAGCAAGGTTAAATAATCTCTCCCCTGTAGGGGGATTGATTTACACGGCACTTCTTGAGATCATAACGTACCCTTTTTTTATAGGACACCTTCCACAGTATGGTTTTTTTTAATAAAACAATATATTTCGGCCCTTGAGTCAGGGAACCCACCCAGCTCTCCTTTAATCCCCCAGTGACGCGCCGAACCACTGGACAAGAGGCGGCTAGAATTACCCGTCTGAGGGAAGAGGGCGAACGATGCCGCTCTTCCCTCTCACTTTAGACTGAGCCGCGTTTATGAGGTTGCCGTTGGTAATCGCTTGCGAAGGGAAGCTACTCGTTTCGTAGCAGTTTTATTGTTAGGGTCAAGTTCCTGGGCTTTTTCGTAAGCTTCTAATGCCTGATTAGTTAACCCTTTGCGATCAAAAGCAAAGCCGAGATTATTCCAGGCGGTGACATATTCAGGATTCAGCTTTAATGCTTCTTTATATTGACGAATCCCTAAATCATACTGCTCCAATGCAGCATAACTATACCCTAAAGCATTGTAAATGAGCGCTTTACTTTCCTCATCAATCGGGGCTTTAGATTTTAAAGCCTTTTGGAACTGAACAAGGGCTTGGGTATAGAGTTGCTTATCCAAATAAATACTGCCGAGTTCATAATATTCTTCGGCAGTTCCTTTGTCTTTGGAAAGGGTTTGTTGCAATCGAGCCAGGTTGAGTTCAATCTGGCGAGTTCTAAGCACTTGACGCACCACAGCCCAAGCCGCAACTGCGAGTAATCCCAGCAAAATCGAGAGGTAAAGAAGCGGAAGAGAGGTATCCATGCCGTTTTAAATTGACTGATTCAACTGCCCTAGAAGTTTGATTATCTTGTTTATTTTGATTATCTTGAGGGTTCCGGAATGAGGGGTTGACCCTCACTTGAGAGGCGACTCGGGGTGACTTCTACCACGGGTAAACCCCAGTATTCGGCCCGTTCTTGTAGCCAGCCTTCTTGATGCAACTGGGCGATCGCCTGATTGACTCGGGAGTGCAGTTGGGCATATTGCAATCCTTTCGGCATCACCACCGCCAGGGGTTGAGTAGACAACTGGACTGGCAGCAGTCGGTATTGGGGATATTGCTGCACCCATCCGGTCAAAATACTGGCATCGGCGGCGAAGGCGCGGGCGTTACCGGATTCGAGTAGCCGTTGTGCCTCTTGGTAAGAGTCTACGGGGACTAACTGGGCTTGTCTAAGTCGAAACTCCAACTGGGGAATGGTACTGGAGGCATTCAGGACAGCGATCGCTTGACCGGCTAGGTCGGAGAGTTGACGAATTGAGGGGTCTCGGGTGATAATTTTGGCCCCATCTAGGTAGTAGGGCGGGCTGAAATAAACCACCCGCGATCGCGATGGCGTTGCCGTTACTCGGGCGATCGCCAGGTCCACTTCACCGGACATCACCACCGCAAGGCGATCGCGATTCTCTACCGGGACCAGTTCCACCGCCTCGGGACTCCCCAGCAACTCCTGGGCTAATCGTCGGGCAATATCGATTTCAAAGCCTTGCAGATTGCCGCTGCCCTCTCTAAATCCCATTGGGCGGACATTATCTTTCACCGCCACAATCAGTTGACCCCGTTGCTGAATTGCAGCGAATTCCGCCGCTTGGACCACTTGGCCCCAGGGCCAAAGGCAAAAGGCAACAACAAGCAAAAAACCCTTGATCCTTTTGCCCTCTGGCTGCATCATCATTTATGATTTGGCTTGAGCGGCCAGTTCTACAACTTTGGCAAAACTCGCCGGGTCTAAAATTGCCATTTGAGAGAGCATCTTGCGGTTCAGCTGAATATTGGCTTTCTTGAGATTACCAATCAATTGGCTGTAGCTCATGCCATGCATCCGAGAGGCGGCATTAATCCGGGCGATCCACAGACGGCGAAAATCACGCTTGCGATTGCGGCGATCGCGATAGGAATTCCGCAGGGCTTTCATAACCTGCTGATTGGCTGTCCGGAATAGTTTCGAGTGCGAACCCCGAAATCCCTTCGCCATTTTCAGTATCTTTTTGCGGCGGTTGCGAGCAACGTTCCCGCGTTTTACCCGTGTCATGAGTTACTTTCCTTTATTTGTACAAATCTGAACACTGAATCAATTCTCTCGATTGGAGAAGGGTTCTACCCCGCTACCGGGCTAGGAAGCCAGAGGTTATCCAACCTTAGAGGGGTCTGAAAGTTTACTGACTTCTGTCGCCACAAATCGAGCGTCTAACTTTTTACAAATACGGCATCATTAAATGCACGTTTTTTTCATCCTGCTCGCTGACAAGGGCGCTCTTGGACAACCGATTTCTGCGAGTAGCCGATTTGTGTTCGAGTAGGTGGCTTTTGTAGGCTTTCCGACGCTTGATCTTACCACTGCCTGTGGCTTTAAAGCGCTTGGCAGCAGCCTTTCTGGTTTTCAGTTTAGGCATGGACTTCCATTAATTCAGCACAATCAATTAATATATCATACCCCCTGACTTCTACACAAGAAAATACCAGGAACTGGCGATCGGGGGTTAAACTGCCCTCCTGTTCCTGGTCATCCTCAGCTTGTTCCTACATGATTTCCGCCTCACCCAGACCCCCTGTCCCTGGGGTTTGAGACTAATCTACTCCACACCTGTCCAGTTTTGAGACTCTCCCTAAGTCCTGTTCATAACAGCGCAAACCCCTATCCTGCTAAGGCTTTTTCCGATGGACTACCCAAACAATCACAAAAAGTGCCACCGCCACCAGCACCACTGCTGCAACTGGACCTAAAAACTTCTCAACTAGCCCATAATTCTGACCCAATACAAAGCCCGCATAAGTCAGCAAAAGATTCCAGCAAAGTGACCCAATCAACGAGTACCCTAAAAATTCAATAAAAGGCATCTTTTGCAAACCCGCTGGAATCGAAATAAAAGTACGAATCCCTGGAATGAGTCGTCCAAACAAAACAACTATGGCCCCGTATTTTCTAAACCAATCTTGAGATTTATTAATATCTTCATTGGTCAATTTTAGCCAGCCTCCATATTTGTCTATCCAGGCTTTTAATTGAGTTTCCCCTAGCTTTCTGCTCACAGAATACCAAGGTAATGCCCCCAAAAGAGAGCCGATTGTCCCCGCAACAACTACCCCCCAAAAGACGAGTTTACCTTGGAATACTGTAAATCCAGCCAATGGCATAATCAGTTCCGAAGGAATGGGCGGAATAATATTCTCTAGGAACATTAATAAAGCAATGCCCCAGTAGTTAAGCGCAGTAATGGTGTTGGTAATCCAATCTAGCATAAGAAACAAAATAATAAAGTTAAAATACTGTCTCCGAAATTTGTGTCCCAGACAGCATCAATCCTTAACATTATACCTCAAATCCTAGAAATCCTGGAGGGGCTATAGGCCAGAGTTAGGGCATCAGTGATTTAATTCTAGGGGCTGCTCTATGGTGAGCGATCGCCCCTTACTCCATTTCCGCATTAAACGCCTCATTTATGCCCATAGACAGACCTCTACCTCTATCTTTAGATAGATGTATCAGAGTCCTTAAAGCCGTTTATCAAATCTATCTACAGAGGTATGGAAAATTTCCAGAGGAGTAGGTTATATTACCCGTAGTTCAAATAAGTCAGCCTAATCCAGTTGGGGGTTTGCATAACTCGGTTTAATCATCGAGATAAGCGCTACTAATCCTATCTAACAACTGAAGCGGGGGAACCAACTCCGGGGCTTATTTTCTAAGCCTAGAAAAGGGATATCTCTCAATCCTCGCCCATCAGCTAACCCCGTCGGCATTGAGACGAGACTGAAAGATCGGTAAACTTTATTCATTTGCGCGATCTCATTAGTGTCCTTAGACGAGTAATTTGTTCGGTTTGTCTGAACCTCATGGAATCAATTCCATTGAGCAATTCAGCAATCTAGCAAGGCATGAGGTGAAGATCAAAGTTATGCTAAACCTAAACAAAAATCGGATTGCTTTAATTTCTGTTACGGGCGACCCCGCTGCAGAAATCGGTAAGGAAGAGGCCGGAGGCCAAAACGTGTACGTTCTCCAAGTCGGCTTGGCCCTTGCCAAACTCGGATGGAAAGTGGATATGTTTACCCGCCGAAACCATCCTGAACAAGGGGCAATTGTGCATCATCATCCTAATTGTCAAACTATCCGACTCAATGCAGGACCTGCGCGGTTTATTGGTCGAGATAAAATATTTGAATATCTGCCTGAGTTTGTAAAAGCGTTCCAGGAATTCCAACGCAGAGAAGGTATTCAATATTCACTGATTCATACCAATTACTGGTTATCTTCCTGGGTGGGAATGGAACTATCTAAGCATCAACCCCTAAAACTGGTGCATACCTATCATTCCTTGGGTGCGGTTAAGTATCAATCTGTCACGGATAAACCAGCGATCGCCACCACCCGACTGGCAACAGAAAAAGCTTGTTTAGAAACAGCCGATCGCATCATTGCCACCAGTCCTCAAGAACAACAACACATGAGGAAACTCGTTTCAACCAAGGGTCAAATCGAAGTGATTCCCTGTGGCACGGATATCCACCGATTTGGCAGTGTTAGTCGGGCACAAGCGCGTGCAGAATTAGGGATTAAACCTGATGCGAAAGTTGTACTTTATGTGGGTCGATTTGATCGCCGTAAAGGAATTGAGACCCTGGTTCGTGCAGTTGGACAGTCTACCTTATTAGAAAGCGATCGTGATAACCTGCAACTGATTATCGGAGGCGGTTATCGTCCGGGTCAAAGTGATGGCATCGAACGCGATCGCATTCATGGGATCGTTAAAGAACTGGGAATTGATGATATTACCACCTTCCCCGGACAGTTAGGTAAAACGAATCTACATCTGTACTATGCCGCTGCCGATGTCTGCGTCGTACCCAGTCATTATGAACCCTTTGGATTAGTGGCGATCGAAGCAATGGCGAGTCGGACTCCCGTCGTTGCCAGCGATGTCGGCGGATTAAAATTCACCGTCGTCCCGGAAATCACCGGACTCTTGGCCCCTACCAAAGATGAACGCGCCTTTACAGTGGCGATCGACCGCATCCTCAGCAATCCCGAATGGCGAGACGAACTCGGAGGTTCCGGTTGCCTGCGAGTAGAATTAGCCTTTAGCTGGGAGAGTGTCGCCAATCGACTCGCCCTCGTTTATAACCAACTCCTGTCCGAACCCCTCGTTCCCATGACTTCCCCAGTCCTCGCCGCTTAGAGAAATCAAGGGACAAGAAACCGGGTTTCTACCTATATTTTGGCGTGCTTGCCACAGATTTGGGAAAGAAACCCGGTTTCTTCTTTGCCTGCGTCAATTAACCCCAAAACCTAGGTCCAAAAACCGGGTTTCTTCAGACAACCTTTGCTACCCAGCAAGACCTGTCATAGAAACCCGGTTTCTTCTTTGCCGAAGTGGGAGAGGTTAGAAACCCGGTTTCTTTATAAGTTATACTATCTCAGAGGATAACTGATGCTTAAATCAAAAAACATAAATTTATGACAATAAAAGAACAACTGATTCACGAAATTGAACAATCTCCTGATATCGTCATTGAAAAAGTTTTTGACTTTTTATTATTGGCTAAATTGAAATATCACCGCCAACAAGAACAATCCAAGCCATTTGGCTCATTTATTCAAGAGCTTGTTTCTGATATTCCTCCAGATATTTTAGCCACCTTACCGACCGCTGGAGCTGAACAACACGATCATTATATTTATGGAACTCCCAAGCGTGAATTATGAAGCGAGTTTTTGGGAATACCTTTTATGGGATAGCTCTGTTGAACCCATGAGATAACTGGCATCAAGTCGCTCTAAATTATGCGCAAAACTATCCAGAGGTACCAATCATTACAACCGATGGTGTAATTGATGAGATTTTAGCCCACGCCGCCTCTAAAGGTAGCCTAATGCGACAAAAAGGACTTGCTATATGTTTACAAATGCGGCGAGAGCAAACCATCGAAGTGATTGCTTATACACCAGAAATCCGCGAGTTAGGACTGAGCTTGTCTGGTCAGCGTTTAGACAAAGGTTAGAGTCTAACGGATTGCATTTCCATGATAGTGATGAAACAGATGGGCATCACAGAAGTTCTGACTCACGATAAACATTTTGCTCAAGAAGGTTTTACTCTGATTTTTACGGATTTAAAATGAAAACCCAGTTTCTTCGCGACCCCAGAAACCGGGTTTCTTTCCTGCTGACTTCAAATGACCTGACCATTTTTCGGAAACAAACTAATCAACGTGCGTAAAGCCCTGTTCGCCGTTTCAGCATCAGGGAAATATTCCCGCACATCTGGATCGAGCATAATTGCTCCATCTTTCAGGGTAAAATATTGAACAATATCCGGGCGATCGGTTTGATGAATGGTGACAGTATGTCCTCGGCGATATGCCTCGTAATGCTTGCCGCGCAAACCGCCGGTAAAATCATATTCTGAAAGCATTTTATCATCGGTGGTATCTGGCTGATCAAAATTATAATTGTTCATAGATTTTTCTCTCGGTTTTGGTAGCTTGAGGACAACTAATAATCCGAATGTTCGCTTGACGTTTTGTGTAAACTACAACAAGTAACTGACCTTGACTAGACCGACGAATATCAATATAGCGTTCTTCATTATCCGAGTGCTGGGTGTCAGCGATCGTTATCGATAATGAATCATTGAAAACGGTTTTTGCTTCCTCAAAACTAATTCCGTGTTTTTTGAGGTTATTTTCGGCTTTTTCTTCATGCCATTCAAACCTCAAATGCATATCATCACCTCTTGGAGAATTGAGAAACCGGGTAATTGACGAAAATCTCGGTGTAGGATATATAAATTATCCCAAAAACGAGGCTTCTTATCTCTCGGGTCCCCGAAGCCGCGTTTCTTCCGAACATCTTGGTTAGAATACAAAGATGATCGCCGCCCTCGGTTTCTTTCCCCCATCCAGGAACCCCAAGAACCCCAGAAACAGGGTTTCTTGGCGGCTAACTTCAAAATGACCTGACGATTTTTCGGAAACAAACTAATCAACCTGGGTAAAGCCCGGTTTAGCGTTTCAGCGTTATCTCCGGATTAATTCATTGACATAAAATTATAATCTTGGGCAGAAATCACGCGCCAAGTTTCATCGTCATGGACTTCCAAAACTTTGTCGTGATATTGCAACAACGTCGGGCGGTGTCCTACACTCAAATAAATTGTAGATAGCTTTTGCAAATGCTGATAGAGACTTTGTTCATTTTTCACATCCAAAGCACTCGTCGCTTCGTCTAAAATGGCATAACGAGGATGAGTCAGCAACAACCGAGCAAAAGCGACTCGTTGTTGTTCTCCTATTGACAATACATGATCCCAGTCTTCGATCGCATCTAACCCACCGAACCTTTCCACTAACTCGGGCAAATTAACCTGTTTTAATACTTCATATATTTCTAGGTCAGAAATATTCAGGTTTGTGCTGGGATAAAGCAGTTGATCGCGCAGAGAACCTAAAATCATATAAGGACGTTGAGGTAAAAAAAGAATTTCCCCTAATTTTGGTCGGTGAATGGTCCCAGTTCCCGAGTTCCACAAACCGGCGATCGCTCGTAAAATTGAACTCTTGCCACAACCGCTTACCCCCACAATTAGCAATCTTTCTCCCCCTTGCATTTCTATAGATACATCCTTCACCAAAGTTCGTTGATAATTGGGCGTTTGCAAAGTTATATGTTCTAAGCTTAAACTGAAATCTTCTATCGTATCAATAGTCGTATTTTCATCTAGGGGTAATACTTTGGGTTCTTCTAAAACTTTTTCTAAGCTCTCTAACCGCTCAAGTCCTGCCACTAAATGAGTTATACCTCCAAACTCTCTAACAATCACAATCAGAGAGGTAAATACAATGTTAAAAGCCCCTCTTGCTTCGATCAAAATTCCCACCTCAGTTTCCCCAGATAAGATCTTTGGACCGAGAATTACAGCCGGAAATATCCAAGTAATTACTTGATAGCCACTGCTAAAAAATTCTAAGTTTCTCTCCCAGCGGATAATTTTGTTAAAATTACTTAAAACCCCCTTAAATATCTCCTTAACATTATTTAACTCTCGATTATCTCCTCCATAAAATGCGATCGATTCAGCGTTTTCCCGAATCCGTACCAAGCCAAATCTGAAATTAGCTTCTCGTTTGAGTTGCTCGGTTTTTAGGGGAATTAAAATCCTGCCAAATCCCACCGTCGTGATCACCATTCCCATACAAGCATACACGATCAATACAATCACCAGATTGTGAGATATTGACCAAAGAACGACCCCAAAAGCAATAATATTAACCAAAGATGAGCTAAAGTGCATAAACAAATCCAGAGACATATAGCAAAATTTTTCAATATCTTGAGAAATTCTCTGGTCTGGATTATCAATCTTTGCCCTCCAAAAACCCAACCAATAAAAATTGCGATTTTTCATGTATTTTTGTAGATAAAAATTGGTCAGCCAACCGCGCCAAAACCACCCAGCTTTATCCTGTAAATACTGACGAAAAGTTTGCAAAGTAGTCAAAAGCATACAAGCCACCAGATATGTCAGGACAGCTGGCCAAAATCTGCCTGCATTTTGTTCCGCTAGGGCTGATGTAAACTCTCCTTTTTGGCCGTTTTGGAGAATATTCATCTTGGCTTGAAGCATTAATAAAAACATCATAAATAACATTAAGCTAATAGCTTTCCACCTTTCTTGAGAATCCCACCAGTATGGCTTGGCTACCGCCCAAAAACGCTGAAAAGCACTAAAGTCAAGTTTTAACCTTTTCATAGGGGTTATTTAATTTGTTCTGGAGGAGTTATTTTTGAGGATATAAGACTCACGGAGTTGTTACCAATCCGTGAGTCTTATATAGTTATATTTTACCTACTCTATCCAAATCAATTAAGTATATTTTGTTAAGACTTATAGATATATCATTTAGCTTAAACCAATTGCCTAGCCAACTTGAGGGAAGGCTAACTTTAGAACACTTGTTGCTTACCACAGCTACAATTGAACTCTACATTGGCCGAGGGAAGACCCTGTTTTACTAAGTCAGATTTTTAAACCCTTATGCAGTCTGGGCGGTATTCACCACCAGTGCTTTCGCCCCAAGGGCCATTAGATCCGCGAAGGTATTGGGGCTAAAAACCGGGTTTCTGACTCTAGGTGAGCGGCTAGAAAGTAGGGTTGTGCCTAGAAAGAAAAAAAGACCAGCTAAAATTCTAGCTGGTCAGCATAAAAAAATACCCTTTGCGTTGTCGTTTCTTTTCGAGGAAATCCTAACTGCGCGTTCCCAACCTTGCAGAAGGCGATTGATTCTTAAATCTTTTCCTCAAGGCGTATTGTAACAGAAGACACGATCGCTTTCTTCCGTATTTTTCCCTATAAGTCAGTAAATTTTATCCAATCTTCTGACTTCAATAATCAAACATTAAGTCGGCGGGGTAAAATGTTGAGGACAGCCCCAGAGGATGCGCTCATGCTTATAAATGACCATTCCGGGTTTCGCCCCCTTGGGTTTATAAACATTTTTCGGTTCGGTGTAGACTACCGGGACTTGCTCACTGTGACGGGCGCGACTATAGTAAGCGGTTAAGTCTGCTGCAAATTGTAAATCCGGTTCATCAGCAACGGCCCCCGGGGGTAGGCGCAACAACCCATGACTTCCGGCAATCTCTTGGGTGTGGAACCACAAGTCATAATCCGTCGCTACCCGAAAACTCAACACATCATTCTGGCGATTGTTCCGCCCGATCAGGAGTTCAAACCCACTGGGAGAGACGAAGCGGTAAAACTCTGGGGTAGATTCCTGGGTTTGACGCTTGTACTCGGGGTCACTGAGATATCCCTGCTGGATGAACTCTTCGCGAATTTCAGCCAATGCTTGTAAATCTGCGGGTTCGCGATAGTCGTCGATTTGGGAAATGGCGACTTCAATCTGTTCTAAGTAGTCGATTTCCTGGCGAACCGCAGCAAGTAAGGGTTCTACTGCACCCCTTGCCCGTTTGAGTTTTTGGTGACGTTTGTAGAGAGATTGAGCATTTTGGACGGCATTTTTTTCTAACTCCAGGGGAATGGTGACGGGTTCGCCGGTTTCAAAGTCGGGAAGGGCGATCGCCTTCATTCCCGGTTGCCACTCCTGCAAGTTTGCCATCAATAAATCCGCTTTTGCCCGATAGTCGTCCGCTTCGGAAGATTCTTGCAAGCGGTTTTCAAATCCCTGCCCTTTGACTCGCAATTTATTTAAGAGATTAGAGAGTTTTTGACTGAGTTGATGGCGCAGTTGCTTAAAGTCAAACCGATTCAGTTCATCGGTATAATACCGATTTAATAAGTCTTGGACTGACTTGAAATCCGGGGGTTCTGGGTTGTGGTTCCAGTTGATGACTTGATATCCGGTTTCTGTCCAATGGGGATAGATTGCGGATAAATCGCCAGTTTGACAGGTTTGGATAAAGTTTAGCCATTGTTGCCAGGAGGCAAAGAGGCGGTTCCAATCCTCTGGGGTCAGACTGTGGGTGGATTGTTCAAAGTCGAGTTTGGCAGAGGCGATCGCCGCTTTCACCAGATGGGAACTCAAACCTTGATAACTTTTGAGCATTTGCCGTCCCAAAGCATCAGGAATCAGGGCAATCCGTTCTTGCCAGCGCGATTGCGGTTCCGTCAGACTGGGGATGGGGTCCGTCAAACTGGGAGGCAGGGCGTAGGGTGCGCCGGTGAGGATGGGGCGGATACTGGACTGCTTTTCGCTGACTTGATGGGCGGCAGTGACGATTTGATTGTCGGCATTAGCGAGTATGGCGTTACTGCGTTTGCCCATGATTTCGATATATAAATGCCAGAGTATCGGGTCTCCTGGACGTTTGGCAAATTGGAGGTCCAGGGCGCGTTCCCAGGGGGAGACGGGGGCGATCGCCACAAATGCCAACCCCCCGAGTTGATGGCGGAGTTGATCACTAAAGGTAAAGGTATCCGGTTTGCGCGGGGGAGGGTCACTCAGATGCAACCGGGCAGCGGTGGGATGCCAGGAAACCGCCAACCATCCGCGCCCGGTGAGGGTTCGCAGGGCTAAAAAAATGGTATGGCGATCGCGCTGATAAACCTGTTCGAGTCGCGCCGGTAACCAAGTGGTTCGCAACTCGCAATAGGAGGCGATCAGGGTAGTCAAGTCAACAGGTTGCATCGCTAATGGTCCAAAATACCCGTAAATTTACAATCCAAGTCATCAAATTCTCAAAAAGCACCCCAAACCCCTCAAAAATCCATGAATTGCCTTGCCGATTGCAGGGGATTGTCGAGTTCGCCCAAATTTTGTAGATACTATGGAAATTAGAGTGCGATCGGGGTTAATCACGGAAGAGTCTGAAATCGCTCCTGACTCTGGGTGGCGATCGCCATTTGGCTCCTTCCAGGGACGGCGAGGGAATACTCATTCTGCCCCTATTCAGGGTATCATTCCCGGTTACTCAATTCCGATGCCCGCTGCTGTCTCTTAAAAACGGCTATCCTATCCCACAAGTTGAAAAACCTGCCTGCTGAGAAGGTTTTCAGCGTTTTTAGCAAAAATCCTCCCCCCAACCGGGGGACCGGAGGGGGTTACCGGACCCGAAATCTCCTCAGATCTAAATTTTTAGGGTTCAAACAGCTTTGAGAAGAAAAAACCTTTTACATCCCGAGGATGGTCCTATTTATGGATATTCAACTGATTAATATCGGGTTTGGTAATATCATTTGTGCTAATCGAGTGATTGCCATTGTCAGTCCAGAATCTGCCCCCATCAAGCGAATTGTTACGGAGGCGCGGGAGGGGAATCGGCTGATTGATGCGACTTACGGAAGGCGGACAAGGGCAGTAATTATTATGGATTCGAGTCATGTGATTCTTTCGTCCATTCAGCCGGAGACGGTTGCCAATCGGTTCGTTTCCAGTAAAGATAGTTAAGCAAATTTAGCAAAAATTTGATGGGTTCTCCAAGAGGTTGGCGTTTGAGTTGTTTAACGTTCCGGCGGCCTGTTTTCGGAGAACTGAGTAATTTTTGGGTCTAGTAAAGGGTTAGGGAAGTGATGCAGATGGGTCAATTAATTGTATTTACGGGTCCGAGTGGTGTGGGGAAGGGAACCTTGCTGCGATCGCTGTTGGCACGTCACCCGGAACTGGAGTTATCGATTTCGGTGACCACTCGTGCACCTCGGGAGGGAGAAATAGAGGGGCGGCATTATTATTTTGTGAACCGGGAGCAATTTCAAGGGTTAATTGCTACGGGTCAATTGTTGGAATGGGCAGAATTTGCCGGGAATTGTTATGGGACTCCCCGAACCCCGGTGGAAGAGATGATCGCCCAGGGGAAATTAGTGGTATTGGAAATTGAGTTAGAAGGGGCGAGGCAAGTTCGCGAAACCTTTCCCGGGGCGTTGCAATTGTTTATTTTACCGCCGTCGCCGGAGGAGTTGGAACGGCGGATTCGAGTGAGGGGTCAGGATTCTGAGGAGGCGATCGCCCGTCGTCTCCACCGTGCTCAAGTTGAAATCGCCGCTGCCGATGAGTTTGATATTGCCATTGTGAATGATGATTTTGACCGGGCATTAGAGGCGATCGAAATGGCCTTATTTGCCGCAGTTTCTTAAGCCTGATTAGCTTCGAGAGCCGTTACCCTAAATCGGTCTTCAACAAAAAGCGATCGCTTCTATCTAATTTAAGAGAGGCGATCGCTTTTTGTTTAAATCAATCCAAACCAGTTGGACTTGATTCCTCTTTAGCCAACCTTAGAACGGAGGAACCAAAGCATCAGGATAGATTTTGTTGGCAACAATCAAGACAGCGGCTGTTAAGGACAACCATACCATTAAGACAACGGGTCCGAGCGATAGATACTTAACGAAAGAATCCATGAACGCTTCTCCTAAATTGAACAAGGGTTAATATTGAGATTTTAGATCTTAGCTGAGCTAAAATCTAAAATCACTTTCAACGGTGCTTTTCTAACGGGGTGAGACAGTAATCTCATTGTTTTTGGCGGTTAATTTACCACTGGTAAATTCGCCTAAAGCGGCCAAAGGCCAAACTGCACTACCTAAAGAACATTTAATTGCCAAAGGAAGGTCAATGATAATTTCTTTTTCTTCAGCACTGCCGCTGTCACGAACTGCAATCAAGTAGGAACGGCCAGCCCAGCCGATCCAGCCTGCAATATAGAGAAACAGCAAGCTAGGAATTCCAAACTCATTAACGTGGGCCAAGTTGCCATCCACAATCAAATGAGGATAACCTTCTGGACCGCACAGCAAGGTGGAATATTTCTCAAAGCGAGCTTTTGCGCCTGGAGTTTTAGCATTCTTAGCCTTTTGAACGAATGCCGGATTATCACTACAAGGAGTGAGGTTTTGGTATAAGTCAGCAGATGCAGCAGGGGCAAAGCTGAACCAAAGGCAAATCGTCAGAACCAACGCGAACAATCGTCCCATAGAATTGTTTCCTTTTGTTACGAAACATCAAGATTGTTAACAAAACCGGAGGCTGCTTTGTTACTCGATCTAGTTTATCGATCTGTGGGTTCTTTTGCTCAAGCTGTGGGAGAAAGAGGGTTGAAGTCATTCTCCCCCGGACAGGAGGGTGACACCGAGGATAAAACGCGATCGGGTAAGAGCAGGTGAGTTCTGGGAACTTCCAGAAAATCATACTCTGCTAAGACAACCTCGTAAAGATTAAGCTAGGCAATAGTTAACCTAATATTCCAAAAATTACCAGCCAATGGCAACCGTTTTAGCAATTGAAACAAGTTGTGACGAAACTGCCGTAGCAATTGTAAAGAATCGTGAAGTGAGCAGCAATGTAGTTTCCTCGCAAATTGCAGTGCATCAGCAGTATGGAGGGGTAGTACCCGAAGTGGCTTCGCGATCGCATTTAGAAGTCATTGATGGGGCGATCGCCCAAGCTTTAGCGGAAGCCCAACTCAGTTGGTCCGATATTGATGGGATCGCCGCTACCTGCACCCCGGGTCTCGTCGGTGCTCTCTTAGTCGGCCTCACTGCTGGCAAAACCCTCGCCATGCTGCATCAAAAACCCTTTCTAGGCATCCATCACCTAGAAGGACATCTCTATGCCTCCTACCTCACCGAACCCAGCTTAGAACCCCCGTTTATTTGCCTGTTAGTCTCCGGGGGTCACACCAGCTTAATTGATGTCCAAGCCGGGGGCGTTTATGAAACCTTGGGACAAACCCGGGATGATGCTGCCGGGGAAGCCTTTGACAAAGTAGCGCGATTGTTAAAGCTGGGGTATCCCGGAGGGCCAATCATCGATCGCCTTGCCAAATCCGGGAACCCCAAAGCATTTAAGCTCCCCGAAGGCAAAATTGGACTACCATCCGGGGGATATCATCCTTATGACACCAGTTTTAGTGGCTTAAAAACCGCCGTTCTGCGCTTAGTAGAGAAACTCAAAGCCACCGGAGAAGAACTCCCCGTCAACGATATTGCTGCCAGTTTTCAGGATACGGTGGCGAGAGCCTTAAGCAAACGAGCCGTTGCCTGCGCCCGCGATCGCAGTCGGGATACCATCGTTGTCGGGGGTGGAGTTGCAGCTAATAGCGCCCTACGAGAACACCTGCTGGCCGATGCAACCCCTTACAATCTCCGAGTGCTATTTCCCCCCTTAAAATACTGCACCGATAACGCGGCGATGATTGCCTGTGCCGCAGCCGATCGCCTCAACCGAGGAGATCGCAGCCCCTTAACCCTGGGCGCTCAATCCCGCATGGCCCTAACCGATGCCCACCAGCTTTATTTAGGGAACACCAATACATAGACCTCTTGCAACATTCTAAAAGCCGATTGGCCTTCTTAAGGGGGGTTGGGGAGATCAATCCGTTATTTTGCAAGAGCAACAACTGATCAAGCAGGGCACTAACCATGATTACCCAGAATCTGGAGCATTTCAGTCGCCACCACCTCCGGTTGCTCCACCATCGATAAATGGCCGCAGTCCGGAATTTCAATCACATTCATCCCCTCATCTTCAAAGAGGGCGTGAAAACTTGCCAAATGGCGAACATATTTCGGTTCCATCACCTTATCCTTGGTGCCAGTGATGAAATAAACCGGCTGGGTGAGTTGGGAAACCAATTGAGGAAGGCGGTGTACCTCCACTTCCGTCGTGGAATCGAGCAAAGCCCCGATCGCCGCCTCTGGGTGAGCCATCACAAAATCCAGCAGCCGTTGCCTTGCCCAATGGCGTGGGAGGGGACTGGCGACACTATCGCGCGTAAATAACCAATCAATGCCCGGGAGATGGCACAGCCAACGAGGGCGCATTTTTACAAAAACCTGACCTGCCGCCCGAAAGCGTTCAAACTCTTCTTTGATATAAATGCCGCCTCCCGAATTGACGCAGAGCGCCCCTTGCACCTTGGCGGGAAGTTGAGAAGCGCCCCACAAGGCGATACTGCCCCCGAGGGAGTGACCAATCAGCCATGCGGTGGAGATATTGAGCTTGTCCAGCAAGACTTCTAAATCGCGAGCATAGGCGCTAGGGGTGTAGCCTGCATGGAACTGGGGGGTGGGGTGGGCATAGGGTTGAGAATCCCCAAATCCGCGCAAGTCATAAGAGAGGCACTGGTAATCCACCGACAGGCGATCGATTAGGGGTTGCCAATAGCGGCGGCTGAGGAGCCAACCGTGGATAAAAACCAGAACATGGGGAGAGGGGCGAGGATCTGTGAGTTCATAAGCGTGAGGAACCCCCAGGATGTCAATCGTTTCCATGTTGTTATCAAGAGCGAAGAAATCGTCTGAATACAATCACTTAGGCGATCGCAGACGAGGGAGCAGCCAGCGATCGACACAGCCGGTCCAAGGGGACCACCAGAGTACCGGGCACAGAATAGCACCTCCGGTTTTATCGAGAATCAAACCCTTGGGTTTTCAGGCTCAAGGTTGGGATAGGCTAGGGGATGGCGAGGGCCAAAGTGCTTTCTCAAAAGCGCCTCCCGAGCAATCGCTGCCGCACGCCTTCAGCAATCTTTTGTCCGAGGTATTCGGGAATCAGACTTTCGTTGGGTCCCAGTAAATACAGAATCAGGCGGGTTCGTCCTCGCCAAACCAGTAAGTTCGCATTGACGACGAGCAAATCTTCTTGCCAGATGGCGTACATCACTTTATAGAACAATCCCGGCTGGTTATCGGCTTCAATCAGAAGGGCGGGAAGATGGAAAACCGGATCGACGTAGAACTCGGTTTCCACGTCCTCTAAACCGGCATCCAGATTGAATTCTACAGCCAGCATCTCTTCCACTTCAAAGTGACCCGCCAGGGCTTCACGAACAGCCCGACAGACATTTTCTGCGGTCTTGTCTGTGAGTGCTTTACCCCCCCGAGACACCACCAACTTGATAAAGACCAACATCGGTGGATAAATTTGGCCGTAAAGACTCAGACTGTGGATCGTGAGTCCATAGGCAGCCAGAACTCCAAAAATGTCACTCAGCAAAAAAGATTGATTGCGGTAGGCAAAATGCAGAGCACTTTTGGTCCCTTCGGGTCTGAGTTCAATGACCGCTTGTTTAGTTCGGTAAAGCTGGTAGGCGAGCTTGAGGTTTTGGAGCTGAATTTCACTGCTGACAAATTGTTCGTAGAACTGCGGAAACGCTCGGTTAAAGCGTTTGAGCAGGTCCATCGTGGATGATTTTAAACCCGGTGCCATATTGGGGTGTGGGAGAACTCGCTAGCTCCTGTCAAAAACACAAAGGAAGACAGCAGCCCGGGGTCCTTTCCGATAGAACAATGATTGGATGGCGAAAGCTAGGATAGTTTCGTCATGTTTAACCCTGGCTGGAACTGTCATACCCTGGGATCCGAGCCAATGCACGACTCGCAACGATATGCTCTTTTTGCATCTCCCCAACCCAAGGAGGGCCTGTTGACAAGTTCAAGCCGAGGCTAATCTCGGGGGACGGGTTGAGCCTCGGCTAATCTGGACAAAGGGGGCGTACCCGGTCTCGTCAGCTCCCGATCGCAATTGGGGGCCTAATTCAAGACAGGGTTACATCAACTGGGCTGAGGTAGATTGCTATATTAATCCTATGCCATCATGGGGGACACTGCGCCGATCGCTACGGGGGATTACGATTCTCTCTGGCTTTTGGCTGAAACTTTGGGCCATTCATCCCTCCGACTCCAAGGGATTTCAGTCTAGCCATTTTCCTGGGGTAAGGGTTAGCATCTTCCTGGCGATTGGCGTAAGTCGCGACTTGCCACTGTACAATCATAGACGGGTACGCCATTCCGTTGCACCGTCAGGCAGCAGTTTATCGTTTGTTCAACCTTGCGATCGACCCAATTGGGGCGATCTCTTGGCATCCCATGCTTATCCTCGGTGGGGGATAGCGCTTGTCCACCCCGTTCTCCTACCCTAACCAAACCTTCATGGGTTTTTGGAAAAATTTATTTAGCGGTTCTGATACATCTTCTGCGCCGATCGCGGCGCAAATCGAGGGATATCAATCTGCCGGGACTAGCGATCGCCCCGGCACCAATCCTCGTGTCTATTTCAGTACAGATCGAGATATTGACCTTTATGAACTAGAAGAACTCTGTGATGCAGTCGGCTGGTCTCGTCGCCCTCTGCGTAAAGTTAAAAAAGCAATTCAATACAGTTTTCTCGTGGTTTCTATGTGGGAAATGCGCGGGAAAACTCGTCGCTTAATCGGCTTCTCCCGCGCCACCTCAGACCATGCTTTTAATGCCACCATCTGGGATGTCGTAGTTCATCCCGAATTCCAAGGCAAAGGGTTCGGCAAGTCCTTGATGAATTACACCATCAAGCGTCTTCGGAGTGAAGATATTAGCAATATCACCTTATTTGCAGATCCCCATGTGGTCGAGTTCTACCGAACCTTGGGATTTATGTCCGATCCCGAAGGCATTAAAGGAATGTTTTGGTATCCCAATCGATAGGGTATCCACCCTCCGATATGGACATCAATAACTTGACTATAGATGCCCTATGGAAAAGACAGTCATTCTCATCCCGACACGAATCTAGGCTTTTTTTGTCCTGGAGGATAGGTAGGTGTAATTAATGAGGTCTACCTACTGACAAAGGACCAGAAACCGGGTTTCTCGTCCATATTTGTTGCTTTCTTTGCAGAGATTTTTCAAGAAACCCGGTTGGCTTCCTTTTACTCTACCTATGATCTAAATTTTCCTAATTGGAATTTTTGTCACTTTACCTGGGAAACTGCAAGGAGGATAGAGGCTGTCACCTCCTTTCGGGTTAGGTTAGCAGACATCCTCCATTGAAAGTGGAAAAGCTGTAGGGATTTGTACGATCGCTTTTACCGTTTGGTACTAGAATGCAACAGCTAGAGCGATCAAGACCGCTCAAGATCTCTATATTTGGAGTGGAGTAAGGTGATGGGTGAATTAGAAACTATGCGGGTTGGCATTGTTGGGGCATCAGGATATGGTGGCGTCCAACTCGTTCGACTGATTAGAGATCATCCCCAACTGGATTTAGTGTACTTAGGTGGTGATAGCAGTGCGGGTAAACCCTTCTCGGATCTGTATCCCCATCTTTCTCATGCCACTGACTTGATGATTGAGTCAGTGGATGTTGACACGATCGCCGATCGCTGTCAAGTGGTTTTTCTCTCCTTACCCAATGGGTTAGCCTACCAAATGGCCCCCCGGTTACTGGAAAAAGGCTGCAAGGTTCTCGATCTTTCCGCCGACTATCGATTTAGTAATTTAGAAACCTATAAAAATTGGTACGGTGGCGATCGCGCGGATGCTGAAACCGCTGCGGTGGCTGTCTATGGCTTGCCGGAATTATATCGCGATCGCATCAAGGATGCCCAACTCGTCGGCTGTCCCGGTTGCTATCCCACCGCCAGTATTCTTGCCTTGGCACCCCTTCTCAAACAAGGCATGATTGTCCCCAATAGCGCCATTATTGATGCCAAATCGGGGATTTCTGGTGCCGGACGCCAAGCGAAAACCAATCTCCTCCTCGCCGAAGCCGATAACTCCGTCGCTGCTTATGGGGTAGCGCGTCATCGCCACACCCCAGAAATCGAGTCCATTGGTAGTGATCTCGCGGGACAGGATATCCTGGTCCAGTTCACCCCCCACCTAATGCCGATGGTCCGGGGAATCCTCTCTACCGTCTACGCCACCCTCCGAGATCCCGGTCTAGTTCGGGAAGATTTAGTCACCATTTACACGGCATTTTATCGCAATAGTCCTTGGGTCCGGGTCCTCCCGGCAGGGGTCTACCCTCAAACCAAGTGGGCGATGAACAGTAATATGTGTTATCTCGGGGTAGAAATTGACCAACGCACCGATCGCGCGATCGTCATTTCCGCTATTGATAATCTCCTTAAAGGTCAAGCCGGTCAAGCCATCCAATGTCTCAACATTATGATGGGTTGGGATGAAACCCTTGGATTGCCCGAACTCGGTTTCTATCCCTAGGAATTAAGGCAAAATCCCCAGTAATATCAGGGGAAAGATTATCCAGTTTAGGCTACTGCATTGATGAGAATCTTGTCAATTTTGACTGTTAAAATGCAGAAACTCTGGGGATAATTGCTTTAAGGAATTTATTGTAAATTACCGGGTGTTAAGCCCGGTAATTTTTTGCTTCCTTGGCCCAAAGACTGTTGAAAAAAATAGACGGGAGTTATAAACCCCCGCCTGATGGTTCAATTTAAAACAATCAACCTGCTGGCAACACTGCCAACAAACCCGGGATTAAAAACTCAGGGGTTTGTTATTTTAAGGATTACTTAGAACTCTTTGGTCCTAATCCCACAGTTCCGGCATATACGGCACGTTCGCCTAACTCATCCTCAATTCGTAACAAGCGGTTGTACTTCGCCACCCGTTCACTACGACAGAGAGAACCTGTCTTAATTTGACCGGCCCTCGTTGCCACTGCTAAATCAGCGATCGTGGTATCTTCCGTTTCCCCAGAACGGTGGGAAATCATGGACCGGAACCCATTGCGAGTTGCCATATCAATCGTTTCCAAAGTCTCGGTTAATGTGCCGATTTGATTGAGCTTAATCAAAATCGCATTTCCGGCACCCATCTCGATTCCCCGTTTCAGACGAGTGTGATTGGTTACAAACAAATCATCCCCGACTAATTGAACGCGATCGCCTAACTTTTGGGTCAACAATTTCCAGTTTTCCCAATCATCCTCATGCAATCCATCCTCAATGGAAACAATTGGATATTCATCGACTAACTTCGCCAAATAATCGATTAATTCACTCGGTTCATGAGCACTTCCCTCATAAACATACTTGCCATCTTTGTAAAACTCACTGGCGGCGACATCCATTGCCAGAGAAACTTCTTCCCCGGGTTTGTATCCGGCCTTTTTAATCGCTAACATCAAGATCTCTAACGCCGCTTGATTCGACTCTAAATTGGGGGCAAACCCGCCTTCATCCCCAACCCCAGTCAGCAATCCCTTCTCATCCAAAACACTGCTGAGAGAGGCAAATACTTCTGCACCCCAGCGCAGGGCTTCCTTAAAGGAAGAGGCCCCGGATGGGACAATCATAAACTCCTGAAAATCCACATTATTGGCGGCATGAGCACCGCCATTAATCACATTCATCAAAGGCACTGGCAACAAATTCGCCAGAGGACCGCCTAGATAGCGATAGAGGGGAATCTGGAGGGCATTTGCGCCCGCCTTAGCTGTTGCTAGGGAAACGCCGAGAATGGCATTCGCGCCCAAATTGGACTTATTGGGGGAACCATCTAACTTAATCATGGCATAGTCGATCGCCCCTTGATCGAGGGCATCCATTTCCACCAAACTGGGCGCGATTTTATTTTCGACATTCTCAACCGCTTTCGCTACCCCTTTGCCACCGTAGCGCTTCTTGTCTCCATCCCGGAGTTCGTGGGCCTCAAAACTTCCCGTCGAGGCTCCACTGGGGACCTGGGCCAAACCCATTGCACCATTGGCTAAATAGACTTCCGCTTCCACTGTGGGACG
Source organism: Laspinema sp. D2d (assembly GCF_025370755.1). Taxonomy (GTDB): domain Bacteria; phylum Cyanobacteriota; class Cyanobacteriia; order Cyanobacteriales; family Laspinemataceae; genus Laspinema. The sequence goes on along the minus strand of NZ_JAMXFC010000006.1, from coordinate 67,628 downwards.
TCCCCGAGAGTCGAGGATTTCCCGGGCGCGAATCAGTTCAATTGCTGTGCTGTCAATTCCGTTCATTCTTCAGTCTTTCCTGACATTTGAGATATCACTGGGCTGAACCTCGGTGAGTTTTTAAGTTCTGCCTCACCGTCAAACCCCAAAAAGCAAATCATTGCCTCAACGTTTTACGATACAGCGAACTTCGGGGTAGAGGCACAGATTTAATAAAGTTTCCCGATCGCGATTCGAGGCAGTCGTTCGACCCCATCTGAGTCAGCAAACCCTTACCCCTACAGAATACCAACAGGTTTCGGACCGGAACTCAACGGCCCTTTACAATAAGAGTAAAGTCAGGAAACTTGGAGAAAGCATGAGAATTTTACACACGATGTTGCGAGTGGGCAACCTAGAAAAATCCCTGGATTTTTACTGCAACGTTCTTAATATGAAGCTATTGCGGCAGAAAGACTATCCCGGGGGAAAATTCACCTTGGCATTCGTCGGATATCGCGATGAATCGGAAGAAGCGGCGATCGAACTGACTTACAACTGGGATACAGACCATTATGATATTGGGACGGGATATGGTCATATTGCCCTAGGGGTGGATGACATTTACGCCACCTGCGATCGCATTAAAGCTCAAGGGGGGAAAGTCACCCGCGAACCAGGTCCGATGAAACATGGTTCCACGGTGATTGCCTTCGTGGAAGACCCCAATGGTTATAAAATCGAACTGATTCAAACCAAACCTGCATAATCAACAATTTCAGTTCTGCTGTGAAGTTCAACGTCACGACTGAGAGTCGTGACGTTGAACCGCGCAATCTTCCCCATTCCTCCTTCCCAAGAACGGTGACCGGAGCGAAAAACTCCGATAAGATACCATAGCTATAGAGTCCGGATGCGATTTGCAGCCGGTTAACCCTTTATTTTAAAAGACGACCTTTGGAGGCCAACAGCACTTAAAAGATGCAGCCTACTGACGCCAGCAAATTTACAGACCGCGCTTGGGAAGGGATTGTCAAGTCCCAAGATATCGCCCGTCGCTACAAACATCAGCAACTCGAAGTCGAACATTTAGCGATCGCCCTTTTAGAACAACCGGAAGGACTCGCCCTGCGGATCCTCACCAAAGCCGGAATCCTGCCAGAGAAACTCTTACAACAAATTAGTACCTTTGCCTCGCGCCAAGCTAAAGTCGGGAATACCAGCCAACTTTACCTCGGTCGCGGGTTAGATCAGTTATTAGATAAAGCCGAAACCGCAAGGCAAAATCTCGAAGATGAGTTTATCTCCATTGAGCATATTTTACTGGCCTTCGCCGAGGACGATCGCCTCGGACGTCGCGCCCTGAAAGCCTCTACTGTGGACGCCCGCACCCCGTTTGAGCAACAACAACTGGATTTGGCTATTAAAGAAATTCGGGGGAGTGCAAAAGTTAAGGACCAAAGTCCCGAAACGGAATATCAAGCCTTAGAACGCTATGGAAGGGACCTCACCGAACAGGCCAAACAAGGTAAACTCGACCCGGTAATTGGCCGAGATGAGGAAATTCGGCGGGTAATTCAGGTCCTCTCGCGCCGGACCAAGAATAATCCGGTGTTAATTGGAGAACCGGGGGTGGGTAAAACCGCGATCGCTGAGGCCCTGGCCCAACGGATTGTTAATGGCGATGTCCCCGAATCTCTGAAAAATCGGCAACTGATTTCCCTGGATATGGGCAGTTTGATTGCTGGGGCCAAGTTTCGCGGGGAATTTGAGGCCCGACTTCGGGCAGTTCTGCGGGAAGTCATCGACTCTGATGGTCAAATTGTCCTGTTTATCGATGAATTGCATACCGTGGTGGGCACGGGTGCAGGACAAGGGACGATGGATGCGGGAAATCTGCTTAAACCGATGTTAGCCCGGGGGGAATTGCGCTGTATTGGGGCGAGTACCTTGGATGAATATCGCAAATATATCGAAAAAGATGCCGCTTTAGAGCGTCGATTCCAGCAGGTGGTCGTCGATCAACCCACGGTGGATGACACGATTTCCATTTTGCGGGGGTTGAAGGAGCGTTATGAAGTGCATCATGGGGTAAAAATCCTGGATGCGGCATTGGTGGCAGCGGCGAGTTTGTCAAATCGATATATCAGCGATCGCTTCCTCCCAGATAAGGCGATCGACCTGGTAGATGAAGCAGCAGCCAAGCTGAAAATGGAGATTACCTCCAAACCTACGGAATTAGAAGCTGCCGATCGCCGGTTGATGCAGTTAGAAATGGAAAAACTCTCCTTGGAAGGAGAAGGCGCAGGGGTGGTGGGAACCAGTGCTTATCGCGCTTCTCAGGAACGCTTAGGGCGGATTACCCAGGAGATTGCCACCCTGACGGGGAAACAGCAGAAACTAAGCAATCAATGGCAGACAGAGAAGGATTTGCTCAATGCCATTAATGCACTGAAGGAACAGGAAGACGGGTTGCGCGTGGAGATTGAAAAGGCCGAACGCAACTATGACTTGAACAAGGCGGCGCAGTTGAAATATGGCAAGTTGGAAGTGTTACAGCGCGATCGCGAAGCCAAGGAAGCGGAACTGCTGAAGATGCAAGCCAGTGGCTCTACTTTACTGCGAGAACAAGTCACCGAAGCGGATATTGCCGAAATTGTTGCCAAATGGACGGGGATTCCCATTAACCGCCTGTTGGAATCGGAACGGCAAAAACTGCTGCAAATGGAATCGTTCCTCCATCAGCGCGTGATTGGACAACAAGAAGCCGTTTCAGCCGTTGCAGCGGCCATTCGGCGGGCAAGGGCCGGGATGAAGGACCCCGGACGCCCGATCGGGTCATTCCTGTTTATGGGACCGACTGGGGTGGGTAAAACCGAATTGGCGAGGGCTCTGTCTCAGGTGCTATTTGACACCGAGGAATCCCTCGTGCGTCTGGATATGTCTGAGTACATGGAGAAGCACTCGGTTTCGCGGTTAGTGGGTGCGCCTCCGGGGTATGTCGGCTATGACGAAGGGGGCCAACTCTCGGAAGTCGTGCGCCGGAATCCTTATTCGGTGGTGTTGTTGGATGAGGTGGAAAAGGCTCATCCCGATGTGTTTAATATTTTGTTGCAAGTGCTCGATGATGGTCGAATCACCGATTCCCAAGGGCGGTTGGTGGATTTTAGAAATACCGTCATCGTGATGACAAGCAATATCGGCAGTGACCACATTTTGGATTTAGCCGGGGATGATGGGCGCTATGAGGAAATGCGGAAACGGGTGATGATGGCCCTACGGAAGCATTTTCGTCCGGAGTTTCTCAACCGGGTAGACGAGATTATTTTGTTCCATGCTTTGACGCGATCGCAATTGAGCGAAATTGTCAAGATTCAAGTTAAGCGCTTAGATAAGCTGTTGGCAGACCAAAAAATCTCCCTGAATCTGATGGATGAGGCGTTAGATTATGTGACCGAAGTTGGGTATGATCCAGTTTATGGGGCGAGACCCCTCAAACGGGCCATTCAACGAGAATTGGAAAACCCGATCGCAACCCTGTTATTAGAAGGGAAATTTGTGGCAGGGGATACGATTTATATTGACCGAGGACCGACAAAATTGGTGTTTGATACCAAACCGCCGGTCCCCCGGGAAGAACCACCTGTAATCCCAAAGTCTGAAACGCCAGATCCTCCGGAATCGACTGAATCGGTGCCCGAAATCAAAACGGAACCGCTGCTGAGTCGATTTGTTGATGAGGCGATCGATGTTAAGGGAGAGACGATTCCATAATAGGGCAGAGAAACCGTAGCATTTTCTAGGGCAAGGGGAGTATCAAAAGATGGGGATCGATTTAACAGTTGTCATTTGTACTTATAACGGGGAAAAGCGTTTTCCGGAAGTGTTAGAGGCACTTAAGATGCAAATCAATACCGAAGAGTTTACTTGGGAAATTCTCGTGGTTGATAATAATAGCACCGACAATACTCCCCAAATTCTGGAAGACTATCAAGCCAAATGGGATGCGATCGCTCCCTTACGCTCTTGTTTAGAACTAAATCAGGGGGCTGCTTACGCTCGTAAACGGGCTGTTAAAGAGGTGAGGAGTCCCTTAATTGGGTTTCTCGATGATGATAATATTCCAGCCCGAGATTGGGTGTCCGCTGCTTACAAATTCGCGCAAGAACATCCTCATGCCGGTGCTATTGGTAGTTACATTCAAGGGGAATTTGAAATAGAACCGCCCCCGAATTTTAAGCGCCTAATGCCCTTTTTAGCTATTACCCAGCGAGGGTCAAAACCCTTACTTTATCGCCGGGATAAAAATTTATTGCCGCCGTCGGCAGGATTGATAGTCCGCACTCAAGCATGGCAGCAAAGTGTTCCGGAACAATGCATTCTCAGTGGCCGAACTCCGGGGAGTATGCTAACGGGAGAAGATTTAGAAGCTTTGGCTTATATTAAACTAAAAAACTGGGAAGTTTGGTATAATCCGGCGATGAAAATTACCCATAAAATCCCTAGTCGGCGCTTGGAAATGGAGTATTTAATTCCGTTTTTTAGAGGGATTGGATTAAGTCGGTATGTGACCCGGATGGTGCCAGTGAAACCGATATTGAGGCCAATTTTTACCTGCGCGTACTTCGCCAACGACTTGCGCAAACTGATCCAACATCTTGGTAAATATGGGATTGACAAAACCGATGCGATCGCCGCTTGTGAACGAGAGTTATTAGTCAGTAGTTTGCAGAGCTTTTTTTATCTGTGGCGAAATGGATATTTAAAGCCCGAAAAGAAGGTTATAGACGTTGATGATAAGAGGGCGATCAGTCTGAATACAGACTCAAATTCTAAAGCAAAAATAACCTTGTAACATTCCTATTAAAACTGTAGTCTTCAGTTATGAATCTCCCTGCGTTAGATTTAACCGTAGCCATTCCCACTTATAACAGTGCAACTCGATTACCCCAGGTTTTAGAAGCTCTGCGTCATCAAATTAATACCGAACAAATAGCTTGGGAAATTATCATTATTGATAACAATAGTCGGGACAACACGGCTCAAGTTATTAAAGATTATCAAAGCAATTGGCAGCAAAGCTATCCCCTAAAATACTATTTGGAAGAGCGCCAAGGACCCGCCTTTGCTAGAGGGCGCGCCATCCAAGAAGCTAAGGGCAACTATGTCGCTTTTTTAGATGATGATAACATCCCAGCACCGGATTGGATTGCATCGGCTTATGAATTTGGAAATAACCATCCTCAAGCTGGAGCATTCAGCGGTCAAATTCATGGAGAATTTGAAGTCAATCCCCCAGAAAACTTTAAAAAAATTGCGGCATTTTTAGCCATTCGCGAACATGGACCCAAAGCCTTTATTTTTGACCCCGACAACTTACATTTACCCCCAAGTGCCGGATTAGTAGTTCGCCGACAAGCATGGCAGGATGCAGTTCCCAATACGCCTAAAATTGCCGGTACTCAGAAAGAAGCTTTAGTCCGAGGTGAGGATTACGAAGTCTTGCTCTATCTGCACAAAGCCGGGTGGGAAATTTGGTACAATCCCGCCATGCACATGAATCATCAAATTCCCCATTGGCGACTGGAACGAGACTATTTATTATCTCTAGCCCGTGCTTGTGGATTAGCGACCTGTCAGTTACGAATGATTAATGCTAAAACCAGAGATAAACCGGGAATTTGGGCGAAAAATATTTTAGGAAATCTGCGCCGGATAGTTCAGCAGCAATGGAAATATGGAGACAGCCTTAAACATCAGCTAATTCCTGCCTTTGAAATGGAATTTTATCGGGGTAGCTTGATGAGTTCATTTTATTGGATAAAATGGACAAAAAAGGGACAATCCAGACCCTTAAATAAGGCAGAGGAAAAATAAAATGCCAACTATTTCTGTGATTATTCCTGCCTATAATGCTGAAAAGACAATTCAAGAAACAATTGAATCGGTTTTAAAACAAACCTTTCAAGACTTTGAATTAATTATCATTAATGATGGGTCAACCGATGCCACATTGGAAATTATTTCTAGCATCAAAGACTCACGAATTCAAGTTTTTTCTTTTCCCAATTCCGGCGCTCAAAAAAGCAGAAATCGAGGAATTGAGCAGGCGGTTGGGGAATATGTCGCTTTCATCGATGCGGATGACTTATGGACTCCCGATAAGTTAGAACGGCAACTCAAAGCCCTCGAAGAGAATCCCGAGGCTGGGGTGGCTTATAGCTGGACCGATTATATTGATGAATCGGGGAACTGCTTACCAGGAGGTCACCATTTTAAATTTACGAATCAAGTGTATGAACGACTGTTACTCGGTGATTTTATTGGCAGTGGATCTAACCCCTTAATTCGCAAAGAGGCGTTTTCACAAGTGGGAAATTTCGATGAATCATTACTGGGAGGGCAAGATTGGGAAATGTGGCTGAGATTAGCCTCAAAATATCAGTTTACCGTCGTTACGGCAACTCAGGTTTTATATCGACAATCGGCTCACTCCTGGTCTGCTAATCTGGAAAGACAAGAGAAAGGATATAACCAGGTTATTGAAAAATCTTTAGCTAATGCGCCCGAATCCATCCAAAATCGGAGAAGCCAAATTATTGCAAATCGTTATAAATTTTTAACATTTGATGCGTTAGAATCGGGAGATAATCGGAAGTACAGTTTTATGGCGGCTAGATTTCTATGGATAGCCATAAAAAATCAACCCGATTTACTGACAAATCAAGTGATTTGGCTCGTTATTCTTAAAATTTTTATCAGGATACTACTCCCGCCGCAGTTAGCCGGTCTTTTTATTAACTCCCTTAAAAAGAGTAAACAACAATGAACAAACAGAAAACTAGGGGGTTAAAAAATTGTAGGTTAAGAGTTGCGGTGATAATGCCTAGGCAGACAACCTAATTAAACTGTTAAAATATCAATCTATTTACTCTTATCATTATGTTAGCAAAACCGACTAAATTTATCTTAAAAAATATTTTGATGGGTTCGATGACGGGTCTAAAAAAAGGCCCTCACGTAACGCGCTATTATATGTATCAGCATCTCTCGGAGGTTCTGAAGTCCAGAACCCCGCCTGGTAAAATTCTATCCATCAGTCATTCTACCGCCCTTTGTCACCAGTTTTTTGATTTAACCCAGTCCAAATTGGTTGAAGCAAACTATCCGGATTATAATTTTCTGTCTCTCTCTTTTGCCGATTCTGAATTTGATTATGTGGTGAGTGATCAAGTTTTGGAACACGTAGCAGGAGACCCGCAACAAGCCATCAATGAAAGTTGGCGTGTCCTTAAACCGGGGGGATTAGCCATCCATACCACCTGCTTTATCAATCCCATTCATGATTACCCTGGGGATTTTTGGCGGTTTACTCCTCTGGCTTTAAAGTTGCTCCTGGAAGACAAATTTTCAACTCTGATTGAGGTGGGAGGCTGGGGGAATAAATATGCTTGGGTCCTCGATTCTATTGGCTTACGATATGAGGGTATTCCCGAGGCAAGCTGGCATCCCCTACACAAAATTGCCATGCGAAATGACCCGATATGGCCGATTGTTACTTGGGCGATCGCCCAAAAGTAATCTGTCCCAACTTCCTTAAAACTTCACCCTCTTAACAAACAGTTATTATGGCCGTAGAATATTTAACAAAACTCCGACTGATTAGCTACTACAACCAAAAACGAATCATCCAGTCTTTGGGTAAATCCGTTCATAAAATTTTGGAAATAGGGATTTTTAACTCTTTATTCTCTGAAATTTTGTTACGAGAAGGCTATGAAGTGGTTCGGGCCGATTTTGACCCTAACTTAAAGCCAGATATTATCCTGGATCTGAAAAGTGATTTTCAAATTGAACCCAATACATTTGATGCGATCGTTCTTTTTCAAGTCCTAGAACATATCCCTTATGAAAATTTTGAAATAGCAGTCCAAAAAATTGCCCAAGCTACGAAAAAATTTGTCGTCATTTCTCTCCCTTACAATACCGCCTATTTTACCCTGCAATTTCACTTTTCTTTTAATCAGCGTCCCCGGAGTTTGTTGCTCCAAATTCCTCAGTTTTGGAGCAACAAAGCCTATACCCCGGATGAACATTGCTGGGAAATTGGATTAAAAGGCTATCCTAAAAAACGAATTGTTGCCTCCCTAGAAAATGGTGGTCTCAAACTCAAACGGGAATATCAAGACCCGCTTTATCCCTATCATTACTTTTTTGTTTTAGAAAAGAAATAGATAAAGGAAGAGAAGATTCCCCGTTGTTTACAGAGTTGCTATGTTCTATCCTAAATGGGTTGGGAAATGGCTGAAACCGATCGCCGCTAAGGGAATAAGTCTGACGGTTCTAACGAGCACCTTTGTCATTAGCTTCTCCCTATCCGGCAGAACTGCATCTATCCAACTCTTTATCTTAGCGGGACAATCAAACATGGTGGGATATCGGTCCACTATGGACGATTTACCCCCGGATTTACAGCAGCTTCAGTCCTCTGTGTTATGGTACGATCGCCAGGATGAATGGGTCACGCTGCAAGCCCCTACCGAACCGTTACCCTTTAGTCAGGGGGTGGCGAATTCCCAAGGATTTGGCCCAGAAATCACCCTAGCTGCCACGATTTCTACGCATTTCAACCAACCCATTGCATTGGTTAAATATGCCCAAAATGGCACAAATTTGGAGACTCAGTGGAATCCGTATATTGAGGGTTCGCTGTATCATCAAATGCTAGACCGAGTGCAACAGGCGATCGCCGATCTCTCTAGTCTTGGTTACCAAGTAGAAATTGCTGGATTTTTTTGGATGCAGGGAGAATCCGACGCCAAAAGCGATCGCTATATGGCCTCTAATTATGCCCAAAACTTTACCCATTTTATCTCCCGCTTGCGGCAGGATTTAAATCAACCTGAACTCCCAGTCATTTATGGTTTAATTCCCATCGTCAACCAGCAATCTACCACGCCCTTTGGTACTTTTGAGTATGGGGATAGGGTTCGCGAGGCTCAAATTCACGTCTTCCAATCCGTTGCTCAAACTCGGGTCGTAGAAACTCTCTATTTTTCTCGATATGCCGATAATCTTCACTTAAATTCCCTCGGATTGATGAGCTTAGGTCATAATTTTGGCCTCGAATGGTTGCAGATGCAATGCGGTTCCCCCTGTTCTCGCCATCCTGTCTTAGACTGGACCAAACCGTCTACTATTTTGCCTTTTGAACCGTTAAATCTTATAGGAAGGCAGTGTTTGAATTCAGGAATAATTCATTCAAACTCACCCACTGTAGCCCCTTGGTAGCAAATTTCTAAAGCTTTTCATTGCAGGACTGGGAGCATTTTATTGATGTTTTAAGAGCTATTTTTTATCATAAATTAAGGCTTTAAGGCTTCCACAAATTCGACCCATTTAGGGTTTTCCTTGGCCCATACTTCGCGATCGCGCCGAATCTGTTCCAAATGAGTCTCCAGATTAGTCAGTGTCAGTAATAGGCCAAAATCCGAGGGCACGGTTTCGGGTTGATAATCCAAAATCCGGTTCAGGACCAAATCCCCGAGTTCTTTGCGGTAATGAGAACTCTCAATATAATACTGCATCGGATTTGCGATCGCCTCTGTGGTCATGCTATTGTACCCCGAAAAATCCCAAATGGGTGATAGATTGACAATGGCTCGCTTCCAGTTTTCAAACTCGGACCACAGTCCCGCCACTCGGATAGCTTCCCATTGCATTGCATGACTTGGCGAAATAAACAAGTGTAACCGAATTCCCCGCTGTTGACTGGTTGTAATAATGGCCTGTAAATCTTCTAAATAATCTGGAGAAAGCTCATAGATTCCATACAGATCGGGTCGAACTAAAAAATCTCTTAAAACCATTCTAAATCGAGGGATAACACCTTGATTAAAATAAACCTGTTCAATAGTGGAATCAGGGTGGCGTCTGCCATCAGCATAAAAAAAACCTGGATTGTTTGGCCGCAAAAAACTATTTTTAAACGTTTTCAAGCTACTAATGAGTGCTTGTTTTGACAACAATATTTCAAACACGTCTCCCCCAAATAACTCGCGGGTTTCTAAGCGGTGTTCCTTAAAATCTGGGGTATTTTGTCGGATCTGATTAAACATGAAAAAATCGAGTCCTAAGACGATTTCTTTGACCTCGGGCTGAGTGGCGATCGCATGGTCAAAGTAGCGCCGGACTTCATACATATTTCCCCCGGTAATCGCTAAATTATACCCCGGTTGCTGATGCCTCAACGCAGGATGATGGGTATCTAAACCAAATTCCGTCCGCGATGACCCTAAAAATAGGCTTTTCGCTTCAATTTTGTTCACCGCAACGGTTTTAAACAATCTAACCTGAATATCTTTCTCTCGCTTAACCTGATTCAACCTCTTAATTGTGGGAGTACCCAGCACCTCATACGGGTCGAAAAATCCATTAAAACCGGCAATCATTGCCAAAAAAATAGCGGTTAGGGTTAATAGTCTGAACCCATAACGACGATAATCTTTGTAATGTGACATGGACTTAAAACTGAAAGTACAGAAACTCTGACACTTGATTGAGAGAAATAAAACATCCTGCTGCTAGACTGGCAATTGCCAGAGTCCAACCCCAAGTCGTTTTAAAGTTTTTTACCATTTCTTGGGTATTTGGCAACAGCATCACAATCAATAAAACTCCTAAAAGAATTAACCCATTTAACTCCACCCCGCCTCGGGGTAAATAAGCGAAAGCCTTAACCGGCTTAAATTGTAATCCCAACGGACTTAACCAGCCCAAAAACCCTTGATAATGGGTTGGTAATATCACAGATTTAATCCCCACCATTGCCTGTAAAAGTTCTAAAGCCTCTTGAAAGGTAGTGGCCCGAAATAACACCCAACTGGCAACCACTGCCAAAAAAGTGACAGTCACTCCTACAAATTTCGGTAGAGAAATTCCTAGCTTACGCCAACCATGATTGATAGCTAAAAATAACCCATGTAGTCCTCCCCAAATCACATAAGTCCAACCGGCACCATGCCACAAACCCCCTAACAGCATCGTCAGCATTAAATTTCCAATACGGCGGGTTTCTCCCTTCCGGCTACCGCCTAGAGGAATATAAAGGTAATCCCTCAAAAAGGCAGAAAGGGTGATATGCCAGCGCCGCCAAAAGTCAATAATCGAACTGGCTTTATAGGGAGAATTAAAATTAATCGGTAGATTGATATTTACCATCCACCCCAAGCCGATCGCCATATCGGAATATCCTGAAAAATCAAAATAAAGTTGAAACGTATAGCTCAAAGCCCCAATCCAGGCTTCCAAAAAAGTTACCGAATCGGCATTATTAAACACCTGGGCTACCCAAGGGGATAAATTATCCGCAATCAGCATTTTTTTGGATAATCCCAGGATAAACAAAGTTAACCCTCTAGCAAAATTTTTATCAGAAAAGATAAAATTTCTGAGCGATCGCAACTGGGGAATGAGTTCATCATGACGCAGAATCGGACCGGCGATTAATTGGGGATAAAACGAAACAAACAGACTGTAGGTAACTAAATCGTACTTTGAGTCTTTGGTCTCTCCTCGGTAGGCATCGACCAGATAGGCGATTTGAGTAAAGGTGTAGAATGAAATGGCTAGAGGGAGAATAATTGGGGTACTCTGCCAATTCCAGTTTAAGACTTGATTGAGGGAACTTAGGAAAAATTCGGCATATTTGTAATAGCCAATGAAGATTAAATTAATACTAATGCCCACAATCAGCAAGAATTTCGACCGATCGCCCCTTAAGGGACTAGCCGCGATGGCCCTGCCAAACCCATAGTTCAAACTGATGGAACCCAGGAATAACAGCAAATAAGGAGGATTCCAGTAGCCATAAAAAAACAACGAGGCGATCGCCATCCAAACGATCGCCGCCTTCACATAGCGCAACCGAGTCAACCCAAAATAGACCAACAGGGTGACCGGGAGAAACCCAAAAATGAAAACATAAGAATTGAATAACACAAGCAGCCGCCTTCTATACCGTGACTCAACCCCGAACCTAGCTTCAACTCAAAAAGTAGGGAGATCCGAATCCTTTGCGGGGGGTTCCCCTGATCTGCAAGCACCGCGCGATCGCCCAAAATCAATACTGAACTAAACTTTACCCTTAAACTGAGAAAACTATGACCGTATTGGAACAAGGCCAAATCACGATCCATACCGAGAATATCTTTCCCATTATCAAGAAGTCTCTATACTCCGACCATGAAATCTTCTTGCGGGAACTTGTCTCCAACGCTGTCGATGCCATTGAAAAACTCAACATGGTCTCCTACGCGGGAGAATTTAGCGGGGACACTAGCAACCCGGAAATTACCATTGCGATCGACCCTGAAAAAAACACGCTCTCCATCAGCGACACCGGCATCGGCATGACCGCCGATGAAGTTAAACAATACATCAACCAAGTCGCCTTTTCCAGCGCTGAAGAGTTCATCACCAAATATCAATCCGCCAGCGATCGGCAAATCATTGGTCACTTCGGACTCGGCTTTTACTCCGCCTTCATGGTTGCCAAAACCGTCGAAATCGATACCCTCTCCTACAAAGAAGGCGCAGAAGCTGTTCACTGGAGTTGTGATGGGTCCCCCTCCTTCAAACTTGAAGACTCCAACCGAACCACCCACGGAACCACCATCACCCTCACCCTCCAGGACGAAGAAAAAGAATACGCCGAAGCCTCCCGGATCAAGCAACTCGTCAAAACCTACTGTGACTTTATGCCGGTTCCCATCAAAATGGATGGCGAACAAATCAACCGGCAAAAAGCCCTCTGGCGCGAATCTCCCAGCAGCCTCACCGACGAAGATTACCTCGACTTTTACCGCTACCTCTATCCCTTCCAAGAAGAACCCCTGTTGTGGGTCCACCTCAACACAGACTATCCTTTTCTTGTCAAAGGCATCCTCTACTTCCCCAAACTCCGTCCCGATGTTGATGTCACCAAAGGACAAATCAAACTGTTCTGCAATCAAGTCTTTGTCTCGGACCACTGCGAGGAAATCATCCCCAAATTCCTCCTCCCCATGCGCGGCGTCCTAGACAGTCCCGACATTCCCCTGAACGTCTCCCGTAGCGCCTTGCAGATGGACCGAACCGTTCGCAAAATCGCAGACTTCATCGCCAAAAAAGTCGCGGACCGACTCAAAGAACAGTACAACAACAACCGCCAAGAATATATCCGAAGCTGGCAAGATATCGGCACCTTCGTCAAATTCGGCTGCCTCAACGATGATAAATTCAAAAAGCAACTCGAAGATATCATCATCTACCGCACCACAGCCGACCTGAAACCGGCAGAATCCGACCAACCTGCCGTAGAAGTGCAAGCCGAAGAAGGAGACGCCTGGAAACAAGTCTCATCGGACAGCAAAACCGAGGGACCCTCTTACACCACCCTAGACGAGTATTTAGAACGCAACAAAGCGCGCCACGAGAACCAGGCATTTTACTGCACTGACCCCGTAGCGCAAGCCACTTATGTGCAACTGCACAAGAGTCAGGGATTAGAAGTCCTATTTATGGACTCCTTCATTGATCCCCACTTCATCAGTTTCCTAGAACGGGAACATACCGAAGTGAAATTCTCCCGGGTGGATGCCGAGATTGACGACAAACTCATCGAACAAGACAAAGCCTCAGAAATCGTTGATCCTACTACCAACAAAACTCGCAGCGAACAAATCAAAGAAATCTTTGAAAAAGCGCTCAACCAACCCAAACTGACCATCCGTACCGAAGCCCTCAAATCCGAAGACCCCCAAGGCACTCCCCCGGCAATTGTCCTCCTCCCCGAGTTTCTGCGCCGCCTCCGGGATATGAACGCCTTAGTCTCCCAGGAATCCGCCAAATTCCCCGACGAGCATATCTTGCTGGTAAACACCGCCCATCCCCTAATCCAACACCTGACCGAACTCTCCCAAAGCGGCATCATCCAAGGGGAAGGCAAATCTCCCTCAGCAGAACTGGCAGACATGATTTGTCATCATGTCTATGATTTAGCACTGATGGCTCAAAAAGGCTTTGACGCCGAAGGCATGACCACCTTCGTAGAAAGGTCCAACCGTCTGCTCACCCGCCTAACTGAGCAACGGTCCTAGGGAAAAGCGATAACACCTTACTCATAGCCCTCCCCTTGCTAAGGGGAGGGTTGGGTGGGGTCTTACAAGGGTCGGGTTTTTACGCTCAGGGTGATTTAGCTCAGATTAACTTCATTTCCGGTCCCCTCCCCTTGGCAAGGGGAGGGTTAGGGTGGGGTCCTGGTTATGTGGCGATCGCCACATAACGTACTCTTGGAGGCGATCGCGCCTGGAGGCTGGTCCAACCTCTTTTTTCGTAAGGCTGGATCGCACGTCACCACCGACACCCTCCACCCACCGATTTCTCGTGACGCGCGGTAAGCGGAGCTATCCCGTAGGGAATCGCCTCCCAGAGGACCCCACCCTAACCCTCCCCTTGCCAAGGGGAGGGGACCGGAAATGAAGTTAAACCACTCCAAACTTCATCCTTCTCCAAAACTCGGTACAATAAGAGATCGCGTTTCAACGTAGCCCAACTTATCTAAGGAGAAACCATGTCCCGCAAATGTCAACTCACCGGCAAAAAAGCGAATAATGCAATGGCCGTTTCCCACTCCCACCGCCGTACCCATAAGCTGCAAGAAGCCAACCTGCAATGGAAACGGGTCTGGTGGCCCCAAGGAAACCGCTGGGTGAGACTGCGCCTATCTACTACCGCTATCAAAACCCTCAATAACAAGGGGTTGCAAGCTTACGCCAAGGAAGCGGGAATCAATCTGTCCAAATACTAAGACCCCAACTCCTAGGGAATCTTTCCGATGAGGCGCAGCATTGCTGTGCCTCTTTGCCTATTGGGGTCCCAGAAGCAATTTCTTGGGGCCCTCTGGACAAACTTTCTAACCCTAGGCTGATTGATTTTTCTATCTAGCTGGGTAACCTAAAAACTAGATAATACAATAGTTTAACAACAATCTCCGGAAATATACGGATAGTCAATTCGGAGATTTTTAAGCTACCACAGAAAAAAGACTCTCCATTTCTCAATTAATGGCACCTGCACTCACGGAGTAGCTATGGCTAGAAAGCACAAAATCCAAAAAGCGCTAACGCACCTCGTGCAAGCAATCATTCGATTTGCTCAAAAGCTAACAAGTCGAAATACTTATCGTTTTCTCCGCACTGCCTTCGTCACCTCACGCCGTCGATTGCAGGCGGGTTTTGTGTTGCCAACAACTACTCTACTCATCATCGTGATGATGTTAGTGGTCAGCACTTTAATGTTCCGCTCTTATCAGCGATCAACTGAAGTCATTGGTGACTACCAGAAGCAGGAACTCCTCAATGCTGCTACTCCATCGATCGAACGGGCCCGAGCTAAGTTAGAGCAAATGTTCGACCCTAGGTATCTAGCCCCAGGAGTACCTACAGAAACCGTGCTGGAAAACAGCCTACTGGAAAATAATCCAGATAGCACGTTGAGCTATACTTTTCCCGGTGAAACTGCTGTTAGTCTCTCTACGAATGATGGCGAAAATGTTCCGGCATGGTTATTTAGAACCGATGCCAATAACAATGGAAAAACTGATGATCCAGATGATTTAGTTACGGTTTATACCATTCTCTCCCGAACGGATAGAGGGGGTAAAACAATGAATCCGAATACTGGGGGAAATCAGTTATTAAAGAGTGACCAAGAAAAAGCTGACGCAATGCTGGTCCGCAGTGGTCCTATCCTGACCACCAATGCGACAAACGACCCAACTTGTAGAGTTATTGATGAGGCGGGTGAAGAAATAAGGCAAGGATGGTTCCCCCTGAGTTCTTCTATTCTGAAAAAGAATTTTCAAGTTTACGCCTTGACTCTCCCTAATCGGATGATTGGGAATAATTCTGCTTCTAACCCCATGCTCTCCACCATTGAGTATCAGCAGGACCGATACTACGAGCAGGGGAATAAATGGGGAGCTTGGTTTCGCAGTGATATGGAGGTATATCCCGGTCCAGAGTTTAAATGGAACGGAGCCATGCACACGGAAGGCAGTATGTTCATGAAAGCTTTGCACGCAAATGGCTTTCATTCTTTTTTGATTAGCTCTCAAGGCTCTTGTTTTTATGAGCCAGACCTTAATTCAGAACTGAGTGCTAAAAATCAAATTGTTTTTGCTGTTCCCGCTGCTCCGGATCTCGATAGTGCTTTCAAAGGACCTGTTTATATTGATGTTCATGAACAAGGAGATCCAACCAGCCCAGTAGCTCCCCAAGGGGATAGTTCCACTGGGTGGCCCCAATTGAATGCTGGGAATGACTCGGTGGATTTAACAGGTGGGGCTACTGCTGCTATCAACATCGCGATCGACCCGAAACAGATTTTGCTCAATCCTAATGCCTCAGAACCTCGGAGTACAGCAGGCTGGAAACCCATTAATACTTGGAGTGCTGATAATCCAATGTTATCCAGTCGCATTGCCCTCGATCCTGAAAATCAGACTTGTCCGCCTACTTTAGACGATGTTTATCGTGCGGATGATCGGTTTGGTCCAAAAACTATCTATAGCCGAGCGGCACGAGATGATGATGGAAACTGTACCATTGATACCACCGAGTCAGTCGAGCAATATTTTGACTATGGAGAATACATAGCTGAACTAACCCCAGAACCAGACAAATCACTACTGCTTCGTAATGACCCGCCTTCAGCAGATCAGCCCGATGAGTATGGGTTAGATGGCTATTGGGAAAGACGTGCGCGAGATCAAGGGACTCGGATTATTGTTGGACAGCGCCTAGAATTAGGGAATGCTTTTGGCTGGGTCCGGGACTTTAATCGCGATGGAGACGTAATTGATCTCGGAGATAAAAACTATGGAACAGATCCCCTTAATCCGTTTAACTTGACGACTGCCTATGCGCCAATGAATGGGCGGCAAAACGAGCTACGGCAACGGAAAACTCTATATGACAATTTAGCAGCCGTGCAAGCTACGGCTGTTTACACTCATGGAGACGGCAGCGAGGGATTTTATCCCAGTGGGTATGTCGCGACAACTGTACATCCAGGAACACCAACGACCCTGAGAGATAGTGCTACGTTTAATGAAATTACCTTTAAAGATGGGGACAATCAGTCGGTTACACGCTTGAATGTAGACTTCTTTAGTGGTAAAGGTACCAATGGCTGGGAATTTGCTCCTTTGTTTGAGGATGAATCAGACTTTGCTGCCCAAATCAATGGTGCAACGCCGTTACGAAGAGCGTTACAAAATTTAGCGAATTTCGCGGGCGACCCTAATGGAGCCTTTCCTGCGGCCCCACCGCCTAGCGCCACCGCAGATGTCCCCCGATATCCCTCTCCTCAGTTAACAATGTTTGGAGATTACTCCAAACTGCGCCAAATTATGGCTGACTTGAACGCAAATCAGCGGATGTATCCCCGAGGAGTTTCTCCTGGGGTATCTTCCCCAGATTTAAGTATTGCTGACCAGTCAACCCTCCACACGGCATCAGCAACCTTGGGTATGTTGGCCTACAACATTCAAAATCTGGAGGATTACGATTATGGTAATCCCCAGAATAAATCAACAGGATTAAATGGAGGAAACCAGAAAGGATTAGACGCTCTAGCTACAAAGCTATGGGACATCATAAACCTAGCCCCCACGAATGTAGATAAGCCCCCAGAATTCTATATAAAAGAGCTAGAAAAGGATCCGGCAAATGCCGAACTCCTCACGCTGGCTCACTTAATTATGCGTAAGGAGCAAGTGAATCGCGATCGCACTTATGGTTTTAAGTTAAATGCTCGCTCATTCCAGTTGGTCTATCAGGCTCCGGGAAATCCTCCGCCGAGTCCGCAGAGTATTAACATCAGCTGTGATGTAACTAATGCAACGGGTAATGGATATTTTGGAATCACGGTTCAAGATCCGACTGGTGGTGGATCTCTTCTTTCAGTACCCGTAATCGCGGACCAGCAGCATTTAATCGGTTTATCCCGCCTCTGCTCTAACGAACCTAAATTTCCTGCCCTCTACTACCTCTTCCCCAAATTTAACCACGACTATAATGGAGATAATGAAACTGGAAGCGGTGGAGTAGACCATACCCAACCTGCTGCTGAACCTTATATTTCCAGTGCTTATATTACTGCATCCAATGCAGCAGCTCAGTATCAAGTTTTAGATTCCGCTAATCCAGACGATTTGAGCAGCATTGCCCTTCAGCCGAGAAAGACTGACTTCTCTGATTGGGTACTGCCTAATAAGAACGGACCGGCAGGTACTAATCCCAATAGCAGCAGTCAAGAGCTAATTTTGGTCGGCAATCAACTTCGGCAAGTACCCATCAAAGATTCTGCACTCTATGATGGTCGCGAAAACATGACGGTTCGGGTGTTAAACCTAGACATGAATATGTTCCGTCAAAGCAAGGTCAACGGTGACTTCTTGATTCCTGAAGAAAACGGTGGAATTGTCTATGCGTTCCGCGAAGATGCGGTTCGGGAAGATGCCATATCTCGTCCTGCAAACATTGATGAGTATGTAGACATACCTGGGGACAGAGAAGGACAGATAAATCTCAAATCCGTTGATTACTATGCTGACCCGGACCGACGTCCATACGGGTTCCGCTTTAAAAATGGTACAACCCTGCGCAGAGAAGGAAGTAACTTATCTCGGGGGATGACATTCGTCACTGATAATCCAGTTTATACCCAGGGTCAGTTCAACCTGCACAGCAATAGTGCTACCGGAACTGCAAATACGATCCAGGAATTTACTCAGACATTGACTTCCACGTTTTCCGCACCTCAGTTCTATGGTCGCTCTGCCAATAATCGGAATGTAAATTTTGCCGATCCATCTCAAGATTGGTGGCGCAATGTAGAAATTATTGCTGACTCCATCACGATTTTGTCTAATAACTTTTGTGATGGAAGCATTGAAGATGGCATCATTTTTGCAGGGATTGCTAATCCGGCAACAACTGCACCGACTGGGTATAATAGCAACCGCCGACTAGATGCTGCAAATCGGCAGCGGCTATATGGTTGTAATCAAGGATCAACAAATACCTCTTTCATTAACCAAAACCGTCCGAATACCACACTTTTAGCTAATACTTATTGGGCACGGGAAAACCCCTGGGAAATTCCCAGACCAACTGCAACCCCTGACTATCAGCCTACCTCTCCTATTGCCATTGACAAAAATGGTATTCCGCAGACTATCACTTATCCCGCAGCGAATCAATACAATGCAACAGTAGATTTTGCAACTCTGGCTCGATATCCAGGGAACTATAACACCTTCGGGCAAGACAGACAATTAATCACCGCTGCCGATACGACAACTAACATGGTTCTGATTAGCGGGATGATCCCTTCTCGAACTCAGCAAATTAATGGCGGCTTCCACAACTTTCCCAGAGTGCTGGAAAACTGGAAGAATATTCCTCTGACGATCCAAGGATCTCTAATTCAGTTGTACTTTAGCAACTATGCAACAGCTCCCTTTGATCAAGACGCCTGGGAATATCCAGTCGTCCCAGCAGGAGGCGCGGCCCCACAAACTCCGAAACCCGGAGCACCCGTTTACAAATACTACGTTGAGCCTCAACGAAATTGGGGTTACGATGTGGCACTGCAAAAAGCACCTGCAGGTCCTGCGGCTCGCCGGATGAGCCAGGTTTCTAGTAAACGGGATGAGTTCTACCGCGAACCGTCTGCGGATAATGCTTACATCTGTAAGCTGCGCGCACTTCCAGAGATTAACTACCCTTGTCCATAATCTACAGGAAGTCTAAGTAACATCTAGGGGGTGTCAGCTATAAACCATGCTCAAAATTATGACTGAGATTATGGACGGCTGACCCCTCATTCCCCTTAATGGAGACGGAGTTCACCATGAAACACCACAAATCAACCAAACCAACAGAAGAAGGATTGACCTTAATCGAGTCTCTAGCGGCCGTCATAATTCTAGCTATATCTGTCGTGGCGATTAGTCCCCCGATCGCCCTATCTATAGCGACACGGGTTCGTGCTCACCGAGCTCAGCAAGCGATGCAGTTAGCTCAGGGGGAAATTGATCGAGTAAGGCTGTTTGTTGAAAATAATGACAATACCCTGGGAGATAATGAGGCACTTTTACCCCCAGATTTAGGAAAAATCAAGCGCCAAGATATACCAGTTTCCACACCAAATCCTACTAACCCTTGCCATGAAAATCTTTCCGATGCTTGGTGTCATGTTCACCTAGACGACGACGGTGAGTGGGATATGGCTATTCAACGGGTTAGGACTTTTACTCCAACAATCCAAGGTAATCGAGTCGCTGCCTTTGTCATGACTGTGCGAGTCTATACCCGGGGTTCTATAGACTCAGGAAACCTACAAAGTCCCCCCTCTGGAACGGCTTCTTTAGCATTATCAGCAGCAACTAGCCAAAGTCGTTTACCTTTAGCAGCTTTTTCTGTACCAATTGTTAAATCAGAAACGAGAAATGCCTTCAACCAATATGAACAATTTTTAAATGACATTAACGAGGGAGGATAAAAGAAACACAACCCTGTTTGTTGGATTGTCGGGAATTATCAGTTAAACCCCTAGAGGATGATTGGTATAACTCTACTGGGTGAGCTAATTATCAAATTACATTTTCATCCTCAATCAAGCCATCTTATCAATTTCGATTGATTAGGTTGAGTAATATCAGAAGTTTTTTCGGTATCAAACAATGGCTATCAATCAAGCAAAGTATATTTTATTCCATTACCTCGCTACTAAATCTCGGAACAAAACAGCTACCGGGTTTACATTACCAGAACTGCTAGTGGGAATGGTCGTCGCCGGAATAGCACTTTATGCTGTTTTATCCTTAGTCGTGAGCCTTCTAACAACTGAGCAGCGT
Source organism: Laspinema sp. D2d (assembly GCF_025370755.1). Classification (GTDB taxonomy): domain Bacteria; phylum Cyanobacteriota; class Cyanobacteriia; order Cyanobacteriales; family Laspinemataceae; genus Laspinema. The sequence continues at coordinate 46,684 of NZ_JAMXFC010000006.1, read as the reverse complement.
GAAACAGCGAAAAGCCAAACCCAACAAGAAATGGCCCAAGCTCTCGATTATATGGCAGCAGAACTACGCGAGGCAGTTTATATTTATCCAGGCGATTGTTTTCAGCCAGGAAATATTCCAAACTGTCCAAACTTTAATTTTGTTACAAATACCCCAAATGTCCAGCCCGTTTTAGCTTTCTGGAAACTTGAAAGGTTTGAGGCTGATGAGTTGAGTGCTGATAATGAGGATACTACTCTTCAAACTAATTTAGCCTTTTACACTCTTGTTATTTACTCTATAAGACCCAATACACCTAATAGTATTTGGCAAGAAAACTTAGGAAGAATTACCCGATTTACTCTTCCTAAATACCAAGATTTACAAGACACAACAGCGGAAACACCAGGCTATAATAACTTTACGGGTAGTTTTGCCACTTGGAACTCTACAAATATTAATTTTAGTAATGATGTAGTTTTAGTAGATGGGGTAGACTTGGGGTTAAATCCAGGGCGAGTAAACTGCCCGGACAATTATACTGCTACTCCTCCGGCTAATGCAACAATTGACAACTTAAGTAGTTTTTATGCCTGTATCAGTAATCCTGGAGGAAGCAATGTTCAAGAAGCGGTCGTTTTTCTGAGGGGTAATGCTGCCCAAAGAGCTGGCGCTAAAGGTTCCCGTAACCCAATTTACTTGCCGAGTTTACAAACTCGTGTGCAAGCCCGAACCCGATTTGGTCAACAATAATTTTGAGGGGACTGCTGAAATAACTTACTAACAGTCCCCAGAACCTGAAAAACCGTATCAACTTCATATTTAAGTTATGTATAGGGAAAATTATGATGATTATAGAAAGTTACTGTCGCCAACTCCTTCAATTTAGGCCAACCAAACTTATAAAGCCAGGAGACTCTCAGGAGTTGGAGCAGGGATTTACCCTGCTAGAAGCTCTGGTCGTCGTTTTTATTATTGGAATTTTATCGGCGATCGCTGCTCCAAGTTGGCTATCAATGTTGAATAAAAGCCGTCTCGGTAGAGCACAGGATGCCGTTGCCTTAGCCATTAGTGAAGGTCAATCTCGGGCAAAGCAGAGAAAAAGTTCATGGCAAGTTAGCTTTAGGCAAAATGGAAATGATATGGAATGGGCTGTTCACCCAGTTGCTACCCCACCGGGTGACAATAGCTGGCAACATATCGGGCAAGATTTTAATGGTCAAGGAATGATTAGAATTGATGAAACTAAAACTAATTTAGCAGCGGCCAATACAGCGATTCCTCCCTGGAATGTTCAATTTAATGACAAAGGTGAGCTACTTGATCCACAACAAGCGAATCAGGATAGCCCGCAAAAAATAACCCTCGTTTTTCAGAATGGGGGCGGAGAACGCTGTGTGATTCTTCAAACCCTTTTAGGAAATGTCCATAAAACGGAAGGGGTTGATTGCAATTAGAGGAATCCCTACTTACCACTAAAATCGCTTTTGTCCCTGGCAAACCCTGCATTTTTATCACAATTGTAAAAAAATATTAAAAATCCTCCCAATTTCTCCCGCGAGGATTTATTTTATTTTAAAACAATAGTCAGGGTGCTGAAATGATGCAATTTCCCCATCAAATCAGAAGTCGGTTGCGCAACTCACAGACCAGCGGATTCACATTACTCGAAGCGTTAATTGTTGTTTTTATTATCGCTATTTTAGCGGCTATAGGCATTCCCAGTTGGCTAAATTGGGTGCAGACAACCCGTCTCAATGCAGGTCAAAATGAAGTGTATGGGGTATTATTAAATGCTAAAACCAAAGCCACTCACCAAAAAATAACCTATCAAGCTAGTTTCCGGGAGTTGGGTGATGTCGCTCAATGGGCTGTTCATCCCGCCTCGGTTGAACCCACCGAGCAACACTGGCAAAATCTCAATTCTTTTATCACCATTGACGAAAGCAAAACCACCCTTTATCAATACTCTACAAATGGGGTGTGGCGAATGCAATTTAACTACAGAGGAAACTCCAATGGTCGGCTGGGGCGGGTGACGGTTCGTCTGCGCAATAGTAACAGCAATAAACAGCGGTGTGTGTTTGTTTCTACCCTGTTAGGGGCAATGCGAAAAACGGAAAAATGTACTTGAGTTCGGTCTGGGGACTCAAGGGTGATACCAAATCTGAGCTAGAAGTACCGGATTTGGTATCACGGGGTACAGAGGAGATCGCAAGTGCGAGCAAGATGCTCACTATTGTCCCCCTCTATACCCTTCACCTAACAGCTTAAGTTTGAGACATCCAGGCTTTGCGCGCTTCTTCAGTCTTCTCTTTATCTAACTTAAACACCAACACTGATAACGGAGGCAAGCACAAATCCATTGAGTAAGCGTGACTGTGGAACCACCATTCGTCGGCCCATTTACCGCCGAGGTTGCCCATGTTGCTGCCGCCATATTTGCCGGAGTCGCTGTTAAAAACTTCGCTGTAGAATCCATGAACTGGAACCCCAACGCGATAGTGGCTGTGCGGTTGCGGGGTGAAGTTACAAACCACTACTACAAAATCTTCCTTATTTTTATCCCAGCGGATAAACGAAACGACACTATGGCGATTGTCAGAACAATCAATCCATTCAAACCCTTCTTGTCCAAAATCTTGGGTGTAAAGTTCGGGGGTTGAACAATATAAGTGATTCAGGTCGGTCATGAAGGTTTTAAGCTGTTGGTGTGGTTCATATTGCAACAGTTCCCACTCCAAATCGCCCCAGACATTCCACTCACTCCATTGGCCGAATTCCATGCTCATAAACAGGGTTTTCTTGCCGGGGTGAGCAAACATATAGGTAAATAAACAACGGACATTGGCTAATTTTTGCCAGCGATCGCCCGGCATTTTGCCGATGATATTGCTCTTACCATGCACCACTTCATCATGGGACAGGGCCAGCATGAAGTTCTCGCTGTGGTGATACCACATACTAAAGGTGATGTTGTTCTGATGGAACTGGCGAAACCAAGGATCCATGCTGAAATAATCCAGCATATCGTGCATCCAGCCCATGTTCCATTTCAAGTTAAACCCTAAACCCCCAACATAAGTCGGCCAGGAAACCATCGGCCAGGAGGTGGACTCTTCGGCAATGGAGAGGACTCCAGGATAGTAGGAAAATAGCAGATGATTGGCTTGGCGCAGGAAGTCTGCGGCTTCTAGGTTTTCCCGTCCGCCATATTGGTTGGTGACCCATTCCCCTTCTTTGCGGCAGTAGTCTAAATACAACATGGAGGCGACAGCATCCACGCGGATGCCGTCAATGTGGAATTTGTCAAACCAGAATAAGACGTTGGAAACGAGGAAGTTGCGAACTTCATTGCGGTTGTAGTTAAAAACTAAGGTTCCCCATTCCTTATGTTCGCCTTTGCGGGGGTCAGCGTGTTCGTAGAGGTGAGTTCCATCAAAGAAGGCTAATCCATGTCCATCTTTGGGGAAGTGCCCGGGAACCCAGTCTACCAAGACGCCAATTCCCTCTTTGTGACAGCAATCCACAAAGTACATGAAGTCTTCCGGGGTGCCAAAACGGGAAGTGGGGGCGTAGTAGCCGGTGACTTGATAACCCCAGGACCCATCAAAGGGATGTTCGGCGATGGGGAGTAATTCGATGTGGGTGTAACCGAGTTCTTTGACGTAGGGAATCAGTTTCTCGGCGAGTTCGCGGTAGGTGAGGAATCTGGCCCCGGGTTTGAGTTCGGAGACGATGACAACAGGTTCGGTATCTCCGTTGGGGAGTTTGGCGGGTTCCGAGGCGGAGGCATGGAGCCAGGAGCCTAAATGACATTCGTAGACGGAGATGGGTTTGGTGAGGGGGTCGCTGTTGCGACGTTCTTCCATCCAGTCTTGGTCGGTCCAGGCGTAGGTGTCGAGGTCGGTGACGATGGAGGCGGTTTTGGGGCGGGGTTCTTGTTGGAACCCGTAGGGGTCAGATTTTTCGTAAATGTGACCGGCAGAGTTTTTGATTTCATATTTGTAATGTTCGCCTACGCCGATGTCGGGAATAAAGAGTTCCCAGACGCCGTTTCCGCGTTTAGCCATTTGATGTTTGCGTCCGTCCCAGTGGTTGAAGTCGCCAAGGACGGAGACGTTACGGGCGTTGGGTGCCCAAACGGCAAAGTAAACGCCTTTAACGCCGTTGACTTCCATTGTATGAGCACCGAGTTTTTCGTAGATGCGATGGTGGTTGCCTTCGGCGAAGAGGTGAATGTCGAGGTCGGTGAGTTTGGGCGATCGGAAAGCGTAGGGGTCGTAGATTACCCGTTCATGGTCGCCTTCTTTGATGCGAAATTGGTAGTTTGCCAGTTCAGCGGTTTCAATGATGCATTCAAAGAAGTGGGGGTTATGCACGGACTGCATGGGATATTCTTGGCGCTGTTCCGGGACGATGACGGAAACGCTCTCGGCATTGGGGAGGTAGGCGCGGACAGCCCAATGAGAGATTTTGCCGTTGTCCTGGATGGGATGAGCGCCGAGGATTTCAAAGGGGTCTTGATGTTGATTTCCAACTATCTGATGGACTTGATCCGGGGCGATTGTTATGGTCATGTTGTGTTGCCTAAATACAGTTCATGAAAGGGTTTGGATATGGGTGCGGTTGATTAACCCGGGATTAGGGTTAAGGCACAAGGGTTAGATATTGCGATCGCCTCGGGTGGGGGTGTTGATGATGGCTTCATCCTAGAGGGTTTTGGGTCTCGGGGATGAAGGGTGCTGGTTGGCTGACACATCGGCTCCCTAATGCCCTGGCGATCGCCTCCTTAGCGGGAGCAACTCTTTTACAGGACTGACGCTTGTTCATGGGATTTAACCCGATAGGAGCGATGCTTTTCGATGAAAGGCATCTTCTATCTACTTCAGGTGATGGCTTGGTCCTGTTCTATCAATACACCAGAAATATTAAGGATTGTAAACTAAAATGGCACGTTTAAAACGGAAAAATCACCCGGAGTAACTCTCTGACGGGCAAGCGATTAATCATGATCTGTCCAGGAGAGATAGGCCCGATCGCTGTAGGTTGGCTGCCATCGTTCGGGGTGATCGTCCCTCGAAATGCCGGATCTTCGAGCAATGCGGCATATTCAGCCGGGGTCAGGGGGGTTCCATCCACGGGCGATCGGCCTTGGGTAATAATTTCAGTTCGCAAAATTTCCTCGGGAACATCAGAGGCTGGAGGTAAAGCGGTAGCCCGTGGGGTGATCCCCAGCCCCATTCCGCCGATTAAAATTAATGGAATTGAAAGAGAGTGACAAGAGAGTTTAAACCCGATGGGTGGGTGGCGATCGCTCATACAAATTCATCGATGATCTGCTTAACTTTTACTAGCATATTTTCCGCCCTTTTCTATCAGTCTTAGGTGATAAATACGTCAACCCAAATCCCCTCAAATCATAGCAGGGACTCAACTCCTATAGAGGGGATGACCGAATTGCTGGCTCCATTGAGGGAACCCTACTTTACCTGTCCAAGGAGGGTGCACAACTCAATCCTGTCCTAAATCCTAAAAAAATAACCCTTGACATTTGTCAAGGGGTTCTGACTCGGATGACTGGAGCAAGGGCACGAGGTTGAGGCCCTTACTCTGAAGTTAATCGTTTGTAGTTATTGTTATTCCAATTCCTACACCCGTCGGTGCTCAGTATTAAGGAGCAGAAGGAGCGGTTTCAGGAGTCGTCGGAGTGGCTTCGGGAGTTGCCGGAGTCGTCGGAGTGGCTTCGGGAGTTGCCGGAGTCGTTGGAGTGGCTTCGGGAGTTGCCGGAGTCGTCGGAGTGGCTTCAGGGGCTGTTTGGTCTACAGGAACTTCCTCTGTGGGGGTAGTCGTAGCAGGGGTCTCCGGTTCATTGGTATTGCAGGCTACAACAGAGGTAGACAAAGCGAGTAAAACAGCTAAACTGGCGATTTTGTTTTTCATTGTGGATATTTAGGGGTGAATGAATCAGGGATGACTAAGGACCCAGACTGCCTCAGTCGGTTCTCAAAAATGAACCACTGCTAATGAACCTAATCTAAAGCAGGGTTTCAAGGTGGTTTTCCTGGGAAGGTCCCGAGGAAACCCGCCTCAAAATCTGCTAGTAGTATAGAATAGGGCATTTTTACGAAAAAAGTTACAAATTTTCATCTATCTTTAAAAATTTTTATAGATGAGGTCAATCTGCCCCGATCGCTCGGGGGGTGGGACCTAAACTTTTGGACCCTGGAGAGCAAGTTTCGGAAATCAGCCTGAGTTTGCAAGGCGTGCTCGTTGTTACAATCCATTGGGAGATTGGGTACGGATGGACCCTATCCAGTGACCTCTGGAGTTAGGGAATATCCTCTTTATCGGAATTGAGGCGATTCAACAACTCCCCAAGGAGAGGGAAATCATGGGAACCTCAGCGATCGCCCTCCTGAAATGAGAGTTCCCTAACTGCAAAAGACTTACAGACAAGCCGGTGTTAGGATGGGGGAGTCTCCGTGAAATCCGCAAGAGGACGAACATCGGAATTCTCCACTCAATTGACCCAGGGATTCAATCCTCCTTGGGACTGAGAAGGAAACCGATATAAATAGATCTATTAACAGCCCAGCCTAATATTGGTTAAAGTTATGACAGTTGCATTCAGACCCCCAAATGCTCCGAGAAAAATGAGGTCCCGCCCAACTTCGGCAGGAACATCCAGTAGTAAAGTAACCTCGATCGCCACTAGGCAGAGAAAAGCCAAAGAAAGCCCTGAAATTGCACCAAGAACCGGAGGGCAAGTGACTCCTTTGCGATCGGCGCAATCCAGTCCCCGAGTCCGAGAAGGATTAACCTCTAACCCGACGACCACCGAACCCAGAAAGAACACCTCCGCGAGAAATCAGTCTACCTTAAATCCGTGGGCTATTCCCTTTTGGTTGCGATCGCTTGTGAAAGCACAAACCGTTTCATCCTTCGCCACCTTCCTTCTCGTCAGTGCTGCCTTATTCATCTATGGCAGCACCGTCTACTATCAGCAACAGTGGGGGACATCCTTCCGAGAGTTGGAAAGTTTGCGCCGCCAAGAGCGAAAACTGACCACAACCAACGAAACTTTAAAAACCCAATTTTCCAAAAAAGCGGAAGAACCAGGAAGCGGTTTAGTCCCCCCGAACTTAAAACAAATGCTCTTTTTAAAACCCACCGCCGTAGAAACGCCAGCAGCGGAAGAAATCATCGGGGAAGAATTCCCAACTCCCGATACCCGACCTGTGGGATATTAACCTGTAAAAGTCCAGGATTAAACCCGACTTATTATCGGACTTAAACCGGGGAATATTGCCTGAATCAATCCCTGAGCAACAGCCTTCAAATTCTCCAACCTGATTACACTGTACGAGCGGAATATGGCATCAAGGATTCCACACCCTGGGGGAAGTTTGCAGCGGAAGTCTCATCGTAAAACCCCCTCTCAACGCCCGAAAAAAATCAACCGGGGGACGGCTCGGAATAAGCGTGGACAACAGAGCGATAAAAATTTGCTCTTACTGTTACCCTTGGCTTTTTTATTATTAATTTTGGAGAATTTGAATAGCTCGCCGCGAGTGAGGCGAGGCGTCCGTGCCCTAACCCGTTTGGGAAATCCGCGCATTCGGTTTGCGGTAGTCTGGGGGGTTTTAATGGCGGGAATGCTGGGATTGAGTGGGAATTTGTATCGACTGCAAATTGTGAATGGGCAGGACTTACAAGAACAAGCCAGACAGCAGCAAGATGTGAAATTGCAGCCGTTTATTCCCCGACGGGCGATCGTCGATCGCAGTGGCAATGTTTTAGCCCTAGATCGCCCAGTTTATACCCTATATGCCCATCCCAAACTGTTTAAAATCTCTAAGGAAGAGATGGCGGTTACCCTCTCCCCGATTCTGAATCAAACCAGTGCAGAACTCTTCGGAAAATTCAATGAATCGGAAAGTGGAATTACTGTGGCGATGGGGATTTCTGAGGAAAATGCCGATCGCATCCGAGATATCTTCCTTGATGGACTTGAACTAGAGCAAAATCGCGCCCGCTATTATCCCCAACAAAACTTAGCTGCCGATGTGGTGGGATATGTGGATACAGAAGGGCAAGGTCAAGCGGGGATAGAAGCCAGCCACCAGCACTTACTCGCCCGGGAAGCTTCCTTAGAACTGGACCGCCGTTTATGGGGCTCGCTGATCCCCGACCCGGTACCGGCAGAATTTATGCGCCTGGACGATTTGCATTTGCAAATCACCCTAGATTCGCGGTTGCAACAAGCGGCGCGGGTTGCCCTAGAGAAACATCGGAAACAGTGGAATGCCAAACGGGGCACGGCGATCGTGATGGATGCCAAAACCGGAGAACTCTTAGCCCTAGTCTGCGACCCCTCCTACGACCCGAACGAATATTTTAAAGCAAATGTAGAGTTATTTAAAAACTGGGCGCTTACAGATTTATACGAACCGGGATCGACCTTTAAACCGATTACCGTGGCGATCGCCTTAGAAGCCGGTGCCATTGAAGCCAACAGCGTCTTTTATGATGAAGGGCGAATTTATGTGGACGAATGGCCGATTTCCAACTCCGATGGGGCGGGTCGAGGCAATCTTACCGTGACCGAAATCATCCGGTATTCAAGTAACGTGGGGATGGTCCATATTATCGAACAGATGCGATCGCGGGTCTTTTATAGTTGGCTACAACGTCTTGGGATCGGTGATATTATCGGCTCAGACTTACCCTTTGAAACAGCCAGTCAACTGCGATCGCAAGGCGAATTTATGGCATCCCCCGTGAATGCCGCCACCGCCTCTTTCGGTCAAGGTCTTTCTCTGACCCCTCTACAACTGGTCCAAATTAACGGCGCTTTAGCCAATCAAGGCTATCTCGTCACCCCCCATGTCGTCCGGGGACTCTTCGATAGTCAAGGACGCCAGTATTGGCAACCGGACCACCGTCCCAAGCGCCAAGTTTTTTCTCCCTCCACCACTCAAGCGGTTGTGGCAATGATGGAAGATGCCATCACCGACGGTACCGGGACCGCCGCCCAAATTCCTGGATATCGGATTGCTGGAAAAACCGGGACCTCTCAAAAAGCATCCGATGATGGTACAGGTTACTCCGAGTACGCCCGTATTGCCAGTTTTGTGGCAATTTTACCCGCCGATAACCCCCGCTACGTCGTCCTCGCCGCCGTGGATGAACCCGTGGGGGGTTACGGGGGAACCGTCGCCGCCCCCATTGTCAAAGAAATCATGGAATCTCTGATTCAAGTTGAGGGGATCCCCCCATCAGAACAGGTTCAAACCCCCGAGGGTGAGGAGTTGAGTGAGTAACCTGGCATTGGCATGGGACTCAAGGACCAGAACCCGGGTTTCTTCATTAAATCTCTGGGTCAGACTGATAATCTATAGCAGAAACCCGGTTTCTAACCTGTAAGGGGGGAGAACGGGAAACTAAACGCCCGATCGCTGGGAGAGTCTGACTTGAGCACCTTGCATCTGTTCTAACAGTTGTTCGGCAGTGGTGGCGGGTTCGCGACAGGAGAGGCCCTCACAGACTAAGCCGATCGCCTCCGGGGGGAGGTCTGACTGATCTTGAAAAATGCAAGTGGGAAAATATTGGGACATTAACCCGGGAATACGACTGTCAGACGTGCGGACTAGGGTGTGATGGCGATACCAATCCAAGGCCCCAAACAGAGTCGGACAGGCGGAAGGTGCGCGGTCCATAATGGCCCCAAAGGACTTGAGGGCATTAAAGGCGCGATCGAGATAGGTCAAGTCTTCGGTCAACATAGATAAGCGAATTAAAGAGGCGATCGCCACTCCATTGGCTGCCGGGGTCGCATTATCGGTATAACTCCGTTCCCGGACAATCAAATCACTACTGTTATCTTTCGCGGTATTAAAATATCCCCCCAATTCCACACTCCAGAGAAACTCATCAAACTCTTTCTGAACCTGAATCGCTTTCTCTAACCAATTGGAATTAGAAGCATGAACCTGTTCCATTTGTTCTAAATCCAATAATGCTTTAATAAACAAAGCATAATCTTCTGATTGCGCGAGCACCGCTGCTTGACCCTCATAATTGAGGCGATGCAACCGCCCTTCAATCCATTGATGGTCCAGAATAAAATTCGCGGCAGCGGTCGCTAGGGAGGCATATTCTTCCTGGTGAAACACAACCGCCGCTCTTGCCAACCCCGAAATCATCAAACTATTCCAAGCAACAATCATTTTGGTGTCAGTGACTGGAGGAATCCGACCGGGCCAATTGCGGGTTTTGGCTTCGTGATTGTTACAAGCAGGGGAAAAGGTTTTAACCGCTGCGGGTAAAGCCCCATAACGCACTTTAAATAGCTTGGCTAATGCAGTTTCTACCGTGGGATTGAGGGCCTGAAGATTGGTCCGTTTTAAGACAATTTTTCCTTCAAAATTTCCCTCGGGGGTGAGGAAAAATTGTGGGTTGAGGGCGGTGAATTCTTCGGTTGTTAAGAGACTTTCTAATTCCTGATAGGTCCAGACGTAAAAAGCACCTTCTTCCGGTTCTTTATCCTGGGGAGTGATGAAACTATCGGCATCTTGTGCGGCGTAAAAATAGCCTTCCGGGGCAGTCATTTCTCGTTTCAGCCATTGGATAGTTCCGGTCACAGCCCATTCAAATCCCGGTTCTTGGATACCTTCACTCCAGAGATTGGCTAAAAATTCGACAATCTGACCGTTATCATAAAGCATTTTTTCAAAGTGGGGGACCGTCCAGGTGGGATCGACGGTGTAGCGGTGAAATCCACCGGCAACGGCGTCATAAATGCCACCGGAGGCCAAATCAAAACCCCGTTGGGCGATCGCACTCCGCTGGTCATATTCCGATTCCCGGTCAAAGCGAGTCGATTGCAGGACCAGTTGAGCATAAGGCATCATGGGAAAGCTGGGTCCATACTCCCGGTGGGCAATCACGGTTACACTGGTCTCCAATCCTTTCCACAGGAGTTCTTCTGGAAGATCCTCGGTTCCTGGGAGGGTCGCCGCCTGTTGGAGATGACCCATAATTTCTTCTTTGAAGGCTTCGAGTTTGCCTTTTTCGCGATCATAGTAGCGCCGAATGGCTTGCAGCAATTCTAAGAAACCAGGACGGCCATAACGGGGTTCGACGGGGAAGTAAGTCCCGCCATAAAAGGGAACAAGGTCATCGGGAGTGAGAAAAATATTTAAGGGCCAACCGCCTTGGCCGGTCATCATTTGCAAGGCTTGCATATAGATGCTGTCGATATCCGGTCGTTCCTCGCGATCGACTTTAATCGGCAGAAAGTTGGCGTTCATATAGGAGGCGATCTCCTCGTTGGAGAACGCCTCTCCTTCCATGACGGTACACCAGTGGCAACTGGAATACCCAATGGATAGAAAGATAGGTTTATCCTGTGCCTTGGCGGTTGCTAATGCTTCGTCACACCAGGGCCACCAATCGATCGGGTTCTCCGCGTGTTTGCGAAGATACAAACTTTGAGTCTGTGCCAGATGATTTGTCATAATGGGGTCCTTAGATTTATGGGTAGATCACTCTAGGAGGGGATTCCTCAGCGGAAACAATGGGAATATCGCTCAAAGGTTGAAGCGCCTTGGACTGGAAGCAATACCCCATCTAAGATATCAGATCCCCAGCAGTCTGTCGGAGGTTCAAACTGCTGCCTAATCCTAGGCGATCGGTTCAAACCCGACTCAAAACCAGACTTTCCCGATTCGGTTGTTCACTTCAGTGGTCTGACTTCAATCGTTTTCAAATCCCTTCAGGTTCTATTTAGTCTCGGCTAATCCCCCCTCATCAACCCCTATAAACTTTTGACCCAAATCACTGGAAATAGTTGGAAAAGCTACAAACACAGGACGAAAATTTTTATGTTATCATCACTCCAGTCTCAAGTCGTAATCTGGCGGTTTGTCCATCGATGGGTTAATGATAACCCTCTCCGATGATTGCTGAATGAACGCACTTTAAATCGGCGATCATCGATCCCTTGTCAAAGTGGCGGCATCAGTCTCATCAGGAGTGGGTGATTAATTGCTGGTGCTCTGGCGGTCTAGCTTCTCACATTGAGAACGGGCCAAAGTGCGATCGCCACTCCATTTGACCCCATTGATTCCCCAAGCAACGGTGCAACGGCGTCGTTTCTCGGGTTGGATCTGTGCTGTAGTTACATAATCTAAATCCAAGCTGGATAGAGGAAATTTTTTCTCAAAGACTGTGTAACTACACCACAAATTCAGCTTAATTGAGTTAAAACTCAGGGGTAATCCAATAATTAACCGTTTTTAATCATTGGACCCAATTTATCAACTCTTTCATCACCTAATCAAGACAGACTCTAACGCTTATGCCTTCTAAAAAAGGATTGTCAACATCAACAGTTAATCCTAACTCTAAGCGAGTCGCGCTCTATTGGGATTGTCAAACTCTCAAAATCAGTCCAGAACGAGCCAATTTTTTGGTAGAGTTTTCAAGAAACCAGGGAGAATTGGTGCTGTGCCATGCTTACTTTAATTGGACAGAGAAAAGTCCGAATTACGCCGAATCTTTAAAAACCCTGGGATTTCAACAAATTGATATTCCTTCCGGTGGCCGAAATAGGATAGACCACAAATTGATTGTTGATTGTGTGAATTATGCGGTGGAACCTGATGCGGCTGAAATTTTTATTATTGTATCGGGAGACGGGAATTTTCCGAGTTTAGGCCATATTTTAAAAAGCCGTCAAAAGAAGGTGATTATGTTTGTTCAACGGGGGGGATTTAGCCCTGACCTTCTGGATATGGCTGATGAATCTCATATTATCGAAAGTTTAGAGGATGTCCCTAGATTACCGGCTTTTCGTGACCTTTCGTTATTGAATTTAGCTTTAATTCATCGGTCTTATGCGAATGAACATCCCGAAGTGGGTCAGAATAATGAAACCCTGGAGTTTTTAGGCGATTCGGTGCTCAATTTCCTGAGTACCCATTTTATTTACCGGCTTTATCCCGATTTGAATGAATCCCAATTGACTCGATTGCGATCGGCTTTGGTGGATGAAACCCAACTGGCCGATTTTGCCAATTATTTGGAGTTGGGTAAAAAAATGAAGTTGGGGAAAGGTGCAATCAAAGATAAAGCCCGAAAAAATGACTCATTGTTGAGTGATACGTTTGAAGCGATTATTGGTGCCTATTTCCTGGATTCAGGGATTGAGTCGGTCCGCAATTTTGTCGAACCTTTATTTGAATCGGCGGCAGAAGGTCTTCTCGATCGCAAGTTGAAGGCTGAATCTAGTATTCTCTTAGATGCCAAAAATCGATTTCAGGAGTGGGTTCAAGGCAATCTCGGTCCGACTCAACCCAAATATGAAACGATCGCCCAATCGGGACCGGATCATGCACCAGATTTTACCGTGGAGGTAAAGGTAGGAAATCAAGTGTATGGAGTAGGTAAAGGACGGAGTAAAAAAGAGGCGGAAAAACGGGCGGCTGAGTTGGCCTTAAAACAGGTTGGCGCACTCTAAAACCCCGCTAAATTATCACCTCTGGGGCTAGAAATCAGGTTTCTGAACTCCGGGTTGGATCTTACCCCCGATGAGGGGAAGAAACCCGATTTCTGGAATCTTTTGACTGGATGATCACTTTAATTTGATCGCCGTCGCAGGACCTCTAATAAGGTATGCAAATAATCCGGCAAGGGGGCGATCGCCTGAATGGTTTCCCCGGTTTCGGGATGTTCTAGGGTCAAACTCCAGGCGTGTAATGCTTGTCCGGGTAGATTCACCCCCAGCGATCGCCCACTGGAATAGACTGGATCACCGACGATCGGATGTCCGATATAGGCACTATGAAGGCGAATTTGATGAGTTCGTCCGGTTTCTAGTTGAAAATGAATTAAAGTATAATTCCCCAAGCGTTCTTTAATCTGCCAATGGGTCACCGCCTGTCGTCCGCCTTTTTCAACGGGAACGATCGCCATTTTCTGGCGATCGTGCGGATGTCTGGCGATCGGTGCATCAATGGTTCCACTTTCGGTTTTCGGGACTCCATAAATAATCCCCAGATAGTCGCGACGGGCCGTTTTAGCTTGAATTTGACCTTGTAAATGTTGATGCGCGTGATCGGTTTTGGCAACGACGATCGCCCCACTGGTATCCTTATCCAAGCGATGAACAATTCCTGGACGCTGTACCCCACCAATCCCAGACAAGTTCTCACAGTGCGCTAACAAGGCATTGACTAAAGTATCATCAGAATGTCCCGGTGCCGGATGAACCACTAAACCGGCGGGTTTATTGATGATAATCAGGCAGTCATCTTCATAAAGAATATCCAGAGGAATCTCGGTTGCGCCGATCTCCAAGGGTTCTGCGGGGGGAATCTCGATGCAGAGGCGATCGCCGGTTTCTACCTTGATCTTTTTCGAGGCGCAAACCTGACCATTGACTTTTACGCAATTTTGTGATATTAGTTGCTGTATTCGTGACCGGGACAGGTCCGGGAGTTGGGAGGCGAGATAGCGATCAAGGCGATCGGTCCCCTCATTGACTTCTAAATTAATTTCTCTGCTTGCCATCATTCCAGGTTAAGTCCCTATTATTGAGGGCATTTCTCCCGGTTTGGAAAACCCCTGATCTAAAATTCGACTAAAATAAAATAAGTCAGAGATACAGAACTACTGTGTCCCTGACTTATCTGAGGGCGAACGACCGGGATTGAACCGGCGAATGGTGGAATCACAATCCACTGCCTTAACCACTTGGCTACGCCCGCCACCACGTTTTTTACTATAACACACCCTTGTGGATTTGATCTACCCTTTTTCAAAAAAAAATCAAAAATTTTGAAAAATTGTAGGAAATGGGTGCTGAACTCAGGGGGGGAATGGGGAAGTCTAAACAAAGAAATGGGTACGTTGAGTTCTGATGAAGAAAATAAATGCGATCGCGGCGGTCACGGGTACAGTATTAGTCGGGTTGGGGGTAGCAATGGCGGTGACCAACCCGGGTCCGGAGTCTTATCATAACTATGCCAGTCAACGACTGATGGAGTATGCCCAAGCAAATGCCTGTGACAGATTACCCATTGCCAAAGGGTCCTGTGTTGCAGCGATTGGATCCCTCCAAAGTGACATTGAGGACCTCATTCGCCGCAATACTCAGCGACAAAACTTTCTATTGTGGAGCGTTTATAAAACAGACCTATCTTTGCCCCTGCCCTTAATTCCCGCTTATCAGTTTGAAACCGTAGGGGCCTTCCAGAGCTTCTACACCTACGAATATAAAAAACAGTAGCAAAATTTGGGGGTAAATCCTCAAGACCATGTTATACCGGGAATGACACCCTGTGGAGTCTAACTTTACCCGATCGCCCCCTGGTCAAAGTCATGAGCTACTGCGTTATTCCCGGATGCGTCCAACCCGAAAATCCTGAATCGGCAAAAACTTGCCAAAGCTGCGGCAGTAAATTAATCCTGAAAGCCCGCTACCGACCGATTCAGGCCCTAGGACAGGGGGGATTTGGTCGGACCTTTTTGGCGGTGGATGAAGATATTCCCTCTAAACCCCGATGTGTCGTCAAGCAACTGTTTTTTCAAAAAGGGGAAACCCAGCATATCCATAAGGTGAAAGACCTCTTTTATCATGAAGCAGTGCGCTTAGACGATCTGGGGCATCATCCCCAAATCCCCTCCCTCCTGGCCCATTTTGAGCAAAATCAACGACTGTATCTGGTTCAAGAGTTTATCGAAGGACCGACTCTCTCCTCGGAACTGAAGCAAAAGGGGGCTTATCAAGAAGCCGAAATCCGCGCCTTGCTGAATGATTTACTCCCGGTTCTCACTTTTATTCACGATCGCCAGATTGTACACCGAGATATCAAACCCGCTAATATCATTCGCCGCATCGGCAGCGATCGCCCCTCTTTTCAGGAGCAACAAGCCGGACAAAGTGTGCTGATTGATTTTGGCATTGCCAAGCTGTTAAGTGCGACAGGGATGATGCAAACCGGGACAATTATCGGGTCTCCCGAGTATATGGCCCCGGAACAAAACCGGGGTAAAGTTGTTCCTGCTACGGATTTGTATAGCTTAGGAGTAACTTGCCTACATTTACTCACCGGAATGTCCCCGACTCATTTATACGATGCAAACCAGGACCGTTGGAGGTGGCGGGATTTTGTCCGCACCGATAAACTCGTCAGTGCAGATTTAGGGCGAATTTTGGATAAAATGGTAGAAAATGCTCTCACTAAGCGCTATCAATCGGCGGTGGAAGTGCTACGAGACCTGAATCCGACTCCTGTCGCCTCACTTGCCCTATCGCCCTCCCCAGCGATCGCTCCCTCTGCGACTCCTCCTGGGAGGCGATCGCCAATTCAGTCCAAAGCGGCTCCAGTTCCGCCCCGCGCAACCCGTTGGCGGGATGCTTTCGAGCAGTTCTGGTCTGGAGTGGTCCCGTCTTCCAATCCAGTCCGTGAACCGGATATCCTCACTTCCAGCCTCGGCATTAATTATAGTCGATTGCGAGATTTACTGGCCGATCAAAAGTGGAAACAAGCGGATGAAGAAACCCGGACTTTGTTATGTCAAGCGGCTGGTAAATACCCGAGAGGTTATTTATTTGAAGATGATATTGCAAAAATGCCCTGTGAAGATTTGCAGACGATTGATCGGTTATGGGTGAACTATAGTGATTCCCGGTTTGGGTTTAGTATCCAATCGCGAATTTATGAAGGGGTGGGGAAAGATTATGGGGCATTTTGCGATCGCATTGGGTGGAAAACCTACAATCCATCGCTTCCCTACGAAGGGATTCAATTTAATTTAAAAGCCCCGATTGGTCATTTACCGTCCCGTAGTTGGTCCGCCGGTTCCAAATGGTGGCGACACGCTGGGGCGATCGCCGCGAAATTGGAACAGTGCGAACTCAAACCGGAGACAGGATTATCCGAAGCATAAGGGGGGTTGATTTAAGTTTTACTGTAGGGGGTGATGTAAAGCGGGGTAATTGTAGGCAAATCGACCCTAAACAAGGCACAATTTGAGTGAGAATGTTGTTTTGTTAGTCTATTACAGACTCTTAGGATCTCATGGTTCAATCGAATCCTCGTCCCCCTCTGCCTCAAATTTCTGTCCAAGAACTCGCCGATCGCCTTGCCAGCGCACCTGTCGGGTTGCAACTGATTGATGTTCGCGAACCCCACGAGGTGGAAATCGCGGCGATCGCCGGGTTTACAATCCTTCCCCTGAGTGAGTTTTCCCAATGGTCCGGAGAGATTTACACCCACTTGGATCCGGAGATGGAAACCCTTGTGTTATGCCATCATGGTATCCGATCGGCTCAGATGTGCCAGTGGTTACAAACCCAGGGATTCACTCAGGTTAAAAATATTAGTGGCGGTATTGATGCCTATTCCCAACTGGTAGATCCGACTGTGCCACGGTACTAATTTTCCTCAGATTTCCTGGAGAGGGAGACTCCCTAAACCTGAATTTCTTAAATTGAGAAATCAGAGACAGTCGCCCGAGGGAATAGGACCCGGAGGGATTTTTTCCCCCGTTAAAGGGCGTGAATTTGATTCAAATAGGAACCCTGTCATGATAATTTGATGACATTTAAACCGAGTCCCGATCGCATACTTTGGATAAAACAATTTTGAAATTCCCTTCGGCTTATTTACTGGTTTCCCACGGCAGTCGCGATCCGCGTCCAGAAGCGGCTATGCAAACGTTAGCCTGTTTATTGCGCGATCGCTTGCAGCAAGAACAGGGTCAGTCCACTTTGCCAATGGTAGGAACTGCACAATTAGAATTGCATCCCTTGCCATTACACCAACAAATCACAGCGTTTGCAGATCGCGCCCGTGCAGTGGGATGCGATCGCCTCCAAATCTTACCCCTTTTTCTCTTGGAAGGGGTTCATGTAATGGAAGATATTCCGGCGGAAATTGCCAAAGCTCACTCCATCTTAGGGCAGACCATTCAGTTAGATTTACGCCCGCATTTAGGGAGTCAAATTAACCGCTTGAGCCAATTATTAAAATCTACAATTCACCCGAATCTGGACAGCAATTCTGGCGATCGGCTGTGGATTATATTATCTCATGGTTCGCGGCGTGTGGGGAGTAAACAGGTGGTGGAAGACTTAGCAAGCCGACTGCAAGCAATCCCCGCCTACTGGTCCATTTCTCCTAATTTAGAAGAAACAATGGAACAGTTAATTCAAGCGGGGCACGGGCATTTGGGTATCCTCCCCTATTTTCTATTTTCCGGGGGGATCACCGATGCGATCGGGCAACTTGCCCGAGAACATTCTCAACGCGAACCGCAACTCGATATCCAGTTAGCTGACCCTATCGGCGCAACGCCAGAATTAGCGGATTTAATCTTAACACTGACGGCGTAAATAAGAGACAACCTTTCCCTATTAGTCAATCCAGAGGTCCCGATTCATGCAATCAACCGCAACTGAATCCATTCAAGCACTTGTAGCACCGGCTGTCATGATTTCCTCAAGCTCTCTGTTTTTTTTGGGATTAAATGCTCGACACTCCTCCTTGTTGAGTCGAATTCGACTGCTAACCGATGAACGCCGAAAACTGACCCGAAAACTCAACCATAATCAAGAAGTAGAACGGGAAGAAGAAATCCGATTAATGAGTGTTAGAAGTCAACTGAGATTCCTACTACGCCGCGCTCAATATGTTAGAAATTCAGTGTTTTGCAATATTATTGCTGCAACCTTATTTATTTTAAGTTCCTTGGCGATCGGGCTAGATTATTTAGGGGAAAATCCAGTTAATCAAGATTTTCCTCTATCTCTCTTTGTCCTAGGAATGTTAATGTTTTTAGGAGGAGTTACCTTTACTGGAGTTGATGAACTCATTTCCTATTCCGTCATTCTCATGGAAATGAAAGATGAGCAAGACCCCAAATAGCTAAACTCTAAACCTCTTCCTCAGAACTTTATGCCCCGGGCTTCCCCCAGCAAATAAAAATTTATGCTTCTGGCTTCCCCCAGCCCCAGCAAATAAAAATTTATGCTTCTGGCTTCCCCCTTCTTAAGGGGGACGGGAGGGGGATCTTCAGGGAGTTGGCTGACTCAACCAGAATTGGGGAATGAAGCCTCTTCAAGAACCTAAATTCGTAGTAACAACTTCTGTCGTTTTCTTCCAGCAGTAGGAGCAAGTTATAATAGGTTGCCCCTACTAAAACGCCGATACAGGATTCAACCCTACAAACCAGATTTCTACCTTATATTTCTTGCAAATTGCACGAAATTTTTGGGCCTAAACCCGATTTACCACCCCTAATGTACCAACGCCCTAGGGTAAGGAGCTTTCCCCTTAGATCCCTCCCCATTTAACCCAGAGAACGCAGTAAATTTTTTACAGTTTCAATCAACTCTGAAGGATGAAAAGGCTTGGTCAAATAGGCATCAGCGCCTTGCTTAATTCCCCAGTAGCGGTCAAACTGTTCTGCCTTGCTTGAACACATTAACACCGGAATATTTTGACCATTCGGAGTTTTTTTCAGCCACCGGCACAAATCATACCCGTTCATACGAGGCATAATGATATCTAATACCACGATATCTGGAGGACTGTCTGTAATTTTTTGTTGAGCCTCGACCCCATCCCGGGCTTCAATGACTTTCATTCCCACATTTTGGAGGATAGATGAGAGCATTTCCCGCGCTGTAGCACTATCGTCCACAATCAATACCGTACTCATAATGACCTTTGTTTATGCTGGGTTTTAAACCTTGACCGAATAGGAACGTGATCTATTTTATCTGACAAGTTTCCTCGAAGCAAAATTGAGCGAGTGAGTTCCCCTGAACTAACCCTAACCCTCTCTACTCTTTCCTTTAGAAGGAATTGCACGGCGAAAATTCCTGTGTCTCACCCCTACTGGAATCGTTAGATTGAGCGCAAATGGGTTTGACGGAGGTGGGAGGCATCTCCCTTAAATCGCCTTTTGATCGGGAGAGTCGCTGCTTGAGAGTTTGCTCTATCCTCAACTCGTTTAGGGTTGAGGATATTGGGATAACCTGGGCATCACGGGTGTAATATCATAACCTCTAACTAGGGATATTCAACGCACTGATTGGTTGTTTCCTATATTGTAAAAAAAGCCGGGGAGAAAGCGCATCGGGCAAAAGGCACAACTTTTTCTATGACAAAAGTGCGAAGGCAAAGGATGACTTTTGTCATAACCTGTGGAGACACTAACGCTTTTGCCTGTTGCCATGAATCGACTTAAGTGCTTACCCTGATTGAGAAAAACCAGAACGGCGACAGGGGGAATAGGGTGATACCCAAAGGAAGAGAGAGGAATATTTCCGGCGATCGCGACAATTCCGGGGGTGCGATCGCCTCCCGAAATCCGAGATTTCATCGTAATATCGGCTAGATGCCAGTTTTCCGCCTACCTTCTGTGAAAGTCCTTCGTCTCCTATCGAAGCGACGGGTTGTCGGATTATGGCTGATATCTGCATTTGTGAAGGGGTCCCAATGATTCGCATTTTATTGGTAGACGATCAGAATCTGATTCGTCGGGGGTTGATGGCATTGCTAGAAGCAGAAACGGATTTGCAGGTGGTGGGAGAGGCGGAAAATGGACAACTCGCGATCGAACAAGTGAACCATCTCCTACCGGATGTGGTACTCATGGATATTTATATGCCGGTGATGGATGGGGTACAGGCAACCCAGGCAATCTGTCAGCAATTTCCCGAGGTTAAAGTCTTGGTGCTTACCACGGTGGATGATGATGAGTCGGTAGCGGAAGCGCTGCGCGGGGGTGCGCGGGGATACTTACTCAAAGATACACCCTCGGAAGAGTTAGCCCATGCCATTCGCACGGTTCACAAGGGCTATACTCAAATTGGACCCGGTTTAGTCACCAAAGTGATGGCAAAAGTCCAGACAACGCCCCTTCGCAAACCGAATGTTCCCCTGGGATGGCAAGAATTGACCCCGAGGGAATTGGAAGTGTTGCGGTTCATTGCCCAAGGTGCGAGTAATCGGGAAATTGCTAAACAATTGTATATTACTGAGGGAACGGTGAAAAATCATGTGACTCATATTTTAAATCGGTTGAATCTGCGCGATCGCACTCAAGCGGCGATCGTTGCTCATGCCGTATTTTTTGAGAAAAATTCGTAATTTAGAACAGTTGCCAACAAATACCGGACTCTGAATTATGTTACTGCGGATTATTTTTAAAGGAACAAACTAATTATGCCGGAGAATCATCCCCTCGACGAGACAACCCGAGAGTTGAAAGCGAACTTGCAGTCCCATCTCGTCCAAGTGGTTCGCGATCGCGATCCTTACTTTGCCACAGGCGGCTATTTCTATGTCCGAGAATACATCCGCCAACAGTTCCAACAGTATGGCATTGTAGAAACTCACTCCTTTGAAATCAGTGGTAGAACCCATGAAAACTTAGTGTTAAATCTCCCCGGAGGCGATCGCACCAGCAAACCCAAACCCCCCATCTTAATTGGCGCACATTATGACGCCGTACCCGGTTCTCCCGGTGCCGACGACAACGCTACCGGCATCGCCGTCTTATTAGAAATAGCCCGGATCTTCGCCACCGAAACCACCCGCTATCCCCTCCGTCTCATCGCCTTTGATATGGAAGAGTACAGATTATCTGGCAGTACCGCCTACGCCACCGAACTCGCCGCAAAACGAGAACCCCTGCGCCTGATGATTTCCCTAGAAATGCTGGGGTACTGTAACCCTCAACCCCATTCCCAAAAGTATCCTCCCGGATTACAATATATCTACCCAAATCAGGGAAATTATATCGCCTTAATCGGCAATATTTACACCCTAATCGACCTCATTAGAATCAGCCGAATTATTAAAAAAACTGGCCTCCCCTGCCAATGGTTACCCGCCGGTAAAAAAGGCAACATCGTCCCCGATACCCGCCGCAGTGATCATGCTCCATTCTGGGATTTAGGATATCCAGCCATGATGATTACCGATACTGCAAACCTCAGAAATCCCCATTATCATCAACCCAGTGACACGATAGAAACTTTAGACTTAGACTTTTTAACGGGAGTTTGCCAGGGATTAATTGCCAGTATTCGGAAGTTGTAACCCATTACATTTGTAGTAGAATTAGATAAATTAGGTTGGATTGAGATTCCCGGGAATCCAATCGTTGAAAATTATGTTATCATGGCCGTTAATAGAGAAAACCCTTACCCTAAAGGGTCTGGCTCCACAAACGAAGCCCGCCTGCATGGGCGTGGAGTAGAAAAGAGGTTTTGTAAACCGGATAAAGTAAGCCCATTTAATAGCTAGGAAGTTCTTATGGTAATGACTACCGAAACTGAACAGTTCACCCTAGAAGACTTCATGAAAAATCCTCCCGAAAATATGGAATGGGTGGATGAGAAACTGGTGGAGAAAACAGGAATGACACTCAGACATAGCGAAATTCAATCAAGACTATCTCGGTACTGGGGAAATTATAAGACCGAATCTGGACAAGGAGGCGAGGTTTATGTAGAAATGCCTTGTCGCACCCAAAAACAGGGACGCCGACCCGATGTTTCCTACCTCACACCAGAACTGCTAGAACGCTATAGAAATGAGCCAACCTTACCCCAGAGTCCGCCCTTAGTAGCTGAGATTGCTTCTCCTACAGATGTAGCGGAGGAATTGTTAGCAAAAGCTCAAGAATATTTAGACTCAAATTGTCAAGAAGTCTGGCTAGTTTTCCCGGAAGGACGACGAATTTTAATCCTGACAAAAAATCAGACCCTAGCCTTCCAATCGGGCGATACTGTGAGCACTCAAGTGGTTCTGGAGGGATTTAAGATTACCCTGGATGAATTATTGGGATAGTTAAAAGTAACAAAGCGGGTTTAAACATCCAAGAATCCCTATTTTATAAAATTAGAAAACAAATGGATAGAGAACTATCATTTACCAGCCTAAATTATGTCATCCTCCTAAAAAAACAGCCCGCACAAGCAGGCTGTTTTTCTATTAATCAATCAATCGCAAGCACTAATGACTCGCACTCCTGAAATTCAGGTTAAAGTGTTGCGGTTGCGGGTTCTGGAGTTGCTTCCTGCTGTTTCTCTAAAAACGCATACAAGCGATTTAGGGCATTGACATAAGCGTGAGCGGAGGCGACAATAATATCGGTATTCGCGGAATGACCGGAGAAAATGCGATCGCCATGACGTAACCGAATCGTTACTTCTCCCAAGGCATCAATTCCAGCGGTTACCGATTGTACCGAAAACTCAATTAACTGATTCGGTACATTCACCACCCGATTAATCGCTTTATACACCGCATCCACAGGACCCGTCCCGATCGCCGCATCCGTGAGTTCTTCTCCTGTGGGAGTGCGTAGGGTTACCGTTGCCGTGGGACGGGCGCGATCGCCACAGGAAACCTGCACCAACTCCAATCGGAAAATTTCCGGGGGTTGCTGAATCTCCGCATTCACAATGGATTCGAGATCCCAATCCGTAACCTCTTTCTTCTTATCCGCTACCGTCTTAAACTTGAGAAAGGCATTATTTAACTCACTATCCGAGAGTTCAAATCCTAACTCTTTCAAGCGACTGGCAAAAGCATGACGTCCCGAGAGTTTACCTAACACAATTTGATTGTCGGTCAATCCGATGGATTGTGCATCCATAATCTCATAGGTTTGCTTATGTTTGAGCACCCCATCTTGGTGAATTCCTGACTCGTGGGCGAAGGCATTTGCACCGACGATCGCCTTATTGGGTTGCACAAACATCCCGGTGAGATTCGACACCAACCGCGAGGTTTTGTAGATTTGTCGCGTGTCAATATTTGTTAACGATTCTTGAGAATCCGCCGGACGTCCGAGGAAGGGATTAAAATACTGGCGACGGACGTGCAAGGCCATGACTAATTCTTCTAGGGCCGCATTTCCCGCCCGTTCGCCAATCCCATTAATGGTACATTCCAGTTGTCGTGCCCCATTTTTGACCGCTTCTAGGAAGTTAGCAACGGCCAA
Source organism: Laspinema sp. D2d (assembly GCF_025370755.1). Classification (GTDB taxonomy): domain Bacteria; phylum Cyanobacteriota; class Cyanobacteriia; order Cyanobacteriales; family Laspinemataceae; genus Laspinema. Next base: position 22,669 of record NZ_JAMXFC010000006.1, on the reverse strand, counting down.
ACCGAGGTCATTATGACCATGAACGGAGATGATAGCATCATCAATGTTGGGGACATTTTCTTTGATGCCGCGAATGATAGCACCAAATTCGCCCGGGGTGGTGTAACCGACGGTATCGGGGATATTAATGGTGGTGGCCCCAGCGGCGATCGCCTTGGTCAAAACCTCATACAGAAATTCGGGGTCCGATCGTCCCGCATCTTCTGGGGAAAATTCCACATCATCCACAAAAGATTTGGCATAAGCAACCATTTCCTCAGCGATCGCTACAACTTCAGAACGGGTCTTTTTGAGTTTGTACTCTAAGTGAATATCCGAAGTGGCGATAAAGGTATGAATTCGACCCTTGGCAGCGGGTTTGAGGGCCTTTGCTGCCGCCTCAATGTCCGCGCGAGTCGCCCGCGCTAATCCGCAAATTGTGGGGCCACCTTCGACCCCGACCAATTCGGCGATTTTTTGAACCGCTTCAAAGTCTCCCGGACTGGCGTAGGGAAATCCTGCTTCGATGACATCCACACCCAGTCGCGCTAACTGCCGCGCTATGGTCAGTTTTTCCTCTCCATTCAGACTGGCCCCAGGCGATTGTTCACCATCGCGAAGGGTCGTGTCAAAAATAATGATGCGATCGGGTTGAGTTGTCATGGAATGTACCTCCTAGTCCATGTTGAGCTAATGTTTGTCCGTTGACAACGAAAGCGGGCGGTTAGGGGTGCGTTTGTTGCACTGCCGTATTCTGATTCTAACCGCCCATTTAGACTTCTGACTTCTAATAATCGATTTTCTCTATGTGGTCGCGAATATCATTCAGGTCAATATAGCGATCGGTGGCGTTTCTTAACTCTCGGGCAATCATTCCTTCCGTTGAAACGACAGTGATATGAGTATTTTTAGAGCGTAATAGTTCGATCGCCCGCTCGAAATCTCCATCTCCACTAAATAGCACCACTCGGTCATACTGTTCTACGGTATTAAACATATCAACGACAATTTCTATGTCTAAATTGGCTTTTTGAGAATAACGGCCCGAGGTGTCGTCATAATATTCTTTAAGGATTTTCGTGCGAACCGTATAGCCCAAACTAATCAGTGCATCTCTAAAACCCCGTTGGTCCTGCGGATCTTTGAGCCCGGTGTACCAAAAGGCATTAATTAACATAATCCCAGGCTGCTCTTGGGTAAAATATTCTAGCACCCTTCTGGGATCGAAAAACCAACCATTCTTTTGTTGAGCGTAGAACATATTGTTCCCGTCTACAAAAATAGACAGACGGTTCATTAAAAAACCCATAGAAACTTAGACCTAATATTAGTAGAAAATAATTAACCTTGAAATGTGAATCCCTGCGGGTTTATCAAAATAAACCGCTTTGGATGGAGTTACCAAAAGAGCAGAGCGTTGGTTGGCTAATATCAGCCAACCCGACGGAATCCCCTGAGCCAGCAATTGACAGTTCAGGAAGTTTTATCCTGAATGCTGGGGGTTCTGAGCTTTGGTACGCCAATTAATCTTCAGCAGTGATCCGAATATGAGAGTCCCACGCCAACCTAGGTAAAGCCGTATTTTTGGCGCTACCCATCGAGGGTTAAAACGGGCCGAACTAAGAAGTTTGAATGCTTAAGACAGCAGTTGTGAATAGGTTAGAGTTTTTTCTATCATAAGTCTGTTTAGGAAATAGCATCATTCTACTTCATTGCCCGTTATAAAATCGCGATATGGATATTTTTTGTGATGTGGGATTAAATAAATATATGCTGGGTTGAGTTTGGCCCTATCACCTCCGGTCACTGATTGAGTAGCGTTCGTATCTCATTAACAACTTGATGAATTCGGGGAGGCCCAAATCCTTCTTTATCACTTTACCGCTAAAACCGAGTTCCTGATTGACCAATTTCAAATAGGAGGGGGCGATCGCCTCTCCATAACCCTAGTAGCCGCCTTGTTGCTGCGTCTAGGGACAGAACAGCCGCTGCGCGATGTGTCAAGAATTAGCAGAAATCCCAACCCGTCCTAGCCGCCTCCAAGAAGCTTGATTTTGGGAGAATCGATCGGAGTACAACTGGCGTCACGGCTGATCCCACTGGGTCAGTTAAACGGGACAATCATCTCGGGATTCGACCCAGGGGACAAGAAACCGGGTTTCTGTTGCTCAAAAAAGTGGCGGACTGAGGAGAGATGAGGTCAAAAAACCCGGTTGGTCTTCCCTCGCTATACCCAGGCCCTAAGCCATTTTACTTTCAATGGCCCACCGTGCTAACTCCGTCCGGTTATGCAGACCCGTTTTCGCCAGCATATTGGAAACGTGACTTTCAATGGTGCGCTGGGAGACTTTCATCGCCTCCGCAATTTCCCGATTTGCCATTCCCCTAGCCACAAACTGAACCACCTTGGTTTCTGTAGGCGTCAGTTCCACATCAAAGGGCACCTGAATTTTAGGCCCATTCGTACCCAATTTGATTTGATGCTGAAGCAATCTACCGGCTTGCTTGAGGGATGCTTCCACCTGAGAGACCAGTTCTTCCGGTTCAAAGGGCTTAACCATATAAACATCAGCCCCAGTATTTAAGCCTTTGACCCGATCTTGACTTTGACCTTTGGCGGAAAGGAACAGGACCGGAATCCAATTCGTGCGGGGGTCTTTTCTAACCTGTTCTACAAAGGCATAGCCATCCATTTCTGGCATCATGACATCACAGATAATCATGTCTGGCATTTCTTTTTCTAAAATGTCGAGGGCTTCCCGGCCATTTTCTGCCGTGGTGACCTCGTACCCCCGAAATTCCAGATAGTCTTTAACTAACAGGATTAAGTTGGGGTCATCGTCAATCAGCAGAAGTCTCTTTTGAGCGCCTATACTGGGTTCAGTCATGTGTTATTCAGTACCAAATTTTGAATGGATTAAATGTAGATGGTTCGAGCCTTACGCTGGAAATTTGATGAAATCCGGTGGGGAATCCCCATCGGAGTGTTAGAGACCGAATTTCTCCGTTGGCGATCGCGTGAGTTTGATTCCCTGCCTTCCCTGATTTTTAGCCCTTAACCGATTGGCTCGAAACTACCCGCTGCGAGCGCTTTACTCTCAGGAGTAATCCGGTTAGTGGGTTTCTACAAAACTAATCTATTAATAAATATTACTCGCCATACAGGTTTAGCTCGCTATCGATTATAACGGATTGTCCTATGGTTTAAAGGGTTTTCAACCCAGGCATCCCTAGGATGAGCTTCACCCCGAGAAATCAAAGGAAAAAACCAGGATAGAACGACGCGATCGCCCCCTCCCAAACCCTCGGACTAATTGTACCCTTGAGTCGGGATACTTGTTCCTCCCTCATCCAATTTTTTCCCCAACCTTGCCACCTCCACCGAAGGCTGATCCCGTTGTTGGACTCCCCATTCTCGCCAGAAATCTCTCCGGTTGTCCTACCCCTCGTCGGGCCCCCAGAGCGGTCAAAAAGGGGAAAGGGGATTACGTCTTTCATTCGTTCAACCTCCTCTTTTCAGCATCAGGAGTGGGTAATGGATGAGTTAGAAATGCATACTCCTGCACCACCTGGTTCCCAATTAAATGCTCTTGGATAATCCGTTCAATCACCTCTGGCGTGGCCGAACGATACCAGACCCCATCGGGATAGACCACCAAAATTGGTCCATCACAGCAAACCCGCAAACAGTTGGCTTTCGTGCGAAACACACAATCGGGACGAGTCGGCGTGACGCGATCGAGCTTTAACGCTTTTAGCCGTTGTTTCAAATAATTCCAAGCCGCCAGACCCTCCTCTTGAGAACAACATTTCGCCAAAGTCTGATCGGCACAGATAAAAACGTGCCTTTGAATCTGTTTTAATCCCAAAGTCTCAACACAGGACTCTAAAGGACTCTCATCCCCAGGTTTACAGGTAACTTGTTCCGGAATTGGTTTTTCTATCATCCTTTCCTCTCCGTAAAAATCGGTGCAATCCGTGGTTTTCCTCCCAACTTCCCCACCCTCTGTCCAGAGGTCCCCTCCAAAAAGTTCGGGAACCCGTACAGAACAAATAGTTGCGTTCAGTACAAACATTCCGTTAAATTAGCACTCATGGGTCGAGAGTGCTAAACCTACCGCTCACAGGAAGACTGAAAAGAGATAAAACTCAAGCCAGTCAAGACTTTGGAGAGGATAAGGCCAACGCTATCACCCGAATCGACTATAGATATGGATAAGGAGGATTTTACATGGCTGCTGTTTCTTTAAGTGTTTCTACCGTTAAACCCTTGGGCGATCGCGTGTTTGTCAAGGTCAGTGCTTCTGAAGAAAAAACTGCCGGTGGGATTTTGCTCCCCGACACCGCCAAGGAAAAACCCCAGGTTGGTGAAATTGCAGCAATTGGTCCTGGCAAACGCAACGACGATGGTTCTCGCCAAGAGTTAGAAGTCAAAGTCGGTGACAAAGTGCTCTACTCCAAATATGCAGGCACCGACATCAAACTCGGCACCGATGAGTTCGTCCTGCTTGCCGAAAAAGACATCCTAGCGATCGTCGGCTAAAACGGGTAAACCCCCTCAACAAGTTTTACCCTACATCTGATTTCAACTTCATCTGAAATAGTACACCTCATACAAACAGCAAAGGACACCTATGGCTAAACGTATTATCTACAACGAAAATGCTCGTCGCGCTCTGGAACGAGGCATGGACATCCTGGCAGAAGCGGTTGCCGTCACCCTAGGACCCAAAGGCCGTAACGTGGTGCTAGAGAAGAAATTCGGCGCACCTCAGATCGTCAATGATGGGGTCACCATTGCCAAAGAAATCGAACTGGAGGACCACGTTGAGAATACCGGGGTAGCTCTGATTCGCCAAGCCGCTTCCAAAACCAACGATACCGCTGGTGATGGAACCACCACTGCAACGGTTTTGGCCCATGCAATGGTTAAAGAAGGACTCCGCAACGTCGCCGCTGGTGCCAATGCGATCGCCCTCAAACGTGGAATTGACAAAGCAACTGCATTCTTAGTTGAAAAGATTGCTGCTCATGCTCGTCAGGTCGAAGATACCAAATCCATCGCCCAAGTCGGAACCATCTCTGCCGGTAACGATGAAGAAGTCGGACGAATGATCGCTGAAGCAATGGATAAAGTCGGTAAAGAAGGCGTGATTTCCTTGGAAGAAGGGAAATCCATGACCACTGAACTGGAAATCACCGAAGGGATGCGCTTCGATAAGGGATATATCTCCCCTTACTTCGTCACCGACACCGAGCGCATGGAAGCCGTCTTCGATGAGCCGTTCATCCTGATCACCGACAAAAAAATCAACCTCGTCCAAGACTTGGTGCCCGTGTTAGAGCAAGTCGCTCGTGCCGGTCGTCCCCTGGTGATTATCGCTGAAGATATCGAAAAAGAAGCCTTAGCAACCTTGGTGGTGAACCGCCTGCGGGGTGTGCTGAATGTGGCTGCTGTGAAAGCGCCTGGATTTGGCGATCGCCGTAAAGCGATGCTCGAAGATATCTCCGTGCTCACCGGCGGTCAACTGATCACCGAAGATGCTGGTTTGAAACTGGACAATACCAAGCTGGATATGCTCGGTAAAGCCCGCCGCATCACCATCACCAAAGACAGCACCACTATCGTGGCCGAAGGTAACGAAGAAGCCGTCAAGAGCCGCTGCGAGCAAATCCGTCGTCAGATGGAAGAAAGCGAATCTTCCTACGATCAAGAGAAGCTGCAAGAACGGTTAGCCAAACTCGCCGGTGGTGTTGCCGTCATCAAAGTCGGTGCCGCAACGGAAACCGAAATGAAAGACCGCAAACTCCGCTTAGAAGATGCCATCAACGCCACCAAAGCGGCAGTTGAAGAAGGCATCGTTCCTGGCGGTGGTACCACCTTGGCTCACCTGACCCCAGTGTTAGAAGAATGGGCCAATTCCACCTTAACGGGTGAAGCGTTAACCGGAGCTTTAATCGTGGCTCGGGCGATCGCTGCTCCCCTGAAGCGGATTGCTGAAAATGCCGGACAAAACGGTGCTGTGATTGCCGAACGTGTGAAAGAGAAAGAATTCAACGTCGGTTACAACGCTGCCACCAATGAATTTGTGGATATGTTTGAAGCCGGTATTGTTGACCCTGCCAAAGTGACTCGTTCTGCTCTGCAAAACGCAGCTTCCATCGCCGGTATGGTGTTAACCACCGAGTGCATCGTGGTTGACAAACCCGAACCCAAAGAAGGCGCTCCCGCAGGTGCGGGAATGGGCGGCGGTGACTTCGACTACTAAGGTTTGAATGGGTGCGGTGACTTCGACTACTAAGGTTTGAATGGGTGGCGTTACAATTAATTAACGCACCGTAAAATAAAAGGGGGATAGGCTATTGCCTGCCCCCCTTTTGTTTTGGGGGGTTAAACTGTAAGGGCATCTGCTAGGTATGGAATTTGAATGGAATGAAGCAAAAGCGGCTTCTAATTTTGTAAAACATGGGGTGTCCTTTGAGGAAGCGAAGACAGTGTTCGCGGATCCGCTGTATGTAGATTTCTACGATCCGGATCATTCCGAAGAGGAAGATCGCTATATTATTATGGGAGAATCGCAGCAGGGACGTTTGTTGCTAGTGGCTTACACGGAACGAGGAAAGGGAATTCGGATTATTAGTGCAAGAACTGTAACCCAGAGTGAACGGAGAACTTATGAAGAGGGATGAGGAACCGATGACAGATGAACTTCGCCCGGAGTACGATTTACGCAGTTTACGGGTGAGAAAAATGGGGTCAAAGCGCCAAAGTTTCGGTGGGACAACTATTCAACTCGCTCCGGATGTAGCGGAGGTGTTCCCAGATGCAGAAGCGGTGAATGAGGCTCTACGGTTTTTGATTAGAGTAACTCAGGAAAATCAACCCCCTATTCCCACGAAACAAGGGGATGGGTAGGGGAAGATTTCAGTCTATTGCTGGATGGTAAAATTGGGTTCGGTCCTCTCGCAAAAGTTCTGCACTATCGCTAAAGGTGCATCCTGCATATTTCGCTCTAGCGCGATCAAGTTTTTCCCAGGCTTGTGCTGCGATCGCCTGCTGTTTGACGGATTCCGCTTCGATGGCTGCTTCTAAAATTGCTTTCACTTCCGCTTCTACAGTGCGATCGTGTTGCCGTGCGAGAGGTTTTGCCCACTCCCCCCTCACCCACGACGATAGGTTTGGCTATTCATTGGGATTGTTAGATCTGGAGTTGTTCGCGCAAGTAGGTTAAAACTGCTTCATGCCCTTGTCTGACAATTTCTGACGGTGGGAAGGTGAGTGGGTTCTTATCAAGCTTTAGCCATTTCAGATTAGAGAGTTGCCCCATTTCCGGGGGGAGGGTACTCAGTTGATTGCTCCAAATGTCTAGCTGTATTAGATTGGAGAGTTGCCCAATTTCCGGCGGCAGCGCAATGAGTTGATTTTCCCCTAGGAATAGCTCAGTCAGATTGGAGAGTTGTCCAATTTCCGGGGGGAGTGTACTCAGTTGATTGCTCAAGAAATCTAGCATAGTCAGATTGGAGAGTTGCCCAATTTCTGGGGGGAGTGCACTCAGTTGATTCTCCCAGAGGGTTAGCACAGTGAGATTGGAGAGTTGTCCAATTTCTGGCGGTAGCTCACTCAGTTGATTGTCCCCGAGGGATAGCATAGTCAGATTGGAGAGTTGCCCAATTTCCGGCGGTAGCTCACTCAGTTGATTGTTGTCGAGGGATAGCTCAGTCAGATTGGAGAGTTGCCCAATTTCCGACGGCAGCACACTCAGTTGATTGTTGTTGAGGTATAGCCATCTCAGATTGGAGAGTTGCCCAATTTCCGGCGGCAGCGCTCTGAGTTCATTACTGCTGAGGTATAGCTCAGTCAGATTGGAGAGTTGCCCAATTTCCGGCGGTAACGTTGTGAAATCCTGGGATGAAAGGGTGAGAGAGGTTACCTTTTCCTCGGCAGCTTGTTGGATAATTTGCAGCAGTTCTTCTTCTGTCATCACTCAACCTCAGCGGTGCTTGTCGGGCTTTTTTTGACTCAGGCGGATGGGGTTGGGGGGTGGCGCTTGGTTTCGGAATTATACCAAATTTCATGGCTTCCTGCCGCTTGCCGGTCAAAAACAAAGCCCAACAATTTTAGAATTTTGACAATTTCTCGATCGCCAAATCCAGCCAGTCTACCCATGATTAACTATTGCCCTACTACTAACGGGCAATCAAAGCGATCGCCGAGGGTTTCCAAGGAGTCTGGTTGGTTGCGATCGCAATTTTAGCGAATTGTGGCGCGAGTTAAGGACAAGGCACTGCCTTCTCCTCACCCAATTTTCCCCAATTACCGCTGATACTGTTTGGCATGATGTTCGCACAACCACAAATAATGTCCTTCCGGCGTCAAAACCTTCCGCAAGCCACCCCAATGCTGAGGCGGGTCTTTTTCGTCCAAAAGTTGCCGCAACCTCCGTAGAGCAGCTCCCTGGAGGCGTTCTAGGTCATAATGTTTTCGGGTTTCCGTCCCCGCAGGGTGTAGCAAATTCTGTGGGTCCGCACCTTGTAATTTGGGCAATTCTGCTGCTAAATGTTCCATGAATTCGATATCTCTTTCCGCCAGCAATTTTTCGTAGGGTTCCACATCCAGTTGAATCAATGGCTTGGCATATTTTAAAATTTTGGCTAACTTCTGAATGTGCGGTGCCATGACTTTAAACCATTCGGCGGGATCGTCTATTTCATACAAACCGCCATCAAGTGCCGGATGCCATTCTCCTGGTGCTTCGCAATACAGTTGTAACTCAGACTTCTGCCCCAATAGCTTCTTTTTCCAGTTTGCGCTATCGCGGGGACGCAAGGCAAATACACTGGGACAGTGGGATTCGATTTTTTGTTGTTCGATGTGGAAAATTTTGGTAAACTCACGTTGGACTAATTCCCGATTTCCCGTTGCTATTTCGGTTTGTCGGGTAATGACATTTTGCTCTAATTGATCAAGACGGGATAATAAAACGGCGGTTTGTTTGTCAGCATTGGCAGGAGAAGCGGCGAGATTTTGCGGGTTGATGTCTAACCCATAGAGCAATTTAACCACTGAGATATTGTCCATACAGTCCGGACATTCCAGGCTTAAGCGATTGTTTTCCCAGCGCTTTTGTAAGTTCTGCTGGTCAAATTCCTGTGAACCCTGTGGACAGCCGACAACGGAACAGGGTATGGTGCGTTTCACCTGCAATCCTTTAAAGCGGCTTAAGGTCAATTCTATGCCGTCGCGCAGGAGGGTGAAGAAATTCTGCGGGGTGGCACCGCGCACGGTTAATTGCAGATAGTTTTGTTGGGGAAATGCCTGGACTAAGGCTAAATGTTTTGCGGAGTTGCTATCAGCGAGTAAGGCCCCGTTGCGCCAGTGGATGCCGGTGGAAAAGCGGTGCGATCGGGCGATAAACCAGGTCGGAATTCCTGCCGGGATGGTATTGAGTTGCCATTTCATTGACATTTCCTGACAGTTGCCGGTGGTGAGAATTCCATCCCATCGGGGTTGATAGTTCGGCGGATCTAAGGGCAAACATTCCACGATTAAGCTGGCATCTTCGGGAACAGATTCTGCCTCGTTGCGAATTATGTAGGAGAGGTCAAACTGCTCCAGCAAGCGGAGGAAATTCTGGCGCATGAAGGGGTCGAGGTCTTGCCAGAGTTGGTTCATTTCCGTGCGTGTGAGAATGCCCTGGCGCTGTTTGACCGTTTCACTGCTTAAAACTCGGCTGATATGTTCCGTCACCCATTCCGGTTTGAGGATAACGATTTCATTGAGTGCGGGATTATCGTGGAAATAGAGAATTTCGCCGAGTTCGTGGAGATATTTTCTGAGAATGGGAATGCTATCCGGGGAAACCCCTGCTTCGGTCATCCGGGTTTCCAATTGTTGCGGCGTGATGTATTTTTCCGAGAGGGAACGAATGTCATTGGCGGCATCAAGCCAAGTTTTCGGCCAGAGTTCCCCCATCAAGGGCAGTTGGGCGGCAGTTTTGGTGATCCAGTCGCGCAGATTGTCGATTCCTTCTCCGGTTTTGCTGCTGATTTCGCACTGTCCGACAATTTGGGGATATTTGCCCTGGAGTTCGGCCAGGGGAATGCTGGGATGGCGATCGTCGATTTGGGTGGCAATCAGCAGAATCGGAGAGTCGGGAGCAAGGGAGGAGAGAGTATCGAGCCAATAATAAAGTTTACCCTGTTCATAGCCATAGCGCGCATTCCAGGCGAGGAGGAATAAGGAGCGGTTGGTGAGGAAAAATTGATGGGTAGCATGATAGATTTGCTGTCCGCCAAAGTCCCAAGCGTTCAGTTGCATCGTGACCTCGGGTTTACTAGGATGGGGGAATTCCAGGATGCGGATATCGATGCCATGAGTGGTGGATTCCTGGGGGTTGAATGGTTCGCTGCGCAGGACTTTTAATAGAGAGGTTTTGCCCACACCCCCCTCGCCCACCACAATAAGTTTGGATACCCATTGGGGTTTTTGTGTGGGGAGTGCTTCTTGTAGGTAGGCTAAAGTGGCGTCAATTCCTTGGTTTAAGATTTCCGGGGGTGGGGAAGTGAGGAGGTTGCTACCGAGGAAGAGGGTGTCTTCCGAACTTCTTTCTGGTTTTTCTTCAAGGAGGAAGCGGCCCTTGTTCCGATGTCTTAGGTAGATTAGGAAGGGGGCGTCTTCTAGTATTTCTTCAAGGTTGATAGCTTTGAGGTTAGTGAGATTGGCAATTTCCGGGGGCAGCGCAATCAATTGATTGCCGTCGAGTGATAGCTGGATCAGATTGGAGAGTTGCCCTATTTCTGGCGGCAGCACACTCAGTTGGTTGTTGCGGAGGTCGAGGGTTGTCAGATTGGAGAGTTCCCCAATTTCCGGCGGCAACTCACTCAGTTCATTGTCCCAAAGGTCGAGGGTTGTCAGATTAGAGAGTTGCCCAATTTCCGGCGGCAACTCACTCAGTTGATTATATCCGAGGTTTAGCTGTGTCAGATGGGAGAGTTGCCCAATTTCCGGCGGCAGTGCTCTGAGTCGATTTTCCCAGAGGTTTAGCTGTGTCAGATGGGAGAGTTGCCCAATTTCCGGCGGCAGCTTTTTCAATTTCTTGTTAGAAAGGTCGAGGGAGGTTACCTCATCCTCGGCAGCTTTTTGGATAATTTGCAGTAGTTCTTCTTCTGTCATCACTCAACCTCAGCGTTGCTTAGTGGGCTTTTTTTGACTTAGGCGGATGGAATAGGGGGGTGGCGCTTGGGTTGCCGGGGGAGGGGTGGCATTCGGTGGGTGCATTTTCGGTCAATTGTCCGATTTATGGGGGAATGCTTCGCTTCTACTTGGGTTTGGCGCTGCGGAATATCCGCTCTGGTTTTTATTGTAGGGTATTCCCTGGTCTAGTTTTGTTGGGTGTACAGATTGTGGGAAATCTATAATATTTGGCGCTTGGGGGAAGATGGGGGGAAACGCTGAGTAGGGGACTGGGAGAGAGGAAGGCGCGCTGTTGCTGTCAGTCAGGCCGATCGCCTCTATTCTGTAAGGTTTAGAAACAACTCTTGTTACCGTTCGGATGGCTTGTTATTCTCACTCACAATTTGTACAAGTTCCTCTTGCAAGGAACGAGATAACCGATTAATGGTAACGAAAAGATACCAACACATTAACATCCCATAAAAGGGCTGAATAAATTTGTAAACTCCTGGGTAAACTAGGCAATAGAAGACAAAGGAAAATAGGTGAAATACTGTACTCGCGAAAATTACTCTTCTCACAAAATGAAATGAATTCAAGAGTAACGGCTTTAAATTAAAACTCAAATATACGAAAAGACCGGACAGCCCTAAGCCAATGATTGTCAAAAGAATGCCGATTAAATTTTGGTTATCCCACTTTAGATATAGATAAAGGTCACCCAAGTTGTTGAGGATACTGAGTATCCCAACTACACCCAAAAAAGCTCTTAATGACCCAACTGATTCTTTCATGAATTTTACCTGGGGTATTATAAATCCTTCCCGATATTTGCTCTAACGACGTGATGAAAGCGATCGCCTATCGGTTACAGGGCGGTAAATCTAAAAGTAGGGACAGGGTTTTTCCCTGTCCCTACTTTTAGATTATATTTGGGGAAATTGTACCGGCATTTTGCCTAACCGGATGAATTTCTGACTATTCGTAAATTCGGCCATCCTGCATCTCGCGAGTATCAGGCAGGGACATATCTTCCCAATGTGAGGGTTCAAAATAGGCTCCTCGCAAATCCGCCTCACTTAAATTGGCCCCTCGCAATTCGGCTACATTAAAGTTTGAACCACATAAACAAGCGCCCTGCAAGCTCACATCGGTTAAATTGGCTTGAAACAAATTGGATTGTACCAAAAGGGCTCCCGTCAAGTCTGCATTTTGGAGGTTCACATAAGATAAATCCGCTTTACTCAAGTTTGCCTCACAGAGGTCACTCCGAGTCAAATTTGCGCCATTCAAGCAGGCAGCGTGAAGGTTCGCCCGAAACAAAAATGACACCCGCATCTGGGCTGAACTTAAGTTTGCAGCGCTTAAATTGGCTAAGGAGAGATTGGCCCCGCTGAGTTTTGCTCCACTGAGGTTGACTCCCTCCAACTGGACGCTATTGAGGTCTACCCCATTCAGATAAGCTTGTGTGAGATTAACTCCCGTTAATGATGCTCCCCGCAACAATGCCCCACTCAATCTAGCACCGCTGAGGTTGGCCCAATTTAGGTTAGCATTGACTAAGTTGGCGGCTCGCAAATTAATTCCGCGCAAATCCGCTCCACAAAAATTCACCCCGCCTAAATTAGCTAACCGCAAATTCACCCCGGACAGGATTGCTCCACTGAGTCGCGCTGCCGTGAGAATAGACTTAACCAGATACGCACCTTTTAAGTTAGCTTTGGTTAAATCTGCATGAGTCAATCGCACTTCATTTAATTTAGCAAAACTCAGGTCAGCACGATGTAAAAAAGCGAGGTGTAAATTGGCCCCAGTCAAGATCGCCCGAGATAAGTTGGCCCCGACAAAATAAGCCCCAGAAAAATCACATCCGGCTAGGTTAGCTCGTTCCAGGTTGGCTCCGTTTAAATTAACATCTCTAAACGATCGCTCTCCTGCTGCATACCGTTCGAGGAGTTCATTAGTATCCATTTTACGTTACTCTCCTTATGGCTTAAAAGCCCCTTATTCTTTACTGGAGTCCGTTGCCCCCTAAGCACTGAATTCAATTTGGGCATCGCTGGGGCTTGCCGTCCCGGTTTTTTTATGGAAAAAATGGGATTTTTTTTGACATAAACTATTCCTATCTCTATTAAAGCATTAGCAAGGATAAAAAACAAGAGCAGGAAGCAATTTAGTAGATACGCTAACGGGGATAATAACGTTGAGAATAAACGGTGAATGAGTGAGATGCTTTTTGCACCCCGTTGGTTGTTAATCTCCCGTTTTTTGCTTCGTTTCAAACCGCTTAAGGGTTTTTATACTCAATAGATTAGAAATGGACTGTTCCCGGTGGGATTAGTGAAAATCCGGGTAGGTATTTATAGACCGATATTTTTTAGATGAGTTCAAAGTGCGATGGTATAGAGCGTCGGTATCCCATCACAGAAAGAGAATAACCGGATGGCACAGCCCCAGTAGATAGTTAAAGGTGTGCCTTCTATAAGTGTGCTGGAGGCATCACATCGGGCGCGCTCTTGTCAAGAGCCAGCCCGATGCTCGCACTCCAAAAGAATGGACCGGATAACTCTGGTAAACACTAGATCTCATTAGTTTTCAGCACCCTGTTTGATCCTCTTGGCAATGGGTTTAGGAATGCAGAGTTCCGTCGGGCATCACCGCACCCGTGAAATCCGCATCCTGCAAGTCTGCACCCACCAGGGCCGCATCCCGCAGACTGGCTCCCCGGAGATTTGCACCCCGCAAGCAAGCGCCATCCAGGTCAGCTCCCCATAAATAGGCCCCTTCTAAGTTGGCATTGGTGAGATCGGCTCCAGTTAATTTGGCTAAATTGAGATTAGCATCCCGGAGATCGGCATTGCGCAAGTCGGCTTCCATGAGGTCAGTTTTCATCAAATTGGCCCGACTGAAATGACCCCCTTTGAGAATACTGCCATGTAGATTGGCTTGTTTAAGATTTCCGCCTTCAAAATCGGTAAATCGCATTTGAGTATCCCGCAAATCTGCACCCATAAAGTTAGAGTCACGCAGGTTTGCTCCGCTTAATTTAGCCTCGTTGAGTTCGAGTCCACTAAAATTAATCCCTTCCAAATTGAGGCCATTTAAAAAAGCCCCGGTGAGTTTCACTCCGTTTAAGAGTGCGCCTTTGAGACAAGCGCCGCTGAGTCTAGCACCACTGAGGTTACTCCAATTCAAGTTAGCCTGAGTCAGATTTGCCCCTCGGAAATTAATTCCATTGAGGTTAGCACCGGAGAGGTTAACTCCCATTAAATTGGAGCGATAAAAATTGACCCATTTGAGAATAGCACCACTGAGTTTTGCGCCGGTTAAATCGGTATTGGCTAACTGAGCGCCTTGGAGGTTCGCTTTGGTTAAATCTGCCTCAATTAGTCGGCTGCCTTTTAATTTGACGAAGGTTAAATCAGCGGCGTAGAGAAATGCACCGGATAATTGGACTTCCATCATTAAGGAGCGACTTAAATTAGCCCGCGCCAAGGATGCGTCAATGAGATTTGCACCGAAAAGGTTCACCTGTTGCAGGGTTGCGCCGATCAAGTTGGCTAAATTCAGATTCCAACCCCGAAAATCGCGATCGCCTGCCGTGTAGCGTTTTAGTAATTCATACCCATCCATAATTGCCCTCGCCCTATTTTGCCCTAAATATCTATTATTTAGAATGCCCGGGTGAGTAGGCAATATCATACTCTGCGAAACATTTCGTAAAATAATGGGTTTCTTTTAAGGTTTTGCTGTCGGGTATCAACTATGTGGGTTGCGCCCCTCACTTAAATAGTCAAATAAAAACAACTGTGCGATCGCCAAAAATGCGATCGCACAGCTTAAAAATTGTAGGAATTCGACCTTAGCACATCGGAGGGATTATCATCAGCGATCGGTTTGAATCCCTGAACTCATCGTCATGTCATCCCGTCGAACCCGCCTCAATGCCTTAGAAACTTAAACGTCATACAGCCGAGCTTCATCTGCCTCGGGGTTTTCTTCGCAGTATTCCTCAAATGCACTCTTAACGGGTTTCATCGCCCGTTGATGAGACGCTTCAGCTTGTAGTTCCTCTACTGCATCCCAAGCAGCCGCACATTCTTTAGAAGTTGGGCCTTTTTCTGCACAGATAGCACGTGCTTCCTGAACCGCTTTTTCCAGTTCACTCTCGAACAGTTTGACTTTCGGTTTCTCTACAAAATCACTCTTAGTTAGAATATCGCTCACGGAAATAATTCCGAGCAAGTCTCCTTTGATGACCGGAGCACGACGAATCCCAGTATTGGCGAACAACCGGGCCACATATTCTACACCGAGATCAGGATTGACAACGATACAGGGTTTGGTCATAATTTCATACACCCGCATCTGTTTCGGGTCATGTCCAAACGCTGCTACTTTGTAAACAATGTCCGTTTCGGTCACAATGCCATAGGCATCTCCATCATGGCGACGGGATACGACTAACGCCCGCAAGCCCTTTTCTTTCATGAGCTTAACGGCTTCTGCAACGGTGGCAGAGCCGCGAATGCTCACCACCTCTTTGGTCATGATATCTTGAGCTTTCATCATTCTTACTTCCCCTCGGGGCCAATTATTTTTAGGGTTCTTGATCGATCGTATAATAGAATGGGGCATCCGCAGCGCAAAGGGAACAAGTTGAGTCCGTTAGCGGTGTAAACCTTTTTGCCAAATTCCAATGTAAACGCGCTGTGCTGGTGGATTTCCCGAGGAGGTGGGACGAATCTCCCATTCGATCGCCCCTTTGAGGTGACCCAGCGCAAAGCTGTACCGGCGTACCTGACCCCGCCACACTTGTTGAAATCCCGAGGAGATTTCTTCATTAAGCTGGCAACCTAACATACTGTTTAAGGTACCTAGAATAATTTCCGTGTTGACGCTTTGAGCAAAGGAAGCTTCGGTTTGCTGCAAGAGTAGGGATTGGCGATCGAACAGGAATCCGAGACTGACCTCATGAGGGATCAGGTCATAACTGACGGCGTGAGTATTGGGCCAATATCCGGGCAGAGTTTGACTGGGAAAGCCAAACATTCGGAAGACTGAATCTTGATGAATTCCCGGTTGAAATCCAGGAATTCCTAAGCCGATGGGTTCCTGACGGCAGGGGATGTTTTCTGGGTTAAGGGTGGGTTCTTCAAAGGGGTTAGACTCTCGAATGATCGAGAGTAGGGACACCGGACCGGGGTTGGGTCCGATAGCCTGGGGATGAGAGAAGGCGGGAGAATGCACGAATATAACCGAAAGTCCCATGAGGACAAGACTGATGACGCTAACCTGACTAATCAAAATCATCGCTCGATTCCTGACAAAGGCTCCTGCACCCGTGATGCGGCCAAACGTGGCACGAAACGTTTTTAAAATATAGTCTGGGGCGATCGCCCCGTCATCCCCGTTTCAGCGATCGCGCCAAACGGGGTAAAAACTCAGTAGATAGGGGTTACAGCACATCGGGTCAGTGCTGTGAATGTTGCCCCTAGAGAAGATAGACTGGACAACAGGGCCAATTGTTCGAGGTCCGATCGCAACGGTTGGAGGGTCGATACCTGATGCCTTTGCACCCTAAGCAGGGGACTGGCTGATCCCAGACCCTAGGCGCTCAATTCCAGGACAATTCGGACTGCCTCCCGTCAAAAGAGGCAAAATACCTGGGCAACTCACGCAACAGGTGCTATTGGTGGGTCAACCCATTGGGCATAATGGCTCCCGTCAAGTTGACATCCCGGAGGTTTGTCCGATACAGATTCGTATCCATTAAAATTGCATTGGTGAGGTTGGCTCCCGTGAGGTTGGACCAACCCAAGTTAGCGCGATATAGACTGGCTCCTTCTAAATTCGTCCCGCGCATGGTGGTCCAACTCACGTTGGTTCCCCGGAGTTGGCTTTTTGTTAAGTCCGCTCCGGCTAGATTGGATCCACTCATATTGGCCCGACTCAAGTCAGACTCTCGGAGATTGACCCCCGTTAAGTTGGCTCCATTTAAAGTAGCATTGGTCAGATTCACCTTTTCCATAATCGCCTGAATCAAAATGGCGATCGTTAGGTTGGCCCCTTCTAAATTCGCGCCGGTCAAGTCGGATTCACTTAAGTTCGCTCGACTGAGATTGGCCTGATTCAAGGTTGCTTCTTTGAGATTTGCCCAACCCAGCCTAGTCTCGCTGGCAAGAGCCTGTACCATTTTAGCTTTCTGTAAATTGGCTCGTTCTACAATGGCTCGGCTAATATTTGCCAAACTTAGGTCTGCTTCACTTAAGTCTGCTCTACTTAAGTTGGCATTAATCAGATTGGCTTCTCGCAAGTTGGCTTGATGAAGGGTAACCCCCACGAGATTAGCTTCTCGCAGGTTTGCCCCCGTGAGTTTGGTCGCGGTCAGGTTGGCCTGACGTAAGTCAGCATCGCGAAAAGTAACTTCACTTAAGTCCAACCCGGCTAAGTTGGCACCAATCAAGTTTAGGTTCCGAAAATCTCGTTCTCCAGTTGCATATCGCTCTAGTAATTCATTTACATCCATGTCCTGTCGCCTCTTTGCTATCGCTCTGTGCAAGTCTAGTGGTGGGTGCTTCCAATGTATCGTCTTCAATGTCACAAATCACTTTTAAGAGGAATTGAAAGTGGGAAAGGGGAGATGGGGAGATGGGGAGATGGGGAGATGGGGAGATGGGGGAGATGGGGAGGATGGGGGAGATGGGGGAGATTGGGGGGATTGGGGAGATGGGGAAAGGGAAATGACAAATGGGGTGGGATTCTGAGACAATCTAAAGATAGATCCTAGGGGGAGAAGCGAAAGTTGGGAGGCAAACAGCTATAACCAAACCCTACTCTACATTAGCCCCTGGAGATTTGCTCTCGTTTACCGGAAAAAAGAATGCCTGATAACCTTAGAAGTCAAGCCGTCACCCAAGGACACGCGCGATCGCCCAACCGAGCTATGTTGCGGGCGGTTGGTTTTTCTGACCCCGATTTCGTCAAACCGATTGTCGGTGTTGCCAATGGATTCAGTACCATTACTCCCTGCAATATGGGGCTGGATATCCTGGCAAAACGGGCGGAAAATGGGGTTCGTGAGGCCGGGGGAATGCCTCAAATTTTTGGCACGATTACGATTAGTGATGGCATCTCAATGGGAACCGAGGGGATGAAATATTCCCTGGTGTCCCGCGAAGTGATTGCGGACTCCATTGAAACCGTTTGTAATGGTCAGAGTCTGGATGGGGTCCTAGCTATTGGCGGATGCGATAAAAATATGCCGGGGGCCATGTTGGCGATCGCCCGCATGAATATTCCCGCAATTTTTGTCTATGGCGGTACCATCAAACCGGGTCATTTGGACGGAAAAGACCTCACTGTCGTCAGTGCGTTTGAGGCAGTTGGGGAATACAGCGCCGGTAAAATTGACGAAGAGCAACTGCTACAAGTGGAACGCCATGCCTGTCCTGGTGCGGGTTCCTGTGGTGGGATGTACACAGCCAATACCATGTCTTCCGCCTTTGAAGCAATGGGGATGAGCTTGATGTACTCCTCGACAATGGCCGCAGAAGATGCAGAAAAGGCCGACAGTACCCAAAAATCGGCTCATGTCTTAGTCGAGGCCATTCGTAAGCAAATTTTGCCCAGTCAGATTCTCACCCGCAAGGCGTTTGAAAATGCCATTGCGGTGATTATGGCGGTTGGGGGTTCCACAAATTCGGTGCTCCATTTACTGGCGATCGCCCGGGCGATGGGAGTCCCCCTCACCCTGGATGATTTTGAAACCATTCGCGGTAGAGTTCCGGTGCTCTGTGACCTCAAACCCAGTGGGCGCTATGTGGCAACGGACCTTCACAAAGCAGGCGGCATTCCCCAGGTGATGAAAATGCTCCTGGTCCATGATTTATTGCATGGAGACGCGCTAACTATTACCGGCCAAACCGTTGCAGAATTGTTGGTGGATATTCCCGCCGAACCCCCAACAGGACAGGATGTAATTCGTCCCTGGGATAACCCGATGTATCGTCAGGGTCACTTGGCGATTCTGAAAGGCAATCTCGCCTCTGAAGGGGCTGTTGCTAAAATTAGCGGGGTGAAAACGCCGGTAATTGAGGGTCCCGCCCGGGTATTTGATTCCGAGGAAGAGTGCCTCAAAGCAATTTTGGATGGCAAAATTAGTGCCGGTGATGTGGTGGTGGTCCGCTATGAAGGTCCGAAAGGCGGACCGGGAATGCGGGAAATGCTGGCCCCGACTTCGGCCATTATTGGCGCAGGTTTAGGGGATAAGGTGGGATTAATCACCGATGGCCGTTTCTCCGGAGGGACTTACGGTCTAGTGGTGGGTCACGTTGCCCCTGAAGCTGCCGTCGGCGGGGCGATCGCCTTAGTGGAAGAAGGGGATATGATTACCATCGATGCCCGCGATCGTAAGTTGCAGTTAAATATATCCGATGAGGAATTAGCCCGTCGTCATGCCAACTGGCAACCTCGCGCCCCCCGTTATACAAAAGGGGTACTCGCGAAATATGCTAAGTTAGTTTCATCTAGCAGTCTCGGTGCAGTTACAGATTTAGATTTGTAATTAGCCTGTTGTGAGAGAGGGAGAAGGTAATGCCTTGTCCCTCTTGATTTGGCTTAGTCATCAAGATTAATACCTTGTTCTTTCAGGAGTTGGGCGAGGCGATCGGCCCGTTGGCGTTCTGCCTCCGCCCGTTGCTGTTCTGCATCCGCCCGTTGGCGTTCCCGGTAGGCAATTTCCTCCGGGGTGGGATATCGGTTCCCCTCAGCATCGTACCAGTACAACCACTCCCGCTGCCAATTTTCAAACGTCCCGATTCCGCGTCCAATGGCTAATCCAATTTCCGGCATCCAAACGGGTTCCCCAGATAGGCGGATATAGTCTCCATCGACTAACTGATACACCTCGAAAACTTCATGGCGATCGCGTCGGTAAAAATTGGGATTATAAATTGCATAGTAGCTAACTCCCATCTTAGCATAAATTTTCATTTTGTCATCGTATTCTGCCCCATAAGTATGGGAAACGCATTCTAAAACAAAAATGGGCGGAATGTTATTTTCCAACCAAACAATATAACTTTTGCGTCCCTCGGAGTCACGCCGATGCGGTACTCCCAAACTCAGAAACCCATCGGGGACGATCGCCACCCGGGGATTCTCTCCCGTAGCATGGTAAACCCCCATATTGAACCCAAAAAACCAATCTTGGCGACTGGACCAAAGATAGCTTAAAATGGCTCGGAGTAAGCCCGGAACTAAAGCTTGCAGTTCGTTATCCACCGGAGTATCATCAGAGTCTGGTAGTTCATCTGCATCAGGTAAATTTTGCAGAAAATTGTAATTTACCATAATTTGGGGAATTGATAAAGTTGTGGTTCTATTTTAACCGATTGATTCCCGATGAGGGGGTGTGACGCTCTTTTTTACCTTTCTATCTGGTAATAAACGCATTCAGGAAATTCAAATAGAAAAAAAGGACAAGGCATTACCCTGTCCCTCCCGTAAAAATTGGATCAGATTGGTTAAACAACCGTAAAGAAATCCTGCTGATTCAGGGTAGAAGCATTGAGACCATTGAGAATGCCGAGTAAGTCATTTCCAGCATAAATCCATATGCTGTTGTTCTGCTGAGTCAGGGTTAAATCATTAAAAGTTAATCCTTGTACTAACCCGATTAAATCCTCTCCATCGGTAAAGTCAAGAATTAAATCGGTTCCCGCATGGTGGCGAATTACAAAGCGATCGCCTCCTGCACCGCCCATGACAAGATCATATCCTAAATCTCCGAACAACCAGTCATCACCATTGCCACCGATAAGGATATCATTATCTTTGCCACCCCAAAGCACATCCTCCCCATCACCACCTTCTAAAGTATCATCGCCTTGGTTGCCAGAGACGAAATCATTGCCACTACCCGCACAGATTATATCATTGCCCAGGTCACCAAACAAAAGGTCTGTGCCATTTTCGCCCATGACGGTATCATCTCCTTTACCTCCATGTAAGATATCGTTGTCATTGCCTCCCTTTACAATGTCATCGCCTTGGTTCCCATTGGCGAAGTTGTTGCCATTACCTGCAAGGATGATATCGTTGCCGTAATTGGCATACAACTGATCATCTCCCTCGCCACCGAGGATAACATCATCATCTTTACCCGCATGAATTACATCATTGCCGTTACCGCCTTCGATGTAATCATTACCTCGGTTACCGTGAATGAGATCATTGCCCTCACTTCCCAAGAGGTTATCGTTACCGGACAATCCATGTAGGAAGTCCTTGCCGCCAAATCCATTGAACCTACATTCCGCAGGTAAAATGGGAGAGCTAGGAATATTCTAAAACCATGACAGACATAGCATCTAACATCATAGTACACGATATTGACCACTGTGGCATAGTCGCGGGCATCATTGATGAGATAGGACTCGTCGAGCTGATTAACCGGGAACTCGAACCCCACCCCCTCACCCTGGTAAGTCCAGGAATCGTGGTCAAAGCAATGATTCTCAATGGTTTAGGGTTGGTGAGCGCCCCCTTGTACTTATTTTCCCAATTCTTTGTCGGCAAAGCCACAGAACATCTTCTATCCGAGGGGATAACACCAGAGTTGCTCAATGATGACCGATTAGGTAGAGTCCTAGATGAACTCTATAAAGTAGGCATCACTCAACTATTTGTCAAAGTAGCCTTGGCTGCGGCTAAAAAGTTCCGAGTAAATACCCAGAGTAAGCAGCTTGATTCAACATCGTTTCATGTTCATGGGCAATAGACATCTCCAAAAACTCCAAAACATTACCAGAAAAAGATTCTAAACTTATCGGTTATTTTTCATCTGCATTGATTTTTTACGAGAATATAGGGGTTTAAGGAGATTTGAGTTAAAAATCGCCAAATTATTGGCCCTTATTAATCGGTATATGCAGTTGACAATTTACAAGTTTTAGTTAGGCAAAATTAAGGCCCCTATTTGTAATCTTACCAAACCACACACCGTAGAAATTACCGACTCGTAATTTGAGCGCTTTAGCCTAAATCTTTCGGAAGCAACACGGAAAATTTTTAGCTTTCTAATTAGATGTTCTACAAAAATTCGCTTAGATGAAAACACTTTATTTTCTTCTTTCTGTTCGATACTTAGTTCTTGATTTCTAGGCTTTTTATGGGGAGTAGAGATTTGAAATCCCCCGACATAAGCCTTGTCCCCTTTAAACTTTTGATTGGGGTCAAACTTTGTTTGCTGCTCTTTAAATATTTTTATGTCACTAACTGGTCCTTTTTTCCCAATTTTTATATCCACAATATCTTTACCTTTGGGGAGAACAATTAACTGATTTTTAAGAGTATGAGTTTTCTTCTTTCCTGAAAAGTGTTATTTTTGCTCTTCGTTGTCAGTGGGCCGTTCTATGGGCTGTTCAGTGCTATCTATTGTTAACTCATAAACCGTGAGTATTTCTTTGACTACTTCTAGATCTCCCACTTTTTTTTTGACCTGTTCTAAAATGC
>NZ_JAMXFC010000073.1 GCF_025370755.1 Laspinema sp. D2d | reverse complement strand
CCATCCAGCAGCATCGTTGATGTGACTGTAACTGAAAAATCGATTGAGGAAATTGACCTCATTGCGTCAGTTCCTTGCCAGCAAAGCGATACAGCGTCAGCTACTGCGTCAGCAACTGCGTCAGCCACGCCCGTAACTGCGTCAGCCGACCCAATTCCATCAGCCACGGAACAAGATATTAAAGAGTGTGCCGAATGGTTGGCCCTTGCTGATAATCCGGATGCCTTCTATGAGATTCGCAATCTGTTCGCTGAGATTTACCAAGACTATTTCGAGCAGTTCTTCCAAGCGGCATGGTCTTTACTTTCGGAATCAGAGCGAGTCCGACTGCGAGGGTTTATGGCTTGACCGGGTTGGCTCATAACTGAATAGATACTTGTTGGGCCGGGTTAGTCTTAGATGCGATGGCGATCGCCAGCTAGAGTGACCAGGACTGTACCACTGCGATACCGATGACGGGAATAAACCAGACTGAATCCGAAGGATGGCAATTAATCCAGCCAATCTTGAGCGCCTGGGATAGATGCTGGTTCCTCACTGGATTGGGGCAAGTTGCGGTAAGCGAAGCTATGCCGTAGGCTTGGGGCCAAGTCAAATGACCGATCGCCTGGTTGATAGCCAATCGCCAAGTCGAATGACCGATTCCCTAGCTGAGTTGCCGAAGGAGCCTAGCCAAGTGACCGATCGCATGGTCGAGTTGCCGATCGCCGGGACTCTTGCTGGTTTCGGTGAGTGCCAATCGCCGGGTCAGTTTGCCGAGCGCATCATCAATGAGCGATCGCATCGTCGAGTTGGGATTCGTCTAGGTGAACTGTTGACCACCCTCGGGGGGTTGTTACTTCTTGGCTCGAATGAGCACGCACCGAGTTGGCTTGGCGATCGCTAAGTCTAGGGACCGATTGGCTAGTGGATAGCTAATCGTCGGGTCAATTGGATGCTCGGTTGGTTAAGTTGGCGGTAACCGCAGCCCGGGCCCTGGGGCTTATCGCTCTGGTGGAGTTGCCAAGGAGCCTAGTTGATACTTGCTGGGTTGAGTTGGCAATTGCTAGATTGAGGTTGCTCGCTAGTTTAAGTTGATACCTGTCTGGGTGGTGACTGCGCCCGTTGAGTTGGGGCAACTGCCTAGTTCCAGTAGGTGATATCCCTGTTCATTGTTGGCCGAATTAGTATTCGTCTACAATTGCACAAATCACTCCGGCTCCCGGAAGCTGGACGGCTGATGCGATTACCAGCAGTGGAAGCCGAAAGTCTAGTCAGAAGGAGCGCAAAATGTCCCGTCAAAATATAGATTCCATCATAACCGTCTTCCAAAGCCGCCTAACGACTCTTGAACACCTCCTAAAGTTAGCTCAAAAACATTTCGGTGAGAGTGAGGGGTTTCTGGACCAGCGGATTGCGACTGATATGCTGCCCCTCGGTACGCAGATTGCTTTCACCTGCAATCAACCTCGCAACTTTGCTTTATGGTGTAGTGGCAAACCGAGGGATAATCTCGATCCAAAAGTTACCTCTCTCGTGGCAGCCTACGAACATATCGCGAATACCCAACAACTGCTTTCAAGCATTCACACTGAAGATGAAAAACTCAATGAGTTGGTACGCATCGACCTTAGCCAGGGTCGTTACCTCGAAATGTTGGGTCAGGCTTATGTCAACAATTTTCTAATTCCAAACTTCTATTTCCATCTGGTTACGGCTTACGATATCCTCCGCATGACTGGCGTACCCATTGGAAAGCAGGATTACATGATGCACTTAGTTCCATTAATTCAGAAAGCATAAAGTTTAATGAGTTGGGCTTTAAAGGAGTTATAACATGGGTTCTCGTGTAAAACATACAAATAGCACTGATGAGCGATTGCTCCTTACCCTGCCGGAAGCTCAATCCGCATCCGAAGTAATTGCTATGTATCACGAATGGGTTCAATACGGCGATAACTATAAGCTAATTAGCAAAATATTAGGTAGATTATCAGAATTTGGTCCAGGAAATTCGCAGATAATCCAAATTTTGGAACGCGAGGGAATGAGCGGCGATATTTGGCGCTATAATGCAGCAATTCACGCACTCGAAAGAATTGCTAAAGTAAACGAGTCTGCCCAAGCTCCACTATTACGATGCCAAGAATATCAAGAAAATGTCCGATTAAACACTAAGGCCCATCGTCTTAACATCACGGTCAAAGAGCTTAAAGAACAGGAACGCATATCAGCAGAAATTCGCCAAAAGAAGGAGCAGGAGCGCCAGAAAGAACTTGAAGAAATCCGCGCCGACTTCCAAGGCAAAAAACGGTACGGCGAGTCTAAGTTGCAGCCTGGAGACCGCGTAGTTTGCTTGATACAAGGCTGGCCCTATACCGGCCAAATTGGACAGGTAGAACGAGCGCTGAATACCAAAACAGTTTATGTTCGATTCTCTGATGGTTATGTGACCATTCAAGGTGACGATAAGTTTGCATTGCAGCCGGATGGCTTAGGTGATGTGGGTTGAAGCACTTGTCTCGACCCAATCCCCAGAACTATTTTGGTCAATGTTTGGCTGAGTTGGTGGTGGTTCAGTGGCCGCACAGCAATGATAGCAATTGTTTGGTTGTTGAGGAGCCTGGTTAAGTTATCGAGTGTTCTTGTGGAATTCACTATGTTCGAGTTAAGTTTTGATTGAGCTGATTCACTGAATCTAAGTCGAGCGCTGGTCAAGTTGACTGAATCGGTGGAGTTGGCGATCGCTAGTCTGATGGCAATCGCTGACGGGAAACCCATCGCCGGGTTAAGACCGATCGCTGACTGGAGGCTAATCGCTATTTTGAGGCTGATGGTTGACTTGACCGACGCTTCTTGTTGAGGTGGTGTCCGGGTGACTATGCTCAGTCAGTTGCCAGTCTGGTTTCAGCAGGTGACGGTCGTGCTCATCGTTGGCCGGATTAGCTTGTACTTCGACTGGTTGACCCGCAGATTCATGGTCTGCGGGTGACTATCAAAGGCGATCGCTCCGTTCGGTTCGGAAGGAATCTAGGTGTCCATGAGCGCCGGTGCAGTTCGAGTTCGATGTTTGGCGGCTACTGGCTCCGAATAGTCTGGGCTTAATCAGTGGCGATTGGCTCTAACTCAGTCGGTGGCGATTGGTCTAAATTATCTCGGGCTGGTTCCGGGTGCAAGGCTCAGAATTATCTCGGTGGGTGGCAATTGGTTCTAGCTCAGTTAGTGGCGATCGCATTACTTGGTGGCTTTCCTCGTCAACATTACCCCCAAGATTAAGCTAGACCGGACCCGACTCTCAGAATGCAGCACTCAGTCGCTACTATCAGATTGAATGTGTCACTATTGTCTTGATGCAGTCCATTGTGAGATGTTGATGGCCTTTGTGCGAATGGAGTGGTCCTGGATTGGTGGGCTTAGTTGAATTCGGGTTGAGCTGATTTTTACTCAAATAATGCCTGGTTTTCCTGATAATTTAGGGTGGCATTAGAGCCTTGTCAAAGCAATGCTAATCGAGCAAACTATTTTAGGAATCCTAGCCTTTACGGACAGCGCTGCCCGTAAAAAAATGACCCACTCCTCAACTTGTCAGGGTCCAGAGTTTTTCTAGCGTTAGATAGTCCTAATAAATTGTTCATAACGAACTTATTGCAAATTATCTTAGTTTGTTGCGAATTGCAATGATTCATGAATTTCTTGCAATATACGGGCTGAGATAGAAAATTTCGGATATAGTCATAACTATGCTTAGGTAAAACCTTGTGCAATGGCACTCAAAATTGTTCGCTCAAATCAAACAGCCCTATCTTCGGTTGACGAATGTATTCTAAGCTTCAAGGTTTTATGAATTAGTAACTAGCATTACTTAAGGGAAAAAATTAACTAAACTTATTAGCTGGAGAATTGTGATAGAATGACAACTATTTTGCAAGATATGGAGAAAAAACCCGAAGATTTAAGCAAAATTTCTTTTGGGTTAGCTTTGTCAGGTGGTGGCTATCGTGCTGCGGCATTTCATTTAGGAACGTTAGCCTATCTTGATAAAATTCAACTCCTTCCTCAGCTCCGCCGATTATCTACAGTATCTGGTGGAACATTTACGGGTATGAAATATATTTTATCTTTGGTAGAAGGAGTCCCATTTTCTCAGTTTTTCCGAAACTTTTATCTTTTCCTACGCGATGAAAATCTATTTCAACAAGGACTAGCAGACTTGAACAATGGTTCGATAAGAGTGCCATCAGGCCAACGAAAGCTAATTTTATCGATGGCAAATGTTTATGCTGATACTTTACTTAAGTCTCCTAAAGGCAGTCCGTACACTCTAAAAGCAATTCTCGACTCGAAGATTTCAGTGGAAGAAATTTCGTTTAATACTACTGAGTTTTGTACGGGCGTGGCATTTCGTTTTCAAAAAAGTATCAGTGTTCATGCTTATATTGGTAACGGTAACATATCTATTCCCAGAGAATTAGCACAGGACATTCGTTTAGCAGATATTCTGGCTGCTTCATCTTGTTTTCCCGGAGGCTTTGAACCAATGCAATTTCCTCAAGATTTTGCGTGGCCTAATAATAAAATACCTTCTGCCATTAAGGATAATAAACAGTTTGAATCTCTAGGTTTAATGGATGGTGGTATCTCTGATAATCAGGGAATTGATAGTTTACTGTTAGCCGATAAGCGAAAAGGTACCGAGCCTTTAGGCTTGTTAATAATTTCAGATGTAGATTCAGAAAAAGATAATCTACTTTTATATCCCCAGAATAATCAAATATCCAGCAACCTAACCTTGGGACAAATAGACGGGCTTATCCGGTTTTTCTTAGTGACTTGTGGTTTGACGATAATTTCTGTTGTCTATGAACTTTGGCAAGAAATCCAAGGAGGAACATTTATTTTTTTGCAGGATTTTTTCTCAGCTTTAATGCCTATAATTTTGGTGGCTGGAATAGTCTTTGTTTTTGCGTGGGGACGAGAGGTAATCAAAAATCAGATACTCTCACGAATACCTAATGTAGGTCTTGCGGGTTGGAAAGATTTGAAAACGCTTACAGTTGATGAGTTGTTCTATTTGCTGGAATTGCGAGTAAAATCGTTGCTTGCACTTACCAGTTCTGTGTTTATGGTTCGTATCAAAAGATTGGTTACCAATTGCTTGCATGGGGACAAAGCCTACCAAAACAAAATTGTTTCAAATAAAATTGACCGACTAATAGATCCTAAGCGTAACGTAGATTTACCGAAAATTACACCTCTGAGTCAAGAGCTAAAAGAGGTGATTGAAAATGCAGCAAAAATGCCGACAACGTTATGGTTTAAGAAGTCACAGTCTTTGATAGATATAACTATTGCAGGTCAAGCAACTATTTGTTTCAATCTGATGCAATACATTGTTCGGCAGTATGGCAAAGAATCGGAGACCTATCCTCCGGCAATTAAGCAGCTATGGGATGAACTGAAGCAAGACTGGGAAATACTGAATGACAATCCTATTAGCTTATTAGAAGAGTTATTGCCTGAAGAAAAGTTTGTAAAGCCCTAGTCTAATAACAAATTGCAAAATTATGGGGCAAGTAAAATTTTTCCCAAACTGCCAGCCCCTATCCGCCGGACCCGACTCAGATGCGATCGCCTCCCCCAAACTGTCAGATCCGAACTTATCCGACAAACCCACCAAACACCGACAGGCGATCGCCTTGGACAAACTGTCATATCCAACCGTTATCCGACAAATCCGACAAACCAACCCAACGGGGGATCGCCTCTTTGAAACTGCCAGCTTTAACAGTTATTTGCGATCGCCCCCAACTTCACTTCGTCCTGCTCAACTCATCCACAGCCTGCAAAACTATCTGATTCGGGTAATTCAAGCAGAGGAATCCAACCCAATCACGCGGCTTGTGGTCCCCTCCAGAACTGGGTCTTGTTCGTGTCCGGCTGCTTTCATCCCTCGCTGATATCCCGGGCGATCGCTAATCCGAGCCAGCCACGCTTTGATGTGGGGCCGGTTGTCAAAACCCAAGTCATAAAATGCCTTCATCGTCCCGAATGGGAAGTGCATCATAATGTCGGCGGCTGTGAACTCAGCACCGGCGAAATAGTCCCCTTGGGATAGGCGATTTTCTACCATTTCCAGATGGAGATCGAGCCGCTGCCGTAAAGCGGGGAGTAGTGGAGAATTGCTATCGGGTCCTAGGGCCATTCCGGTAATCCAGCTTACAATACTCCAGGTCATCAAGCTGGCATTGGCGTAGTGGAACCAGTACAGGTAATCTGGATACTCAGGTGATGCGACGGATACCGCCAGCCGTCCTTCCCCGTAGCGCCCTAGGATATATTCGATGATAGCTCCCGATTCACCCAGCACTACCTCGTCATCGACCAACACCGGCGCAGTACCCACGGGATGAATGTCCCGCAATTCGGGAGGAGCAAACTGGGTCACTGGGTCTCGTTGGTACAGAACCAGTTCGTACGGCAATTCCAGTTCTTCTAGCAGCCAGATAATCCGCTCCGACTGGGAAACGTTGAGATGGTGGACGGTTAGCATTGTTTTGTTATAGCTTTTGATTCTGAAAATATCACGCTTAGGGACTTGAGTAAAACTTTTATACAGCGGCAAATTCCGTGATTTTGAGTGAGCCACTGACTTGCACGTTTCGAGGTTGATGCGATCGCCTTGGACAAACTGTCGAAGTCGAATCCGACACTTATCCGACAAACCGACAACCAACCCAACAGCCCACCACGAAACACTCGACTGAATCAGCACGATTTGGGTAGAACCTGCGGAAAAGCGGAAGTTTAGAGTTAAATGTTTCCGGTTTTTGATTTTATACGCCGTAAAAGGGTGCTAGACCACAACTGCGGCACACTCAAGAGTTAGCTGGCTCCTCGAACAGCGACAGGAGTTGTTTACAAGTCAATTAAAATTTATCGATAAGATGACAGACTCTCAAGATACTGAAAAGACTACTAAATACCAGCCTATAGCCTTGGCTGCTATCAGTGCCTTCACGGGAATTGCGACTACTCTTATTGCAACAAGTCCAGCAATCTTGGGTCCCAACAAGGATACCCTACTGGAGTTTAGACTAAGCGAAATTTGACCCACCAGGAGGGGAGCCACTGTTAAAAGAGTGTAGGACAAAAATTAGAAGCTTAAGCGGTCTTTTTGGGGGATGATTTTGGTTTTGAATACCTCTTTTTGACCACTGGATAGCGAGTAGAGG